>NZ_JAUTAJ010000004.1:785000-1985000 GCF_030818485.1 Pseudoroseomonas cervicalis | reverse complement strand
GATCCGCGCATCCAGGAATTCCGCGACATCAAGGGCGATGGCCTGGAGGCCGGCCGCCATCTCTGGGAGTGGGAGCGCAAGGCCGAGAGCGCCACGCGCATCGGCCCCGACCCCGCCGCGCTCGGCCAGGGCGGCGAATACCGGCCCGAGGGCTCGCATGACGCGGCCACGGTGCAGGGGATCCATGCCGCCGGCCAGGAGGTCAGCGGCGCGCATGAGCATCTGGGCCAAGTGCAGCAATCGGTGATCAAGGAGCGCGCCGAGGCCAACGCCCCGGCCGACCATCTGCTGCGCGAGGCGCAGGCGCTGCACAACACCACCGCCGAGACCGCGGCGACCACCCATGCGCTGCTGCAGCAGGCCAAGGGGCTGGGCGACGAGGCCGCCATCAAGGCGCGCCAGGCGGCGCATGACGACGCGGTGGCCAACCACGCCGCCAGCATCCGCCATCTGGAGGCGATCCAGGACCGCGTCGACGAGCACAAGGACAGCGTCGCGCAGCAGGGCCAGCAGCGCATCGACGCCGCGCAGGAGAAGCTCGGGCATGCCGAGGCGGAGCTGGCCAACCGGGTCGACGCCGCCGCGCAATCCGCCGCGCAGAAGGCGGCCGAGGCCGAGCACGCCCAGGAACGCGCGGATGAGCTGCGCCGCGGCACCACCAGCTTCCTGAACAAGGCGGTCTCGGAAGGGCTGAACGAGGCGGCGCGCGCCGATGCCAAGGCGCATGACAATTACAGCAACACCATCCATGAGCGCGTCACCTCCGGCGGCGTCACCGATGCCGACCCGGTGAAGCTCGAGGATGGCAAGGTGCGCACCCAGCACAGCCTGGCGCAGACCACCGAGACCAGCGGCAGCGAGAGCTGGAGCTCGGAGCTCGGCAGCGGCGGCCGCATCATCCACGCGGTCAAGGCCGAGGCGGGCGAGCACGTCATCACCGAGGCGCGCGACGCCGATGGCAAGCTGATCTCCGGCACCGCCACCAAGACCTATGCCGAGGCGAGCGCCGGCGGCGAGGCGAGCTTCAGCGTCAATGCCGCCGGCATCTATGCCGAGGCCTCGGCCAAGGCGGAGGCGCATGCCGAGGCCGGGGCCTCCGCCTCGGTCGGCATCGGCGATGCCGAGGTGACCGGCTCGGTCACCGTCGCCGCGCAGGGCTCGGTGGGGGCGGAGGCGGGTTTCCATCTCGGCTATGACGGGCTGGTCGCCAAGGTCGAGGCGAAGGCCGAGATCAGCGTCTCGGCCACCGGCGCGGTGGATGTGAAGGTGGGCGATGTCACCACCACCGTCAGCGCCACCGTCTTCGCCGAGGCCCGCGCCTCCGCCCATGCCGAGGCGGAGGTCACCTTCGACCCGACCAAGGGGGTGGTGAAGGCCAAGATCGGCGGCGGGGCGGAGGCCAGCCTCGGCGTCGGCGCCGATGTCTCGGCCGGCGGCTTCACCGATGACGGGCACGGCGCCAGCGCCACCGGGCATTTCAAGGCCGGCGCCATCGGCGTGAAGTTCGAGCCCGATGTCACGATCAAGGATGGCGAGGTGGACATCAAGCTCGGCATCGGCGGCTATCTCGGCATCGGCGGCACCTACGACATCGAGATCAAGGGCAGCTACGAGAAGGCCGCCCAGAACATCGAGAAGGCGAACCACGTTCTCGAGGAGAACCCGGTCCTGCTGCCCGCGGCCGTCGGCATCTATGCCTGGTCGGCCATCACCGGCTTCTTCAGCTGATCCGCCCGCACCGCCGCAAGAACGAGAGAGCTGAGCGATGACCGACCCGACCGAAGGACCGCAGGGCGACACGGCGAAGGAAGCGCGCATGGCCGAGGCGCTGCGCAAGCTGGATGCGCTGTCGCGCGAGCAGATCCTGGCGCGCGCCCGGCTGGAAGGCTGGTCCGAATCCCAGGCCGGCTGGCTGAACGTGCTGGCCAAGGAGCCCCTGGTGCAGGCCGTGGTGGACGGCACCCCGCCCGAGCAGGCCATCCAGGACGCCTATCTGCAGGCGCGCCGCCGCCTGACGGTGAGCTATTTCGAGAATGCGCTGAACGAGGGCAAGAACCGCATCACCGCCTTCCTCACCGTGATCGACCTGGAGAAGCAGCTGGCCGAGCGCCGCGGCGACAAGCCGCCCGCCTATCCGGACACGGTGCTGATGGCCGCCTGCGGCGCGGTGGAACAGGCGGCGATGGCCGGCCGCGCCACGGAGGAGCAGGTGGCGGCGGGGTTCGACATGCTGCGCAGCCAGCTCGCCATCGGCGGCGCCGAGCCTCCCGCCGGGCCGCGGCACTGAGGGCGCGTGCCGCCGGCCTCGCCCACGGCCATGGCGGCCACCGACGCTGAGGCGGCGGCGCGGCCGGCCGGCCGGTCCCGCCGATGAGGCGCCTGGCCGGGCGCCGCCGCGTGCCGACCATCCTGCAGATGGAGGCCGCCGAATGCGGCGCCGCCTGCCTGGCCATGGTGCTGGCCGCGCATGGCCGGTGGGAGAGCCTGGACAGCCTGCGCGACAGCTGCGGCGTCTCGCGCGATGGCACCTCGGCCGCCGATCTGCTGGCCGCCGCCCGCGCCCGCGGCCTGACCGCCGAGGCCTATCGCCGCGACCCTGAGGCGCTGGCCAGCCTGCCCCTGCCGCAGATCCTGTTCTGGAATTTCGACCATTTCGTCGTGCTGGAGGCGGTGCGCGGCGGCGGCTACGTCATCAACGACCCGGCGCATGGCCGCAGGCGGGTGGGGGCGGAGGAATTCGGCAGCGCCTTCACCGGCATCACGCTGAGCTTCGCGCCCGGGCCCGGGTTCCGCCGCACCGCCGCGCCGCGTCCGGTGCTGCGCCGGCTGCTGCCGCAGCTGGAGGGGTCCGCCGCCGCCTTCGCCGCCATCGTGCTGACCAGCCTGATGCTGGTCTTCCTCGGCGCGCTGCTGCCCGGGCTGATCCAGATCTTCGTCGACGATTACCTGGTGCAGGGCCATGCCGATTGGCTGCTGCCGCTGCTCGGCGCGCTGGTGGCGCTCGGCGCCTTCAACGCGCTGCTGAGCGCCGCCTATCAGCGCAGCCTGCTGCTGCTGCGCACCAAGGTGAATGCCGTGGTCTCGGCCCGCTTCGTCTGGCGGCTCTTCGCCCTGCCGCAGGATTTCTTCACCCGCCGCAGCGCCGTCGAGATCTCGACCCGCACGCAATTCGCAGCCCAGCTGGCCCAGGCGGTGTCGGGGCCGGTGGTGCAGCTGCTGGTCAATGGCCTGGCCATGCTGGGCTATGCCGCCATCATGCTGCTCTACGAGCCGCTGCTGACCGCGCTGGTGGTGGCGCTGGCCCTGGCCGAGCTGCTGCTGCTGCGCGCCCTGTCGCGCCGGGTGCGGGAGGAGGCGGGGCAGCTGCAGATGATCTCCGGCCAGGCGCATGCGGCCGCGGTGCAGGGGGCCGCGCTGCTGGAGCAGGCGCGCGCCGGCGGCGGCGAGACGGTGCTGTTCAACCGCATGGTCGAGGCCGAGATCCGGCTGATGAATGCCGAGCAGCGCAGCGGCCGCACGCTGCAGCTGCTCTCCATGCTGCCCTATGCCAGCAGCCGCGTCATGACGCTGGCGGTGCTCGGCGCCGGCGCGCTGCTGGTCATGGAGACCGAGCTGACGGTGGGCACGCTGGTGGGGTTCCTGGCGCTGGCCGGGCTGTTCTCGGCGGCGCTCGGCGCCTTCACCGGCATCGGCACGGCGCTCGGCCAGGCCAATGCCGCGCTGGGCCGGCTGGGCGATGTGCTGGACGCGCCCGCCGCGCCGGCCCCCGAGGCCGAGCCGCCGCCCGCCACCGGCGGGCTGTGGCTGCAGGGGGTGGGCTATGCGCATCCGAATGCCGCGCCGCTCTTCGCCGGGCTGCAGCTGCGGCTGGCGCCGGGCGAGGCGGTCGGCATCATGGGCGGCGCCGCCAGCGGCAAGACCACCCTGGCCGCGCTGCTGGCCGGGCTGCTGCCGCCGCGCGAGGGCCGGCTGCTGTTCGAGGTGGCGGGCCCCGGCGGCCCGGCCTGGCAGGCCGGGGCGAATGGCATCGGCTATGTCGAGCAGAGCCCCTTCTTCCCCGCCGGCTCGCTGCGCAACGCGCTGACCAGCTGGAATCCGGGCGCCCCCGCCGCCGCCATCGCCCGGGCGCTGGCCGATGCCGAGCTGGCCGCGGTGGTCGAGGGCCGGCCCGGCGGGCTGGACGGGCTGCTGGGGGAGGGTGGCAGCGGCCTCAGCGGTGGCGAGCGGCAGCGCCTGGCCATCGCCCGCGCTCTGGTCGAGGCGCCGCGCCTGCTGGTGCTGGACGATGCCACCAGCCAGCTGGACGAGGCGGTGGAGGCGCGGCTGCTGCAGAATCTGCGCCGCCGCGGCATCACCCTGGTGCTGCTGACCAACCGGGCCAGCGCCATCCGCCATCTCGACCGGGCGTTCTTCCTGCAGAAGCAGGGGCTGCTGCCCTTCGATGTCGAGGCCGCCTATCAGGCGGCGGAGGCGGCCGCCGCGCCGCCGCGCGCCCCGGCATGAGCGCGCGCATAGCCCCCCCGCCCGGGAGCCCCGCCGGCCCGCCGGCGCTGGCGGCGCGGCAGGGCCTGGCGCTGGCCGGGCTGGGCCCGCTGCGTCTGCAGGGCGGCCCGGCCGATCTGCTGCTGCGCGGCGAGGATGGCAGGCTGCGCCTGGTGCTGGTGCTGGAGCCGGGCAGCCAGCTGCTGCCGGCGCCGCCCGGGCTCGAGCTGCATCTGCGCGCCCGCCGCGCCCTGACCCTGCTGCCGGGGCTCGATCCCGCGGCGGCGCAGGCCTGGCTGGAGGGGCTGGCGCGGCTGGCCGCCGGCCTCGGCCTGCCGCCGGCCGCGCCCCAGGACAGCATGGCCGAGCGCAGCGACCAGCTGCTGCGCGCCATCGCCGGCGCGCTCGACGCCCCGCCCGCCACGTCGCCGGTGGCGCAGGAGGAGGGCTTCCGCGCCACGCTGGCCGGCTATGGCGCGCTGCTGCGCGGGCGCTTCCACCGCGCGGGCGCCGAGGCCGGCGATGCGCTCTCCCTGGCGGCGGCGGGGCTGGCCCGGCTGGCCGGCGCCAAGCCGGTGCCGGTGCCGCGCCTGCCGGAGGAGCCGGTGGCCGAATTTCTGGAACGCTTCGCCGCGGCGCATGGGCTGCGGCTGCGCCGCTTCCAGCGCGAGCCCGGCGCCACGCTGGACGGGGAGGGGCCGCTGCTGGCCTTCACCGCCGCGGCGGAGGGGGAGGCCACGCCGCTGCTGCTGCGGCCGCGCCCGCTCGGCGGGCATCTGGTGGTGCCGGGCAGCCGGCTGGAGCGCCCGCGCCGGCTGGATGCGGGCCTGCTGGGCGCGCTGCAGCCGGAGCTGTTCGCCTTCTGCCGCACCCTGCCGCAGGGCAGGCTGCGCTATCGCGACCTGCTCGGCTTCGGGCTGCAGGCGGCCACCGCCGACCTGCTGCTGGTCGCCGCCTGCGGCCTGGCGGCGGCGCTGCTGGCCATGCTGCCGCCGCTCGCCTCGCAGCAGATCACCAATATCGCGGTCCACACCGCCGACACCGCCTTCCTGGCGCAGCTGCTGGTGGCGCTGCTGGTGGCGCTGCTGGCCGAGACCGGCTTCCACGCCATCGGCAAGCTGGCCGAGCTGCGCGCCCAGGGCCGCGCCGGCCTCACCCTGCACGCCGCCATGGTGGACCGGCTGCTGCGGCTGCAGCCGGCCGATCTGCGCGGCAACACCAGCCTGATCCTGGCCACCGAGATGGAGACGGTGGAGAAGCTGCGCCGCGCCGTCATCAGCGGCGCCAGCGCCGGGCTGCTGGCGCTGTTCCAGGGTCTGGCCGCCGCCGCGCTGGTCGCCGCCATCTCGCCCCAGGCCGGGCTGATCGCCATCGGCATGGTGGCGCTGCTGGTGCTGCTGACCGCTTTGGTCGGCTGGCTGCAGTTCAAGGCGATCTATGAGGGCGAGCGGATGGACGTCATCGTCCTCGCCTTCGTGCACGACCTGATCCGGCTGATGCCGATGCTGCGCGGCAACCGGCTGGAGCGGCGCGCCTTCACCCAGTGGAGCGAGAATTTCCTCGCCTTCCAGTCGCGGCTGATGCGCTCGGCGCGCATCGGCAACGCCCTGCCGGTGGCGGAGCCGCTGTGGGAGGCGCTGCTGCTGGCCGCCTGCTTCGCGGCCCTCGCCTATGCCGGCGCCGCCTCCGGCCTCAGCGCCGGCGCGGCGGTGGCCTTCGTCATGGCGCTGGGCCGGCTGATCCGCGCCGGGCGCGGCCTGGCCCAGGCGACGGCCGGGCTGATCCGCCTGCTGCCCATGGCCAAGCTGGCCCGCCCGCTGCTCGACTTCACGGTGGAGCCGCTGCAATCCGGCCCGCCGGTGCCGAAGCTCTCGGGCCGCATCGAGGCCGCGGGCGTCAGCTTCTTCTACGGCACCCGCCGCGCGCTGGACCAGGTCAGCTTCGCCATCGCCGATGGCGAGTTCGTGGCGCTGGCCGGCCCCTCGGGCAGCGGCAAGTCGACGCTGCTCAGCCTGCTGGCCGGGCTGCAGGCGCCGCAATCGGGGCGGCTGCTGCTGGATGGCCATGATCTGGCCGGCATCGGCCGGCGGCAGCTGACCCGCCGGCTCGGCCTGGTGCTGCAGAACAGCCGGCTGTTCCCGGGCAGCATTTTCGAGAATATCCGCGGCGCCGCCGCCATCGGCGAGGAGGAGGCCTGGCATGTCGCCGCGCAGGCCGGCATCGCCGATGAGCTGAAGGCGCTGCCCATGGGGCTGCGCACGCCCGTGACCGAGGCCGGGGCCGGCTTCTCGCAGAGCCAGGTGCAGCGCATCCTGATCGCCCGCGCGCTGGCGCAATCGCCCGCCGTGCTGATCCTGGACGAGGCGATGAGCGCGCTGGACGGCGCGGCGCAGAAGCGGGTGATGGCGACGCTGCACGGGCTGAAGCTGACCCGCATCATCGTCGCCCACCGCCCGGCCCTGTGGGCCGAGACCGATCGTGTGCTGATGCTGGAGGGCGGCGCGCTGGTCGCCAATGGCCCGCCGCGCGATGTCCTTTCCCCCCCGCCGCAGGCAGCCCCGCCATGAGCAGCAGCAGCCCGACCCTGTTCCGCCCCGAGGCCGAGGCCCGGCTGCGCCGGCCCGAGGAGCTGGCCAGCGGGCTGCGCCTGGTGGGGCCCGGCCATCTGGCGGCGCTGCTGCTGCTGCTGGCGGCGCTGGCCGCGACGGTGGTCGCCGCCATCGCCGTGCAGGTGCCGCTGCAGGTGGGCGGCACCGGCGTCGTGCTCAGCTCCAAGGGCGTGCTGGAATTCACCGTCACCGCCGATCATGACGGCCGCATCGTCGAGATGATGGTCGATGTCGGGCAGCGCGTGGCGCCCGGCCAGCCGGTGGCCCGCGTGGTGCAGCCGGCGCTGCAGAGCGAGCTGAAGCTGGCCGAGAGCGAGCTGGAGCTGATCCGCCGCGAGGAGGAGCGGGTGCGCGCCCTGCAGGCCGAGACGCTGGAGATGTCCGACAGCCTGCGCCGCCAGCAGGAGGCGACGACGCGCGAGACCCTGCGCCTGCTGGAGGACCGGCGCGCGCTGCTGAACCAGCTCTCCGACGGCATGGAGAGCCTGCGCCGCAGCGGCCACACCACCTTCGAGCGCTACCTGCAGGTGCGCGCCGAGCTGGCCCAGGTGCTGGAGCGCATCGCCACCGAGCAGGGCCGGCTGCTCGGCTTCACCTTCGACAGCCATGAGAAGCAGGCCCAGCATGAGCGCGAGCTGCAGGCGCTGCAGACCCGCAGGGCCCAGGCGGAGCGGCAGATCGACCGGCTGCGCGACCGCATCACCAACGAGACCTGGGTGCGCAGCACCGAGCACGGCATCGTCTCCGAGCTGAAGGTCTTCCCCGGCGATTTGATCCGCTTCGACACGCCGCTGGTCAGCCTGCTGCCGGTGGATGAGAGCTTTTCCGAGTTCCGCCCCGGCGGCACCCGGCTGGTGGCGGCGGTGTTTGTCCCCGCCCGCGACGGCAAGAAGATCCAGCCCGGCATGACGGCGCTGGTCGAGCCCAGCTCGGTACGGCGCGACGTGTTCGGCGCCATTCGCGGCCGGGTGGTGCGCACCTCCGACGTGGCGGCGAGCCCGGAGCAGCTGCGCCACATGCTGCGCAATGACGAGCTGGTGCGGAAGCTGACCGCCGAGGGCCCGCCCTTCCTGATGATGGTGGAGCTGGAGCGCGATGCGGCCACCGCCTCGGGCTTCCGCTGGACCACCTCGGCCGGGCCCAATGCGCAGATCACCGCCGGCACGCTGCTGGAGGCGAAGCTGCAGACCGAGCATGTCTCGGTGCTCGGCCTGGTGATCCCGGCGCTGCGCGAGCTGCTGCGCGGCCCGGCGGCGCAGCGCGGCGGCTGAGCGCGGCGCGGCGCGTCGGCATGCCGCCGCCCGCGGGCGGCGGCCGGCCTCAGCCGCCCACCACCAGCATGGCGCCGGCGGCGTAGAGCCGCTCCCGCAGCCCGGGCAGCGGCGCCAGCAGCACCACCCCGTCGCCCTCATGCCGCAGCGCCACGGCGCCGGCGCTGCGCAGCGCCGCCTCGGCCGAGGGCGCGGTTTCGAACAGCGCGACCAGCGGCGATTCGATGGCCCCCGCATCGCGCAGCGTCTCGGGCGACAGGGCGGGGCGGCGGCGGGGGGCAAGGAGCATCGTCATGCGCGCCCCAATGCCGCCCCGATGCTTACGCGACGATGAAGGAGCCGCGTTTTTTTGATGTCAGGTTGAAAGAAAACTTGCCGCGCTCAACCCGGCAGCAAGGGCTGCGGGTCCAGCGCCGTGGCCAGCCAGTTCAGCCCCAGATGCAGATGCGGCCCCGTCACCCGCCCGGTAGCGCCGATCGCCCCCAGGCGCTGGCCCTTTGCCAGCATCTCGCCCGGCCGCACATCGATCGCCGAGAGATGCGCGTAGAGGCTGACCACCCCATGCCCGTGATCGAGCAGCACGGTGTTGCCGGTGAAATAGAGATCATCGGCCAGCACCACCCGCCCGCCGCCCATGGCGTGGCAGGGCGTGCCGGTGGGGGCGGCGATGTCGAGGCCGAGATGCGGCGCCCGCGCCTCGCCATTCAGGATGCGCTGGCTGCCGAAGACGCCGCTGATGCGGCCGCGCGCCGGCCAGTCGAAGCCCTCGGCGAAATAGGTCAGGTCGCTGTCCAGCTTGCGGATCTCGGCGATGCGGGCGCGCTCGGCCTGGATGCGGGCGAGCTGCCGCTGGTCCGGGCTGACCATCGCCGGCGGCAGGCCGTTGATGCGCTGGATGTCCCATTCGCGCTTCGTCACGCTGAGCGCGCGGCTCTCCCGCCGCCCATCCGGGGCGGTGGCGCTCAGGGTGGCGCCCGGCCCCGCCTCGCGCCCGAAGCCGATGGCGAAGCGGCCATCGGGCGCCACCGAGACGGCGCGTCCGTCGAGCGTGACGCGCGCCCCCGGCGCGGTGCGGCCCAGCACCAGCCCGCCCTGGGCGGGCGGGGTGGGCGGCAGCTCCAGCAGCGGCGCGCCGGCGGCGGTGGCGGGGCCGCGCTGCGCCTCGGCGCTGGCGCAGGCCGGCAGCAGCCCGGCCAGGCCGAGCAGCGCGATCCGGCGGGTGAGGGCGGCGCTCACAGCAGCGAGCCCTGCTCGGGCGCGGGCGGCGTGGCCTCCGGCGCGGCGGGCTTCGCCGCGCGGCGCGGACGGCGTGGCGCCGCGGGGGCAGCGGGGGGCGCGGCGGGGCCGGGCGCGGTGTCGTCGGCGGTGACCATGCGGGCGCCATCCTGGAAGGTGAGGGAAAGGCGCGCCCCGGCCGCGATGCCGGCGGCGCTGGTGACGGGCTCGCCCGATTCGGCGCGCACCAGGGCAAAGCCGCGCGCCAGCACCCCCTGGTAGGAGGCGCCCTCCAGCCGGCCGGAAAGACCCTCCAGCCGGGCGCGGGCCTCGCGCAGGCGGGATTCCAGGCGGCCGCGCGGGTCGGGCAGGCGATGCAGGGCGGTCTGGCTGCGGTCCAGCTGGCGCTGCAGCGCCGCCGCCCCGCGCTGCTGCAGCAGGGCCAGGCTGTGGCGGTGGCCGGCCAGGCTCTCGCGCGGATGCGGCAGGCGCGGCGCAATGGCATCCAGCGCCGCCCGCTTGGCGGCCAGCAGGGCGCGCGGCGCCATGGCCAGCCGCTCCGCCCGGTCGTCCAGCCGCTGGCGGGCGGCGCCGACCAGGCCGGGCAGATCGGGCAGGCGCGCCTCCAGCCGCGACAGGCGTAAGCGCGCCCGGTCCAGCGCGCCCTGGCCGCATTGCAGCAGCCGCGCCGCGCTGTGGGCCAGGCCCGCCAGCAGCTCGGCCCGCGCCGGCACCGCGAGTTCCGCCGCTGCGGTCGGCGTGGGCGCGCGGCGGTCGGAGACGAAATCGATCAGCGTCGTGTCCGTCTCATGCCCGACCGCCGAGATCAGCGGGATCGGGCAGGAAGCCGCCGCGCGCAGCACCGCCTCATCGTTGAAGGCCATCAGGTCTTCCAGGCTGCCGCCGCCGCGCGCCACGATCAGCACATCCGGCCGTTCGATGCCCGGCGGCAGGCGGGAAAAGCCCTCGATGGCGGCGGCGATCTGCTGCGCCGCGCCCTGGCCCTGCACCGGCACCGGCCAGAGCAGGATGGGGCGCGGGAAGCGGCGGGCGATGGTGGTGCGGATATCCTGGATCACCGCGCCCTTCTCGCTGGTCACCACGCCGACCAGGCGCGGCAGCAGCGGCAGCGGGCGCTTGCGCGCCTCGTCGAACAGCCCCTCGGCGCCGAGCTTCTTTCTCAGCTGCTCGATGCGGGCCAGCAGCGCGCCTTCGCCGGCGAATTCGATGCGGTCGATGATCAGCTGGTAGTCGGAGCGCTCGCCATAGGAGGAGACCTTGCCGGTGGCGATCACCTCCATGCCGTTCTCGGGCTTCAGCGACAGGCGCGGCACGGCGAAGCGCCAGATGATGCCGCGGATCTTCGCGCCCTCATCCTTCAGCGCCAGGTAGATATGGCCGGAGGGGTAGGCCTTCAGCTCGGTGATCTCGCCGCGCACCCGGACCCGGCCGAACTCCCCCTCCAGCGTGCGCTTGATGGCGCCGCTGATCTCGGAGACGGTGAATTCCGGCGTGTTGCTGCGCGGCGGGGCGTCGGCGTCGAATTCCATCGCGGCGCATCCTACGCCGCCCCGGCGGGGCTGGCGAGGCCGGGGACGGGCCCTCGCCGGCGCCGCGCCGCCTCCTGTGATCGCCAGCGGCCCGGTCTGGCGCGGCTGTGAGCCCGGGCGGGGTTGGGCGGCGGGGCACTGTCCTCTAGCTTTGTCTCATGTCGGATGCCGAGCGGCTCGAAGCCCTGCGCCAGGGATTGCTGGAACGCCCGATGCCGGAGACGGTGGCGGGGCGGCTGCTCGGCCTCGGCTTCGTGCAGGCCGACCCGGCGCTCCGCGCGCAGCTGGAGGCGGTGGCGGCCAGCCGGCCGCGCCACAGCTTCCTGCCCGATCGCTGGGACCAGCCGGTGGCGCCCGCCCGGCAGATCGCCAAGGCCCATGACCTGTTCGCCGCCTGGATCGCCGACTGGCCGGAGGAGGCGCGCCTGGCGCCGGAGGAGCGCGACCCGGCGCGCATCGCCGAATTCATCGCGCGGCTCTCGGCCGGCATCGGCAAGGCGCCGGGGCAGGGGGATTTCCGCGCCGACCGGCTGGATCGCGGGGCACGCCGCGCCCGCGGGCTCGATCTCGGCGCCCATGCCTACACCAAGCGCTTCCGCTTCCTGGCCCGGTTCGAGGCACATCTGGCGCAGTATGAGCGGGCCCGCCGCATGGCCGGCTGGCGGCTGCTCGGCCGCGCCGGGCTGGTGGCCGACATGCCGGCGGCGCGTTTCCTGGCCAGCCCGCCGGCCGCCGCCTTCATCGCCTATTACGCGGCGCGGCGCTCCCTGCGGAGCCTGTTCACCAGCGGCGCCCAGCCGCGCGCCTATGACGATGTGGCGGCGGCGCTGCTGGAGCAGGTCTCGCTGCATCCGGCGACCGATTGGGGGCTGGTGGCGCGCATCCATCCGGCGCCGGAGGTGCTGGCGCGGCTCGGCGCGGCGGAGCTCGGCGAGCTGCTGGGCGCCTGGACCGCGGCGCTGGCCGGGCTGTCGGCCGATCTGCGCGCCTGCTGGGGCGTCAGCCGCTTCGACCTCGACGCCATGGTGGTGCAGCGCGGCGATGATTCCTCGAGCTGGAACCTGCTGGCCCAGGCCTGGAACACCGCCCGCGCCGCCTGGATGGCGCTGCTGGAGGCGACCGGCCAGCAGGGGCTGCTGGAGGAATGTTGCCCCGGCAAGGTGATGAAGCTGATGGCCGCCGATGTCGCCGCCTGGCACCGCGCCGAGGGCGGCGGGCTGCATGCCGATGGCGAGGTCTGGCGCGCCCTGCCGCCGCCCTGGGCGGTGCTGCGCGGCGAGCGCGCCTGCCCGCGCGCCGCGGTGGAGCAGGCCTGCCGCGCGGCCGGGCTGGACCCGCTGGCCTCGGGCTGGGTGGCGGCCCGGCGGCCGCAGGGCCCGGTGCCCTTCACGCCCACGCCGGAGCTGGTGCATGGCATCGATGTCGGCGCGCCGGGCCTGGCCCTGCTGCTGCGCAAGCGCGGCGTCTTTTCCGGGCGGGAGCCAAAGCCTTTTCCCCCGGGGCCTTTTCCCATGGATGGCGTAGCTCAGCGGTAGAGCGGCCGGCTCTTGGACCGGCTGGACGGAGGTTCGAGCCCTTCCGCCATCCCCCCTCCCATGCTAGCGCGCCCCGCATTCGCCAGGAGGCCGCCCCCGGGGGCGCTGCCCCGGCGCCGAGAGGGGATCGCGCGATGAAGGTTCTTCTGGTGGGCGGCGGCGGCCGCGAGCATGCCCTGGCCTGGGCGCTGTCCGGCTCCGGCCTGCTGAGCAAGCTCTGGGTCGCGCCGGGCAATGCCGGCATTTCCGACATCGCCGATTGCGTCGCCATCGGCGCCGAGGATGTTTCTGCGCTCGTCGCCTTCGCGAAGGAGCAGGCGGTGGACCTGGTGGTGGCGGGGCCCGAGGCGCCGCTGACGCTGGGCCTGGCCGATGCCTGCGCGGCCGCCGGGCTGCGCTGCTTCGGCCCCTCCGCCGCCGCGGCGCAGCTCGAGGGCAGCAAGGCCTTCACCCGCGAGGTCACCACCGCCGCCGGCGTGCCGGGCGCCGAATGGGCGCAGTTCACCGAGGCCGCCGCCGCCCGCGCCTATGTGCGCCAGAAGGGCGCGCCGATCGTGGTCAAGGCCGACGGGCTGGCCGCCGGCAAGGGCGTGGTCGTCGCGGCCACCGTCGAGGAGGCCGAGCAGGCCATCACCGAGATCATGGAGGACCGCGTGCATGGCGCTGCCGGCGCCAGCATCCTGATCGAGGAATGCCTGATCGGGCAGGAAATTTCCTTCTTCGCCCTGTGCGACGGGGAGACGGCGCTGCCGATGGCCGCCGCCCAGGACCACAAGCGGGTCGGCGATGGCGATACCGGCCCCAACACCGGCGGCATGGGCGCCTATTCCCCGCCCCCCGCCTTCACCCCGGCGCTGGAGGCCGAGGTGATGGACCGCATCATCCGCCCGACGCTGAAGGAGATGGCACGGAGAGGAACGCCCTTCCGCGGCGTGCTCTTCGCCGGGCTGATGCTGACCGAAAGCGGCCCGCGGCTGATCGAGTACAATGTCCGCTTCGGCGACCCGGAATGCCAGGTGCTGATGCTGCGCCTGCAATCCGACCTGCTGGCGGCCCTGCTGGCCGCCTGCGACGGGGAGCTGGACCGCTTCACGCTGCGCTGGTCGAAGGAGGCCGCGATGGTGGTGGTGATGGCGGCGAAGGGCTATCCCGGCGCCTATGCCAAGGGCAGCGTGATCGAGGGGCTGGAGCGCGCGGCGCAGGTCCCCGGCACGCAGATCTTCCATGCCGGCACGGCGCGGGACGAGCATGGCCATCTGGTCGCCACCGGCGGCCGGGTGCTGGGGGTCGCGGCCACCGGCGCCACGCTGCAGGCGGCGCGCGACGCGGCCTATGCGGCGGTGGATGCGGTGGAATGGCCAGGCGGCTTCTGCCGCCGCGACATTGGCTGGCGCGCCCTCGGCCAGGGCTGACCTCCCCCGGGGCCGGGTGCCGCTCCGGCCGCCGGGCGCGCCCCGGCGCGGCGGGCCGGGCGGTGTGACAGCACCCCGTTCCTGTCGCCCCGCCGCTGGCCCGGCCTTATCATCCCCGGCACGGCCTTAACAATGCTTTCACCAACGGTGCGCAGGATGACATGATCGGCCGCGCCTCTCCGCCCGGTCGTCCTGGATCGGCGGAGAGCGGCGGGAGGGACAATGCCGATGGAATGGTCGCGCCATCGGGCGGTGCGGGACGCAATCTGGGTGGCCGGCCTCGCCCTGCTGGCGACCATCCTGGCCATCTGGCTGGATGCGCATGAGGCGCTGCACCGCTTCATGGACGAGCATGAGGCATGGCAGCTCGACGAGCTGCTGGTGGCGCTGATGATCACCGGCTGGTGTGGCATCCTCTACGCGCTGCGCCGGCTGCAGGACCTGCTGCGCGAGCGGCAGAAGCGGCTGCGCGCCGAGGATGACGCCAGCTGGCTGAGCCGCCACGACCCGCTGACCCGCCTGCCCAACCGCGCCGGGCTGGAGGAGCGTCTGGCGCAGCCCGACCCGATCACCGCCGGGGTGCTGCATGTCGATCTGGACGGCTTCCGCAGCGTCAACGACCTGTATGGGCATGAGGTGGGCGACGCGCTGCTGGCCGAGCTGGCGACGCGGCTGCGCGAGGCCTTTCCGCAGGCCTGGATCGGCCGTACCGGCGCCGACGAGTTCGTGCTGCTGAGCGAGGGGGTCAGCCTGCCGGTGCTGCAGCAGCAGGGGACGCGGGCGATGCGGGTGCTGACCCGCCCGGCCCGGCTGCAGGGCCAGCGGGTGGAGGTCGGCGTCAGCATCGGCCTGGCCGCCCTGCCGCAGCATGGCGCGACGCTGCGCGAGGCGCTGGGCTGCGCCGGCACCGCGCTGCAGGAGGCCAAGCAGGAGAGCCGCAACGCGCTGCGCCTGTATGAGAGCGCGATGCGCGAGCGGCAGACGGCGCGCGCCCAGCTGGAGCAGGCGCTGCGCGAGGCAGTGGAGGCGGGGGCGATCCGCCCGCATTACCAGCCGCAGGTCGACCTCGCCACCGGCCGCATCGTCGGCTTCGAGGCGCTGGCGCGCTGGCGCCAGGCCGATGGCACCTCGGTGCCGCCCGACATCTTCATCGCCGCCGCCGAGCGCACCGGGCTGATCCACCGGCTGACCGAGCAGCTGCTGCAGCGCGCCTGCCGCGACGCCGCCGCCTGGCCCGAGCCGGTGCGGCTGGCGGTCAACCTCTCCGCCCTGCAGCTGACCGATCCGCGCCTGCCGCAGCGCATCGCCGAGGCGGTGGCGCTGGCCGGGCTGACGCCGCAGCGCCTGGAGATCGAGATCACCGAGAGCGCGCTGATCCGCGAGGCGGCGTTGGCCCAGCGCATCCTGGAGACGCTGCGCGCCCAGGGCATCCGCGTCGCGCTGGATGATTTCGGCACCGGCTATGCCAGCCTGTCGCAGCTCGCCCGCTTCAGCTTCGACGCCATCAAGATCGACCGCAGCTTCATCCGCGACTGCCTGGGCGATGAGCGGCAGATGAAGATCGTCAAATCGGTGCTCGGCCTCGGCCATGGCCTCGGCATCCACATCACCGCCGAGGGGGTGGAGCACCTGGCCCAGGCCGAGGCGCTGCGCGCCCTGGGCTGCCAGCACGGCCAGGGCTATCTGTTCGGCGCCGCCATGCCGGCCGAGCAGGCGCAGCGCCTGTTCCCGCAGGGTCCGCAGGCGCCGCAGGCCGCCGTCGCCTGAGCGTCATGGCCTGAGCGCCAGCGCCTTGCCGCCAGCGTGCCTTGCCGTCAGCGCCGGTCCGGGGTCGCCGGGCCGCCGCCGCCGCCGCGGGGCAGGGGCGCCGCGCCTCAGCTCTCGCCCAGCCGGCGCAGCAGGGCCAGGCGCATCTCCGCCGGGGCGTAGGGCTTGCTCAGCACCGGCAGCTGGCGGAAGCGCTCGGGGAACATGTTCGCCTCGCCATAGCCGGTGGCGAAGACGAAGGGCACGCCGCGCGCCAGCAGCGCATCGGCCACCGGGAAGCTGTTCTCCCGGCCCAGATTGACGTCGAGCAGCGCAATGTCGGGCCGCGCCTGCTCCAGCAGCCGCAGCGCCGCCTGCACGCTGGAGGCAACATCGACCGCCTCCGCCCCCAGCCGGCGCAGCTGGTCCTCGGCATCCATGGCGATCAGCAGATTGTCCTCGACCAGCAGCACCCGGCCGGAGAGGGTCAGCTCGGGCGCCGGCGCCGGCGGCGGCGGCGGCTCGGCCCGCGCGGCGATGCCGGGGCGGGCGGCGGTGGCGCGCTTCACGCAGCTGGCCGGCAGCAGGAAGCGGGCGCGGATGCCGCCCAGCTCGTAATGCAGCTCGGCCTCGCCCTTCAGGTCGTGCGGCAGGGCGCGCTCGATGATGGTGGTGCCGAAGCCCTGGCGCTGCGGCGCCTGCACCGGCGGGCCGCCCTCCTCCTGCCAGCGGATCTCCAGCGCCTCCTCCGGCGTCATGCTCCAGCGGATGCTAACATGGCCGTGCCGGTCGCACAGCGCGCCATATTTGACGGCGTTGGTCATCATCTCGTGGATGACCAGCGCCATGGTGGTGTAGGCGCCGGGCTCCAGCAGCACCGGCGGACCCGACAGCTGCACCCGCTCGCGCCAGCCCTGGCCGGCGCCGCTGCCCTCGGCATAGGCGGCCGCCTCGGCCTCGATCAGCTCGTCGAGCGGCGCCGGCTGCCAGCGATCGGTGGTGATCTGGTCATGCGCGCGGGCCAGGGCCTGCACCCGGCCGCCGACCATGGCGGCGAATTCCTCGACCGTCTGCGCCTGGCCGCGGCTCTGGTTCACCAGGCCACGGATCAGGCCCAGGATGTTGCGCACGCGGTGGTTCAGCTCGGCGATCAGGATCTCCTGCCGCTCGGCCGCGGCGCGGCGCTCGCGCTCGGCCATGTCGGTCAGCTGCAGCACCACCTCGAGCAGCGTCACCCGCAGCCGCTCGGCCATCATCAGATCGGCCTCGGTCCAGGCGCGGCTCTGCCCCTCCACCGTCTCCTGCCAGGCGGCGAAGCTCTTGCGCGGGGTCAGGCGCAGCCCGTTCGGGCCGACCGCCACCGGCTTGGCCGGGTCGCCCGCCCAGGTGACGGAGCGGGTGATGGCGCGGCGGAAGAACACCAGATAGTCGCGCGGGCCGCGCGACAGCGGGATGGCCAGCAGCCCCGCGGCGCGCTCGGCATAGTCATTGGCCGGCTCGTGCATCTCGCCCAGCCGGTGGGTGGCGTAGATGGTGCCCGAGGCCGCGCGGTGCAGGAAGCGCACGATGCCGGCGAATTCCTCCGCCGTCGGCGTGTGGCCGCGCAGCGAGGTGGCGCCGCGGCTCCACAGCCCGATGCCGTCGCAGGCCACGACCTCGCCCAGCGTCTCCAGGAAATCGGCCAGCGAATGGCTGCCCGGCTGCATCGCGCCGATCGAGGCCATCAGCCGGTGATGCATGCGGTTGGCCTCGGCCTCGCGGCCCAGCTCGGCCTCGCGCTCGCGGCTTTCCAGCACCAGGGAGAAGACCTGGCCGAACAGCTCGGCCGCGGTGCGCCGCTCGAAGGGCACGCGCAGGCTCTCGGAATGGTGGCAGGCGATCAGCCCCCAGAGCCGCCCCTTGCGCAGCACCGAGACCGACATGGAGGCGCGCACCCCCATGTTGCGCAGATACTCGATATGGATCGGCGAGACCGAGCGCAGCACGCTGAGCGACAGGTCCAGCGCCTGGCCCTGCTGGTCGAGCAGCGGCAGCACCGGGCAGGGCTGCACCTCGGTGTCGGCGATCAGCCGCAGCAGGTTCTTCTCGTACAGCAGCCGCGCCTGGCGCGGGATGTCGGAGGCCGGGAAATGCAGCCCCATGAAGGAGGGCATGAAGCTGGCCAGCGATTCCGCGATCACCTCGCCCGCCCCGTCATGGTCGAAGCGGTAGAGCATGACGCGGCCGAAGCCGGTCAGCGCGCGGATCTGCCGCACCGCCTCGCGGCAGAGGCCCTCGAAGCCCTCGGCCTGGTGCAGCCGGGCGATCATGCCGCGCACCGTGGTGCCGGCCTCCAGCGCATCCTCGAGGTCGGAAGGCTCGCCCTCCAGCACGATCTGCTCGCCCGAGAGATGCAGCGCCAGGTCGTAGGGCCGGCCGCCCTCCTGCAGCACCACGCCGAACAGCCGCTCCACCGCGGTCGCGCCGCGCAGCATGTGCATGCGGCCGCCGATCTGGTGCATCGCCTCGCGGGTGAACAGCTCGCGCAGCGCGGCGCCGAGCAGCGCATCCACCGGCTGGCCGAGATGCTCGGCCACATTGGCCGAGGCCCGGCGCACCGTCCATTCCGAGCTGAGCGCCAGCAGGAAGCCGATCGGCTGGATGCTGCCCAGCATGTGGATCGGCTCGCGGTCGCTAATTGGTCAGATCGACCTCGGTCGGCAGGGCGATCTGGCGGAAGGCATCAGACATGGGCGGGCTCGGCGGCTTGCCCATGCCGCAGCGCGGCCAGGACATGGTTGAAGGCAAGGCACGCGCCGCCCGCCGCCGCCGGCCAGAGGGCCGGATCGGGCAGGGCAGCCTCCAGCCGGGCGACGAAGCCGGGCCAGCCCGCCTCCTCGCCGGCGGGGCGGTGGGAGAGATAGGCGGTGGCCCGCGCCAGCGCCGGGTCGCCGCTGTCGCGCACCGTGCGCAGCAGCATGGCATTGCCCAGGCGCGAGCCTTCCAGCACATAGGCGGCGCCGAGCGCCGCGGCGCGGTCCAGCGCGGGGGCGGGCAGGGGCGGCGGCGGGGCCAGGCCCAGCGCGGCCAGGTCGGCGGCCAGGGCGGCGGCGCGGCTGCGCGCCGGCCAGTCCGGCCATTCGGTCTGCAGCGCGGCGGCGCAGCCCTGCTCCAGCCCGGGCATGGCGCGGGCGTGCCAGGCCAGGAAGGCGGCGTAGTCCTGGCGCCTGGTGAGGGTGAAACGCCCGGCCAGCCTGTCGGCGTCGGCGTGCAGCGCCTCGGTCGCCGCCCGCAAATGCCAGCGAAGGCCATCCGGGCGGGGCGCACGGGCGGAGACTGTCATTGTCCGCAATATAGGGTCGTGGCTGCAAAGACGATAGGGCCGCGACGCGCCGGCGGCTCTAATTTCGCAGTCGTAACCCGCTTTGCCGCTGTCGCCAGCGGCCAAGTTCCAGCCTGGGGCCGGCGGCGCGGCCGCGTGGCGCGGTGGCGGGGGTGGTTGCGCCGGCCGTGGCTTTTCACGCTATGCTGTCCGGCGAAGCCGGCCGCCAAGGCCGGCCGCCGGAGGAATCATGACGACCAAGACCACCCGCCGGGGCGCCCTTGCCCTCAGCGCCGGCGCGCTGCTCGCGCCGCTGCTGCCGCCCCTGGCCCGCCCGGCCCTGGCCCAGGCCTTCCCCTCGCGCCCGATCCGCATGCTGGTCCCCTGGGGCGCCGGCGGCACCACCGATGTGCAGATGCGCGCCTTCGCCGAGATCGCCTCGCGCAAGCTGGGCCAGCCGGTGGTGGTGGAGAACCGCGCCGGGGCGGGCGGCATCCTGGGCCCGCAGGCGCTGCTGAACGAGAAGCCGGATGGCTACACCGTCTCGCAGATGCCGATCAGCGTGTTCCGCTACCCGCATATGGCGCAGCGCCCGCCCTTCGACCCGGATCGCGACTTCACCTGGATCAGCCACCTGACCGGCTACCTGTTCGGCGTGGTGGTGCGGGCCGACGCGCCCTGGAACAGCTTCACCGAGTTCCTGGCGGCGGCCAAGGCGACGCCCAGCAAGATCACCTATGGCACGCCGGGGGTCGGCACCTCGCTGCACCTCACCATGGAGCAGATCGCCGGTCGCCAGGGCATCGAATGGGTGCATGTGCCCTTCCGCGGCTATGCCGAGAACGCCACCGCCCTGCTCGGCGGCCAGATCGACGCGCTGGCCGACAGCTCCGGCTGGGCCGAGATGGTGCGCGACGGGCGGATGAAGCTGCTGGTCACCTGGGGGCCGGAGCGCGCCAAGCGCTTCCAGGACACGCCGACGCTGAAGGAACTCGGCATCGATATCGTCTCCACCTCGCCCTATGGCGTGGCCGGACCCAAGGGCATGGACCCGGCGGTGGTGCGGGCGCTGGATGCCGCCTTCCGCGAGGCGGTGAACGACCCGCAGCATGTCGCCGTGCTCGATCGCTACGACATGCCGGTGCAGTATCTCGGCCCCGAGGAGTATGCCGCCTTCGCCCGCCGCACCAATGCGGAGGAGAAGGCGATGATCCAGCGGCTCGGCCTGAAGCTCTAGGCCGCGCCGCCGCCGCGCCGGGCCGCGCCCCCGGCGCGGCGGCAGCCTGCCGCATGCGGGCGCCCGCATGCGGCCCGCGCGCGCAAAACCGCCGCCCCGGGCCCGACCGCCTTGGCGCGGGGCCGGCGGCGCCTCATCTTGACCGGTATCACCGGCCAGGAGTGAGGCGATGGACATCCACCCCGCAGACCCGCGCCCCGACCGGGAATCCTGGCGGCCCGAGGGCTGCCGCCGCGTGGCCCTGGTGCTGCAGGGCGGCGGCGCGCTCGGCGCCTACCAGGCCGGGGTGTATGAGGCGCTGCACGAGGCCGGGGTGGCGCTGGACTGGATCGCCGGCGTCTCGATCGGCGCGGTGAATGGCGCGCTGATCGCCGGCAACCCGCCGGAGCGCCGCGTCGCCGCGCTGCGCGCCTTCTGGGAGAAGGTGACCGACAACCGCATCTGGGCGCCGCTGCCGGATGGCGATGTGTTCCGGCAATGGCGGCACGAGGCCTCGGCGGCGCTGACCATGCTGCAGGGCCAGCCCGGCTTCTTCACGCCGAACCTGCCGAATCCCTGGCTCTCCGCCCCCGGGGCGCGCACCGCGACCGCCTTCTACGATTCCTCGCCGCTGAAGGCGACGCTGGAGGCGCTGATCGATTTCGACCGGCTGAATGATGGCCGCATCCGCTTCTCGGTCGGCGCGGTGAAGGTCAGCAGCGGCAATTTCGCCTATTTCGACACCGCCACCATGCGCCTGACCGCGGCGCATATCATGGCCTCCGGCGCGCTGCCGCCGGCCCTGCCCATGGTGCGGGTCGGCACCGACGATTACTGGGATGGCGGGCTGGTCTCCAACACCCCGCTCGGCCAGTTGCTGGACAATCTGGAGGGGCGCAACACGCTCGCCTTCCAGGTCGACCTGTTCAGCGCGCGCGGGCCGGTGCCGCGCTCCATGCCCGGCGTCATGGCGCGCGAGAAGGACATCCGCTACAGCAGCCGCACCCGCGCCGTCACCGACTACCATCGCCGCATCCGCGACCTGGAGATGGCGCTGAAGCAGGCGCTGGAGCTGATCCCGGCGGACCGGCTGGACGAGCGGCAGAAGGCGCTGAAGCACCGGCTGGAGCGGCTGCCGGAGGTGGTGATCCTGCACCTGATCTACCGCCACCAGGTCTATGAGGGCCAGGCCAAGGATTACGAGTTCAGCGCCCAGACCATGCGCGAGCACTGGCAGGCGGGCCTCGCCGACACCCGCGCCACGCTGCAGCACGGCCAGTGGCTGGCCATGCCGCCGCCGGGCAGCGGCATCCAGGTGCATGACATCCACAAGGTCTGAGGGCCGGCAAGGCGGGGCGCGGCGCGGCTGAGCGGGGCCGGCCGCCCCGGCGCCGGGCGCCAGGCCGGCGGGATCGCGCGGCCTCTGGACAAGCGCGCGGCAGCGGGAAGAAATCCGCCTGCCGCATCCCCATCTGAAGCGGGGGCGCCGGATCGGTCCGGCCGCCCTTCGGAGATCCTCGCTTGGCCCTGCTGCTGAACATCCTCTGGAACGTCCCCGGCCTCGGCTTCATCCCGGCGCTGTTCTGGCTGCTGGCCGCGGTGGTGATGGCGCTGACCATCATCGGCCTGCCCTGGGCGCGCGCCTGCCTGATGATCGCCAGCTACAGCTTCGCCCCCTTCGGCCGCACCATCGTCTCGGCCGAGGATCTGCATGGCCGGCCGACGCTGGGCAGCGGCCCGCTGGGCGCCATCGCCAACCTGCTCTGGTTCCTGCTGGCCGGCATCTGGCTCTGCCTGTCGCATCTGACGCTGGCCGCCGCCGCGGCGGTCACCATCATCGGCCTGCCCTTCGCCTGGGCGCATCTGAAGCTGGCGGCGGCGGCGCTCTTCCCCGTGGGCAAGCGCATCGTGCCCGCCGAGCTGGCCGACGCCATGGCGCTGCGCCGTGGCGAGGCCGCGCTCGGCCGCTATCGCCGCTGAGCCATGGCCGAGACCGGCATCCTCGTCATCGGCGCCGGCGCGGCGGGGCTGGCGGCGGCGCGGGCGCTGCGCGAGGCGGGGCAGGATTTCCAGCTGCTGGAGGCCCGCCACCGCCCCGGCGGCCGCGCCTGGACCGACCGGGCGACGCTGGGCGCGCCCTTCGACCTCGGCGCCACCTGGCTGCACCAGGCGCGGGAGAACCCGCTGACGCCGCTGGCGGCGGGCGCCGCGCCCTTCGACCATGACAGCGTGCGGCGGCATCGCTGCTTCATCGGCAACCGGCCCGCCACGGCGGCGGAGGAGGCGGAGTATGACGCCGCCTATGCCCGCTTCCACCCGGCGCTGCAGGCGGCGCGCGCGGCGGCGGGCGGCCGCCCGCTCTCGGCCGGCGAGGCCGCGCCGCGCGGCGGGCCCTGGGATGCGACGGTGGCGCATTGGGAAGGGCCGGTGATCTGCGCTGCCCCGCTCGCCGCCATGGATCTCGCCGATTTCCTCGACACCCAGCTCGACCCGCCCAATCTGCTGCTGCCGCAGGGCATCGGCACGCTGCTGGAAGGCCTCGCCGCCGGCCTGCCCATCGCCTATGGCGCGGTGGTGGAGCGCCTCTCCTGGGGCGGCCGCCGCATCGTCGCCGAGGGAAATTTCGGCCGCATCGCGGCGGAGGCCGCCATCCTGACCCTGCCCACCGCCGTGCTGGCGGCGGGCGGCGTGCGCTTCGACCCGCCGCTGCCGCCGGAGGTGATGCAGGCCGCGCATGACCTGCCGCTCGGCCTGCTGGCCAAGATCGGGCTGCGCGCCTCGGGGGCGGACCGGCTGGACCTCGCCCCCTTCACCGGGCTGGAGCGCCGGGTGGAGGACGAGGCGGAGCCGGCGATGAGCTTCATCGCCTGGCCCTTCGGCCATGACCATCTGATGGGGTTTTTGGGTGGCGAGGCGGCCTGGGCGCTCTCGGCCGAGGGGCCCGAGGCGCTGCGCGACCATGCGCTGTCCGAGCTGGCCCGCGCCTATGGCGCCCGCGCGGCCCGGGCGATCCGCGCCGAGGGCTACCTCGCCAGCGATTGGGGGCGCGACCCCTTCTCGCTGGGTGCCTATTCGCATGCAAGGCCCGGCCGGGCGGAGGCGCGCCGCATCCTGGCCACGCCGCTGCAGGAGGGGCGCCTCTGCTTCGCCGGCGAGGCCTGCCATCCGCGCCTGGCCGCGACGCTGGGCGGCGCCTGGCAGAGCGGCGAAGCGGCCGCCGCGACGGCACGCGCGCAGCTGCGGCGCGGCAGGGCCGCTTGAAAAAGGGGTTAAACTTCCGTCAGCCCTCGCTTATCTGCGGCACGGCATGACGGATCAGGCAGAACAGGCGGGCTTCGACCGTCAGGGCGAGGTGCTGCTGCTGCGCGGCGCCTACACGACGCAAAGCGTCGGGCCGGTGTGGCAGGGGCTGCTGCGCGCCGCGCGCGGCGCCGCGCGGCTCGACCTCTCCGGCGTCACCGCGCTCGACACCACCGGCGCCGCCCTGGTGCTGCAGGGGGCGGAGGCCGCCGGCGGCGCCGCGCCGCAGGGCGCCGGGCCGCGCATCGCCGCGGTGCTGGAGCGCGCCCGCCAGGCCCTGGCCGCCGCCCGCCCCGCGCCGCGGCCGCGCAGCCTGCCCTTCGTCGCCGGCATCGGCGCCTGGGCGGTGGGTGGGCTGAAGGATCTGCGCGCCGCCACCGGCTTCCTGGGCGAGACGGTGGTGATGACCCTCTCGCTGCTGCCGCGGCCGCGCCGGCTGCGCGTCGGCGACCTGCTGCGGCACCTGGACGAGGCCGGGCTGCGCGCCTTCCCGCTGACCCTGCTGCTCGGCCTGCTGATCGGCGTCATCCTGGCCTTCCAATCCTCCATCCCGATGCGGCAATACGGGGCGGAGATCTACATCCCCTCCCTGGTCGGCATCTCCCTGCTGCGCGAGCTGGGGCCGCTGATCGCCGCCATCATCCTGGCCGGCCGCACCGGCTCCGCCTTCGCCGCCGAGCTCGGCACCATGACGGTGAATGAGGAGGTGGATGCGCTGCGCATCATGGGCATCGACCCCATGGTGATGCTGGTGCTGCCGCGGCTGATCGCGGCGATGCTGGTGATGCCGGTGCTGACCCTGCTGATGAACCTCTCCGGCCTGGTCGGCATGGGGGCGGTGATGGGCGCGCTGGGTTTCCCCGCGGCGCTGGTGATCAACCAGCTCAGCTACTGGCTGACGCTGGGCACGCTGCTGGGCGGGCTCGGCAAATCGGTGATCTTCGGCCTGGTGGTGGCCGGCATCGGCTGCCGCGCCGGCCTCTCCGCCGGGCGCGGCCCGCGCGCGGTGGGCGATGCGGCGACGGCGGCGGTGGTGGGCGGCATCGTCTCCACCGTGGTGCTGGACGGGCTGTTCGCCGTGCTGTTCTACCGGCTGGGCTGGTGAGCATGGGCAGCGCCCCCCGCCCGCCCGCCGGCCAGCCCCGCCCCGCCGGGGAGAGCCCCGATCTCCACCGCCATGTCGCGCGCGACCCGGTGGTGACGGCCGAGGGCGTCGCCATGGCCTTCGGCGCCAACACCCTGTTCCGCGACGTCACCTTCAGCGTCGAGCGCGGCGAGGTCTTTGTCATCCTGGGCGGCTCGGGCTGCGGCAAATCGACCCTGCTGAAGCTGCTGATCGGGCTCTACCGCCCGAGTGCCGGGCGCATCGGCATCCTCGGCCAGGAACTGGCCAGGACCGGCGGCGCCACAAGGCGCGCTTTGCTGGCCCGGCTCGGCGTCATGTGGCAGTCGGGCGCGCTGTTCGGCTCGATGACGCTGCTCGAGAATGTCATGCTGCCGCTCGAGGCGCACACCGCCCTGCCGCGCGCGGCGCGCGAGGAGGTGGCGCGCATCAAGCTCGGCCTGGTGGGCCTCGGCGACGCGGCGCACCGGCTGCCGGCCGAGATCTCCGGCGGCATGGCCAAGCGCGCCGGCATTGCGCGGGCCATGGCGCTCGACCCGCCGCTGCTCTTCCTCGACGAGCCCTCGGCGGGTCTCGACCCCATCACCTCCGCCGGGCTGGACCAGCTGATCCGCGACCTGGCGCGCGACCTCGGCACCACCTTCGTGGTGGTGACGCATGAGCTGCAGAGCATCCTGGCCATCGGCGATCGCTGCATCATGCTGGACAAGCAGGCCCAGGGCATGATCGCCGAGGGCGACCCGCGCGAATTGCGCGACCATGCGACGCACCCCACGGTGCGCGCCTTCTTCCGCCGGGAGGCGGCCTGACATGCCCCAGACCTCGCGCCTCTATGTCCGTGTCGGCGCGCTGATCCTGGCCGGGCTGGCCCTCGGCCTCGGCTTCGTGCTGTTCCTCACCGGCGGCGGCATCGGCCGCCAGGCGATGATCTTCGAGACCTATGTGGGGGAGAGCGTCACCGGCCTCGAGGTCGGCGCGGCGGTGCGCTATCGCGGCGTGCAGGTGGGGCAGGTCAGCGCCATCGGCCTGGTCAATGCCGAATACCCGCCCTCCAGCCGCAACCAGGCGCTGGAGGCCTTCCAGCTGGTGCTGGTGCGCCTCGCCCTCGACCCCGCCAAGGCGACCATCGACAGCGCCGAGGATGCCGAGCGCGCGGTGGGCCGCGGGCTGCGCGCGCGGCTGTCCAGCCAGGGCATCACGGGGCTGGCCTATATCGAGCTCGACTTCGTCAACCCGGCGCGCTTCCCGGCGCGCGAGGACCTGCCCTGGGAGCCGGCCTATCCGGTGATCCCGGCTATGCCGTCGACCGTCGCGCAGGTGCAGAACGCGGCCGAGGCGCTGCTCTCCCGCATCCAGCAGGCGCCGATCGAGCAGCTGCTGGGCGATGTCAGCGCCGTGGTCGGGCTGGTGAAGCAGCAGCTGCAGGAGGGCGACCTGTCGCGCACCCTGGCCGAGGCGGCGCAGACCATGACGGCGCTGCGCGGCATGGCCAGCGAGACCGACCTGCCCGGGCTGGTGCGCGAGCTGCGCCAGACGGTGGCCGAGCTGCGCGGGCTGGTGGGCGGGCCGGAGGCGCGGGCGACGCTGGCCAATGCCTCGGCCGCCGCGGCCGAGCTGCGCCAGGCGCTGGCCCGGCTGCCGGCGGCCATCGCCGCGCTGGAGCAGGTGGCGCGCAGCGCCCGCACCACGACGCAGGACGCCAATGCCGATCTCGGCCCCTTGCTGCGCGACCTGCGGGCGGTAGCCGGCAATCTGCGCGACACCACCGAGGCGCTGCGCCGCGCCCCCGGCCAGGCGATCTTCGGCGCGCCGCCGCCGGCGCCGAACTACCGCTGACGCCCCCGCCGCACCCCGCCAGGAGCCCGTGCCCATGTCCCGCCTGCCTCGCCGTTCGCTGCTGGCCCTCGCGCCGCTCGGCCTCGCCGCCTGCTCGGTGCTGCCGGACCGGCCCTATGTCGAGGTGCGCCGCTTCCCGCTGACGCCGCAGCATCCCGGCCCGGTGCCGGGCGGGCGGGCGCGCCGGGTGCTGCTGGTGCGGCTGATGCGCGCGGCGCCGGGGCTGGAGGCGCGCGGCCTGCGCAGCCTGCGCGAGGACGGCACCGAGCAGGTGGATTTCTACGCCGAATGGAGCGCGCCGCCCTCCGAACTGGCCGAGGAGGCGCTGCGTCGCTGGCTCGCCGGCTCCGGCCTGTTCTCCGCCGTGGTGGCGCCGGGCAGCCGGGCCAGCGCCGACCTGACGCTGGAGACCGAGCTGACCGCGCTGCTGGCCGATCTCGGCCGGGGCGAGGCGCGCGCCGGCCTGTCCGCCGTGCTGCTGCGCGAGGGCGGCGAGGGCACGCGCGTGGTCAGCCAGCTGGCGGTGACCGGCACGGCGCCATTGCCGCCCGGGCGGCCGCTGCGCCCCGAGGCGCTGGCGGCGGCCATGACCGAGGCCTTCGCCGCCGCGCTGGGCGCGCTGGAGCGTGGCATCGCCGCCCAGGCCTGAGGCCCGGGGGAGGGGCGGCCCTGGCGCGCCCGCTTCGCCTCCGTCGCGGAGATCTGGCCTATCGCACAAAAGTGAGCGCCGTTAACCCTCCTCTTACCCTCGTCCCACTAATCTCAAAACCGAGACAAGGACGAGGTTTTGCTACTCTCATGCGACACGCGGGACTCCCTGACACTGCTCTCCTGCCGCTCCACGCCGTGCTGCCGCGCCCCGCGCCGGCCCGGCCGGCCCCGGCGGAACAGCCCCGCGACATCGCCCGCCCCGGCCGGAACCAGGCCGATCCGGATCAGGCCAGCTGGGACCAGGTCTGGGCAGACTATGATGCGGGCCAGGCGCCGGCCGCGCCGCGCCCCGCGGCGCCCGCCACCGCCCGCCGCCCGCGCCGCGCCCGGCTGGCGCTGGCCCTGCTGGCGGTGCTGGCCGGCGCCGGGCTCTGCGCCGCCGCGCTGACGCCGGTGACGGCGGCGGTGCAGCTGGCCGGCATGCTGCTGCGGCAGGATGTGGCGCCGCTGCTGGCGCAGCTGGACCAGGCGGCGCCGCGCGCGCCGCAGGCGGCGCCGGCCCTGCCGGCCCTGGGCGGCACGGCGGATGCCTATCTGGCGATGCTCTCGGGCGAGATGCAGCGCGGCTGGCAGGATGCGGCGGCGCTGCGCCAGGCGGTGGCGGTGCGCCGCCAGGCGGCGCCGGGCCTGAGCGACGCGGTGCTGCGCCCGGTGGCGCGCTGGGAGGGCTGGCAGATGACCGGCTGGTCCAGCCTGCGCCTGGCGCTGGCGCCGCAGCCCGCCATGGCGGGGCAGCCGGCCGGGGCCGGGCTGGGCCTGGAGCTGGCCTGGCAGGACGGCGCTTGGCGCGTCACCACCGTCTCGCTGGGCCTGGCCGCCGCCACGCCGGGCCACCCGGCGCGCAGCGCCGGCACGCAGCTGGCCCGCAGCGGCGCGGCGTCCGGGCGCCAGGGCTGAGCCGCCGGCAGCGGGCCGGGGGCCGGCACGCCGGAGGGCGCCGCAAGGGCGCCCCCCGGGAAACTCGGCGGCCGGCGGCGGGGCTTTTCCCCGCGCGGCCGCGATGCGCGGCCGGGCCGCCTCCTGCGGCCGGCCCGTCGCTCAGAAGCGGTAGCGCAGCGAGGCGCCGACGATCCACGGGTCGAGATCCGCCCGCGCGCCGATGGCGCCGCCATTGACCGAGACATCCGGCCGCAGGAACAGCTTCTTCACGTCGAAATTGACGCCCCAATGGTCGTTCAGCGCGTAGTCGAAGCCGGCATTCAGCGCCCAGCCCCAGCTGTTCTCGATATCGACCTTGCTGACCGGCGCGGTGCGGCTGCCGCCCTCGCCATAGAAGACGGTGTAGTTGATGCCGGCGCCGAGATAGGGGCTGAAGCGCGCCTGCGGCAGCGGGTGGAACTGCAGCGTCAGGGTCGGCGGCAGCGCCCAGACGCGGCCGAGATCGACATCGCCCAGCGCCGAGCCGCGCACCTTCACATCATGCCGCGTGGTGGCGGCGATCAGGTTCAGCGAGATCTGCGGCGTCAGGAAGTAGGTCAGGTCGAGCTGCGGGGTCAGGGTGTCGGAAGCGTCCGGCTTGCCGCCGATCGCATCCACCCGGCCGCCGCTCTGCGGCAGCACGCCGATCAGGCCGAAGCCGAGCACCAGGTCGCCGGCCTGCTTGCCGCGGAAGGCGGGCTCCGGGGATTGCGCCTGTGCGGGGGCGGCCAGCAGCGCCACACCCATCGCGGCGGCGGCCAGGGTGCCGCCCATTGTCTTGATCACGACCAACCTCTCCATCCAGGCGGCGGGGCCACCATGGGACCGGCGTCGCCGCCGGAACTGCAGGCGGCCATTGCCGCCATGCAGGAGGGATTAGGCGCGCCGCGCCGCGCCGTCCTTGATCTGGATCAGTCGCCGGATCCGGATCATGCGGCGGGCGCGGCGGGTCGTCTCATTCCGGCTTGATGCCGGCGCGCTGGATCACCTCGCGCCAGCGCGCGATCTCGGCCTGCTGGAAGCGGCTGTAATCCTCGGGCGTGTTGGCCACCACGCTCAGGCCGATCTGCTCCAGCCGCGGCTGCACCTCCGGGTGGCGCAGCGCCTCGGCCACCGCCGCATGCACCCGCCCGCGCAGCGCCGCCGGCATGCCGGAGGGCGCCATCACCGCCTGCCAGGAGGTGACGACAAAATCCTCGATGCCCGCCTCGGCCGAGGTCGGCACGTCGGGCAGCACCGGGTGGCGCCGCGAATCGGTCACCATCAGCGCGCGCAGCCGGCCGGACTGGATATGGCCGGCGACGGTGCCGAGATTCTGGAAGGACATCTGCACATTGCCGGCGATCAGGTCGGTCGCCGCCGCGGCGCCGCCGCGATAGGGCACATGCGCCACATCG
Source organism: Pseudoroseomonas cervicalis (assembly GCF_030818485.1). Classification (NCBI taxonomy): domain Bacteria; kingdom Pseudomonadati; phylum Pseudomonadota; class Alphaproteobacteria; order Acetobacterales; family Roseomonadaceae; genus Roseomonas; species Teichococcus cervicalis. The sequence continues at coordinate 1,955,378 of NZ_JAUTAJ010000004.1, read as the reverse complement.
GTGCCGGTGCGCTGCTTGAACAGCTCCGCCGTCATCTGGTCGGAGGAGCCGACGCCGCTGGTGGAGTAGCTGGCATTGCGCCCTGTGCTCTTCAGCCAGGCGATCAGCCCGGCGACGTCGCGCACCGGCACGCGCTCCGGATTGACCACCAGCACATTGGGCGTGGTGACGGCCAGGGTGACGGGGGCGAATTCCTTCACCGGGTCGTAGCCCAGATCGGGGCGCAGCGCGGCGTTGATGGCGAAGACGCCGATCGAGCCGGTCATCAGCGTGTAGCCATCCGGCTCGGCGCGGGCCAGCGCGCGGCCGGCGATCTCGCCATTGGCGCCGGGGCGGTTCTCCACCACCACGGTCTGGCCGATGGTCTGGCTCATCCGGTTGGAGATGGCGCGGGCGACGATGTCGGAGGGGCCGCCGGCCACGAAGGGCACCAGCATGGTGACCGGGCGGTTGGGCCAGGCGCCGCCGGCGGGGGCGGCGGGCGCGCCTTGCGCGCCGGCGGCGCGCGGCAGGGCAGGCAGCAGGGGCAGCCCGCCCAGCAGGGCGGACAGGGTACGACGGCGCATGGACGTTTCTCCGGCAGGCTTTTCTGCTTCTGCCGGTACGATGACATGACGATGCGCGGCCCGCCAAGGGCCATGGCGACCCCCGGGACGTGGCCGCGGCGGCGGCCGGCCGGCCGCCGCCGCGCTGTCCTCAGAAGACCGGGATCACCCCGAGCAGCGCCGAGACGCCCAGCATCACCACCGCCAGCAGCAGCGACCAGGGCAGGGTGAAGCGCTGATGCGCGCCGAAATCGACATTGCACAGCCCGACCAGCAGATAGGTCGAGGCGACCAGCGGGCTCAGCAGATGCACCTGCTGCCCGACCAGCGAGGCGCGGCCGATCGCCTCCAGCGGGATGCCATGCGCCGCCGCCGCCTGCGCCAGCACCGGCAGGATGCCGAAATAGAAGGCGTCGTTGGAGATGAAGAAGGTGAAGGGCACGCTGACGATGGCGGTGATCAGCGGGATGTAGCGCCCGGCGCCCTCGGGGATGATGGCCAGCACGCTCTGCGCCATCGCCTCCACCATGCCGGTGCCGGAGAGGATGCCGGTGAAGATGCCGGCGGCGAAGATCAGCGACACCACCGCCAGCACATTCGGCGCATGGGCCGCGATGCGCGCCTTCTGGTCCTCCATCTTCGGGTAGTTGATGACCATGGCGATGGCGAAGGCGATCATGAACAGCGCCGGCAGCGGCAGCAGCCCCAGCAGCAGGCTGGCCATCAGCGCGAGCGTCAGCGCCAGATTCACCCAGAGCAGATGCGGCCGGCGCTCCGGCGGCGCGGGATCATGCGTGTCGACCAGCCCGCCGGCGGGGGCGGGCACATCGTCCAGCCGGTCCAGCGAGGCGATGCCGATGCGCGCCCGCTCGCGCCGGCCGAGCAGCCAGGCGATGCCGATCGTGGTCAGCGCGCAGGCGATCATCGAGGGCACCAGCGGCACGAACAGCGCGTTGGGGTCGAGATGCAGGGCGCTGGCGGCGCGCGCCGTCGGCCCGCCCCAGGGGGTGAGGTTGGTGTTGCCGGCGGCCAGCATGATGACGCAGGCGGCGATCAGCGGGTTCATGCCGAGCCGCCGGTAGAGCGGCAGCATCGCGGTGGTGGTGATCAGGTAGGAGGTGGCGCTGTCGCCATCCAGCGAGACGATCATCGCCAGCACCGCGGTGCCGATGACGATGCGCACCGGGTCGCCCTTGACGAAGCGCAGCACGGTGCGCGCCACCGGGTCGAACAGCCCGGCATCGATCATGATGCCGAAATACAGGATGGCGAAGAGCAGCATCACGCCGGTCGGCGCCAGGCTGCGGATGCCCTCCAGCATCATCGGGCCCATGCTGCCGCCGAAGCCGGCCAGCAGGGCGAAGGCGGTGGGCACCAGGATCAGGCTGAGCAGGGCGGGCAGGCGGCCTGTCATGATCAGGGTCATGAACACCACGACCATGAGATAGGCGAGAAATGTCAGCATGCAGCTCCCTCGCGGGGGTGGCCGGCGGCCGGTGGCGGGGGCGCAGGGCGGCGGCGGGCGCGCGCCCTGCGATACGGCGGGAGCGGTCCCGATACGGCGCGGCCACACTCTTGTAAATGTTGTCACTCTTGCGGGGCGGCAACGAGGCGGCGCCGGGGCCGCGCTTGTCCGCCATTGGCCGCCCCCCGCTTGCCGTGGGGTAACGCCTTGTTTAAGCCGGTCGCTCTGCTCCTCTCGCGCAAGGCTCCTTCATGGCGACCGATCTCGACATTGCCCGCGCGGCGACGCTGCTTCCGATCCAGGAGGTGGCCGCCCGCGCCGGCATCCCCGACACGGCGCTGGAGCCCTATGGCCGCTACAAGGCGAAGATCGGGCTGGATTTCCTGCGCGCCCAGGAAGCCAACAGGCCGGGCGCGCTGGTGCTGGTCACCGGCATCAACCCGACCGCGGCGGGGGAGGGCAAGACCACCACCACCATCGGCCTGGGCGATGCGCTGAACAGCCTCGGCACCCGCACCATGATCGCGCTGCGCGAGCCCTCGCTCGGCCCCTGCTTCGGGGTCAAGGGCGGCGCCACCGGCGGCGGCCATGCCCAGGTGGTGCCGATGGAGGAGATCAACCTCCACTTCACCGGCGATTTCCACGCCATCACCGCCGCCAACAACCTGCTGGCGGCGATGATCGACAACCATCTCTACTGGGGCAATGAGCTCGGCCTCGATGCGCGCCGCATCTCCTGGCGCCGCGCCATCGACATGAACGACCGGGCGCTGCGCGGCATCACCGCGGCCCTGGGCGGCGTGCCGAACGGTTTTCCGAGGGAGGATGGTTTCGACATCACCGTCGCTTCCGAGGTGATGGCGGTGTTCTGCCTCTCGAAGGACCTGGCCGACCTGCAGGCCCGGCTGGGCCGCATCATCATCGGCCAGACGCGGGACGGGCGCAGCATCACCGCGCGCGACCTGAAGGCGGATGGCGCCATGGCGGCGCTGCTGCGCGACGCGCTGGCGCCGAACCTGGTGCAGACGCTCGCTGGCTCGCCGGCGCTGGTGCATGGCGGGCCGTTCGCCAATATCGCGCATGGCTGCAACAGCGTCATCGCCACGCGGCTCGCCCTGCAGCTGGCCGATGTCGTCGTCACCGAGGCCGGCTTCGGCGCCGATCTGGGCGCCGAGAAATTCCTCGACATCAAATGCCGCCAGGCGGGCCTCGCCCCCTCGGCCTGCGTCGTGGTCGCGACCGTGCGGGCGCTGAAGCTGCATGGCGGCGTCGCCAAATCGGCGCTGGGCACCGAGGATGTGGCGGCGGTCAATCGCGGCATCGCCAATTTGGCCCGCCATGTGCAGAACATGCAGAAATTCGGCCTGCCCGTGGTGGTGGCGCTGAACAAATTCACCAGCGACACCGAGGCCGAGGTGGCGGCGGTGAAGGCGGCGATGGCGAAGCTCGGCACCGAGGCCATCCTCTGCACCCATTGGGCGGATGGCGCGGCGGGCGCCGCCGATCTCGCCCGCGCCGTGCAGGGGCTGATCGCCGGCGGCACCGCCAAATTCGAGCCGCTCTACAACGACCACATGTCGCTCTCCGGCAAGATTGAGACGGTGGCGCGCGAGATCTACCACGCCGCCAGCGTCGCCATTCCCCCGCCGGTGGCGGCCAAGTTGAAGAAGTTCGAGGAGGCGGGCTTCGGCCATGTGCCCGTCTGCATCGCCAAGACGCAGTATTCCTTCAGCGCCGACCCCTCGCTGATGGGCGCGCCGGAGGGGCATGTGCTGCCGCTGCGCGATGTGCGGCTCTCGGCCGGTGCCGGCTTCATCGTCGCCATCGCCGGCGAGATCATGACCATGCCCGGCCTGCCGCGCCGCCCCGCCGCCGAGGGCATCGGCCTGGATGAAGAGGGCCGCATCGAGGGGCTGTTCTGAGCGGCGCCGCGGATCCGGCGGCGCTGCTGCGCCAGGGCGCGGCGCTGCACCGGCAGGGCGCGCTGGCGGAGGCCGCCGCGCTCTACCGCCAGGTGCTGGCGCTGGCGCCGGAGCAGCCGGACGCGCTGAACCTGCTCGGCACCGTGCTGCGCCAGCAGGGCGACCTCCCCGGCGCCATCGCGCTGATCCGCCGCGCCGTGGCAAGGCAGCCCGAGGCGCCGGTCTATCTGGCCTCGCTCGGCGCGGCCCTGGCCGAGGCCGGGCGGCTGGAGGAGGCGGTGGCCGCGCTGCGCGCCGCGCTGCGGCGCCGCCCGCAGGACGGGCTGAGCCTGCGGCATCTGGGCCAGGCGCTCGCGGCGCTGGGCCGGGCGCGGGAGGCGCTGCCGCCGCTGCGCCAGGCGGTGAAGCTCGAGCCCCGCTCGGCCGAGGCGCGGCTGGCGCTGGCCCATGCGGCGCGCGAGGCCGGGGCAGGGGCCGAGGCGCGGCGCGAGGCCGAGGCGGCTTTGCGCCTGGCCGGAGAGGCGGCCGGCCTGGCCGGGCAGGCGCGTTTCCTGCTGGCCGCCCTCGGCGCCGCCGCGGCGCCGGACCGCGCCCCGGCCGCCTATGTGCGCGACCTGTTCGACCAGTACGCGCCGCGCTTCGACGAGGAGCTGACCCAGCGCCTGGCCTATCGCACGCCGCAGGCGCTGGCCGCGCTGCTGGCGGCCCATGGTGGAGCCGAAGGGGGCGTTCCGGCCGAGGGCACGCTCGACATCCTCGACCTCGGCTGCGGCACCGGGCTGTCCGGCCTGGCGCTGGCGCCCTTCGCGCGGCGGCTGGAGGGGCTGGACCTCGCGCCCCGCATGCTGGCGGAGGCGGCGCGCACCGGCTGCTACACCGCGCTGCACGAGGCCGATCTGCTGGATTTCCTGCCGACGCGCCCCGCCGCCTATGACCTGGTCGCGGCCGCCGATGTGCTGAACTATCTGGGCGATCTGGCCCCCGCGCTCGCCGCCATCGCCGGCGCGCTGCGCCCGGGCGGCCTCGCCCTCTTCAGCGTCGAGACCGGCGCGGCCAGCCCCTACGCGCTGGGGGAGGGGCTGCGCTACCGCCACGCCCTGCCGCATCTGCGCGGCCTCTGCGCAGGGGCCGGCCTCGGCATCCTGGCCGAGCAGGAGAGCGTGCTGCGGCAGGAGCGCGGCCAGGACGTGGCCGGCGCCCTGCTGCTGCTGAGGCGCCTCGTTTAACCGCAGCTTCACCTCTCTCAACACAGGGTGAGACCGCGCCGCCAGCCCGGCGGCGCGGCGCGTCAGCGCGGCGGCCCGGCGCCCCCCGGGCATGGCGGGCCATGCCGGCATGGCCGGCGGCCCGGTGCGAGGAGCGGTCATGTCCCGACCCCCGGCGCGGCCGGCCTGGCCGCCGGACGCGGCCCGTCGCCGCGCCACGCCCCCCCTCACGCTCCTCCGCCTGCCAGGGAAATAGCCCCTCCATGTCCACTCTCGTGCTCGAGCTGCGCCAGGGCGATCTGCTGGTCGTCAACGGCGCCCCGCTGCGTTTCCGCAACCGCACCCGGATCGAGCTGACCAGCCGCGCGCGCTTCCTCTTCGGCAAGCAGATCATGACCCCGGACGCCGCCACCACCCCGGCGCGGCGCATCTATTTCGCGCTGCAGACCGCCTATATCGGCAATGAGGAGGAGCGCGAGCGCGGGCTGGAGCTGGCGCGCGACCTGATCGCCGAATTCCAGCAGGCCACCACCTCCAACCTGGCGCGCGGGCTGCTGGAAAGCGCCCTGGCCCAGGCCGAGCAGGATGAATGCTACCAGGCGCTGAAGCTGGTGCGGCGGGTCATGCAGCATGAGGATGCGGTGCTGGCGGCCATGCCCGGCGCCGCGCCGGCGCCGCTGCCGGGTGCCGCCGTGCCCGTCGCCACCCTCGCCCCGGGCAGCGTCGCGCCGGGCCCGGCATGAGCGCGGCTTCCCCCGCCCTGCCGCCCGCGCCGCGCCTCGGCCGGGCGCAGGAGGCGGCCGCCTTCCGCCTGGTGCAGCGCCAGCTGCGCAACAGCCGCGCCGCCGGGCCGGAGGGGCAGCGGGCGGCGCTGCTGCTGCTGCGCCGGCTGTGGCAGGGCGTGCTGCTGGCGCTGGCGCGCCCCGACAACACCCTGCCCGAGGCGCTGCGCCAGGGCCTCGGCCGGCTGGCCGCCACGGTGCTGCGCGAATGCGCCGGGCCGCGCCCCGATCTCGACCTGCTGCTGCTGCTGAACGGCCAGGTGCTGGCCGGTCTGGCGGCGCGCGGCTGAGCCGGGGCGCCGCCCTCGCCACAAAAAGCGGGAAAAGCGCAAAAATCCCCGGGATTTTAACTGCACCTTAGGACTCCACACGGCATGGTGAGGTCACACCGAGCAGGACGCCGAAGCCCCCCAGGGGCGGGCGCCCCGCCGGAGGGCCAGGGCCGAAGCCGTGGCGGACATCGCAGAAGCACCGTCCTGTTGCCGAGAGGCAGCGCCGCCCCGAACCGGGGGGCGCCGCCTTCCGGGGTGCCGCCCGCCGGGCGGGACCGTCCCGTGCTTCACGCCGGCGCCGCCGGCCGCTGAAAGGATGCCCGCGTGTCCCATTCCTCCGCCCTGGCCCTGATCGAGCCCGCCATGCCCGCCACCGGCTGCGTCGCGCCGGAGAGCGGCGGCGCGCGCGCGCTGGAGGCGGCGGCCTTCCGCCAGGTGAACGCGGCGCTGCGCGCGGCGGGGGAGGACCGGCTGGCGCGGGAGGCGGCGCAGGCTCAGGCGCGCCGGCTGTGGCAGGCGGTGCTGGTCGCCATCGCCGCGCCGGAGAGCACCCTGCCGCTGCCGCTGCGCCAGGGCCTGCTGAGCCTCGGCGCCGCCATGCTGCGCGAGCTGGGGCGCAACCGGCCGGATCTCGACTTCATCCTGGGCATCAACGAGCAGATCGCCGCCGGCCTCGGCCCGCAGCACTGAGCGGCGCGGGCGGTCCGGCCCGCCAGGGCGCCGGGCCGGGCTTCCGCCGCGGCGCGGCAGCAGCGGCATCCTGCAGATCGGCGCGGCGGCACGGGCCGCGCAGCGCGGCTCAGCCCGGCTGCCAGGCCAGCCGACGCAGCAGCCATTCGCGATAGGCCAGCACCGCATCGGGCGGCGGCGTCAGCGCCGCCATGGTCGCCCGCGCCTCGGCCCCCACCAGCGCCGGCGCGGTGATCTCCAGCGGCTGCTTCGCCTCCTCCTCCTGCCAGCGCAGCGCGGCGCGGCGCCACAGCGCCACGACATCGGCCGCCGTCAGCCCGGGCAGCATCAGCGCGGCGCGCAGCCGCAGCGCGGCGAAGCCGGCCTGCGCCGCCGCCACCTGCGAGGGCCGCGCCGGCGCGGCGCCGAAGGCCGGCAGTTCCGGATGGTCGCGCCGCGCCGGGGTGTCCAGCTCCAGCCAGGGGGTCAGCCCCCATTGCTGCGCCCGCAGCGGCGGCAGCGGGTCGGCCACCGGCATCGCATCGGCCTCGCCGCGCTGCACCGCCGCCGCCGCCGCCGCGCCGGCCAGGCCGAAGACCGGCACCGCCGCATGGCCGAGCAGGTCGAGCGCCATCAGCGCCGAGGCCTCGGGCGATTCGGGGCCGGGCAGGGCCAGGCGCAGCGGCGCGCCGCCGCGCGGCGGCAGGCCGGGGCCACGCCCCGCCAGCACCGCCCCCTGCCAGGAGACGCAGAGCGGCAGCCAGGAATCCGGCTGGTATTGCGCGCGGCTCTCGCCCACCAGCCGGGCATGCGCGGCCAGCCCCGGCATCACCAGCAGGGTGCGGCCATCGCCGGCCTCCAGCGTCGCGAAGCGGTTGGCGGCGGTGACGCCGTCCGGCCCGCCCAGCACCGTGCTGCGCAGCGCGACGGCCTGGGGCAGGCCGCGCACCAGGCCGGCGGCCAGGCTGCGCGCCCATTGCGCCGCCTCGCCCCCCTCGGGGCCGGGCAGCAGCAGGGTGGCGCTGTCCGGCAGCGGCGCGCCGGGGGGAGGGGTGGTCTGCGCCCGGGCGCGCCCCGCCAGCCCGGACAGGGCGGCGAGGGCGGAGAGGCGCAGCCAGGCGCGGCGGCCGGAGGAGGTCATGCCGCCGCTGTCGCAGACGGGCGCGGCGGGAAGATGGCAATCCGCACGCCGCACCGCCCGCTCTCAGTCGTCATAGGCGACCAGCGTCTCGACCGGCACGTCGAGCCGCGCGCGGCCGTTCAGGAAGGTCAGCTCGATCAGGGCGGCGGCCAGCGGCACCTCGGCGCCCGCCTTGCGCAGCAGGTGGATGCCGGCGGCCATGGTGCCGCCGGTGGCCAGCAGATCGTCCAGCAGCACCACGCGGTCGCCCGGCTTCACCGCATCCGCCTGGATCTCGATCCGGTCCTTGCCGTATTCGAGGTCGTAATCATAGCCGATGGTGGCGCCCGGCAGCTTGCGCGGCTTGCGCAGCATGATGAAGCCGAGGCCGAGCTCGAGCGCCAGCGGCGCCGCGATCAGGAAGCCGCGGCTCTCGATGCCGGCCAGCAGGGTCGGGCGGTGCGGCTTCACGATCGCGGCCAGCCGGCCCATCGCCGCCTTCCAGGCGGGCCCGTGCCGCAGCAGGGTGGAGATGTCGTAGAACAGGATGCCGGGCTTCGGGAAATCCGGGATGCCGCGGATATGCGCCTTCAGGTCCAACGCATCGGCGCCGGCAGCTTCAGGGGCGGGGGCAGGGGCGGGGGACAGGCCGGTCATCGCGGTCTTTCGGTCAGGCGAAGGCGGAGGGAGGCGGGGCGGCAGGCACCCCCGGGATCGGCGCGGACACTAGGCGCCCGGGGCGCCGGCTGCAACGCGCGGCTGCGCGCGGCTGCGTCCCGCGCGGCGGATTCGGCCCTGCGGGCTTGGCGAAGCGCCGCCGCCATGCCAGGAGCGGGGGCATGTCACGTCCGCTCATCGCCTGGATCATCGGCATTCTCGGGCTCGTCGCCTATCTCGCCCTGGTGCTCCGGGTGGGGGATTGGGTGCTGGCCCAGCACTGGGCCGTGCAGATCCCGTACTTCGTGCTGGCCGGCACGCTCTGGGCCTGGCCGGTGCGCGCGCTGATGTACTGGGGCGCCGGGCGCACCCCGCCGCCGCGCCGCCGGCGGCGCTGAGCCGCCCGGGCGGGTATCGGCGCTGAGCCGCCCGGGCCGGGCCTTGGCGCTCAGGCACCGGGCCGCCCGGGCCATGCGGCGGCATGGGGCCGGCAGCCGGCCGGCGCCCCCGCCGGGGGCACCGGGCGGGGGTGGCGTCAGAAGGCGCGGCTCAGCGTCACCATGGCGCGGGCGTCGCAGAACTTGGCGCCGGCGAAGCACTCGGATTTCGAGACGTCGGTGTCGTAATAGCCGACGGTCAGCATGAAGCCGCCGACGATCTCGCGCGTCACCGCGATCGACCAGTTGGTGTAGTCGGGCGCGCCATAGCGCGTGTTCTTCTCGATCCACTGGTAGCCGACGCGGCCGGCCAGGGTGAAGTCGAAGGGCAGGCTGATATCGGCGCCGCCCTCGACATACACGGCCGAGCCGGTCTCGAAGTAGAAATTGGGCGACCAGGCGACGGTGCCGACGAACTTCACCGGGTCCAGCGTGTAGCTGCCCTTCAGGATCGCCTCGAAGTAATTGTAGTCGTAGCTGCCCGTCGGCGTGTCATAGCCCGGATAGGTGTAGTAGACGCCGCCCAGGTCGAGGCTGACGCCCGCCAGCTCGAAGCGGTAGCCGGCCAGCACGTCCAGCTCCTGCCGGGCATTGCTGCCGGGGAAGGTGACGTTGCTGGCGAAGGCGCCGACATAGAACCCGCTCTCATGCTGCGCATCCAGGGTCAGCTGGATGGCCGGGCGGTTGCGCGTCTGCGAGATGCCGCGGAACAGATAGTCGCTCGACACCGAGGGGGTGGCGGTGACCGTCAGCCCCAGGCTTTCGATCTCGGTCTGCGCCGCGGCCGGCAAGGCCAGCAGCGGAATGCTCAAGGACAAGGCAGTGGCAAGCGCGAGATGCGGCTTCATCGGCAGGGTTCCTTCCCGCCGGCGGCCTCGTGCCGCCGGTGGTATCGATGCCGAAGCAAAATCTGTGCAACTTTTCGGGGGGATCGGTGCGGCGACGAAAAAAAGCCGCTTCGGGGGTTGGCCCGGCCGGCCGGCGGCCCGCCTCGCCTGCCCGGGGCGGGGCCCGACGCGGTCCTGGCCGGACAAACAAAAACCCCGCCTGCCAGGGGCAGGCGGGGTTTCCGCTGGCCGGTTCAGTTGGTCGGAGCGAGAGGATTCGAACCTCCGGCCCCTGCGTCCCGAACACAGTGCTCTACCAGGCTGAGCTACGCTCCGTCGTCCCGGCCAGCGCGCCGCTCGGTGTCCCGATCGGCTGGTGGGCGGGGCGTATAACCCCGCCCGGAGAGGTCGGCAAGGGTGCCTTTGCAGTTTGCCGGAAGAAAAGCGGCTGCGCGGCGGCCGGCCGGCATGGTCTGATGGCCGCCCCTGCCCAAGCCCCGTGGAGAATGCGGATGAAGCGTTTCCTGTTCGCCTGCGCCCTGTCCCTGCCCGTGCTGGCTGCCCTGCCGGCCGCCCCGCCCGCCTGGGCCCAGGGCGACGTCATCGCCACCCGCAAGGAAGGGCTGAAGCGCATGGGCGGCGAGATGGAGGCCATCAAGGGCATCCTCGACCGCGGCGAGGCGGTCGGGCCGGTGGCGGCGCGCGCCGAGGCGATGGCCGCCTTCTTCCAGACCCTGCCCAACCTCTTCCCGCCCGGCAGCGACCAGGGCGACACCCGCGCCCGCGCCACCGTCTGGTCGGAGCGCGCCGGCTTCGAGACCGCCGCCGCCAACATGGTCACGGCGCTGGGCAGGCTGCAGCAGGCGGCGGCCAGCGGCGATGCCGGCGCCACCGCCACCGCCTTCCGCGAGGCCGGCGCCACCTGCGGCGCCTGCCACCGCGCCTACCGCTCCCGCTGATCCGTCAGCCGCCGGTTTTCTGTCTGCTGCCGGTCAGGGCCGGGACGGGAGGGAGGGCATGGTCATCCCTCCGCTCCGGCCCAGGCGGGCAGGGGGGAGCGCCCCGGCTGCGCTACGCCTCAGCCGCCGATCAGGCCGGTGCGGAACAGCAGCGCCGGAATGGCGGCCAGCACCAGCAGCAGCAGGCCGAGCCAGAAGGGCGCCAGCCTTGGCGCCGTGCTGCCGGCGGGCAGCCATTTCCAGCCGGTGATCATCGGCCGCACCAGATTCTGCCCCTTGGCCAGGAAATAGAGCCCGACCGCCAGCACATGCAGCGCCGCCAGCGCCAGGATCAGGTTGAAGGCGCGGATATGGATCCAGGTCGCCCAGTCGCTGACCGCAGGCGGCGCGCTGCGCGCCAGCGGACCGCTGGTGAAGATCTGGTCGTCGGCGAAGAGGCCGCTGACCGCCTGGGTCAGCAGCGCCGCGATCAGCGCCAGCACCATCCAGCCGCCGGCGGCGTTGTGGCCGATCTCGCGGTCCGGCTCGCGCCGGAACAGGTGGCGCAGATGGCCGAAGGCGGCCAGCGGCGAGCGCAGGAAGCGCCCGAACCGCGCCGTGTCCGAGCCCAGCACCCCCCAGGCCAGGCGGAACAGCAGCAGCGTCAGGATGGCGTAGCCGCTGGTCATGTGCAGATCCATGCGGCCGGTCTCGGCGCTCCACCAGGACAGGCCGATCAGCCCGATCAGCGCCCAGTGCACCAGCCGCACCCAGCCATCCCAGACCTTGACGCGAATCGGCGCGGGCTCGGGCATGGCGGTCTCCTTGGCGGGGCGGCGGGAGCCCCGATGTGAGGCCGCGCCGCCACGCCCCGCAAGGCGGTTTCGCGGGCTTGCGAAACCGCCTTGTCCTGCGGGGCCGGCTGCGCCTAGTTACGGAACCATGATGGATCAGAAACGCGCCGGTCTGCTGGCATTGCTGGCGGTGGCGGGCTGCGCCGCGCTGGGCAGCACCGCCTGGTGGCTGGGCCGCGCGCCGCGCCCGGCCGGGGAGGCGCGCGCCCTGCCGGCGCCGGCCACCGGGGCCGCCCCCGCCGCGACGGCCCCCGCGGCCGCCGCCGCCCCGGCCGCCGCCGCCGCGCCCTCCGCCCCCAGCTTCGACATCGCCCGCATCGGCGCCCGCGGCAATGCGGTGGTCGCCGGCCGCGCCGCGCCGGGGGCCGAGGTCTCGCTGCAGGACAATGGGCGCGAGCTGGGCCGGGCGCGCGCCGATGCGCGCGGCGAATGGGTGATCCTGCCGGCCGAGCCGCTGGCCCCCGGCGGCCATGAGCTGTCGCTGCAGGCGCAGAATGAGGGCGTGACCCAGCAGGGCCGCGACACGGTGGTGGTGCTGGTGCCCGAGCCCGAGGCGCCGCGCCCGCGCCTGGCCGACAGCCGCGCCACCGCCCCGCGCGCCGCCGATCCCGCCCCCGCCGGAAGCGCCGCGCCGGATGCGGCGCAGCCCGCCGCGCCGGGGCCGGTCGCCATCCTGCTGCCGGCGCCGGGCAGCGACGCCGCGCCGCGCCTGCTGCAGGGCGAGCCGGCGCCGGGCGCCGCCGCGCCGGCCGCCGCCCCCTCCGGCAGCGCCGCGCCGGGCCAGGCGGCGGCGACATCGGGCGCCACCGCCGCGCCGGCGGCCGGGGTGTCGAGCGGCGCGCTCGGCCTCGACGTGGTGGATTACGAGGAAGGCGGCGCCATGCGCTTCGCCGGCCGCGCCCCTGGCGGGGCGGCGGTGCGGCTTTATGTCGACGGCGCCCATGCCGGCGATTCGCGCGCCGATGCCGAGGGCCGCTGGACCCTGACGCCCGAGGCGGTGCCCGCCCCCGGCCTGCACACGCTGCGGGTCGAGCAGATCGGGCCGCGCGGCCAGGTCGCCGCCCGGCTGGAGCTGCCCTTCCAGCGCGAGGCGGCGCCGGAGGCCGCGGCGCCCGGGCAGATGACGGTGCAGCCCGGCCACAGCCTGTGGCGCATCGCCCGCGGCACCTATGGCCGCGGCACGCGCTACACCGTGATCTACCGCGCCAATCGCGACCAGATCCGCGATCCGCACCGCATCTATCCGGGGCAGATCTTCACCCTGCCGCCGGGCTGAGCCGCGCCGCGCGGCGCGGCGGCGCGCCCGCTTGCGGCCGGCGAATCTGCGGAAAACCGCGCGCCGACAGGGTTTTGCCAGGAAGCAGCGGTTGTTTGCGCGACCGCGACGGACCATAACCGGGGGCATCATGGCGCTCATGGAAAGCCTTCGCATGGTCCTGGCCCCGCCGCATCCGGCGGGCCGGCCCTTCATCATCGGCGGTGCCGTCGTGGCGGTGCTCGGCGGGTTGATCACCGGCCCCTGGCTGTTCTGGCCCGGCCTCCTCTTCACCCTGTTCTGCCTCTACTTCTTCCGCGATCCGGAACGGGTGGTGCCGGACCGGCCGGTCTTCGTGGCCCCCGCCGATGGGCGGGTGGTCAGCGTCGCCCAGGCGGTGCCGCCGGCCGAGCTCGGCCTCGGCCCGCAGCCGCGCTGGCGCGTCGCCATCTTCCTGTCGGTGCTGGACGTGCATGTGAACCGCAGCCCGGCCGCCGGCACGGTCACCCGCATCGCCTATCGCCACGGCAAGTTCGTCAGCGCCAACCTCGACAAGGCCAGCGACGACAATGAGCGCAACGCGCTCGCCATCCGCCTGACCGATGGCCGCGACATCGCCGTGGTGCAGATCGCCGGGCTGATCGCCCGCCGCATCCTGTGCGATGTGCGCGAGGGCGACGCGCTGCGCGCCGGCGAGCGCTTCGGCATCATCCGCTTCGGCAGCCGCACCGACCTGTACCTGCCGGAAGGCGTGGTGCCGCTGGTGCAGGAAGGCCAGCTGATGATCGGCGGCGAGACGGTGATCGCCGATCTGTCGCCGGCCGGCCCGGCCATCGCCGAGCCCGTCGCCCCGCTTCCGGGCGCCCCCGCATGACGCCCCGCCCGCCGCGCCCCCGGCGCTTCCGCTTCGCCCCGCGCCAGCGCCCGCGATTCCAGGGCCAGTCCTTCAACCGGCTGATCCCGAACATCCTGACGCTGCTCGGCCTCTGCTCGGGGCTGATGGCGATGCGGTTCGCGCTGGAGGGGCGGTGGGAACCCGCCGCCGGGCTGATCATCCTGGCCGGCGCCATCGACGGGCTGGATGGCAGGCTGGCCCGGCTGCTGAAGGCGACCAGCCGCTTCGGCGCCGAATTCGACAGCCTGGCCGATTTCCTCTCCTTCGGCGTCGCCCCGGCGATGATCCTCTATCTGTGGACCATGCATGATTATCGCGGCCTGGGCTTCGTGCCCTGCGTGATGTTCGCGGTCTGCATGTCGCTGCGGCTCGCCCGCTTCAACGCGGCGCTGGAGGCCGGGCCGGTGCCGCTGACCGGCCCGCCGCCCAAGCCCGCCTATGCGCAGAGCTTCTTCACCGGCGTGCCGGCCCCGGCGGGCGCGCTGCTCGGCATGTTCCCGGTCTTCGCCTCGCTGGCCTTCGCCGGCTGGGGCTGGGACACGCTGGCCGCCGCGGTGCGCCACCCGCTCTTCGTCGGCTGCGTGCTGATCGTGACGGCGCTGATGCTGGTCTCCACCCTGCCGACCTGGTCCTTCAAGAACTTCAAGGTGCCGCGCCAGGCGATCCTGCCGCTGCTGCTCTCGATCGGCGCCTATGCCGCGCTGCTGGTCAGCGAGCCCTGGGCGGCGCTGGCGGCGGCGGGGCTGATCTATGTCGGCATGCTGCCCTTCTCCGTCCGCTCCTATCTGCGGCTGAAGCGCGAGGCGGAGGAGCTGATCCAGCCGGTGACCGCCGCCGCCGAGGGGCCCTCCGACGGCCCCGGCCCGACCACCGGCTGAGGCAGGGCCAGGCGTGCGGGGGGACAGCAAGCAACAGGGTTCGGCGTGACGGCCGGCCCGCGTCCCGCGCCCCCCGCCACGCGGCCGCTGCGCGGCCCGGCCCCGGCCCTGGGCATGCACCGGCTGCGGCCCCGCTGGTCGCCGCCGCCCCGCCCGGCCAATGATCGCGGCCTGCCCCCGCCCTTCCGCCCGGTGCGCGGCGCGCTGCGCGGGGCGCTCGGCTTCCTGCTGATCCTGCTGCTGCTGCTGGCCGCCGGGCTGCGCTTCTGAGGCCAGGCCCCCCGGCGTCGCCGGGCTCTGCCGGCCAGGATGTGGCCGCGCCCCGCGCTTCAGCTTTTCTTCACCCCTCTTCCCTAGCTTGAGATCGTCCCGGTCACGCAGTCGTGAGTCGAGGGATTCGAACGTTTTGCGTATCGATTCTAACCAAAAGGTTGATCCGAATGCGGCGATGAGAACGGGTGGCGCATGCAGCGCAGCAAACTGGCGAGGCGGGGTTTTCTGGTCATGGCGGCGGGCGGGCTGCTCGGCGCCTGCGGCACGGTGCGGGAGGCGGCACGGCAGGCCCAGGGCACGCCGGCCGAGCGCATCGCGCTCTCCGGCTTCGCCGCGGTGCAGCTGCAGGGCGCGGCGCGCGGCTCGGCCATCGGCTTCGATGGCACGCATCTGCTGACCTGCGCCCATGTGCTGGGCAGCGCCGAGGGTCTCACCCTGCGCCGCGCCGACGGGGTGGAGGTGGCGGCCCAGCTGGTCGGCCGCAGCCCGCGCATGGACCTCGCCGTGCTGCGCGCGCCGGAAGGCTTCCTCGACCCCGCCCGGCCGGCGCTGGCGCGGCTGCCGCAGAGCGGCGAGGCGGTCTGGGCCGCCGGCGCCCCCGGCCTCGGCGCCGCCATCGCCAGCGGCCATGTCGAGGCCCCGGATGCCGAGATGCCGGGCTTCGGCCGCGGCTTCACCGCCCGCATGCCGGCGCTGATGGGCTATTCCGGCGGGCCGGTGGTGGATGGCCAGGGAAGGCTGCTGGGGCTGACCGCGGCGCTGCCGGCCTCCGGCGCGGCCGGTGCCCTGGCGCTGCTGACCGGCGCCGATCTGGACGGCATGCTGCGGCGCGACCGCCAGGTCTTCGTGCTCTCCTACCACCGCGCGGCGGCGGAGGCGGGGCGGCTGCTCGGTCGCACAGCCGCGTGAAGGCCCTGGGCCGGGGCCGATTCTCCTGGACAGATTACAGCGCCGCCATGCACGCTCGGGGCAATTCAACCGGGGCGGGAATGCCCTCCCTGCCATCCTTCTCGTCAGGGTGGCGGGCCGGGCCGGCGGACCGCCTGAACAGGAGGAATGCCATGACCATCGCGCGCATCCTGCAGGGCAAGGGCGGACAGGTCGTCTCGGTCGGGCCGCTGGACGACGCCACCGCCATCGCCCGCACCCTGGCGCAGCACCGCATCGGCGCCGTGCTGGTGCGCGACGCCACCGGCAGCGTGCTCGGCATCGTCTCCGAGCGCGACATCGCCCGCGCCCTGGCGGCGCATCACGAGGCCACCGCCCGGCTGCGCGCCGAGCAGCTGATGACCCGCGTGCTGCACACCGCGACGCCCGAGACCTCGGTCTGCGAGGCGCTGGCGCTGATGACCGATCGCCGTGTCCGCCATTTGCCGGTGCTGGAGCGCGATGGCAGCCTGGCCGGCATGGTCTCGATCGGCGATCTGGTGAAGCAGCGCATCGCCGAGGCCGAGCAGGAGGCGCAGGAGCTGCGCGAATTCGTCACCTCGGCCGGCTGAGGCCGGGGGCACCCGCCGCGCCGCCACCCGGCGGGCGGGGCGGGTGAGCGGGCGGGCAGGGCAGGCGGCGCCGGACTCCCGGCCGGAACCGGTTGCGGCCCGGTCGCGCGGCCGGCCGCCCCCGCATCCGGCGTTCCGCGCCGGGCCTGCCTGTTTTGGCGGCATTCCCGCGCCGCCCCGGCCGCTTCCCCGGCAGAACCCCCCTTGCGCCCATTTCCGACCCGGTTCGATGATGCGTCAGCGACAGGGTCACCAGGGCCATAAGGCCCGGGGCCACAAGATCCGGGGGCTTCCATGCAACATCTCTCGCGCCGCACCCTGCTGGCGGCCGGCGCCGCCGGCGCCCTGGCCAGCGGCCTCCATGGCCGCGCCGCCCAGGCGCAGACCCGCTGGCAATTCGCCACGCCCTATCCCGATGGCAATTTCCACACCCGCAATGTCCGGCAATTCGTCGAGGAGGCGCAGCAGGCCTCGGCCGGGCGGCTGCAGATCCAGCTGCACACCAATGCCGCCCTGCTGAAGATGCCGGAGATCCGGCGCGGCGTGCAGACCGGCCAGGTGCAGCTGGGCGAGATCCTGATCTCCGCCTATGGCAATGAGGATCCGTTCTTCGAGCTGGACGGCATCCCGCAGCTGGTCACCAGCTACGCCCAGGCGCGCAAGCTGGCCGAGCTGTCGCGCCCCTATATCGAGGCGCGGCTGAAGCGCACCGGCATCACCCTGCTCTACATGGTGCCCTGGCCGCCCTCGGGCTTCTACACCAACTTCCCGGTCGACACGATCGAGGCGCTGCGTGGCAACAAGATGCGCACCTTCAGCGCCGCCACCAACCGCTTCGCGACGCTGGTCGGCGCCACGCCCACCCTGGTGCAGGCGGCCGAGGTGGCGCAGGCCTTCGCCACCGGCGTGGTCAATTCCATGGTCACCTCGGCGGCGACCGGCGTCGATGTGCAGGCCTGGGACTTCGCCAAGTTCTTCACGCCGATCGGCTTCACCTGGACCAAGAACGCGGTCTTCGTGCAGAGCCGCGCCTTCGAGGCGCTGCCGGCCGAGCTGCGCGAATCCATCCTCGCCGCCGCCCGCACCGCCGAGACGCGCGGCTGGGAGATGTCGGAGGCCGAGCAGGCGGCGCGCGAGAAGATCCTCGCCGATCGCGGCATGACGGTGAACCAGCCCAGCGAGGCCCTGAAGGAGGGCATGGCCAAGGTCTCCGAGACCATGGTGCAGGAATGGCTGGCCAAGGCGGGCGAGGATGGCCGCAAGCTGATCGAGGCCTATCGCGCCGCCTGAGGCGCTGCCCGGCCCCCGGGGGCGGCGCCGCCGCCCCCGCTCATTCCCTTTGATCGCTGCGGGAGGTGTCGCGCATGCGCAAGCTGCGGGCTGCGCTCGATGCTCTGTATCTGCTGGGTGGGGTGGGGGGCGCGCTGGCGCTCGCCCTGATCGCCCTGGTCATCGCCGCCCAGGTGGGTGGCCGCTTCCTCGGCCGCGCGGTGGAGGGGGCGGATGACCTGACCGCCTTCGCCGTCGCCGCCTCCGCCCTGCTGCCGCTGGCCTATGCCTTCCGGCATGGCGCGCATATCCGCGTCGACCTGATCCTCGGCCGCCTCTCCGGCCGGCCGCGCCTGGTGATGGAGGCGATGGCCCTGGTGCTCTCGGCCATCATCGCCGGCTGCTTCGCCTGGTCGCTGCTCGACCTCGCCGCGGATTCCTTCGCCTTCGACGATGTGGCGCAGGGCAGCATCGCCTGGAAGCTGTGGCCGCCCCAGGCCATGGCCGGCTTCGGCGCCGCGCTCTTCACCCTGGCGCTGCTCGACGACCTGGCGGTGCATCTCTCGGGCGGCACCCCCTCCTATCGCCGGCACGAGGCGAAATCGGCCATGGAACGCGCGGCGGAGGAGCTGTGATGGACCCGACCCAGCTTTTCCAGGCCGGCATGCTGCTGCTGGCCCTGCTGTTCCTGTTCCTCGGCCTCGGCGTCTGGATCGGCCTGGCGCTGGCCGCGGTCGGCTTCTGCGGCATCGTCGTGCTGCCCTGGCTGATGCCGGCCATGGCCTCGATGCCGGTCGAGAAGGTGATGGGCACCGCCATCTGGCAGTCCATGGCCTCCTGGACGCTGGCCGCCCTGCCGCTGTTCATCTGGATGGGCGAGATCCTGTTCCGCACCAAGCTGTCGGAGGACATGTTCCGCGGCCTGGCGCCCTGGGTGCAGCGCCTGCCCGGGCGGCTGATGCATGTGAACGTCATCGGCTGCGCCATCTTCGCCGCCGTCTCCGGCTCCTCCGCCGCGACGGCCGCCACCATCGGCAAGATGTCGCTGCCGGCGCTGCTGGAGCGCGGCTATCACCGGCCGATGGCGATGGGCAGCCTGGCCGGGGCCGGCACGCTCGGCCTGCTGATCCCGCCCTCCATCGTCATGATCGTCTATGGCGTCGCCGCCGAGGTCTCGGTGGTGCGGCTGTTCATCGCCGGCGTGCTGCCGGGGCTGATGCTGGTGGCGCTGTTCAGCGGCTATATCGCCCTCTGGTCGATGCTGAACCCCGGCCTGACCCCGCCACGCGACCCGCCCATGCCGCTGCGCGAGAAGCTGCGCGCCGGCGCCCAGCTCTTCCCGGTCATGCTGCTGATCGGCTTCGTCATGGCCAGCATCTATTTCGGCTGGGCGACGGCGACCGAGGCGGCGGTGTTCGGTGTGGTGGGCGCCCTGGCGCTGTCGGCCTGGGGCCGGACGCTCACCTGGTCCTCCTTCGTCGACAGCCTGATGGGCGCCACGCGCCTGGCCTGCATGATCAACCTGATCCTGGCCGGCGCCGCCTTCCTGACCCAGGCCATGGCCTATTCCGGCATCCCGGCGGCGATGGCCGCCTGGGTCGGCCAGCAGGGCTTCAGCCCGGCCATGATCATCCTGGTGCTGACGCTGATCTATCTGGTGCTGGGCTGCTTCATCGACGGCATCAGCATGATCGTGCTGACCGCCTCGGTGGTGCTGCCGGTGGTGGCGGCGGCCGGCTTCGACCTGGTCTGGTTCGGCATCTTCATCGTGCTGGTGGTCGAGATGGCGCAGATCACGCCCCCGGTCGGCTTCAACCTTTTCGTGATCCAGGGGCTGACCGGGGAGAACATCCTCTCCGTCGCCCGTGCAACACTGCCCTTCTTCCTGTTGATGCTGCTGGCGGTGGTGATCGTCACGGCCTTCCCGGCCATCGTCACCTGGCTGCCGGAAACCATGCTGGCGCGCTGAGCGCCAGCACAACCTTTCACCGCATGCCGCGTTCCCTGTTCCGCAGTGACAAGGAGCGAGCAGCATGAAACTGCACGTGATCGGTGCCGCCACCCTGGCTCTGGCCCTGGCGGCCTGTGGAACCAATGAGCGTGACCGTGTGCAGGGCGGCGCTGCCGCCGGTGCCGCGACGGGGGCCGGTGTCGGCGCCCTGGGCGGCCCGGTGGGGGCGGCGGTCGGTGCGGTGGTCGGCGGCGGCGCCGGCGCGGTGACCGGCGCCACCACCTCGCCGCAGGACGTCAATCTGGGCCGCCCGCTGTGGCGCGACCCGGAGGTCCGCACGCCGCTGGATGAGCGCAACCGCCGCAGCAGCACCCGCCGCACCACCACCAGCCGCGCCAACAGCGACGGCGCCTATATGGGCGGCGGCATGGTGGTCGAGCAGGGCGGCACCCCGGCCAATCCGGCACCCGCCGGCAGCGTCGGCAACACCAGCACCGGCAGCACGACCGGCGTGCCGGCGACGCCGACCAACCCGGCGCCGCGCACCACGCCCTGATCGGGCGGAGCGACACGGGCGGCACCCGCCTGGCGGGGCCGCCGCCCGGAATGCGGACAGGGCCGGCCCAGGGGCCGGCCCGTCATGCTGTCCGCGGCTGCGCCCTGGCTGCCATCCCCTCCGCTGTCCCGGCCGGGACCTCAGCCGGGCGGGGCGGGCCAGTCGCCGCGGCCGAAGCGCTGCACCTCCAGCAGGTAGCCGGCCGGGTCGCGGAAGAAGAAATGCTCCACCCCATAGGCCTCCGACCAGGCGGGCGCCTCGCCCACCGCGACGCCGCGCGCCCGCAGCGCGGCATGGCAGGCGGCGACCTGTTCGGTGACGAAGGTGACCACCACCCCGCCCTCGGCGCGCGGATTGTCGGTGGCGCGTTCGGCGCGGGCGCGGCAGACGCCCAGGAAGGCGCGGCCGCCGGCCACGTCATAGATGCGGCAGCTGCCCTGGTCCTGCACCAGGGGCAGCTCCAGCACGGTCTCGTAGAAGTGCCAACTCGCCTCCGGCGCGCTGGCGTAGAGGAAGGTGATCTGCTGGCCGAGGCCGGGGAGGGGTGCGGGCATGCCGCCATGCTGCCGCATCGCCCGGGGCCTGGCCAGCGCCGCCGAGCCCGAGGAGCCCCCGCATGAAGCCACGCCTTCCCGTCAGCCAGCCGCTCTGGGTGAAGGAATTCAAATCCTTCATCATGCGCGGCAATGTCGTCGATCTGGCGGTCGGTATCGTCATCGGCGCCGCCTTCACCGGCATCGTCAATTCGCTGGTGCAGGACCTGATCAACCCGATCATCGGCCTGCTGATCGGCGGCGTCGATTTCTCCAACGTCTTCGTGGTGCTGAGCGGCCAGCGCGGCCCCTCGCTGGAGGCGACGCGGCAATCCGGCGCGGCGGTGCTGGCGCTGGGCCAGTTCATCAACGCCATCATCCGCTTCCTGATCGTCGCCATGGCGATCTTCTGGCTGCTGCGGGTGCTGACCAAGCTGCATATCCGCCAGAAGGAGGAGGCCAAGCCGGCCGGCCCGACGCCGCAGGAGAAGCTGCTGGCCGAGATCCGCGACCTGCTGCGCGAGGGGCGCCCGGCCACCGCCACCCCCGCCGCCGGGACCGGCGCCGTCGTGCCGCCCGCCGGACCGCAGCCGGGGCCCGGCCCCGGCCCCTCCCTGCCGCCGCGCTGAGCCGCGGGCGGCGGCGGAGCCTCGGCGGTCGCCGCCGCCCCCGGCCGGTGCTAAAGGGTGCCCATGCGCTTCAACCATCCCCCCTCGATCGAGGATCTGCAGGACATGGCCGAGACCGCCTTCGCGGCGATCCCGGCCGAGCTTCGCCAGGCCGTGCGCGGCGCCGCCATCCTGGTCGAGGAAGTGCCGGACGAGGAGACGCTGGAGGCGCTCGACCTGCAGCATCCCTGGGAGCTGACCGGCCTGTATCGCGGCACGCCGCTGACCGAGAAGAGCAGCCTCGGCGTGCCGACCGAGCCGGACATGATCCTGCTCTACCGCGAGCCGATCCTGGTCGAGTGGATCGAGACCGGCGAGGATCTGTTCCGCCTGGTCCGCAACGTGCTGATCCACGAGATCGGCCATCATTTCGGCTTCTCGGACGAGGACATCGCCCGGCTGGAGGGGGAGGGCTGAGGCCCTCCGCCGCCTCGCCACCCCGCCGCCGGGGCTAGCCCCCGCGCAGCGCTACCGCCACCTCCGCCCGCAGCGCCGGCAGCACCTCCGCCTCGAACCAGGGGCGCGACGCCGCCCAGAGCTTCGTCCGCCAGGAGGGATGCGGCAGGGGGAAGATTTTTGCCGGCAGATGCGCCCGGAAGCCCTGCACCGTGGCGCCAAGATCGCGCGCCGCCGCCGCGCCCAGCCGGCCCGCGATGGCGTAGCGGCCGAGCAGCAGGGTGAGGCGAATGCCGGTCATCGGCGGGCCCAGGCGCGGCTGCCAGAGCGGCGCGCATTCCGGCCGTGGCGGCGCGTCGCCGCCGCGCGGCAGCCGGCCCGGATAGCACAGCCCCATCGGCAGGATCGCCACTTCCCCGGCATAGAAGCCGGCGCGGTCGAGCCCCAGCCAGTCGCGCAGCCGGTCCCCTGCCTTGTCGTTCCAAGGGATGCCGGTGATGTGGGCCTGGGTGCCCGGCGCCTGGCTGATGATCAGCAGCCGCGCCGCCGGGCTGACGCGGAAGATCGGCCTCGGCCCGAGCGGCAGATGCGGCGCGCAGAGCGTGCAGCGCCGCGCCTCGGCCGCCAGCGCGTCGAGATCGGGTGTCAGCGGCATCGCGCCGGCAGGCGCGTCAAGGCCATCGCGCCGGCAGGCGCGTCAAGACCATGGCCGGCAGGCGCGTCAAGACCGTGGCCGGAAGGCGCGTCAAGGCCATCGCGCCAGCAGGCGCTCCACCGCCGCCGGGACGATCTCCGTCGCCGGCCCGTGCTCGGCATGGTCGAACAGGTGGCTGCCGAGGCTCGGCTCCAGATTCAGCTCCAGCGTCTCGGCCCGGCCGCGCAGCGCGGCGACGAAACCGGCCGCCGGATAGACCTGGCCCGAGGTGCCGACCGACAGGAACAGCCCGCAGCGCGCCATCGCCGCCTCGATCCGGTCGAGGCCGAGCGGCGTCTCGCCGAACCAGACCACATGCGGCCGCAGCCCGCCCGTGGCGCCGCAGGCGGGGCAGGGGGTGGCGGTGGAGAGATCCGCCTCCCAGGGCAGCACGGCGCCGCAGCGCAGGCAGCGCGCCTTGCGCAGCTCGCCATGCATCGGCAGCAGCCGGGCCGCGGCCTCGCCCGGCATGGCGCGGGCATGCAGGTCGTCGACATTCTGCGTCACCAGCAGCGCCTCGCCGGGCCATTCGGCAAGCAGCCGGGCCAGCGCGCGATGCGCGTCATTGGGCTGCACGCCCGGGTCGCGCAGCTGGGCGCGGCGGGCATTGTAGAAGGCGTGCACCCGCGCCGGGTCGCGGGCGAAGGCCTCGGGCGTCGCCACATCCTCGATGCGGTGGCGGGCCCAGAGCCCGTTCGGGTCGCGAAAGGTGGCCAGGCCGGATTCGGCGGAAATGCCGGCGCCGGTCAGCACGATCAGGGCGGGGGCGGACATGGCCGCCAGCCTTCCCGTGCCGGGACGGCCAGGTCAAGCGGGGGCGGGGCCGCGGGGGTCGCCCGGTCCACGCTCCCTCAGGCGGCGCCGGCGGGCCGCCCCGCGCCGGCCGCCGCCACCCCGCTGCCCTGGGCCGGGTCGGTGCTGCGGCGCAGCCGGCGCAGCTGGTCGTCGAGGAAGCTGAACACCGCATCCAGCCCGTAGCCGGCCAGGAAGGCCAGGCCATGCTGCGTCCAGCCGCCGCGCGCCGCGGCGGGGGCGGTGATGCCGCCCAGCTCCGGCACCACGCCGAGATCGGACTGGAACAGCCCCATCGCCAGCCCGGCGGCGATGCCGAGCGCCAGCCGGCTGAACGCCATGGGCAGGTCGCGCGGCGCCAGCACGCTGGCATGCATGCGCTG
The DNA here is from genome assembly GCF_030818485.1 of Pseudoroseomonas cervicalis. NCBI lineage: Bacteria > Pseudomonadati > Pseudomonadota > Alphaproteobacteria > Acetobacterales > Roseomonadaceae > Roseomonas > Teichococcus cervicalis. The sequence goes on along the minus strand of NZ_JAUTAJ010000004.1, from coordinate 1,931,643 downwards.
GGTGAAGTCGCGCAGGATCGAGACGCCGGCGCCCAGCACGGCGAAGGCCAGCGGCAGCATGTGCCGGCTCAGCAGCCGGGCGATGTCGTCGGCGCGCCATTCCTGCTCGCGGCTGTCGGTCTTGGCGCTCGATTCGTCCCGCAGGGTGATGAAGTCGAGGCGCGGCAGGCTGGGGGCGATGAAGGTTACCAGCCGCGCGCGTGCCGAGTTGATCTCCCTGTCCGCATCCCAGAGCGGCGAGCACAGGCTGCGCTGCATGGCGTTCTCGAACACCGGCAAGTTCGGGAAATACGCCGCGTCCTGGCGCGGCAGCGCCTGCAGCCGCAGCGCCCGGTCGCAGAAGCCCAGGTGATAGGGCGGCTGCAGCGGCTGGATCAGCCCGTCCGCCACCGGTTGCACGGCGGGGGGCGGCACCCCGGCGATGGTGGCGGTGACGGGGCGGTCGGCCGCCGCCACCGCCTGGGCCGCCGTCTGGTAGCTGCGGGTCGCCGTGGCCAGCCGGTCGAGCAGGATCCGCCCGGCCTCGACATGCATGGTCAGCCAGGCGGTCCACAGCGCCAGCGCCATCAGCAGCCCGATGCAGACGCGCCAGATCCACTTGGTCCACCAGGCGTAGCTGCGCAGCTCCGGATAGGCGTTGCGGGCCAGGCCGGGGCGGTGGCTGGAGGGCAGCAGCCCGGCCCGGCCCGGCGCCTGCCCGGCGATGACGCTGCTGCGGCTGCCCATCAGCACCATCTCGGTGAAGGCGATGGTCATGCCGTTGGCCGGGCGGGCCTGCTGCGCCAGACGGTCCTTCACCAGCATCAGGAAGGCGACATCGGCGGCGTCGCGGCCCGGCCGGGCGGGGGGCGGGAATTGCAGCTCGGCGATGCGCTGCAGCACCTGCTGCCGCGTGCCGGTGCCGCCCGCCGCGCTGCCGCCCTCCATCGGGATCTTCGCCTCCAGGCATTCCAGCCCGTGGTCGTTGCGGGTGGCGATGAAATCCAGCAGCAGATAGATCTCATCCAGCAGCCGGGCGAAGAACAGGTCATGGTCCTGCGGCACGGCAGGCCGGGCCTGCTCGGGCGCCGGGGCAGGTTCGGGGGGCGGCGCGGCGTCGGCGGGCTCGGCGGCGTCGCTGGCGGCGTGGCTCATCGGGGGTGCCCCGGGCTGAAAGCCGCACTATATCGAATTCGAAACAAAACGGAATGGCAAAGTCCCGGCTCGCGCATCCGGCCGGGGCAGGGCGGGCGGCGGGGTCTGGCCCCGCCGCCATGGCCTCAGTGCTGGTGGCCGCCGGCCGGCGCGTTGCCCGGGCGGTAGCCGGCGGATTCCACCACCAGCTCCACCTGGACCTCGCCGCCGCGCTCGAACACCAGGGTGACGGGCACGCGCTGGCCCTGCACCAGCGCCTCGGACAGGCCGATCAGCATCAGGTGGTAGCCGCCGGGGGCCAGGGCGACCTCCTGGCCCGGGGGCAGCACCAGCCCGCCCTCGACCGGGCGCATGCGCATCACGCCGCCCTCATGCAGATGGGTGTGGATCTCCACGCTGCGGGCGATGGCGGCGCGGCCGGAGACCAGGCGGTCCGGCTGGCTGCCGGTGTTGCGCAGCGTCATGAAGCCGGCGCCGGTGCCGCGCGGCGGGGCGGCGCGGCTCCAGGGATGGCCGATCTCGACATCGCCGGCCTTGTAGCTGTGCGCGGCGGCGCGGCGCGCCAGCGGCGGCAGGGCGAGCAGCGACAGGGCGCCCGGCAGGGCATGAAGCAGGAAGCGACGGTTCAGCATGGTCTGACGATCCGGGGTCGGGGCCGGCGCGTGGCGCGGCCCGCGGAGGATGGGAAGGGCAAGGGTCGGTGCGGTCAGGCCAGGGCGGGCGGGCCGCGCGGGCCGCCGGGCGGGCCGCGCGGCGGGCTCAGCGCGAAGGGTGCCGGGGCGGGCGGCGGCGCGGCCTGCCGCAGCGCCCAGCGCGGGGCCGGCGGCGCCGGCCCGGCGGGCAGGGCCAGCCCATCCGGCAGGCCATGGCAGGCGGGGCAGAAGCCGGGCTCGGCATGGTCGGGCGCGGCGTCGCCGCCGGCGGCCGCCAGCGCCGTGCCGGCGATCGGCGCATCGGCGGGCAGGAGATCCGCGGTCAGGCCATCGGGGGACGGGGCCTCCGGGCGGTCCGCCGCATGCACCACCCAGCGCAGCCCCTCGGGGGTGCAGAGCGGCAGGGCGAAGCCGCTGCCCTGTGCCGCCGGCCGCGCCAGGCGCAGGCAATGCGCCGGCGCCGCCACGCTCTGGCCGAGCAGCAGCAGGGTGGTCAGGCACAGCAGCAGGGCCCGCCAGGGCCGCGTCATGCCGACTGCCTAGGCTGTGCCGCGCCGCGGTGCAATGGCGGGCCTGCGCGGCGGCGGGCCGCCCCCGCCCCAGCCTGGGCCCTGGCCGAGGCTAGACCCCGGCCTCGCGCGGGATCGGCGCCGGCGTGCCGGTGGTGCCGCCGGTCAGGGCGTAATCCACCTCTGCCTCGTAATGCGCCTGTTCCTTGCCCAGGCGCGAGGAGAACAGGCAGAAATGCCCGATCGCCACCGGCGCCGGGCGGAACAGGTTGTGCGCCTGGACGAAGCTGATCAGCTTGTCCGGCGCGGCGCGGTCGGTGCGCGCCAGCGTCACATGCGGGGCGAAGCGCCGCCGCTCGGCCGGCAGCCCGACCCGCTGCAGCGCCGTCTCCACCTTGGATTGCAGGTGCAGCAGCCGCTCGCCGCGCTCGGCCTTCACATGCAGCGAATGGATGCGCCCGGCCTTCTCGAAGATGTCGAGGCCGGACAGCGTCAGCTCGAAGGGCCGGGCGCGGATGCCGGCGAGCGCCTCATCCACCTCATCGGCCTGCCAGCCCTCGATCTCACCGATGAAGCGCAGCGTCAGGTGGTAGTTCTCGGGCGGCACCCAGCGGGCGCCGGGGATGCCGCCGGCCAGATCGGCCAGCTGGTCACGCAAACCGTCCGGCAGCGGCAGGGCAACGAACAGGCGTGGCATGGCGGCTCAACCTCCCTGCAGCTTGGACAGCAGCTCCCGCACGGAGGGAAGCATGCGGCGTGCCACCTCCTCCGCTCCGCGTGGATTGGGGTGGATGCGGTCGGGCTGGTTCAGCGCCGCCTCGCCCGCCACGCCCTCCAGCAGAAAGGGGTAGAACACCACCTCTGGATGCGCCTCGGCCAGCGCGCGGAAGGTGCCGGCGAAGTCGCGGCCGTAATCCGCGCCCAGATTGGGCGGCGCCAGCATGCCGGCCAGCAGGGCCGGCACATTGCGCGCCTTCAGCCGGGTCAGGATGTCGTCCAGATTGGCCCGTGTGTCGCTGGGCGGGATGCCGCGCAGCCCGTCATTGCCGCCCAGCGCCACGATCACCGCCTGCGGCTGGTCGGCCAGCACCCAGTCCAGCCGCGCCTTGCCGCCCGCCGTGGTGTCGCCGGAGACGCCGGCGGCGATGATGCGCACATCGCGCCCCTCGGCCAGCAGCAGCGCCTGCAGCCGGGCCGGCAGCGCCTCCGCCTGGGCCAGGCCATAGCCGGCGGTGATCGAATCCCCCAGCATGACGATCTTCACCGCCTCGGCCGAAGGCGCCTGGCGCGGGGGGGCGCCCTGCGCCTGCGCCCCCGATGTGGCGATCGCCACCGGAAGAAACATTGCGAAACCGAGGAAAGCTCTTCGCAGTGCCGCATGGCGGCCATATCTGCGGGTCATGCCGGACGCACCCAATGCCATCCCTTCTCCCGCCCTGTCACCCGCCACCCCGTCGCCGACGGGGGTGCCGCCGAACGCGGCGCCAGGCGGTCCGGGCCTGATCGAGGCCCGTGGTCTCAGCCTGAAGGTGGAGGCGGCGGGGGGGCAGGTCAACATCCTCCGCGGCGTCGATCTGACGCTGCAACGGGGGGAGGCGGTGGGGCTGGTCGGGCCCTCCGGCTCGGGCAAGACCTCGCTGCTGATGCTGCTGGCGGGGCTGGAGCGCCCCTCGGGCGGCAGCCTGCGCGTTGCCGGCCAGGACCTGACGACGCTGGACGAGGACGGGCTCGCCCGCTTCCGGCGCGAGCACTTAGGCATCGTCTTCCAGGCCTTCCACCTGGTGCCGACCATGACGGCGCTGGAGAATGTCGCCGTGCCGCTGGAATTCGCCGGCCGGGCGGACGCCTTCGAACGCGCCCGCGCCGCCCTCGGCCGGGTCGGGCTGGGCCACCGGCTGGACCATTATCCGGGCCAGCTCTCGGGCGGCGAGCAGCAGCGCGTGGCGCTGGCCCGCGCCGTGGTGGGCGAGCCCAGCCTGCTGCTGGCCGATGAGCCGACCGGCAATCTGGACCAGGCCACCGGCCAGGCGGTGATGGACCTGCTGTTCGGCCTGCGCGACGAGCTCGGCACCACCCTGCTGCTGATCACCCATGACCCGGTGCTGGCGGCCCGCTGCGGCCGCCGCCTGCGCATGGCCGATGGCCAGCTGGCCGCGCTGGAGGCGGCATGAGCCCGCCCGAGGGCGGTGGCGCCGCGACGACGGCTCCCGCCGGCCTGGCCGCCGCCGCGCCGCGCGCCACGGCGGCGGCCCGCGGTGGCGAGCCCGGCGCCTGGGCGACGCTGGCGCTCGGCCTGCGCTTCGCCCGGCGCGAGCTGCGTGGCGGGCTGAAGGGCTTGCGCATCGTGCTGGCCTGCCTGGCGCTCGGCGTCGCGGCCATCGCCGCCGTCGGCACGCTGCGCGCCGCCACCGAGGCGGGGCTGGCCAGCGATGGAAGCCGCATCCTGGGCGGCGACGTCTCCATCCGCATCGCCACCCAGCCCATGGCGCCGGGCGGGCGGGAATGGATCGAGGCGCGCGGCGGCCGGGTCTCGGAAGTGGTCGAGATGCGCGCCATGGCGATCGCCCCCAATGGCGAGCGCACGCTGGTCGAGCTGAAGGCGGTGGATGCCGCCTATCCGCTGCAGGGCGCGCTGGTGCTGGACCCGCCGGCGCCGGACGGGCTGCAGCCGGGCGAGGTGGCGCTGGAGCCGCTGGTGGCCGAGCGTCTCGGCCTTGCGGTGGGCGACCGGCTGCGCCTTGGCGAGGCCAGCTTCCGCTATGCGGGGCTGGTGGCGAATGAGCCGGACAAGGTGGCGAGCCCCGCCATCCTCGGCCCGCGCGCCATGATCCCGCTGGCCGACCTGCCGCGCACCGCGCTGATCCAGCCCGGCAGCCTGATCCATTACGAATACCGCGTGGCGCTGCCGCCGGGCAGCGATGTCGGCGGCTTCATCCGCGCGCTGCGCGCGGGGCCGGATGATGGCAGCTGGCGCATCCGCTCGGCGGCCGAGGCTGCGCCGGGGGTCAACCGCTTCCTCGACCGCGCCGCCTCCTTCCTGACGCTGGCCGGGCTCACCGCCCTGCTGGTGGGCGGCATCGGGGTCGCCACCGGCGTGCGCGCCTGGCTGGACCAGCGCGCCCGCACCATCGCCACTTTGCGCTGCCTGGGCGCGCCGGCGCGGGTGATCTTCGTCACCTACCTGATCCAGGTGGGCGTGCTGGCCGGTTTGGGCATCCTGCTCGGCCTGGTGGCGGGGCAGGGGCTGACGCTGCTGGCCGCCCGCGCGCTGTCCGGCGCCCTGCCGGTGCCGCCGCAGCTCGGCCTCTACCCGACGCCGCTGCTGCTCGCCGCCGCCTATGGCGCGCTGACGGCGCTGGCCTTCGCGCTCTGGCCGCTGGCGCGCGCCCGGGAGATCCCGGGCGCCGCCCTGTTCCGCGACACGGTGCAGAAGACGCGCTTCCGCGCCTCCTGGGGGCTGCTGGCGGTGAACGCCCTGGCGGTGGCGGCGCTGGTGGCGCTGGTGGTGCTGACCGCGGCGCAGCCCATCTTCGCGCTGGGCTTCTGCGTCGGTGCCGGCGCCACGCTGCTGCTGTTCCGGCTGGGCGCCACCGCGCTGATGGCGCTGGCCAAACGCCTGCGCGGCGCCGGGCGCCCGGCGCTGCGGCTGGGCCTGGCCAATATCCACCGCCCCGGGGCGCCGACGCCGCTGCTGCTGGTGGCGCTGGGCATCGGCCTGACCACCCTCTCGGCGGTCGCCATGATCGAGGGCAATCTGCGCCGCCAGCTCTCCGACCAGCTGCCGGGGGCGGCGCCGAATTTCTATTTCATCGACATCCAGTCCGACCAGGCGCAGCGCTTCGACGCCACCGCTTTGGCCCAGCCGGGGGTGGTGGAGGTGACGCGCGTGCCCTCGCTGCGCGCCCGCGTGGTCGCGGTGAAGGGCGTGCCGGTCGAGCAGATGCGGGTCGGCGAGGACAGCGAATGGGCGCTGCGCGGCGATCGCGGCCTGACCTATGCCGCCCGCCCGCCCGAGGGCACGCGGCTGGTGGCCGGGCAGTGGTGGCCCGAGGATTATCGTGGCCCGCCGCTGCTCTCCCTCGATGCCCGCATCGCCGAGGGCTGGGGGGTGGGCCTGGGCGACGAGGTCACGCTGAACGTGCTCGGCCGCGACCTGACCTTCCGCATCAGCAGCCTGCGGCGGATCGAGTGGCAGGGGCTGGGGCTGAACTTCGTGCTGGTGGCCTCGCCCGGCCTGCTGGAGGCGGCGCCGCACACCCATATCGCGACGGTGCGCGGCGACGCGGCGCAGGACGCCGCGGTGCTGCGCGCCATCACTGACGCCTTCCCCAATGTCTCCGGCATCCGGGTGCGCGACGCGCTGGCGGCGGTGGCGGGGCTCCTGGAGCGGCTCGGCGTCGCGCTCTCGGCGGTCGCCGGGCTGACGCTGCTGGCCGGCGCCCTGGTGCTGGCCGGCGCCATGGCGGCGACGCAGCGGCGCCGGGTGCGCGATGCGGTGGTGCTGAAGGTGATCGGCGCCACAAGGGCGCAGATCCGCCGCGCCTGGATGGTGGAGTTCGGCCTGGTCGGGCTGACCGCCGGGCTGCTGGCCGCCGGCGCCGGCACCGCCGCCTCCTGGGCGGTGGCGCGCTATGTCATGCGCACCGAGTGGATTTTTCTGCCCATGACGCTCACCGCCACCATCCTGGGCTGCATGCTGCTGACGCTGGGGCTGGGCTATGCCGGCACGGCGCTGGCGCTGCGGGCCAGGCCCGCGCCGATGCTGCGCAACGAGTAGGGAGGGCGGTGGCGATCACTTTCTGGCCTGGGCGTGTCCGTTATGCGCTTTGCCGTTGAACGAGATTACCGTTAGTCCATATATCTTGTGACCCGCGGATTCTCCGCGCTGGGAGGAGTTGAGACACCTATGGCCTCTGGTCCCGACTATCGTTTCACGACGGGTGCGCCCGGCTGGGGCCGCGTGGCGACGGCCGACGCAGCCGCCATCGATGCCGGGCTGCGGTCCTACATGCTGCGCGTCTACAACTGGATGGCGTCCGGCCTGCTGGTGACCGCGATCGTCGCCTATGTGATCGCCAACACCGGCCTGTCCGAGCTGTTCTTCACCGTGGGGCGCTCGCCGCGCGGCTTCGTGGTGACGCAGCCGACCATCCTGGGCTTCGCCGCGATGCTGGCGCCGCTGGCCTTCGTGCTGGTGCTGTCCTTCGGCATCAACCGGATGAGCAAGACCACGGCGCAGGGCCTGTTCTGGCTGTTCTGTGCCGCGATGGGCGCCAGCATGGCGAACATCTTCGTGGTCTATGTCGGCGCCTCGGTCGCCAGCACCTTCTTCGTGACGGCCAGCATGTTCGCGGCCATCAGCCTCTATGGCTACACGACGAAGCGTGACCTGACGAAGCTCGGCGCCTTCATGATGATGGGCCTGATCGGCATCATCATCGCCAGCCTGGTGAACATGTTCGTCGGCTCCGGCATGCTGGCCTTCATCATCAGCGTGATCGGCGTCGTGGTGTTCGTCGGCCTGACCGCCTACGACACCCAGCGCATCAAGGCCGACTATGTCGAGTTCGCCTATGCCGAGGGCACCGATGAGGCGGCCAAGCGCAGCGTGTTCGACGCGCTGGGCCTGTACCTGAACTTCATCAACCTGTTCCAGCTGATGCTGCAGTTCATGGGCGTCCGCCAGCAGGACTGAATCCGGCAAGGCTGACGGAGGACCGGCCCCGGGGAGCGATCCCCGGGGCTTTTTTCATGCCCGCTCCGGCTCCGGCATGCCGGGCGGTTGTCCGGGCGGCGGCGGACCGTCGCCGAGCTGCGGCCAGGCCGCGCGCAGCGCCGCCAGCGCCGCCTCGCCGGCCGGGTTCTCGGTCTCCGCCGGCCAGGCCAGCATCAGCTCCGCCACCGGGGGGGCCTGCATGGCCAGCGGGCGCAGCGCCACGCCCTCGGGGCGCAGCCGCTCCACCGCGCGCGGCACCAGCGCCAGCCCCAGCCCGGCGCCGACCAGCGCCAGGATGGAATGCGCCTGGCTGACATGCTGCACCGCCCCCGGCACCAGGCCGGAAAGCCGGTAGAAGCCGGTGACCAGCTCATGCAGATAGCGGCCCTCGACCGGCGGGTAGGTGACCAGCGGCTCGCCCTGCAGCGCCCCGGGCGGGATGGCCGGCAGGGCGGCGAGCGGATGCGCCGCCGGCAGGGCCAGCAGCAGCGCCTCGCGCTCCAGCCTTGTCCAGGCCAGTCCGGGCTGCGCCTGCAGCGGCCGCACCAGGCCGAGATCGAGCTGCCCGGCCCGCAGCGCCGCCAGCTGCTCGGCCGAGACCGCCTCGCGCAGTCGCAAGGATATCCCCGGCAGGCGCTGGCGCAGCAGCGCCACCAGCCGCGGCAGCACCGCATAGCCGGAGGCCGCGGTGAAGCCGATCGACAGCTCCCCCGCCTGGCCCTCGGCCAGGGCGCGGGTGCGGCGCGCGGCGCCCTCGGCCAGGCGCAGCAGGCGCCGCGCCTCATCGAGGAAGGCGAGGCCCGCCGGGGTCGGCCGCACGCCGCGGCTGTCGCGCCAGAACAGCCGGGCGCCCAGCCGCTGCTCCAGCGCCTGGATCTGCCGGCTCAGCGGCGGCTGGGTCATGTTCAGCCGGGCGGCGGCGCGGTGGAAATGCCGCTCCTCGGCCACGGCGACGAAGCAGCGCAGCTGGTTGAACTCGAACATGGATACCGCTCCGGTATCGGCCAATGCCGATTTGGCCTTGGACGGGTATCGCAGCACCGGCGTACAGCGGGGGCAAGGCCGCGCGGGAAAGCCGTGGCCGTGCAAGGGAGAGTCCGAGATGCAACGCCGTGCCCTGCTGCGCAGCGCCGCCTGCACCGCCATGCTGGCGGCCACGCTGTCCATCCCCGCCATGCCGCGCGCGGCCCTGGCCGCCGAGCCGGCCTTCGACCACACATTGCGCATCATCGTGCCGAACGCGCCGGGCGGCACCTCCGACATCCTCGCGCGGCTGCTGGCGCCGGAGCTGACGCGGCGCATCGGCCAGCCCGTGGTGGTGGAGAACCGCGCGGGTGCGGCCGGCAATATCGGCGCCGATGCGGTGGCCAAGAGCCCGCCCGATGGCCACACCCTGCTGCTGATGGATGTGGCGACGCTGGCCATCAACCCGGCGCTGTTCCCGCGCCTGCCCTTCGACCTGGAGCGCGACCTGGCGCCGGTCTCCATGCTGATCTACGCGCCCTATCTGGTGGCGGTGCGCAACAGCCTGGGCGTCGGCGACGCCGCGGCCCTGGCCGCCCGGGCCCGCGCCACGGCCGGCGGGCTGAACGTCGCCAATGCCGGGGTGGGCAGCCTGACCCACCTGACCGCGGTGGAGCTGACCGCGAAGCTGGGCGGGGAGGCCACCCATGTGCCCTATCGCGGCGGCGCGCCCGCGCTGATGGCGGTGACCACCGGCGAGGCCGATCTGATCGTCAATGGCGCCACCGCCACCCTGCCTTTCGTCGCCAATGGCCAGATGCGGGGCATCGCCGTCTCCGGCGCGCAGCGTATGGCCGCGCTGCCGCAGGTGCCGACCTTCGCCGAGCTGGGCTGGCCGCTGCCGGAGGCCGGCACCTGGCAGGGCGTGCTGGTGCAGGGCAACACGCCGCGCCCGCTGGTGGCGCGGCTGGAGGCAGTGTTCCGCGAGACCCTGGCGCAGCCCGCCATCGCCGCCCGCCTGGCCGAGCTGGGTGGCGAGGCCCGCGCCGAGGGGCCGGAGGCGATGCGCGACTGGCTGAGCCAGGCCAGCGCCCGCTACGGCGCCATCGTGCGTGCCCACAATATCCGCCCCGAATGAAGAAGCTGCATGAGGAAGCCCGCATGAGCATGACCGGCACCCGCCCGGCCCCGGCCCCGGCCCCGGCCCCGGCGCCGGGCGCGCCCCGCCTGGCCCCCGCCGCCCTGTCCGGCTTCGCCGCCCGGCTCTTCGCCGCCGCCGGCCTGGCGCCCGGCATGGCGGAGAGCATGGGCCGGCTGCTGGTGCTGACCGACATGATGGGCCGCCACACCCATGGCCTGGCCCAGGCCGGCACCTATCTGGCCGAGATCGAATCCGGCGGCATGCTGGGGGAGGGGGAGCCGGAGGTGCTGCGCGACAGCGGCGCCACCCTGGTCTGGGATGGCGGCTACCGCCCCGGACTCTGGCTGGTCGAGCAGGCGATGACCGAGGCGCTGGCCCGCCTGAAGCAGCACGGCGTCGTCACCGTCGCACTGCGCCGCAGCCACCATATCGGCTGCCTGGCGGCGCTGGCCCGGCAGGCCACCGAGGCCGGCTGCTTCGTCATGCTGGCCTCCTCCGGCCCGCATAGCCGCATCGTCGCGCCCTTTGGCGGGCGGCAGGCGCTGTTCAGCCCGAACCCCTTCGCCATCGGCTTCCCGGCCGGGGCGGCGCCGGTTCTGGTGGACATCTCGGCCTCGATCACCACGGTGTCGATGACGCGGCAGAAGGCGGCGGCGGGCGAGCGTTTCGAGCATCCCTGGCTGCTGGATGCCGCCGGCCACCCGACCACCGACCCGGCGGTGATGGAGCACCCGACCGAGCGCGGCAGCCTGATGCTGCTGGGTGGGGCGGAGGCCGGCCATAAGGGCTTCGGCCTGGCGCTGATGGTGGAGGCGCTGACCCAGGGCCTGTCCGGCCATGGCCGCCGCGACGCGCCGGGCCGCTGGGGGGCGAGCGTCTATCTGCAGCTGATCGAGCCGGACGCCTTCGCCGGCCGCGACGCCTTCGCCGCGCAGATGGAATTCCTGGCGGAGGCCTGCCGCGCCAATGCGCCGATCGACCCCGACCGCCCGGTGCGCCTGCCCGGCGACCAGGCGGCGCGCGGCATCGCCCGGGCGGAGGCGGAGGGGCTCGCCCTGCCGGAGAAGACCGGCGCGGCTTTGCGCCACTGGGCGGCGAAGCTCGGGGTGGCGGTGCCGGCCGGCCTTGGCTGAGGCGCCGCCGCCGGCACCCCGGCGCCGGCCGGCAGGAAACCGGCCGGACAGAAAAAGGCCCGGGGATCGCTCCCCGGGCCCTTCGCCGTTACGGCTGGCCGCTCAGCCCTGCTTCAGATGCTCGAGCAGCTTGGTCATGGCGCCATTCTTGTCGGTGCCGTCGATCGCCGCGACCTCGGCCGCGAGGCGGTCCATGGCCAGCTCATAGATCTGCCGCTCGGAGAAGGACTGGTCCGGCTGGCCGGCATTGCGGTGCAGGTCGCGCACCACCTCGGCGATCTGCACCGGGTCGCCGCTGTTGATCTTCTGCTCGTATTCCTGGGCGCGGCGCGACCACATGGTGCGCTTGATGCGGGCGCGGCCCTTCAGCGTCTCCATCGCCTCGCCCATGCGGTCGCCGCCGGCGAGCTTGCGAAGGCCGGAGGAGGCCGCCTTGTTCAGCGGCACCCGCAGCGTCATGCGGTTTTCCTCGAAGGTGACGATGATCACCTTCAGCTCGGTGCCGGCCACCGACATGCTCTCGATGCCCTGCACCTGGCCGACGCCATGGGTCGGATAGACCACATGGTCCCCGGCCTTGAACTCGCTGCCCTGGTTGCCGAGCGGCTTGGGCGGCGGGGCCGGCCGGGCGGGGCCGGCGGCGACGCCCTCGGTGGGGGAGGGGGCCTGGGTCTCGGCCATGCCGGGGCGGCGTCCGGGAAGGGTGCGGGGGGAGGGCCTGGATTCGGCCGCGGCCGGCTCGGGTTGCGTCGTGGTGGATTTCGCGCCGGCGGGTGGCTTCATCCGCTCTCAACTCCTGCAGACCGAGGGGGCCGGCATCACAACCCGTCACGCGGCGGGCCGTTGCACGGCCAGGGTCGCTGGCGGGTCGGGGGCCGGTGGCGGCGCGTCATGCGGCCGGGGGCGGGGCCTCACACCGAAGCGTGGCGGGCAGCCCTGCCGATCGGTCATGCATAGCACAAAAACGTGCGGCCGTCACCCCGCGCGGGACGGGGGGCGGCCATGGGCAGGCGGCAAGGCCCAGGCTTGCGGGGGCCTGCGGAGGGGGCCCGCGGGGGCGGCGCCGGCCCTGTCAGGCCGGCGCCGCGGTCTTGCTCAGGGCGTGCCCGGCTTCGGGTCGAACATCTCCTTCTTGCCGGGCTTGCCGTTCCATTCCTCGGCATCCTCCGGCGCCTCGCCCTTGCGGGTGATGTTCGGCCATTGCTGGGAATAGGTGCGGTTCAGCTCGGCCCAGTCGGCGGATTTGTCGTCGCTGTCCGGGAAGATCGCCTCGGCCGGGCATTCCGGCTCGCAGACGCCGCAATCGATGCATTCATCCGGATGGATGACCAGCATGTTCTCGCCGACATAGAAGCAGTCGACCGGACAGACCTCGACGCAGTCCATGTATTTGCAGCGGATGCAGTTCTCGGTGACGACGTAAGCCACTGTCCGGATTCCTCTGTGTCCGCGCCGCCGGGAGGGGCGCCCTGCGCGGCGGTCTCTCTGCGCCGGTCTCTCTGCGCCGGTCGATCGCGCGCGCGAGACATGGCGCCTGCGGCAGATCCGCGCAACCGCCTTTGTTGCAGGGGAGACCCCTGTGCCGGATCCGCCCGCGCGACCCGGGGATGAACCGTGGCGGGCGGGCCAGCCCGGGCGCGGCGCCGGCCGGCCCGGGCGGTCGGCAGGGCGCCGCTCAGTCCTCGTCCCGCTCCGCGGCCCCCGGCATCTCCTCGGGCCTCCCCGGGGCGGCGCCCTCGGTCAGGTCCTCATACAGGGCGCGCGCCTCGGGCGCCGGGCCGCGCCGCCCGGCCAGGGCCAGGATGCGCCAGATGCGGATGCGGCCATGCTCGGCGCTGCCCAGCGCCAGGGTCAGCACATCGCCCGGCCGCAGCTTCGCATGCGGCTTCTCCACCGGCTGCCGGTTGAGGCGGAAGCGGCCGCGCTCGACCAGCCTGGCGCATTCGCCCCGCGTCTTGGCGACGCGCGCGCACCACAGCCATTTGTCGAGTCGCTGCCAGTCCCGGTCCTCGGTCTCCGGCAAGGCGGCGCCCCCTTACTCCTTGCCCAGCTTCAGCCGGGCCAGCACGGCGAAGGGGCTGTCCGGATCCGGACCCTTGCCCTTGGCCGCGCCGCCATCGAAGGAGAAGGAGCGCGGCTCCTGCCGGTCGTCGCGCGGGGGCCGGCGGTCGCGCCGGTCGCCCCGCTCGCCGCCGCGGTCCGGGCGCGGGCCGCGCGGGCCCCGGTCGCCACCGCGATCGCCGCCGCGGTCGCCCTGGCGCTCGCCACCCCGATCGCCACCCTGGCGCTCACCTTGCGGCCTGCCGTCGCGGCGCGGTCCGCGCTCGGGGCGGCCGCCCTCGCGCGGCGGGCGCGGCGCCTCGCCGGCGGGGGCGGCGCCCTCCGCCGTCTCGCCGGCAGCGGCCGGGGCGCCGGCGTCACGGCGCGGCGGGCGCGGGCCGCGCTCGCCCCGATTGCCTTCGCCGCGGTTGCCGCCCTCGCGGCGCGGGCCATGGCCCGGGCCGTGGCGGCGCGGGCCGTGCCGGTGCTCCTCGCGCCGGGCGCTGACCATGGCCGGGCTGGGCGGGCCGAAGGCCTCCTCGGCCAGCGGCTCGGCGGTGATCAGGCGGAAGCCCAGCGTCTGCAGCACGGCGGCCAGGATGTCGGCCTTCACGCCCAGCCGGCTGGCCACATCCGGCGGCAGCATGGCCGGCGCCCGGCGCGTCAGATGGCCGAGCTCGCCCGCCACCCGCTCGGCGACATCGAGTCGCAGCAGCACGGGGCCGGCCTTCACCCAGCCCATGGTCTCGGCGAAGCCCTCGGGCCAGCCCTCGGGCGGCGGCACGGAGACCAGCCCGCCGCCGGGCACGGCGGGGACGTCGCAATCCGCCTTCAGCGCCCAGAGCTGCGCGCGCAGCGCCATCGGCCGCGGCTTCAGCATCTCGGGCAGGTAGAGCGCGAAGCGGCCGGCGCGGATGCCGATGCCCTTCAGCTTCTGGCGCAGCTCGGGATTGATCTCCGCCTCGGTGCCGCCGGGCACCAGGCCGAGATATTCGCGCAGCCGGAAGGCCGGGCCGCGCAGCGCGCCATCCTCCGCCGCCTTGGCCTCGACCGCGTCGAGGGGGGCGAATTCCTTCTTGATCTGCGCCTCGATCCAGGTGGCGAGGCGGGCGCGGATACGCTCGCGCTGGGCGCCATCCAGCAGGTCGGAGGGCAGCGGTTCGACCAGCGGCTTGTCCGGGGTGGGGCCGGGCCGCAGGCGGGCGACCTCGTCACCATTCCAGGTGATGCGGTGGGACGGGGTCAGGGCGAAAGCGTCGTCGGACGCGGTTTCGATCTCAGTCACGCGCTTCGGCATCTCACTCTGCAGGGCTCGGCGGGCGGCACGCAGGACAAGCTTGCGCTCCTCCCCATTACCCGCAGCGGCATCGGGTTCAAACACGAAACCCTTCACTTGGCCAACCGGGTGGCCTTCCACCACCACCTCACCCTGTCGGGTGACGGCGGAGAGCAGCTCATCGGCCGATTCGTCCAGCCGGCGGATCAGGTGCGCGGCGCGGCGATCGACAAAGCGGGCGGTCAGGCGCTCATGCAGCGCGTCGCTCACCGCGTCCTCGGCGGCGCGGGCGGCGTCCTGGTGGCGCTGCGCGTCGCGCATCCAGTCGGATCGCGCCGCGATATAGGTCCAGACGCGAATCGCCGACAGCCGCGCCATCAGCGTGTCGAGATCGCCCTCGGTGGCGCCGAGCTGGGCGATCTGCGCCGCCACCCAGTCGGCGGGCAGGTGGCCGTCATTGACCAGATGGCCGAACACCCGGGCGCAGAGCTTGGTGTGGCTGTCATCCGCCAGCTTGCGGAAATCCGGGATCTGGCAGGCCTCCCACAGCAGGGCCACGCGGCGGCGGCCGCGCGCCAGGCGGCGGATCTCCGGGTCGCGCGACAGCGCCTCCAGCGTGATGTGGTCGGTCGCGTCATTGCCCTTGGCCAGGCCCGGCACCGGCGGCGGCGCGGCCAGGCTGTCGAGCAGCCCGTCGATGCTGTCGAAATCCAGCGCGGCGTTGCGCCAGGCGAGGGTCTGCAGGGATTCGAACTGGTGGCCCTCGATCTTGGCCACCATCTCGTCCGACAGCGGCGGGCATTCCGCGGTCACGCCGAAGCTGCCATCGCGCATGCCGCGCCCGGCGCGGCCGGCGATCTGCGCCGCCTCCTGCGCGGTCAGCGGGCGCGGCCGGTGGCCGTCGAATTTCTGCAGGCTGGCGAAGGCGACATGGTCGACATCCATGTTCAGCCCCATGCCGATGGCGTCCGTCGCCACCAGGAAATCCACCTCGCGATTCTGGTACAGCGCCACCTGGGCGTTGCGGGTGCGGGGGGAGAGCCGGCCCATCACCACGGCGCAGCCGCCGCGGGCGGCGGCGGATGGCCTCGGCGATGGCATAGACCTCGGCGGCCGAGAAGGCGACCACGGCCGAGCGCGCCGGCAGCCGCGTCAGCTTGGCCGGGCCGGTGTAGCGCAGCTCCGACAGGCGCGGCCGCGTCTCCACCTCGGCCTGCGGCACCAGGCGCTGCAGCAGCGGGCGGATGGTCTCGGCGCCGAGGAACATGGTCTCGACCAGGCCGCGGGCATGCAGCAGCCGGTCGGTGAAGACATGGCCGCGATCCGGGTCGGCGCAGAGCTGGATCTCGTCCACCGCGACGAACTCCACCCGGCGGTCGAGCGGCATCGCCTCCACCGTGCAGGCGAACCATTTGGCGCCGGGCGGCAGGATCTTCTCCTCGCCGGTGATCAGCGCCACCCGGTCCGCGCCCTTCACCGCGACCATGCGGTCGTAATTCTCCCGCGCCAGCAGCCGCAGCGGGAAGCCGATGATGCCGGAGGCATGCGCCAGCATCCGGGTGATCGCCAGATGCGTCTTGCCGGTGTTGGTCGGGCCGAGCACGGCCTTGACCCGCGCCGGGAACATGCCGCCGGCGTCCCGGGGGGCGGCGCGGGCGGCGGAGGGGGGGAGGCGAAGGGCCATCGCGCCCTGTGTGACGCCAAGCGGGGGGCGTTGCAACCGTGGCCGGTTAACCAGCCGGCAGCATGGCTTCTCGGAGAATGCGACAGGGCGCCTGCAATGGCCGCGTCCAGGCTCGGAGGATGGCATGATCGCTTGGCTGTCGCGCTCTCTGGCGACACGGCTCTACCTGCTGCTGGGGCTGTCGGGGCTGGTGGCGCTGGCCACCGCCGGCTTCGCCCTCTGGGCGCTGTCCAGCTACCAGGCCGAGGTGCGCGAGACGCAGCGGGCCGGCGCCGCCGCCTGGCGGGCGGAGCGGGTGAATGGGCGGGTGATGGAGGCGGTCTCCGACAGCCGGCTGCTGTATTTCTCCGAGCCCGGGGAGCCGGCCCTGCGCGCCGCCACCTCGCTGCGCGCGGCGCTGGACGGGCTGGAGCAGGAAATGGCCGCCTGGCGCGGCCTGGTGCCGGCGGATGAGCAGGCCGCATTCGCCGAGCTGTCGCGGGTGGTGGGCGAATTCCTGCGCTTCCGGCGGGAGACCGCGCGGGTCGGGGTGGAGGAAGGGCCGCCCGCCGCCAACCGCATGGGCAACAACGAGGCCAACCGGGCCAATCGCCGCGCCCTGAACGCCGCGCTGGACCGCGCCGCGCGCAGCGCCGAGCGCGACAGCGCCGCCGCGGCGGAGGGCGCCATCGCCTATGCCGGGCAGCTCTCCCGCCTGCTGGCCGGGCTGGTGGCGGCGTCGCTGCTGCTGCTCGGCCTGGTGCTGGCGCTGACCGTGCGGCGCAGCATCCTGCGGCCGCTGGCGGCGGCGACCCAGGGCATCGCCGGCATGGCGGCGGGGCGGCTGGAGCAGGCGGTGCCCGGCGCCCGCCGGCGCGACGAGATCGGCACCCTGGCCGCGGCGGCGGAGGATCTGCGCGAGAATCTGCGCCGGGCCGAGGCGCTGGAGCGCCAGGCGCGGACGCAGAATGCCGAGCGGCTGCAGCGGGCCGAGGCGCTGGCCGGCGCCATGGCCGGCTTCCGCGAGGAGGTGGCGGCCGCCATGGCCGGCCTGTCCCAGGCGGCGCAGGCGGTGGGCGGCGGCGCCGGCGCGCTGCGCCAGGTGACCGAGCGGACCGAGGTTGCGGGCGGCGCCGCCTCCCAGGCGGCGGACAGCACCGCGGCCGAGGTGCGCACCGTGGCCGCGGCGGCCGAGGAGATGGCCTCCGCCGTGCAGGAGATCGCCCGCCAGACCGGGCAGGCGACGCAGATCGCCGCCGCCGCCGCGGATGCGGCGCAGCGCAGCGACCGCACCATGCAGGATCTGACCGCCGCCGCCGCGCGCATCGGCGATGTGGTGCAGCTGATCGGCGCCATCGCCGGCCAGACCAATCTGCTGGCGCTGAACGCCACGATCGAGGCGGCGCGCGCCGGCGAGGCCGGCAAGGGCTTCGCCGTGGTGGCGGGCGAGGTGAAGACCCTGGCCAACCAGACCGCCAAGGCGACCGAGGAGATCGGCAGCCAGATCACCGCCATGCGCCAGGCCACGGGGGCGGCGGTGGAGGCGATCAGCCGCATCGCCGGCACCATCGCGGAGATGGACCGCATCAGCGCCGGCATCGCCGCCTCGGTCGAGCAGCAGGGGGCGGCGACGCGCGAGATCGCCCGCGCCGCCGCCGCCGCCGCGCGCGGCACCCATGAGGTGGCCCGCCGCTCGGAGGAGGTGCGCGGCGCGGCCGGCGAGGCGCGCCAGCAGGTCGCCCTGCTCTCCGGCGCGGCCGAGACGCTGCAGGCGCGCAATGCCACGCTGCATGAGGGGGTGGAGCGCTTCCTGAAGCGCATCGCCTGAGGCGGGCGGGCCAGGCGCCCGCTTGCCGGGCCCGGCCGGCGGGGGGAGGATGGCCACCCCGCCCCGTCCCGCCCGCACCGGTGCCGCCATCGCCGCCCTGCCTTACCTGGCCCTGTCCTGCGCCCTGTTCGCCGCCATCGGCATCGGCCAGCCCTTCCTGCCGGCCTTCCTGGCGGCGCGCGGGCTGAGCCCGGGGGAGATCGCCCTGGCCCTCGCCCTCGGCTCGGCGGTGCGGCTGGTCGCCGGGCCGGTGGCCGGGCGCTGGGCCGATGGCATGCCCGATCCGCGCCGGCTGCTGGCCATCGCCGCCTTCTGCGGCGCGCTGGCGGCCCTCGGCTACGGGCTGGCCTCGGGGCTGGCGGCCTTGCTGCTGGTGCAGGCCGCCTTCAGCGCCGCCAGCGCGCCGCTGATCCCGCTCTCCGACACGCTGAGCCTGGCGGCCTCGCGCCAGGGCCGCTTCGATTACGGGCTGGTGCGGGCCGGCGGCTCCATGGCCTTCATGGCCGCCGCCGCCCTGGCCGGGCTGCTGGTCGGCCAAGCCGGGGTCGGGGTGGTGCCGCTGCTGCTGGCCCTGGCCATGCTGGCGGTGGTGGTGGCGTCGCTGACCCTGCCGCGCGGCGCGGCGCCGCCGCCGCGCCGGGCCGAGGGCTTCGCGGCCGGTTTCGCCGCCACGCTGCGCCGCCCGGGCCTGTTGCGGCTGCTGCTGCTCTCCGGCCTGATCCAGGCCAGCCACGCCGCCTATTACGGCTTCGCCGCCATCCATTGGGGCGCGGCGGGGCATTCCGCCATGACCATCGGCCTGCTCTGGGCCGAGGGGGTGGTGGGCGAGATCGCGCTGTTCCTGCTGGGGCGGCGGCTGCTGGGGCGGCTCGGCCCGGGCGGGCTGGCGCTGCTGGCGGCCGGCGCCGGGCTGCTGCGCTGGCTGGTGCTGGCCGCCACCAGCTGGCTGCCGGCGCTGGTCGCCACCCAATGGCTGCACGCCTTCAGCTTCGGCGCCCAGCACCTGGCGGCGATGCATCTGCTGCTGGCGCTCGTCCCCGCGGCCCAGGCCGGCACCGCGCAGACCCTGCACGCGGCGCTCGGCGTCGGGCTGCTGACCGGGGTGATGACGCTGGCCTCGGGCCCGCTCTATGCCTGGTTCGGCGGCGGCGTGTTCCTGGCCATGGCGCTGCTCTGCGCGCTGGCCCTGCCGCTGGCGCTGTCCTTCCGCCGCCAGCCGGGCTGAGGCGCCGGCCGGGGGGGGGGCGGGTCCACGGCATCGGCCGGCATGCCCGGGCCAGCGGCGGCGGGGCGGGAGGGCGGCCGAGAGCCTAGGCCAGGCTGGGGGCGGGCGGCGCCAGCACCTCGGTCGGCCAGGCGGGGGCGGGGGCGCTGACCCAGGCATTCCCGTCCCAGCGGCGCGGCTCGATGCGCGCCTGCCCATTCTGGATGGTGATGCGGTTATAGGCGTTGGGCTCGCCGCGCAGCCGGGTCGAGATGGCCGAGCCCGCCTGCACCACCAGCAGCTCCGGCCGGGTGTGGCCGGAGGCGGTCTCGGCCGTGCCGGTGCCGCGATGCAGCCGGACATAGCCCCGGTGCAGATGGCCCGACAGGATCAGCCGCACGCCCGCGCGCTGCAGCACCTCCAGCGCCGGCGCGGCGCGGTGCGCCAGCGGCGTGTCGGGCGCGTCCTCCGGCGCCAGGAAGGGGTGGTGGGCGACGACGATGCGGAACAGCCCGGGCGGCAGCTCCTCCAGCCGGCGCAGCAGGCGCTGCAGCCGGTGGCGCTTCACCCGGCCCTCCTCCCAGGCCAGATGGGGCGCGGCGCGCACCACCGTGTTCAGCCCGATCACCGCCAGATGGTCGTCGCGCCAGAAGGGCTCGGTCTCGCCGCCGACGAAGCGGTGCCAGCGGCCAAACGGGTCCAGGAAACGCTCCCAGGGCCAGTAATTGGTGATGTCGTGATTGCCGGGCACGACGATCTGCGGCGCCTTCAGCGCCGACATGAAGGCGCAGGCGGCGCGGTATTCGCGCGAGCGGGCGCGCATCGTCAGGTCGCCGCTGATGACGATGAGATCGGCCGGCTCGGCATTCAGCGTGTCGATCAGCGCCGCCGCGACGCGCTCGTCCACCCGGCCGAAATGCAGGTCGGAGATATGGTCGATGCGACGCAGACTCATGCCGGGAGCTCCTCCGGGACGGGCGGGCGGGCGATGTCCGGCGCGGCCTCGCGGCGCGGCGCCAGCACGCGCAGCGCGCCGGGATGGATGCGGTATTGCAGGGGCGTGGCCAGCAGCAGCGCCTCGCCATCATTCATCACCCGCAGGTGGCGACGCCGGCTGTGGATGGAAAGGGTGGCGGCGCGCCAGGAGAGCAGCGCCTCGCTGCGCCGCCACTGGCCGGCGGCCATGGCCAGCAGCATGCGCAGGATCCAGCCCAGGCTGAAGCCGCGCGCCACATGCAGGGTCAGCGTGCCGGCATCCAGCACGGGGCGGTGGAACAGCCGGCCCGGCGCCTCCTCATAGGCGTTGTTCACCACCGACAGCGCCCGGGTCCAGACCCGGTGCAGGCGCGGGCCCTCCTCCAGCCGCAGCGCCAGGCGCAGCGGCGGGTGGCGCCAGAACAGCCGCAGCGCCGCGATGCCGAGCCGCCAGCGCGCCGCCAGGCGCAGATCGCCGCGCAGCCGCTCGCGATGCTGGCCGATGCGGTTGGGCAGGCCGATCACCGATTGGCAGAGGAAGGGCTCGCCATTCACCTCGGCCAGGTCGATGGCGCGGATCTCCGCCTGGCCGAGGGCGAGGGCCGCCGCCTCCGGCTCCAGCGGCAGGCCGAGATCGCGCGCCAGCAGGTTCATGGTGCCGAGCGGCAGCACGCCGAGCGCGACGCCCGTGCCGGCCAGTCGCGCCGCCACGCTGCGCAGCGTGCCGTCGCCGCCACCCACGATCAGCACCGGCGCGCCGCTGCCCAGCGCCCGCTCGATGCGGCCGGGCAGGTCGGGCGCCGCATCCTCGGCCACCACCTCCAGGGCGAAGCCGGCCTGGCGCAGCGCGGCCTCGATCCGCGCCGCCAGCTCCGGGCGGCCGAGCAGCGTGCCGGAACGGGGATTGAGCAGCAGGGTGGCGCGCATGGAGGGTCTCGTTCTGTGCCGGGCCAATGCCCCGGGCGGGGCGGGGTTGCGACGCTTCAGCCTCCGTTTACCGGGGCGGGATGACACTGGCGTGAGGTAGGCCCGGAAGGTTCCCATGACGCGTTGGCGTGGTTCGGTGGTGTCGCTGCTGGCGGCGGTCTTCGCCGTGCCGCTGATCGGATGCCTGGCCCTGGCCGGGGTTCTGCTGCAGGATTCCTTCACCCGGCTGGGAGAGGCACAGACCGCCGTGGCGGTGTCCGAGGTCGACCGGGTGCTGTTCCGCGCCAGCCAGCAGGTGCGGCTGCTGACCGGGCCGCTCGGCACCGCGCTGCTGTCGCAGGAGGATGCCACCCCCGCCGTGCGCGACAGCCGGGCGGAGGCGGAGCGCTGGCTGGGCGCCGCGCAGCAGGCCGCCGGCTCGCTCGGCTGGGCCGAGCTGGCCGAGCCGCTGGCCGCGCTGCGCGCCGCGGGCGACACGGTGAAGCGCCATCTGGGCCTGGCCGAGCAGCTGGCGGCGCAGCCGCGCGCCGCGCGCAACCTGGCGACCATGCAGCCGCTGACCGCCGCCGTCGCCGATGCGGGGGAGAAGCTCTCCGACCTTTCCTTCGTCGTCAGCACGCGGATGCGGCTGGTCGACGGCACCTTCGCCGAGCTGGTGGGCATCCGCCAGCAGGCCTGGGCGGCGCGTTCCGCCTTCGGGCGGCAATGCTCGCTGCTGCGGCCCAACATCGCCAGCGGCCAGCGGCTGACCCCGGCCCTGCAGGGCGAGCTGATGGGGCTGCGCAGCCGCGCCGCGGTCGGGCTGGATGGGCTGGAGGATCTGCTGGGCCGGCCCGGCGCCGATCCCGCCCTGCAGCGCGCGACCGCCGCGGCCAAGGCGGAGGTGGAGCAGGCGACGCGCTGGATGGATGGCGCCCTGGCCCGGCTGGATGATGGCGGCCGCGCCGTGGTGCCGGCGCAGGAATGGACCCAGCGCTGCAACGCGCCCTTCGCGCAGATCGTCGGCATCGGCAATGCCGCGCTGGACGCCGCCGTGGCGCATGCCGAGGCGCTGGAGCAGGCAGGCTGGCGCCGCATGGCCATCGCGGCAGCGCTGCTCTGCGGCGCGCTGGCGGTCGGCGCGGTCGCCATGCTGCTGCTGCTGCGCCGCCTGGCGCGGCCGGTGCTGGCGCTGCGCGAGGCGGTGGGCCGCCTGGCCCGCCAGGACTACGCCACCCCCGTGCCGCGGCCCCGCGCCGAGGATGAGTTCCGCCGCATGGCCGAGGCGCTGGAGGCGCTGCGCCTGGGCGCGCAGGAGGCCGAGGCGCTGCGCGCGAAGCAGATGGAGCAGCAGCGCGCCGAGCTGGAGCGGGCCGAGATGGTCTCCGGCCTCTGCGCCGATTTCGAGGGCAGCGTGCGCGCCGCGCTGGGCGAGCTGAGCGCCGCCGGGGAGGGCCTGCACGGCATCGCCGGCGGCATGCGCGAGCAGGCCGGGCGCACCGGGGAGCAGGCCCGCGCCGCGGCGCAATCCGCCGATGGGGCGCTGGGCAATGTGAACACCGTGGCGGCGGCGACCGAGGAGCTCGGCGCCTCGATCCGCGAGATCGCCCAGCGGGTGCAGAGCTCCGCCACCGCGACGCGCGAGGTCTCGGCCCAGACCGAGCGCACCGGCGCCGTGGTGCTGGAGCTGAAGAGCGCCGCCGAGCGCATCGGCGAGGTGGTGGAGCTGATCCGCCGCATCGCCGGCCAGACCAATCTGCTGGCGCTGAATGCGACGATCGAGGCGGCCCGCGCCGGGGAGGCCGGCAAGGGCTTCGCCGTCGTCGCCTCCGAGGTGAAGAATCTGGCCAATGAGACGGCCAAGGCGACCGATGGCATCGCCCAGCTGGTGACCGAGATCCAGGGCGCCACCGGCGCGGCGGTGGAGGCGATGCGCGCCATCGCCGATGGTGTGGCCGGCATCGACCATTCGGCCAGCGCCATCGCCGCGGCGGTGGAGGAGCAGAGTGTCGCGACGCAGGAGATCGCCCGCAGCGTGCAGCTGGCGGCGCATGGCACACAGGAGGTGACGCAGACCATCGCCGGGGTGGCGGAGGACAGCGCCTCCACCGGCAGCTCGGCCGCCACCGTCTTCGGCGCGGTGGAGGAGCTGCGCGGCGTCGGCGGCCGGCTGCAGCGTCAGGTGGATGGTTTCCTCTCGGCGGTGCGCGCCGTCTGAGGATGGGGGCCGGGCGGGGGAAGGGCAGGCCGCGCCGCCTGTCCTCCTTTTCACCCGGCGGACGCCCCGGCTTCAGGTATCCGGCCCGGCCACTGCCCAGATGCAGGGTGTTCCATTCGCCCCGGCTTATGCAGCCGCGGCACAGGAGGATCTCCCGATGATCACCCGGACGCAGCCCGCCCCCCGCCTGAGCGCCAGCACCACCCTGCAGGGCCTGATCGACCTGCCCTGGGGCGCCACCCTGTTCAGCCTGCCGCGCCGCGGCGGCTGAAGCCCGGACGCCGGGGGAGGTCCACACCCCGGCCATCCGGCGCGGCCCGTCCCGGCCGGACCATCCGGCCGGGGCGGGCTTGCCGCCGGGCGTGGCGGTTGAGGGGGCCATGGCTGCCCGGCCCGCCTGGCGCAGGCCGCCGCCGCGTTCCCAGGGGCGCACCCGCGGGACCCCCAACAGAAAGGGCCGGGGCATCGCTGCCCCGGCCCTGTTTTTCGGCTCCGCGCGGTGGCGGGGCCGCCCGGATCAGGCGGCCTTGGCCATGTTGCGCAGCACGTAGTGCAGGATGCCGCCATTCTTGTAGTACTCGACCTCGTCGGCGGTATCGACGCGGCACAGCACCTTGGTGGTCGTGGTGCTGCCATCCGGGCGGTGGATGACGAGATCCAGCAGCATGCGGGGCTTCAGCTCCTCCAGCCCCTGGATGTCGATGATCTCCTCGCCGGTCAGCTTCAGCGATTCGCGGTTCTCGCCCGGCTGGAAGACCAGCGGCAGCACGCCCATGCCGACCAGGTTGGAGCGGTGGATGCGCTCGAAGCTCTCGCAGATCACCGCCTTGACGCCGAGCAGGAAGGTGCCCTTGGCCGCCCAGTCGCGGGACGAGCCGGTGCCGTATTCCTTGCCGCCGAAGATGACCAGGGGCGTGCCCTCGGCCTTGTACTTCATGGCGGCGTCGTAGATCGGCATCACCTCGCCCGAGGGCTGGTGCTTGGTGATGCCGCCCTCGATGCCCGGCACCATCTCGTTCTTGATGCGGATATTGGCGAAGGTGCCGCGCATCATGACTTCGTGGTTGCCGCGGCGGGCGCCGTAGCTGTTGAAGTCGGCCTGCCGCACCTGGTGCTCCAGCAGGTACTCGCCGGCGGGCGAGGTCTTCTTGATGTTGCCGGCCGGGCTGATGTGGTCGGTGGTGATGCTGTCACCCAGCTTGGCCAGCACCCGCGCGCCCTGGACCGAGGCGATCGGCTTCGGCTCGGCGTCCATGCCCTCGAAATAGGGCGGGTTCTCGGACATAGGTGGAGCCGGAGTTCCAGCGATAGGTGTCCGAGCCCGCATCGACGCGGATCGCCTGCCACTGCTCGGGGCCCTTGAAGACGTCCGAATAGCGCTCCTGGAACATCTCGCGGGTCACGACGGCGGCGACGGTGTCGTTCACCTCCTTCGTGCTCGGCCAGATATCCTTCAGATAGACCGGCTTTCCGTCCTTGCCGGTGCCGATCGGCTCCTTGGTGACGTCGATCGAGATCGAGCCGGCCAGGGCGTAGAGCACCACCAGCGGCGGCGAGGCCAGGTAATTGGCGCGGACATTCTGGTGGACGCGGCCCTCGAAATTGCGGTTGCCCGAGAGGACCGAGACGGCGACCAGCTTGTTCTCCTCGATCGCGTCGACGATCGGGTCGGGCAGCGGGCCGGAATTGCCGATGCAGGTGGTGCAGCCATAGCCCACCGTCTGGAAGCCGAGCGCGTCCAGGTGCTTCGACAGATCGGCCTTGTCCAGATAGTCGGTCACAACCTGCGACCCGGGGGCCAGCGAGGTCTTCACCCAGGGCTTCGGCTTCAGGCCCAGCTCATTGGCCTTCTTCGCCACCAGGCCGGCGGCCACCAGCACATAGGGGTTGGAGGTGTTGGTGCAGGAGGTGATGGCGGCGATCACCACATCGCCATGGCCGAGGTCGAAATTGGACCCGGCGACGGGGACGCGCAGATCGGCCTTGTCGCCCGGCACGCCCAGATTGCCCGAGGCCAGCTCCTTGGCGAAGGCCGGGGCGGCGTTGGTCAGCTCGACGCGGTCCTGCGGGCGCTTCGGGCCGGCCATGGACGGCACCACCGTCGACATGTCGAGCTCGAGCGTGTCGGTGAACACCGGGTCGGGCTGGCCTTCCTCGCGGAACATGCCCTGGGCCTTGTAGTATTCGCGCACCAGCTTGATGCGGTGCTCGTCGCGGCCGGACAGGCGCAGATAGTCCAGCGTCACCTCGTCCACCGGGAAGATGCCGCAGGTCGCGCCATATTCCGGGGCCATGTTGCCGATGGTGGCGCGGTCGGCCAGCGCCATATCGGCCAGGCCGGGGCCGTAGAACTCGACGAACTTGCCGACCACGCCCTTCTTGCGCAGCATCTGGGTGACCGTCAGCACCAGGTCGGTGGCGGTCACGCCCTCACGCAGCTTGCCATGCAGCTTGAAGCCGATGACGTCGGGGATCAGCATGGCGATGGGCTGGCCCAGCATGGCCGCCTCGGCCTCGATGCCGCCGACGCCCCAGCCCAGCACGCCCAGGCCGTTCACCATGGTGGTGTGGCTGTCGGTGCCGTAGCAGCTGTCCGGATAGGCGAAGGTGTCGCCCGCATCGGTTGCGGTCCACACGCCCTGCGCCAGGTATTCCAGGTTCACCTGGTGGCAGATGCCGGTGCCGGGCGGCACGACGCGGAAATTGTTGAACGCCTCCTGGCCCCAGCGGAGGAACTCATAGCGCTCGCCATTGCGCTCGAACTCGATATCCACGTTCTTCTGGAGCGCGGTCGGGCTGGCCGAGACATCGACCATGACAGAGTGGTCGATGACGAGGTCCACCGGCACCAGCGGGTTCACCCGGCGCGGGTCGCCGCCCAGCTTGGTGATGCCGTCACGCATGGCGGCCAGGTCGACCACGGCGGGAACGCCGGTGAAGTCCTGCATGAGGATGCGCGCCGGGCGGAACGGCACCTCCTTGTCGGACTTGCCTTCCTTGACCCACTCGGCGACGGCGCGGGCGTCGTTGGTGGTGTAGGAGCGCCCATCCTCGAAGCGCAGGATGTTTTCCAGCAGCACCTTCAGGCTGAAGGGCAGGCGGCTGATGTCGCCGATGCTCTTCGCCGCCTCGGGCAGGCTGAAATAATGGTAAACCTTGCCGTCCACCGTCAGCGCCTGGCGCGCTTTCAGGCTGTCCTGCCCGATCATCCGCATGGTCCGGGGTCCCCTCACTATTTGCTGCGAACGCTGCCGCTTATTACACGGAGCGATGCCACGGTCCATCGGCGGGCGTGGGACCGGGGTGCCGTGCTGGAAGCAAAAGAGATCGGGGTGTTGCGGGGGGACCGGCTGGTCTTCGCCGGCCTGTCCTGCCGGGTGGCGCCGGGCGAGGCCGTGCTGCTGACCGGCGCCAATGGCGCGGGCAAGTCGACCCTGCTCCGGGTGCTGGCCGGGCTGGTGCCGCTGGCCGAGGGCGCGCTGCTCTGGCAGGGCGAGCCCGCCCTGGCCGACCGCGCCGCCCATGCCGCCAGGCTGCGCTACCTGGCGCATGCCGACGCGCTGAAGCCCGGGCTGAGCGCCGCCGAGAATCTGGGTTTCTGGGCCCGGCTCTGGGGCGGCGATGTGCGGCAGGCCCTGGCCGCGCTGGATCTGGCGCCGCTGGCCGAGCTGCCGGCGCGGCTGCTCTCAGCCGGGCAGAAGCGGCGCCTGGCGCTGGCCCGGCTGGCGCTCGCCCCGGTGCCGCTCTGGCTGCTGGACGAGCCCTCGGTCGGGCTGGATGCCGCCTCGATCGAGCGCTTCGGCGCCCTGCTGGCGGCGCACCGGGCGCAGGGCGGCGCGGTTGTGGCCGCCACCCATGTGCCGCTGCCGCTGCCCGGCGCGCGGGAGCTGCGCCTGGCCGCGCCCCTGCCGCCGGACGAGTCCTGGGAGGAGGAGCCGGCATGATCGCCCTGCTGCGACGGGAGCTGCTGCTGGCCGCCCGCCACCCGGCCGACACCCTCGCCGCCTGCCTGTTCTTCCTGCTGGTGACCGCGCTCTTCCCCTTTGGCGTCGGGCCTTCGCCGGAGATCCTGGCGCGACTCGCCCCCGGTGCCCTGCTGGCCGCCGCTTTGCTGGCGGCGCTGCTGCCGCTCGACCGCCTGTTCGGGGCGGAGGCGGAGGATGGCTCGCTCGACCAGCTGCTGCTCTCCGGCCTCTCCGGCGCGCAGATCGCGGCGGCCAAGGCGCTGGCGCATTGGCTGACCACCGGCCTGCCGGTGCTGCTGGCCACCCCGGTCGCCGCCGCCATGCTGAACCTGCCGGAACGCGCCTGGGGCGTCACCCTGCTGGTGCTGGCGCTGGCCACCCTGTTCCTGTCGCTGCTCGGCACCGCCGGCGCCGCGCTGACGCTGGGGGCGCGGCGCGGCGGCGTGCTGCTGCCGCTGCTGGTGCTGCCACTCGCCATCCCCGCCATGATCTTCGGCGCCGCCGGGATCGAGGCCGCGGCCAGCGGCATCCCGGTGCGGCCCTTCCTGCTGCTGCTGGGGGCGCTGGTCGCCGCCGCGCTCCCGCTGGCGCCACTGGCGGCCGGGGCGGCGCTGCGGGCGGAGTAGGATTGAGGGGGCTTTGCCCCCTCAAACTCCCCCAGCAGGGGACAGGGTCCCCTGCACCCGCCTTCAGTTTTTTAGAGTCTAAACAGATGGGTTTCCAAAGGCCTCAGGCCTTTGGTGGGGAGTGAGAGGGGCAAAGCCCCTCTCAAGAACCGCCCGGCCCCTCCGGCTGCAGCCCCTCCTGCCGGCGCGGCCTTGCCAACAGCGCTTCCATGGCGCGCGGCACGTCCAGCGCGCCGGACAGCACCGCCGCCACCGCCGCCGTGATCGGCATCTCCACCCCGGCCTCGGCGGCGCGGGCCAGCAGGGCGGGCGCGGTCGCCACCCCCTCGGTCACGCTGCTCCGCCCGGCCAGGATGTCTTCCAGGCTGCGGCCCTGGCCGAGGGCGAAACCGAGCGAAAAATTGCGGCTGCCGGGGCCGGTGCAGGTCAGCAGCAGATCGCCCAGGCCCGACAGCCCCGCCACCGTCTCCGCCCGCCCGCCCAGCGCCACGGCGAGGCGGGAGATCTCCGACAGCCCCCGCGTCACCAGCGCGGCGCGGGCATTCTCGCCGAGTCCGGCCCCCATCACCGCCCCGGCGGCGATGGCGACCACGTTCTTGGCCGCACCCCCCACCTGCACGCCCACCGGGTCGTCCTGGCCGTAGAGGCGGAAGCCGGGGGTGGCCAGCCGCGCCGCCGCGGCCTCGCGCAGGCCAGAATCCACACTCGCCACCACGGCGGCGGCGGGCAGACCGGCGGCGACCTCGGCGGCGAAATTCGGGCCGGACAGCACGCCGGTGGAGAGGCCGGGCCTCAGCAGGGCCAGCGTCTCAAGCGGCAGGCGGTGGCCGCGCACCGTCACCCCCTTGGCGGCGACCAGGGAGGGCGGCAGGGCCGGAAAACCCGCCAGCACGCTTTCCAGATGCTGCGCCGGCACCACCAGCAGGGCCAGCCCCGCGCCCGCCAGCGCCTCGGCCGGGTCGGCGGTGACGCGGATGGCCGGGTGCAGCCGGTGGCCGGGCAGATGCGCCGCATTCTCCCGGCTGGCCTGCATCTCGGCGGCGCGGGCGGGGTCGCGCGCCCAGAGCATCACCTCGCCCCCGGCCCGCGCGGCCTGGAGCGCCAGCGCCGTGCCCCAGGCTCCGGCGCCGATCACCGCGATCCGCTGCATCGCCCTATTCCTCGGCCAGGCGGCTGACGGCGAAGCCCTGGCCGGGCTCGCCATCGCCCAGATGCTCCAGCAGCGCGGCCAGGATGGCGCGCGCCTCCTCCTCGAACTTCCAGGGCGGGTTCACCACCACCAGGCCGCAGCCATTCAGCCGCTGCGGGTCGGTGGGCTCGCGCAGCCACAGCTCGCAGGCCAGGATGTCGCGCACCCCGCTCTCGGCGATGGCGGTGTGGAAGGCGCGCACCGGGGCACGGTGCTTGATCGGGTACCAATGCGCCTGCACGCCGGCGCGGAAGCGGTGCGCGACGGTGGCCAGCGCCTCGGCCATGCGCTCGAACTCGCCCTCCTGCTCGAAGGGCGGGTCGACCAGCACCAGGCCGCGCTTCTCGGCGAAGGGGGTGAGGGCGGAGAGCGCCTCCCAGGCGTCGCGCTTGTGCACGGCGGTCTGCGGGTCGCCGCGGAACAGGGTGCGCAGCGTGGCGCTGTCCTCCTCATGCAGCTCGCACAGCACCAGCCGGTCGCGCGGGCGCAGCAGCATGCGCGGATCAGCGCCGGGCTGCCCGGGTAGCGCGGCGGGAAGCCGGCGCGGCGCACCAGCTCCAGCCACTCGGCCAGCGGGCCGTCCTCGATCGCCAGCAGCCGGCCGACGCCGCGTTTCCACTCGCCGGTGCGCTCGGCTTCCGAGCCGGTCAGGTCATAGGCGCCGATGCCGGCATGGGTGTCGAGCACGCGGAAGGGCGTGTCCTTCACCGCCAGCCGCCGCACCAGCGCGACCACCAGCGCGTGCTTCATGCAATCGGCGAAATTGCCGGCATGGAAGGCGTGGCGGTAGTTCATGCGGCATCCCCCGCGCGCAGCTCGTCCAGCGGCCAGCGCGGGCGCGGCGCGTGGTCGAGGCCGTCGGTCAGCCCCGCGCGCAGCCGCTCGATCCCCGCCCAGGCGATCATCACCGCATTGTCGGTGCAGAGGCGGATCGGCGGGGCCACCAGCGGCAGCCCGGCCTTCGCCGCTTCGGCCGAGAGGGATGCGCGCACCGCCTGGTTGGCGGCGACCCCGCCCGCCACCACCATGGCCGTCGCCCCGGGCAGCATGGCCAGCGCGTTGCGCGCCCGGTCGGCCAGCACGGCGGCCACCACATATTGGAAGGCGGCGGCGAGGTCGGCGCGGTCCTGCTCCGTGACGAGCTTCGGGATGCTCTGCGCCACCGCCGTCTTCAGCCCACTGAACGAAAAATCGCAGCCGGGGCGGCCGAGCATCGGGCGGGGCAGGGGGAAGCGCTTCGGGTCGCCGCTCCGCGCCAGCGTCTCCAGCGCCGGGCCGCCGGGCCAGGGCAGGCCCATCAGCTTGGCGGATTTGTCGAAGGCCTCGCCCACCGCGTCATCCAGGGTGGAGCCCAGGCGCCGGTAGCGTCCCAGCCCCTCGACGGCGACGCATTGGCAATGCCCGCCGGAGAGCAGCAGCAACAGGTAGGGAAATTCCACCGGCCGGTCGACCACGCCGCTCTGCAGCAGCAGCGGCAGGCGGGCGGTCAGCGCATGGCCTTCCAGATGGTTCACCGCGACGAAGGGCAGGCCATGCGCGATGGCCATGCCCTTGCCGAAGCTGGCGCCGACGATCAGCCCGCCGATCAGCCCCGGCCCGGCCGTCGCCGCGATGCCGCCCAGCTCGGCCGGCCGCACCCCGGCTTCCGCCATCACCTGGGCGGCGAGGGAGGGCAGATGCGCCAGATGCGCGCGCGCCGCGATCTCCGGCACCACGCCGCCGAAGGGCGTGTGCTCGGCGAGCTGGCTGCGCACCGCCTCGGCCAGGATGGTGCCATCGGGCGCCAGCAGGGCCGCCGCGGTCTCATCGCAGCTGGCCTCCAAACCCAGAACTGGTCCCTCGATAGGCGCCGATCGCATCCGTTCCTGCCTTCCCCATGCCGGGCCGTGGTTCTATGACGGCGGCATGTCGTTTGCCCACCCTGTCCCGCCGCTTGCCCCGGCGGGAAACCTCGTTTCCGGCCGTGTCATGGCCCCTGCGGATCAGCGGGGCGGTGTGGGCGGACACCCCGCAGCGGTGACGAAGCCCACGCCCGGCGGGCCGGTGAAGCCGCATGCGCGGCGCTCCCTGCCGCTGCGCGTCGGCACCCGCGGCTCGCCGCTGGCGCTGTGGCAGACCCGCACCTTCCTGGAGCTGGTGCTGCATTTCTGTCCCGTCCTGCGCAATGCCAAGGCCTTCGAGGAGCATGTCATCGCCACCTCGGGCGACCGCATCCAGGACAAGCGGCTGGCGGATATCGGCGGCAAGGGGCTGTTTGCCAAGGAGATCCATGAGGCGCTGCTGGATGGCCGCATCGATTTCGCGGTCCACAGCCTGAAGGATCTGGAAACCGAGCTGCCGCCCGGCATCGTGCTGGCCTGCACGCTGAAGCGCGAGGATGCGCGCGACACGCTGGTGCTGGGCCCGGGTGCCGCCGGCGCCGACCCGGCCGACCCCTTCTCCGCCATCCCGGCCGGGGCGCGCATCGGCACCGCCAGCCTGCGCCGCCAGGCGCAGCTGCTGCATGCCCGCCCCGACCTGAAGGTGGAGATGATCCGCGGCAATGTCGGCTCCCGCCTGGCCAAGCTGGCGGGCGGCGAATGCGACGGCACGCTGCTGGCGCTGGCCGGGCTGAAGCGGCTGGGCCTGGAGAGCCATGCCTCGGTGGTGCTGGATGCCGAGGCGATGGTGCCGGCGGCCGGCCAGGGCATTGTCGGCGTCACCGTGCGCGCGGCGGATACCGAACTGCATGAGCTGCTCTCCGGCATCGAGGACCGCACGGCGCGCGCCGTCTCCCGCGCCGAGCGGGCGCTGCTGGCGGCGCTCGACGGCTCCTGCCGCACCCCGATCGGCGGCCATGCGCGGCTGCTGCCGGGCGGCGAGCTGCATCTGACCGGGCTGGTGGCGCGCCCCGATGGCAGCTTCCTGCTGAAGCGCAGCCTGCATGGCGCGGCCGGCGATGCCGAGCGGATCGGCCGCGAGCTGGGCGAGAGCCTGCGCGCCGACAGCCCCGCCGACATTTTTATCAGCTAAAGGCGGCGCCGTGTCGCAGCCGCCCGCCATCCTGGTCACCCGGCCGGAGCCGGGCTGCGCCGAGACGATGCAGGCCGTGGCCGCGCTGGGCTGGCGGCCGGTGGCCGCGCCGGCGCTGGTGCTGCGCCCTTGCGCTCCCGCGACCGGCTGGGACCGCCCGACCCAGGCGCTGCTGCTGCCCAGCCGCGCCTCGGCCCGCGCTTTGGCGCCGCTGCTGGCGCGCGGCCTGCTGCCCGCCGCCCTGCCGGTGCTGGCGGTCGGCCCCGGCACGGCGGAGGAGACGCGCCGCGCCGGCTTCACCGATGTGCTGATGGCCGAGGGCGATGCCGTCTCGCTGGCGGCGCTGGCCGCGGCGCGGCTGGATCCGAAGGGCGCGCCGCTCTGCCTGGCCGCCGGGCAGGGCTACAGCATGGCGCTGGCCAGCGCGCTGCGCGGACATGGCTTCGCGGTGCGGCGGCGCGTGGTCTATGCCGCCCACCCGGCCACCGCCCTGCCGGAGGCGGCGATCGCGGCGCTGAAACAGGGAGAGATCCGCGCGGCCCTGTTCCTGTCGCCCCGCTCGGCCCATGTGACGCAGCGCCTGCTGCGCGGTTCCGGTCTGGCCGAAACCGTGCGGCAGGTCACGGCATTGGCGCTGTCGTCCCGGATTGCCGGGGCGCTGGCGGGAATGCCTTGGCAGGTGATCCGTGCTACCCCGGTGCCCGATCTCGCGGCGTTGCTGGCCCTGCTGGGCCCGGCGCCGCGCCCGGCTCCGGAGGGGGACGGGTCCGAACCGCAGAGCGAGGGGCAGGAGAGAGCATGAGCGATACGCCGAAGGACAGCCCCCAGGGTGGGTCGGCGCGTGAGCCGGCGCAGGGCGGCCGCCAGGCCGGGACGGGCCGCAAGGGCGGCCGCGAGATCCCGCCCGTGGTGCCCCGCGCGCTGAGCGCCGCCCTGCCCGAGGGGCCGAAATCCGGCGTGCCGCAGCAGGGCAAGGCGCCGGCCGCGCCGGGGGCCGCGGGCCCTGCCGCCGGGTCGGTGTCCGCCGGCTCTGCCGCCGGCCAGCCGGCCACGCCGCCGCCCGGCGCCGCGACGCCCGCCGGCAGCGCGCCCGGCGCCACGGCCTCCGGCGGCACGGCGCCCGGCACCACCCCGCCCGGCACCACCCCGCCCGGCAGCGCGGCGCCCGGCCCGGCCGGCGGCGCCACCCCGGCCTCGCGGCCCGGGGTCGCCACGCCCGCCGCGCCCGCCGCAGCCACGCCCGCCGCCGGCACGCCACCGGCCAGCCCCGGCACGGGGGCTGGCGCCGCCGCCCCCAGCCCGGCCGCCCCCAGCCCCGCCGCGCCGCCGGCGCAGCCGGGGCCGGGCGTCGCCGGTGCGCCCACACCCTCTCCGGCGGCCTCGGCCGCCCCGCCTGCGGCCCGCCCCGCCGCGCCCACCGACGCGACCAGGACGCCGCCTCCGCCGATGCCGAAACCCGTCTCGCCCGATCTCGCCAAGCCCGACAGCAAGCCCGGCACGCCGCCGCCGCCTGCGCGCCCGACGCCGCCCGCCGCCACCGCGCCTGCCGCCGGGGCACAGCGCTACGCCCATCTGGCCCTGCCGCTGGCCGGGGGTGCCGCGCTGCTCTCGCTGATCGCGCTTGGCGTTGTCGTCTCGCGCCAGCCGCCCGCCCTGCCCACCGGCCGGATCGAGGCGCTGGAGCAGCGCCTGGCGGCGCTGCAGCCGCTGGATGGCCGGCTCGGCGCGCTGGAGACGGCGCTGCGCGAGCAGGGCGGCGCCACGCGCGCGGCGCAGGAGGCGGCGCAGCAGGCCGCCGCCCGCGCCGGCGAGGCGGCCCAGGCCGGCGAGGCCAACCGCGCCGCGCTGGCGCAGGCGCAGCAGGCGGTGCAGGGGCTGCGCGGCCAGGTCGAATCGCAGCGCAGCGACCGCGAGGCGCTGAGCCGCGCCGCCGAGGCCCGCATCGAGGAGGCCGAGCGGGCGATGAGCCAGCGCATCACCGGCGCCGAGGCGCAGCTGGCGCAGCGCGTCGCCGCCGCCGAGGCGGCGCTGGGCCCGCGCTTCGCCGCCGTCGAGACCACGATGCAGCAGCGCATCGCCGCCACCGAGGAGGCGGCGCGCCAGCGCATGGCCGAGCGCGACCGGGCGCTGGACCAGCGCTTCGCCGCGCTGGAGCAGCGCGAGACCCGGCTGGCCAGCGCCGAGCGCCGGCTGGCGCAGCTGATCGCCACCACCGCCACCACCACGGCGCTGGAGGCCGGGCGGCCGCTCGGCCGCGCGCTGGCCGGCCTGCCGGGCGAGGCGCCGGCGCCGCTGCGCCGCTATGCCGAGGCCGCGCCGCCCACCGAGGCGTCGCTGCGCCTGTCCTTCGACGAGGCGGCACGCGCCGCCCGCGCCCGCGCCGAGCCGGCGACCGAGGGCCAGGGCATCTGGGAATCGGCCGCCACCCGCCTGTCCAACCTGGTGACGGTGCGGCGCGGCGAGCAGGTGGTCTGGGGCGATGCCATCAGCGGCGAGGTGGAGAATGCCCGCCGCTCGCTGGAGGCGGGGGATCTCGCCGCCGCGGTGCGGCGCATCGAGGCGCTGCCCGAGGGGCCGCGCGGCGCCATGGAAGGCTGGCTGGACCAGGCGCGCGGGCTGCTCGCCGCCCGCGCCGCGCTGGAGGAACTGCGCGCCGGGGGCCAGGGCTGATGCGCCGCGCGCTTTGGCTGCTGCTGGTCTGCGCCCTCACCGTCGGCATCGCCTGGGGGCTGATGCGGCTGGGCGGGGTGGTGGAGCTGCGCGTCGGCGACATGTTCATCGGCGTCTCGCTGCCGGTGCTGCTGATCGCGCTGGTGGTGCTGTTCCTGGTGCTGCACCTGCTGATCGTGGGCACGCGCAGCCTGATCCACTGGCCCGCCCGCATCCGCGCCCGCCGCGCCGAGAAGCGCCGGGTGCAGGGCGAGGCGGTGCTGACCCGCGCGCTGGTCTCGCTGGCCGCCGGCTCGGCCGACGCGGCGCGCAGCGAGGTGAAGCGGGCGCGCGCCCTGCTGGGCGACACGCCGCAGCTGCTGCTGCTGACCGCGGAGGCGGAGCGCATGGCCGGGCGCGAGGATGCGGCCGCCGAGGCGTTCCAGGCGCTGGCCAAGCGCGAGGATGCCCGTTTCATCGGGCTGCGCGGGCTGCTGCGCCAGGCGATCCAGCGGCGCGACTGGGAGGCCGCGAAGGCGCTGGCGCGCGAGGCCGAGGCCGCGCATCCCGGCGCCGCCTGGCTGCGCGAGGAGCGCGCCGTGCTGGCGCTGCGCACCGAGGATTGGCGCGAGGCGCTGGCGCTGGCCGCGCCGCAGACCCCGCGCGCGCCGCTGGCGCTGGCGGCGGCCGGGCAGGAGCCGGATGCGGCGCGCGCCGCCGAGCTGGAGCGCGAGGCCTTCCAGGCCGATCCGGGCTTCGCGCCGGCGGTGCTGGCGCATGCGGCGCGGCTGAACGCCTCCGGCAATGGCCGCCGCGCCAAATCGGTGCTGGAGCAGGGCTGGGCGGCGGCGCCGCATCCGGACATCGCCACCGCCTATCTGGCCGATGAGGTGGAGAAGCTGGCGCGGGTGAAGGCGGCGGAGACGCTGGTGCACCGCAACCGGACCCATGCCGAGAGCCGGCTGCTGCTGGCGCGCTGCGCGCTGGAGGCCGGGCTGACCGGCCGGGCGCGCAGCGAGCTGGAGGCGCTGGTGGCCTCGGGCGAGGCGGATGCGCGCGCCTATCTGCTGCTGGTGGAGCTGGAGCAGGCCGAGCAGGGCGACACCGCCCTGGCGCGCGCGGCGGAGGCCAAATGGCTGCGCGCCGCGACCTCGGCCCGGCCGGAGCCGCGCTGGCGCTGTGCCCAATGCGGCAAGGCGCATGCGCGCTGGCACCCGGTCTGCGACGCTTGCGGCACTTCCGGCCGCATCAGCTGGGGCTAAGCCGCCGGGCGCCAGCGGCGCCCGGCCCTGACAGACAAAAGATGGGGGCCCGGGGGAATTCCTTCCCCCGGCCTTTTTTGTTTCTCAGCCCACCTTCAACGGATTCCCAAACAGCAGCCCGGCCCGCCGGAAGGCCAGCCCCAGCCCCAGCGCCGGCCCCATGGCGGCGTAAGCGCCGGCCGGCGGCAGCAGGCGCAGGAAGGCGGCCAGCGCCTCGCGGCGCGGCCCGCGCTGGGCCAGGGCGAAGGCCAGCAGCAGGGCGGGCTCATCCGCGGTGAAATGCGGGGCGAGCGGGCAGGCGATGGCGAAATCGCCGCCGCGCAGCACGGCGTCGAGAGCGGCCGCGGCCTCGCCCACGTTTTCGGCGATCAGGGGCAGGCGGGCGGCGGGCAGGGCGGGGCGGCCGCTACGGCTGGCGCAGGCCCAGCGGCGCATGGCTTCGAGCAGCAGCGCCTCGGGGGCTGCCAGGGAATCGGGGCAGGAATCGGTCCAGGGCCAGGCGGGCAGGCCATGCGTTGCCATGGGGCATATCTCCCTGTGGGGTCGCCCAGGCTGACGCATGTGATAATCATTCGCAAGTAATACCGTGCAGCCTGGCGGGCAACCGGCCGGTTCAGCGGCCGGGCAGGGCCTCGTCATGGTGCTGCGGGGCCAGGCCGATGGCCAGCACGGCATCGGCGCGGTCGACGGCGTGGCTGGCCAGCATCTCCACCCAATGGCCGAGGGCGGTGGCGTCCATCTCCTCGGCATGGACGTGGCGGTAGAGATTGGCGACGAAGTCGTGGTCGGACTCGCCGGCATGCAGCACCTGGAATTCCGGGCTGGCCATGATGGCCTGGACCAGGCCGCGCGCATCCAGGCTGCCCTCGGCCAGGGCGTTGCCCCAGCGGGCGATGTCGCCGGCATCGGGGGCGCGGCCGAGCAGGGTGTCGCAGGCCAGCGCCAGCAGCTTGCCCATGCCGTCGCCCTCGCCGCCGGGCAGTTTGGGCAGCGGGTCCGGGGTCTCCAGGCTGCCGGCGATGTGGAATTCCACCGGCATGGCGTCGGGCTGGGGCTTGCCGACCAGATGCTGCAGGGTGGCCAGCAGCAGCCCGCCATCGCGCCCGGCGAGCGCGGTCTGCACCGCGCCGTCGCCGAGCAGGCCGCGCAGCGCGCCGGCGAGGTCCACCGCATCCTCCGCCCCGGCGGACCAGGCCAGCAGCATCGGGCCGCCGGCATGGCCGGAGGGAGCGGTGTCGAGGCGCAGCACCTCCTGCGCATCGGCCATGCCGGGCAGGGTCAGCCTGCCGCTGGCCAGGCCCTGCTGGTCGGTCTCGGACAGCCAGAGCAGGGTGCCGCTGCTGAGCGAGAGATGGATCTCGCCGCCGAGGCCCAGCGCGTGGCGCTCCGCCTGCCAGTGCAGGGAGAGGCTGCTGGTCAGGGCCGGGCCGGCCTCGGCCACCAGATGCGCGTCATCGGCCGGCGGGGGCGGCGGCGGATGGGTGGGCGATGGCGGATCGCCGCCGGCACCCGGCGGTGGCGGGCCGGGTGGCGGCGGGCTGGGCGGCGGCGGGCTCGGCGGCGGCGGGCTCGGCGGTGGCGGGCTGGGCGGTGGCGGGCTGGGCGGCGGCGGGCTGGGCGGCGGCGGGCTCGGCGGTGGCGGGCTGGGAGGCGGCGGGCTCGGCGGTGGCGGGCTCGGCGGTGGCGGGCTGGGCGGTGGCGGGCTGGGCGGTGGCGGGCTGGGCGGGGGCGGCGCGGGGGGCAGCTCGATCGCCGGGGGGGCGGGGATGCTGTCGATATCGGTGGTGTTCAGCACCTGCACATTGAGCAGGAAATTCGCCTCCTGCTTGCCGTCGGACACCTCGATCATCACCGGGCGCAGCGTGCCGCCCTCGCGCAGCAGGTCGACGCCGTCGCGCAGCTTCAGGACATTGCCGTCGACGACCTCGAAATAGGCCTCGTCCGGCCAGAGCACGCGATAGGTCAGGGCGGATTTGGAGGTGTCGCGGTCATAGCCCTGCAGCGTGCCGATGACGCCGCCCAGATCGCTTTCCAGCACGAAGCCGCCGGTGGCGAAGATCAGGTCGTGCGGCGGGGTGTCGTCGACGCCGAGCAGGGAGGTGGCGAAGTTGCGGCCGCTATCGACCCAATTGCCGTTCACCTTTGCCTGCAGGCCGAAATTCAGGGTGACGCTGCTGGTGGTGTAGGCCTCGCGGTCGAAGCGCATGCTGGGCACGACGCGCACCGTGCCGGTGGCGGCGTCGTAGCTGGCATCGAACATCGCGCCGGCATTGCCGGTCAGCCGCACATCCTGGATGCCGCTGAGGCCGGAGACGTTCAGCACCGCCTCCCAGTCGCCGGGGCGGTTGTTCTCGATGATCGTCGACGGGACCTCGCCCGTCACCAGCAGCGGCACGCCTCACCCCTCCTTCCCGTCGGCATTTCGGCCGGGGGAGGATGCGGCGGGTTGGTGAAGGAAGGTCTAAGCGGTGGGGGCGAGCAGCCGCCAGGCCAGGGCGCCGAGCAGGACGGCGTTCAGCGCGAAGAGGGCGGCGCCGGCCAGCCGCAGCTGCGGCCCGGCGCGGCGGCCGAAGAAGCGGCCGAGCAGCGCGACGCCGACCAGCGCCGGCACGGTGCCGAGGCAGAAGGCGGCCATGGCGAGCGCCCCCGCCAGCACGCTGCCCGAGGCGGCGGCGCCGGCCAGCGCGCCATAGAGCAGGCCGCAGGGCAGGGCGGAGAGCAGCAGCCCGAGGCCCAGGCCGCGCCAGCCCTGGGGCGCGGCCAGCAGCGCGCCCAGCCAGCGCGCCGGCAGCAGCGGCCGCCGCGCCGGGCCGGGCCGGGGCCGCCAATGGGCGGGCTGCCAGCGCGCCGGCAGCAGGGCGCCGAAGCGCGCCGCCGCCTGGCCCAGCATCAGCAGCGCCGCCAGCAGCAGCAGCCCGGCCAGCAGCAGGCGCGGCCAGCCCAGCGCGCCCTCCACCAGCCCGGCGGCGCCGCCGGCCAGGCCCCCGAGCGCCGCGTAACCCAGCACCCGCCCGGTGTGGTAGGGCAGCAGCGCCGCGCCGGCGAGGCGGGTGAGGAAGGGCCCGCCGGCGCTGCGCTCGGCCCCGGCCGCGGCCTGGGCCAGCACGAAGGGCGCGCACATGGCGGCGCAATGCGTGGCGCCCCCCGCCAGCCCGGCCAGGAACAGCCCGCCCATCAGCGTGGCGAGGCCGCCAGGGCCGAGGGCGGCGAGATCGTGCAGGCAATTGGCGAGCATGGGCCGCATGCTAGCGCCGCGCCGGCGCCGCCGCCTTGCGCGAGATCAAGCGCCGCATCGCGCCGAGCGCGACCCGGCGTGCCGGGCGCGACGCCGGGGCTGCCCCCGCGATCCCGGCGCCGCTACTCGCCGAAGCGGCTGTCGATCCAGTCGCGCCGGGTCAGCCGGTAGAGCAGCTGGCGGCGCATCGGATGGCCCTGCGGCAGCCGCGGATGCGCGAAGCCGCCGGCGCGGCGCATGCCGAGGCGCTCCATCAGCCCCCAGGAGCGCAGATTGTCCGGCAGGGTGAAGGCGACGATTTCGGGCAGTTCCAGCGGGCCGAAACCATGGGCGAGGGCGATGCGCGCCGCCTCCTCGGCATAGCCCTGGCCCTGGAATTCCGGGCGCAGCCGCCAGCCGATCTCGACCGGCGGGTCGGAGGGCGCCTCCCAGGGGATGTCCCAGGGGATGCGGGCCAGGCCGCACATGCCCACCAGCCCCTGCTGCCCATGCCGCTGCAGCGCCCAGAAGCCATAGCCATGCTGCGCCAGATGCGCGGTGATCCGGTCCATGAAGGCATCCGACTCCGCGCGGTCCAACGCGGCGGGGAAGTATCGCATGACGCGCGGATCGGCGTTCATCGCGGCGAAATCGTCGCGGTCGGCCTCGGTATAGGGGCGCAGCGTCAGGCGGGGGCCGTTCAGCGTCACGGGGTCTGGCATGGCGCGGCCAGCCTAACCCGACTTCCCCCCCGCGCCGAAGGGGGTATGGTGGACGCAACGGAGGAACCCAAAGATGACCCCACAGACCGTGGAGGCGCTGGCCGCCAGCATTCCCGACGGGGCGCTGGTGGCGCTGCCGCCGGACAATTCGCTGCCATCCCTGGCCATCGCGAAGGCGCTGATCCGCCGTGGCGCGCGCGGGCTGCGGCTGCTGGGCGTCCCGGTCTCGGGCTTCGCCACGGATCTGCTGGTCGGCGCCGGCTGCGTCGCCGAGATCCAGACCAGCGCCGTCAGCCTGGGCGAGGCCGGCTTCGCCCCGCGCTTCAGCGCGGCGCTGAAGGAAGGCCGCATCAGCTTGCGCGACGCCACCTGCCCGGCCATCCACACCATGCTGCAGGCGGCGGAGAAGGGCGTGCCCTTCATGCCGCTGCGCGGGCTGATCGGCAGCGACATCCTGGCCAACCGCCCCGACTGGCGCGTCATCGACAACCCCTTCGCCGAAGGCGGCGACCCGATCGTGCTGCTGCCCGCGCTGTCGCCGGATGTCGCGGTGTTCCACGGGGTCATGGCGGATCGCGAAGGCAATGTCTGGGTCGGGCGGCGGCGCGAATGCGCGACGCTGGCGCATGCGGCGAAGCGCGCCGTGGTGACGGTGGAACGGCTCTTCGATGGCAATCTGCTGGAGGATGAGCGCACCGCCCCCGGCACCATCAGCGGCACCTATATCGAGGCGGTGGCGCTGGCCGCGCGCGGCGCGCATCCGGTGGCGCTGCTCGATGAATACGGCTTCGATGCCGACTATGTCGCGGCCTATGCCCGCGCGGCCAAGACCCAGGCGGGCTTCGATGCCTGGGTGGAGCAGCATGTGTTTGGCACGCGCGCGGAGGCAGCGGCATGAGCGTCCAGCCCGAGGAACGCCTGGCCGCCGCCCTGGCGCGGCTGATCCTGGACCCCGCCGCCCCGCCGGCGCGGCATATCGCGGTGGGCGCGGCCTCGCCCATCCCGGCCGCCGCCTGCTGGCTGGTGAGGAAGCAGGGCCATCCGGTGCGCCTGTCGCTGTTGCACAAGCGCAGCGGCAACCCCTTCACCGAGGGCTCGCGCGAGCTGTTCGACCTGACCGGCCAGGGCCGCATCGATTTGTTCTTCCTGGGCGGCGGGCAGATCGACGGCCAGGCCAATATCAATCTGATCGGCACGGGCGACTGGCCGGGGCAGGGGGTGCGCTTCCCGGGCAGCTTCGGCAGCGCCTTCATGTATTTCATGACGCCGCGCACCATCCTGTTCCGCGAGGAGCATTCGCCCCGCGTGCTGGTGGAGAAGGTGGAGCATATCTCCGCCCCCGGCCTCTCCGCGCCCGGCGTGTTCCGCCGCGGCACGGCGCAGGCGCTGCTGACCGGCAAGGCGCTGTTCCTGTTCGACCCGGCGCGCGGCCGCTTCAGCCTCGCCAGCGCGCATCCGGGGGAGGATGCCGCCTCGGTCCGCGCCGCCACCGGCTTCGACTATGACGAACCGGCCACCCTGCCGGTGACCCAAGATCCGACGCCGGAGGAGCTCGCCTTGCTGCGCGGGCCCGTCTGCGACGAGATGCTCGAGACCTATCCGGATTTCTGCGCCCGCGTCTTCGCGCGGCGCACCCCCGTGACTGTGACCAAGGATGATGCCGCATGACCGATGCCCTGCCGCAGATGGAGGAAACCGCCGGGGGGAAGGGCCTGGCCCGCACCGCCGGCGCGCTGGCCGGGCTGAAGGTGATCGACCTGACCCGCGTGCTGGGCGGCCCCTACTGCACCATGATCCTCTCCGACCATGGCGCCGAGGTCATCAAGATCGAGCCGCCGCAGGGTGACGAGGTGCGCGAATGGGGCCCGCCCTTCCAGGGCGATGCCGCCAGCTACTTCATCGGCGTCAACCGCAACAAGAAGTCGATCGCGCTCGACCTCGGCAAGCCGGCGGGGCGGGAGGTGCTGCTGCGCCTGCTGGAAGACGCCGATGTGCTGGTCGAGAACTTCAAGCCCGGCTCGATGGAGAAATGGGGCCTGGGCTACGAGGAGGTGCTCAGCCAGCGCTTCCCGAAGCTGGTGCATTGCCGCGTCTCCGGCTTCGGCGCCACCGGGCCGCGCGGCGGGCTGCCGGGCTATGACGCCATCATCCAGGCGATGGTCGGGCTGATGTCGATCAACGGCACGCCGGAGACGGCGCCGGTGCGCATGGGCACGCCGATCGTCGACCTGGCGACCGGCCTCTACTCCACCATCGGCATTCTGATGGCGCTGCAGGAGCGGGCAAAGTCCGGCCGCGGCCAGTATGTCGACATGACGCTGCATGATTGCGGCATGGCGCTGCTGCACCCGCAGGCCGCCAATTTCCTGCTCAATGACAAGCGGCCGAAGGCGACCGGCAACCCGCATCCGAACATCGCGCCCTATTCGGCGTTCAGGACCGCCACCTGCGAGATCTTCGTCGCCTGCGGCAACGACCCGGCCTTCCGGAAGTTCTGCGCCT
Source organism: Pseudoroseomonas cervicalis (assembly GCF_030818485.1). Taxonomy (NCBI): domain Bacteria; kingdom Pseudomonadati; phylum Pseudomonadota; class Alphaproteobacteria; order Acetobacterales; family Roseomonadaceae; genus Roseomonas; species Teichococcus cervicalis. Next base: position 1,889,143 of record NZ_JAUTAJ010000004.1, on the reverse strand, counting down.
TCCTCGGGCTGGAGGGGCTGCCGGACGATGCGCGCTTCCGGACCAATGGCGACCGCGTCACCAACCGCGACGCGCTGGCCGCCATCCTGGAGCAGCGCCTGGCGCAGGAGGATGGCCACGACCTGTCCGACCGGCTGCTGGCCGCCGGCCTGCCCGCCGGCCCGGTGCTGAATGTGGACGAGGCGCTGTCCCAGCCGCACACCGCGCATCGCGAGATGGTCACCGAGCTGGATGGGTTCCGGGCGCTGGGCACGCCGATCAAGCTGTCCCGCACCCCGGGCGGCACCCGCGCCCGCCCGCCCGCCTTCAACCAGCATGGCGACGAGGTGCTGCAGCAGCACGGCTTCTCCGCCGAGGAGATCGCCGCGCTCAAGACCGACGGCATCCTGGTCGAAAAGAAGAGATAGTTTTTCTTTCGGGCTGCCGCCGCCTCGTTCCGAGGCGGGGCGCTGCACGGGAAGGGAGGCGCGGGTTTCGCGCCTCCCTTTTTCATGCGCGCTGCCCGCCACCCTGGGCCGAAGCACGCCCGGCCAAGTGCAGCGCCCGCCGTCCAGGCCCTGACCGGCAGCTTAAAGAGAAGTGCGGACGGACCAGAGTTCGGGGAAGAATTTCCGCTCCAGCGCCGCCTTCAGATAGCCGACGCCGGCGGAGCCGCCGGTGCCGGGGCGGTGGCCGATGATGCGCTCCACCGTCGACATGTGCTTGAAGCGCCAGGTGCGGAAGGCGTCCTCGAGGTCCACCAGCTCCTCGGCCAGCTCGTAGAGGTCGAACAGCCCGGCGCTGTCGCGATAGATTTGCCGCCAGGCGGCGATGACGCCCTCGTTTTCCTCATGCGGCTGGGTCACGTCGCGCTCCAGCACGGCGCGCGGCACCGGCAGGCCGCGCCGGGCGAGCAGGCGCAGCGCCTCGTCATACAGGCTGGGGGCGTCGAAGGCGGGCTGCAGGATGGCCATCACCTCGGGGCGGTGGGCGTGCGGGCGCAGCATGAAGGGGTCCTTGGCGCCCAGGCGGAATTCCAGCAGCCGGTACTGCCAGGACTGGAAGCCCGAGGCGGCGCCCAGGCTGTCGCGGAAGGCCAGGTAGTCGGCCGGGGTCATGGTGGTCAGCACGTCCCAGGCCTCGACCATCTGGCGCTGGATGCGCGAGACGCGGGCCATGGCCTTGAAGGCGGGGCCGGGATCATCGGCGCGCAGCCGGGCCACCGCCAGGTCCAGCTCGTGGTTCATCAGCTTCATCCACAGCTCCTGCACCTGGTGGATGATGATGAACAGCATCTCGTCATGCTGGCCGGAGAGCGGCGATTGCGCGGCCAGCAGCCGCTCCAGCCCCAGATAGTCGCCATAGGACATGCGGCGGCGGAAATCCGTCTCGATGCCGTCTCGGCTGTCGCTGGCCATGCGGGGCTCCTCCTCAAGCGTGTCGCAGTCTGGCATGGCGGACGGGCCCGCCCCAGCCCCCCATGGCACCGGTGCCGGGCCTGGACCGGGGCCGGGCCCTGGCGCAGGATGGCGGCATGCTCGATCTGCGCCCGCATTTTTCTCGTTTCCTCGGCAGCGACAAGGATCGGCTGCATTTCGCCGCCCACAGCCACCATCCCTGGCCGGATGTGACGCGGGATGCCCAGCTGGCGGCCTGGGACCTCGCCGCCAGCCGCATCGACGGCAAATGGGCGGAGGTGCTGGGCCCGCTCTGGCAGCGTCTGCAGGGGCGCATCGCTGTTCTGCTGAACCTGCCCGACCCGGCGACGCTGGTCTTCGCCCCCAACACGCATGAATTCGTCGGCCGCATCCTCTCTGCCCTGCCGGCGGGGCGGGTGCCGCGGGTGCTGACCACGGATGGCGAGTTCCATTCCTTCGCCCGCCAGGCGGCGCGGCTGGAGGAGGAGGGGCTGCTGGCGGTCACCCGCATCCCGGCCGAGCCCGCGGCGGAATGCCTGCCGCGGCTGGTCGAGGCGGCGCGCGGCGGCGGCTACGACCTGATCTGGGTCAGCCAGGTGATGTACCAGACCGGCGCCGTGCTGGAGGGGCTGGAGGCGCTGGCCGGGGCCGCCGGCGAGGCGGCGCTGGTGATCGATGGCTACCACGCCTTCATGGCCCGGCCGGTGGACCTTTCCGCCCTGGCCGGGCGTGCCTTCTACCTGGCCGGCGGCTACAAATACGCCATGGGGGGTGAGGGCTGCTGCTTCCTGCACTGCCCGCCCGGCTGGCTGCCCCGGCCGCGGCTGACGGGGTGGTACGCCGCCTTCGCGGCGCTTGCCGCCCCCGGTGGCGGCACCCCCTATGCCAGGGACGGGCAGCGCTTCATGGGCGCGACCTTCGACCCGTCCGGCCTGTTCCGGCTGGAGGCCTCGCTGGGCTGGGCGCAGGCGCAGGGGCTGGACCCGCAGACCATCCACGCCCATGCCCGCGCCCTGCAGGCGCGCTTCCTGGAGCGGCAGGAGGAGACGCTGCTGGCCGGCGCGCAGCTCGCCGTGCCGGGCCCGGTGCGCGGCAATTTCCTGGCCTTCGAGCTGGCCGAGGCGGGGGCTTGGCAGGCGCGGCTGGCGGCGCTCGGCATCGTCACCGACCATCGCGGCCAGCGGCTGCGGCTGGGCTTCGGCCTGTATCAGAGCGAGGCCGAGCTGGATGCGCTGCTGCGGCGGCTGCGGCGCGGCTGAGGCATGGGGCCGCGCCGCGGGACCGGTGGCGCGGGAACGCTTTCTTCACGGCCGGCGCATCAGGATCAGGCTCTCCAAAGCCCTGGTCCATGCCCATGTCGATCAAAACCCGTCTGCTGGCTTCCTTCGCCGTCATCCTGATCAGCTTCGTCGCGCTGGGTGGCTTCGCGCTGCAGCGCATGGGGGCCGTGCAGGCGGTGACGCAGGATCTGATCTCCAACTGGATCCCGAGCCTCAACGTCATCAGCACGGTGTCGGATGGCGGGCTGCACCTCCGCCAGATGGTGGTCCGGCATGTGATGCAGACCGAGGATGCGGCGATGCAGCGGACCGAGGAGGCGATCGCGCGCGAGGTGCAGCGCGTCGAGACCGGGCTGCGCGACTACCAGCCGCTGATCACCGGCCCGACCGAGCGCGGCCTGTATGAGGCGGTGGCCAGCGCCTTCGCCGCCTATCAGCGCGAGATGACGCCGACGCTGCAGCTCAGCCGCCGGGGCGAGCAGCAGGCGGCGGTGCGGCGCGTCGAGACGGTCAACCTCCAGGCCTTCGAGGCCTATGCGGGGGCGATGGAGGCGCTGAAGCGCTTCAACATCGACGGCGCCAACAAGGTGGCGCAGGAGGCCGAGGCGGCCTATGAAAGCTCCTTCCTGGCGGTGGTGGTGTCGCTCGGCCTTGGTGCCGTGCTGCTGATGCTGCTGGGCTACAGCCTGGTGGCGCGCATCAGCCTGCCGGTGCAGCGCCTGACCGGAACCATGCAGCGCATGACCGGCGGCGACCTGGCCGCCACCGTGGCCGACAAGGAGCGCACCGACGAGATCGGCGCCATGGCCCGCGCGCTGGAGGTGTTCCGCGACAAGACGCGGGAGGGCGAGCGCCTGGCCGCCGAGCAGGCGGCCGCCGACCGCAAGGCGCAGGAGCGCGGCCAGCGGGTCGAGACGCTGGTGAAGAGCTTCGGCGCCGAATCGCACCAGGCGCTGGAAATCCTGCGCAGCGCGGCGCAGCGGCTGGGCGGTACCTCGGTCGAGATGACCCGCGCGGCCGAGGAATCCTCGCGCCTGACCACCACCCTGTCGCGCGCCTCGGACAGCGCCTCGAGCAATGCGCAGACCGCGGCGGCGGCGACCGAGGAGCTGACCGCCTCGATCGGCGAGATCACCCGCCAGGTCGGCCGCTCGGCCGAGGTGTCGCGCCGCGCGGTGGCCGAGACCGAGCGCACCGACCGCACGGTGCGCGAGCTGGCCGACACCGCCAACCGCATCGGCGATGTGGTGCGGCTGATCGCCGACATCGCCGGCCAGACCAATCTGCTGGCGCTGAACGCCACCATCGAGGCGGCGCGCGCCGGCGAGGCCGGCAAGGGCTTCGCCGTGGTGGCCTCCGAGGTGAAGAACCTGGCCAGCCAGACCGCCAAGGCGACGGAGGAGATCAGCCAGCAGGTGGGCGCCATCCAGGGCGTGACCGGCCAGGCGGTGGAGGCGATCCGCAGCATCGCCGCCGTGGTCGCCGAGATCGACCAGACCGCCGCCGCCATCGCCGCCGCGGTGGAGGAGCAGGGGGCGGCGACGCAGGAGATCGCCCGCAACATCGCCGGCACGGCGGAGGCCGCCGCCTCGCTCTCGCGCGAGACCGGGGTGGTGAAGCAGGCGGCCGAGATCGGCGGCCGCGCCGCCGAGCAGGTGCGCACCGTCTCCGGCGAGATCAGCGGCACCAGCGATGGGCTGCGCCAGCAGCTGGAGCGCTTCCTGAAGGGCATCCAGGCGGCCTGAGGCCGGCCGCCCCGGGGGTCAGCGGCGGCCGCGCCAGGGCAGGAGGCGGCCGTCGATCAGCAGGAAGCCGCAGCCGATCAGCGCCATGCCGGCGAAATGGCGCGGCTGCAGGCTCTCCCCCAGCAGCAGGGCGCCCAGCAGGATGGCCGTCACCGGCACCAGCTGCGTCACCAGGGCGGTGTTGGTGGCGCCCACCTCCTGCAGCAGGCGGAAGAACAGCACATAGGCGAGGCCGGTGGAGACAAGGCCCAGCGCCAGCAGGGCCAGCAGCACCTCCGGCCCGGGCGGCGGCAGGGTCCAGGGCCGGTCCAGCAGCAGCACCAGGGGCAGGGCCAGCAGGGTGCTGGCGCTGGTCTGGCCGGCGGCGGCGGCCAGCGGCGGCACGCCCAGCCGGGCGAAGCGGCGGCCCCAGATGCCGGCCAGGGCATAGGAGAGGCAGGCGCCGAGCCCGGCCAGCAGCCCGGGCAGCTCCGCCCGGCTGGCGCCGGCGCCGCCGGGCGCGCCGAGGCCGAGGGCGGCCGGCCCGGCCAGCACCGCGACCCCCGCCAGCCCCGCCAGCACCCCCGCCAGCCGGTGGCCGCTCAGCCTCTCATCCGCCGTCAGCGCATGCGCCACCAGCAGGGTGAAGACCGGCGTCGCGGCATTGACCACCGAGGCCAGGCCGCTCGGGATGCTCCGCTGCGCCCAGACGATCAGGCTGAAGGGGATCAGGTTGTTGAGCAGCGCCATGCCGAGGCAGGCGAGCAGCACCGGCCCCGTCCAGCGCGGCATCGCGCCGCGCAGCGCCAGCAGCGGCCACAGCATCAGGGCGGCCAGCGCCACGCGGCAGAGCACGATGGTCAGCGGCGGCAGCGCCGCCACCGCCACGGCCATGAAGAAGAAGCTGCAGCCCCAGGCCAGGGAGAGCAGCAGCATCAGGCCCCATTGCCGGGGTGTCAGCGCCTGGTTCATGGCCCGCTTGTGCCGCGCCGCGCGGCGCCGCGCACTCCGTCCGGTGCGGTGCTGGCGAAAAAAAGCCGGGGGCGGGCGCCGGGGCGCCGCCGCCGGCCGGGATCCGTCTCAGCCCAGGCAGCGCGCCAGCAGCTCGGCGGTGCGGCCATTGGCGATGGTGGCGGCGCGGCCATCCCAGCTATGCCCGCCCATGCGGGCGAAGGCATGGTCGACACCCGGATAGACATGGGCGGCGATCTGGCCGTTGCCCTCCACCCCGGAGAGGATCGCCTGGCGCGCCTGCTCCGGCACGAAGCGGTCCAGCTCGGCGATGTGCATCAGCAGCGGCTTGCCGACCCGCGGCACCCCGTCCAGCAGCCCATCGATGCCGACGCCGTAATAGGAGATGTTGCAATCGGCATCCGACTCGGTGGCCATCATGAAGGCCAGCCGCCCGCCCAGGCAGAAGCCCATGGTGCCGGCGCGGCCATTGCAGCCGGGCATCACCCGCACCGCGGCCAGCGTCGCCTTCAGGTCCTCGACGCCCTTCTGCTGGTCGAAACCGTTCATCAGGGCGAAGGCGCGGTCCCATTCCTCCTTGCTGCCATCGGTCAGCTGCACCCCCGGCTCCTGCCGCCAGAACAGGTCCGGGCAGATGGCGATGAAGCCCATATCGGCCACCCAGTCGGAGAGCGCGCGCATGGCGTGGTTCACGCCGAAGATCTCCTGGATCATCACCACGGCGCCGGCCGGCACCTGCTTCGGCATCGCCAGATAGGCGGCGAAGCTGCCGGTGCCGTCGCTGGCCTGGATCGTGATTTCGGGCATTGCGTGTCCTCGGATGCGGGAGTGGAGGGCGGGCAGGATAGCCGGATGCGCGGTCAGCGGAAGCCGCCCGCCATCACCCTTGCGCGGGGGGCGCTGCCACGACCCCGCCCGCCATGCTAGAGCGTGCCGCCATGGTTGACGTGTCCCGCATCGTCCCGCTCGGCCAGCGCTGCCGGCTGACGCACAATCTGCGCCGCCATTACGGCTTCACCACGGGCTATCCCTTCGACTGGTACATCCTGCCGCTGAAGGGGCTGCTCGAGATCCTGCGCCAGGATCTCGACCCCGCCTGCATCTACCGCGAGGACATGCTGGAGGAGCAGCGCGACGAGGCGGGGCGTGTCCGCCATATCCGCCACCGCCGCTACGGCATCATCCACGAGCATGATTTCGACAAGGCCGAGGATGTGGTGGTGCCGCATTGGCGCGAGCAGATCCCGCGCGCCGCCGCGCGCTTCGCCAGCCTGGCGGGGCGCCTGCGCGAGCAGCGCCCGGGGCCGCCGCCGCTCTTCGTGCGGGAGCGGCATGGCGCCGACAAGCCGGAGCAGCTGCTGGCGCTGCGCGAGAGGCTGGCGGCGCTGCAGCCGGGCGGCTTCCACCTGCTGGCGGTGAACTATCACGACGGCACGGTGCCGGAGGGCATCCCCGCCATCCGGGTGCAGGAGAAGCCCGGCTTCGGCTGGCGTGGCGATCCGGAGGCCTGGTCCGCCGCGCTGGAGGCCAGCGGCTTCCGCCTGGCCGCGCCGGGCTGATCCGGCGGCACCGGCCTCCTCCCTGGCTTGTGCCGGGGCCGCGTGGCACTATCTGCGGGACAGCCTGCCGCAGAGGATGACCATGCCCGTCTCCCGCCCCGATTTCCGCGAAGCCATGGCGCGCCTGGGGGCGGCGGTGAATGTGGTCACCAGCGACGGCCCGGCGGGGCTGGCGGGGCTGACCGCCAGCGCCGTCTGCTCCGTCACCGACGAGCCGGCGACGCTGCTGGTCTGCATCAACCGCTCCAGCACCCAGAACGCCGCCTTCAAGGCCAATGGCGTGCTCTGCGTCAATGTGCTCTCGGCCGGGCAGACCGAGATCTCCAACGTCTTCGCCGGCCTGACCGGCGCCACGACGGGGGAGGAGCGCTTCCGCAGCGGCACCTGGAGCAGGCTGGAGACCGGCGCGCCGGCGCTGGATGGCGCCGCCGTGTCGCTGGATTGCGTGGTGGAGGAAGTGCTGGAGAAGGGCACGCACAGCGTCTTCTTCGCCGCCATCCGCGCCATCCGCCTGGGCGAGCCCGGCCCGGCGCTGATCTGGTGGCAGCGCGACTACCACCATCTGGCCCTGCCGGCCTAGAGCCGGTCTGACGAGGTATCCGGCCTCAATGCCGGCCTGACGATGGTGCCGGCCCGGCCCCGGTCTGCGGGACGGAGCCGGTCTGCAGGCCGCCCCATGGATGCGCCGGCCGGCAACCGGCCTTCCGGGAGCGCCGGCTTCAGCCGGCGGCCGGCCCACCCCGCGGCGGGCCGGCGGTCGCGGCCCTCAGCCGGCCTCGGCGATCAGCTGGCGCACCAGCGGATAGACCTCATTGGTCCAGCGGCGGCCGCTGAACACGCCGTAATGCCCGGCGCCGATCTGCAGATGGTTGCGCTTCATGGTGTGCGGCAGGTTGCTGCACAGATCCAGCGCGGCGGCGGTCTGGCCGACGGCGCAGATATCGTCGCGCTCGCCTTCCACGGTCAGCAGATGGGTGCGGCGGATCGCCTCCGGCTTCACCAGCCGGTCGCGATGCATCAGCTTGCCGAGCGGCAGGTGGTGCTCCTGGAACACCTTCTGCACCGTCTCCAGGTAGAATTCGGCGGGCAGGTCCATCACCGCCAGATATTCGTCGTAGAAGCGGCGATGCGCGTCGGCCAGCTCGGAATCCCCGCCCACCAGGTTGCGGAACTGCTCCAGATGGGCGTTCACATGGCGGTTCAGGTTCATCGACATGAAGGCGGTCAGCTGCAGCGCGCCCGGATAGACCCGCCGCCCGCCGCCCTTCAGCCGCCAGGGCACGGTGTCGATCAGGTGCTGCTCGAACCAGGAGATCGGGTGCTCCTGCGCCAGCGCGTTCACCTTGGTCGGGCTGATGCGGGTGTCGATCGGGCCGGCCATCAGCACCATGCTGCGCGGGGTGGCCGGGTTGCGGTCCTCCGACATCAGGGCGACGGCGGCCAGCACCGGCACGGCGGGCTGGCAGACGGCCAGCACATGGCCGCCGGGGCCGATCTCCTCCTGGAAGCGGATCACATGGTCGACGAATTCGTCGAAGCCGAAGCGCCCGGCCGAGAGCGGCACGTCGCGCGCATTGGTCCAGTCGGTGATGTAGACGTCATTGTCGGGCAGCAGCACCTGCACCGTGCCGCGCAGCAGGGTGGCGAAATGGCCCGACATCGGCGCCACCACCAGGATGCGCGGCTGCGGCGTGTCGATCGCCTTGCGGAAATGCAGCAGCGTGCCGAAGGGGGTGGAGAGGATCGGGGTCTCCTCGACCGCGACCTCCTCATTGCCCACGCGCACGCTGGTGAAGCCGAAGGAGGGGCGTTCATGGGTGATGCCGCTGCTGCCGAACAATTCCAGCGCCGCGGTGACCTGGCGAAGGCCGAAGGTCTCGGGCCGGCCGGTATCGAACAGGCGCAGCCAAGCGCCCGTTCCCTTGGCCATCTGCCGGAACGGGGTGAGCAGGTCCTGCTGGGCCTGATAGAGCTGATACATCATTCCGCTGGAGCCTCTCCGCGCAATGTCGTGGCTTAGTTTGGCCAGCCTATTGCCGCCGCCCCAGCGAACGGTAACGCATTCGTTCCTTCGCTGCGAGGCGGCATCTTGGCCTGCCATAAATGACCATTTCGTCAAGCCGGTGACGGGAATATGGTTTCATCCGGATCGCGCCGGAGTGTTCGCCATGAGTGAAGCCCGCCTCCTCATCAGCAGCTACAACTACTCCTCCTGGTCGATGCGGGGCTTCCTGCTCTGCCGCATGGCCGGGTTGCGGGTGCGGGTGGAGACCGCCTCGCCCGACGACCCGCAGGTGCGGGCCGAGCTGCTGTCGCGCAGCGCCACCATCCGCCTGCCCTGCCTGGTGCAGGGCGAGGTCCGGGTCTGGGACACGCTGGCCATCGCCGAGCACCTGAACGAGCAGCACCCCGAGGCCCGCCTGCTGCCGGCCGAGCCGCTGGCCCGCGCCCGCTGCCGCTCGGTCTCGGGCGAGATGCATGCGGGCTTCGCCGCCCTGCGCGCCTCGCTGCCGCTGAACATCCGCGCCCGCCGCCCGGGCTTCCGCCTGTGGTCGGGACCGCGCGCCGATATCGAGCATCTCGAATCGATCTGGGTGGATTGCCTGGAAGCCTGGGGCGGGCCGTGGCTGTTCGGCGAGCGGGCCAGCGTGGCGGATGCCATGTTCGCGCCCGTGGCCAGCCGCTTCCTGACCTATGATGTGCGGCTGCCGGGCCTCGCCGGGGTCTATCAGGACCGGCTGCTGGCCTGGCCTGAGGTCGCCGAATGGATGCAGGCGGCCGAGGCCGAGCCGGAGGCGATCGAGGAGCTGGAGGTGGAGTTCTAGCCGGCCCCCAGGCCGGCCCGCTGCTCCGCCGCGGCCAGCGCCGCCGCCGTGCCGCTGGCCCAGGCCCATTGGAAATTGTAGCCGCCGAGCCAGCCGGTGACGTCCACCGCCTCGCCGATCACGTAAAGGCCGGGCACGGATTTCGCCTCCAGGCTGCGGGAGGAGAGCTGGGCGGTGTCGACGCCGCCCAGCATCACCTCGGCCTTGGCATAGCCCTCGCTGCCGGCTGGCGTCAGGCTCCATTGCGACAGGCGCGCGGCGGCCTGGCGCAGCGCCTTGTCCGGCTGCTCGGCCATGATGCGGTCGGGCAGCCAGGCCTCGGCCAGGGAATGGGCCAGGCGCTGCGGCAGCAGCTCGGCCAGCACGGTGCGGGCGGCGGCGCGCGGCCGCGCCTGCTTGGCGGCCAGCAGCAGCGCCGCGGCATCCTGGCCGGGCAGCAGGTCCAGGCTCAGCGCCTGCCCCTCCCGCCAGGCGGAGGAGATCTGCAGGATGGCCGGGCCCGACAGGCCGCGATGGGTGAACAGTACCGCCTCCTCGAAGCGGTGGCGGCCGAGCCGCGCCACCGCCGGCAGGGCCACGCCGGACAGGCCGCGCATCAGCTCCAGCTCGGCGCCGGCGAAGGTCAGCGGCACGAGGGCCGGGCGCGTCTCGGTCAGCGCCAGGCCGAAGCGGCGGGCGAGGTCGAGGGACAGGCCGGTGGCCCCCATCTTCGGGATGGACAGCCCGCCGGTGGCCAGTACCAGGCGCGGCGCGGTGAAGGCGCCCTTGTCCGTCTCCACCCGGAATTCCTCCGCGCGGGAGACCCCGGTGATGCGGTGCGACAGGCGGAGGTCGACGCTGGCGGCGGCGCATTCGGCCAGCAGCATGGCGACGATCTGCCGTGCCGAGCCGTCGCAGAAGAGCTGGCCCAGCGTCTTCTCATGCCAGGCGATGCGGTGCTTCTCGACCAGCGCCAGGAATTCGGCCGGGCGGTAGCGGGAGAGGGCGGATTTGGCGAAATGCGGATTGGCCGAGAAGAAGCGTTCCGGCACCGTGTCGCGATTGGTGAAGTTGCAGCGCCCGCCGCCGGAGATCAGGATCTTGGAGCCCGCCTGCGGCGCATGGTCCAGCACCAGCACCTTCAGGCCGCGCTGCCCCGCCTGGAGGGCGAACATCAGCCCGGCCGCGCCCGCGCCGAGCACCACCGCATCATATGCCTGCTGCTGCATGGGCGGGGCTTAGCCGGAAAGCCCTGCCAGGGCCAGCGCGGGGCTTATCCCCAGTTCCGGTGGATGAGGCTGGGGATAAGCATCGGGAGGGCTTGGGGACAGGCTGGGGGCGGCGCCGGTTTCCGGCCGCTCGCAGCAGGGCTTTTCGCAACCCTCCCAATGCCGCCATTGCGCCCCCGATCCGGTCGCGCGCCCTGAACCGAAGGCGGGTGCAGGGGACCCCGTCCCCTGCCCAAGGGAAGGAATGGGGGAGTTTGACGGGGCAGGGCCCCCTCAAGGCCCGAACACCCCCTTCAGCCGGGCCAGCGCCAGCGCCGCCAGGCTGCAGGCATCCTGCAGCACGCCATCGCGCGCCATCGCCTCCACCTCGGCGAGCGGCAGGGCGCGGCAGATCATGTCCTGCTCGCTGGCCTCGCGTTCGGTCGGGCCCTGGGTCAGGCCGGTGGCCAGGAAGACATGGCCGCGCTGGCTGCAATAGCCGGGCCCCTGCAGGATGCTGCCGATCGGCTGCAGCCGGGCGGCGATGAGACCGGTCTCCTCGCGCAGCTCGGCCGCGGCCAGCAAGGCGGGGTCGGTGCCGGGGGCCTGTTCCCAGGTGCCCATCGGCAGCTCCCATTGCCGGGCGCGGATCGGGTAGCGGTACTGCTCGACCAGGGTGAGGCAACCATCCTGCCAGGGCAGCAGCACGACGAAATCGCTGCGCTCCACCACGCCATAGAGCCCGTCCGAGCCATCGGCGCGGCGGATGCGGTCCTCACGCACGCGCAGCCAGCGGTTTTCATAGGCCACGCGGCTGCTCAGCGTGACGACCTCGTTCTGCATGCGAATCCCTCCAAAATCCGTGTACGCAACCGGCGCGGTTGCTTCCGGTTTTTCCTGCCGCAAGCAAGGAGAAAGCGCCAATGGCAACACTGATTGGCACCTCTGGGAATGACCGTCTGATCGCGCCCGATTCGCGTGAGGACGACACCATCGCAGGTGCGGCCGGCGACGATTTCATCGAGGCGCGCGGTGGCAACGACCTGATCGATCCCGGCACCGGCAATGATCGTGTCGAGGGCGGCGACGGGCGCGACACCGTGCGCGTGATGGGCGACCAGTCCCAGTACCAGGTTTTCCGCTATGATGATGAGGGCGTGATCCGCGGCCCCGATGGCGTGGACACCACGCTGGATGTCGAGGCGGTGCAGTTCACCGGCGTCGGCGGCACGCTCGACATGAGCGACGTCAACGAGTTCTTCACCTACGCCTATGTCGCGTCCTATGACGACCTGACGCAGTCGATCGGTGCGAATCCCGGCGCGGCCTGGGCGCATTTCCGCGATTTCGGCGCCAAGGAAGGCCGTGACATCACCTTCGACGGCAATGCCTATCTGGCCGCCAATGTCGATGTGCTGGCCGGGCTCGGCGCCAATGCCAATGAATCCGGCGCCAAGCACTATCTGGAGTATGGCCGCGCCGAAGGCCGCAGCACGCAGTTCGACGCGCTGTCCTACACGGCGAGCTATGACGACCTGATCGACAGCTTCGGCACGAACAAGGAGGCGGCGACCTACCACTTCGTGCAGGAGGGCTTCAACGAGGGCCGCGGCATCACCTTCAACGGGCTCGAATACATCGCGTCCAATGAGGATCTGCTGGGCGCCTTCGGCAATATCGAGAGCACCTACGACCTCGAGGCGGCCGGCGCAGGCCACTATATCGAGTTCGGCCGCGAGGAAGGTCGCCAGACCAGCTTCGACGGCATCCAGTACCTGGCCAGCTACACCGACCTGATCGACGCCTTCGGTGAGCAGGGCAGCAACGACGCCTATGCCGATCGTGGTGCGCTGCACTACATCCAGGACGGCTTCGGCGAGGACCGCGCCGCGGATCTCTTCAACGAGGAGAGCTACGCTGCGGCCAATGCCGATCTCGGCGCCGCCGGCATCACCAGCGCCGACGCGCTGGCGCTGCACTGGATCCAGTTCGGCTATGCCGAGGGCCGCGAAGGCGCCTACGACCCGGTGATCGCCTGATCCCGCACCAGGCGACCGCCTGACCGGAGGTTGCCCGCCCCGGCCCGCAAGGGCCGGGGCTTTTTCATGCGTCCCGGTGCGCGGCGCGGATCAAGGACTGTTCATTCCGGTTGCGGCAGATCAAGGTATCCCCGCCGCCCCGCGCGCAGTCTGCTCTCCGCCCATGACGGGGGAGATGGAACCATGGCCGGGCTGAAGGACATCCTGCTGCATCTGGATTCGTCGGAGGCCTCGGCCGAGCGGCTGCGGTTGGCGGCGATGCTGGCGCGCCGGCATGAGGCGCATCTGACCGGCCTGTTCGTCATCGATTTGCCCTGGCCGGTCTTCGCCGGCGACGGCGCCGCCACCGCCGCGCTCTCCGCCGCCATGCGCCGGGCGCGGGAGACGGCCGAGGTCCAGGCGGCGCAGGCCGAGGCCGCTTTCCGCGAGACGCTGCGGCGCGAGGGGCTGCAGGGCGAATGGCGCCGGCCGGAGGGCGACACCGCCGCGGTGGTGGCGCTGCATGCGCGCTATGCCGATCTGGTCGTGCTGGGCCAGCCGCAGCCCGGTGGCGCCGCGCCGATGGCCGGGCTGGTGCTGGGCGAGGCGCTGTTCGGCTCCGGCCGGCCGCTGCTGGTGGTGCCCTATGCCGGGCGCTTCGAGGCGCTCGGACGCGAGGTGCTGGTGGGCTGGAATGCCAGCGCCCAGGCCAGCCGCGCGCTGCATGACGCGCTGCCGCTGCTGCAGGCGGCGGCCCGGATCAGCATCCTCTCGGTCAATCCGGAGCGCGGGCCGGACGCGCATGGGGCGGAGCCGGGGGCCGACATCGCCCGCCATTTGGCGCGGCACGGGCTGAGCGTGACGGCCGAGCAGCTGGTCACGCCGGAGATCGCCGAGGCCGACACGCTGCTGAACCGCGCCGCGGAACTCGGCGCCGATCTGCTGGTGCTGGGCGGCTATGGCCATAGCCGGCTGCGCGAGCTGGTGCTGGGCGGTGTCACCCGCCGCCTGCTGCGCGAGATGACGGTGCCCGTGCTGCTCTCGCACTGAGGCCTTGCCGGCTGGATGGTCGAGGGAGGGAGGATGGTGCCCAGAGCCGGAATCGAACCAGCGACACTGCGATTTTCAGTCGCATGCTCTACCAACTGAGCTATCTGGGCCCATTCTGGGCGACCCTTGCGGGGCGCCACCGGTTGGTGGCGGGGTGAATACTGGATGACAGCGAGGCTGTCCAGCGGGGTCGGCGAATTGTTTTGTGGCTGTGCCGAAGCCGCGCCCCGCGCCCGTCTCAGAAGCGGCCGGGCGGGTCGCCACCCTCCTCCTCCTCCGGCTCGGCCGGGCCGGCCGGGATGGCATAGGCGCCGGTCAGCCAGCGGCCGAGATCCACCTGCCGGCAGCGATCGGAGCAGAAGGGGCGGTGCGCCGCCTCGGCGGGCTTGCCGCAGACCGGGCAGGCGGGCGGCTTGCGGGCGGGACGGGGCGGGGTCTCAGGCGGCATGGATGTGCTCCTGTCCGGCGGCGCAGAGCGGGTCGGCGCGCAGCGCCAGGGGGCCCGCCCGGGCCGCGAATTCGTCGAGCGCGCCGGGCCAGTCGCGCAGCGCGGCCAGCACGGCGGGGTGGGCGGTCAGCGCCCAGGCGGCGCCGGGCCGGGCGGCGGCGTCGCGCAGCCCGCGCCGCAGCGCCGCCAGGCCGCGGGTGAGGGGGGAGGGCGGGTGGCCCAGCACCTCATGCAGCGGGGTGTGGACCCGGCGGCGCTGCAGCTCCAGCAGGCCGAGTCCGGTCAGCCCGATCAGCCGCAGCAGCGGGTCGGCGGCCAGCAGCGGCTTCAGCCCCGGCAGCAGCGCCTGGCGCGCGGACACCTTCATGCCGGCCATGTCGACCAGGATGGCGCCGGCCAGGTGGCGCAGGCGGATCTGGCGCAGCGCCTCGGCCAGGGCGGCGGCGTTCAGCGCGTGATGCGCGGCGGCGTCGCGGCCACCGGCCTGGGAGCCGGCATCGATGTCGATGGCGAGCAGCGCCGGGGTCGGGTGCAGGGTCAGCCGCCCGCCGCCCGGCAGCGGCACCGCCATGCCGGACAGCCGCTCGAATTCTTCTTCGAGTTCCTCGGAGAAGGCCGGGCGGGTGGTCAGGGCAACGCGCTCCGGACCCAGCGCGCCGCGCAGCCGGGCGGCGGTGGCGGCGTGGTCGGTCAGCAGCCGGGCGTCGGGGTGCCGGCCCGCCAGGCGCAGCGGCGCGTCGGGGCCCCGCGCCAGCAGCCGCACAGGGCCCTGGAGCGGTTCCTGCGGGGTGGCGGGCGCCAGGGCGAGGCGCGGCCCCTTGCCGCCCTGGGCGGCGCGGGAGACGGCCACGCGCAGCCATTCCCCCTCATGCCGTCCCTTGGCGCCCTCGCTATCCGGCAAAAAACCGGTCTCGCCGCCCGCCATGGCCAGGAAGGCGCCGCCCATGGCCGGGGCGCGGGCGGAGAGGCGGGCGACATGGACATCCCCCACCCCCTCGGGCCGCGCCGGGCGCTCGATGAAGGCGGCCTCCAGCACCCCGTCCCGGGTCAGCGCCGTGCGCTGCTCGCCGGGCGAGACGGAGACATGGATCAGGGACGCAGCCATCCGATGCCGCGCAGCAGCTGGGCGGTCTCGTGCAGCGGCAGGCCGACCACGTTGGAATGGCTGCCGGAGAGGAAGCGCACAAAGGCCTCCGCCGAGTCCTGGATGGTGTAGCCGCCCGCCTTGCCGCGCCATTCGTCGGAGGCGATGTAGGCCTCGATCTGCGCCGCGGTCAGCCGCTGGAAGGTGACGATGGTCTCGACCACCCGGGTCAGCAGCCGCCCATCCGGCAGGCCCAGCGCCACGCCGGTATAGACGCGGTGGCGGCGGCCGGAGATCAGGCCGAGGCAGTCGCGCGCCTGGGCCTCGGTCTCCGCCTTGGGCAGGATGCGGCGGCCGACGCCCACCACCGTGTCGGCGGCCAGCACCAGCGCCGCCGGCTCGGCCTGCATGACGGCGCGCGCCTTGGCCTGGGACAGGCGGCCGGCCAGCTGGCGCGGCAATTCCTGCTTCAGGGGCGTTTCGTCGATATCGGGCGGCAGCACACGGGCGGGCGCCACGCCGATCCGCTTCAGCAGGTCGAGGCGCCGCGGGCTGCCGCTGGCCAGCACCAGCGGCGGGCGGGAGGGCGTCTGGCGCCCCAGGGGCGGCGCCGCTGCATCGGCCAGGCTGTCGGGGGCCATCGGGCCCGCCTCGGACATTACTTGAACCGGAAGGTGATGCGGCCCTTGGTCAGGTCGTAGGGGGTCATTTCGACATTCACCCGGTCGCCGGCCAGCACGCGGATGCGGTTCTTGCGCATCTTGCCGCTGGTGTGGGCGAGGACCATGTGCTCGTTGTCGAGCTTCACGCGGAACATCGCGTTGGGCAGCAGTTCAACGACCTGGCCGCTGAACTCGATCATATCTTCTTTCGACATCAGACCTCTTCATCGCGGCAGGCGACGCGCGGTGCGCCGGGCATCTCCGCTTGGCTTGGGATACGTAGAAACGCCGCCGCAGAGGACTGCGGCGGAGCATTCGCGGCCAGAACATGATGGCGCCGCCGCTCAGGGTCAAGGATGGCGACGCGGCCGGGCCGGGCGCCGGGGCAGGGCAGCCCTGCCCGCGGCGCGGGCGAGGCCGTGATCCACGGGGCGGTCAGCGTGCCGTCACTCCCCGCCCGAGCCGCCGCCATCGCCGCCGCCACCCCCATCGCTGACGCCCCCCTCGCTGCTGCCGCCGCTGTCGCAGGCCGCCGAGCCCCAGCCATCGCCGCAATCGGCCATGCCATGGCCGGTTGTGGCATGGGGCACGCCGCTCTCGGCGCCATCGGACCCGCTGCCGCGGCCATGGCCGGCGCCGCGTGCCCGGAGCCGTTGCAGCGAGATGACCAGGGCCAGGACAAGCAGCACCAGCGCGGTCTGGGCCAGCGGCTGCTGCGCCGGGCTGGCGAAGTGGCCCTGCCACAGCGCGACCAGGAGCCGCGCCAGCAGCCCCAGCCACAGCAGCAGGGCGAGCAGCGGGCCACGCCGCCCGGCCGCCCGGCGCCCTGGCCAGGGCGCCGCCGCCGCGCGGCCCCAGCGCCGCGCCGTGGCCAGCCCCGCCAGCGCGGCGGGGGCGAGCGGCAGCAGGGGCGCGAATTCGGGAAGAAGGCCGGCGGGCCAGGCCAGCAGCCGGACCGCATCCAGCGCCGCCCAGGCGGCCAGCGCGGCGAACAGGCCGGGCCAGGGGGCCAGGCGCAGGGCCGAGCGCGGCGCGGGCCAGCCGGGAAGGGCCGGGCCGGCGCGGCGCATCCGTCCCCCCGCCCGCTTACTCGGCGCCGGGCAGCGGCGCCGGGGTCGCGGCCGGGGCGGCGTTCTGGCCCAGCCGCATGGCGATGCTGCGGGCATGGGCGGTGAGCCCCTCGGCCTCGGCCAGGGCCACGGCGGCGGGGCCGATGGCGTCCAGGCCGCGCGGCTCGGCCGCCACCCAGCTGGTGCGCTTCAGGAAGTCGAACACCGACAGGCCGGAGGCGAAGCGCGCCGTGCGGCCGGTGGGCAGCACATGGTTCGGCCCGGCGATGTAGTCGCCCAAGGCCTCCGGGCAATGGCCGCCCAGGAAGGCGGCGCCGGCATGGCGGATGCGGGCGAACAGCGCGGCGGGGTCGGAGACCATCACCTGCAGATGCTCGGGCGCCAGCCGGTCGGTCAGCGCCGCACCCTCCTCCCAGTCGCGCACCACGATCACCGCGCCATGGCGGCGCCAGCTCTCGCCGGCGATGGCGGCGCGCGGCAGGGTGAGCAGCGCCTCCTCCACCGCATGCTCGACGGCATTGGCCATCTGCGCGCTGGTGGTGATCAGGATGGATTGCGCGCTCTCGTCATGCTCGGCCTGGGCCAGCAGGTCCATGGCGATCAGCCGGGGGTTCTGGCTGGCATCGGCCAGCACCACCACCTCGGAGGGGCCGGCGATGGAATCGATGCCGACGCGGCCGAAGACCTGGCGCTTGGCCTCGGCCACATAGGCATTGCCGGGGCCGGCGACGCGGTCCACCGGGGCGATGCTCTCGGTGCCCCAGGCCAGGGCGGCGATCGCCTGGGCGCCGCCCACCCGGAAGATCTCGGTGACGCCGGCGCGGTGCGCGGCGGCCAGCACCAGATTGTTCAGCGCCCCGTCCGGGGTGGGCACGCAGATGGCGATGCGCGGCACCCCGGCGACGCGGGCCGGGATGGCGTTCATCAGCACGGAGGAGGGGTAGGCCGCCTTGCCGCCCGGCACATAGAGCCCGACCGCGTCCACCGGCCCCCAGCGCAGGCCGAGCGTCAGGCCGAGCGGGTCGTCCAGCTCGACATCGCGCGGCAGCTGGGCGGCGTGGAAGCGCTCGATGCGGGTGGCGGCGAGGTCCAGCGCGTCCAGCAGCTCCGGCGCGCAGGCGGCGCGGGCGGCGTCGATCTCGGCCTCGGTCACCCGCAGCGCGGCGGCGGTGGCCGGCTGCCAGCGGTCGTAGCGCGCGGTCATCGCCAGCAGCGCGGCATCGCCCTGTTCCCGCACCTCGGCGATGATGCCGGCGACGGCGGCATCCACCTTGGCGGTGGTCTCCCGCGCGGTGTCGAGCAGCGCGCGGAAGCCGGCCTCGAAACCGGCATCGGCGGTGGAGAGGCGGATCATGCGGCGACCTCGGCGAGTGCGGCGCGGAAGCGGGAGAGCCATTCGCCGATCGCCTCGGGCCTGGTCTTCAGCGCGGTGCGGTTGACGATCAGGCGGGAGGTCACCTGGGCGATCACCTCGGTCTCCACCAGCCCATTGGCCTTCAGGGTGGAGCCGGTCTGCACCAGGTCGACGATCAGGCGGGAGAGGCCGAGCGAGGGGGCCAGCTCCATGGCGCCGTTCAGATGCACCACCTCGGCCTGGATGCCCTTGGTGGCGAAGTGCCGGCGGGCGAGGTTGGGGTATTTGGTGGCGACCGCGAGGCGGGAGCGGCGCACCATCTCCTGCTGCCCGGCGCTGCCCTCGGGCTCGGCCACCGAGACGCGGCAGCGGCCGATGCCGAGATCGAGCGGGGCGTAGATCTCGGGGTAGTCGAATTCCATCAGCACATCGGCGCCGCAGATGCCGATCTGCGCGGCGCCGAAGGCGACGAAGGTGGCCACGTCGAAGCTGCGCACGCGGATCACGTCGAGGCCGGGATGATTGGTCTCGAAGCGCAGGCGGCGGCTGGATTCGGCGTGGAAATCGGCGGCCGGGACGATGCCGGTGCGGGCCAGCAGCGGCCCCAGCTCCTTCAGGATGCGCCCCTTGGGGAGCGCCAGGACGAGGCTCTGGCCGGCCTCGGCCGCGGGAACGATGCCCGTTTCGGGCCTTGTGATGGGCTGGTCCATGGCGGGTTGTATCACCGGGAAAGCGGCAATGCCATGTCAGCCTGGCATACGTTCGATGTCGGCGCCGACGCCCGCCAGCTTCTCCTCGATCCGCTCATAGCCACGGTCGAGGTGGTAGACGCGGTTGACGATGGTGTCGCCCTCCGCCGCCAGCCCGGCGATGATGAGGGAGACGGAGGCGCGCAGATCGGTCGCCATCACCGGCGCGCCGGACAGCTTGCCCACGCCGCGGACGATGGCGGAGGAGCCATGCGCGTTGATCCGCGCGCCCATGCGGGCCAGCTCCGGCACATGCATGAAGCGGTTCTCGAAGATCGTCTCGGTGATCATCGAGGCGCCCTCGGCCACCGCCATCAGCGCCATGAACTGGGCCTGCATGTCGGTGGCGAAGCCGGGGAAGGGCTCGGTCATCACATCGACGCCATGCAGCCCGTTCAGGCGGCGGCAGCGCACGCCGCCCTCCTCCTGCAGCATCTCCACCCCGGCCTCGCGCAGCGAGCGGGTGCAGGCGCCGAACAGCTCCAGCGTCATGCCCTCCAGCAGCAGCTCGCCGCCGGTGATGGCGCCGGCGCAGGCGAAGGTGCCGGCCTCGATACGGTCGGGCAGGATGGCATGCGTCGTGCCGTGCAGGCTGTCGACGCCCTGCACCGTCAGCCGATCGCTGCCCACCCCCTCGATCCGCGCGCCCATCGAGATCAGGCAATTGGCGAGGTCGGTGATCTCCGGCTCGCGCGCCGCATTGACCAGCTGGGTGGTGCCCTCGGCCAGCGTCGCCGCCATCAGCAGGTTCTCGGTGGCGCCCACCGAGACCTGCGGGAAGAGGATGCGCGCGCCCTTCAGCCGGCCGTCCACCTTGGCGTTGATGTAGCCGGAATCGAGGTCGATCACCGCGCCCATCTGCTCCAGCCCCTTCAGGTGGAGGTCGACGGGGCGGGTGCCGATGGCGCAGCCGCCGGGCAGCGAGACGCGGGCCTGGCCGAAGCGCGCCAGCAGCGGCCCGAGCACCAGGATCGAGGCGCGCATCTTGCGCACCAGGTCGTAGGGCGCCTCGAACTGGCTGGCGGCGCCATCCAGCAGGATGCGGCGGCTCGACTGGTCATGCTCGACCGTCAGCCCGTGCTGGGCGATCAGATGGCCCATGGTGGCGACATCGGCCAGCGCCGGGGCGTTGGTCAGCACCACCGCCTCATGGGTGAGCAGGCCGGTGGCCATCAGCGGCAGGGCCGCGTTCTTGGCGCCGCCGATGGCGATGCGCCCTTCCAGCCGGCGGCCGCCGCGGATGCGGATGCGGTCCATGACGCCTCTCCCCTTACAGACGCGGCAGCGCGACGCCGCGCTGGCCCATATACTTGCCCTTGCGGTCGGCATAGGACACTTCGGGCTCGCCGGCGCCCTGCAGGAACAGGAACTGGCAGATCCCCTCATTGGCGTAGATGCGCGCCGGCAGCGGGGTGGTGTTGGAGATCTCGATCGTCACCTGCCCCTCCCATTCGGGCTCGAGCGGCGTGACATTCACGATCAGCCCGCAGCGGGCATAGGTGCTCTTGCCGAGGCAGATCACCAGCACGTCGCGCGGGATGCGGAAATACTCGACCGTATGGGCGAGGGCGAAGGAATTGGGCGGGATGATGCAGGTCGGGCCGCGCCGGGTGACGAAGCTGTCCTCGGCGAATTTCTTCGGGTCCACCAGCGCGTTGTCGACATTGGTGAAGACCTTGAACTCATCCGCCACCCGGGCGTCGTAGCCATAGGAGGAGAGGCCGAAGGAGATCACCCCCTCGCGCCGCTGGCTCTCGACGAAGGGGTCGATCATGCCGTGCTCCGTCGCCATGCGGCGGATCCAGTGGTCGGGCATGATGGGCATTCGGGAATCCCTCGGGCGGCAGGGTTTGGCCGGCGGGGATAGCCCAGCGCTGCCGCGGCGGCAACCGAGGGCGGCGCGGGGTCAGTCCTGCAAGGCAGGCGGGGGCGGAGCGTTCTCGGCGGGGGAGGGGGGCTCGGCGCGGCCGCGGCTCTGCGCCTTGCGGCGGCGCAGATTCTCGCGCAGCGCGGCGGCGCGGCGGGCATCGCGCTCGGAGAGGGCGGGGCGGGCGGGCGACAGGCCGGGGGCGGGCGCGTCCTGGTCGGGGCGGTCCGGCGGCGGGGTCTCGGTCATGTCGGGATGCCCTGGCAGGGCGGCGAGGATGGTGCTGCTGGACAGGATTGAACTGTCGACCTCTCCCTTACCAAGGGAGTGCTCTACCACTGAGCTACAGCAGCGTGCCGCCGTGAAAGCGAGGCGCTCTCTAAGGGGGCGGCGGGGCGGGCGCAACCCCTTTTCTGCGTTTTTCGGCGCGAGGCCGGGAATCAGGGGCCGCGCCGCGCGGCGCCGGGGAGGCCCCCCTGGCGAGGCCGCCAGGGAGGGCCAGGGCAGGGCGGCCGCGCGGCGGCGGCGGTCAATCGGCCTTGCTGCCGAACTGCCCGCCCTTGCGCAGCGCCTCCCACAGGCCGAGCCCGGCGACCGCCAGGTTCAGCAGCGCGCCCTGCAGCTCCTCCGACAGGGTGATGCCGAGGCCGGAGGCGATGAGAAGGAACACCCCGCGCCAGGTGCTGGGCTGGCGCAGCTGGTCCTGCATCCAGTTCATGGCCGGGCCTCCTTCAGCTGCCGGTGATGGTCAGCGCCTCGGCGGCGATGGTCACCGTGCCGGGGCCGTTCACATTGGCGGTCTGCGCCAGCAGCCCATAGGCCAGCGGGTTGCCGCCGGTGGCCGAATCATACAGGCCGAGATGGGTGAAGGCGCCGGCGGCGGCGCTGAAGACGAAGCGCAGCACCTCGACATTGCGCTGCTGCCCGGTGCCGGTGAAGGTGACGCGCTGGCGGGCATAGCCATTGCCCGCCGGCTCGCCGGTCAGCCCCGCATTGCCGCCGCCGGTGCCGAGGGCGACGAACACGCTGCTGGGCAGCGCCGGGGCGCGGGCGCAGAGCGCGCGCGCCAGCATGTTGCGGGAGTAATCGGTCAGGATCGGCATGCGGTCGGTTCCTTGGGCCGAGGGGAAGGGGGCGGGGCGGCGCCCGCCGGGGCGGGGGCGCCGCGCCCGGTCAGACCGTCAGCGCCTGCAGCATGGCGTTGGAGAGGCGCGTCGGGCGGTAGTCGAGCACCGCGATCTCGCCATTGGCGGCGCGGTTCAGCAGGGTGGAGCCCTGCCCCACCAGCAGCCGCGTCAGCCCCGTGGGCAGCGCCACCGCCGCGGTCTGCACCGTGCCGCCATTCAGGCACAGCGCCTGGTCGCCGGGCGCCCAGGCCAGGGCGGCGCGGAAGCTGGTGCCGGCGGTGACATTGCCGCCGGAGATCGCGGCCAGCGTGGCGCCGCCGCTGTCGACCACGCCGAACAGCGTGGCGCCGCCCGAGGTGTTGCGCAGCAGGATGCGGTTGGTGTCGCTGCCGTCATCCAGCTGGAACAGCCCCTGATGCTCGCCGAACAGCGCGGTCTGCGGCAGCATCGCCTGCACCACCAGCGTGCCCTGCGGGCCGAAGCCGCCGGGCGGCGCCCAGACCAGCTGGTCGGCCGCGCGGCTGGAAGTGGCAGGCGTGCCGGCGGCCGGCAGGATCAGGCTGCTGGCGTTGCGCCCGAGCTCCAGCTGCGGCGCACCGATGCGGTAGGTGAAATCCACCGGTACCCCGCTCTGCAGCGGGAAGCGCAGCTCCGCCGTGAGCGCGGTGGTGCTGGCCTGGGTCAGCGAGGCCGCGAGCGCGAAGCGCTGCGACGCCAGCGGCCCGCTCCCGACCGGCAGGGAGGCGGAGAGGATCGGCGAGCCGAGCGAGCCGCCGCCGGCGTCGCGTTCCTGCAGCCCCAGCAGCGGGCCGCCGGCCGCCGGGACGGTCCCGCCCGTGAGACGCAGGAAGACGGAGAGCAGCCAGGCCTGGCCCTGGGCGGCCGGCGCGCCACCGGTGCCGGTCTCGAAGCCCAGGCGGTAGCTGGTGGTGCTGCTGGGCGTGCCGGACAGGCGGATCTCGACATAGGGCACGCCATCCTCGCTGCCGGTGCCGAGGATGCTGCGGTTCAGCCCGACCGAGGTGCCAACCACGCCGTAATAGGTCGGGAGCGTGCCGGGCGTGCCGGCCGCGCCGCCCTCGCCGCGCGGGTTGCGCAGCAGGTTGCTGCGCGCCGCCTCCACCAGCAGCCGCCGCGCGCTGCCGTGAAAGCGGGGCGTGTTGGCCGCCACGGCCTGCCAGGCCCCGGCGGCGCTCTGCGCCATGGCCGGACCGGCGCGGGTGGTGGCCAGCCGGGGCGCGTGGTCCGGCCCGACCAGCCGCAGCGGCCGGTCGGGGGTCAGCGCCCCCGGCATGAGGGCGGGGATCGACATCAGGGTGCCCCCGCCCCCGTCAGATGGCAGATGCGGGTGGTGCCGCCATCCGGCGAATAGGCCAGCAGGGTGGCGACGCCGCCCGAGCGGATCTTGGTGAAGCCGTCGCTGTTGGCCGGCGTCGTCGCGGTGAAGCCCACCAGCGTCAGCGGCAGGTCGGCGCCGCTGCGGTTGATGACGCTGCAGGAGAAGCCGTCGCCGGTGCTGGCCCAGTTCAGCGACAGGCCGGTGGTGCCGGGATTGGCCACCAGCATGCGCGCATTGTGGCTGGCATGGCTGAGCGCCGTGCTGGCCGAGAGCAGCACGCTGGTGAAGCGCCGCTCGGTGAACTGGTTGTCGACATATTGCCGCGTCGCCGCCTGCAGCGCCGCCGTCGGGTCGGCCGGCAGCACCAGCGGGCCGGTCAGCGTCACCGTGCCATTGGCGGCCAGGCGGAAACGCTCCGCCAGCGCGCCGGCCGAGCGCGTCTCGATGATGACGGCGCCCGATTCGGCGGCGTTGGTCACCGCCTCGGCCAGCGCGGCGATGCGGGCATAGACCCGCTCGGTGCCGGTGCTGCTGTTGCCGCTGGCCTCCAGCGCCAGCAGCCGGTCATTCACCGCCGGGGTGGCGGAGAGGCGGCGCAGCCGCAGCGTCTGCGGCTGGGTCATGCCGGAGCCGCCCAGCACCAGGGCGGCATTGGTGTTGCTGCCCTCGCCCTGGAAGACCAGCTCGGTGTTGCTGGCGGTCAGGCTGGCCACCGGCGTGGTGCCGAGGCCGTGGAAGCGCAGCTGCCCGCCCTCGGTGGTGCTGCGGCGGTGGATGTTGACGGCGCCGTCGGTGTCGCTCGACAGCCGCGTCTCCAGCGCCGCGGCCGAGGAGATGGTGGCGAGCTCGACCCGGCCGGCGGCGATGCGCTGCGTGGTGGCGCTGCCCGGCACCGGCCGGTTGGCCGCCAGCTGCAGCCGCTGCATCGCCGCCGCGCTGTCGGCGGTGAAGGTGACCGCGCTGGTGTCGCAGCCGGTGACGACGACGCTGCCGGCGCCGCTGCCCAGATGGATGGCGCTGACCGTCGCATTGCCGGTGCCGGTGGCGCCGGTGAAGTCGCAGCCGGAGAAGGTGATCTGGCCGCTCAGCACCTCGGCGATGCGGCGCGCGCCGCCGGTGACGTTGACGCCGATCAGCTCATGCTGCTCCGCCCCCGTCGTGCTGACCTGCACGCTGCAGCCCTTGGAGGAGAGGAAGCCGCCCACCACCTTGGTGCGCAGCGAGGTGCCGCCGATGCGGATGCCGATGGTCTGCGGATCCGCCATGTCGTTCCAGCCATCGGTGCCGATGTTGGAGAAATGGCAGGAATGCGCCTCGTCCTGCACGTCGAAGCCGATCTCATGGCCGTATTCGAAGCAGTTGTCGAAGCTCGCCATGTCGGAGTTGTTGACCACGAAGGCGCTGCCGAGGCGGCGATTGGCGTTGACATAGACCGCGCCGCCGGAGCTCCAGCCGGCGGCGAAGCTGCTGCCCTGCAGGTCGAGCCGCGTCGCATCCACCGCCGTCACCGTCCAGCGGCCATAGAGCGTGGGCGCGCCGCTCAGGCGCACCTCGGCGATGTTGACGATGTCGCCGGTGGCCAGGCCATGGGCGGTGGCCGTGGTGATGCGGAACTGGCCGGTGCCGTTGTTGTCCACCGCGGCGATCAGCAGCCGCGTGTTCGACCAGCTGCGCGCGGTGGTGACCAGCGGGTGCCAGTTCACCTCGCTGACGCGCGAGACGTCGAAGGAACGGCCGAGATAGAGGCCGTTGGTGCAGTCGCCCAGGATGTCGCAGATGCGCACCCGCGCATTGGCGTCGCTGTAGATGCCCCAGTTGAAGCCGAGGATCAGCAGCCGCGTCAGGCTGGTGTCGGCGCCATTGCCGGCGCTGTTGCCGCCCGAGCCATTGCCGATGGTGATGGCGGTGCCGGCGAAGGCATTGGCCGCGTCCAGCCCCTGGCGCAGCGTGGTGGGCGCGGTCATGCCCCGGCGCAGCACGGCGATGCCGTGCAGCCCGGCATTGCGCTGCAGCCGGATGGTGCGCGCCGCGTCGACCAGCAGCGCGTAACGCACGGTGGCGAAATTGCCATTGGTGCGCCAGCCGCCCTGATGCTGCTGGCCGACCAGTTGGACATTCTCGCGCAGCAGCAGCTCGGCCGAGGCGATGACATAGCGCCGCGGGCCGAGCAGCACCGTGCCGCCGCCCTGGGCCGAGGCGGCGTCGATCGCCGCCTGGATGGCGGGGGTGTCGTCGGTGGTGCCATCGCCCACGGCGCCGAAATCGCGCACATGCATGGGGCGCTCGATCAGCAGCCCGGTGCGCAGCTGGGCCAGGCTGACGCTGCGCGTCTCGGCGATGCTGCTGACGCCCTGCACCATCGGCGACAGATCGCTGTCGGTGAGCGTCGTCGCGCTGGGCAGCTCGGAAATCTTCTTGTCGGACATCGGCGCGGAGATCCTTGGTGCCGAAGGGAGAGCCGGGGGAGGAGGCGGGCGCGGGGCGCGGGCGGGTCAGAGCAGCAATTCGCCCCCATCCGCGGCCAGCAGGCTGCTCCCGGTCTCGGTCAGCAGCGCGTAGGGCTCGGTGACGACGAAGGAGGGCGAGGTCTGAAGCGCCAGCGGCTCGGCCGCGTCGACCACGCGGATGCGGTAGCCGCTGCCCGGATCGGGCGCGGTGAAATTGGTCGAGGCGCTGCCGGAAGCGACGGGGACCGAGACCGGCCCGGCCACCACCGCCCCGGCGGCGTTCAGCATGGAGAAGACCAGCGTCGCCACCGGCCCGCTGGTGCGCGCCGCCACCGTGAAGTTGCGCCCGGTGTAGAGGCCGGAGGGCACCGGATCGAGCGCCACGCTGCGCGTCACCGCCGTGACCGGGGCGATCGTCATGTCGAAGGCCAGGTCGGCGAAGGCGTTCAGGCGCAGCGGCGGCGCGCTGGCGCTGAGCACCACGCCATTGCCCACCCCATTGTTGCTGAGCACCGGCATGAAGGTCAGCGAATCCGCCGATTGCAGCACGATCAGATGGCCCGGCTGCAGCCGCCCGGCGGCGGCGGCGAAATAGCCCGGCGCCAGCACCGCGGCGCGGGTGTCGGTGGTGACGTAGAGCCAGAGGGTGAAGCTGTCCGTGCTGGCGAGCGAGCTCAGCCCGCGGGGATCGAAGGGCATGCGCGTCTCCTGGCTGGCGCCGCCGGGGCGCGCCCATGCGGCAGCGCCCGGCGCTGCGGGGCAGGGCCGGGCGGGTCGGAAAGGGGAGGCGGGGAGGACCGGACGCACTTCGCCCGGTGACGGGAGTGGAGATACCGGCCTATAGGAATAAAGTCAAGAAAAAAGTCCTAGTAACGGCCCCGTCAACGGCGCGCCGCTCCACGCCGCCACCCTGGCCCCGCGGCACATGGCATGGACCCTGGCGGCGCGCGCCATTACGCTGGCGGCTTCCCGCCCTCCCTCCGCCGCAGGATCCGCCGCATGCTTCGACGCCTGCTCGCCACCTCGTTCCTCGCCACCGCCCTGCTCGGCACCGGATTGCCGGGCGCCGCGCCGCGGCCCGGCCCGGCCCAGGCCCAGGCCCAGGCCCAGTCGCCGGCGCAGGCGCCGCAGCCGCCCGGCGCGGCCGGCCAGGTGCTGAACGTCTACAACTGGTCGGACTATATCGACCCCTATGCGGTGGACCGCTTCCAGCGCGAGACGGGCATCCGCATCCGCTACGACGTCTTCGACAGCCTGGAGACGCTGGAGGGCAAGCTCTCCGCCGGGCGCTCGGGCTACGACATCATCGTGCCGACCAACGAGCCCACCTTCTCCCGCCTGGTGCGCGCCGGCGCGCTGCGGCCGCTGGACCGCGCGCAGATCCCGAACTGGGGCAACCAGGACCCGGCGCTGCTGCGCCAGGTGGAGAGCAGCGACCCCGGCAACCGCTTCGGCGCCATCTATCTCTACGGCACGATCGGCCTCGGCATCCGCACCGACCGGGTGCGCGAGCTGGCGCCCGACGCGCCGCTCGACAGCCTCGACCTGCTGATGAAGCCCGAGCATGCGCGGCGGCTGGCGCGCTGCGGCATCGCCATCATGGATTCGGCGACCGACGTGCTGCCCACCGTGCTGCGCTGGCTGGGGCGCGACCCCAACACCACCGAGCCGCGCGAGCTGCGCGCCGCCGAGGACGCGCTGATGGCGATCCGCCCGCAGGTGCGCGCCATCACCGCCAGCGGCAATCTGATGGACGCGCTGGCCAATGGCGAATACTGCGTCGTGCTGACCTATTCCGGCGACGTCATCCAGGCCCAGGCCCGCGCGCGGGAGGCCGGGCGCGGCGTGCAGATCGGCTATGTGGCGCCGAAGGAAGGCGCGCAGCTCTGGCTCGACATGCTGGCCATCCCGGCCGACGCGCCGAACCCCGAGGCCGCGCAGCGCTTCATCAACTTCCTGCTGCAGCCCGACGTCATGGCCGGCATCACCAACCAGGTGCGCTACCCGAACGGCATCCCCGCCTCCCGCCCGCTGGTCGATGCGGCGGTGCGCGACGATCCGAATGTCTACCCGACGGCGGAGACGCTCTCGCGCACCTTCACCGTCACCGGGCTGACGCCCACCGCCGAGCGCGCCCGCAGCCGCGGCTGGAGCCGCTTCAAGGCCGGCCGCTGAGCGGGGCGCCGTCTTGTCGCTGCTGTCCCTGCGCGGCCTGTCCAAGCGCTTCGGTGCCACCGTGGCGCTGGACGGGCTCGATCTCGACATCGAGGCCGGCGAGTTCCTGACGCTGCTCGGCGGCTCGGGCTCCGGCAAATCCACCCTGCTGCGCGTCATCGCCGGCTTCGAGGCGGCGGATGCCGGCGCGCTGCGGCTGGATGGGCAGGATCTCGCCGGCCTGCCGCCGCATCGCCGGCCGCTGAACATGATGTTCCAATCCTATGCGCTGTTCCCGCATCTCTCGGTGGCGGGCAATGTCGCCTATGGGCTGAAGCGCGATGGGGTGCCGGCGGCGGAGCGCGAGACGCGCGTCGCCGCCGCGCTCGCCATGGTGGGGCTGGCCGGCTTCGAGACGCGGGCGGTGCACCGCCTCTCCGGCGGGCAGCGGCAGCGGGTCGCGCTGGCGCGTGCCCTGGTCAAGCGCCCGCGCCTGCTGCTGCTGGACGAGCCGCTGGGCGCGCTGGACGCCAATCTGCGCGAGCGCACGGGGCTCGAGCTGCGCGCCCTGCAGCGCGAGACGGGGGCCGCCTTCATCATGGTCACGCATGACCAGAACGAGGCGCTGGCGCTGTCCGACCGCGTCGCGGTGCTGGAGCATGGGCGGCTGGTGCAGCTCGGGCCGCCGCGCCAGGTCTATGACCGGCCGGCGACGCGTTTCGTCGCCGCCTTCCTGGGTGCGGCCAATGTGCTGGAAGGCGCGGCGGACGGGCAGGGCGGCTTCGCCTGCCCGGGCCTCGGCGCCACGCTGCGCCCCGTGGCGCTGCCGGCCGGCTGCACCGCCCTGGCGCTGCGGCCGGAGCGCATCCTGAGCGGCGCCGCGGCACCCCCGGACGGGGTGGAAGGCGTGGTCGAGGAAGTGGCCTTCCGCGGCGATGACAGCCTGCTGCTGGTGCGCGCCCCGGGCGGCGCGCAACTGCGCGTCAGCCATGCCGAGGAGGACGGCCCGCCGCCGCCGCGCGGCACCAGGCTGCGCCTGGGCTGGGAGGCGGCGTCCCTCGTGCCGCTGGCCGGCTGATGCCCCGTCCTTTGCTGCAAATCCTGGTCCCCGCGCTGCCCGGCCTCTGGCTGGCGCTGTTCGTGGCGGCGCCGCTGCTGGTGGTGCTGGCGCTCTCCCTCTCCTGGCCGGCCGAGGGCGTGCCGCCCTTCGCCCTGCCCTGGAGCGAGGGCGAGGGGCTGAACACCGAGACCTACGCCCTGGCCCTGGGCGACCCCTATTACCGCGGCGCCTTCCTGGATGCGCTGCTGGTGGCCTGCGGCACGGCGGGGCTCTGCCTGGCGCTGGCGCTGCCCATGGCGCTCGGCCTGGTGCGGGCGCCGCCGCGCTGGCGCATGCCGCTGCTGGCGCTGCTGCTGCTGCCCTTCTGGACCGGCTTCCTGCCGCGCATCGGCGCCTGGATCGGCCTGCTGCGCGACGAGGGCTGGATCAACACCCTGCTGCAATCGGCGGGGGTGATCGAGGCGCCGCTGCCGCTGCTCTACTCCTGGCCGGCGCTGTTCCTCGGCATGGTGCATGCCTATCTGCCCTTCGCCGTGCTGCCGCTCTACGTCACCCTCTCGCGCCTCGACCCCGCGGTGCAGGAGGCGGCGGCGGATCTCGGCGCCACGCCCTGGGTCGCCTTCCGCAGCATCACCCTGCCGCTGGCCGCCCCCGGCCTGGCGGCGGCCTTCCTGCTGGTCTTCATCCCGGCGGCCGGCGAATACGTCATCCCCGAGCTGCTGGGCCCGCCGGAGGCGCAGCTGGCCGGCCGCGTCCTGTTCCAGGAATTCTTCCAGAACCGCGACTGGCCGGTGGCGGCATCGCTGGCGGTGCTGCTGCTGCTGGTGCTGCTGGTGCCGATCCGGCTGTTCCAGCGGCTGGAGCAGCAGAAGTGAGCCGCGGGCGGCTGGCGCTGCTCGGCCTCGGCGCGGGTCTGCTGTTCCTCTGGCTGCCGGTGCTGCTGCTGGCGGGCTATGCCTTCAGCGATGCGCGCATCCCCTTCCAGTGGGGCGGTTTCTCGCTGCGCTGGTTCGCGGCCCTCGCCGGGAATGACCGGCTGGTGGAGGCGGCGCTGCTGTCGCTGCGCGTGGCGCTCGGTGCCGCCAGCCTCGCCGTGCTGCTGGGGGGTGCCATCGGCTGGGTGCTGGCGCGGCACGGGCCGTTCCGCGGCCGGGCGATCTTCGGCGCGCTCTCCGGCGCGCCGCTGGTGCTGCCGGATGTGGTGATGGGCCTGGCCCTGCTGCTGTTCTTCGTCACCCTGCAGCGCATCACCGGCTGGCCGGCCGAGCGCGGCGCCATGACCATCCTGCTGGCCCACGCCACCATCGGCGCGGCCTATGTGGCGGTGCTGGTGCAGGCGCGGCTGGCCGGGCTGGCGCCGGAGCTGGAGGAGGCGGCGCGCGACCTCGGCGCCGGGCCCGCCACCGCCTTCCTCACCGTCACCCTGCCGCTGCTGGCGCCGGGGCTGGTGGCGGGCTGGCTGCTGGCCTTCACCCTGTCGCTGGATGATGTGGTGGTGGCGAGCTTCGTCTCCGGCCCCGCCGGCACCACCCTGCCGATGGTGGTCTTCTCCATGCTGCGGCTGGGGCTGACGCCGGAGGTGAACGCGCTGGCGGTCATCATCCTGGCGCTGGCCGGGCTCGGCGGGGCGCTGGCGGCGCTGGCGCTGCGCGGGCTGCGGCGGGGCTGAAACGCGGCTCCCGCCCCTGCCGGGGTGCGAATCGGCGGTCAGGGCGCCCGTGCCGCCTTGTCGGGGCGGGCGGGAGGGGGCTAGGGTCCCGCCCTCTTCTGAGCTGGACCGGACTCCCATGACCCTGACCGCCGAGCGGCTGGACCGCATCGCCCCCTCGCAGACCATCGCCATCACCGCCAAGGCGCGCGCGCTGAAGGCCGAGGGGAAGAACGTCATCGGCCTCTCCGCCGGCGAGCCGGATTTCGACACCCCGCGCAACATCAAGGACGCGGCCATCGCGGCGATCGAGCGCGGCGAGACCCGCTACACCGACGTCGCCGGCACCAAGGCACTGCGCGAGGCCTGCGCCACCTATTTCCGCCGCGAGCACGGGGTGGAGTACAAGCCGGAGGAGATCGTCGTCTCCACCGGCGGCAAGCAGGTGATCTTCAACGCCCTGCTGGCCACCATCAATGCGGGCGACGAGGCGATCATCCCGGCGCCCTGCTGGGTCTCCTACCCCGACATCGTGGCGCTGGCCGACGGCACGCCGGTGATCGTGCCGGCCGGGCAGAACCAGGGCTTCAAGATCACGCCGGAGCAGCTGGAAGCGGCGATCACGCCGAAGACCAAGTGGCTGATCCTGAACAACCCCTCCAACCCGACCGGCGCCGCCTATTCGGCGGAGGAGCTGAAGGCGCTGGCCGAGGTGCTGCTGCGCCACCCGGATGTCTGGGTGTTCACCGACGACATCTACGAGAAGCTGACCTATGGCGGCTTCAAGGCCCGCACCCTGGTCGCCGTCGAGCCGCGCCTGAAGGACCGCACGGTCACGATGAATGGCTGCTCCAAGGCCTATGCCATGACCGGCTGGCGCATCGGCTTCGCCGGCGCGCCGCAGAAGCTGATCAAGGCGATGGACAAGCTGCAGGGCCAGTCCACCTCCAACACCTCCTCGATCTCCCAGGCCGCCGCCATCGAGGCGCTGACCGGCCCGCAGGATTCGGTCGAGGCGATGCGCGTGGTCTATGAGCGCCGCCGCGACCTGGTGGTGGGCCTGCTGAACAAGGCGCCCGGCATCCACTGCCTGACGCCGGATGGTGCCTTCTACGTCTTCCCCTCGGTGCATGGCTGCCTCGGCAAGACCACCGCCTCGGGCAAGACGATCGCGACCGACGAGGATTTCGTCACCGCGCTGCTGGAGGATGAGGGGGTCGCCGCCGTGCATGGCTCGGCCTTCATGTTCCCGGGCCATTTCCGCATCAGCTACGCGACCGACGACGCCTCGCTGACCGAGGCCTGCACGCGCATCCAGCGCTTCTGCGCCGGCCTGAAGTAAGTGACGGGCCCGGAGGGGCGGGAGTTCCCGCCCTTCCGCTTCCGGCCGGCCTCGGAGGCGGATTTCGAGACGCTGCTGGACCTCTCCATCCGCACCATGCGCCCGCAGCTCGAGGCGCTGGGCCGCTGGGACCCGGCGCGCCGCCGCGCCCGCATGCGCGAGGGCTTCGATCCCGTCTCCACCCGCCGCATCGAGGCGCCGGACGGGACGCTGCTCGGCTGCGTCTCGGTCTTCGCGGGCGGGGATGTTCTCGAGATCAGCGGCTTCTACCTGGAGCCGGATTGCCAGGGCGCCGGCCTTGGCCGCGCCGTGATGCGGGCGATCCTGGACGAACGCCCCGACCTGCCCGTGCGGGTCGAGGTGCTGAAGGGCAGCCGCGCCCTGGAATTCTACCGCCGCCTCGGCTTCGTGGTGCTGGCGGAGCAGTCCTTCGACTGGCTGCTGGAGCTGCCGCCACGGCGCTGAGCGGCGCGGCTTTTTCATTGTCGCGCAGCGCGGGCCGGCGGGCCTGGCGCCTGCGCGCCTGCCGGACCTCCGCCCGCGCTGGCCTGGCGCCGCGGGTCAGCTGGCGGCGGCGCCCCCCGGCGGCGGCGCCGTGGCCGGGGCGGGCTGCGCCGCGCCGGCCCAGCCGCGCCGCAGCTGATCGACCGAGAGCAGCTCGGCCGA
The DNA here is from genome assembly GCF_030818485.1 of Pseudoroseomonas cervicalis. Taxonomy (NCBI): domain Bacteria; kingdom Pseudomonadati; phylum Pseudomonadota; class Alphaproteobacteria; order Acetobacterales; family Roseomonadaceae; genus Roseomonas; species Teichococcus cervicalis. Next base: position 1,856,114 of record NZ_JAUTAJ010000004.1, on the reverse strand, counting down.
GACGGCCAGCTGCAGCAGGCAGAGCGGCACCGCCAGCGCGGCCAGCGCCAGGCGCGGCGCCCAGCGCGGCGTCTCCCGCAGCACGCCGATGGCGATGGGCAGGCCGATCGCGGCCAGCACCAGCCCGCCGAAATTGAAGCGGCTGCCGCCGACCAGCTCGCCATTCACCCGCACCTCGTTGCTGGCGCCGAGGAACAGCCAGAAGGGCAGCAGCCCCAGGGCGATCGCCACCAGGGGCCGCCGCAGCCCGCGCCAGTTCCGCTCCACCATCCGCCTGCCTCCTGTTGCCTGCCCTTCTGGTAGCGGAGCAGGGCCGGGCAGGGGGCATGACGATGGGTTGAGGCGGCCGCGCCTCAGCCGCCGGCGGGCGGCTCGCAGAAGCGCAGATGGTTGCCGAAGGGATCCCCCACCGTGACCATGCGGCCCCAGGGCAGGCTTTCCAGCCCGGGCCGGGCGAAACGGTATCGCTTGCCGATCAGCTCCTGGTGGAAGGCCTCGATGCCCTGCATGCGGATGAACACCGTGGCGCCGGGGCAGGCATCGCCATGATGCTCCGACAGGTGCAGCAGCAGCGCGCCGCGGCTGATCTGGCAGTAGAGCGGCAGATCGGGCTCGAAGCGGTGTTCCCAATCCAGGGCGAAGCCCAGGAAATCCAGATAGAATTCGCGTGCCTTCGCGGCGTCGAAGCTGCGCAGCACGGGGATGGTGGCCTGGAAGAGGGGGGCGGTGCTCATGCGCCGCATCCTGACAGTCGGCGCGGCGCAGGGAAGGGCGGCCGCGGCGAAGCTTGCGGAACAAGCGCGTGTGCATGCCGTCTCTCGGCGCAAGCGGGGCGGTTCTGCGCCTTGTGTGGGCCTGGCGGCCTTGGCGCGGCCGGCACAGGCTTCTAGGCTGCCTTGCCTGTTTCTCCCGGAGAAGACCCCGCTCATGCCCGCCCTTGCCGGTCGCCTGAAAGACATCGCCGTTTCCGCTTCCGTCATCATGGGCACCCGCGCCCGTGAGCTGGCCGCCGAGGGCAAGAAGGTCATCAGCCTCGCCTCCGGCGAGCCGGATTTCGCCACGCCTTCCCACGCGATCGAGGCGGCGCACCAGGCGGCGCTGTCGGGCGACACCAAATATCCGCCGACCGACGGCACCCGCGCGCTGAAGCTCGCCGTGCAGAAGAAGTTCAAGCGCGACAACAATCTCGACTACGCGCTGGACGAGATCCTGGTGGCCAATGGCGGCAAGCAGATCATCATGGACGCGCTGCTGGCCAGCTGCGACCCGGGCGACGAGGTGCTGATCCCCGCCCCCTTCTGGGTCAGCTACGCCGACATGGCGAAGCTCGCCACCGCGACGCCCACCTATGTGAACTGCCCGCAGAACAACGGCTTCAAGCTGCGGCCCGAGGATCTGGACGCCGCCATCACGCCGAAGACCAAGTGGCTGTTCCTGAACTTCCCGAACAACCCGACCGGCGCCGCCTGCTCGCGCGCCGAGATGCAGGCCATCGCCACGGTGATGCTGAAGCATCCGCATGTCTGGATCCTGACGGACGACATGTATGAGCACCTGGTCTATGACGGCGAATTCTGCACCATCGCCGAGGTGGAGCCGCGGCTGAAGGACCGGGTGCTGACGGTCAATGGCGCCTCCAAGACCTATGCCATGACCGGCTGGCGCGTCGGCTTCGCCGGCGGCCCGAAATCGCTGATCAAGGCGATGACCAACATGCAGGGCCAGCTGACCAGCGGCATCAGCACGATCAGCCAGGCCGCCGCCGTCGCCGCCCTGGAAGGCCCGCAGGAGCTGATCGCCGAGCGCGCCGCGATCTATCGCGAGCGGCGCGACATGGTGGTGGCCATGCTGGCCGAGGCGCCGGGCGTCAGCTGCCACAAGCCGGAAGGCGCCTTCTACGTCTATCCGAATATCGCCGGCTGCATCGGCAAGACCAGCAAGGGCGGCAAGCGGATCGAGAACGACACCGATTTCGCGCTCGCCCTGCTGGAGGAGAAGCTGGTGGCGACGGTGCAGGGCACGGCCTATGGCATGAGCCCCTATATCCGCATCTCCTACGCCACCGACACGGAAAGCCTGCGCGAGGCCTGCGCCCGCATCCAGGAGTTCTGCCGGGAGCTGGCGTGAGCGCGGCGAGCCACTCCCCCCCGCCCTTCGCCATCCGCGAGGGGCGCGACACCGATGCGGCGGATTTCATCCGCCTCATCGGTGACGCCTGGGGCGAGTATCCGAACTGCGTGCTCGACGTCGATGGCGAGGTGCCGGAGCTGCGCGCCCTGCAGAGCTATTTCGCCGAGGCCGGCGGCGCGCTCTGGGCGGCCGAGGCGCCGGATGGCCGCGTCGTCGGCATGGTGGCGACGCGCCCGCTCGGCTCCGACCGGGCGTGGGAAATCTGCAAGATGTATGTCGAGAAGGCGCAGCGCGGCAGCGGCCTCGCCCACGCCCTGCTCGGCGGCGCCGAGGCGCATGCGCGCGAGGCCGGCGCGCAGCGCATCGTGCTGTGGACCGACACGCGCTTCGAGGCGGCGCACCGTTTCTACGAGAAGCGCGGCTATGTCCGCTCGGGCTCGATCCGCATCCTCGACGACATCTCGAAATCGCTGGAGTTCCGCTACGCCAAGCCGCTGCTCGGCCTGGCGGTGGAGGCGCTGGACGCCGCCGCGGCGGCCAGCGCCGAGCGCAGCCTGGCCGAGATGCTGGTGGCCTGCGTCGCCGATGGCGCGGCGACCGGCCATCTGCCGCCGCTCCCGCTCGAGACCTCGCGCCAGTTCTGGCGCCGGGTGTCGGGCGATGTGGCGCTGGGCCACCGGCTGCTGCTGGTCGCCTGGCAGGAGGGGCGGGTCGCCGGCACGGTGCAGCTGAACCTCGCCATGCCGCAGGACCAGCCGCACCGCGCCGTGCTGGAGCAGCTGCTGGTGCATCCGGGCTTCCGACGCCAGGGCATCGGCCGCGCGCTGATGCAGCGGGCGGAGCAGGCGGCGCGCGGCATCGGCCGTTCGCTGCTGACGCTCGACATCCGCGCCGGCGCCGCGGCCGAGGCGCTGTGCCGCAGCCAGGGCTGGGTGGAGGCGGGGCGCATCCCCGGCTTCTCCCGCGACGCCGCCGGGCAAGCTCACCGACCAGCTGCTGCTGTATCGCAGCCTGTGAGAGGGGTGGCGGCGGCGCTTGCCCGCCGCCGCGCCCGCGCTAGGCTGGGCGCATGATCAGCCCGGCCTGGTGCCGCATGATGGCGGCCTATAACAGCGAGATGAACCGCCGCTTCTACGCCGCGGCCGCGACGCTGGACGAGGCGGCGCGGCAGCAGCCGCGCGGCGCCTTCTTCGGCTCCCTGCATGGCACGCTGTGCCACCTGCTCTGGGCGGATGCGACCTGGATGGCACGGCTGGATGGCGGCGCGCCGCCCGCCGCGAGCCTGGCCGACAGCCCGCTTCTGCATGCCGATTTCGCCCCCATGCCGGCGGCGCGCGCCGCGCTGGATGCGCGGATCGAGGCCTGGGCGGAGGGGCTGGACGAGGCGGCTCTGCAGAGCGACCTCACTTGGCACAGCCAGGCGGCCGGCCGCAGCATCCACCGCCCCATGGCCCTGGTGGTGACGCATTTCTTCAACCACCAGACGCATCATCGCGGCCAGGCGCATGCGCTGCTGACCGCCGCCGGCGCCAGCACCGGGGATACCGACCTGCCTCTCGTGCTGGCCTGACCCGCGAAAGCCGGGCAGGGCGCGCGGGGAACCGCCCCTGCCGCCCCGCGTTGTTCCTGACGAGACAACGCAGGGAGAACAAGCATGACCGAGATCACGAAGGCCCGCATCCTGATCCTGGCGACCGATGGTTTCGAGCAGTCGGAGCTGGTGGTGCCGCTGCAGGATCTGCGCCAGGCCGGCGCCAGGGTCGAGGTGGCGGCGCCCGAGAAGACGCGCCAGCCCGGCCAGATCACCGGCTGGGACAAGACCGATTGGGGCCAGGCCGTGCCGGTGGACCGCAAGCTGGCCGAGGTGAAGGCGGAGGATTACGACGCGCTGGTGCTGCCGGGCGGAGTCATCAACCCGGACAATCTGCGCGTCGAGCCGCAGGCGATCGCGCTGGTGCGCGACTTCGCCGCCAAGGGCAAGGTGGTGGCGGCGATCTGCCACGGGCCCTGGCTGCTGGTGGAGGCCGGCCTCGCCAAGGGCCGCAAGATGACCTCCTACAACTCGATCCGCACCGATGTGCAGAATGCCGGCGCCACCTGGCTGGACCAGGAGGTGGTGACCGACCAGGGCATCGTCACCAGCCGCTCGCCGGACGACCTGAAGGCCTTCGTCGCCAAGATCGTTGAGGAGGTGAAGGAAGGCTCGCACGGCGCCCGCCGCGCCGCCTGATGCCCGGCGCCAGCGGCGCCGGGCCCCGACAGAAAGAAGAAGGGGGTCCGGGGGAATTCATTCCCCCGGATTCTTTTTTCGGGCTGCCGCTGCCTGGCTGGGGCGGGGTCGCGATACGGCCGCGTCCTTCCGGTTTCTAAGAGTCGAGGAAGTCGTCCAGGGCTGCCAGCACCTCCTCGGGCGCTTCCTCGGCCAGGTAATGGCCGCTGTTCACCGCATGGCCCTTGGCCGGCTGCTCGGCATAGGCCGACCAGATCGCCAGCGGATCATACCATTTGCCGATGCTGCCCCTGGCGCCCCACAGCGCCAGCAGCGGGCAGCGGATCTTCTCGCCCGCCGCGCGGCTGGCGCGGTCATGCTCCAGGTCGATGCCTGTGGCGGCGCGGTAATCCTCGCAGATCGAGGTCACGGTGCCCGGCAGCTTCAGCGCCGCCAGGTAGTCCGCCCGCGCCTCGGGGTGGAAGAAGCCGCGATCCTTGGGCTCGCGCGAGGTCTGCAGGTCGAACCAGTCCTCGACGTCGCGCAGGATCATGCGCTCGGGCAGATCGTGCTTCTGGGCCAGGAAGAACCAGTGGTAGTAGCCGAGCGCGAAGCTCATATCGGTGCGCTCGAAATGCTCGATGGTCGGCACGATGTCGAGCACGGCGAGCTTCTGCACCGCCTGCGGGAAATCCAGCGCCAGGCGGTGCGCCACGCGGGCGCCGCGGTCATGCGCCACCAGCTGGAAGCGCTCATGCCCGAGCTGGCGCATCAGCCCGGCCAGATCGGCCGCCATGGCGCGCTTGGAATGCGCGGCGCTGCGCTCGCTGACGCCGGGCTTGCCGGAGAAGCCATAGCCGCGCAGGTCGGGGCAGACCACGCTGTAGCGCCGCGCCAGCACCGGGGCGACACGGTGCCACATCAGATGCGTCTGCGGGTTGCCGTGCAGCAGCAGCAGGGGCGGGCCCTCGCCGCCGCGGCGCAGGCGCAGGCTCTGGCCGTCCACGCTGCGTTCCTCCAGCGTGAATCCTTCGAACACCATGCTGTCGTTTCCTCCGTTCGGAGGCGTCAGACCAGCACGGTATAGACGCCGAGCGCCACCCCCGCCGCGCACATCACCATGGACAGGCCGGGCCAGATGGATTTCGGCCCGCGCATGGCCAGCAGCACGTTGAAGGCCAGCGACAGCACGAAGGCGATGCCGAGATTGAGCAGCGGCAAATTGTAGAGGCCCCAGACCAGCAGGCCGATCCACAGATAGAAGGCCAGCTTGGCCAGCAGCTTCCAGGCGGTGTCGGAGGCTTCCGAGGCCGGGCGCAGCTCCGGCACGTTGGAGCGGCTATGGATGAAGGCGCCGCCGGAGAGCAGGATCAGGGCAGGCAGGTAGGTTTCCATGGGCTCAGCCGGTAGCCCGGCGCCGGGATGTTGCCAAGCCGGAAAGCGGCGGCGCGGCCGGCCGCCAGGCTCAGTGGGCGCAGCCCTTGCGGTCCTTGCCCAGCAGCAGCGGGCAGTAGGAGCATTCCGAGCGGTCCGGCAGGCGGTAGAGCAGGCAGCACACCTTGCGCCAGCGCTTGCCGTCGGTGCTGCCCTCCAGCGGCTTCATCGGCTCATGCATCGGGTTGGCGCTGCCATCGGGCAGGTGGGTGGCGGCGACGATGGCCTGGCCGCATTCCGCCGCGCCGGGCGGGGCGTCGGGGGCGGCGGCCGTCTCGCGCACGATCCAGGCGAAGTAGCTTGCGGCATTGGCCCAGAGCACGCGTTGCGCCAGCTTCGCCTCGGCCGCCCAATGGGCGATCAGCGGCGCCAGATGGCCCTGCAGCAGCGGGGCGAAGCGCTCGAAGGGATCCTGCGGCGCGGCGCATTCCTCGCCCGCATGCGGCAGGGCGATGGCGGCGGGCAGCCCGTCCGGCTTCAGCAGCACCGAGGCGCCGGCCGGCGCCAGCGGCAGGCGGCGATGCGCCAGCATCAGCGTCAGCGCCACCGGCGGGATAAGGGTGAAGAAGTAGTAGCGGCTCCACAGCGAGAGCAGGGCGCGGCGGTCCTGGTCCGGCTTCTCGCGCAGCAGCGGCGCCAGGATGCGGTCCACGGCGCCGGGCGCCAGCAGGTCGGAGAGGGCCAGGCTGGGGCCGCGCGTGCCGGCGGGCACCAGCCCGGTGCCGGCGCTGGCCAGCCTGCCCTGCAGGAAGTCGAAGGGCACCGGCGGCAGGCGCAGCACGGGAAGGCGGGCGAAGACCCGGCGCTGCCGGCCGCGCGGCCGCGCCTCGGCCGGCCCGGGCGGCGGCGGCGCTGCGATAGGACGCGGCCATGGACATGGGGGCAGGGGCTCCGCCGGTGGTCTGGCGGAGCTACCTCAAATGAGAATGCATCGCAATAGCTGCACGCGGCGGCGCGCCCGGGGTCAGCCCGGCAGGATGCGGCGGCGGGCGCGGCGCAGCAGCCAGCCCTGCAGCCCGGGCGCCTTGTCCAGCGCGTCGTTCAGCGCCTTCAGCGCCGCCTCGGCGCGGGAGCGGGCCAGCGCCGCCTCCACCGCCTGGCCGCGCGCCACCTGGCGCTCCTCCTCCAGGCTGGCCAGGCGGCGGGCGACCACAGCGCCGCCCTCGCCGCCCTGCTTCGCCAGCAGCTCGGCCAGCAGGGCGCGCGCCTCGTCGCGCTCGCGCTTCAGCCGGTCCAGCTCGACCCGCAGGGCGGAGACGCCGGCCTCGGAGGCGGTCTCGGCGGGGGCGGGGCGGGACGCGGCGGGGGCCAGCCGGGCGGTGGCGGCGGGGCCGGGCTGGCGGCGGGGCTTCTGGGGCGGGCGGCTGCGGCCTCGGGCCATGGTGTCGTCTCCCTGGCGGTGATGCCCGCCCGGCGGGGCTGGCGGGCGGGGCGAGCGCCGAATGCGCAGCCCGGGCCGGGGGCGCGGGCGCTTCTGTCGGGTCGTGGGCGGCCCGCTTTCCGGCCGGGCCGCCCGCAGCGATCACGCTCTAGCCGCAAGGGGCGGGGGCCGGAAGCGCCGGCCATCACGGCGCCGCTCACAGCGGCGCGAGGGCGTGCCGGGAAAAACCACCGATTTTGCAACGGCTTGGCGGTAAGCCCCGGGGCATGGCCAAAAAAAAGGCCGCCAGCCCGAGGGCAGCGGCCAAGTCATACAGGGAGGCTTCACGTCTGGGAGACGAAGGGTCAGAGACCCTTTCCGACCTAGTCGCCGGATACCGGAAACCTAATGCGCGGGCCGCTATGCGCGTAGGGCGAATAACGCCGCTCCGCCATGCAGATTACGCATGATTAAGTTTCCGGGTCTGCCGCGTTACCCCTCTCTGGCTCGGGCGTGGCCGTTCAGGTGTTGGTCGCCGCCAGTTCGGACACCAGGAAGTCGCGGAACACGCCGACCCGCTTCGAGTGCCGCATCTCCTCCGGATAGACGAAATAGGCGTCGATGCGCGGCGATTTCAGGTCGGTCAGCACCGGGATCAGGTCGCGCAGATCGTCGCTCATGTAGTCCGGCAGCGCCGCCAGGCCGAGGCCGGAACGCACCGCATGCAGCATGGCCGGCAGCGAGTTCACCTCGACCGCCGCGCGGCGCGGGCTGCCGGGGCGGCGGCCGGCCTCCAGCAGCCAGTTGATGCTCTCCACCGGCGGGCGGTAGTCGCCATAGACGATCAGCCGGTGGGCATCGAGATCCTCGGCCCGCTGCGGGATGCCGGAGCCCTTCAGGTATTCGGGCGAGCCCACGATCTTCCAGCCGAAGGTCGCCACATGGCGCTGGATCAGGTCCGGCTGCTTCGGCGGGTGCATGCGGATGGCGACATCCGCCTCGCGCATGGCGAGGTCAAGATCGGCATCGTCCAGCAGCAGCGTCACCGTGACGTCGCTGTGCAGCCCCATGAATTTGCGCAGGCGCGGCGCCAGCCAGGCGGTGCCGAAGCCGGTGGTGGTGGTCACCTTCAGCCGGCCCGCCGCGCGCTCGCGGCTCTCGGTCAGCAGCGCCTCGGTCATGGCCAGCTTGGCGAAGACCTCCCGCACCGTGCGGTTCAGCGTCTCGCCCTGCTCGGTCAGGATCAGGCCGCGCGCATGGCGGTGGAACAGCGGCACCGCCAGCGCCTCCTCCAGCGCCTGGATCTGGCGCGAGACGGCGGATTGGCTGAGGTTCAGCGATTCGCCGGCATGCGTGAAGCTGCCGGCCTCGGCGACCGCGTGGAAGACACGCAGCTTGTCCCAGTCGAGCGGCATCGCCTCAGGCCGCCTGTTCGTGCTGCGGCAGGGTCAGGCCGTCGAGGAAGCGCTCCGCCTCCAGCGCCGCCATGCAACCGGTGCCGGCCGCCGTCACCGCCTGGCGGTAGATGCGGTCCTGCACGTCGCCGGCGGCGAAGACGCCCTCCCGGCTGGTGCGCGTCGAATCGGGTGCGGTCACCAGATAGCCCTCCCCATCCATCTCCAGCTGTCCCTTGAACAGGCTCGTGGCCGGGGCATGGCCGATGGCGACGAAGACGCCATCCACCGCCAGCTCCCGCGTCTCGTGGCTGATCCGGTCGCGCAGCGCCAGGCCGCGCGCCACGGGGGCGCGGCCGCTGCTGTCGGCGAGCACGGAGTCGGTCAGGGTGTTCCACAGGATCTCGACATTCGGCTTGGCGAACAGCCGCTGCTGCAGGATGCGCTCGGCCTTCAGCGAGTCGCGCCGGTGGATCAGGGTCACCTTGGCGGCCAGGTTGGAGAGGTAGAGCGCCTCCTCCACCGCCGAATTGCCGCCGCCGATCACCGCCACATGCTTGCCGCGGTAGAAGAAGCCGTCGCAGGTGGCGCAGGCGGAGACGCCGAAGCCGGACAGCTCCTTCTCGCCCGGGATGCCGAGCCATTTGGCCTGGGCTCCGGTGGCGATCACCACCGCCTCGGCCTCATAGGTGTCGCCGGAATCGCCGGTGGCGCGGAACGGCCGCTGGCCGAGATCGATCGCGGTGATCAGGTCGTACTGGATGCGGGCGCCGACATGCTCGGCCTGCTCGCGCATCTGCTCCATCAGCCAGGGGCCCTGCACCGGCTGGGCGAAGCCGGGGAAGTTCTCGACATCGGTGGTGATGGTCAGCTGCCCGCCCGGCTGCATGCCGGCCACGATCAGGGGTGACAGGCCGGCACGCGCGGCATAGATCGCCGCCGTATACCCGGCAGGGCCGGCGCCGAGGATCAACAGACGGGTGCGGTGCAGTTCGGGCAAGGCTCAGGTCCTGAAAACGCGGGGCTGGGAAGGATATCGGGAAGAACGGCGTTTCCCGCAAGCCGATGCCTTGAACAGAGGGGCTCCTGCAAGGATATTGCGCCTAGAACGCCGCACGAGCAACGAAACGGTTCTCAGAATGCCCGATACGACCGACAATCTGGATGCGGTGGACCGCCAGATCCTGGCCGAGCTGCAGGAGGACGGGCGGATGACCAATGTGGAGCTGGCGCGGCGCGTCGAGCTCTCGGCGCCGCCCTGCCTGCGCCGCGTCCGCCGGCTGGAGGAGGCGGGCATCATCCGCGGCTACCACGCCGATATCGACCCGGTGGCGCTGGGCTGGCAGATCACCTTCTTCGCGCTGGTGGGGCTGGAGAGCCAGAAGCACGCCATCCTCTCCGCCTTCGAGCAGGATGTGACCTCCTGGCCGGAGGTGCGGGAATGCCACATGATCCGCGGCGGCGGCGATTTCCTGCTGCGGCTGGTGGCGCGCGACACGGCGCATGAGAATGCGCTGACCAACCGGCTGACCTCGGCGCCGAATGTCGGCCGCGTCACCACGCTGCAGACCATCCACACCGCCAAGGAACTGCCCGGCGTGCCGCTCGGCGCGCGCTGAGGCGCCGGGACTCGGCGCCGCCGGGCAGGGGCAGGAGGCGAGGGACGGGCGGGCCGCGCTGCGGCGCCGCCCGCGCAGGTCAGACGCGGCGGACCATGTAGTCCGCCGCCTGCAGCGCCGCGATGATGGCGCTGCCCTGCTGGGAGTCGCGCACCTCGATCATCAGCTCCAGCTCGGTCGACTGCACCGTCGGTGCGCCGAAGAGCTGCTGGTGCTTCACCTCGATCACATTGCCGCCGGCATCCGAGATGCGCTTCGAGATGTCGGAAAGCACGCCGGGCCGGTCGGGAATGTCGAAATGCAGCCGCAGGATGCGGCCATCGCGCAGCAGCTGGCGCAGCAGCACGTTGGACAGCGCCCGCGCATCGATATTGCCGCCGCAGACCGGGGTGCCGACGCGCCGTCCGGCGAAGCGGTCCGGATGCGTCAGCAGCGCCGCGACACCGGCGGCGCCGGCGCCCTCGGCCACCAGCTTGGCGCCCTCGGCCAGCAGGGCGACGCCCTGCTCCACGGCGCGCTCCGGCACCACCAGCACCTCGATGCCGAGGCGTTGCAGCAGCGCATAGGGGCGCTCGCCGACATCGCGCACCGCGATGCCCTCGGCAATCGTCGGGCCGCCCACGGCGACCGGCTGGCCGGCCAGGCGCTGCGCCATGGCCGGATAGCCCTCGACCTCGACGCCATAGACCTTGAGGGCCGGGTTCAGCTCCAGCGCCGCGGCGGCGCAGCCGGCGAGCAGGCCGCCGCCGCCCACCGGGAAGACCAGAGTGTCGAGCCCCGGCGCATCCTCGATCATCTCGATCGCCATGGTGCCCTGGCCGGCCATCACCCCGGGATCGTCATAGGGGTGGATGAAGGTCAGGCCCTCGCGCAGCGCCAGCGCATGGGCATGCGCCGCGGCCTCCGCCAGCGTCTCGCCATGCAGCACCACATGCGCGCCCCAGCTTTCCGTGCGCACCACCTTGGTGGCCGGGGTGAAGCGCGGCATGACGATGGTGGCGCGGATGCCGAGCAGGCTGGCATGGCGCGCCACCGCCTGGGCGTGGTTGCCGGCCGACATGGCGATGACGCCCGTCGCCTTCTCCCGCGCCGAGAGCAGGGCGAGGCGATTGGCCGCGCCGCGCTCCTTGAAGGCGCCGGTGGCCTGCAGGTTGTCGAGCTTCAGCCAGACCTCGCAGCCGGCGACGCGGCCGATGGCCGGCGCCGGCACGGTCGGCGTGCGCAGCACCGCGCCCTGGATGCGGGCGGCGGCTTCGCGCACATCGGCGAGGCTGATGGTGGCGGGCGCCGGCAGATCGGCTGCCAGGGCGCTGCCGGTCAGGCCGGGCGCCGCCATGTCAGTTGAAACGCACCTTGGCGATCTCATAGGCGCGGGCGCCGCCGGGCGCCGGCACCTCGACCGAGTCGCCGAGCTTCTTGCCGAGCAGCGCCTTGGCCAGCGGCGAGGAGATGGAGATCGAGCCGAGCTTGGTGTCGGCCTCATGCGCACCGACGATGCGGTAGGTCTTCTCCTCCTCGCTCTCCTCGTCGATGATCGTGACGAAGGCGCCGAAGCGCACCTGGTCGCCGGAGAGCTTGGAGGTGTCGATCACCTCGACCGAGGGGATGATGCCCTCGAGCTCGGCGATGCGGCCCTCGATGAAGGACTGGCGCTCGCGCGCCGCGTGGTACTCGGCGTTCTCGGAGAGGTCGCCATGGGCACGCGCCTCGGCGATGGCGCGGATCACGGCCGGGCGCTCCTCCGCCTTCAGTTGCCGCAATTCGTCCTCAAGCCGGGCGAGACCTTCGGCGGTCATCGGGAACTTCTGCACGGCAGTCCCTTCCTTCATACGCGGCAAAGCCGCCGGGCGCAGCGTCCGGCGGCATGGCGGCGCCGGGCGATCCGGCGCCGATGGGGGAAACAAGGAGCGGGCGGGAAGGGGGGTGTCCCCATCCCGCCCCGCCCTCAGAACGAAGGGGGAAAGTAGGCCTGGAGCGGCGCAACATCAAGGGTTCCGGCCTTCAGGGCGGCGATGGCGTGCACCGCCGCGCGGGCGCCGGCCATGGTGGTGTAGTGCGGCACCCCCTGGGTCAGCGCGCCGCGCCGGATGTCGAAGCTGTCGGCGACGGCCTGGCCGGTGCCGGTGGTGTTGATCACCAGCTGGATCTCGCCATTGCGGATGGCGTCCACGCAATGCGGCCGCCCCTCCATCACCTTGTTGACGACGGAGACGGTGAGCCCCGCCTCGCGCAGCACGGACGCCGTGCCGCGCGTCGCCATCACCTGGAAGCCGATCTCGGCCAGGCGGCGGGCGAGGAAGACGGTCGCCTTCTTGTCGCTGTCCTTGACCGAGATGAAGGCGGTGCCGGCCAGCGGCAGCTTCACCCCGGCGCCGAGCTGGCTCTTGGCGAAGGCGCGCTCGAAGGAGGCGTCGAGGCCCATCACCTCGCCGGTCGACTTCATCTCGGGGCCGAGGATGACATCGACATTGGGGAAGCGGTTGAACGGGAAGACCGCTTCCTTGACGGCGACATGGCGGCTGACCGCCTCGTCATCCAGCTTGAACTCGGAGAGCTTCGCGCCGGCCATGACCCGGGCGCCGATCTTGGCCACCGGCACGCCGGTCGCCTTGGCGACGAAGGGAACGGTGCGCGAGGCGCGCGGGTTCACCTCGAGCACGAAGATCTCGCCATCCTTCACGGCGTATTGCACGTTCATCAGGCCGCGCACCTTGAGCGCGCGCGCCATCGCCTCGGTCTCCGCCTTCAGCTCGGTGATCACCGAGGGGGCGAGGGAGTAGGGCGGCAGGGAGCAGGCGCTGTCGCCGGAATGGATGCCGGCCTCCTCGATATGCTCCATGACGCCGGCGACATAGACTTGGCCGTCCTCATCGGCGATGCAGTCCACATCGACCTCGATCGCGTCCTGCAGATACTGGTCGATCAGGATCGGGTTCTCGCCCGAGACCTTCACCGCCTCCTGGCCGAAGCGCAGCAGCTGCTCGCGATTATAGGCGATCTCCATGGCGCGGCCGCCCAGCACATAGGAGGGGCGCACCACCACCGGGTAGCCGATGCGCTCGGCCTCGGCCACCGCCTCCTCCAGCGTGCGCACGATGCCGTTCTGCGGCTGCTGCAGGCCGAGGCCCTTCAGCAATTGCTGGAAGCGCTCGCGATCCTCGGCGATGTCGATCGCCTCCGCCGAGGTGCCGAGGATCGGGATGCCGGCCTTGTGCAGCGCCTGGGACAGCTTCAGCGGCGTCTGCCCGCCATACTGCACGATGCAGCCCAGCACCTCGCCCTTCTCCTGCTCCTTGCGGATCAGCGAGATGACATCCTCGCCCGAGAGCGGCTCGAAATACAGCCGGTCGGAGGTGTCGTAATCGGTCGAGACCGTCTCCGGGTTGCAATTGACCATGATGGTCTCGAAGCCGGCCTCGCGCAGCGCATAGGCGGCATGGACGCAGCAATAGTCGAACTCGATGCCCTGGCCGATGCGGTTCGGCCCGCCGCCCAGGATGACGATCTTCTTCCGGTCGGTCGGGCGCGACTCACATTCGGGGGTGCCGAAGCCGCCCTCGTAAGTGGAATACATGTAGGGCGTATCAGACGAAAACTCGGCGGCGCAGGTGTCGATGCGCTTGTAGACCGGCAGCACGCCGAGCTTCAGGCGCTGCTGCAGCACCGCCGCCTCGCTCTGCCCGGTCAGCACCGAGAGGCGCTTGTCGGAGAAGCCCATCGCCTTGATGCGGCGCAGCCCGGTCGCGTCCTGCGGCAGGCCGCCCTCGCGGATCGCCGCCTCGGCGCGCACGATCTTCTCGACCTCGCGGATGAACCAGGGCTCGAAGCGGCAGGCCTCGTGAATCTCGTCCACGGTGAGGCCGGCGCGCAGCGCCTGCGCCACCACCAGCAGCCGGTCCGGCTTCGGCGTGGCGAGTGCGGCGATATGCGCCTCCTTCGAGCCGTCGCCGGGCTGCGGGATCTCGTCCAGGCCGGACAGCCCCGTCTCCAGGCTGCGCAGGCCCTTCTGCAGCGCCTCGTTGAAGGAGCGGCCGATCGCCATCGCCTCGCCCACCGACTTCATCGAGGTGGTCAGCGTCGCCGGCGTGCCGGGGAATTTCTCGAAGGTGAAGCGGGGGATCTTGATGACGACATAGTCGATCGTCGGCTCGAAGGCGGCCGGCGTGACCATGGTGATGTCGTTCTTCAGCTCGTCCAGCGTGTAACCGACGGCGAGCTTGGCGGCGATCTTGGCGATCGGGAAGCCGGTCGCCTTCGAGGCCAGCGCCGAGGAGCGCGAGACGCGCGGGTTCATCTCGATGACGACCATGCGGCCATCGGCGGGGTTGATGCCGAACTGCACGTTGGAGCCGCCGGTGTCGACGCCGATCTCGCGCAGGCAGGCGATGGAGGCATCGCGCATGCGCTGATATTCCTTGTCGGTCAGCGTCAGCGCCGGGGCGACGGTCACCGAATCACCGGTATGCACGCCCATCGGGTCCACATTCTCGATGGAGCAGACGATGATGCAATTGTCCGCGCTGTCGCGGACCACTTCCATCTCGTACTCCTTCCAGCCGAGCACGCTCTCCTCGATCAGCACCTCGCTGGTCATGGAGGCGGCGAGGCCGGCGGAGACGATCTGCTCGAATTCCTCGCGGTTGTAGGCGATGCCGCCGCCGGTGCCGCCGAGGGTGAAGGAGGGGCGGATGACGCAGGGCAGCTTGACCAGCTCGAGCCCGGCGCGCGCCTCCTCCATGGTGTGGGCGATGGCGCTGCGCGGGCTCTCGATGCCGATCTTGGTCATGGCATCGCGGAACTTCAGCCGGTCCTCGGCCTTGTCGATGACCTCGGCCTTGGCGCCGATCAGCTCGCAGCCATATTTTTGCAGCACACCGGCTTCGGCAAGTTTGAGAGAAGTATTCAGCGCGGTCTGCCCGCCCATGGTCGGCAGCAGCGCATCCGGGCGCTCCTTGGCGATGATCTTCTCGACCATCTCGACCGTGATCGGCTCGATATAGGTCGCATCCGCCAGACCCGGATCGGTCATGATCGTGGCCGGGTTGGAGTTCACCAGGATGACGCGGTAGCCCTCGGCGCGCAGCGCCTTGCAGGCCTGGGCGCCGGAATAGTCGAACTCGCAGGCCTGGCCGATGACGATCGGGCCGGCGCCGATGATCAGGATGGATTTGATGTCGGTGCGCTTCGGCATGTCAGGTCGCTCATTCGGTTGGGCGGGCCGGGGTGTGAGGCCGGCCGGCGGGCCGCGAAGGAAATCGGTTCGGAGAAGGAAGGCTCAGGGGCGAGGGGGCAGCGTCATCGCCGGCTCTGCAGGGCCAGGCTGACCGCCAGCCCTCCCAGCGCGCCGCCCATGATCCAGCGTTGCAGCGCCGCCCACCGCGGGCGGCGGAAGAAGAAGCGGGCGACGCTGCCGGCACCCAGCACCAGCAGCGCATCCGCCAGCGTCGCGACCGTGATCTGCACCCAGGCCCAGCGTCACGCCCTGCCAGAACAGCGAGCCCAGGGCCGGGTCCATGAAGGGCGGCATGACGGCGACGTAGAAGATCGCCACCTTGGGGTTCAGCAGGGCGGTGGCCATGCCGACGGCGAACAGCTTGCCGTCGCGCTCCGCCGGCAGCGGCCGCGGGGCGAAGAGCGGCTGGCCACCGGGGCGGATGCTCTGCCAAGCGAGCCAGAGCAGATAGGCCGCACCGCCCAGCCGCAGCACGTCATAGGCATAGGGGATGGCGAGCAGGGCGGCGGTGACGCCCGCCGCCGCGCCCAGCATGATCAGCAGGCTGCCCGCCTGGCACCCGGCCAGCGACACCAGCCCCGCGCGCGGCCCCTGCGCCACGGAGCGCGAGACCAGATAGAGCATGTTCGGCCCCGGCGTCACCGCCAGGCCGAGCGCGAGCAGGGAGAAGGTCAGCAGGGTGGCGGTGGGCAGCATGGGCAGGCTCAGCCGTGCACCGACATGCCGCCATCCACCGGGATGGCGGTGCCGGTGACGAAGGTCGCCGCATCGCTGGCCAGGAAGGCGGCGATGCCGGCGAAATCGGCGGGCTGCCC
Organism: Pseudoroseomonas cervicalis; assembly: GCF_030818485.1. Lineage (NCBI taxonomy): Bacteria > Pseudomonadati > Pseudomonadota > Alphaproteobacteria > Acetobacterales > Roseomonadaceae > Roseomonas > Teichococcus cervicalis. The sequence continues at coordinate 1,839,920 of NZ_JAUTAJ010000004.1, read as the reverse complement.
CCAGCGCTTCTGCGGCGTGCGGGCCAGCACGTTGTCGTTCAGCGTCGGGATGTCGCGCTTGGCGCCGGCGGTCAGGTCGGTCTCGATCCAGCCGGGCAGGATGGCGTTGGCGGTGATGCCATCCGGCCCCCAGGCCACCGCCAGATTGCGCACATACTGCACGATGGCGCCCTTGCTGGCGCCATAGGCGGGGGAGAGCGGCAGGCCGAAGATCGACATCATCGAGCCGATGCAGATCACCCGGCCCCGGCCGCTCGCCTTCAGCGCCGGATAGGCGGCGCGGGTCAGGCGCATGACGCTGGTCAGGTTGGTGTCCATCACCGTCGCCCATTCGGCGTCGGTCACGTCCTGCGGCAGGCGGCGGATATTGGTGCCGGCATTGTTGACCAGGATGTCGAGCTGCCCGCCGGTGCGCTCCAGCACCTGCGCCAGGGCGGCGGCGGGGGCCTCGGCCGGCGTCAGGTCGGCGGCGATGGCAAACGCCTCACCGCCCAGCGCCGCCACGGCCGCCGCGTTCTTCTCGGCATTGCGGCCGACCACGGCGATGCGCGCGCCGCAGGCGGCCAGGCCACGGGCCATGCCGAGGCCGATGCCGCCATTGCCGCCGGTGACGAGCGCGACGCGCCCGGTCAGGTCGAACATCCCTGTCATCCGTCTCTCTCCCTGGGCAGGGCGGCCGGTTGCTCAGGCCGCCTTGTGCTTCTCGATCATCTCGACAAAGCGACGGAAGAGATAGTGGCTGTCGGAGGGGCCGGGGCTGGCCTCCGGGTGGTACTGCACGGAGAAGGCCGGGCGGTCGGTCGCCGCGATGCCCTCATTCGAGCCGTCGAACAGCGAGATGTGCGTGACCTTCACGCTCTCCGGCAGGGATTTCTCATCCACCGCGAAGCCGTGATTCTGGCTGGTGATCTCGACCCGGCCGGTGGCCAGGTCCTTCACCGGCTGGTTGGCGCCGCGATGGCCGCGATCCAGCTTGAAGGTCTTGCCGCCCAGCGCCAGCGCCAGCAGCTGGTGCCCGAGGCAGATGCCGAAGACCGGCTTGCCGGAGGCCAGCACGCCCTGGATGGCCGGCACGGCATAGGTGCCGGTCGCCGCCGGGTCGCCGGGGCCATTGGACAGGAACACGCCATCCGGGTTCTGGGCCAGGATCTCCTCGGCGGTCGCGGTGGCGGGCAGCACGGTCACGTCGCAGCCGGCATCGGCCAGGCAGCGCAGGATGTTGTGCTTGGCGCCGTAATCGATGGCGACGACCTTGTGGGCCTTGGCGGGCGCCTTGGCATAGCCCTGGCCCCAGGCCCAGAGCCCCTCGCTCCAGTTGTAGGACTGGCGGCAGGTCACTTCCTTGGCCAGGTCCATGCCCTCCAGCCCCGGCCAGCCGGCGGCCTGCGCCTTCAGCGCGGGCAGGTCGAAGCGGCCATCGCCGGGAAAGGCCAGCACGCCGTTCGGCGCGCCGCCATCACGGATGCGGGCGGTCAGCGCGCGGGTGTCGATGCCGGCGATGCCCGGGATGCCGTAGCTCTTCAGCCAGGCATCCAGATGCCGCGTGGCGCGGTAATTGGCGGGCTCGGTCAGGTCCAGCTTCACCACCAGGCCGCGGGCGGCGGGGGTGATGCTCTCCACATCCTCGGCATTTGCGCCGACATTGCCGATATGCGGGAAGGTGAAGGTGATGATCTGCCCGGCATAGGAGGGGTCGGTCAGGGTTTCCTGATAGCCCGTCATGCCGGTGTTGAAGCAGATCTCGCCGGTGCTGGTGGTGTGGGCGCCGAAGCCCAGGCCCCAGAAGACGGTGCCGTCACCCAGGACCAGGGCGGCGGTGGCGCCGGCGGGCGGCTGGTCGGTCTGCGGGGCAGGGGCGGACATGCGCGTCTCCGGGCTCGGTTCGGAAGGCGGGGCGGAAGGGCTGAGTTCGGCCAGGGACAGGCCGGTGGCGGCGATGATCGCCGGCCAGTGCTTGGCGGGAATGGCGCGCGCCTGGCGCCATTTGCGCACCGCCTCGGTGCCGACGCCGCAGCGCTCGGCCACCGCCTCAGGGCCGCCCATCAGGGCGATGATGTCTTCCACGGACCGCATGGGAGGACTCATGTGGGAAGAAATTTCCCAGGACAAGGTTTTTCTGCGGTCTGGGAAAAATTTTCCGGGGGAGGCTGTTCCGGCGCTTCCCTCTGCCTTCCCCTGGCGGAAGGCGGGCGGAGCCGCTTTATACGGCGCAACCCGAGAGGAGAGTGAGATGACCCTGCGCGAACGCTTCACCGCGGAGCTGAAGGCGGCGATGCTCGCCAAGGATGCGGCCCGCACCTCCACCATCCGCATGATCATAGCCAAGCTGAAGGACACCGACATCGCCGCCCGGCCTTCGGGTGTGGACCAGGTGCCGGAGGAGCAGATCGTGGCCATGCTGCGCGGCATGGTGAAGTCCCGCCGCGAGAGTGTGGAGATGTATGCCCAGGGGGGGCGTCAGGAGCTGGCCGAGAAGGAATCCGCCGAGATCGCCGTGATCGAGGGCTTCTTGCCGCAGCAGATGGACGAGGCGGCGATGCGGCAGGCGGTGGCCGATGCGGTGGCCGAGAGCGGCGCGGCCTCGGTCAAGGAGATGGGCAAGGTGATGGCGGTGCTGAAGGCGAAGCACGCCGCCACCATGGACATGTCCAAGGCCGGCCCGCTGGTGAAGGCCGCGCTCGGCGGCTGAGCCGCCCGACGGACAGAAAAAAGATGGGGGTCCGGGGGAATTCCTTCCCCCGGCCTTTTTTCTGCCCTGGCCCATTTTCTGCTAAGCCCCGCCCATGTCCCTGCCACCCAATTTCCTGGATGAGCTTCGCCTCCGCACGCCGCTGGCGCCGCTGATCGGGCGCAGCGTGAAGCTGACGCGGGCGGGGCGGCAATGGCGCGGCTGCTGCCCCTTCCATGGGGAGAAGTCGCCCTCCTTCTACGTCTATGACGACCACTATCATTGCTTCGGCTGCGGCGCGCATGGCGATGCCATCGCCTATGTGATGCAGACGCAAGGGGCGAGCTTCCCCGAGGCGGTGGAGCGGCTGGCGGCCGAGGCGGGCCTCGAGGTGCCGAAGGCCAGCCCGCAGCAGGCCAAGCGGGAGGCGCGGCAGCGCGACCTGCATGACGTCATGGAAGCCGCCAGCGAGGCCTTCCAGCGCCGGCTGCGCCTGCCGGAGGGGCGGGGCGGCCTGGATTACCTGCTCCGCCGTGGCCTGAGCGAGGAGACCATCCGCCGTTTCGGCCTGGGCTGGTCGGGCGGCGGGCGCGGCGCGCTGGCCGCCGATCTGAAGCCGCAGGGCATCGAGACGCGGCAGCTGGTGGAGGCCGGGCTGATGCGCGCCGGCGAGGGCGACAGCCCGCCATCGGATCTGTTCTTCAACCGCGTGATGTTCCCGATCCGCGACCGGCGCGGCCGCATCGTCTCCTTCGGCGGGCGGGTGCTGGGCGATGGCCAGCCGAAATACGTCAACGGGCCGGAGACCGAGCTCTTCTCCAAGCGCCGCAACCTCTACGCGCTGGATCTGGCGCGGGAGGCCGCCTTCAAGGGCGCGCCGGTGGTGGTGGTGGAGGGCTATATGGATGTCATCGCCCTGCACCAGGCCGGGTTCGGGGGCGCCGTGGCGCCGCTCGGCACCGCGCTGACCGAGGAGCAGCTGGCCGAGCTGTGGCGCATCGCGCCGCAGCCGGTGCTGTGTTTCGATGGCGACAAGGCCGGCGGCCGGGCGGCGTCGCGCGCCGCCGAGCTGGCGCTGCCGCTGCTCTCGCCGGAGCGCAGCCTGTCCTTCGCCACCCTGCCGGCGGGGGAGGATCCGGACACGCTGGTCGGCCGCGGCGGCCCGGCCGCCTTCCGCGCCGTGCTGGAGGCGGCGAGGCCACTCTCCGAGGTGCTGTACGGCATGCTGGCCGAGAAGCATCCCGGCACCACGCCGGAGGCGCGCGCGGCGCTGCGCCATGCGCTGGAGGGGGCGGCCGGCAGCATCCCGGACAAATTCCTGGCCGGCGAATATCGCCGCCAGCTGCTGGACCGTTTTTTCGAGAGCGGCCGCAGCCGGCCGCAGCCGGGGGGCGGTGGCGGGCGCGGCTTCGGGGTTGGCGGCTTCGGCAAGGGCGGTTTCAACAAGGGCGGCTTCGGCGGGCGCGGCCGCCCCGGCCCGCCGCCGCTGGCCCTGCCGCGGCCGGAGATCGATCCCGGCCAGGTGCGGCAGGAACAGGCGCGCTGCCTGCTGGCCATCGCCTTCGCGCATCCCTGGCTGCTGTCGGAGGTGGAGGAGGCCTTCGCCGCGCTCGACCTGCCGGAGGGGCTGCCGCAGCGGCTGCAGCACATTCTGTTGTCCTGGCCGCACCAGCATGGCCTGGGCGAGGAAGGCCGGGTTGAAGCCGCCGCCCTGCTGGACCACCTGCAGAAGGTGGAGCCCGAGGGGCATGCCTGGCTGCGGCAATGGCCGAAGCTGCTGCCGGCCGCGGCCGGGGCCGACGCGCTGCCGAAGCTGGTGGCGGAGCAATGGTGGTATTTCTTCGGCTGCCTGCGCGGCGAGGCGGCGTTGCGCGCCGAGCTGGCGGAAGCCCAGCAGGACCTCGCCCTCTCGGGCAGCCCGGCGGCACAGACCCGCATGATCCGGCTGAAGGAATTGCTGGCCGCCCAGCTGCGCGGCGAGATGGAGGAGGAAGGCGGGGCGTTCTAGCCCGCCTTTTCGCCAACCCCGGCCCGGCCCGGTGACGTTTCGGCGGGGCGCTCTTGTGCGGGCGGGGGGCGGGGCGTTATGGCGCGATGGTGGCGTTCATTGCGGACCCCCCGCATTTGCCTGTCAGGGACGGGGCCGCTAGGACCAGGGCAAGGCATCACCGGTACAATGCCGGTCGAGGTCAGACGGAGCGGATCGGCATGGCGAGCAAGGTCGCGAACGGCACCGACACGGTCGAGAACCGCGATGAGGCGGTGGAGGGGGCGCTGCTCGATACCCTCTCCGCTGCGGTCAAGAAGCTGGTCGCGCGGGGCAAGGAACGCGGCTACGTCACCTATGACGAGCTCAACCAGGCACTTCCCTCCGAAGAGGTCTCCTCCGAGCTGATCGAGGACACCATGGCGATGCTGAGCGAGCTCGGCATCAATGTGGTCGAGGCCGAGGAGACCGAGGAGGCCGAGGGCGCCGCCAAGCCCGCAGCCAAGGCCGAGGGCGCCGAGGAGGAGGAGGACGAGGAGAGTGGCGGCAATGTGGACGAGGAAAGCCTCGGCCGCACCGACGACCCCGTCCGCATGTATCTCCGGGAGATGGGCAGCGTCGAGCTGCTCTCCCGCGAGGGCGAGATCGCCATCGCCAAGCGCATCGAGGCCGGGCGCGACATGATGATCGGCGGGCTCTGCGAGAGCCCGCTGACCTTCCAGGCCATCCTCACCTGGCACAATGCGGTCAAGGAAGGCCGCATGCTGCTGCGCGACGTCATCGACCTGGAGGCGACCGCGGCGGCCGAGAATCCCGAGGCCGCGCCCGCCCCGGATGAGGAATTCGAGGAAGGCGAGGAGGGCGAGGGCATGGGCCTCTCCCTCTCCGCGCTCGAAGAAAAACTGAAGCCGGAGGCGCTGGCCACCTTCGAGGCCATCGAGGAGCTCTACGGCAAGCTGCAGAAGCTCTCGCTGAAGCGGATGGAGGCCTATACGGCCGGCGAGGAATTCGCCTCCCGCACCGAGAAGACCTATGAGAAGCAGCGCCTGGAGCTGGTCGCCCTCGTCGAGAAGGTGCAGCTGCACAACAACCGGATCGAGGAGCTGGTCGACCAGCTCAAGGGTCTGAACCGGCGCATCACCTCGCTGGAGGGCCAGGTGCTGCGGCTCGCCGAGGCCAGCCGCGTCAAGCGCGAGGATTTTCTGCAGTATTGGCGCGGGGCGGAGATCGACCCGGCCTGGTTCGAGCGCATCGCGGCCCTGCCGCAGAAATCCTGGAAGAACTTCATCGAGCGCTCGCGCGAGGATGTGGAGCAGATCCGCACCCAGCTCTCCAACACCGCGGCGCTGACCGGCCTGCCGGTGGACGAGTTCAAGCGGGTCTATGCCACCGTCTCGCGCGGCGAGCGCGACATGACCCAGGCGAAGAAGGAGATGATCGAGGCCAACCTCCGCCTCGTCATTTCGATCGCCAAGAAATACACCAATCGCGGGCTGCAGTTCCTGGACCTGATCCAGGAGGGCAATATCGGCCTGATGAAGGCGGTCGATAAGTTCGAGTACCGCCGCGGCTACAAATTCTCGACCTATGCCACCTGGTGGATCCGCCAGGCGATCACCCGCTCGATCGCCGACCAGGCGCGCACCATCCGCATCCCCGTGCACATGATCGAGACGATCAACAAGCTGGTGCGGACCTCCCGCCAGATGCTGCACGAGATCGGCCGCGAGCCGCAGCCCGAGGAGCTGGCCGACAAGCTCGGCATGCCGCTCGAGAAGGTGCGCAAGGTGCTGAAGATCGCCAAGGAGCCGATCTCTCTCGAGACGCCGATCGGCGACGAGGAGGACAGCCATCTCGGCGACTTCATCGAGGACAAGGCGGCGATCATCCCGCTGGATGCCGCCATCCAGTCGAACCTGCGCGAGGCCACCACCCGCGTGCTGGCCAGCCTGACCCCGCGCGAGGAGCGGGTGCTGCGCATGCGCTTCGGCATCGGCATGAACACCGACCACACGCTGGAAGAGGTCGGCCAGCAGTTCAACGTGACGCGCGAGCGCATCCGCCAGATCGAGGCCAAGGCGCTGCGCAAGCTGAAGCACCCCAGCCGCAGCCGCAAGCTGCGCAGCTTCCTGGACAATTGACCATGGCGCTGTCGCTGGTGGAGCCGGCGATCCGGGTGGCGGTGGACGTCACCTTCCTGCGCATGGCGGCGCCGCCCACCGATGCGCCGCAGCCCCTGCCCGAGGGGGTGCGGCTGGAGCGGCTGGCGCAATGCTCGGTGCCCTTCTACCGCTTCCTCTACAACACGGTCGGCCAGGATTACGTCTGGTGGCTGCGCCGCGCCGCGGCGGATGAGGAGCTGGGCCGGGTGCTGGGCGATCCGGCGGTGTCGATCCATGTGCTCTACCAGGGCGGCGAGCCGGCCGGCTTCTTCGAGCTGGAGCGGCGGCCGGGCGGCACCACCAATCTCGCCTATTTCGGCCTGCTGCCGCGCGCCGTCGGCACCGGCATCGGCCGCGCCTTTCTGCGCGCCGCCATCGACGAGGCCTGGTCCGGCGGCTGCGACCTGCTGACGGTGAACACCTGCACCGCCGACCATGCGCGCGCCTTGCCGAACTACCTGGCCGCCGGCTTCACCCGGCTGCGCACGGTGCGCGAGATCTGGCCGGTGCCGGTGCGGCTCGGCCTGCGGGTGCCCGAGCGGCTGCTGGCCTGAGCGGCTGCTGGCCTGAGCCGCCGGCGGCCGGCGCCCTGCCTTAGCCCATCCTTGAGGGTTTCCGCCCCACTCTTCCCGCGTGCCGCCGGCATTGCGGGAGGATATTTTGGCGCGAGACGTGACGGGGGCTTCCCTTTCCTGGCTGAAGCGGCTGCCGCTTTCGGCGCGGCTGGGCGCGCTGGCGCTGGTCGCGCTGCTGGCGCTCGGCGCGATGTCGCTGGTGGCGGCGCGGCAGAACGCCCAGGCGCTGGAGGAAGGGCGCATCGCCATGCTGCGCGCCGTGGTGGAGAGCGTGCTCTCCATCGCCGCGCGCGAGGCGGCGGAGGAACAGGCCGGCCGCGCCAGCCGGGCCGAGGCCCAGGCCAATGCGCTGCGCGCCATCCGCGCGCTGCGCTATCGCGGCGAGGAATACGTCTTCATCACCGATCTGCAGGCCCGCATGGTGATGCATCCGATCCGCCCGGCGCTGGACGGGCAGGATGTCGGGCCGCTGAAGGACCCGAGCGGCTTCCTGCTGTTCCGCGCCTTCGTCGAGACGGTGCAGCGCTCCGGCAGCGGGCTGGTGCCCTATCTCTGGCCGCGCCCGGGCAGCGAGCAGCCGGTGGAGAAGCTGAGCTTCGTGCAGGGCTTCGCCCCCTGGGGCTGGGTGGTCGGCACCGGCATCTATGTCGATGACCTGCGCGCGGCGCAGCGCGAGGCGATCTGGAGCCTGGGCGGGCTGGCGCTGGGCGTCGCCCTGGTGCTGCTGCTGCTGGCGCTGTGGATCGGCCGCGGCATCACCCGCCCGCTGGCGGCGCTGGCCGGGCGGATGCGCGGCCTGGCGGCGGGGGAGCTGGCCGCGCCGGTGCCCGGGCTGCAGCGCGGCGACGAGATCGGCGCCATGGCGCGCAGCCTGGCCGTGTTCCGCGAGGCGATGCAGGAGGCCGAGCGGCTGCGCCAGGAGCGCGAGGCCGGCCGCCGTGCCGCCGAGGCCGAGCGCCGCGCCGGCCAGGCCGCCCTGGCGCAGGAGGTGGAGCAGTCGCTGCGCGCCGTGTCCGAGGCGCTGGCCGGCTCCGCCCAGGATCTGACCCGCGCCACCGACAGCATGGGCGCGACCCGCCGGCAGGTGGGGGTGGAGCTCTCCGCCGCCGCGGCCGAGGCCGGGCAGACCGGCGGCAATGTGCGTGCCGTGTCGGAGGCGGCGGAGGCGCTGGCCGGCTCGGTCGCCGCCATTGGCGCCAAGGTGGCGGAAAGCGCCGCCGCCGCCGGCCGCGCCACCGCCGAGGCGCGCCAGGCCGATGCCGCCGTCGCCAGCCTGGCCGAGATGGGCCTGCGCATCGGCGATGTGGTGCGGCTGATCAACGACATTGCCGGGCAGACCAATCTGCTGGCGCTGAACGCCACCATCGAGGCCGCCCGGGCGGGGGAGGCCGGCAAGGGCTTCGCCGTGGTGGCCTCCGAGGTGAAGACGCTCGCCAGCCAGACCGCCCGCGCCACCGAGGAGATCGGCGCCCAGATCGGCGCCATGCAGCGCGCCACCGAGCAGATGGTGGCGGCGATCCGCAATGTGAGCGCCACCATCGAGCAGAGCGGCGCCATCGCCGAGGCGATTTCCGACGCGGTGGCGCAGCAGGGCGCCGCGACCCATGCCATCGCCCGCAATGTCGCCGATGCCGCCGCCGGCTCCGGCCAGGTGGCGGCGCGCATGGGTGAGGTGGAGCGCTGCATGCAGCAGGATGAGGGCGCGCTGGACGGGGTGCGCCGCTCCGGCGCCGCGGTCGCCGAGCAGGGCGCGGCGCTGCGCGGCGCGGTGGCGGCGCTGGTGGCGCGGCTGCAATCCGGCGGCACGGGGCAGGGCGGCGCCCCGGCCGATCCGGCGCAGCGCGGCGCCGCCTGAGGCGGCCGGCCGCGCCGCGGGGGCGCTATTCCCCGGCCAGCTTGGCCGGCGCGGCCTCGGGCTTCGGCAGCTTGTAGCGGCGGCGCGCCTCGGCCGCCGCCTCTTCCAGATAGGCGACCAGCGCGGCGCGGTCGGCCAGCGCCGCCTTCACCTCCTCCGGCTTCGTCGGCAGCGGCAGGCCCAGCGCCCGGTTCAGCCCGCAGATCAGCGACACCGCATGGCCGGATTTCAGCTTGCGCTTGGCCATGGTCTGCTCGACCTGCAGCTCGATCTTCGTCAGGCGCTGCTCCGGGTCGCGCTCGAAGGCGCGCAGCAGCTGGCGGATGAAGGTCGAGGTCGGGCCGTTGATGAAGCGCGGATGCTCATGCCGGATGCTGGACTGCAGCGCCGGATCCTGGCGCAGGATGGTGTGCAGCATCTGCTGGTCGCAGGGCGTCTGGTACCATTTCTCGGCCTTGCGCAGCCGCTCGGGCTGGATCGCCTCCAGCCGCTGCATCCATTGCTCGACCACCTGGCGGGTGTGCGGATGGGCGAAATTGGCGAAGTAGACGCCGTCATTGACGTCCCACAATTCGCGCGTGCCGCCATGGGTGAAGACGAAGGAGCTGTCGGCGGCGCCGGCCAGATAGCCGCGGATGTCGAAATCCGGGTCGTGCACGAAGGCATCGGCGTCGAGATGCAGGTACCAGCCGGTGAAGCCGGTCTGCATCAGCTCATGCATGATGATGATGCGGTTGTAGCAGGCATGCCAGGGGTGGTAGCCGCGCAGCACCCCGTGCAGGCAGAGATAGCGGATGGCCTGCCGCGCGCAGAAGGCCTGGGTCGGCTTGGCCGTGCTGCGCAGCATGGCGAAATAATTCACCGGATCGGCCGATTGGCAGAGGACGATGTCCTCCTCCGGCTTCAGCTTCAGCATCGCCTGGCTCCTTGCGCGACCGGGCGGCGCGCGCGGCGCGGGCCGGGTGGGATGGCCGATGGGATGAGCCGGCGGGTCGCCCCGGGGCGAGGGGGCGGCACCGCCCATCCGCCGGGGCCGCGCTCTGGGCGCGCGGGCCGGGCGGAGGGGCGGGGAAGGGGCGCCGTCGTCGGCGCCCCCCCAGGTCTTGGCCTCGGTCCCGGCCTCAGCCGGCCGCGGCGATCTGCTTCTGCAGGATCTCGGCGGCCTGGGCGGCATTGCCCCAGCCCTTCACCTTGACCCACTTGCCCGGCTCCAGATCCTTGTAGCGGGTGAAGAAATGCTCGATCTGGTCGCGCGTGCTCTTGGGCAGGTCCTCGAGCTCCTTCACATCGGTGAAGGCCAGCGAGATCTTGTCATGCGGCACGCAGACCAGCTTCTCATCCTGGCCGCTCTCATCCTCCATGAACAGCACGCCGATCGGGCGGGCGCGGATGACGGAGCCCGGCACCACGGCGCTGGGCACCAGCACCAGCGCGTCGGACGGGTCGCCATCATCGGCCAGCGTGCCGGGGACGAAGCCATAGGCGGCCGGATAGGCCATCGGCGTGAACAGGAAGCGGTCCACCACCACGGCGCCGCTCTCCTTGTCCACCTCGTACTTCACCGCGCTGCCCTGCGGGATCTCGATCACGACATTGATGTCGTGGGGCGGGTTCTTGCCGGTGGAGAGCTTGCTGACATCCATGGGGAGAGATCCGTTCGTTGCCGGGATTGCCCGCGCTGTAGCAGGGGGCGCGCGGCGCGGCAATTCGCGGGCCCGTCAGCGCCGCCCGGGCCGGGGCAGGGGGCTTGCCGATCGGCCCCGCCGCCGCGCAGCATGGCGTGGACGGGGCAGGGGCGCTGACCGGCGCGCCGCACCCCGGGGAGGGAGGAACCGACACCATGACCCCGCGCCGCCCGCTGCTGGCCGCCGCCTTCGCCCTGCTCGGGGGTGGCCTGATGGCCGCCCTGCCGCCTTCGCTGCCCTGGGGCGGCATCGCGCCGGCCCATGCGCAAGGCGCGCCCGCCGCCGCCGCGCCTGCCGAGCTGCTGGTGGAGCGCCGCGAATTCAGCTTCGCCAACTACACCACCCGCGGCGGCGCCGCCCTGCCCAATCTGCGCATCGGCTACCAGACCGCCGGCACGCTGAACCCGGCCGGCGACAACGCCATCCTGATCACGCATTTCTTCAGCGCCAATGGCCATGCCTTCGGGCGGCTCGGCGCCGGCGGGCCGGTCGGCTGGTGGGACGGGCTGATCGGCCCGGGCAAGCCGATCGACACCGACCGCTTCTTCGTCATCGCCTCCGACAGCCTGGTCAATCTGAACGCGCCGGACCGGCACACCATCACCACCGGCCCGGCCTCGCTGAACCCGGCGACCGGCCGGCCCTATGGCATGAACTTCCCCACCGTCTCGATCCGCGACTTCGTCGAGGTGCAGAAGCGCCTGCTGGACAGCCTGGGGGTGAAGCGCCTGGCGCTGGTGGCCGGGCCCAGCATGGGCTCGCTGCAGGCCATCGAATGGGCCGCCGCCTATCCCGAGATGGTCGAGCGGGTGATGCCGGTGATCGGCACCGGCGAGATGGATGCCTGGATGCTGGGCTGGCTGGAGGCCTGGGCGGCGCCCATCCGCATGGATCCGGCCTGGCGCAATGGCGAATATTACGGCCAGGGGCGGGATGTCCCGGTGCGCGGCCTGGCCGAGGCGCTGAAGCTCGTCACCCTGCATTCGCGCGACCGCGGCTGGGCCAGCCAGCAATTCGGCCGCCGCCCGGCCGAGGGGCAGGATCCGGCGCGGCGCATCCAGGACCGCTTCGCCATCGACCAGTGGCTGGACCAGGCGGCCACCGCCCGCGCCCGCCAGTCGGACGCCAATTCCTTCCTCTATCTGGTGCGGGCCAACCAGCTTTTCCTGAACGAATACGAATCGACCGACGCCGCCCTGGCGCGCAGCCGGGCGCGCTGGCTGGTGGTGCCGTCGCGCGGCGACCGCGTCTTCCCGATCGAGTACAGCGAGGAGCTGACGGCGGCGCTGCGCCGCGCCGGCCGCCCCGTGGAGCTGGCGCCGCTCGGCGGCACGCAGGGGCATCTGGAGGGGGTCATCGGCATGGGCCAGGCCGCCCAGGCGGTCCGCGACTTCCTTGCCCGCTAGCGCGATCCGGTCTAGCAGGGCGCGGGGGCGCCAGGCGCCCCCCGCCTCCTGGCGCCTGTAGCTCAATGGTTAGAGCGGGCCGCTCATAACGGCTTGGTTGCGGGTTCAAGTCCTGCCGGGCGCAGAGCAGGCGCCGGCCGGCCCGGAAGGGCGGCGGCCGGCCGCGCTGCCGGTGCGGCCCTGGCCCCCAGTGCTGGCCCGCCAGTCCTGGCCCCCGGTCTGGGCCGTGTTTGGCCCCGCGCAAGCGGCATGCCGCACCGCCGCGGAGCCCCTTGTCACCGCCATCAAAAACCTGCGAGATGCCATCAGGCGTCCGCGCGGCGCCGCCGTGCCCGGAGGCCCGCTTGTCCGTCACCGCCCCTCTGCCCGATGTCCTGGCCGACGCCTTCGGCGATGCCGGGCCGGCTTCGCTGGCCGCCCGGCGCGCCCCGGCGACCCGCCTGGCGCTGGCGCTGCTGCGCCGGCCCTGGAATGCCGGCTGGGCGCGGAGCCGCAGCCTGGGCTTCTGGTGCCTCACCAATTTCGCCGTGATGCTGGCCTATCTGGCGCTGGGCTGGGCGGTCGGGCGCTTCTTCGCCTCCTTCGGCCTGTTCCCGGCGCCGATCTGGCTGCCGGCGGGCCTGGCCGCCGCCGCCGCCATGCTGGGCGGGCTGCGCTGCGTGCCGGGCATCTTCCTCGGCTCCTTCCTGGTCAACGCCATGGTCTATGGCGCGGGGCCGGAGCTGGCGGCGATGATCTCGGTCGGCAATGCGCTGGGGCCGCTGGCCGGCGCGCTGCTGACCCGCCGCTTCCGCCCGCCCACCGGGCTGTTCACCCGCTTCCGCGGCGTGGTCGCCTTCCTCGCCGGGCTGGTGCTGCTGCATGCCGCCATCACCGCCTCGATCGGCACGCTGGCGCTGTGGTGGCTGGGCGGCGTGCCGGCCGACAGCCTGGCCGGGCATTGGAGCGCCTGGCTGCTCTGCGATGCCGGCGGCACCTTCTATTTCGCCCCCTCGCTGATCCTGTGGATGCGGCTGGAGCGCACGCCGGGGGGCGCCGCGCGGCTGGCGCTGCTGGATGGCGCCGTCTGGATCGGCACCGCCCTGCTGGCGGCGGCCGTGTTCAGCCTGCGCCTGCCGCCCGGCCTGCCCTCCGCCCAGCTGGTCTTCCTGCTGGCGGTGCCGCTCTCCTGGATCGCGCTGCGCATCTCGCTGCGCGCCGCCTACACGCTGCTGACCCTGCTCTGCGTCATCGCCTCGGCCGGCACGGTCGCCGGCTACGGGCCGTTCCAGTCGGGCGGCGTCGCCAATCCGATGCAGTCGGTCGGCATGCTGATCGTGCTCTGCGCCATGAACATCCTGACCCTGCTGGCCCTGGTCAGCGAGCGGCGGGAGGCCGAGGCGGCGCTGGCCGAGGGCAACCGCCTGCTCGAATGGCGCATCGCCGAACGCACGGAGGAATTGCGACGACAGGCCGAGACCGATGCGCTGACCGGGCTGGCCAATCGCCGCAGCTTCCTGGTCGGCGCGGCGGCGGCGATGGCGGCCGAATCGGCGGCCGGGCGGCCCTTCACCCTGCTGGCCTTCGACCTGGACCACTTCAAGGCGGTCAATGACAGCGCCGGCCACGCGGCGGGCGATGCCGTGCTGCGCCTGGCGGCCGAGCGCTGCCGCGGCGCGCTGCGCCATGGCGACCTGCTGGGCCGCATCGGCGGCGAGGAATTCGCCATCGCCCTGCCCGGGGCCGGCGCGGCCGAGGCGCTGGCGCTGGCCGAGCGGCTGCGCCAGGCCATGGCCGGCATCGCCCTGCCGCGCAGCGCGGCGCCCGAGGGGCGGCTGACCGCCAGCTTCGGCATCGCCGAGGCGGCGCCGGGCGAGACCCAGCTGGACCCGCTGCTGCGCCGTGCCGACCTTGCCCTCTATTCCGCCAAGCATGGCGGCCGCGACCGCATCACCCTCAGCCCGCCGGCCGCCACCCTGCCGGAGGGCTGGATCAACAGCGCCCGCGGCTGAGCCCGCCGCCGGGCCTCCCCGCCGGGCCGCAGAAAAAAAGCGCGGAGCTTGGCGGGGCCGGGCCGGACCGGTAGAACCGGGGCCGAACCTCTGCCCGGAAGTATGGTCATGGCCGCTCACCAGTACGTCTACGTGATGAAGGATCTCACCAAGTCCTACCCGGGCGGCCGTGAGATCTTCAAAGGCATCACGCTCTCCTTCCTGCCCACCGCCAAGATCGGCGTGCTCGGCCCGAACGGCGCCGGCAAGTCGACGCTGATGCGCATCATGGCCGGGCAGGACAGGGAGTTCGGTGGCGAGGCCTGGGCGGCGGAGGGCGTGCGCGTCGGCTACCTGTCGCAGGAGCCGCAGCTCGACCCCAGCAAGACGGTGGGCGAGAATGTCCGCGACGCCTTCGGCACGCTGGCCGCCGATCTCGAGCGCTTCAACGAGATCTCGATGAAGTTCGCCGAGGAGATGAGCGAGGAGGAGATGAACACCCTCCTCGCCGAGCAGGCCGAGCTGCAGGAGCGGATCGACGCCAACAATGGCTGGGAGCTCGACCGCACCATCGACATCGCGCTCGACGCGCTGCGCTGCCCGCCGGCCGAGAGCCCGGTGACCAACCTCTCGGGCGGCGAGCGCCGGCGCGTGGCGCTGTGCAAGCTGCTGCTCGAGAAGCCCGACCTGCTGCTGCTCGACGAGCCGACCAACCACCTCGACGCCGAGAGCGTGTCCTGGCTGGAGAAGACGCTGCGCGACTACCAGGGCGCCGTGCTGGTGGTCACCCATGACCGCTACTTCCTGGACAATGTCACCAACTGGATCCTCGAGGTCGATCGCGGCCGCGGCATCCCGTATGAGGGCAACTACTCCGCCTATCTGCAGGCCAAGCGCAAGCGCCTGGCGCAGGAGGAGAAGGAGGAGAGCGCCCGCCAGCGGCAGCTGGCCGAGGAGCAGGAATGGATCGGCCGCAGCCCGGCCGCCCGCCAGTCCAAGAGCAAGGCGCGCATCCAGGCCTATGAGGAGCTGCTGGCCAAGAGCCAGGAGAAGGCGCCCGACCCGACCGAGATCCAGATCCCGCCCGCGCCGCGCCTGGGCAATCTGGTCATCGAGGCCGAGGATCTGCGCAAGGGCTTCGGCAACAACCTGCTGATCGACGGCCTGTCCTTCAAGCTGCCGCCGGGCGGCATCGTCGGCGTCATCGGCCCGAACGGCGCCGGCAAGTCGACGCTGTTCAAGATGATCACCGGCAAGGAGCAGCCGGATGGCGGCACGCTGAAGATCGGCGACACCGTCAGCCTCGGCTATGTCGACCAGAGCCGCGACACGCTGGATGACAAGCGCACCGTCTGGCAGGAGATCTCGGACGGCGAGGACATGATCATGATGGGCAAGCGCGCCGTGCCGAGCCGCGCCTATGCCGCCGCCTTCAACTTCAAGGGCGGCGACCAGCAGAAGCCCGTCGGCGTGCTCTCGGGCGGTGAGCGCAACCGCGTCCACCTGGCCAAGATGCTGCGCAAGCCGCACAACGTCATCCTGCTCGACGAGCCGACCAACGACCTCGACGTCGACACGCTGCGCGCGCTTGAGGAGGCGCTGCAGGATTTCGCCGGCTGCGCCGTGATCATCTCGCATGATCGCTGGTTCCTCGACCGCCTCGCCACCCACATCCTCTCCTTCGAGGGCGACAGCCACGTCGAATGGTTCGAGGGCAACTATCAGGCCTATGAGGCCGATCGACGTCGACGCCTTGGCGCGGCGGCCGATCAGCCGCACCGGATCAAGTACCGGCCGCTCACCCGGTAGCCGCGTGGACGGCCTGGCGCGGGTGTTATCCCCGCATTCGGTGCGCACGCCGCGTCTGGCGCTGCGCCCGGTCGGCCCCGGGCATCTGCCGGACCTCGTCGCCCTGAAGGGGGACGAGGCCGCCTTCGGCCTGATGCTGCATGGCACCCGCAGCCCGGCCGAGGCCGAGGAGGAGCTGCAGGACGACATCGCCTTCTGGGCGGTGCGCGGCTACGGCACCTGGGCGGTGCATCAGGGGGAGGACGACACCTTCCTCGGCATCGTCGCCCTGGCCGAGCGGCCGGATGGCCGCGGCGTGGCGCTGCGCTTCGCGCTCTGGCCGCACACCCGCGGCCGCGGCTATGCGCGGGAGGCGGCGCGCGCGGCGCTGGAATTCGGCCATGGCACGGCCCGCCTGCCGCGCATCATCGCCGTGGCGCGGGAGGACAATCTGGCCTCGCGCGGGGTGCTGGAGGATATCGGCATGCGCCAGGTGGCGGAGTTCCCGCGCGCCGGGCACCGCATGCTGGTCTATGAAAGCCTGCGCCCGCTGCCGCCGCCGGCCCAGCAGGGCGGCTGAGCGGCGCCATCCGCGTGACGACGGACCGGCCGGGGAGGGCAGCTCCCCGGCCTTTTTCATGCGTGTCCAGGGCCTTGCGGGGCGCTGCCTGCCACAATGTTTCCCTATCCGATCAATGACATGGGCGGAATTGCGGTTGAAATAAGGCAGATTTGCCACATTTGTGTTGAAACCAAGGCGGGCCGGTGCGATAGCGCTGGCCAGGGAGGAGCAAGGCCAGGCTGAAGGAGGCCGCGATGGGTCCGCTCCGCATCATCACCATGCTCGCGCTAGCGCTGCTGCCGGCGCTGGCGGCCGCCCCGGTCACGGCGCAGGAGGCACGCGGCCTGCTGCCCCAGGGCGTCACGCTGCGCGCCGCCATCGGCGGCGCCGTGCCCTATGCGCGCAAGGAATCCTATCTGGTGGCGACGCTGGGCGGCGAGAAATCCGGCAAGATCGCCTTCGCCGGCAGCCTGCCGCTCTCCAGCCTCAGCCGCCCGGTCTTCGAGACGCGGCAGCTCTACGTCCTGGGCGGCGGCGTCGCGCTCGGCCGGGTCGGCGCCGCGCGCCTGTCGCTGGATGGGCAGATCGCCACCGCCGCCGAGCGCCCGCAGGACGAGCCGCGCCCGCTGCTGGGCCTGGCCCGGCTGCGGCTGGTGTTCTGAGGCTCGCTCAGCCCGGCCGCACCAGCCGCGCCATCGCCCGGGCGGTCGCCTCGTCGGCCGGGAAGAAGGCCTCGATCGTCACCTCCGACAGCGTCACATCCACCGCCGTGCCGAACACCGTGGTGGTACTGAGGAAGCTGAGCGGCCCGAGCGGGCTGGCCAGCCGCAGCGGCACGGCGATGCCGCCTTCCTCCAGCGCCGGCGCCGGCGTGCCGCGCGCCTGGGGCGGGGCGGGATAGGCTTTCAGCTCCTCCAGCAGCCCGAGCAGCACCGGGTCGGAGGAGGCGCGCACCTCATGCGCCAGCCGCGCCAGCAGATGCGCCCGCCATTCGGCGTGGTTCAGGATGCGCGCCGCCAGCCCGTCGGGATGCAGGCTGAGGCGCAGCGCATTGACCGGCGGCCGCATCAGCGCCGGCGCCACCTCGCCGATCAGCGCGCCGATGGCGTCATTGGCCGAGAGCAGCGTCCAGTGCCGGTCCACCGCCAGGGCCGGGTGCGGGCTGTGCCCCTGCAGGATACGCTCCACCGCCTGCCGCGCCGCCGCCAGGGCCGGCGCCTGCAGCGGCCGCTCCGCATAGGCGGGGGCGAAGCCGGCCGCCACCAGCAGCGCGTTGCGCTCGCGCAGCGGCAGGTCGAGCTGCGCGGCCAGGCGCAGCACCATGGCGCGGCTCGGCCGGGCGCGCCCGGCCTCCAGCCAGCTCAGATGCCGCTGGGAGATCTCGGCGTCCAGCGCCAGGGCCATCTGGCTGAGGCGCCGCCGCTGGCGCCACTGGCGCAGCAGCGCGCCGGCGGTGGGGATGTCGGGGCTGGTCATGGCGGCAGGCTATCCAGCCCCGGCGCCGCCGGACAATGACCTCCGAGGTCATCGACGCGCGGCCGGCGATGCGCCGAGCATCGGCCCAAGGCGACGCATCCCGCGCCGCCGATCCGGCCGAGGAGCCTGCCATGTCGCCTCTCTCCATCCGCGTCTCCGCCCGTACCCTGCTGCGCCTCGATGCGCTGGGCTGCGCCGCCATGGGCGCCGCGCTGCTGGCCGCGCCGGGCGCCCTGGGCGGCTGGACCGGGCTGCCGCCCGCCTTGCTGACCGGCGCCGGGCTGGCGCTGCTGCCCATCGCCGCCGGCCTTGCCTGGCTGGCGCGCGGCGCCGCCGTGCCGCGGATCGGGCTGGCGCTGGCGGTGGCGGGCAATGCGCTCTGGGTGCTGGCCAGCCTGGCGCTGCCGCTGCTCGGCCTGGTCTCGCCCAGCGCGCCCGGCTGGGTGCTGCTGCTGGGCCAGGCCGGCTTCGTCGCGCTGCTGGCGGGGCTGGAGGCGGCCGCCGCCCCCGCCGGCCTGCCGGCCTGAGCCGGGCAGGGGACGCCATCATGACCTGCTATGCCGTGGGCCTGCTGCATCCGGTGGCGCTGAGGCCGGAGATCGCCGCCTATCTGGCGGCGATCGACGCCACCCTCGCCCCCTTTGGCGGCCGCTTCCTGATCCATGGCGGCCCGCGCGAGGCGCTGGAGGGCGAATGCGGCCGCGACCTGGTCGTCATCGCCTTTCCCGACCGGGCGCGGGCGCGCGGCTGGTACGATTCGCCGGCCTATCGCGCCATCCTGCCGCTGCGGCGCGAGCATCTGCGCGGCGAGGTGTTCCTGATCGATGGCGTGGCGGAGGGCCACCGCGCCACCGATCTGCTGCGCGGCGCCTGAAGCCTCAGGCCCCGCGCCGCCGCGCCAGCAGCCGCACGCCGAGGATGGCGCCGCCGATCACCAGGAAGGAGAGGGCGGTGGAGACGGTGCCGAGCGCATAGAGCACCGGCGTCGTCACCGTCGTCGTCATGCCCAGGATCTCCAGCGGCAGCGTGTTGCCGCTGCCCGCCGTCAGCAGCGTGCGGGCGAATTCGTCGAAGGACAGGGTGAAGCCGAACAGCGCGATGCCGACCACGCTCGGTGCGATGATCGGCAGCACCACATGCCAGAAGCTCTGCCAGGGGGTGGCGCCCATGTCGCGCGCCGCTTCCTCCCAGGACCGGTCGAAGCGGTTGAACACGGCGAACATGATCAGCAGGCCGAAGGGCAGGGTCCAGGTCAGCTGCGCGCCGAAGGCCGAGGAATACCAGGCCGGCTCCCATTCCAGCAGGTTGAACAGCAGCCCGATGCCGAGGCTGACCAGGATCGAGGGCACGATCAGGCTGGCCAGGGTCAGGTAGAACAGCAGCGCGCTGCCGGCGAAGCGGCGGCGGAAGGCCATGCCGGCGGCGAGCGAGACCACCACCGTGCTGGCCGTCACCATCGCCGCCAGCAGCAGCGTGCGGGTCATCGAGGCGCCGAGATCGCCCACCGCCTGCGGCTGGAACAGCCGCGCGAACCAGTGCAGCGACACGCCGTTCATCGGGAAGGTCAGCCCGCCATCCGGCCCCTGGAAGGAGAGGATGGTGATGGTCAGCGTGGGTCCATAGAGGAACAGCAGGAAGAGGGCGAACAGGCTGCCGAGCAGCAGCCGCGCGGCGCGTCCGGGCATCGGCTCACAGCTCCTTGCGGATGTCGATGGCGCGCAGCATCGCGCCCACCAGCAGCAGCACCATGGCCAGCAGCACCACCGCATTGGCCGCCGCCGCCGGATACTGCATCAGCCCGATCTGGTTGCTGATCATCAGCCCGACCGAGGCGCTCTGCCCGCCGCTCATCAGCCGCACCGTGGCGAAATCGCCCATCACCAGCACGACGACGAAGATGCTGCCGATGCCGATGCCCGGCTTGCACAGCGGCAGGATCACGCACCACAGCGTCTGCCAGAAGCCGGCCCCGGCATCGCGCGCCGCCTCCAGCAGCCTGCGGTCGATGCGCATCATGGTGTTGAAGATCGGCACCACCATGAACAGCGTGTAGAGATGCACGAAGGCGAGGATCACCGAGAAATCCGAGAACAGCAGGAATTCCAGCGGCTGGTCGATCGCGCCCATGCCGATCAGCGCGCTGTTCAGGATGCCGTTGCGCCCGAGGAAGGGCACCCAGGCGATCATGCGGATCAGGTTGGAGGTCCAGAAGGGCACCGTGCACAGCACGAACAGCACCATGCGCAGCGTCGGGTTCTGCACCACGAAGGCCAGGAAATAGGCGCCAGCCAGAAACCGAGGCCGAGCGTCACCGCCCAGGTGATGCCGGCGAAATACACCGTCTTCAGATAGGTCTGCCAGGTGACGCGGGAGGCGAAGACCTCCCGGTAGTTGGTCAGCACGAAATCCGGGATCAGGCTGAAGCTGTCATAATCGTAGAAGCTGACGATGACGAGCATGGCCAGCGGCACCAGCAGGAAGGCCGCCAGCACCAGCGCCAGGGGCGCGGCCTGCAGCCAGGAGAACCATCGGGTCATCAATGCTCCGCGTCACTCGGGCCCAGGCCAGGGGGCGCTGCCCCCCCAAGGGCGCCTTTGGGGCACCCGCCGGGGGGACAGGATCCCCCCGGACCCCGCCGCCTGTGCGATCGCTTGAGGCGGCACGCCGAAAGCGTGAATCGCACAGGCTAACTAAACCTTGCGATCGCTTGAGGCGGCACGCCGGAAGCGTGAATCGCACAGGCAGGATACTTAGGCCGCGATGAACTCGTTCCATTTCTGGACCATGTAGCGGTCCTCGTTCATCACCGAGTTCCAGCACACCACCCGGCCCATGCGCTCCTGGAAGGAACCGCCATCGCGCACCGCGCCGGCCTTCTCCATCACCTTGCCGTCGGGGGCGATGATGTCGCTGGCGGCGGGCTTGCCCTCCATCCAGTAGCCCCACTCATTCTCGGTCATCTGCGCCTTCGCCGTCTCCAGCACCGCCGAATAATAGCCCTGGCGGTTGAGGAAGGCGCCGGCCCAGCCGGAGAGGTACCAGTTCAGGTATTCATAGGCGGCATCCAGCTGCAGGCCCGACAGGTGGCGCATCAGCCCGAGGCCCGAGCCCCAGGCGCGATAGCCTTCCTCCAGCGGCTGGTAGACGCAGGGAATGCCGCGCGAGCGCACCGCGGTGACGGCGGGCGACCACATGGACTGGATCACCACCTCGCCCGAGGCCATCAGGTTCACGCTCTCGTCGAAGGTCTTCCAGAAGGCGCGGAACTGGCCCGCGCGCTTGGCCTCGATCAGGAAGGCGATGGTCTGGTCGATCTCCGCCCGGGTCATGTTGCCCTTGTCGGCGTATTTCACCAGGCCGGCGCTTTCCGCCACCATGGCGGCGTCCATGATGCCGATGCCCGGGATGTTCAGGATGCTGGCCTTGCCCTTGAAGGCGGGGTCCAGCAGGTCGCGCCAGTTGCGGATCGGCCGGCCGACCAGGTCGGGGCGGATGCCCAGCGTGTCGGCATTGTAGATGGTGGGCAGCAGCGTCATCAGCCCGGTGCGCTGGCTGGCGAAGCCGCGCGCATTGGCGTCCTGCACGAAGCCCACGGAATAGGGGCTGGTGCCCTGCGCCACCACCGAATCCGGCATCAGCTTGCCGGTGGTGAAGATCGGCACGATCTTGTCGGCCAGCTTGATGCGGCTGGTGTCGATCGGCTGCATCACCCCGGTCGGGTAGACCTTCTTGATGCTGAAATACTCGATATCGGCGATGTCGAAGCTGCGCGACTGCGTGGCGGCGCGCTGCGCCACGGCGTCGGTGTCGGTCACCGTCAGCTGCAGGGTGAAGCCCAGATCCTTCTTCACCTGCTCGGCGATCGGGTTCAGGCCGGAGACGCCGGTGCCGATCTGCCGCAGCGTCACGTTGCGGATGTTCTGCGCCCAGAGGGTGGGGAAGCCGGTGATGGCCCCGCTGCCCAGCGCCGCGCCGGCCAGCCCCAGCGCGCCGCGCCGGGTGAGGGTGGTCTTGGTCTCGCTCATTCGCACGCTCTCCTGTCCAGTCTTGTTCTGTGCTCTTGCGGCGCTTCAGGCGGCGCCCTGGGGCAGGGGGTGCGCCTCATGCGCCTCCCAGCCCAGGGTGGCGGCCTCGCCCGGCGCGACGGGCGAGGCGTGGAACACGGCATCCGGCAGCAGCGCCTCGGCGGTCTGGCCATCGGCGGCGCGCAGCACCACGCGCACGGCGCTGCCCTGGTACTCGACGGCGCTGACGTGGCCGGACAGGCTGGGGCCCGCCGCCGGCGCCGGCCCGCCGGTGGCGGCCAGGCGGGTGCGGTCGGTGCGCACGGCGAAGCGGCCCTGCGGCAGGGCGATGACATTGTGCCCGCCGATGAAGCGGGCGACGAAGGCGCTGGCCGGGCGCTCGAAGATCTCGCGCGGCGGGCCGGCCTGGGCGATGCGCCCCTGGTCCATGACCACGGCGATGTCGGACAGCGCCATCGCCTCCTCCTGCCCATGCGTCACATGGATGAAGCTGATGCCGAGCTCGCGCTGCAGCCGCTTCAGCTCCTCGCGCATCTGGGTGCGCAGGAAGGGGTCGAGGGCGGAAAGCGGCTCGTCCAGCAGCAGCACCTTGGGGCTGGTGATCAGCGCGCGGGCCAGCGCCACGCGCTGCTGCTGCCCGCCCGAGAGCTGCGCCGGCAGCCGCTCCGCCATCTTCTCCAGCTGCACCAGCCGCAGGAACTCCCGCGCCCGCGCCAGCCGCTCGGCCTTGGCGACACCGCGCATGCGCAAACCGAAAGCAATGTTCTCCAGTGCCGTCAGATGCGGGAACAGGGCGTAGGACTGGAACATCATCGCCGTGCCGCGGGCGGCCGGCGGCAGGGTGGTGACATTGCGCCCGGCCAGCAGGATGTCGCCCTCGCTGACCTCTTCATGCCCGGCGATCATGCGCAGCGTGCTGGTCTTGCCGCAGCCCGAGGGGCCGAGCAGGCAGCAATAGCTGGCGGGCGGGATCTCCAGCGAGATGCCCTCGACCGCCACGGCCGTGCCGTAGCGCTTGGTGACGCCGATCAGTTCCACATCCGCGCGCAATCGACCCGCCCCGTTCCAGTGGTGCGGGAGAGGCCATGCAAATGGCGCACCAGCCGGGGCCGGGCGGCGGCCTGGGCCTTGCGGGGGCGGAATGGAACCGGCCCTGCCTGCGACCGGTGCAGGAAATGGCCGTGCTGCCCATCGCCGAAGCAAGCAAGGGGTGGTACCAGTTCCAGTTCCTGGCAATCCATCCCCTATTCTGATGATGCGGGACCCCTTCCCCCGCGCTGCAATTCGCTCCAGGAGAGCGCGAATGCCCGATGCGACGAATTTCTGCCCGACCCTTCCGGACCTGAGCTTGTCCGATGTCGGAGCACTGAACCGGGCTCTCGACGCGCTGGTGGAGCTGGCCTGGGAACCGGGCTGGGCGCCGCAGGCCCTGGCCCGCCTGGTGGCGCTGTGCGACGAGCTGCGCGCGGCGCATGACGCGGCGGGCTGGCAGCAGGCCCTGGCCACGCTGCGCGCCCATCCGCTGCAAAGGCTGATGCTGGAGGAGCCGCTGGTGCGGGAGGGGCTGGCGCGGCCCGGCCCCGGCCCGGGCCCGGCGACGCTGGACCTGCTGCTGGAACATGCCTCGGTGCAGCCGGTGCTGGCCCAGCTCTCCCGCGCCGGGCGCGACCTGGCGGCGGCGCTGCGCCAGCTCGGCTACCCCGCCGCGCTGCGGGCGCAGACCCGCTTCCTGGCCCGCATCGTCGACGCTGTGGCGGAGCGCCGGCCGCAGGCCGAGATCCTGACCCTGGGCGCCGGGCATCTGCGGGAGGCGGAGCTGGTGACGCAGGGCCGCGCCATCACCCGCTGGGTGATGCAGGACAGCGATGGCGATGCGCTGACGCGCGCCCGGCGCGAGGCGCCGCCCGGCCTGCCGCTGCGTGCTCTGCGCTGCGGCCTGCCCTATTTCATCCGGCGCCCCTATCTGCGCGGCTGCTTCGACCTGATCACCCTGGCCGAGCTGCCGGGCTGCGAGCGCAACGCCGTCCAGCTGGTGGACGCGGCCTTCGCCGCGCTGAAGCCCGGCGGCTCGCTGCTGCTGGGCAGCGCCGCCGCGCCGCCGGCCGAGGCCGCCTGGCTCGAGGCCTATCTCGGCTGGCGTCCCTGCTGGCGCATGCCGGAGGAGATGGAGCGGCTGGCGGCGGTGCCGCCGGCATCGGAGCTGGCCGCGGCGCGGGTCTTCCCCAGCCTCGACGGGCATCGCCTCTATCTGCGGCTGGAGCGGCGCTAGGCCGGATCGGCCGGCGAACCGGGCCGCCGGAGACGCGAAAGGGCCGGGGCGTCGCCGCCCCGGCCCTTTCCTGTCCCTGTCCCGGCCCTGCGGCGGGGCGTGAAATCAGCGCCCCTCGCGGGCCGCCAGCGCGGCGATCTGGCCGCGCATCGCATCCAGCAGCGCGCCGACGCGGCCGCCATTGCGGCTGATCACGGCCGAATACTCGCTGCGCTGGGTCAGCCGCAGCGAGGTGCCCTCGGCGATCACATCCACCACCTTGGGCTGGCCATTCACCTCGCCCACCCGCCAGTCCAGGCTGAAGGCGGCGCTGTTCGGGCGCTCGATGATGGTGTTGACCAGCGCGTCATCCTCGGTGCGCTGCTGGCTGCGGCCCAGGCTGAAGCGCACGCCCTGATACTCGCCGAAGCGGGCGGAGAGGTTGCGGATCAGCGTCTCCTCGAAGAGCCGCATGTATTCCTGCTGCTCGGCCGGGGTGGCGGTGCGCCACCCAGCGGCCCAGGATGAAGCGGCCGACGCCTTCCACATCCACCGCCTGACGCAGCACGGCGGCGACGCGCTGGCGGCGCTGCGCCACCGGCTGGTTGGCGGCGTTGATCACGCCGACCAGCTCCTGGCCGGTGCTCTCGATGAAGCTGGCGGCGCGGTTGATGTCCATCTCCGCCCGGGCGGGGGCGGCAAGGGCGAGGGCGAAGGGGGTGGCCAGCGCGGAGGCCAGCAGGGAACGGCGGTACATCCTGTCCAATCTCATCTCGTTGCGGCCGGAGCGCGGCCCAGGGGGCCGCGGGGCTGGCTGCGGGGGGCGGGCGAGGCCAGCCTGGGGATCAGTCGCTCAGCCCCGCGCCGACGCCGAAGCCGGTGCCCGTGGCATTGGCGGGGGCCGGCCGGTCGCCGCCATTGCGGATCTCGTTCTGCCGGCGCTGGCGATAGGCGCTGCGCAGCGTGGCGTAGGGATCGAGGCTGGTCGCGTTGACGTTGTCGATCGCGTCCAGCAGCCCCTCGCGGGTGTCGAGCACGGTCAGCCCCAGCTGGACATAACCCAGGTTCTCCAGCGTGTTGTCACCATTGGCCAGCACCCAGGTGAGCGGGTTCGCGGCCATGTCCACACCAAACCCGGTAAGATCGCGCGGGTTGCTCGGCCCCAGCACCGGGATGAACAGGTAGGGGCCTTCGCCCACGCCCCAGACCGCCAGGGTCTGGCCGAAATCCTCGCTATGCGCGGGCAGGCCGAAATTCTTGGCGACGTCGAAGATGCCGCCCAGGCCCAGCGTGGTGTTCAGCAGGAAACGGCCCAGCGTGGTGCCGAAGCGCTGCGTCTCGCCCTGCAGCCCGTCATTGATCAGGATGACTGGGCTGCGCAGATTGGCCAGCACGTTGCGGATGCCGCCACGCACCGGCTGCGGGATGACGAAGCGGTAGACCTGCGCCGCCGGGCGCAGCAGCACCGTGTCGATGCCGTTATGCACCGCATACATGGTGCGGTTGAAGGGCTCGATCGGGTCGTTGTTCTGCTCGTACTCCGCCAGCGCTTCCGGCTCGCTCGCCGGCGGACGGGTGGCGCAACCGGACAGGGCAAGCAGGCCGAGCAGCACGAAAAGCGGACGGCGGAGGGAGCGCATGGATGCGGAGGTCCTGTTGGGGGACGGGGGCAGGCGGAGCGGCTTACATACATGCTGGGATGAATGTATGGAACAGCCAAAGGTCAAGCTGGGCAGAACAACGCTGCGTGCGCAGGGCAGATGCGCAGCCCCGTTCATTTCTGCAACGCCGTGCAGTAAGGGTAGCGCATGAACCACCTCGCCGACCACGCCGCCTCGACCGCCCGGGCTTCGGACAGCCTGGGCACGCTGCATCGCTGGCTGACGGGCCCGCGCGTGGCCGGGTTGCCGGTGCCGAGCGAACAGCCCGCCCCGGCCCTGTCCTTCGAGTTCTTCCCGCCGCGGACCGAGGCGCTGGAGCAGCAGCTCTGGTCCTGCATCCGGCGGCTGGAGCCGCTGGCGCCGCGCTTCGTCTCCGTCACCTATGGCGCCGGCGGCACGACGCAGGAGCGCACCCACGCCACGGTGGCGCGGCTGGTGGCCGAGACCAGCCTGACGCCGGCGGCCCACCTGACCTGCGTCGGCGCCAGCCGCGCTGAGGTGGATGAGGTGGCGCGCCGCTACTGGGAGGCCGGGGTGCGCCATATCGTGGCGCTGCGCGGCGACGCGCCGGCGGGCGAGGCGGGCTACACCCCGCATCCAGAGGGCTATGCCTATGCCGCCGACCTGGTGGCCGGGCTGAAGCGCATCGGTGATTTCGAGATCTCGGTCGCGGCCTATCCGGAGACGCACCCGACCGCCGTCTCGGCCGAGCAGGACCTCGACAATCTGAAGCGCAAGATCGATGCCGGGGCGACCCGGGCCATCACACAGTATTTCTTCGACACCGAGCTGTATCTGCGATTCCTCGACCGCTGCCTGGCCGCCGGCATCACCGTGCCGATCGTGCCCGGCATCCTGCCGGTGTCGAATTTCACCCAGGTGAAGAAATTCTCCGCCATGTGCGGCGCCTCGGTCCCCGCCTGGATGGGCAAGCTGTTCGAGGGGCTGGAGGAGGATGCCGACACCCGCCGCATGGTCGCCGCCGCCCTCGCCGCCGAGCAGGTGCGGCTGCTGCAGGCCAATGGCGTGGACGAGTTCCATTTCTACACGCTGAACCGGGCCGATCTGAGCTACGCCATCGCGCATATCCTGGGCGCGCGGCCGAAAGCATAAAATCTTCTTTTTCTGAAGAAAAAGAAGTTTTCTTTCAGTTTGGCGTCCCGCCTCAGGCCCTAGGCGGGACGCCAACTGAAAAAAGTTTTTTGGTTCTTTTTTTCAAAAAAGAACCCTTAATTTATCTTCTGATAAAAACTCTTCAGCAGAAACGGGCTGAGGAACAGCGGAAACTGGCACAGCGCGAAGAACAGCAGGATTCGCGCATCCGTGCTGGCCGGCAGCACCGCCAGATAGAGCGCCATGTTCCGGTTGCCCGAAAGCAGCCCGGCCGAGAGCGCCACGCGCTTGCCCGCCGGCCACAGCGCCAGCGCCGTCAGCGCGTTCAGCGCGAAGCTGCCGGCGAAGGCCAGGGCGATGCCGCCGAGCACGAAGCTCGGCTCGGCCAGCAGCCGCGCCAGCACCCCGTCCATCACCCCGAATCCGTAGAGCACCACCAGCAGCACCACCGCCCCGTCCACGGCGCGGCCCCAGCGCTGCAGCCGCGCCGGCCCGGCGAGCCGGCGGATGACGAGGGAGAGCAGCAGCGGCAGCCCCACCACCAGCGCCAGCCGCGCCATCAGCGCGGTGACCGAGAGCGACAGGTCGATGCCGAGCAGGCCGAGCGCCAGCGGCGGCGCGGTGAAGGGCACCAGCAGGGTGGAGAGGAGGGAGGCGACCAGCGCGATCTCCCCATCCAGCCCGACCAGCCGGGCGAAGGCAGGGGAGGAGGTGGCGGCGCAGCCGGTGGCCATGATGACCAGGGCGGCGCCGAGCGGCCCGTCCAGCCCGGTGGCGGCGACCACCGCCCAGACCAGCAGCGGGCAGGCCAGCAGCAGCCAGGCCAGCAGGGCGGCGACCAGCGCCGGGCGCCGCAGATAGGAGAGCACCTGGGCGGGGTCGACCCGCAGCAGCACCAGCGTCATCAGCAGGGCGACCGTGGGCGTGACCACGTCGCGCAGGGCGGCGGCCAGGGGCGGGATGAACAGCCCGGCGAAAATGCCCAGCGCCAGCAGCAGGCCGCCCTGGCGCGCGCTGGCCTCCAGCAGGCGGATCGGCAGGCTCAGGATGGACGAATCCCCCTCTCCCGGCGGCCAGCGGTTGGCCGCGTTCGCTCCTCGTTCTATATCCAGGGGGTGCGCGCGCCAATCCTCCTTCCGGTTCTCCTTGCCCTGACCCTGGGTCCCGTCCTCTGGCCGGCCGCCTCGGCGCTGGCCGGCTGCGCCGACCCGCCCGCGCCCGCGGTGGATTGGCGGCGCTGCCTGCTGGATGGCCGGGATCTCTCCGGCGCCGATCTGTCCGGCGCCGTGCTGCGCGAGACCAGCTTCGCGCGCGGCCGGCTGACCGGGGCGCGGCTGGCGGGGGTGGAGGCGCCGGGGGCGCGCTTCACCTCGGCCGAGGCCAGCGAGGCCGATTTCACTGGCGCGGTGCTGCGCGGCGCGGAATTCACCCGTGCCACGCTGCGCGGCGCCCGGCTGGTGCGGGCCGATCTGCGCGGTGCCCGTTTCTTCCGCGCCGACCTGACCGGGGCCGAGCTGACCGGCGCCCGGCTGGACGGCGCGGATCTGTCCACCGCCACCCTGGACGGCGCGCTCTGGGTGGATGGGGAGACGCGCTGCGCCGCCGGTTCCGTGGGGGCCTGCCAATGACCTATGAGATGAGCGGGCCGCGCGGCCTCGACCCGGCCGATGACTACCTGGCCCGGCTGAACCCCGAGCAGCGCGCGGCGGTGGAGACGGTGGACGGCCCGCTGCTGGTGCTGGCCGGCGCCGGCACCGGCAAGACGCGGGTGCTGACCACCCGCTTCGCGCATATCCTGATGACGCGCCGCGCCTTCCCCAACCAGGTGCTGGCCGTCACCTT
Source organism: Pseudoroseomonas cervicalis (assembly GCF_030818485.1). Classification (NCBI taxonomy): domain Bacteria; kingdom Pseudomonadati; phylum Pseudomonadota; class Alphaproteobacteria; order Acetobacterales; family Roseomonadaceae; genus Roseomonas; species Teichococcus cervicalis. The sequence continues at coordinate 1,810,897 of NZ_JAUTAJ010000004.1, read as the reverse complement.
CACCAACAAGGCGGCGCGCGAGATGCGCGAGCGCGTCTCGGCCATTCTGGGCCATCCGGCGGAGGGGCTGTGGCTCGGCACCTTCCACGCGCTCTGCGCCCGCATGCTGCGCCGGCATGCCGAGCTGGTGGGCCTGACCAGCAATTTCTCCATCCTCGACACCGACGACCAGATGCGCCTGCTGAAGCAGGTGATGGAGGCGTCGGGCGTCGACATGAAGCGCTGGCCGCCCCAGGCGCTGATGGGCATCATCCAGCGCTGGAAGGATCGCGGGCTGACGCCGGCCCGCATCACCGCGGCCGAGGATTCGGATTTCGCCAACAACCGCGCCCGCAGCCTCTACGCCGCCTATCAGGAACGGCTGAAGCAGCTCAACGCCACCGATTTCGGCGACCTGATGCTGCATGTGGTGGAGGTGCTGCGCGGCCATCCGGACGTGCTGGCGCAGTACCACCGCAATTTCCGCTACATCCTGGTCGACGAGTACCAGGACACCAACACGGTCCAGTATCTCTGGCTGCGGCTGCTGGCGCAGCGCCCGAACCCAGCTGAAAGAAATATCTGCTGCGTCGGCGACGATGACCAGTCGATCTATTCCTGGCGCGGCGCCGAGATCGAGAACATCCTTCGGTTCGAGAAGGATTTTCCCGGCGCCACCATCGTCCGGCTGGAATCCAACTACCGCTCCACCGCGCCGATCCTCGCCGCCGCCTCCGGGCTGATCGCCAAGAATTCCGGCCGCCTCGGCAAGACGCTGCGCCCCGGGCGCAAGGATTCAGCCGGCGAGAAGGTGCGGGTGGTCTCGCTCTGGGATTCGGAGGAGGAGGCCCGCATGGTGGGCTCCCGCATCGAGGCGGCGCGGCGCGACGGGCAGAGCCTGGCCGAGATCGCCATCCTGGTGCGCGCCGGCTTCCAGACCCGCGCCTTCGAGGAGCGGCTGATCACGCTCGGCATCCCCTACCGTGTCGTTGGCGGCCAGAAATTCTATGAGCGCGCCGAGATCCGCGACGCCATGGCCTATCTGCGCGTGGTCAACCAGCCGGCCGACGACCTCGCCTTCGAGCGCATCGTCAACACGCCGAAGCGCGGCCTGGGCGACACCGCCATCCGCCAGCTGCACGAGGCGGCGCGGGAGCAGGGCGTGCCGCTGGTGGCGGCGGCCGGCGGCATGGTGGCCAGCGGCGGCATGCGCCCCAAGCCGCGCCAGGCGCTGCACGAGCTGCTGGAGGGCTTCGCCCGCTGGCGCGAGATGCTGTCGCGCGAGGGCCATGTGGTGGTGGCGGCGACGCTGCTCGACGAATCCGGCTACACCGAGATGTGGAAGCAGGACAAATCGCCCGAGGCGCCGGGCCGGCTCGACAACCTGAAGGAGCTGCTGCGCGCCATGGCGGAGTTCGAGAGCCTGGCCGGCTTCCTCGAACATGTCGCGCTGGTGATGGAGAATGACGAGCAGTCGGATGACGGCAAGGTCAGCCTGATGACGCTGCACGCCGCCAAGGGGCTGGAATTCGACATGGTCTTCCTGCCCGGCTGGGAGGAAGGCCTGTTCCCGCACCAGCGCGCGCTGGATGAGGGGGGCGAGAAGGGGCTCGAGGAGGAGCGGCGCCTCGCCTATGTCGGCATCACCCGGGCGCGGAAATACTGCACCATCAGCCACGCCGCCAACCGGCGCATCTATGCCAACTGGACCAGCGCCATCCCGTCGCGCTTCCTGGAGGAGCTGCCGCCGGACCAGGTGACGGTGGAGGGCGGCCAGCGCCGCCAGCCCATGGCGGCGATGCCCTCCGCCTTCTCCGGCCAGTTCCCGCTGATCGCCCGCAAGCCGCGGGTGATCGAGGCCGGCTCGTGGGAAGTGTCGGAACGCCCCGCGAAAACCGCGCCGATTCCGGTCGGGACTCGGGTGTTCCACCAGAAATTCGGCTATGGCCGCGTGCTGGACGCGGAAGACAACAAGCTCGACGTCGATTTCGAAAAGGCGGGGCGGAAGCGCGTTCTGGACAGTTTCGTGGAAAAGGCCTGATGAACCGCCGCCATCCCCAGTTGCTCGAGACCCTGACGATCGATGGCCTGCCCGAGCATGCCGTGCCCGCCTTCGAGGCGGCGATGCAGATCGTCTGCCCCACCGTCGGCTATTTCAAGGACGACCCGACCGACACCTGGGGGCTGGAGGCGGTGCGCGAGATCGGCGCCGGGGATGAGGAGCTGCTGCCGGCGCTGATCCTGGCCGCCGCCCTGTCGGGCATCGAGCCGCCGGAGCTGAAGCGCGCGCCGGTCGAGGCCGATGGCTGGCTGGCCCGCACCGTGCAGGCCTTCCCCGAGCAGGAGATCGGCGCCAGCGTGCTGATCCGCCCGACCCACCTGCCGAACCCGACCACCTATGGCAAGATCGTGCTGCGGCTGGATGCGGGGCTGGCCTTCGGCTCGGGCGAGCATGGTTCGACCCGCGGCTGCCTGATCGGCTTCGAGGGCATGGCGCATCGCCGGCCGAAGCGCATCCTCGACCTCGGCACCGGCTCGGGCATCCTGGCCATGGCGGCGGCGAAGCGGCTGCACCGCAAGGTGCTGGCCACCGATATCGAGCCCTGGTCGGTGCGCGTGGCGCAGGACAACGCCAACATGAACGGGCTGCGCAACCAGTTCCGGGCGAAGCTGGCGGATGGCTGGAAGCACCGCAGCGTGCGCGCCGGCACCTATGACCTGGTCTTCGCCAACATCCTGGCGCGGCCGCTCTGCGCCATGTCCAAGGCGCTGTCGGACCATCTGGCGCCGGGCGGCACCGCCATCCTGGCCGGGTTGCTGGGCACCCAGGTGCGCATGGTGCTGGCGGCGCATCGCCGCGCCGGCATGGTGCTGGAACGCCGCATCGACCAGGGCCACTGGTCCGCCCTCGTCCTCCGCAAACCTTTTTTTCGGGCTGCCGCCGTCTCCCGGTAAAGCGGGCCTCGGCATGGGGTTGGCGCGGCCCGGCACTGTGTGCGGGTTGCGCCTGTCTCTCCGGCACGGCACCGGGCGGCCCGCAACCCCGGGCCGAAGCGTCCCGTGGCCGTGCAGCGCCTCCCGTCCCGGCCCTGACCGGCAGCCGAAAGAAAAACCCCGCATCCGGGGGAGATGCGGGGTTTCTCAAAGTCCGGATCGGCGCCGGGGGGGGGGGAGGAAGCGCCGGTCCGGTGTAGTCTCTCTGCTGGTCAAAACACGCGCGCGCGCGAGGGGTTTCCGGCCGGATGCGTTTTTTTCCGAGGTGCGGCCTGTCTGCCGCAGCCTCGGCCGTATCCGGGCCGGTCGCGCCCTGGTGCTCAGGCCGCCTGGGGACGGCCCTGGGCGGGGGCGTTGGCGGCCTGGCGGGCCTTCTGCTCGAAATCACCCTCGAAGACGCGGGGGATGTCGGTGCGGGACAGGCCGATATCGGCCAGCTCGCGGTCGGTCAGCATGGCCAGCTCGTCATAGACCCGGCGGCGGCGCGGGTAGTCGATGATGGCGCGGAAGGCGGAGGTGACGGCCTTGCGGATCCACTGGCCGATCGCCTCATCCCGGGCGCGCATCGCTTCCAGGGCGACGGTGCGGGCTGCGTCCAGGGTCTGGGCAGCGCTGGGGATGGCGGAGTCGAACTCCGGCTTGGTGATGCGGGCGTCCATTGTCTAGCGTTCCATTGTCGCGCCGGGGTGGTCCGCGGGACTGGCTCCTGCCGTCGACCGCCCGCCCCTGGTGCGGTGACGGAGGTGTAATCTTGTGCGGGTGCGAACAGGAGCGTTGCTCTTACAGCTGAGCTATGCGCTTCTTGCATTGAAACCTGTGGAAACATGTTCTTAACGGGACGCTGATCGAAGTGACACAAACCGACAGCCGGGCCGCGCGCCTGGCGGCTTTGCGCGCCGAACTGGCCCGGGCCGGGGTGGATGGTTTCCTGATCCCGCGCGGCGACGAGTATCTGGGCGAATATGTGCCGCCGAGCGGCGAGCGCCTGGCCTGGATCAGCGGCTTCACCGGCAGCGCCGGCATGGCCATCGTGCTGGCCGACCGCGCCGCGCTGTTCACCGATGGCCGCTACACCACCCAGGCCGCGGCGCAGACCGACCCGGCGCTGTGGGAGCTGCGCCACCTGGTCGAGCAGCCGCCGCAGGACTGGCTGGCCGAGCACGCCGCCGGCCTGCGCATCGGCTACGACCCCTGGCTGCACCCGCAGGCGGCGGTGGAGCGGCTGGGCGCCGGCACCAGCCTGGTGCCGCTGGCGGCCAACCCGCTGGACGCGGTGTGGACCGACCGCCCGGCGCCGCCCGCCGCCCCGGCCGTGCCGCACCCGGCCGAGTATGCCGGCCGCGACTCGGCCGGGAAGCGCGAGGAAGCCGCCGCCACCCTGCGCGCCGCCGGCGAGGCGGCGGCGGTGCTGGCCGACCCGCATTCGCTGGCCTGGCTGCTCAACCTGCGCGGCGGCGATCTGGAGCATACCCCGCTGCCGCTGGGCTTCGCGCTGCTGCGCGACGATGCCTCGGTCGACCTGTTCATGGACCCGGCCAAGCTGTCGGAGGCGACGCGCGCGCATCTGGGCAACAGCGTCGCCACCCATCCGCCCGCCGCGCTGGCCGGGGTGCTGCAGGGGCTGGCCGGGCAGGCGGTGCGGCTGGATCCGGACATCACGCCGATCTGGTTCGGCGCCACGCTGGGCGCCGCCGGTGCCATCGTGAAGCCGGGCGAGGATCCGTGCCGCCTGCCGCGCGCCTGCAAGAACCCGGTGGAGCAGCAGGGCGCCCGCGCCGCGCATCGGCGCGACGCGCTGGCCCTGTCCCGCTTCCTGGCCTGGTTCGCCGGCGCCGCGCCGCGCGGGGCCGAGACGGAGATGAGCGCCGCCGCCAGGCTGCTCGGCTTCCGCCGCGACCTGCCGCTGTTCCGGGCGGAGAGCTTCCCGGCCATTTCCGGGGCCGGGGAGAATGGCGCCGTCATCCATTACCGCGCGACGGACGCCACCAACCGCCCGATCCGCGCCGATGAATGCTATCTGATCGACAGTGGCGGGCAGTTCCTGGACGGCACAACCGATGTCACCCGCACCCTGTGGACCGGCCCCGGCGCGCCGCCCGCGGCGCTGCGGCAGCGCTACACCCGCGTGCTGCAGGGGCATGTCGCCCTGGCCCGGCTGCGCTTCCCGCGCGGCGTGGCGGGGGCGCATATCGACGCCATCGCCCGCGCGCCGCTGTGGCAGGCCGGGCTCGACTATGACCATGGCACCGGCCATGGCATCGGCAGTTTTCTCTCGGTGCATGAGGGGCCGGTCAGCATCAGCCGGGCGGCGAAGCCGATCGCCATCCAGCCGGGCATGATCCTGTCCGACGAGCCGGGCTACTACCTGCCCGGCGCCTATGGCATCCGCATCGAGAATCTCCTCCTCGTGCAGGAGGCGCCGAGCCAGCCCGACCAGCAGAAGAAATTCCTGGAGTTCGAGACGCTGACGCTGGCCCCCTATGAGCGGCGGCTGATCGACCTCTCCCTGCTGTCCCCGGCGGAGCGGGGCTGGATCGATGCCTATCACGCCCGGGTCCTGGCCGAGATCGGCCCGGAGCTGGAGCCGGAGACCGCCTCCTGGCTGCGCGCCGCCTGCGCGCCGCTGGAGGGCTGAGGCGGATGCCGGCAGCCCTGCGCGGGCAGCGCGTGCTGCTGGCCTATGGGCTGCTGGGGGAGGGCATGGTGCGGCTCGGCCTCGACTACATGGCGGGGCAGCTGCGCTGGCTGCGCGACCAGGGGGCGGAGGCCGGGGTGGTGGCGCTGCCCACCACCGCGCGCGTGGCCGAGAATGCCGCGCGCCTGGCCGCCGCGCTGCGGGCGGAGGCGCGGCCGGCGCTGCTGGTGGCGCACAGCAAGGGCGGGCTGGAAGCCCTGGCCGCCCTGCTGGACCCGGAGGTGTCGCGCCATTGCCGCGGGCTGCTGACGCTGCAATCGCCCTTCTACGGCTCGCCGGTGGCGGATGCGGTGCTGGCGCGGCCCTGGCTGCATCGCGGCCTGGCGGCGCTGGTGCGGCTGGCCGGGCTGGGCGCGGGGGAGGGGCTGGAAGATCTCTCCACCGCCGCCCGGCATGGCTGGATGCAGGAGCATGCCGCGCCCATCGCGGCGCTGACGGCGCGGCTGCCGGTGCTCAGCATCGCCTCCGCCATCGGCGAGGAGGCGGTGGGCCCGGACCGCCGCTATCTGGCGCTGGCCCGCTGGATGGAAAGCGAGGGCCAGGGCCCGAATGACGGGCTGGTCTCCGTCGCCTCGGCCCTGCTGCCCGGGGCGCGGCATCGTGTGCTGTGCGCCGGGCATCGCGGCCTGGTCTCGGCCGGGCGCGGCCGCGACCCGTTGGGCGTGCTCGACCGGGCCCTGGCCGAGCTGCTCAGCCCGGATTCTCTTCCGGTGGCCCGGCCGGAGCGGCCTCCGCGGCCGGACCGGCGTCCTGCATAGGCGGCAGCCCGGCCATCTCGCGCCAGGCGGCCTCGGTCAGGGTGGTGACGCCGAGCTCGGCCGCCTTCTTCGCCTTGGAGCCGGCATCGGCGCCGACCACGACGAAATCGGTCTTCTTCGATACGCTCTTGGTCACCTTGGCGCCCAGCCGGTCGGCGATCGCCTCCGCCTCGTCGCGCGAGCTGTGCTGCAGCGTGCCGGTGAAGACCAGCACCTTGCCGGCGAAGGGGCTGCCGCTGTCGCCCAGCCGCTCCGCCTCCTGCGGCGTCACCTCGCTGGCCAGGTCGTCCAGCGCGGCCAGATTGCGCTTCTCGGCGAAGAATTCGGCGAGCTCCGTGGCGATGGCGGGGCCGATGCCCTGGATCGAGCCCAGCTCCTCCCGCGCCTCGGAGCCGATGGTGGTGGCGGCCAGCATCTTGGCGCGCCACTCGGCCAGGGAATGGTAGTGACGCGCCAGCAGCTTGGCGTTCTGCGCGCCGATGCGGCGGATGCCGAGGGCGAAGATGAAGCGCTCCAGCGGCGGGTTGCGCCGCGCCTCGATCGCCGCCAGCAGGTTGTCGACCTTCTTCGAGGTCTTCGCGCCCTTGCCCCAGCCCTCCCAGCCGCGCATCCGCTCCGCGTGCCGGTGCAGGCGGAAGATGTCGGCGGGGCTCTTCACCAGGCCCTCCTCGTGCAGCCGAAGAATGTTCTCCTCGCCCAGCCCCTCGATATCCATCGCGGTGCGGCCGACGAAATGCTTCAGCCGCTCCACCGTCTGGGCCGGGCAGATCAGCCCGCCGGTGCAGCGCCGCACCACCTCGCCCTCCGGCCGCACGGCATGGCTGCCGCAGGCCGGGCAGGTGGTGGGCAGGGTGAAGGGCACCGTTCCCTCGGGCCGCTTCTCCGGCACGATGCCGACGATCTGCGGGATGACGTCCCCGGCCCGCTGCAGGATGACGGTGTCGCCGATGCGCACATCCTTGCGGGCGATCTCGTCCTCATTGTGCAGGGTCGCGTGCTGCACCATGACGCCGCCGACATTGACCGGCTGCATCACCGCGCGCGGCGTCAGCGCGCCGGTCCGCCCGACCTGGATCTGGATGTCGAGCAGCCGCGTGGTGGCCTGCTCGGCCGGGAATTTCCAGGCGATGGCCCAGCGCGGCGCGCGGCCGACAAAGCCCAGCCGCGCCTGCCAGTCCAGCCGGTCCAGCTTGTAGACGACGCCGTCGATGTCATAGGCGAGGCCGGCGCGCTGCGCCCCCATCTCGGCCTGGAAGGCCTCCGCCGCATGCTCGTCCGGCAGCAGGCGGGAGAGCGGGTTGACGTCGAAGCCCCATGTCTTGAGCCGTTCCAGATAGTCCCAATGCGTCTCGGCCACCGGCGCGCTGGATTCGCCCTGGGCATAGGCGAAGAGCCGCAGCGGGCGGTGGCGGGTGATCTCCGGGTCCAGCTGCCGCAGGCTGCCGGCGGCGGCGTTGCGCGGATTGGCGGGGATGCGGATCTCGGGCCCGACCTTCTCGCCGCGCTCGCGGCGCTGCTCGCGCTCCTCCGCCAGCCGCGCCTGCTCGTCGCGGAAGGCCAGGAAATCCGCCTTGGTCATGAAGACCTCGCCGCGGATTTCGATCTGGTCGGGGAAGGGGGCCTTCAGCCGGCGCGGCAGGATCTCCTCGGAAAAAGTCTCGAGGTTGCGGGTGATGTCCTCGCCCTCGGTGCCGTCGCCGCGCGTCGCGCCGCGCACGAACACCCCCTTCTCATAGGTCAAATTGACCGAGAGCCCGTCGATCTTGGGCTCGGCCACGAAGCGCAGCACCTCGGCCTCCTCCAGCCGCAGGAAGCGGCGGATGGTCCTGGTGAATTCCAGGAAGTCGCCGGGGGCGAAGGCATTGTCCAGGCTGAGCATCGGCGTGCCGTGCCGCGCCTTGGCGAAGCCGGCCGCCGGCGCCGCGCCGGGGGCGGCGTCGCTCGGGCTGTCCGCCCGCTTCAGCGCCGGGAACCGCGCCTCGATCGCCGCGTTGCGGCGGCGCAGCGCGTCATATTCGGCGTCCGTGATGACCGGCGCGTCCTGCTGGTGATAGGCGAGGTCGGCCTCGGCGATGGCGCGGGCCAGTTCGGCCAGTTCCTCGGCCGCCTGGGCCTCGGTCAGGGCATCGACGGGGAGGGAGCGGAGCGGGGCGGTCATGGCCCTCTGCTAACGCGCGACGCGGCGCCGGGGAAGCGGTCGCGGGGGCGAAAACCCGCCGGCGGCGGCCGGCGGAGGGCAGGGCGGGCGCCGGCATGGCTGCGCCGCAATCTTGTGTTGCCTGCGCCCCTGTTCAGGCGCGTTCCGTTGTGATCCATGCAGCGCCAACGCAAGATTCAGAAATCAGGAAAGCCTCATGCTGCGTCGCGCCCTGTTCCGCCAGACCGGCCTCGCCGCCGCCGGCACCGCCGGCCTGGCCATGCCGGCCATCGCCCAGTCCAGCCCCGCGCTGCGCTGGCGGATGACCTCCTCCTATCCGAAGTCGCTGGAGACCATCTACGGCACCGGCGAGGTCTTCGCCCGCATCGTCGCCGAGCTGACCGACAACCAGTTCCAGATCCGCGTCTTCGGCGCGGGCGAGATCACGCCGCCGCTGCAGGCGCTGGATGCGGTGCAGGGCGGCAATGTCGAATGCGCCCACACCACCAGCTTCTTCTACACCGGCAAGAACGAGGCCTTCGCCATCGCCACCGGCCTGCCCTTCGGGCTGAACACGCGGCAGCAGGAGGCCTGGCTGTACCAGGGCGGCGGGGTCGAGCTGCTGAACGCCTTCTTCGCCAAGTTCAACGTCTTCGGCCTGCCGCTGGGCTCGACCGGCGCGCAGATGGGCGGCTGGTTCCGCAAGGAGGTGCCGATGGCGGCGGACCTCAAGGGGCTGAAGATGCGCATCGGCGGCCTGGCCGGCACGGTGCTGGAGCGGCTGGGCGGCGTGCCGCAGCAGCTGGCCGGCGGCGACATCTACCCGGCGCTGGAGCGCGGCACGATCGACGCCGTGGAGTGGCTCGGCCCGGTGGATGACGAGAAGCTGGGCTTCGTCCGCGTCGCCCCCTTCTACTACTACCCCGCCTGGTGGGAGGGCGCGGCCAACACCCAGTTCTTCTGCAATCTCGACCAGTACAACGCCCTGCCGAAGCACTACCAGGCGGCGATCCGCTCGGCCTGCTCGGAAGCGACCAAGTGGATGGTGGCGCGCTACGACACCCACCACCCGGAGGCGCTGCGCCGGCTGGTGGCGCAGGGCGCCAAGCTGCGCCCCTTCTCGCGCGACATGCTGGATGCCTGCGCCCGTACCTGGGAAGGGCTGGAGCGCGAGATCGTCGCCCGCAACCCGGATTTCGCCACCATCCACGCCAGCTGGAGCAAGGGCCGCGACGAGATGCGGCTGTGGCACCGCATTTCCGAGCTGACCTTCGACAGCTACGCGGCGCAGCTCTCGGCGCGCCGCTGAGGCGCTGCGGGGCGGCCGGGGCGACCCGGCCGCGCCTCAGTGCAGCAGGGAATCGGCGGCGGCGCGGGCCGCCTCGGTGATGGTCTCGCCGGCCAGCATGCGGGCGATCTCCTCGCGCCGCGCCTCGGCCGAGAGCGCCTCCACGCGGGTCTCGGCGCGGTCCGCCCGCACCCCCTTGGAGACGCGCCAATGCTGCGCGCCGCGCGCGGCCACCTGCGGCGAATGCGTCACCACCAGCACCTGCAGCCGCTCGGCGACGCGGGCCAGGCGGTCGCCGACCGCGGCGGCGGTGGCGCCGCCGACGCCACTGTCCACTTCGTCAAAGACCAGGGTCGGCACCGGCGAGCCGCGGGCGAGCACCACCTTCAGCGCCAGCATCAGCCGCGACAGCTCGCCGCCCGAGGCGATTTTTTCCAGTTGCCCCGGCTTCTGGCCGGGATTGGTGGAGACCAGGAAGGTGACGCGGTCCTGGCCATCGGCGGCCCAGGCGCGCTCCTCGCGCGCGGCGATCTCGATATGCAGCCGGGCGCGGTCCAGCTTCAGCGGCACCAGCTCGGCCGCCACCGCCTTCTCCAGCCGCCGGGCGGCCCCGGCGCGGGCGGCGGAGAGGCCCTCGGCCTCCTTCTGGTAGGCCTGGCGGGCGGTGGCGGCGGCGGCCTCCAGCGCGGCGGCGCGCTCCGCCCCGGCATCCAGCGCGGCCAGGCGGTCGGACAGGTCGCGCAGCAGCCCGGGCAGCTCGACCACGGCGACGGCATGCTTGCGGGCGGCGGCGCGCAGCGCGAAGAGGCGCTCCTCCACCTGCTCCAGCCGGCGCGGATCGGGGCCCAGCTCGCCGGTCAGGCGTTCCAGCAGCCCCTCGGCCTCGGCCAGCGCGTCCTGCGCCTGGCCGAGCGCGGCCAGGATCGGCGCGGCCTCCTCATTCGGCGGCGGCAGCCGCTCCAGCGCGCGGGCGGCGTTGCGCAGGGCGGCGGAGGGGGCGGTGCCGCCGCGCCGGTCGCGCGGCTGCAGCTCGGACAGCGCCGAGGCCACGGCCTCGGCCCGGCGCTCGCCCTGCTGCATGCCCTGGCGCTCGGCGGCCAGCGCCTCCTCCTCGCCCTCCTCGGGGGAGAGGGAAGAGAGCTCGTCGACGGCGTGGCGCAGCCACTCCTCGTCGCGCTGCGCCTGGGCGATGGCGGCCTGCGCGTCCTTCAGCGCCCGCTCGGCGGCGCGCCAGGCGCGGTAGGTGTCGGCGACGCGGTTGCGCTGCGCCTCCAGCCCGCCAAAGGCGTCCAGCAGCCCGGCATGGCTGGCCGGGTCGGCCAGCCCCACCTGGTCGTGCTGGCCCTGCACCTCGACCAGCAGCGCGCCCAGGCGGCGCAGCAGGGCGACGCCCACCGGCTCGTCATTGGCGAAGGCGCGGGAGCGGCCATCGGCCTGCACCACGCGGCGCAGCACCAGCTCATCCTCCACCTCGATGCCCTGCTCGGCCAGCAGGTCGTTGGCGGGGTGGCCGGGGGGCAGGTGGAAACAGGCGGTGACCGAGGCCTGGGCCTGGCCGGCCCGCACCATGCCGGCCTCCGCCCGCTGGCCGAGGGCGAGGCCGAGGCTGTCCAGCAGAATGGATTTGCCGGCGCCGGTCTCGCCCGTCAGCACGGTGAGGCCGGCACCGAGGGCGAGGTCCAGCCGCTCGATCAGCACGACGTCGCGGATGGCCAGCGAGGTCAGCATGCGACCGGACCGCGCCGGCTCAGAACACCGAGTTCCAGGCGCGGCTGAGGAAGCCGGGGCGGTCCTGCGGGGCGGGGGCGGCGCCATCGACCAGCAGGGCGTAGGAATCCTGGTACCAGGGGCTGCCCGGATAGTTGTGGCCCAGCACGCTGGCGGTCTTGCGCGCCTCCTCCGTCAGGCCGAGGGCCAGATAGACCTCGGTCAGGCGGTGCAGCGCCTCGGGCACGTGGTTGGTGGTCTGATACTCCTCGACCACCCGCTTGAAGCGGCCGATGGCGGCGGTGTAGAGGCCGCGCGCCTGGTAGAAGCGGCCGACGATCATCTCGCGCCCCGCCAGGTGGTCGCGCGCCAGATCCATCTTCAGCCGGGCGTCGCGCGCATAGGCGCTGTCCGGGAAGCGGTTCACCACATCCTGCAGCTGGGCCAGCGCGGTTTCCGTGCCGCGCTGGTCGCGCTCGGCATCGACGATCTGCTCATAGTAGCAGAGCGCGCGCAGATAGTAGGCATAGGCGATGTCGCGATGCGCCGGGTGCAGCTGGATGAAGCGGTCCAGCGACCCGATGGCCTCGGTGTAGCGGTTGCGCATGTACTCCGAATAGGCGGACATCAGCTTCGCGCTGGTCGCCCAGGTGGAGTAGGGGTGGTTGCTCTCCACGGCGTCGAACATCTCGACGGCCTGCTGGTAGCGCTCCTGGCGCAGGGCATCGATGCCCGCGGCATAGAGCGCCTCCGGCGACTGGTCGGCCGTGGAGGCCCCGGGTCGCAGGGAGCTGTCTTTGCCATCCCAGGCCGAGCAGGCGCCCGCCAGCAGCGGGGCGGCCAGGATCAGGGAAAGGCGGAGAGTCCGGTTCAGACGGGTGCGCATGGCGCCCGCTCTATACCATGCGGCATGGGCGGGACGGCAAGGGGGCCGGGTCATCTTGCCGTGCTCCGCGTCGCCGCCAGCCGGCGAAAGGGACGCGGCCAGGGCCGGTTCGCCCTGCGGCTGCAACGCCACCGCGGCGCGGCCTTCAGGCCGCGACCGGCTCGGCGGCGCGCTGCGCCGGGGCCGGGGCCTGCGCGGCGGCGGGCGCCGGAGTCGCCGGCACCGGAGTCGCCAGGGCGGCGGCCACCGGGACGGCGAGGGAGAGCAGCGCCTCCTCCTGCCAGCGCCAGGCGGTGGCATCGGCGAACAGCGCCCGCAGCAGGCGGTTGTTCAGCGCATGGCCGGAGCGGCTGCCGGAGAAGCGGGCCGAGAGCGGCGCGCCGGCCAGGGCCAGGTCGCCCACCACGTCGAGCAGCTTGTGGCGCACGCATTCATCCGGATGGCGCAGCCCGCGCCGGGTTCAGCACCAGCGGGCCGTCCACCACCACGGCATTGTCCAGGCTGCCGCCCTTGGCCAGGCCGGCGGCGCGGGCACGCGCCACATCCTCGGCCAGGGTGAAGGTGCGGGCATTGGCCAGGCCGGCGCGGAAGGAGGCCTCGGTGACCCGCAGCGACAGCGCCTGATGGCCGATGGCGGGCGAGGGGAAGTCGATCTCGAGATCCGCCTCGAAGCCCGGCGTGGCGGTCGGGTGCAGCTCGGCCCAGGCGGCGCCTTCCTCGACCCGCACGCTCTTCAGCACCTCGATGGTGCGGCGCGGCAGGGCGCTGGTGATGGTGCCGGCGCAGTCGATCAGGAACAGGAAGGGCGCGGCCGAGCCGTCCATGATCGGCACTTCCGGCCCGTCCACCTCGATCAGCGCGTCGTCGATGCCGCAGGCGGCCAGCGCCGCCATCACATGCTCGATGGTGCCGATGCGCGCCTGCGGATGGCCCGGCAGCGACAGGGCGGTGCAGAGCCGCGTGTCGGAGACCAGGTCGAAGCGGGCGGGGATGTCGAGGCCGAGATCGATGCGGCGGAAGGTGATGCCGCTGCCGGCGGGGGCGGGACGCAGGGTCAGGCTGGCGCGCAGGCCGGAATGCAGGCCGACACCCACGCAGCCAATGGCCGCCTTGAGCGTCTTGCGCCGTTCCAGAGCCGTTGCGAGGAAACCGTCCATTACCAACCTGCCATCATTTCAGTCGGGAAACGCACCAGAGGCCGTTCCGTCAGCGTCTAGATGGCAGCGTGGCAGGGCCAGGGCGAGTCAACGCTTATTACCGATTATTTCCGTCGAGCTTCGCTTGATAAGTGTCTGGCGAGTAAGGGATTTTGCGATGCAAAAAGCCCCGCGCCGGGGGCGCGGGGCTGGGTCCTGTGACCGGGGGCGGCTCGCGGGGCTGTGTCCGCCCCGGCCCGCCTCCGGCCTCCGTCCGCTGTCAGACGTCAGTTGTTCTGGCGGCGCAGGAAGGTCGGGATGTCGAGGCCCATCTCCTCCGCCGGCGGGGCGGCGGGGGCGGCGGCGGGGGCCTGGCGCGGCGCGGCCGGGGCCTGCGGCGCGGCGGCCTGCTGCGGCGGCAGCGGGCGGGCCGCGTCGCCCTCGGTGGTCAGGTTGCGGCGCATCAGCCCCGTCGCCTTGCGGAACAGGTTGAAGCCGCCCGAGCTGGCCGGGGGCGCGGAGACCGGCGGCGGCGCCATCGGCCGCGGCGCGGCGGCCGGGGCGCGCATCTCGGCATGCGCCAGCGGCGCCGGCATGTCCTCGGGCGAGGGCGCCTCGACCGGATGCGCGGCCGGCGCCTCGAAGGAGACCGGCGGGTTCATCGAGGCCGGCGCCGGGGTGGCGACGGGCGCCATCGGCGCGACCGCGGGGGCCATGCCGGCCGGGCGGCGCGGCGCGCCGGCATTCGGGCCGCCGACGCGCACCGGGGAGGCGGGCTGCGGCATCACCGGGCGCGGCGCGGCCGGGGCGCCCGGCACGCTGCGCGGCGCCGCGGCGCCGGGGATGCTGGCGCTGGCCACCGCCTGCACCGGCGCCTGGGCGCCGCCGCCGACCGCGACCAGCTTCGGCCGCTCCACCCCATGCTCCTGGATGGCGTCGATGCCCGTCGCGACCACCGAGACGCGCAGGCGGCCGTTCATGTCCTCATCGACCGAGGAGCCGAAGATGATGTTGGCTTCCTCATCCACCTCGCGGCGGATGCGGTTCGCGGCCTCGTCGACCTCGAACAGCGTCATGTCGTAGCCGCCGGTGATGTTGATCAGCACGCCCTTGGCGCCGAGCATCGAGGTGTCCTCGAGCAGCGGGTTGCTGATCGCGGCCTCGGCCGCCTTCACCGCGCGGTCCTCGCCCTCGGCCTCGCCGGTGCCCATCATCGCCTTGCCCATCTCGGCCATGACGGTGCGGATATCGGCGAAGTCCAGGTTCACCAGGCCGGGATTGACCATCAGGTCGGTGACGCCGCGCACGCCCATATGCAGCACGTCATCGGCCATCTTGAAGGCCTCGGCGAAGGTGGTCCGCTCATTCGCCTTGCGGAAGAGATTCTGGTTCGGGATGACGATCAGCGTGTCGACATAGGATTGCAGCTCGTCCAGCCCGGCCTCGGCGGCGCGCTTGCGCTTCGGCCCCTCGAAATCGAAGGGACGGGTCACCACGCCCACCGTCAGGATGCCCCGCTCGCGCGCCATGCGCGCGATCACCGGCGCAGCACCCGTGCCCGTACCACCGCCCATGCCCGCCGTGATGAAGACCATGTGCATGCCCTCGAGGTGGCGCGCCAGATCCTCGGTCGCCTCCTCGGCGGCGGCGCGGCCGATCTCCGGCTTGGCGCCCGCGCCCAGGCCCTGCGTCAGGTGCGGGCCCAGTTGCACACGCCGCTCGGCGCGGCTGTGCACCAGCGCCTGCGCGTCGGTGTTCGCCACCAGGAACTCCACGCCGTCCAGGCCCATCGCGATCATGTTGTTGACGGCGTTGCAGCCGGCACCGCCAACACCGATCACGGTGATGCGCGGACTGAAATCGGTGTGCTGCTGGCGCGGGATCGTCAGGTTCAGCGTCATTGCAGCGTCTCTCCTCGCGAATCGGGCATCGTTGGGCGTGGCGAACCGGGCGCAGATTGCATCAGACGCGGTCGCGAAGCCAGTTGACGAAACGGGTAAATCGCGAGTTTCCGCGATCCGGCCCGGGGTCGATATCGAGCAGCGGGCGGCCCTCGCCGGCCCCCCAGGCAACAAGCCCGAGGGTCGTGGCGAAATCAGGGCCTTGCGCCGTGTCCGGCAGGCCGCGCAGCGGGAGCGGACGCCCCAGCCGCACCGGCCTGTCGAGGATCTGCGCGGCCAGTTCGCGCAACCCCACCAGCTGGCTGGCGCCGCCGGTGAGCACCACGCGCGATCCGGCGTCGCGGCCGAGCGCCGCGGCATCCAGACGGTCGCGCACCAGTTCCAGCGTCTCCTCGATGCGCGGCCGGATGATGTTGATCACCGTGCTGCGCGGGATGCTGACGAGATGGTCCTCGTCCTCGCCCACCTGCGGCACCATCACCATGGCCTTGGCGTCGTCGCCGCCATCGAGGGCGCTGCCGTCGAGGATCTTGATCCGTTCCGCATGGGCGATCGGCGTCGCCAGGCCGCGCGCCAGATCGTTGGTGACCTGCCAGCCGCCCACCGGGATCTGCGCCGTGTGCAGCAGATGCCCCTCGCCATAGACGGCGATGCTGGTGGTGCCGCCGCCCATATCGACCACCGTGGCGCCGAGCTCGCGCTCATCCTCGACCAGCACCGAGAGGGCCGAGGCATAGACCGCCGAGACCGGCTCGTCGATGTCGAGATCGCAACGATGCAGGCACAGCCCCAGATTGCGCAGCGAGGCGGAGGCGGCGTCCACCAGGTGCAGCTGCGCCGCGAGCGATTCGCACAGCATGCCGCGCGGGTCCTTGACCCCGGGCGTGGCGTCGATGGTGAAGCTCAGCGTGTCGGCATGCACCGTCTCCCGCCCCTCGGCGGCGGCGCGGCGGCGGCTCTCGTTCAGCACCGCGCGCAGGTCGGAATCGGTCACCGCGCGGCCGCCGATCGGCCACTGGATGTTCATCAGCCGGGAATCCGGCTGGCCGCAGGAGAGGTTGACGATGGCGCTCGTCAGCTTGTGCTCCGCCGCATCCTCGGCCTGGGCGACGGCGGCGCGGATGCACTGCTCCGCCTCCTGCATGTCGATGATGTTGCCGCCCTTGATGCCGCGCGCCTTCTGCCAGCCGCAGCCCAGCACGCGCGGCTGGCCATCCGCCTCCAGCCTGGCGATCAGGCAGACGATCTTGGTGCTGCCGATGTCGAGCACGCCGAAGGGCCCGCTGCGCGCGCGGCGGCGGCGCGAGGCCGGCGGCGCCTCGGCGGGCAGCGGGAAGGGCAGCGCGCGGCTCACCCGCGGCCGCTCCGGCGCTGGGCCTGGCCGCGCTGCGGCTCGGGCTCGGGGCTCGGCAGCTGGCGCACCACCAGCCGGTCGGGCAGGCGCAGATCGATCGCGGCCAGCGGCCGGTCCATCAGCGCGGAGCTGCGCTGCAGCTCGGCCAGGCGCTTCACCGCCACATCCTCATGCGCCTCGGGCAGCAGCACATCGGTGCCGTTGTGCAGGCGGAGATTCCAGCGCCGCTCGCCCACCAGCACCAGCGCCTGCACGCGGCGCTGCACCTCGGGCTCCTGCTTCAGCGCGTCATAGAGCGCGGCGCCGAGCCGGTGCGCGCCATCGCCCACCAGCAGCGGCAGCGGGCCGAAGGCGTCCAGCGTGTCGGCCGAGACGACGCGGCCATCGCGGTCCACCACGGCGAATTCGCCATTGTGCTGCCAGATGGCGAAGGGCTTCCGCTCGGTGATGGTGACGGTGATGTTGCCCGAGAGGTTGCGCTGCACCTCGGCGCTCTCGATCCAGGCGATGCTCTCCAGCCGCGCCTTGGCCTGGGCGGGGGAGAAGGCGAGCAGCGGGTCGCCATGGCGCGTGCCGATGGCGGCGCGGATCAGCTCGCGCGGCGTGTTCTGCTGGCCGCGCACGATGATCTCGTTGACGGTGAGCCCGGCGCCGCCGGCGATCTCGGCGATGTTCTCGGAGACGAAGCTGAAGCGGCCGGCCGGATCGAAGGCCGAGACCACCACGACGCCGGCGCCGAGGACGCCGAGGCCGGCCAGGCCCAGCAGCGCCGGGCGCAGCAGCGGGCGCTGCCGGCGCAGCCACAGGCGCAGGCTGCTCGGCCGCTGCGGCGCGGCGTTGCGCGGGCGGGCGCCGTCGGAGGAGAGGCGCGTGCGGTCCTCGTTGCGGGGGCGGGCGCTACGGGCCATGGCGCGCCTCCCGCACCATCCAGGCGCAGAGCTCGGCGAAGCTGATGCCGCAATGCGCCGCCTGCTCGGGCACCAGGCTGGTCGGCGTCAGGCCCGGCTGGGTGTTGACCTCGAGCAGCGCCAGCTTGCCGGTGGCATCGTCATAGCGGAAATCGGAGCGGCTGACGCCGCGGCAGCCCAGCGCCTGATGCGCGCGCAGCGCGGCGGTCTTGGCGGCCTCGGCCACATCCGCCGGGATCTCGGCGGGGATGGTGTGCTGGCTGCCGCCGGCGGCGTATTTCGCGTCGTAATCGTAGAAGACATGGCCGGTGCCGATCTCGGTCACCGCCAGCGGCCGGTCGCCCATGACGGCGACGGTCAGCTCGCGCCCGGCGATGTATTCCTCGGCCATGATCTGCGGGCCGAAGCGCCAGCCGCGCGCGATCTCGGCGCGGCGGTTGTCGCCTTCCTTCAGGATCTCGACACCCACCGAGGAGCCCTCGCTCACCGGCTTCACCACATAGGGGCGCTCCAGCGGGTCGGCGGCTTCCAGCTCGGCCGGCGTCACCACGCGGTGCTCGGCCAGCGGCAGGCCATGCGCGGCGAACACCGCCTTGGCCGCCGCCTTGTCCATGGCGACCGAGGAGGCGCGCACGCCGGAATGCGTGTAGGGAATGCCCAGCCAGTCCAGCACGCCCTGCACGCAGCCATCCTCGCCGAAGCGGCCATGCAGCGCGTTGAACACCGCATCCGGCTTCGCCGCCTGCAGCGCGCCGACCAGCGCCGCCAGGTCGGACGTCACCTCGACCGGCGTGACGCGGAAGCCGGCCTCGCGCAGCGCCGTGACGACCTGGCCGCCGGTGGAGAGGGAGACCTCCCGCTCGGTCGAGATGCCACCGAAGAGAACCGCGACATGGATCATGCGGCGTGCTCCCCGATGCGCCTGATTTCCCATTCCAACATCACCCCGCTCTGCGCCGCGACCCTGGCGCGAACGGCCTCGCCCAAGCTTTCCAGTTCGGAAGCCGTCGCAACGCCGAGGTTGAGGAGGAAGTTGCAGTGCTTTTCCGAAATTTGTGCATCGCCCTGGCGCAGCCCGCGGCAGCCGGCGGCGTCGATCAGCGCCCAGGCCTTGTGGCCGTCCGGATTCTTGAAGGTGGAGCCGCCGGTGCGGGCGCGCACGGGCTGGCTCTCCTCGCGCGCGGCGCGGATGGCGTTCATCTTCGCGGCGATCGCGGCCCTGTCGCCCGGCGCGGCGCGGAAGCGGGCGCGCACCACGATGCCATCCGCCGGCAGGGCGGAATGGCGATAGGTGAAGCCGAGCTCGGCCGCCGTCAGCCGCAGCAGCCCGTCGGGCGTCGCGACCTCGGCCCAGTCCAGCACGTCCTTCACCTCGGCCCCATAGGCGCCGGCATTCATGGCGACGGCGCCGCCGATGGCGCCCGGAATGCCGCAGAGGAATTCCAGCCCGGCGAGGCCGGCGGCGGCGGCGTGTTCGGCGACGGTCGCATCCAGCGCGGCGGCGCCGGCGACCAGCCCGTCATCCTCCACCAGGATGTCGGAGAAGCCGCGCGCCAGCTTGACCACGATGCCGCGCACCCCGCCATCGCGCACCAGCAGGTTGGAAGCGGCGCCGATGATGGTCAGCGGCAGCGCGCGCGGCCGGTCGCGCAGCAGCAGCAACAGATCGTCCACATCGGCCGGGCGCACCAGCCATTCGGCCGGGCCGCCGGTGCGGAACCAGGTCAGCGGCGCCAGGGCCGCGTCCTGCTGCACCCGGCCGCGCAGCGGCGGCAGGGCAGGGGGCGCGGTATGGGCGTCGTGCAGCGGCATGGCGCGGCTCATCCCCGGCTTCCGGCGATGCGCGGCCCGCGCGGCTGCAGGGCGGAGAGCTTCTCCGGCAGCGCATGCGCCCAGGCGGTGATGTTGCCGGCGCCGAGGCAGACGACATAGTCGCCCGGCTTGGCGATGGCGTTGATCATCTCCGGCAGGCTGTCCGGCCCCGGCAGGGGGACGACGCTGCGATGGCCATGCGCGCGCAGCCCGTCCACCAGGGAATCGCGATCGGCGCCGGGGATGGGCTGCTCGCCGGCGGCATAGACATCGGCCACGATCACCGTGCCGGCGTCATTCATGCACTGGCAGAATTCCTCGAAGAGCTGCTTCAGCCGCGAATAGCGGTGCGGCTGCACCACGGCGATGACGTCGCGCGCCCCGGCCTGGCGGGCGGCCTTCAGCACGGCGGCGATCTCCACCGGGTGGTGGCCGTAATCATCGATGATCTGCACGCCATTCACCTCGCCCACCCGGGTGAAGCGGCGCTTGACGCCCTTGAAGCCGAGCAGGGCGGAGCGGATCGTGCCCTCGTCGATATCCATCTCGATGCCGACGGCGATGGCGGCCAGCGCGTTCTGCACATTGTGCTGGCCGAGCATCGGCAGGCGCATCGGCTTTAGGCTGCGGCTGCGCCCGGTGAGGCGGTCCTGCACCGTCACCTCGAAGGTGGCGCCCATGCGGTCGGTGATCAGCCGCTCGGCCCGCACATCCGCCTGGGGCGAGAAGCCATAGGTGATCAGCCGCCGGTCGATATGCGGGATCATCGCCTGGACATTGGGATGGTCGGCGCAGAGCACGGCGAAACCATAGAAAGGAATATTGCCGACGAACTGGGCATAGCCCTGCTTCATCGCCTCCTCGGTCCCCCAATGGTCGAGATGCTCGGGGTCCATGTTGGTGACCACGGCGGCGACGGCGGGCAGGCGGAGAAAGGAACCGTCGCTCTCATCCGCCTCGACCACCATCCAGTCGCCCTCGCCGAGGCGGGTGTTGGTGCCATAGGCGTTGATGATGCCGCCATTGATGACGGTGGGATCGAGCTTCGCCGCCTCCAGCACGGTGGCCACCAGCGAGGTCGTCGTGGTCTTGCCATGGGTGCCGCCGATGGCGATGCCCCATTTCAGGCGCATCAGCTCGGCCAGCATCTCGGCGCGGCGCACCACCGGGATCAGCCGCTGGCGGGCGGCCACCACCTCGGGGTTGTCGCGCTTCACCGCGGTCGAGGTGACGACGACCTGCGCGGCGCCCAGATTGCCGGCATCGTGCCCGACGGTCACCGGAATGCCGGCGGCGCGCAGCCGCTCGACATTGTAGCCCTCGGCGATGTCGCTGCCCTGCACCTGGTAGCCGAGATTGTGCAGCACCTCGGCGATGCCCGACATGCCGATGCCGCCAATGCCGACGAAGTGGATGGGACCGATATTGAGCGGCAGGGCGCGCATCACGAGACTTCCTGAGGACGGCGCGCTTCGGCGCGGGAGAGAACGAGGTCGGCCAGCCGCGACGCGGCATCCGGCGCGGCCAGGCGCGCGGCGGCCTCGGCCGCGGCGGCCAGCGCCGCCGGGTCGCCGAGCAGCGCGGCGAGCTGACCGGCCAGCGCCTCCGGCGTGCAGCCGGGCTGCGGCATCACCACGGCGGCGCCGCTGGCGGCGAGCGCCCTGGCATTGGCGCTCTGGTGGTCGTCGATGGCAGAGGGCAGCGGCACCAGGATGCCGGGCCGCCCGGCGCAGGCGAGTTCGGCGACGGTCGAGGCGCCGGCGCGGGCGATCACCAGATGCGCCGTGCCATAGAGCCCGGCGACATCGCCGAAGAAGGGGGCGAGCTCCGCCGGCACGCCCAGCGCCTCATAGGCGGCGCGCACGCGCGGCAAATCCTCGATGCGGCATTGCTGCACGATGGAGAGCCGCGTGCGCAGCGGCGCGGCCAGCAGGCCGATGGCCGCCGGCACCACATCGGAGAAGATGCGCGCGCCCAGGCTGCCGCCGATGACGAAGAGCCGCAGCGGCCCCTGCGGCGCGGTGAAGCCCTGGCCGGCGAGCGCGGCCAGCGCCGGGCGCACCGGATTGCCGACCAAAGCGGTGCGGGTGCCGGCCGGGATGCGGCTGGTGTCGGTGAAGGACAGCGCCAGCATGTCGGCGCCGCGCGCCAGCAGCCGGTTGGCGCGGCCCAGCACCGCGTTCTGCTCGTGCAGGATGGTGGCCGGGCGCCGCCCGCCCAGGCTGCGCGCGGCCAGCAGCGGCGGCACGCAAGGATAGCCGCCGAAGCCCACCACCGCCTGCGGCCTGAGGCGCGCCAGGATGCGCCGCGCCTGCAGCGTGCCGGCGGCCAGCGCCAGGGCGCCCTTGGCGGCGCGCTGCAGCCCGCGCCCGGCCAGCCCCGCGCCGCGCAGCACGAAACGCTCGGCATCGGCGAAGGCCGGGCTGGAATAGTCGGCGCTGCGGGCATCGGTCATCAGCGCGATGCGGTGGCCGCGGCGCAGCAGCTCGGCCGCCAGCGCCTCGGCCGGGAAGAAATGCCCGCCGGTGCCGCCGGCGGCGATGACGATGGGGGGGCTCATTCCTCCTCCATCCGCGCCAGGCGCCGCCTTGTCAGCGCCAGCAGCATGCCCATGCCGAGCGCGACGGCCACCACCGAGGAACCGCCATAGGAGATGAAGGGCAGCGTCATGCCCTTGGTCGGGATCAGGTGCAGCGCCGAGCCCATGTTGATGAAGGCCTGCAGGCCGAACTGGGTCAGCAGCCCGGTGGCGGCCAGGATGGTGAACATGTCCTTCTCGCCCAGCAGCCGCAGCAGGCCGCGCAGCACCACGAAGCCGAACAGCGCCAGGATCAGGATGCAGAGGATCAGGCCGAATTCCTCGCCGGCGACGGCGAAGACGAAATCGGCATGGGCGTCGGGCAGCATCGCCTTCAGCCGGCCCTCGCCGGGGCCGACACCCAGCAGCCCGCCATGGCCGAAGGCCTCCATCGCCACCTGCACCTGGTAGGTGTCGCCCGAGGCGGGGTCGAGGAAGCGGTCGATGCGGCTGCGGAAATGCGGCAGCACGAAATAGGCGCCGATGCCGCCCATGATGCCGGCGATGCCGCAGCCGGCCACCAGCACCATGTTGATGCCGGCGACGAAGAGCTGGGCGCAGAACACCGAGCCCACCACCACCAGCATGCCCATATCGGGCTGCTTCACCAGCACCGCGGCGACCACCAGGAACAGGGCGCAGGCGCCGAGGGTCGCGCGCCAGCCCAGGCTGCGCGCCTCGGCCAGCAGCCAGGCGGCGACGACGGCGAAGCAGGGCTTGAGGAATTCCGAGGGCTGCAGCGTCATGCCCGGCAGGTGCAGCCAGCGCCGCGCGCCCTTGATCTCGACGCCGATCGACAGCGTCGCCATGGTCATCAGCAGCGCCACGGCGAAGCCCAGCAGCGCCAGGCGCCGCACCTGCTTCACCGAGAAGAGCGAGATGACGACCATGGCGCCGGTGGCCAGCGCCAGGAAGAAGACCTGCTTCAGGATGAACAGGTCGCGCGAGGAGGCGCCGATGCGCTCGGCGACACCCGGGCTCGCCGCCAGCAGCATGACATAGCCGAAGCCCACCAGGGAGAGCAGCGCCGCCAGGGTCCAGCGGTCGACCGTCCACCACCAGCGGCCGAGCACCGAGGTATCGGCACGGGACAGGGCCATCACGCATCCTCCGGCAAGGCGGCGACAAGGGCGCGGAACGCGTCGCCGCGCGCCTCGAAGCCGCTGAACTGGTCGAAGCTGGCGCAGGCGGGGGAGAGCAGCACGGTGCCCACCCCCTCGGCGCGGGCGGCGGCGAAGGCGGCCGGCACCGCGTCCTGCAGCGTCCCGGCGATCTCGGCCGGGATGCCGTGCCGCGAGAGGGTCGCGGCGAAATCCTCCGCCGCCTGGCCGATCAGCACGGCGCGGGCGATGCGCGGAAACAGCGGCGCCAGCCCCTCGATCCCGCCCTGTTTCGGCACGCCGCCGGCGATCCACACCACCCGGTCATAGCTCGACAGCGCCGGGGCGGTGCTGTCGGCATTGGTGGCCTTGCTGTCATTGACGAAGAGGATGCCGGCGCGGGTGCCGACCCGCTCCTGCCGGTGCGGCAGGCCGGGGAAGCTGGCAAGCCCCGCGGCGATCTCGGCCCGCCCCAGGCCGAGGGCGAGGGCGGCGGCGACCGCGGCGGCGGCGTTCTGCGCATTGTGCGGGCCGGGCAGGGCGGCGGCGCGCTCCAGATCGGCGATCGGCCCCTGCGCGTCGCGCAGCAGCCGCCCCTCGGCCCAGACGCCGCCCGGCTGGGGCGCGTGGCCGGAGATCGGCACCACCCGCGCGGCGCGGCCCTCGGCGAAGCGCGGCCCCCATTCATCGTCCATGCCGATGATGGCAAGGTCGCCCGCGCCCTGGCGATCGAAGAGATGCGCCTTGGCCGCGGCATAGCCCGCCATGTCGCCATGCCGGTCGATATGGTCCGGGGTCAGGTTCAGCATGACGCCAAGGTCGAATCGCAGCTCCGCCAGCCGCTCCAGCATGTAGCTGGACATTTCCAGGACATAAATCCCGTCCTGGTTGAGAATCGGCAATCCGATGGCCGCCGGGCCCAGATTGCCGCCCACCGCGACATTGCGGCCGGCGCGGGCCAGCAGATGGTGCAGCAGGGCGGTGGTGGTGGACTTGCCATTGGTGCCGGTGATGCCGACGAAGCGGGCCGCGCTGCCGGCCGCGCGCACCGCGCGGTAGAGCAGCTCGGCATCGCAGAGCACCGGCACGCCGGCCGCCCGCGCCGCCGCCGCCGCCGGATGGGCGCGCGGCAGAAGATGCGGGATGCCGGGGGAGAGCAGCAGCGCGTCGAAGGGGAAGCCGGCCAGGGCCGCCGGGTCGCCGACCGGCAGCCCCTCGGCCGAGGCGGCCTCGCGCGCGGCCTCGCCATCATCCCAGCACAGGATCTCGGCGCCCCATTCCGCCAGGCGGCGCGCCGCCGGCAGCCCGGCCCGGCCGAGCCCGACCACCGCCAGGCGCTGGCCGGCGAAGGGGCGGAAGCCAGGAGGGGTGGGGGCGGCGCCGCTCATCTCAGCGGATCTTCAGCGTGCTGAGGCCGACGAGGGCCAGGATCATGGCGATGATCCAGAAGCGGATCACGATGGTGGGCTCGGCCCAGCCCTTCTTCTCGAAATGGTGGTGCAGCGGCGCCATCAGGAAGACGCGCCTGCCGGTGCGCTTGTACCAGAAGACCTGGATGATGACCGAGACGGTCTCCACCACGAACAGCCCGCCGACGATGGCCAGCACGATCTCATGCTTGGTGGCGACGGCGACCGCGCCCAGCGCGCCGCCCAGCGACAGGCTGCCGGTGTCGCCCATGAAGACCTTGGCCGGCGGCGCGTTGAACCAGAGGAAGCCGAGCCCCGCGCCGATCAGCGCCGAGCAGAACACGGCGAGCTCCGCCGTGCCGGGCACGCCGTTCAGCTGCAGGTATTCGGCGAAGAGGCGGTTGCCCACCAGGTAGGAGATCAGCCCGAACACGCCGGCCGCCAGCATCACCGGCACGGTGGCCAGGCCATCCAGCCCGTCGGTCAGGTTCACCGCGTTGGAGGCGCCCATCATCACCAGCATGGCGACCAGCGGGAACAGCATGCCGAAATGGATCAGCGCGTCCTTGAACACCGGCATGGCCAGCTTGCCGGCCAGCGCGCCCGGCATCAGCGCGGTGATCCAGAGGGCGGCGACAAGGCCCACGCCCGCCTGCACCACCAGCTTGGTCTTGCCGGAGACGCCCTTGGTGTTGCGCTTGGTGACCTTCAGCCAGTCATCCCAGAAGCCCAGCGCGCCATAGCCCAGCGTCACCAGCAGCACCGCCCAGACGAAGCCGTTGCGCAGATCGGCCCAGAGCAGGGTGGAGATCGTCAGCCCCAGCAGGATCAGCACGCCGCCCATGGTGGGCGTGCCCTTCTTGGTCAGCAGGTGGGAATCCGGCCCGTCGGTGCGGATCGGCTGGCCGCCATTCTGGAAGCTTTTCAGCCAGCGGATCACGGCGGGGCCGAAGAACAGGCTGATGAACAGCGCCGTCATGCACGCAGCACCCGCCCGGAAGGTCACGTAGCGGAACAGGTTGAACAGGATGAACCCGTCCGGCTGCGAGGACAGGAGGTTGAAGATCATGAATGCGCCCCTTCGTGCGGCGCGGCTTCCCCAGCCGGCGCCGCCGATGCCAGGGCCCGGACCACCACCGCCATGCGGCTGCCCAGGGACCCCTTGACCAGAATGACATCGCCCGGACGCACGGCCTGCCGCACCAGCGGGGCCAGTTCATCGCTGCTGTCCCGATGCGCAGCCCGCCGGTTCTCCGGCAGGGCGTCAAACAGGCCGCGCATCAGTGCACCGCAGCAAAATACCATATCCGCCGCCGCCAGCACATCCGGGAGCAGGGATGCGTGCAGCGCGGGGCCATGTTCGCCGAGCTCCCGCATGTCCCCCAGGACAGCAATGCGGCGCCCGCCGGGGCCCGGAATCTGGCTGCCCAGCACGCCGAGCCCGGCGCGCATCGCCGGGGGCTGGCCATTATAGCTGTCATCGATCAGCAGGGCCGATCCACCGGGCAGGTCCAGCATCACCCGCCCGCCGCGCCCGGCGCCCGGACGAAATTCCGTTAATGCGGCCAGGAAGCCGGCCCGGTCGGCGCCCAGCGCCTCGGCCACCGCGATGGCGGCCAGCGCGTTCAGCGCCAGATGCCGCCCCGGGGCGGCCAGCGCCAGCGTTGCTTCCGTGCCGCGCAGCGAGAGCGTCGCCATGCCGGATTCGGGGGCGCCCCGGTAGCCGAGCAGGCGGTAATCGGACGCGGCGTCGGCGCCGAAGGTGATCACGCGCAGCCCGGCCGCCTCGGCCCGGCGCGCCAGGGCCGGGAAACTGGAAGAATCACGCGGCAGCACCACCGGCGCACCCGGCGCCAGCCCCTGCATGATGTCGGCCTTCTCCTCGGCGATCTCCTCGAGCGAGCCGAGATGGCCGATATGCGCGGCCTCCACCGTGGTGATGGCGGCGACATGCGGCGCGGCGAGGCGCGCCAGCGGCGCGATCTCGCCGCGATGGTTCATGCCGATCTCCAGCACGCCATAGGCGGCGTCGCGCGGCATGCGGGCCAGCGTCAGCGGCAGGCCCCATTGGTTGTTGTAGCTGGCCACCGCCGCATGGGTCGGCGCCAGGGCCGACAGCCCGTGCCGCAGCATCTCCTTCGTGGTGGTCTTGCCGACCGAGCCGGTGATGGCGGCGATGCGGGCAGTGCTGCGGGCGCGCGACGCGGCGCCGAGGGCCTGCAGCCCGGCCAGCGTCTCGGCCACCCGAAGCAGCGGTGCATCCGCGGCGACGCCCGGCGGGTCGCGGTCGACCAGCGCGGCGGCGGCGCCGCGCGAGAGCGCATCGGCCACGAAATCATGCCCGTCGCGGGCGTCGCGCAGCGCCACGAACAGCTCGCCCGGGCCGGTGGCGCGGCTGTCGATGCCGACCGAGCGGATCTCCAGGCCCTCCGGGCAGGTGCCGCCGGTGGCCTGGTTCAGCTCGGCGGAGGTCCAGAGCGGCGCGCTCATGCCGCCACCCCGGCCAGGCGGCGCACCGTCTCGGCATCGTCGAAGGGGTGGGTGACGCCCTGGATGGTCTGGCCCGGCTCATGCCCCTTGCCGGCCACCGCCAGCACATCGCCGGGGCCGAGCGCCGCGAGCCCCGCCGCGATCGCCGCCGCGCGGTCGCCGATCTCGGTGATCGCGGCGCCGCCCGTCATGCCGGCGCGCACCGCGGCGCGGATCGCGGCCGGGTCCTCGCTGCGGGGGTTGTCGTCGGTCAGGATGGCGTGGTCGGCCAGGCGCGACGCCACCTCGCCCATCAGCGGGCGCTTGCCGCCATCGCGGTCGCCGCCGGCGCCGAAGATGACATGCAGCTTCCCCTCGGCATGCGGGCGCAGCGCGGTCAGCAGCCGCTCCAGCGCATCCGGGGTGTGGGCGTAGTCGACATAGACCGCGGCGCCGCCCGGCAGCCGGGCGGCCAGCTCCATGCGGCCGCGCACGCCGGCGAGGCGCGGCAGCAGCCCGGCCACCGTGTCGGCGGCCATGCCGGCGGAGACGGCGAGGCCGGCGGCCAGCATCACATTGTCCGCCTGGAAGCGGCCGGGCAGCGCCAGCAGCAGCTCGGCGCGGCGGCCATAGATGGTCAGCTCCAGCGCCTGGCCATCCGGGCGCGGCGTGTGGCGCAGCAGGCGGATCGCCTCGCCGGCCTCGCCCACCGTCGCCAGCCGCAGATGCCGGCGGCGGGCCACGGCGCGCAGCGCCTCCAGCATCTCGGGCGCCATGTCGGCATTGGCGACGGCGCCGTCGCCCTGGTCCAGCAGCGTGTCGAACAGCCGCAGCTTGGCCGCCGCATAGGCCGCCATGCCGCCATGATAGTCAAGATGGTCGCGCGTCAGGTTGGAGAAGCCGGCCGCCGTCAGCCGCAGCCCGTCCAGCCGGCGCTGCTCCAGCCCGTGCGAGGAGGCCTCCAGCGCCACCTTCTGCACGCCGGCGCGGGCCAGCCCGGCCAGCGTCGCATGCAGCGCCACCGGGTCGGGGGTGGTCTGGGTCGGCGTCTCCGGGAAGCCCGGGGCGCGCAGGCCGAGCGTGCCGAGCGAGGCCGCCTTGCACCCCGCCAGGGTCCAGATCTGGCGCAGGAAATCGACCGTGCTGGTCTTGCCATTGGTGCCGGTGACGGCGACCGCGATGGCCGGCTGCTGGCCATGGAAGGCGGCGGCCATGCGCGCCAGGGCGCGGCGCGGGTCGGGGTCGGTCAGCAGCGGGCGCGGCGGCACGCCGGGCGGCCAGTCGGTGCCTTCGGGCGCCAGGATGGCGCTGGCGCCCTGCGCCACGGCGTCGGCGATGTAGTCGCGCCCGTCGAACCGGGCGCCGGGCAGGGCGGCAAACAGGAAGCCGGGCTGCACGGCCCGGCTGTCGGCGGTCAGGCCGGCGATGTCGAGCCCGCCCGGCGTGCCGCCGCCGCGGGCCGGATGGGCGTCCGGCGCGCGGCGCAGCAGGTCATCGAGGCGCATGGACCGGCTCCGCGGAGGTCAGGCGCAGCGGCACCGGCGGCGGCAGCGCGCCCGGGCTGGCCGGGATCGGCATCAGCCCGCGCGGCACCACCGGCGGCGCGGCATCGCCGCCGCCGCGCGGGGCGGGGGCGCTGGCGGGCGCATTGCCGGCCGGGGCATTGCCCTGGGCGGGGCGGGCCGGCGCGGTGCGCGGCGGCTGCGCGGCGGGGCGGCTGGCGGCCGGCGCGACGCCGCCGGTGCTGCCCGGTGCGGCGGCGGTGGCGGGCGCGCCGGAGGGGCGCGGCCCGCGCCCCGGCTGCAGCGGGATCGAGGTGGCGGCGATGATCGCCGGATTCGCCGGATCCTCCGGCACCAGGCCGAGGATCGGCGCGATGCGGCTGATCACCGTGTTGGCGGCGGGGGCGGCCACCCAGCCCGCCGTGGCGTAGCCATGGCTGCGGGCATTGGGCGAGGGCTCGTCGACCATGACGTAGAGCGCGTAGCGCGGCGCCTGGATCGGGAAGGCGCCGACGAAGGCAGCGATGCGCTTGTTCATCAGGTAGCCGCCATGCGGCCCGGTCTTCTGCGCCGTGCCGGTCTTGCCGCCGACGAAATAGCCCGGCACCTCGGCGCCGCGCGCCGAGCCGTCGGTGACGACCAGGCGCATCAGCCGGCGCATGATCTCGCTGGTGCGCTCGCTGATGATGCGGGTGCCCTCGCGCTGCGCGCCGGGCGGCAGGGCCAGCAGCGTCGGCTGGCGCAGGATGCCGCCATTGGCGATCGCCGCCGCCCCGGTCACCACATGCAGCGGCGTCACGCTGATGCCGTGGCCGAAGGAGATCGTGTACATGTTGATGTCGCGCCAGGCATTGGCCGGCGGCACCAGCGGCAGGGCGGTCTCGGGCAGCTCGATCTGCTGGCGCGACAGCATGCCGGCGCGCTGGAGGAATTCGCGCTGGCGCTGCGGCCCGAAGGTCGCGGCCATGTGCGCCGCCCCGAGATTGGACGAATAGGCCAGCATCTCGGGGAAGGTGATCCAGCGATTCTTGCCCTTGTAGTCGCTGATCGTGAAGCGGCCATAGCGGATCGGGCGCGAGGCGTCGAAGGTCGAGCTGTAGACATTGGCCGTGCCGTATTCCAGCGCGGCGGCGGCGGTGAACAGCTTGAAGGTCGAGCCCGGCTCATAGACGCCGACGGTGACGCGGTTGAAGCGCTGGTCGGGCGTCGCGCCGCCGATATCGCCGGCGTCGTAATCCGGCAGGCTGACCATGGCGACGACCTCGCCGGTGTTGATGTCGAGCACCACACCCGCGCCGCCGATGCCGTTGAAGTCGTTGATCGCCTGGTTCACCGCGTCGCGCATGGCCAGCTGCACCCGCACATCGATCGACAGCCGCAGCGGCGTGCCGCGATCGGTGCGCAGCTGCTCGTCGAAGCGGCGCTCGATGCCGGAAATGCCGTTGCCGTCGACATCGACATTGCCCAGCACATGCACCGCGGCGCGGCCCTGCGGGTAGTAGCGGCGCTCCGCCTCCTCGAAATCCAGGCCGGCGATGCCGAGGTTGATGACGCCCTGCTGCTCGCGGGGCGTCAGCGCGCGGGCGACATAGACGAAGCCGCGATCGCCCGAGAGCCGCTCGACCAGCCGCTCGCGGTCCAGCTGCGGCATCACCGTGCGCAGCTTGTCGGCGACCTCGGCCGGGTTCGGGATGACGCGCGGATTGGCCACCAGCGCGGTGACCGGCAGGGAGATCGCCAGGATCTCGCCATTGCGGTCGGTGATCGGCGCGCGGCTGGCGGCATGCGCCGCCGGCGGCTGCAGCGCGCGCACCGCGGCGTTCAGCCGCTTCGGCTCGGCGGGCGCGATCACCGTGGACCAGGTGGCCTTCATGGCGACGGCCAGGAACAGCGCGCCGAAGCCCAGCGCGGCGACCACCAGCCGGCCGCGGCTGCGCTCCAGCTGGGCGCGGCGGGCGAGGTCGGGCTGCGTCACCCGCACCGTCACGCCGGGGGCGGCGGTGGCGCCGTAATCGGCCGGCGGCGGGCCGGCCGGGCGGCGCAGCGGCGGCGAATCGGGGGAGGGGGGCGGCAGATGGGTCATCGCCGCCTCACCGCGCCCAGGCGCCGGGCGCCACCGGCACCGGGGCGGCCAGCGGCACCGGCGGCGCCAGCGCGCCGGAGGAGGCCATGCCGAGCGCCGAGCCGCCGGGGACCGGGGCGGCGACGGCACGGCCCAGCGGCAGATGCGCCGCGGTGCGCAGCAGCCCGCCCTGCGGGCGCGGCGTGGTTTCGGCCAGCATCGGGCTGGGGGCGGGCGCCGGGGCGCGCACCGGCGCGGCGGCGCGCAGCGGGGCCGGGGTGGCGGCGGGACTGGCGGGCGCCGGGGCGGCGGCGACCGGCGTGGCCGGGGCGCGGCGCGGCGCCTCGGCGCGGCTGGCGGCCAGCGCCACCGCCTGGCGCTCCGGCGCGGCGGGGCGGGCCTCCGGACGGGGCTCGGCGCGGGCGGTCTCGGTGCGGGCCGGCTCGGCGGGGCGCGGCGCCGGGCGGGCGACCTCGGCGCGCGCCGGTTCGGTGCGGGCCGGCTCGCTGCGGATGGGCTCGGCGCGGCTGGCCAGGCGGGTCGCGGCGGCGGCGGCCAGGGCGGCGGTGGCGGCGGCGCTGGCCTGGGCATTGCCCGGCTGCGGCTGGCCGGCCTGGGCGGTCTGGGCTTGGCCCTGCGGCTGCGCCGGCACGGCGCCGGGCTTGGCCGCCGCCAGCGCGGTGGGGGCGGAGCCGAACAGGCTGACCGGCCCGGCAAAGGCCACCGCCTGCGGCAGGCGCCGCTCCAGATCGGCCAGCCGGACGAATTGCGCCGGCGTCATGGTGTCGAGCGGCAGATGCGTCTGCGCCACCTGGCGCAGCCGCTCCGGCTCGTTCAGCAGGGCCCATTCGGCGCGCAGCACCTGGCTGCGCTCGCGCGCCTGCTCGATCCGCCGGTTCAGGTCGCGCAGCTCACGGTCCAGCTGCGTCGCCGCTTCCTCCGCCCGGTAGACGTGCCAGCCCACCAGGCTGAAGGCGGCAATGGCGACCACGGTCAGGGGGCGGAACATCAGGCCGTCTCCAGTTTCTCAAGAGTCCGCAGGCGGGCGGAGCGGGCGCGGGGATTGGCCGAGAGCTCGGCCTCCCCCGGGCGAAGGGCATTGTTGGCGACCAGCCGGAAGCGCGGCTTCTCGGCGCCGCCGAGCAGGGCGGACGGGTCGTGGCGCGAGGCGCCGGGGCCACGCCCGGCGGCCTGCTGCATGAAGCGCTTGACGATGCGGTCCTCCAGCGAATGGAAGGCCACCACCACCAGCCGGCCGCCCGGCGCCAGCAGCGCCGCCGCCGCCTCCAGCCCGCGCTCCACCTCGCCCAGCTCGTCATTCACCTTCAGCCGCAGCGCCTGGAAGGAGCGCGTCGCGCTGTCGATGCCGGAGGGGTCGCGCGGCATCACCGAATGGATCAGGCTGCGCAGCCGCCCGGTGGTCTCGATCGGCGCCTCGCGCCTCGCATTGACCAGGGTGCGGGCGATGCGGCGGGAATGCCGCTCCTCGCCGAAGCGCCACAGGATGTCGGCCAGCTCCGTCTCGGGCAGCTGGTTCACCAGATCGGCGGCCGAGGGCCCGGCCTTCTCCATCCGCATGTCCAGCGGACCGTCGAAGCGGAAGGAGAAGCCGCGCTCCGCCTGGTCGAGCTGGAAGGAGGAGACGCCGAGATCCAGCACCACCCCATCCACCGTGGCGACGCCGCGCTCGGCCAGCGCCTCGCGCATCGCGCCGAAGCGGCTCTCGATCAGCGTCAGCCGGTCCGGGAATTCGGCCAGCAGCGCCTGGCCGCGGGCGATGGCGTCCGGGTCGCGGTCGAAGGCGTAGAGGGTGCAGTCGGCGCGCTCCAGGATGGCGCGGGCATAGCCGCCGCCGCCGAAAGTGCCGTCGACATAGGCGCCGCCCGCGCGCGGGGCGAGGTTGTCCAGCACCTCGGCCAGCATGACGGGAAGATGGCCGCTCACAATTCGCCTCCCATGGCGGGGCGCGGGGCGGCGGCGGTGCCGGGCAGGGTCAGGGCGCGCTCGCGGGCACGCGCCCGGGCCTCCTCGGTGCGGCGCTTCGCCGCCGCCGGCTCCCAGAGCTGGAAGATGCGGCCGAGGCCCACAAAGGCGATGGTCTCGGCCAGGCCGGCATGGGCGATCAGCTCCTCGGGCAGCAGGATGCGGCCCTCGGCATCGGGGCGCATCGGCCAGGCATCGGCGAAAAGGGCTGCGGCCATGTCGTCCTGGGCGTCGGAGAAGACGTCGAACTGGTCGATGCCGCCAGCCATCGCCTCGAAGGCGTTCATCGGCCAGGCCTCGACGCAGGCCATGCGGTGGGAAGGGCGGAGGACGATCTCCTCGGTCCCCAGCCGGGCCAGCTCCGCGCGGAAGGGCGCAGGGACGGACACCCGCCCCTTGCGGTCCAGCCGATTGGTATGGGTGCCCATGAACCGGGTCATCGATGCCGCCCTGTCCCCCTGCGGCGGTGATCACAGTCGCTGACCGGGAAAGCGGCCGGCGGGGCCCCCCGACCCCGCCGGCTCACCCGACCATCCCGTTCACGGATCCTTCGCCCCCCCGAGCAAAGAGATCGTTCATGGGATGACGTGGGATATCATGGGTTGAAGTTGGGCGGCAAGGGCAAAACCCTGGCTCGCCCTTATGTCAAACTCAGAGAAAACAGGATTTTAGGGCACAGAGTGCCGGCTCTGTGTCATCTGTTTTGCATTCAGGCTTTGAAAAGGAAGTGCGTCAGGCGGCCTGTAAGCCGGGTTCTGTCCATCCCACCGGCCATGCCGGCGGTATGGGGCGACCATTCCTCTGGGACATGCCTCGCGACATGCCTCTCGCGGCCAACCCGGATGGCGGGACGGGAACGTCCCCGCGGTCGAGTCCCTTGCGGAACTCCCGCCGGCCACCCCTATTCGGCCTTGCTCCCGGTGGGGTTTACCGTGCCGCCCCTGTTGCCAGGGGCGCGGTGCGCTCTTACCGCACCGTTTCACCCTTACCAGCGCGGCGAACCGGGCTGGCGGTCTGATTTCTGTGGCACTTTCCCTGGGGTCGCCCCCGCTGGCCGTTGACCAGCACCGTATTCCCGTGGAGCCCGGACTTTCCTCCAGCCCTGGAACCAGCCCAGGACCAGCGGCCGCCCGGCCGTCTGACGCGGCGCCGATCTGCGCCCCCGGCCCGGCCGGGTCAATGGCAGGGCGGCGGTTTTTTGTGGATTCGCGGCGGCGGGGCGGCGATCGGCCCATGAAATCCCATGAAGGGGGGCGGAACCGTCTCCGGTGGGGCGCCATCCCATGCCGGAGGGGCGGCGCGGCGCCTCAGCCGGATTCGGCCAGCGCCGCCACCGCCGCCATGCGGGCCAGCGTGCCGGAATCGGGCTGGCCGGTGACCGCCTCCTGCCGCCAATGGCGCTGGAAGGCGGCGATCGCCAGCTCCGGCCGCGCCGGGTCCAGCGGATAGCCGATTCGCCCCAGCAGCTCGGCCGCGCGCGCGGCGGCACCGGCGGGCGCCGCCGGCCGCTCGGCCCCGGCCAGCCCGCCGCCGCCGGCGGGCCAGAGGCCGATGCCGAGCGCCGCCAGCCCTTCCCAGTCGAACAGCTCGCCCGGGTCCTGCTTGCGGTCGGGGGCGATGTCGCTATGGCCCACCACATTGCGCGCCGGGATCGGGTGGCGCGCCAGGATGTCGAGGCAGAGCTCGGCCACCGCCGCCATCTGCAAAGCGGGGAAGGGGCGGTAGCCCCATTCATGGCCGGGATTGACGATCTCGATGCCGATGCTGCGGGCATTCAGCAAGGTGTGGCCGCGCCAGAAGGATTGCCCGGCATGCCAGGCGCGCCGCGCCTCCGGCACCAGCCGCCAGATCCGCCCATCCTCCTCCACCAGATAATGGCAGGAGACCGGCGGCAGCGGCGCCGGCGGCGAGGGGTCGCAGAGCCGGTCCAGCGCCGCCTCGGCGCTCTGCATGCCGGTGTAGTGCAGCACCAGCGTGTCGATCGGCACGCCCTCGGGCCGCGCATCATGGTTCGGGCTCGGCCGCTCGCGCAGGCCGAGGCGGTCCTCCGGCGGGTCGGGAAGGCGCGGGGGCAGGCCGGCGGCCTGGCCGCTCACAGCCCGCGCTCCCGCTTGATGCGGTCCCAGGCGGCGTTGATCTCGGCCACCTTCTCCGAGGCGCGGCGGATCAGCGGCTCCGGCACGCCGCGCGCCGCCATCAGGTCGGGATGGTATTCGCGCATCAGCTTGCGCCAGGCCTGGCGCACCTCCTCGTCGCTGGCGCCGCGGGCCACGCCCAGCACCTCATAGGGGTCGGAGAGTTCCGGCTGGCCGAGCGGGGTGCGGCCGCTGCTGGCGCGCTCGGCGCTGACATCGTCCAGGCCGAAGCCCTGGCGGACGCGCGCCAGGAAGATCGCCTCGCCCCGCGTCATCGGCCCGTCGGCGCGGGCGATGTGGTGCAGGGCGGAGAGCACCTCCTCCAGCATCGGCTTGTTGTCGGCGAAGGCCTCGCCCATGCGGGCGGCGAAGGGCTCGTAGCCGCCGGCATCCTCGCGCGCCTTGTCGAACAGCAGCCCGACCTCGCGCTGGTTCTCGGCCGGGATGCGGAAGGCGCGCTTGAAGGCGTCGATCTCCTCCCGCTTCACCGGCCCGTCGCTCTTGGCCAGCTTGGCCGAGAGCACGATGACGCCGATCGAGAAGAGCTGGTCCCGGTTGGTGATGCGGGACAGCGCCTCCGGCCGGGCATCGAGCTCGGGGGTCTTGGTGTTGCCCTCATCGGCCGCATGGCCGAGCGCCGCGCCGACCACCGCGCCGAACGGCCCGCCCATGGCGAAGCCGGTCACGCCGCCCAGTATCTTGCCCCAGATGCTCAATCGCGGCCCTGTCTCGCTGGTCCTTCCCGGCCACGATATCACGCGGCCGCTTTCCGGCCTATGTCCGCGCCACGCGGCTTTTCCCTTCTCCGGGCGGGGTATCTGGCCGTCCTGCGGATGGGGGATCCTGGCCGCTCAGAAGGTCGCCGCCGCCCGCGCCGCCTGCTCGTAATGGCCGGACAGGCTGCGCAGCAGCGCCGCCAGCTCCGACAGCCGGGCCGGGTCCGGGCCATGGCTGGCCACCGGCCCGGCCAGCGCCGCCTCGCGGATCGCGGTGTAGCGGGCGCAGAAATCCTGGCCGGCTTCGGTCACCCGCACCACCTTCTCCTTGCCCTGGCGGGTGGAGGCGATCAGCCTCAGCCGCTCCAGCTTGCGCAGGGCGTAGGTCAGCAGATGCGCGTCGTCGATGGCGAGCGCGAGGGCGATCTCCGCCTGGCGCTTCGGCCGGTCGCGGTGGCGGATGGTGTTCACCACCACCACCTCCAGCGCCGAGAGGCCGGGCTGGCCGGCCGCCGTGGCGCAGCGCACCATCCAGCGGTGATAGGCCGCGCCCAGGATGTTCAGCCCATACTCCACCTCCGACAGCGCCGGGGCGGCGCCCTGCGCCAGATGCGCGGCGGAGACGATCGGATGCGGCGGCGTGCTCATGCGGGAACGTTGACGATTTATCGGTAAATCGTCAACGTCGGCGGCGACAGCAGAAGGAACAGGGCAGATGGCGGGCTGGCAGTTCTGGATCGACCGTGGCGGCACCTTCACCGACATCGTGGCGCGCGACCCCGAGGGGCGCTTCTCCACCCACAAGCTGCTCTCGGAGAATCCGGGCCGCTACCGCGACGCTGCCGTCGCCGGCATCCGCGCCTGCCTCGGCCTGGAGGAGGGCGCGCCGATCCCCCAAGGCACGATCGAGGCGGTGAAGATGGGCACCACGGTGGCCACCAACGCGCTCCTGGAGCGCAAGGGCGAGCGGGTGCTGCTGCTGGTCAATCGCGGCTTCGCCGACGCCCTGCGCATCGGCAACCAGGCGCGGCCGCGGCTCTTCGACCTCGATATCCGCCTGCCCGAGCTGCTGCATGAGCGCGCCGTCGAGATCGGCGGCCGCATCGCCGCCGACGGGGCGGAGATCGAGCCGCTCGACGAGGCCACCGCCCGCGCCGAATTGCGGAAGGGCTTCGAGGAGGGCTTCCGCGCGGTGGCCATCGTGCTGATGCATGCCTGGCTGGCGCCGGAGCATGAGCAGCGGCTCGGGGCCATCGCCCGCGAGATCGGCTACAGCCAGGTCAGCCTCAGCCATGAGGCCTCGCCGCTGCCGCGCATCGTGCCGCGCGGCGACACCACGGTGGTGGATGCCTATCTCTCGCCGATCCTGCGCCGCTATGTGCAGCAGGTGGCCGGGCAGCTGCCCGGCGTGCCGCTGTATTTCATGCAATCCTCCGGCGGGCTGACGCTGGCGGAAAAATTCCAGGGCAAGGACGCCATCCTGTCCGGCCCGGCGGGCGGCATCGTCGGCGCCGCCCGCACCGCGGCCATGGCCGATCTGGAAAAGATCATCGGCTTCGACATGGGCGGCACCTCCACCGATGTCGCCCTCTATGCCGGCGCCTTCGAACGCGCCTTCGAGACGGTGGTGGCCGGCGTGCGCATGCGCGCGCCGATGATGGCGATCAACACGGTGGCGGCGGGCGGCGGCTCCATCCTGTCCTTCGACGGCGCCCGCTTCCGCGTCGGCCCGGAGAGCGCCGGCGCCGTGCCCGGCCCGGCCTGCTACCGCCGCGGCGGGCCCCTGACCGTGACGGACGCCAATGTGATGGTGGGCAAGATCCAGCCCGCGCATTTCCCGCCCATCTTCGGACCCAATGGCGACGAACCGCTGGATGCCGAGGTGGTGCGGGAGAAATTCGCGGCCCTCGCCCAGGAGATCGCCGCCGCCACCGGCCAGCCCCCGCAGGACCCGCGCGCCGTGGCCGAGGGTTTCCTGCGCATTGCCGTCGCCAACATGGCGCAGGCGATCAAGCAGGTCTCGATCCAGAAGGGCCACGACCCGGCCAGCCACGCGCTGCAATGCTTCGGCGGCGCCGGCGGCCAGCATGCCTGCCTGGTGGCCGATGAGCTCGGCATGGAGACGGTGTTCATCCACCCCTTCGCCGGCGTGCTCTCCGCCTATGGCATGGGGCTGGCCGACCAGAGCGTGATCCAGGAAGCCGCCATCGAGGCGAAGTTTTCTCCGGAGGCGATGGACGGCCTGGCCGAGCGCATCGCCACGCTGGAGGCCGAGGGCCGCGCCGCGCTGCAGGCCCAGGGCGCCGACCCCGCCGCCCTGCGCGCCGAGCCGCGCCTGCATCTGCGCTATGCCGGCACCGACAGCTTCCTGCCCGTGCCCTTCGGCCCGCATGACGCGGTGCTGGCGGCCTTCACCGAGGCGCATCGCCGCCGCTTCGGCTTCGCGACGCCGGAGCGCCCGGTGCTGGTCGAGGCCTGCGTGGTCGAGGTGATCGCCCCCGGCGAGGCGGTGCGTGAGCCCGGCCTCGCCCCGCGCGACGCCGGCGGCACGCCGCAGGCGGTGGACCAGGTGGCGCTGTTCACCGGCGGCGCCGCGCAGGACGCGCCGGTGCTGGACCGCGACGCGCTGCGCGCCGGCGACCGCATCGCCGGCCCCGCGCTGATCCGCGAGCGCAATGCGACCACGGTGGTCGAGCCCGGCTGGACCGCCGAGGTGACGGCGCTGAACCACATGATCCTGCGCCGCACCGCGCCGCGCCCGCAGGCGGTGGTGGAGCCGGGCCAGGCCGCGCGGCCCGACCCGGTGCTGCTGGAGCTGTTCAACAACCTGTTCATGAGCATCGCCGAGCAGACCGGCACCGTCCTGCAGAACACCTCTCTCAGCGTGAACATCAAGGAACGGCTGGATTTCTCCTGCGCCATCTTTGATGCGCAAGGCCGGCTGGTGGCCAATGCGCCGCATGTGCCGGTGCATCTCGGCGCCATGGGGCAGAGCGTACGCACCGTCATCGACAGCCGTGGCGCGACGCTGAAGCCGGGCGATGTGGTGGCGCTGAACAACCCCTATAATGGCGGCACGCATCTGCCCGACGTCACCGTCATCACCCCCGTCTTCGATGAGAACCAGGAAGAAATCCTGTTCTTTGTCGGCAGCCGCGGGCACCACGCGGATATCGGCGGGCTGACGCCGGGCTCGACGCCCCCCGAATCGAGGACGCTGGAGGAGGAAGGCGTCGTCATCGACGATTTTCTTCTCGTGGATGGCGGGGAGTTCCGGGAGGCCGAGTTCCGCGCTTTGCTCTCGGGCGCCAGATACCCGGCGCGCTCGCCGGATGTGAATGTCGCCGACATCAAGGCGCAGATCGCCGCCAACGAGACCGGGGTGCAGGAGCTGCGCCGCGCCATCGCCCAGTTCGGCCTGGCCACCGTGCGGGCCTATATGGGCCATGTCATGGACAATGCCGAGGAGGCGGTGCGCCAGGTGCTGGACCGCCTGGCCGATGGCGCATTCCACTACACCATGGATGATGGCGCGCCGCTCCACGTCGCCGTGCGGGTCGACCGCGCCGCCCGCCGCGCGGCCATCGACTTCACCGGCACCGCGCCGCAGCGCACGGGCAATTTCAACGCGCCGCCCGCCGTCACCCGCGCCGTGGTGCTCTACTGCTTCCGCTGCCTGGTGGGGGAGGATATTCCCCTGAATGATGGCTGCCTGGTGCCGCTCGACATCATCGTGCCGGAGGGCTCCTTCCTGGCGCCGCGCCCCGGCGCGGCGGTGGTCGCCGGCAACACCGAGGTGTCGCAGGCCACCGCCAATGCGCTGCTCGCGGCGCTCGGCGCCTGCGCCGGCGCCCAGGCCACGATGAACAACCTGCTGTTCGGCGACGACCAGTACCAGTATTACGAGACGGTCTGCGGCGGCGTCGGCGCCGGGCCCGGCTTCGGCGGCGCCTCCGCGGTGCAGACGCACATGACCAACACCCGCATGACCGACCCGGAGATCCTGGAGCTGCGCTACCCCGTCCGCCTTGAGGAATTCTCGATCCGCCGCGGCTCCGGCGGTGCCGGGCAATGGCGCGGTGGCGACGGGGCACGGCGGCGCATCCGCTTCCTGCGGCCGATGCAGGCCATCATCGTCGCCTCCCGGCGCGAGGTGCCGCCGCATGGGCTGCAGGGCGGCGCCGATGGCGCGCCCGGCCGGCAATGGGTGGAGCGGCTGGATGGCAGCACCCAGCCCATGGGCGGGCGCGACCGGGCCGAGCTGGCGGCGGGCGAGGTGCTCGGCCTCGAGACCCCGGGCGGCGGCGGCTGGGGCCAGGCCGCGGGCTGATGGCGGAGGCGGGCGCGCAACCGCCGGCCGGGGGGCGGCGCGGCAGGCGCGCGCTGCTGGCCGCGCTGCTGGCGCTGCCGCCTTTGGTGCTGGCCGGGCTGTGGTACGGCCCGCGCCTGACCGACTGGAACGAGCATCGCGACCGGCTGGCCATCCTGGCCGCCGGCCGCCTCGGCCAACGCGTCACTCTGGCCGGGCCGGTGCAGCTCACCCTGTTGCCGCAGCCCATGCTGGAGGCCGGCGGCGTCACCATCGGCGGGCCGGAGGACGACATCTCGATCCGCGCCCGCGCGCTGCGGCTGCGGCTCGATTTGCCGGCGCTGCTGCGGCTGCGGCTGGAGCCGCGCGAGGTGGCGCTGGTCGGCGCCGAGATCCGCCTGCCCTGGCCGCCCGTGCCGGCCGGCGGCCAGCCCTTCCGCCCGCCGCCCTGGCTGACCGGGCTGCAGGGCCGCATCCAGGATTCGCGCGTCACCATCGGCCAGCTGGTGCTGGAGCGGGTGGAGGCCGACCTCGCCGCCGCCTCGGCCAGCGAGGCGCTGCGCATCCAGGGCCGGTTCCGCTGGCGGCAGACCGATCTGGAATTCGACACCACCCTGGGCCGCGCCGGCTGGGACGGCATCGCGCCGCTGGCGCTGACCGTCTCCGGCGCCCGCGCCTCGGCCTCGGCCAGCGGGGTGCTGCTGCCGGAGGGCGGCTTCGAGGGCACGCTGCAGGGCGGCGGCAGCGACCTCTCGGCGCTGCTGCCGGCGCCGGCCGGCAGTTTCCGCCTGCGCGGGCGGCTCGCCGCCAGCGCCGATCTGCTGACGGCGGATGAGCTGGCGCTCGATCTCGGCGGCAGCCCGGCGCGCGGGGTCGCCACGCTGCGCCTGGCGCCGATGCCGCGGCTGGATCTCGCCCTTGTCACCGGGCGGGTGGAGCTGGATCCCTGGCTGGCCGCGCTGCGCGGCGCCGGCACCCTGCCGCTGCCCTTCGGCCTCGACCTCTCGGCCGAGGCGGCGGGGTTCCGCGGCCTGACGCTGCGCCGGCTGCGCGGCGCCGCCTTCCTGGAAGGCGACCGGCTGACGCTCTCCGATGTCGGCGCCGTGCTGCCGGGCGAGACCGAGATCGAGCTCTCCGGCACCACCACCACCGCCCGCGCCGCGGCGCCCCAGGGGCAGGGCCAGGGGCAGGGGCCGGGGCAGGGCCAGACTCAAAATCAGAACCAGAACCCGGCGCCGCCGGGGCGGCTGGAGGCGGCGGTGCAGTTCCGCGGCGCCACGCTGCGCGCCACGCTGCTGGCGCTCGGCCTGCCGCTGGAGGGCGCCGACCCGGCCCGGCTGCGCCAGGGCGAGGGGCGTTTCCGCCTGGTGCTGGACGAGGCCCAGGCGGCGGTGCCGGAATTCACCGCGACGCTGGATGGCGGCCGGGTCTCCGGCGCCGGGGTGTGGCGCTTCGGCAGCCGCCCGGCGCTCGGCCTCGGCCTGACGCTGGAGAGCCTGCCGCTGGATGGCTGGCTGGCCCCCGGCACGCTGCGCGGCCTGGGCTGGGCCGGGCTGCAGCAGCGCCTGGCCGGGCTCGACGCCAATCTGCGCCTCTCGGCCGAGCGGGCCAGCTGGAACGGCATCCCGATCCAGGGCCTCTCCGCCGATGCCTCGCTGGAGAATGGCCGGGTGACGGCGCGGCGCCTGTCGGGGCGCGTCGCCGAGAGCGATGTCAGCCTCTCCGGCGTGCTGCATTTCGGCGGCGCCCAGGGCAGCCAGGCGGGGGGCCAGGGTGGCGGGGGCCAGGCGGGCGGCCAGGCCGGCGCCCCCGCCGGCAACCCGGCCCTGCCGCGGCTGGCCGATGTCGCGCTGGAGGTCAGCAGCCCCAGCGCCGCGCCGCTGCTGGCGCTGCTGCCCGGCCCCTGGCCGGATCAGGTGCCGCTGGC
Source organism: Pseudoroseomonas cervicalis (assembly GCF_030818485.1). Lineage (NCBI taxonomy): Bacteria > Pseudomonadati > Pseudomonadota > Alphaproteobacteria > Acetobacterales > Roseomonadaceae > Roseomonas > Teichococcus cervicalis. Next base: position 1,769,152 of record NZ_JAUTAJ010000004.1, on the reverse strand, counting down.
CGGCGCCGGGCTGGCCCTGCGCGCCGCCGGCAGCGGCCCGGTCAACGCCCTGGTGCTGCGCGCCGGGCTCGATTTCGGCGATGTGCGGGCCGAGGCGCAGGGCAGCCTCGACCTCACCGCGCCGCGCTATGCGGGGACGCTGACGCTGCGCCACCCCGGCGCGCCGCGCCTGCTGGCCGAGGGCTTCGGCCTGGCCCCGCCGCCCTGGCTGGGGGAGGGCTCGCTCTCCCTGGTCTCCAGCCTGGCGCTGGGGCCGCAGGAGCTGTCGGCGGAGAGTTTCGACCTGGTCGCCGCCGGGCTGCGGCTGGGCGGGCAGCTGACCCTGTCGCGCCCCAATGGCGTGCCGCGCCTGTCCGGCCGGCTGGCGGCGGAGCGGCTGCCGCTGCCCTGGCCCGACCTCGCCTCGCGCGAGCCGCTGCCGCTGGACGCGCTGGAGGGCTGGGAGGCGGAGCTGGCGCTGGCGGCGCAGAGCCTGGAGCCGGCGGGCTTCGCCGCCATCGGCCCGGTCGCCGCCACGCTGCGGCTGCGCCAGCGCAGCCTGTCGCTGGAGGGGCTGCAACTGCAGCTGATGGGCGGCCGCTTCGCCGGCCAGCTGCGGCTGGAGGGCGGCGCCACCCCGCCGGGCCTCGCCCTGCAGGGCCGGCTGGAGGGGCTGTCCCTGGCCGCGCCGCTGACCGGCCTGCCGGTCGACCTGACCGGCGGCAGGCTGGATGCCGAGGCCGATCTGCGCGCCACCGGCTTCAGCCCGGCGGCGCTGCTGGCCACCCTCGGCGGCACCGGCCGCGTGGCGCTGCGCGATGGCGTGCTGGCGGGGGCCGATTGGCGCGCCGCGCTGGAGGCCTCGGCCCGCGACAGCCTGGCCTCGGCCGAGGCCGGATTGCGCGCAGCGCTGTCCGACGGTGCCACCGCCTTCGAGGCGGCGGAGCTGGGGCTGCGGCTGGAGAATGGCCGGGCGGTGCTGGAGAATGGCCGCATGGCGGTGGCCGAGGCGCCGCTGATCGCGCTATCGGGCGAGGTCGATCTGGCGCGGCGCGGCATGGATCTGCTGATGGCCGCGCAGGAGGGCGAGGCACCGGCCTTCGGCCTGCGGCTGATCGGCCCGCTGCCGGCGCCGCGGCGGGTGCCGGAGCTGGCGGAATGGCTGCGCTGGCGCGCGGCGCGCTGAAGGGGCCGCCGGCGCGGCGCCTCAGGGCCGCTTCAGCAGCGCCTCGACCCGCAGGGCGCTGGCCAGCGGCAGATCGGGCTCGGCCCGCGCCGCGTCGATGCGCTGCACCAGGGCGGAGAGGGTGATGCCCTCCGCCCTGGCCAGGCCTTCCAGCACCGACCAGAAGGGCGCTTCCAGCGCCACGCTGGTGCGGTGCCCGGCCAGGGTGAAGGAGCGCTTCAGCAGATGTCGTCCGGTCATCCCGCCCCATCCAGCGTGGCGCCCGGTGTGACCATCAGCTCCGGCCGCACCCAGGCATCGAACTGCTCCGGCGTCACATGGCCCAGCCGCACGGCGGCGTCGCGCAGCGTCAGATTCTCGGCCAGGGCCAGCTTCGCCGTCTGCACCGCCTTGTCATAGCCGATCCTGGGGTTCAGCACCGTCACCAGCATCAGCGACTTCGCCAGGTTCTCGGCGATGCGTGGCAGGTTCGGCTCCAGCTTGTCCACCATGTTGTGGGCGAAGCTCTCGGCGGCGTCCGCCAGCAGCGCCACGGATTGCAGCGTGGCGTGGATGATCACCGGCTTGAACACGTTCAGCTCCAGATGCCCCTGGGCGCCGGCGACGGTGATGGCGGTGTGGTTGCCCATGACCTGCGCCGCCACCATGGTCAGCGCCTCCGACTGGGTCGGGTTGGTCTTGCCCGGCATGATCGAGGAGGACAGCCCGTCGGCCGGGATGAACAGCTCGGAAAAACCGCTGCGCGGGCCGCTGCCCAGCAGGCGGATGTCGTTGCCGATCTTGGTCAGCGACACGGCGAGCGTGTTCAGCACGCCGGCCAGCTCGACAAAGGCATCCTCCGCCCCCATGCCCTCGAACTTGTTCGGGTTGGGCTGGAAGTCGAGCCCGGTCAGCGCCCGGATGCGCTCGCAGAAGGCGGTGTCGAAATCGCGGTGGCGGTTGAGGCCGGTGCCGACCGCGGTGCCGCCCTGCGGCAGCAGCAGCAGCCCGGGGCAGGGCGCCGCGCAGCCGGTCCTGGCCATGCGCCACCTGCGCCGCCCAGGCGGCGAATTCCTGGCCCAGGGTCACCGGCACCGCATCCATCAGATGGGTGCGGCCGACCTTGACGATGTCGCCCCATTGCGCCGCCCGCCGCTCCAGCGCGCCGCGCAGCACGCCGAGCGCCGGGACCAGCCGCTGCGTCACCGCCTCGGCGGCGGCGATGTGCATCATGGTGGGGAAGCTGTCGTTGGAAGACTGGCCGCGATTGACGTGGTCGTTCGGATGCACCGGCTTGCGGGTGCCAAGCGGCTGGCCCAGCAGCTCATTGGCGCGGTTCGAGATGACCTCGTTGGCGTTCATGTTGGTCTGGGTGCCGCTGCCGGTCTGCCAGACGGGCAGCGGGAAATCGGCGTCGCGCAGGCCTTCCGCCACCTCGGCGGCGGCGCGGGCGATGGGTTCGGCCAGCTCCGCCGGCAGCTCGCCCAGCGCCTGGTTGGCCTCGGCCGCCGCCTGCTTCTGCAGGCCGACGGCGCGGATCAGGATGCGCGGGAAACGCTCCGTGCCGATGCGGAACAGGCGGCGGGCGCGCTCGGTCTGCGGGCCCCAGTAGCGTCCCGCCTCGATCTCGATGGTGCCGAGGCTGTCGGTCTCGATGCGGTGGTCGGTGTCGGGGGCTGCGGCCATGGCGGTGCTCCTGCCTGAGAATTTCTCTCAATTGGGAAGACCGGATCACCGGTAACAGGTTCCGCCCAACGAAAGACGGACCCGCGCCAGGGGCACGGGTCCGTCCGAGATCCGGGGCCGTTCAGGCCGGCTTACCAGCCGTAGTAGTAGTGCCGGCGCGGCGGCGGGTAATAAGCCGGGGGCGGCGCGTAATAGGCGACCGGCGGCGGGGCGTAATAGGCCACGGGCGGCGGCGGCGGCGGGGCGTAATAGGCCGGCGGCGGCGCATAGACCACGCGCGGCGGCGGCGCGTAATAGGCGGGCGGCGGCGGGGAGGCCAGGGCGGCGCCGGCCAGGGCGCCGACCGCCAGGCCGCCAATGATGCCGGCGGCCACCGCGCCCGAGCCGGGGCCGCGGCGGTAATAGTCATGCGCCTCGGCCGAAGGGGTGGCGACGACCAGCGCCGACGCCGCGGCACCGGCCAGGATCAACGAACGGAACATCTTCGTCATGGCGCCCTCCTGGGCTTGGATCACCCCAATATAGCGCTGATCCGCGCCAGATTATGGCGAAGGCGGGGTAAGATCGTGTTCGTGATCATGGCCCCCGCCAGGCCCGCGCTTCAGGCCCGGGGGCCGTAGGTCGCGATCTCGATCAGGTTCTCATCGGGGTCGCGGCAATAGACCGAGGTGATGGGGCCGAGCGCCCCGGCCTTCGGCACCGGCCCCAGCTCCACCGTCACGCCGCATTCATGCAGATGGGCGATGACGTCCTGCGCCGTGACGGCGACGACAAAGCACAGATCCTGCCCGCCCGGCGCCGCCGCCGGGCCGGTGAACCATTCCTCCTGCGTCGCCGTCTGCGGGCGGAGGTTGATCTTCTGCCCGCCGAATTTCAGCGCGGTGCGGCGCTGCTCGCCGAAGGCCTCGCGGTCCATGCCGAGGACGCGCTGGTACCAGGAGGCGCTGATCTCGACATCCCGGCAGGTGATGACCAGGTGGTCCAGGCGATCGACCGCGAAACGCATATCCTACTGTCCCCCTTCGCCCCGCACGGGGTCCTGCGGCGCGGCGCGCAGCCGCGCCGTCACCTCGATCTCGATGCGCATCGCATCCGTCTGCAGCCCGGCATGGATCAGGGTGGAGGCCGGGCGGGCGCGGGCGAACCACTTCCGGGTGACCGGCCAGCAGGGCTCCCAATCCTCGCGCCGCGGCACGATGAAGGTGGCCCGCACCACATCATCCATGCTGGCGCCGGCCTGCTCCAGCGCCGCCTGGATGTTGCGGAAGGTCTGCTCGCACTGCTCGGCGACCCCCTCGGCGATGGTCATGGTCGCGTAGTCATAGCCGGTGGTGCCGGCGACATAGACCATGTCGCCCGCCACCACGGCGCGGGAATAGCCGATCTCCTCCTCGAAGCGGCTGCCCGAGGAAATCAGGCGACGATCCATGCCGGCTCACTCCAGCCCGTCATAGAAGTCGTTGCCCTTGTCGTCGACGACGATGAAGGCGGGGAAATCCTCGACCTCGATGCGCCAGACCGCCTCCATGCCGAGCTCGGGATATTCCAGCACCTCGACCTTGCGGATGCAGTCCTGGGCCAGGCGCGCCGCCGGCCCGCCGACCGAGCCGAGGTAGAAGCCGCCATACTGCTTGCAGGCATTGGTCACCGCCTTGGAGCGGTTGCCCTTGGCCAGCATCACCAGGGAGCCGCCGGCGGCCTGGAAGGCGGCCACATAGCTGTCCATGCGCCCGGCGGTGGTGGGGCCGAAGGAGCCGGTCGGCATGCCCTCCGGCGTCTTGGCCGGGCCGGCGTAATAGACCGGGTGGTCCTTCAGGTATTGCGGCAGGCCCTCGCCGCGGTCGAGGCGCTCCTGCAGCTTGGCATGGGCGATGTCGCGGGCGACCACGATGGTGCCGGTCAGCGAGACGCGGGTCTTCACCGGGTGCTTCGACAGCTCGGCGCGGATCTCGGCCATCGGGCGGTTGAGGTCGAGCTTGACCACCTCGCCGCCCAGGATCTCATCCGTGGTCTCGGGCAGGAAGCGGGCCGGGTCGTGCTCCAGCGCCTCCAGGAACACGCCCTCCGGCGTGATCTTGGCCTTGATCTGGCGGTCGGCCGAGCAGGAGACGCCGATGCCGATCGGCAGCGACGCGCCATGCCGCGGCAGGCGGATGACCCGCACGTCATGGCAGAAATACTTGCCGCCGAACTGCGCGCCGATGCCAAGATTCTGCGTCAGCTTGTGGACCTCGGCCTCCAGCTCGCGGTCGCGCAGGCCGTGGCCGGATTTGTCGCCGGTGGCCGGCAGCTCGTCGAGATAGCGGGTGGAGGCGAGCTTGACGGTCTTCAGCGTCGTCTCGGCCGAGGTGCCGCCGATGACGATCGCCAGATGGTAGGGCGGGCAGGCCGAGGTGCCCAGCGTCTTGATCTTCTCTTCCAGGAACTTCAGCAGCTTGTCCTTGTTCAGCACGGCGCGGGTCTGCTGGAACAGGAAGGTCTTGTTGGCCGAGCCGCCGCCCTTGAGGACGAACATCATGTGGAACTCGTCGGCCTTGTACTCGCCGGGCGAGGCATAGATGTCGAACTGGACGGGCAGGTTGTTGCCGGTGTTCACCTCCTCGAACATCGAGAGCGGCGCCATCTGCGAGTAGCGCAGATTGGTCTCGGTGTAGGTGCGGTGGACGCCGTAGGAGAGCGCCTCCTCCTCATCGCCCTCGACCCAGACGCGCTGGCCCTTCTTGCCGAAGACGATGGCGGTGCCGGTGTCCTGGCACATGGGCAGCACGCCGCCGGCGGCGATCGAGGCGTTCTTCAGCAGGTCGAGCGCCACGAAGCGGTCATTCGCGCTGGCCTCGGGGTCCTTCAGGATGTTCGAGAGCTGCTGCAGATGGCCGGGGCGGAGGAAGTGGCTGACCTCCTTGCAGGCGGTGAAGGCCAGCTGCTCCAGCGTGTGGGGCGCGACCTTCAGCACCTTGCGGCCCTCGACCTCGATCACCTTCACGCCGCCGATGTCGAGCTTGCGATAGGGCGTCTGGTCGGCGCCGAGCGGCAGCATCGGGCTGTAGCGGAAGCTCTCCGGCCGCTGCGAGACGGGCATGCCGGCATCGGTGTCGGCGATCGGGGTATCGGCCAGCGGGGCGGCGCCGGCGGCGGAATCGGGAACGGAGTCGGCAGGGGACATGGAACGCTCCGGCAGAATTGCAGGCCGGCCCAGGGCGGCAGATCCGCGGGCCCGGCTGCGCAGATTCGGGCGCCGCCTTCCGGGCGGCGTCCTGTTGCGGCAGTGGTAGCGCAGCCGCGCGGCCAAACCAACCAGGGGCCGCAGGCCAGGGTGCCATGCGGCCGGCGCAAGCGCGCGGGGGTGGTGGGGCGGGGAGGGGGCACGCGGCCGGGCCGCGCGCGCCGGTTGTCTCTCAGTCGCGCGCCGGGCGGCGGCGGAAGGCGTCGAGGCTGACGATCTGCGCCGGGCCCTCGGGTTCGGCCGGGGCGGGGGCGGCGTCGGCCTGTTCGGCCATCGGCGGCGGCTCGGCGGGGGCGGCGGGTTCGGCGGCGCCATCCGCGGCCTGCTCGGCCGAGGGGAAGCGCAGCCCGACGCGCACATGCGGGTCCCAGAAGGCGGTGATGGCGGCGATCGGGATGACCAGCGTCGCCGGCACGCCGCCGAAGGACAGGCCGGCGCTGACCAGGCCCTTCTGCCGGTCCACCTTCAGGTCCCAGAACTGGTGCTGGAGGACGATGGTCATCTCCTCCGGGTAGCGGGCCTTGAGGTGGCTCGGGATGGCGACGCCCGGGCGGTCGGTGCGGAAGGTCAGGTAGAAATGATGCTCGCCGGGCAGGCCGTGCTCGCCCACATGCTCGAGCGCGCGCAGCGCGACCTCGCGCATCGCGTCCTCGGTCCAGCGGTCATAGGGAAGCAGGCTTTCGGCCTGCCTGGTCTCATCCGTCATGCAGCATACCCCGGCAGACGCCCAGCAGAGTGCAGCCCCCTTACCGGATGCTCCCCATGGGCGGAAAGGGGCAGGGGACAAATATGCAGGCCAGCGGATGCGGAAAAGGGGCAAGTGGGGGGATTCTGTTGCCCGGTTCCCCCCGGACCGCGCTTACCTATTAGGCAGCGAGCGCCACAGCCTCGCGGCTGTTATCGTTGGCACTTGTGATTTAGCCCGATAACGGCGGTACAATGCCGGGCAAAGGATGTGCCTTTACTGCGCGCGTCGAGCCTGTGTCGTCCCCACAGCCCACCCGACGATCCCGGGAGGGAGGATTGGTGGAGACGCCGGGCACTGCCCCCGGGTCCGCAACGCTTATTCTACACACCGTTTATCGCCATAGTCGTCCGAAGACGGCATCCCCGATATAGGCCGCCCTGCCGCGGAAATCGAGGGTGGGCGGGCGGAATTTTGCGGATTGATGGCGGGGTCCGGGGGGACCCTGTCCCCCCGGCGGCGGGGGTCTGGGGGAGGCGGAGCCTCCCCCAGGAAAGAGGCCCGGTCGGGCGGGAGGCGGAGCGTCCCCCGTTGTCAGAACCCTTGCCCGATCGCATCCCCCGCCCGCAGCGCCGCCAGCACGGATTGGGGCGAGACCGGGTAGGGCGCGTTGTGGATGGTCTCGCCGGGCGCGCAGGCGGCCTCGGCGGCCTGCAGCAATTCGGCGTCCTCTGCCTCGCCCAGGCCGATCCCGGCCAGGGTGGTGGGCAGGCCGACGCGGCTGCAGAAATCATAGACCTCGTCGATCAGCGAGGGCGGCCGGTTGCCCAGGATGGCCAGGGCCTGGGTGCCGATCGCCACCTTCTCCCCGTGCCAGTAGCTGTGGGTGCCGTGCAGCTTGGTCAGCCCGTTGTGGATGGCATGCGCCGCCGAGAGGCCGCCGCTTTCGAAGCCGAGGCCGGAGAGCAGGGTGTTGGCCTCGATGATGCGCTCCAGCGCCGGGGTGACGACCTGGCGCTCGCAGGCGCGCAGCGCCTGTTCGCCATAGTCCAGCAGCGTGTCGTAGCAGAGCCGGGCCAGCGCATGGGCGGCGGCGCCGCCGGGCCGTCCGGTCATGTTGCCGGCGCCCTTGATGCGGCAATCCTCCGCCTCGAACCAGGTGGAGAGCGCGTCGCCCATGCCGGCCACCAGGAAGCGGGCGGGGGCGCGGGCGATCAGCGCGCTGTCCACCAGCACCACTTGCGGGTTCTGCGGCAGGAAGAGGTAGCGGTGGAAGGCGCCTTCCGGCGTGTAGATGACCGAGAGGGCGCTGCAGGGCGCGTCGGTCGAGGCCAGGGTCGGCAGGATGATGACCGGCGCGCCCAGGGCGTGGGCCAGGGCCTTGGCGGTGTCGAGCGCCTTGCCGCCGCCGATGCCGATGACCAGGTCGCTGCCGCGCTGCTTCGCGATGGCCTGCAGCCGGGCGATTTCCGGCTCGGAGCATTCGCCGCCGAATTCCTCCCGGTCGAAGGGAGCGCCATCCTTGGCGTGCAGCGCGCCGGTGACCAGGCCGGCGACCGACCGGTCGACCAGGGCGAGGGGCTTGCGGCCAAGGCGGGCGGCTTCCTCGCCCAGCAGATCGAGGGCGCCGGCGCCCTGGACGTAGCGGCCGGGGAAGATGCTGGTGGTGACCATGGCGGGATTCTCCCTTCCGATTCGCGGAAGAGGATGGGGTCCGGGCGGCCTGCCGGCCCTGATCCAGGGCAAGAAGATGGACGGTTTGTAATCACGTTTGAGTGAGTTCTGCCGGGGTTCAGCTCCCCCGCAAACGCGCTGGTCGGGGCCTCGCCGCCGGGCTAGACCCGTGCGCCACGGGGGTGCCGAAGCGGCGCCCGCCGACGCATCGACTCGCCCGCACCGGGCCGCGCCCGCCGGGCCGGCGCGGCGCCGGGCACGCCTGGGATTTGAACGCATGGAACTCACCGCCGCGCAGCGTCAGGAACTTTCGGAAGCGCAGGCGGCGCGGGCGGAGACGCGCCGCCCCACCGTGCCGGCGCTGGAGGCGATGCTGTTCGAGCCGCTGCCGGTGCTCGACCACGGCTTCGTCCGCGTCATCGACTATATGGGCGATGATGCGGCGGTGGTGCAGGCGGCGCGGGTGTCCTATGGCCGCGGCACGCGCGCGGCGAATGAGGATCGCGGGCTGATCCGCTACCTGATGCGGCACTGGCACTCGACCCCCTTCGAGATGTGCGAGATCAAGTTCCATGTGAAGCTGCCGATCTTCGTGGCGCGCCAGTGGATCCGCCACCGCACGGCGAATGTGAACGAGTATTCCGCGCGCTATTCCATCATGGACCGGGAATTCTACCTGCCGGCGCCGCAGCAGCTGGCGGCGCAATCCGCCGTCAACCGGCAGGGCCGCGGCGAGGTGCTGCTGGAAGGCGCCGAGGCGGCCGAGGTGCTGGAGCTGCTGCGCCAGGACGCCACGCGCAATTACGACCACTACCAGGCGATGATGAACCTGGACGAGGCCGGCAACACCATCGACCCGGGCCGGCAGGGGCTGGCGCGCGAGCTGGCGCGGATGAACCTGACGCTGAACGCCTACACCCAGTGGTACTGGAAGACCGATCTGCACAATCTGCTGCATTTCCTGCGGCTGCGCGCCGATCCGCACGCCCAGTACGAGATCCGCGTCTATGCCGAGGCGATGATGGGCGTGCTGGAGGCCTGGGTGCCGGCGGTGGCCGAGGCCTTCCGCGACTATCGCCTGGGCGCCGTCAGCCTCTCGGCGCAGATGCTCGGCGTGGTGAAGCGGCTGCTGGCCGGCGAGGCGGTGACGCAGGAGGGCAGCGGCCTGTCGAAGCGGGAATGGCGCGAGCTGATGGAGCAGCTCGGCCGCCCCGCCTGAGGCCGCCATGGCCGCCCCGCCGCGCCCCGGACCCGGCCCCGCCGCACCGCGCCGCGCGGTGAAGCCGGCGCGCGGCGCGGCGCCCCGGCGCCGCTATGCCTGGCGCGCGGGATTGCGCGATTTTCCCTGGCGCCGCTGGCTTGCCGTCCTCATCTGTGTGGCGGTGCTGCTGATCGGGATCCCGCTGGCCGTGGCCTTCGTGGGCGATCTGGGCGCGCTGCTGCTGCTGGTGGGGGTGGGCGGCTTCGCCCTCGGCCGCGCCACGGCGCCGCGCCCGGCAGCCCAGCCGCCGCGCAAGGGGCGTGGCGGCGGTGGCGGACGCGCCTGAGCGGCGCGCGATCTCGGGGGTGATGATGGGCTGGATGCTGTTCTTCTTCCTGGTGCTGATCCTGGGCTTCCCGCTGATGATGATGGTGGCGGCGCTGTCCCTCGGCCTGTGGCTGGTCTGGGCCATTCTCGGCCTGGTCTGGGCGATCTTCACCTTCCTGCTGCATGACGCGGCGCTGGCGCTGCTGCTGGTGGCGGTGCTGTGGCTGGGCTACCGGATGGGCCGCAACCGCCAGGCGCAGGACAGCGCCGCGCCGCCGGCGCCGCGCCTGCCGCACTGATCCCGCTGTCCTGGCCGCCCGGCCCCGCAGGCGCGGGGCCGGGTTTTTCCTGCCCGGCCGCCGGGATTATTCGATGGTGATGCGCGGCCCGGCCGGGGCGCGGTCGGCCAGCTTTTGCCGCAGCCGTGCGGCGATGGCGCGATAGGCGCCGGCCTCATGGCTGTCGGGGCGGGCCATGACGATCGGCGTGCCGGCATCGGCCAGCTCGCGGATCTCGAGCTTCAGCGGCAGCTCGCCCAGGAACTCCACGCCCATGCGCCCGGCCTCGGCGCGGGCGCCGCCATGGCCGAAGATGTTCGCGGTGTGGCCGCAATTCGGGCAGCAGTAGAAGGACATGTTCTCGATCAGCCCGAGAACGGGGACGTTCACCTTCTCGAACATGCGGATGCCGCGGCGCGCATCGATCAGCGCCACATCCTGCGGGGTGGAGACGATGACGGCACCCGCCAGCGGCACGCGCTGGCTCATGGTCAGCTGGGCGTCGCCGGTGCCGGGCGGCATGTCGACCACCAGCACGTCGAGCTTCCCCCACTCCACCTGGCCCAGCATCTGCTCCAGCGCGCCCATCACCATGGGCCCGCGCCAGATCATCGGCGTCTCCTCCTCGACCAGGAAGCCGATCGACATCGCCTTCAGCCCCCAGCGGGAGAGCGGGATGATGCGGCCGCCCGTGGCGCGCGGCTTGTCGCGCGTGCCCAGCATCTGCGGCAGGGAGGGGCCGTAGATGTCGGCATCCAGCAGCCCGACCTGCAGCCCGTCGGCGGCCAGCGCCACCGCCAGGTTCACCGCCGTGGTGGATTTGCCGACGCCGCCTTTGCCGGAGGCCACCGCGATGATGGCGCCGACCTCGGGCAGCAGCATCGGGCCCTGGCCGGGGGCGGGGCGGCTGGCGCGCGCCATGCCGGGCGCGGGGCCGGCGGCCGGGCCATGCGCATGGCCGTGATGGGCATGGTCATGCCCATGCGAATCTCCGCTGGGCGCAGGCCCGCCGCCAGCGCCGCCCGGCACGTCGCGATGCGCCGTCAGCACGCAGGTGGCGGACAGCACGCCGGGCACCGCGGCGGCGGCGCGCTCGGCCTCGGCGCGCAGCGGCTCCAGGCTGCGGGCGCGCTCGCGCGGGACGGAGAGGGCGAACTGCACCAGCCCGTCCCGCGCCGACAGCCCCTGCAGCATGCCGGAGGAGACCAGGTCCTGCCCCGTCTGCGGGTCCCGCAGCTGGGCCAGGGCCGTGCGCACGGCGGCCGCCAGAGTGTCTGACATCGCTTGAAAACCCCCTCAACCCGGACAATATCGGCCGCGCCCTCGCCGGTACGTGATGCGCATGCATTGCGGCCCGGCCCGGACAGGGCGACATATGGTCCGGCCCTGTCGCCCATGCACGCCCCGTGTGCAAGCGTCCGCGGCCGGGAGCACGAGCGAGCAGAGGGAGCGACAGGCACACATGCCCTGGAATACGAGCGGCGGATCCGGCCCAGGAGGCAGCCCATGGGGCAACCCGCGCCCCGGCGGACCTTGGGGGCAGCCGCCCCAGGGCGGCGGTGGCGGGCGCGGCCCGGGCGGCAATCCGGACCTGGACGAGGTGATCCGCCAGGCGCAGGCGGCGCTGCGGCGCTACCTGCCCTTCGGTGGCGGTGGCGGCAGCGGCAAATGGCTGGCGATCGGCGCCGCGGCGCTGCTGGTGGTCTGGGGCGCCAGCGGCTTCTACCGCGTGCAGCCGGACGAGCAGGGCGTGGTGATGCGCTTCGGCGCCTTCAACCGCACCACCCAGCCGGGCCTGAACTACCGGCTGCCCTGGCCGGTGGAGAGCGTGACCACGCCGCGCGTGACCCGCATCAACCGCATCGATATCGGCTTCCGCGCGGCGAATGACACGCCGCTGACCCGGCCCGTCTCCGCCCGCGACGTGCTGGAGGAGAGCCTGATGCTGACCGGCGACGAGAACATCATCGATATCGACTTCGCGGTGTTCTGGCGCATCCGCGATGCCGGCGAGTATCTGTTCAACACCCGCAACCCGGACCAGACGGTGAAGTCGGCGGCCGAGAGCGTGATGCGCGAGGTGGTCGGCCAGACGCCGATCCAGCCGGCGCTGACCGAGGCGCGCGCCGATATCGAGACGCGGGTGCGCACCGGCGTGCAGTTCATCCTGGACCAGTATGGCTCGGGCATCGAGCTGACCCAGGTGCAGCTGCTGAAGGTCGACCCGCCGACCGAGGTGATCGACACCTTCCGCGACGTGCAGCGCGCCAATGCCGACCGCGAGCGCATGCGCAACCAGGCCGAGGCCTTCCGCAACGAGATCATCCCGCAGGCCCGCGGCGAGGGCCAGCGCATGATCCAGGAGGCCGAGGGCTTCCGCGAAAGCACCGTCGCCCGCGCCCGCGGTGAGGCGGCGCGCTTCGTCAGCGTGCTGACCGCCTACCAGACGGCCAAGGACGTGACGGTGCGCCGGATCTACATGGAGACGATGGAGGAGATCCTGCGCCGCAACCCGAAGCTGGTGATCGACGACCGGCTGCAGGGCGTGGTGCCCTATCTGCCGCTCGATGGCAGCGCCTCCGGCGCCGCGCCGCGCCAGCCCGGCAATGGCGGCGCCACGCCGCCGGTGCCGCCGGCCGCGCTCGGGGCCACACCCGCGCCCCGCGCCCCGCAGGGAGGTGCCCGATGAAGCGCGTCATCCTGGGCGGCGTCGCGCTGATCGCGCTGGCCGCCGCCTTCTCCTCGCCCTTCATCGTCAACCAGACCGAGCAGGTGCTGGTGACGCAGTTCGGCGAGCCGCGTCGCGTCATCACCGAGCCCGGGCTGCACTTCAAGGTGCCCTTCGTGCAGACGGTGATCGGCTTCGACCGCCGGCTGCTCGATTTCGACGCGCCGGGCGAGGAGGTCATCCTCGGCGACCAGCGCCGGCTGATCGTCGACAGCTTCACGCGCTACCGCATCACCGACCCGCTGCTGTTCTTCCAGACGGCGGGCGCGCTGGAGGCGGGGATCCGCGGGCGGCTTTCCTCCATCGTCGTCTCGGCGATGCGCCGCGTGCTGGCGAATGAGCCGCTGCTGACCGTGCTCTCGGCCGACCGCGCGCGGATCATGGGCGAGATCCGCCGCCAGGTGAATGAGGAGGCGCTGCGCTTCGGCGTCGCCGTGGAGGATGTGCGCATCCGCCGCGCCGACCTGCCGGAGGAGAACACCCAGGCCATCCTGCAGCGCATGCAGTCGGAGCGCGAGCGCGTGGCGCGCGAGGCGCGCGCCGAGGGTGCCGAGGTGGCGGCGCGCATCCGCGCCGGCGCCGAGCGCGAGCGCACCGTCATCCTGGCGGAGAGCGAGGCGCAGGCCAACACGCTGCGCGGCCGGGGCGAGGAGGAGGCGATCCGCCTGTTCGCCGACGCCTTCCAGCGCGACCCGGAATTCTACGGCTTCTACCGCGCCATGCAGGCCTATCGGGAGACCTTCTCCGAGGGCGAGACGCGGCTGGTGCTGACGCCGGATTCCGAGTTCTTCCGCTACTTCCGGCAGAGCCAGCCGGGGCAGCGCGTGCCGGGCGTGGCGCCCGTGCCGGAGGTGCCGGCGGCGCCGGGCGGCGCGGCCGCCCCCGCCCCGCAGGCGCCCATCCAGCAGACGCCGGCCCAGCCGGCGCCGGTCGCCCCGTAACGGGGCCCGGCCCGGGTGACGCTGACCCAGCTGCTGGCCGGGCTGGCGGTGGCCATGGCGCTGGAGGGGCTGCTCTACGCGGCCTTCCCCGGCGCCATGCAACGGGCGGTGACACGGCTCGCCACCCTGCCGCCGGACCGGCTGCGCTGGACCGGGCTGGCGGCGGCCGTGGCCGGGGTGGCGGTGGCCAGCTGGCTGGCCGGCTGAACCGCCCCCGCGATACCGGAGGCGGTGAAATCCTCGCCATCGGCAAGATGGCGAGGCTTTTTGTAACAGCTTTTCGCTTATGCTCGCGGCTTCCTGCTCTTCCGGTCCCGTCTGGCTCGCCCTATGTCCGAGGGCACCAGGCCGACCGGCCCATGGTTCCCGCCGTCTCCAGCGAGGTTTGCCCGATGCGTCTCGCCACCCTATTGCTGAGTGCCACGGTTGCCGCGGCGCCCCTCTCCATGCCGTTCACCGCCCTGGCCCAGCCGGCGGCGCAGCCCGCTCCGGCCGCGCCCGCCCCGGGTGCCGCCCAGGGTTCGGTGCATGCCACGCCGGAGAGCTTCGCGCCGCTGGCGCGCCGCCTGCTGCCCTCGGTGGTCAATATCCAGACCAGCCAGACGCTGCAGGCGCGGGGCAACCGCCCCGACGCGCCGGAAATGCCGCAGGCCCCGCCGGGCAGCCCCTTCGAGGAGCTGTTCCGCGACTTCTTCGAGCGCAACCGGCCGCCCGGCGGCGGCGCCCGCCCGGGCCAGCCGCCGCGCCGGGCGCAGAGCCAGGGCTCCGGCTTCATCATCGACGCCTCCGGCATCATCGTGACGAACAACCACGTCATCGACGGCGCCGACGAGATCAATGTCGTGCTGCAGGACAACACGACGCTGAAGGCGGAGCTGATCGGCACCGACAGCCGCACGGACCTGGCCGTGCTGCGGGTGCACACCGACAAGCCGCTGCCGGTCGTGCCCTTCGGCGATTCCGATTCGGCCGAGGTCGGCGACTGGGTGCTGGCCATCGGCAATCCGCTCGGCTTCGGCGGCTCGGTCACCTCGGGCATCGTCTCGGCGCGCGGCCGCAACATCAATGCCGGCCCCTATGACGACTTCATCCAGACGGATGCGGCCATCAACCGCGGCAATTCCGGCGGCCCGCTGTTCAATGTCCGCGGCGAGGTGATCGGCATCAACACCGCCATCGTCTCGCCCTCCGGCGGCTCGATCGGCATCGGCTTCGCCATCCCCTCCAACCTGGCCAAGAACATCGTGGCGCAGCTGCGCGACGGGGGCCGGGTGCGGCGCGGCTGGCTCGGCGTGAACATCCAGCAGGTGACCGAGGAGATCGCCGAGAGCCTCGGCCTGCAGGGCGGCGCCCGCGGCGCCCTGGTCGCCCGCGCCCAGGAGGATGGCCCGGCCGCCAAGGGCGGCATCCAGAACGGCGACGTCATCCTGAAGTTCAACAACCAGGATGTGCGCGAGATGCGCAACCTGCCGCGCATCGTGGCCGAGACCCAGGTGGGCGCCAAGGTGCCCGTCACCGTCTGGCGCGGTGGCCGCGAGCAGCAGCTGGAGGTGACGGTGGCGGAGCTGCCGGTCGACCAGCAGCAGGCCGCCGCCGGCAGCGCGCCGCAGCAGGCCCGCCCGGGTGCCACGGTGGAGCTTTCCGGCCTCGGCCTGAAGGTCGCGCCGATCTCGCCCGAGACGAAGGAGCGCTTCAGCCTGCGCGACGACGCCCGCGGCGTGGTGGTGACCGAGGTGGCGCCGAACAGCAGCGCCGCCGAGCGTGGCATCAGCGCCGGCGACCTGATCGTCGAGGTGCAGCAGACCCGCGTCTCCACCCCGCAGGAGGTGCAGGAGCAGCTCTCCCGGCTGCGCCGGCAGAACCGCCCCAGCGCGCTGATGCTGATCGAGAACGGCCAGGGCCAGCGTTTCGTGCCGCTGCGCCTGCCCGCCGAA
Source organism: Pseudoroseomonas cervicalis (assembly GCF_030818485.1). Taxonomy (NCBI): domain Bacteria; kingdom Pseudomonadati; phylum Pseudomonadota; class Alphaproteobacteria; order Acetobacterales; family Roseomonadaceae; genus Roseomonas; species Teichococcus cervicalis. Next base: position 1,753,331 of record NZ_JAUTAJ010000004.1, on the reverse strand, counting down.
CGCGGCAACCCCGGCTGATTTTTGTCAGGCTGCCGCTGTCCTGTTCAGAAGCGAGACGCTGCACTGAGCCGAAAGAGACCGCTGCCCCGGCAGCGGTCTTTTTTTCGGTCTGCCGCCGTCTTGTGGGGAGGCGGGTCGCGACCCTGGGCCGGAGCGCATGTTGTCCGCGCAGCGACCCCGTCCCGGCCCTGACCGGCAGCTGACAGAAAAAAGATGGGGGTTCGGGGGAATTCATTCCCCCGAGCTTTTTTGCTTCCCGGGCCTAGGAAACGAACTCGCTGGCGCGGTAGCCCTGGGCGTAGAGCAGAGCCTTGAGGTCGTTATGGTCCACCCGCACGCGCGCCGCGGCCGCCACCACCGGCTTGGCGTGGTAGGCGACGCCGAGGCCGGCGGCGCCGATCATCGCCAGGTCGTTGGCGCCGTCGCCGACGGCCAGGCTGGCGGAGAGCGGCAGGCCCAGCTCGGCGGCCAGTTTCTTCAGCGTGGTCAGCTTGGCGTCGCGGTCGAAGATGGGTTCGGCGACGGTGCCGGTCAGCGCCTTTCCGTCATTCTCGAGGATGTTGGCGTGGTGGCTGGAGAAGCCGAGCAGCTCGGCCACGCGGCCGGTGAACCAGGTGAAGCCGCCCGAGGCCAGGGCGCAATGGGCGCCATTCGCCACCATGGTCTGCACCAGCGCGCGGGCGCCGGGCATCGGGTGGGTCTCCTTCCAGGTCGCTTCCAGCGCCGAGATGGAGAGGCCCTTCAGCATGGCGACGCGCTCGCGAAGGGCGGTGGCGAAATCGATCTCGCCATTCATCGAGCGGCGGGTGATCTCGGCGACCTTTTCCTTCAGCCCGGCATAGGCGGCCAGCTCGTCCAGCGTCTCGCTGGTGACGATGGTGCTGTCCATATCGGCCACCAGCAGGCGCTTGCGGCGGCCTTCGGCGGGTTGGGCGACGCAATCGACCGGGGCGCCGGCCAGCGCCAGGCGGGCGGCGGCGTCGGCCTGCTCCGGCGCCAGGCCGTCGAAGGGCAGGTCCACCGCCTCGGCCTCGGCCAGCCAGTCGGGCTGGCCGAGCCGGGCGCCGAGCGCCGAGAGCGCGTCGCGGACAGGGGGAAGGCGCGTCGCCGGCAATTCGCCGGCGGGCGCGATCAGGGTGAGCACATGCTGCATGGGGGGCGGACCATGCCTGTCCGCGCATGACGGATCAACCTTTCGCGCTGCTGGTGGCCGGGCCGACCGCCAGCGGCAAGTCGGCCCTCGCCCTGGCGATCGCCGAGCGGCTGGGTGGGGTGGTGATCAACACCGACAGCATGCAGCTCTATGCCGGGCTGGCGGTGCTGACGGCGCAGCCGGATGCCGCCGAGCAGGCGCGGGCGCCGCACCGCCTCTATGGCGTGCGCGACCCGGCCGAGGCGGCCAGTGCCGCCTGGTGGCGCGGCCAGGCGCTGGCCGAGATGGCGGCGGCGCGCGATGCCGGGCGGCTGCCGATCCTGTGCGGCGGGACGGGGATGTATTTCCGGTCGCTGATCGAGGGCATCGCCGAGATCCCGCCGATTCCCGAGGATGCGCGGGAGCAGGCGCGGGGCCTGCTGGCGGCGGAGGGGCCGGCCTCGCTGCATGCCAGGCTGGCGGCGGTGGACCCGGCGACGGCGGCGCGGCTGCGCCCCTCCGACAGCCAGCGCCTGGCGCGGGCCTATGAGGTGTGGCTGGGCACCGGGCGCGGCTTGTCGGCCTGGCAGTCGGACGGGGCGGGGGAGGGCGTGAACGGCCCCGCCCCCTGGCGCTTCGCCGCCTTGCTGCTGGACCCGCCGCGGGAGGCGCTGCGCGAAGCCATCCGCCGCCGCTGGGATGGCATTATCGCGGCCGGCGCGGTGGAGGAGGTGCGGGCGCTGCTCCAGCGCCGGCTGGACCCGGCCCTGCCGGCGATGCGCGCGCATGGCGTGCCGGAGCTGGCGGCGATGCTGGAAGGGCGGCTGAGCCTGGCGCAGGCGGGGGAGCGCGCCTGCCTCCATATCGGCCAGTACACCAAGCGGCAGGCGACCTGGTTCCGCCACCAGCGTATGGCCGAGCCGCGCGAGACGCATACGATCCATGCGCGGGTGAGCGGGGTAGAGCAATTTTCAGAAAGCGAAAGGCAGGAAATTTTCGCGTTTGTTTGTTCGCGCGTTGACGCGGGGCCATCGGGCGCGTAGATCGGGGGCCCAGACCGTGCGCCTTGGCGTGCGGCTCGGCAAACCCAACAGGAAAGCCAGGCATCACCATGTCCTCTGCGACCCTTCCCGCCGCGTCCGACACCCAGTCCCTGACGGGTGCCGAGATCGTCCTGCGCGCGCTGAAGGAACAGGGCGTAGAGGTCATCTTCGGCTATCCGGGCGGCGCCGTCCTTCCCATCTACGACGCCATCTTCAACCAGAACGCCATCCGCCACATCCTGGTCCGCCACGAGCAGGCGGCGGTGCATGCGGCCGAGGGCTATGCGCGCTCCACCGGCAAGGTGGGCTGCGTGCTGGTCACCTCCGGCCCCGGCGCCACCAATGCGGTGACCGGCCTGGTGGACGCGCTGCTGGACAGCATCCCCATCGTCTGCCTGACCGGGCAGGTGCCGACGCATCTGATCGGCAATGACGCCTTCCAGGAGGCGGACACCACCGGCATCACCCGCCCGGCCACCAAGCACAACTACCTGGTCAAGCAGATCGACAAGCTGGCCGAGACGGTGCACGAGGCCTTCTATGTGGCGCGCTCCGGCCGCCCGGGCCCGGTGGTGATCGACCTGCCGAAGGACATCCTGATCGGCAAGGGCAGCTACAAGCCGGCGCCGTCCACCGAGCACCGCTCCTACCGCCCGCAGGTCGAGCCGGAGGCGGCGCAGATCGCCAAGGCGGTCGCCATGATGAAGGCGGCGAAGCGCCCGGTGGTCTATGCCGGCGGCGGCGTCATCAATGCCGGGCCGGAGGCGTCGGAGCTGCTGGCGAAGTTCGTGCGCATGGCCGGCTTCCCCTGCACCAACACGCTGATGGGCCTCGGCGCCTTCCCGGCGAGCGACCCGCAATTCCTCGGCATGCTGGGCATGCACGGCACCTATGAGGCGAATCTCGCCATGCATGGGTGCGACGTGATGTTCAACATCGGCGCCCGCTTCGACGACCGCGTGACCGGCCGGCTGAACGCCTTCGCGCCGCACTCGCAGAAAATCCACGCCGATATCGACCCGTCCTCGATCAACAAGAACGTCAAGGTCGAGGTGCCGATCGTGGGCGACGCCGCCTCGGTGCTGCGCGCGCTGATCGCGGCCTGGGAGGCCGACACCACCCGCCAGGACCGCGAGGCGCTGGCCGGCTGGTGGCGCCAGATCGACGAATGGCGCGGCCGCAACTGCCTGCACTATGTGCAGGAGAGCAAAATCATCAAGCCGCAGCACGCGGTGAAGCGGCTCTATGAGCTGACGCGCGAGAGCGGGCGCGACACCTTCATCTCCACCGAGGTCGGCCAGCACCAGATGTGGGCCGCCCAGTATTTCGGCTTCGAAAAGCCGAACCGCTGGATGACCTCGGGCGGGCTCGGCACCATGGGCTATGGCCTGCCGGCGGCGATGGGCGTGCAGGTGGCGCATCCGGACGCGCTGGTGATCGACATCGCCGGTGAGGCCTCGATCCTGATGAACATCCAGGAGATGTCGACGCTCGCCCAGTACCGCCTGCCGGTGAAGGTGTTCATCCTGAACAACCAGTATATGGGCATGGTGCGGCAGTGGCAGGAGCTGCTGCATGGCGGCCGCTATTCCGAGAGCTATTCCGAGGCGCTGCCGGATTTCGTCAAGCTGGCCGAGAGCTTCCACGGTGTCGGCATGCGCGCCGAGAGCACCGACGACCTCGACCGCGTGATCCGCGAGATGATCGCGATCGACCGCCCGGTGATCGCCGATATCTGCGTGGACCAGAAGGAAAACGTCTTCCCGATGATCCCCTCGGGCGCCGCGCACAATGAGATGCTGCTGGCCTCCAACCAGATCAGCGGCGGCGCCGGCGTGACGGATGAGGGCACGGCGCTCGTCTGAGCGCCACCCCGCCCCGCCTTCCGTCCCGCCCGCAGACGATTTTCCCAGGACCGACCATGCCTGACCCCTCCGACATGATTCAGCGCGCCGCGACCATCGCGGTGCTGGTGGAGAACGAGGCCGGCGTTCTCGCCCGCGTCATCGGCCTGTTCTCCGGCCGCGGCTACAACATCGACAGCCTGACCGTGGCGCCGGTCGACGCCGAAGGGCGGCTGTCGCGCATCACCATCGTCACCTCGGGCACCGAGATGGTGATCGAGCAGATCAAGGCGCAGCTGGACCGGCTGGTGCCGGTGCACAAGGTCGCCGACCTGACGCTGGAAGGCCCGCACCTGAACCGCGAACTGGCGCTGATCAAGGTGGTCGGCTCTGGCTCCGCCCGGCAGGAGGCGCTGCGCCTGGCCGACGCCTTCCGCGCGCGGGTCGTCGACGCCACCACCGAGAGCTTCGTCTTCGAGATGACGGGCAGCGGCGAGAAGCTCGACGCCTTCATCAACCTCATGCGCCCGCTGGGGCTGGCCGAGGTGTCGCGCACCGGCGCCGTCGCCATCGCCCGCGGGACGCGGAGCCTTTCGGTTTAGAGGGTCGTTTCCATGAGCGGTATTGAAGATGCTCGACAGACGATCCTGTCTTTTCTCCAAGACGGCCTGGAGAAGAAGCCGGGATGGGATCGAAAAGTCGAGCATGCAATGCTGGTGCTTGCAGGCGCAGGAAATCCGACCGACGGTCGCCGTCTATTAGCGGTTCTTGCGCTGGCCGAGGCCGAGCGCAGCGTTCGTCAAACTGAAGCTTCTTAACGGGGGAGTGCGCGAGATGCGCGTCTACTACGATCGTGATGCCGATGTGGGCCTGATCAAGGGCAAGAAGGTCGCCGTCATCGGCTTCGGCAGCCAGGGCCACGCCCATGCCATGAACATGCGCGATTCCGGCGTGACCGAGGTCGTGATCGGCCTGCGCCCCGGCGCCTCCGCGAAGAAGGCCGAGGCCGCCGGCTTCAAGGTGCTCTCCCCGGCCGAGGCCGCGAAATGGGCCGATCTGGTGATGGTGCTGACCCCGGATGAGGGCCAGGGCGACCTGTATCGCGAGCACCTCCACGCCAACATGAAGGAAGGCGCCGCGCTGGCCTTCGCGCATGGCCTGAACGTGCATTTCAACCTGATCGAGCCGCGCGCCGATATCGACGTCTTCATGATCGCGCCGAAGGGCCCCGGCCACACGGTGCGTGGCGAGTACCAGAAGGGCGGCGGCGTGCCCTGCCTGGTGGCGGTGCACCAGAACCCGTCGGGCAATGCGCTGGAGATCGCGCTCTCCTACGCCTCCGCCGTCGGTGGCGGCCGTTCGGGCATCATCGAGACGACCTTCAAGGAAGAGTGCGAGACCGACCTGTTCGGCGAGCAGGTCGTGCTGTGCGGCGGCCTGGTCGAGCTGATCAAGGCCGGCTTCGAGACGCTGGTCGAGGCGGGCTATGCCCCCGAGATGGCCTATTTCGAGTGCCTGCACGAGGTGAAGCTGATCGTCGACCTCATCTATGAGGGCGGCATCGCCAACATGAACTACTCGATCAGCAACACCGCCGAGTATGGCGAGTATGTCACCGGCCCGCGCATCATCACCGCCGAGACCAAGGCCGAGATGAAGCGCGTGCTGAACGACATCCAGTCGGGCAAGTTCACCCGCGACTGGATGCTGGAGAACAAGGTCAACCAGGCCTCGTTCAAGGCGACCCGCCGCCGCCTGGCCGAGCACCCGATCGAGGAGGTCGGCACCAAGCTGCGCGCCATGATGCCCTGGATCACCAAGGGCGCCCTGGTCGACAAGTCCAAGAATTAGTCTTTCGGGCTGCCGCCGTCGGATTGAGAGGCGGGACGCGACGCTGGGCCAGAGTGCTCCCTGGGAGCGTCGCGATCCCGTCGCGGCCCTGACCGGCAGCTGGCAGAAAAAAGATGGGGTCCAGGGGAATTCATTCCCCTGGCCTTTTCTGTTTCCTGCAACTGCCCTGTCCTGTCCCCGTTCCAGCATCGCCTTCTGGGGAATCCGGCGATGCGCCTGTTCGGTTGCGAAGTCTGCGGCCAGCTCCTGTATTTCGAGAACACGCAATGCATGCGCTGCGGCGCGACGCTGGGCTATCTGCCGGAGCGCAACCGGCTGACCGCGCTCGACCCGGCCGGGGCGGAGGGCGTCGACGCCGCCGCCGCGCCGGAACAGGCGCCGGCCCAGGCGGTGGGGGCGGCGCCCGCGGCCCAGGCCGGCAGCAGCCCCGCTGCCGACTGGCTGTGGCGCCCGCGCGCCGCGCCGGAGACGCTGCAGCGCTTCTGCGACAATGCCCGGCACGATGCCTGCAACTGGCTGGTGCCGGCCGAGGGCGAGGAGCGCCTCTGCCTGGCCTGCCGGCACAACCGCACCATCCCCGACCTGTCCGACCCCGAGCGGCTGGCGCAATGGCGCAAGATCGAGGCGGCCAAGCGCCGCGCCATGTACAGCTTCCTGCGCCTCGGCCTGCCGCTGGTCGACCGCAACCAGGATCCGGAGAACGGGCTGGCCTTCGACTTCCTGGCCGATGCCCCGGATGGCGGCCAGAAGGTGATGACCGGCCATGACAACGGGCTGATCACCCTGGCCCTGGTCGAGGCCGATGATGCCGAGCGCACCCGCCGCCGCACCGCGATGGGCGAGCCCTATCGCACGCTGCTCGGCCATTTCCGCCATGAATCCGGGCATTATTTCTGGGACCGGCTGGTGCGCGATGCCGGCCGGCTGCAGCAATGCCGCGCCGTGTTCGGGGATGACAGCCAGGATTACGGCGCCGCTCTGCAGCGGCATTACGAGCAGGGGCCGCCGGAGAACTGGCAGGAGAATTTCGTCAGCACCTATGCGACGGCGCATCCCTGGGAGGATTTCGCCGAGACCTGGGCGCATTACCTGCACATCGTCGACACGCTGGAGATGGCGCGCGCCTTCGGCATCGGCATCGACCCGGCGGTGGACCGGCGCGACGAGCTGACGGCGGAGGTGGATTTCGACCCGCACCGCGCTACCAGCATCGAGCGGCTGATGGAGGCCTGGGTGCCGCTGACGGCCGCGGTGAACAGCCTGAATCGCTGCATGGGCACGCCGGATCTCTACCCCTTCGTGCTGTCGCCGGCGGTGGTGGCGAAGCTCGGCTTCATCCAGGCGCTGGTGCATGGGCAGGTGCCGCCCGACCAGGGTTGAGGGCGGGGCCGCCATGGCGGATTGACGCCGCGCGGCGGCCAAAGCCAAGCTCGGGGGCATGACGATCCTCGCCCCCGACAGCCCCTATCCCCGCGACTTCGTGGGCTACGGCCCGAACCCGCCGGATCCGCAATGGCCGGGGGGTGCGAAGCTCGCCCTCTCCTTCGTGCTGAATTACGAGGAGGGGGGCGAGAACAGCGTGCTGAACGGCGATGCCGGCAGCGAGATCTATCTGAACGAGACCCCGGGCGGGAACCCGGTGCTCGGCCAGCGCGACATCGGCAAGGAGAGCCAGTTCGACTATGGCGCCCGCGCCGGGGTCTGGCGCATCCTGCGCATGTTCGCCGAGCGCGACATGAAGCTCACCATCTATGCGGTGGGCCGGGCGCTGGAGCTGAACCCGGCGGTCGGCCGCGCCTTCGTGCAGGCGGGGCATGAGGTGGCCAGCCATGGCTGGCGCTGGATCAACTACCAGCATGTCGATGAGGAGACGGAGCGCCGGCACATCGCCGATTGCGTCGACACGATCGACCGCATCACCGGCCGCCCGCCGGTCGGCTGGTACACGGGCCGCATCAGCGAGCAGACGCGCCGCCTGGTCGCCGAGCAGGGTGGCTTCCTGTACGACAGCGACGCCTATGATGACGATTTGCCCTATTACGTGAAGGTCGCGGGCAGGCCGCAGCTGATCATCCCCTACACGCTCGACAACAACGACATGAAGTTCGCGGTGCCGCCGGGCTTCACCGCCAATGACGGCTTCACCCAGCATCTGACGGACGCCTTCGACTTCCTGCGCAAGGAAGGCGAGACGGCGCCGAAGATGATGAGCGTCGGGCTGCATTGCCGGCTGGTCGGCCGCCCCGGCCGCGCCGCGGCGCTGGCCCGCTTCCTGGACCATGTCGCGGCGCAGAAGGATGTCTGGGTGACGACGCGCGAGCAGATCGCGCGGCACTGGCTGAAAACGCATCCGCCCGCCGGCTGAGCCGGGGCAGGGTGCCCCGGGGCGGCGAACCGTCCCGGGGCGGATCTGTGGCTCAGGCGGCGTGGCGCCAGGCCGGCGTCGCCGTGGCCCCGCCGCTGCGGGACAGGGATTGCAGCCCGCCCAGCGGCTTTAGCATGGCGACAGCTTCGGGGCAGCGGCTCTGCCCCTCCCAGGCGCCGGGCTGGAAGCCGCTGCGGGCATAGAAGCCCATGGCCGGGCGGCGCGCATTGACGCAGAGGCGGCTGGCGCCGAGGCGCCGCGCATAGGCCTCGGCCTCGGCCAGCAGAAGCGCGCCCAGGCCGGCGCCGCGCTGGGCGGGATCGATGGCGATCAGCCGCAGCACCGCGCGCCCATCCGGCTTCATGTCGATGCGGATGGTGCCGAGCACGGCATCGCCCTCGGCCAGGATCAGCGGGTGGTTGGCGGGATCGCGCTCATCCGGGTGTCCCGGGTCGTAGCGGCAGGGATAGGGGCCGTCCGCGCGATGATACAGATCGAAGATGCAGTTCTCGCGCAGCGCATGGTAGCGCTGCCGCTCGGTTTCGCTCCGCATGGGGCGGAGCGTGATACTGGAAGGGCGCACAAGGCACCTGGTCGCCGTGACGGAAGCCGCCCCCCGGGCGGCCCTTGCCGGCCCGGCCGCGTGACGCGCCGGACAGCGCCAGCCTAGCCTGCCGCCAGGGGGCGCCGCCACGACACGGCGGCGTTGTCAGAAAAGCTTCACGGCCAGGCTGGCGGTGACAGGACCGGGCGAGAAGTGCGGGCGCGCCGCCGTTTTCCGGCTTGCCGTGGCGGCGCGACCGCTCCTATCATTCCGGCATGAACCGTGCCCCGCGCGCAATCCGGCTGACCGACGGCGTTTCCGCCGCGGCGCCTGCGCGCGCGCTTGCCGGCCTCCTTCTCCTTCGACTTAGCCGCCCCTGGGCGTGACGCCCGGCTGACCTGCCGGCATCGCTCAGGGGGACCCCCTCGGGGGAGCGTGGGCGCGGCACGACGCGCCAGGACCGGCACGAGCGAGAACGAAGGAACGCCACCATGGCCATTCAGCACCCGAGCTTCGGCACGATCGACGAGAAACGCGTCATCGTCTTCGACACCACCCTGCGCGATGGCGAGCAGTCGCCCGGCTTCTCCATGAATCTGGAGGAGAAGCTGCGCATGGCCGAGGCGCTGGCCGATCTCGGCGTCGATGTCATGGAGGCCGGCTTCCCGATCGCCAGCCAGGGCGATTTCGACAGCGTGCAGTCGATCGCCCAGCGCTTCGCCAAGGACGGCCCGGTGGTGTGCGGCCTGTCGCGCTCCGCCCCCGGCGACATCCTGCGCGCGGTGGAGGCGGTGAAGCCCGCCGCCCGCCAGCGCATCCACACCTTCCTCTCCACCTCCGACCTGCATATGCGCGTTAAGCTGCGCATGAGCCGCGAGGAGGTGCTGGAGGCGATCCAGAAATCCGTCTCCCTGGCGCGCAACCATGTCGCCGATGTCGAATGGTCGGCCGAGGATGGCAGCCGCACCGATCCGGATTTCCTCTGCCGCTGCGTGGAGACGGCGATCAAGGCCGGCGCCACCACCATCAACATCCCCGACACGGTGGGCTATGCGGTGCCGGCCGACATGGCGCGCATCTTCGCCATGCTGCGCGAGCGCGTGCCGGGCGCGGATGGGGTGATCTTCTCCACCCACAACCATGACGATCTGGGCCTGGCGGTGGCCAACACCCTGGCGGCGCTGGAGGCCGGCGCCCGCCAGGTGGAGGCCACCATCAACGGCATCGGCGAGCGCGCCGGCAATGCCAGCCTGGAGGAGGTGGCGATGGCGCTGCGCACCCGCGCCGACGTCATGCCGTATTCCACCAACATCGTCACCACGAACATCCTGAAGACCAGCAAGCTGCTGGCCACCATCACCGGTTTCGACGTGCAGCCGAACAAGGCGATCGTCGGCCGCAACGCCTTCGCGCATGAGAGCGGCATCCACCAGGATGGCGTGCTGAAGGACAAGACCACCTACGAGATCATGACGCCGGAGAGCGTCGGCTGGGCCACCAACTCCCTGGTGCTGGGCAAGCATTCCGGCCGAGCCGCCTTCCGCGACAAGCTGGCCAGCCTGGGCTACACGCTGGGCGACAACCAGCTGAACGATGCCTTCCGCCGCTTCAAGGACATCGCCGACCGCAAGAAGACCGTGTTCGACGAGGACATCGTCGCCCTGGTCGATGACGAGGTGATGCGCGCCCAGACGCGGGTGAAGCTGGTGGCGCTGACGGTCGCGACCGGCATGGGCACGCGGCCGATCGCCAGCGTCTCGCTCGAGGTCGATGGCGAGATGTGCGATGGCGTGGCGGGCGGCGATGGCGCGGTGGACGCCACCTTCAACGCGCTGCAGCAGGTGGTGCCGCACAAGGCCAATCTGAAGCTCTATGCCGTGCAGTCGGTCACCGGCGGCACCGATGCCCAGGCGCGCGTCACCGTGCGGCTGGAGGAGGAGGGCAAGCTGGTCGATGGCCAGGGTGCGGATACCGACACCATCATCGCCTCGGCCCGCGCCTATGTGCATGCGCTGAACAAGCTGCTGGCCAAGCGCGCCCGCACCGCGCCGCCGGAGATGATGCGCACCCCGGCCTGAAGAGGCAGGGGGCTCTGCCCCCTGACCCCCGCCGGGGTGGCACGGCCACCCCGGACCCCGCGAACAGTTGGCGGGGTCCGGGGGAACCCTGTTCCCCCGGCGGGAGGGTCTGGGAGGGCGGAGCCCTCCCAGAAAACTACTCCACGCCGCCCAGCACCGCGTCGAACTGCTCCACCGCCCATTCCACCTGATCGCGCGTGATCACCAGCGGCGGCGCGATGCGGATGGTGTGGTCATGCGTGTCCTTGGCCAGGATGCCGCGCTCGCGCAGCTTCTCGCAGAAGCGCCGGGCGCCGCCGGCCTCCGGCTGCAGTTCCACCGCCAGCATCAGCCCGCGGCCGCGCACCTCGCGGATGATGTCGCTGCGGATGGCCTCCAGCCCGGCACGGAAATGCGCGCCCTGGACAGCGGCGTTCTGGATCATGCCTTCCTCGGTCAGCACGCGCAGCGCCATGCGCGCCACCGCGCAGGCCAGCGGGTTACCGCCGAAGGTGGAGCCATGCTGCCCCGGCTTCAGCACACCCAGAACGTCGGAATTCGAGAGCACGGCGGAGACCGGGTAGAACCCGCCCGACAGCGCCTTGCCCACCAGGGTGACATCGGCCTCGATGCCCTCATGCTCCTCGGCCAGCAGGCGGCCGGTGCGGCCGAGGCCGGTCTGGATCTCGTCCAGGATCAGCACGACATTGTGGCGGCTGCACAGCTCCCGCACGCGGCGGAAATAGCCGGCGGGGGGAATGCGCACCCCGGCCTCGCCCTGGATCGGCTCGACCAGGAAGGCGACGGTGTTCGGGGTGATGGCGGCTTCCAGCGCCGCTTCGTCGCCAAAGGGCACCACACGAAAGCCGGGCGCGAAGGGGCCGAAATTGCCGCGCGCCTCGGGGTCGGTGGAGAAGCCGACAATGCCGAGGGTACGGCCATGGAAATTCTCGTCGGCGACGAGGATCTCGGCCTGGCCCTGCGGCACGCCCTTCACCTCATAGCCCCATTTGCGCACCGATTTCAGCGCGGTCTCCACCGCCTCGGCGCCGCTGTTCATCGGCAGCACCTTGTGCGAGCCGGTGAGCGCCGCGATCTCCTCATAGAAGCGCGCCAGCTGGTCGTTGCGGAAGGCGCGGGAGGTGAGGGTGAGGCGCCCCGCCTGCTCGACCATCGCGGCCAGGATGCGCGGATGGCAATGCCCCTGGTTCACCGCCGAATAGGCGGAGAGGCAGTCGAGATAGCGCCGCCCCTCGACATCCCAGACCCAGACGCCTTCGCCGCGGGTCAGCACCACGTCGAGCGGCTTGTAGTTCTGCGCGCCCAGCGCCTGCTCGGTGGCGATGAACTCGGCCATGGGGGCCAGGGTGAGGGACATCTTCGCCTCCTGTCGGGTTGTGCGCGACGCGGCGCGTGCCGGGCCGCGCCGTGTCGGGCTCAGGCCGCGCGCCGCGCGTCGTTGGGCGCGCCGAACAGCTCGGCCATCAGCGCCACGGTCAGGCGCGCGCTGCGCTCCTCGCGGTCGAGGAAGGGGTTCAGCTCGACGATGTCGAGCGCCGCCATGCGCCCGCTGTCGCGCAGCATCGCCAGCGCCTCGGCGGCTTCCTCGGCGCTCAGCCCGCCGGGCACCGGGGTGCCGACGCCGGGCGCCAGCACGGGGTCGAGCGAGTCGACATCGAAGCTGACATGCAGCACCCCGTCCTCCGCCGCCAGGCGCGCCAGGAAGGGCCGCAGCGCCGCCGCCACGCCGCCCTGCCGCAGCGCCGCGGCCGTGGTGACGCCGACGCCGCGCGCGGCCAGCAGCGCCGCTTCCTCCGCATCCAGGTCGCGCGCGCCCAGCACATGCACGCGGGTGGGGTCGACCGGCGGCGGCGGGGCGTTGCCCCAGACCGGGCCGAGGCCCGGCTCGCCGCAGAGCGCGGCCAGCGTCATGCCGTGCACATTGCCGCTGGGCGAGGTGGCGGGCGTGTTGAAATCTCCATGCGCGTCGATCCACAGCACGAAGAGCGGCCGGCCCAGCGCCGCGGCATGCCGCGCGCTGGCGGCCACCGAGCCCAGCGGCAGGCTGTGGTCGCCGCCCAGCAGCACGGGCAGCCCGCCCTCTGCCAGCACGGCTTCCGCCTGCGCCTGCACGGCGCGCGCCCAGGCGGCGATCTCGCCCAGATGATGCGCCGGACGGATGGCGTCGAAGCCTTCCAGCGGGGTGGGGCAGGGCAGGTCGCCCGCATCCCGCGCGCCGGCGCCGAGCGCCCGCAGCAGCCCCGCATGCCGCAGCGCCAGGGGGCCGGCGGCGGAGCCACGGCGGCTCGCCCCCAGATCCATCGCCGCACCGAACATCACCGGGAAACCGCCCGAACGCATCATCCGCACCTCCATTCCGCCCGCGGCTCAGGCGGGGGAAGCGGGACTATGCCAAGCCGGGATGCGCGAAAACGAGACGCGAAATTGCGCGATCAGCGCCATTCACTGTGCAAAGTGACGGGATGAATCGCGCAGATCGTCAGCCCTTGCGGCGCGCCAGCAGCAGATTGCTCTCGCTGTTCGCCACCCCCTCGATATGCCGGATCTCGCGCAGCGTCGCGTCGAAGGCCTCCAGGCTGGCCACCTCGATCTCCAGCACCAGATCCCAGCGGCCATTGGTGGCGTGGATGGCGGCCACCTGCGGCAGGCCCTGCAGCCGCCGCGTCACCCGCTCCGTCGCATTGCCCTCGATCTCCACCAGGGTGATGGCGCGGACCGGCGCCGGCTCGGCCTCCCGCCGCAGCACCACGGTGAAGCCCTGGATGATGCCGCGCTCCACCAGCCGGTCGATGCGCGCCTTCACCGTGGCGCGCGACAGATCCAGCGCCGCCGCCAGGCTGGTCAGCGGCTGCCGCGCATCGTCGCGCAGCAGCGCCAGCAGGGCGCGGTCGGTCTCGTCCAGCAGGCTCATGCGGCATGGCCCCGCAGCACGAGGTCGGTATGGATGCGCACGATCTCCTCCCGCGTCAGCCGGCCCTCCGGCTTGTACCAGGTGCAGGCGCCGGTCAGCATCGCCAGGATGGCATAGGCGCCGATCCGCGCATCCCCCCGGCGAAGCACCCCCGCCGCCATCCCGTCTTCAAGAATCCGGATCAGCAGCGCCTCGTAGCGCCGGCGCAGGCCCAGGATCTGCCGCAGATTCTCCCCCTCCAGCGCGCGCAGCTCGAAATTGGCGATGAACACCTCGCGCTTCTTCTCCAGATGATACAGCAGGTGATGCGCGACAAAGCCGCGCAGCCGCGCCAGCGGGTCGGGCGGGCAGTCCGCCAGCACGGCGGCGGTGGCGGAGAGCAGCGCCTCCATATGCTCCAGGATCAGCCCGTGCAGCAGCGCCTGCTTGGTCGGGAAATGATTGTAGAGCGAGGCCGGCTGCAGACCCACCTCCGCCGCCAGGCGCCGCAGGCTCATCGCCTCATAGCCATGCGCCTGGATCAGCCGCAAACCCGCCGCACGGATGGCCGCCGCCGTGCGCCTGCCGTCAGAGCCGGTGATGCGTGCCATGGACCTCCAGCGCAGGGGGAATGAATTCCCCCTGCAACCCCCTTCTTCTTTCTGCCAGGGCCGGCCGCCGCTGGCGGCCGGCTCCGCCCTTAGCACAGGGCGCTTGCGGGCGCAGCAGAAACGAACGTATGTTCGTTTCCAGGGCCGGGAACAGGCCCGCCAGGAGGAGCCGATGCAGGAGCTGGATTTCGGCCTGGGCGAGGCCGCCGACGCGCTGCGCGAACAGATCCGCGCCTTCGCCGCGAAGGAAATCGCGCCCCGCGCCGCCGCCATCGACGCAGAGAACGAATTCCCGGCCGATCTCTGGCGGAAATTCGGCGATCTCGGCCTGCTCGGCATCACCGTCGAGGAGGCCGAGGGCGGCTCGGGCCTCGGCTATCTCGAACACGTCATCGCGATGGAGGAGATCAGCCGCGCCTCCGCCTCCGTCGCCCTCTCCTACGGCGCCCATTCCAATCTCTGCGTCAACCAGATCCGCCGCCACGGCAATGCCACGCAGCGCGCGCGCTATCTGCCGAGGCTGATCTCGGGCGAGCATGTCGGCGCGCTGGCCATGTCGGAGCCCGAGGCGGGGTCGGATGTCGTCTCCATGCGCCTGCGCGCCGAGCGGCAGGGCGACCACTATCGCCTGAACGGCAGCAAGATGTGGATCACCAACGGCCCCGATGCCGATGTGCTGGTGGTCTATGCCCGCACCGACCCGGCGCCGGGCCCGCGCGGCATCAGCGCCTTTGTGGTGGAGAAGGGCTTCCCCGGCTTCCGCCCCGGCCGCAAGCTCGACAAGCTCGGCATGCGCGGCTCCAACACCGCCGAGCTGGTCTTCGAGGAATGCCGCGTGCCGGCGGAGAACCGCCTGGGCGAGGAAGGCCAGGGCGTCAACATCCTGATGAGCGGGCTGGATTATGAGCGCGCCGTGCTGGCGGGCGGGCCGCTCGGCATCATGCGCGCCTGCCTCGATCTGGTGCTGCCCTATCTGCGCCAGCGCCGGCAATTCGGCCGCCCGATCGGCGAGTTCCAGCTGATGCAGGGCAAGCTGGCCGACATGTACACCCGCATGAACGCCGCCCGCGCCTATGTCTACACCGTGGCCCGCGCCTGCGACCGTGGCCAGGTGACGCGCCAGGACGCCGCCGGCGCCATCCTGCACGCCGCCGAAGCCGCGACCGCCCTGGCGCTGGAGGCCATCCAGTGCCTGGGCGGCAATGGCTACATCAACGAATACCCCGCCGGCCGCCTGCTGCGCGATGCCAAGCTCTACGAGATCGGCGCCGGCACCAGCGAGATCCGCCGCATGCTGATCGGCCGCGAACTGATGGCCGGTCAGGGCTGAGGCACGGCGCATGACCATCCTGCCCAGCACGCTCGACCCCGCCGCGCCGGCGGCCCTGGCCAATGCCGCCGCGATGCGCGCCCTGGTGGACGACCTGCACGCCACCGCCGCCCGCATCCGCCAGGGCGGCGGCGAGGCCGCGCGGCAGCGCCACCAGTCACGCGGCAAGCTGTTGCCGCGCGAGCGGGTCGCGGCGCTGCTCGACCCCGGCGCGCCCTTTCTGGAAATCGGCCAGCTGGCGGCGCAGGGCATGTATGCCGGGGAGGTGCCCTCGGCCGGGCTGATCACCGGCATTGGCCATGTCTGTGGCCGCCCCTGCATGATCGTCGCCAATGACGCCACGGTGAAGGGCGGCACCTACTACCCGATCACGGTGAAGAAGCATCTGCGCGCGCAGGAGATCGCCGCGCAGAACCATCTGCCCTGCCTCTACCTTGTCGATTCCGGCGGCGCCAATCTGCCGAACCAGGACGAGGTTTTTCCGGATCGCGAGCATTTCGGACGCATCTTCTACAACCAGGCGCGCATGTCGGCCGCCGGCATCCCGCAGATCGCCCTCGTCATGGGCTCCTGCACCGCCGGCGGCGCCTATGTGCCGGCGATGTGCGATGAGAGCATCATCGTCCGCAACCAGGGCACCATCTTCCTGGCCGGCCCGCCCCTGGTGAAGGCCGCCACCGGCGAGATCGTCTCGGCCGAGGAGCTGGGCGGGGCGGAGCTGCACAGCCGCATCTCCGGCGTCACCGACCACATCGCCGAGGATGATGCGGACGCCATCCGCATCGCCCGCCGCATCCTGGCGACGCTGCCGGAGGTGCAGCCCGCGCTCCGCCCCTCTGGTGTGCCGGTCCCGCCGCGCCACGCGCCGGAGGAACTCCACGCCCTGATCCCGCAGAGCCTGCGCCAGCCGGTCGAGGCGCGGGAGATCATCGCCCGCATCGCCGATGGCAGCGAATTCGACGAATTCCGCCGCCTCTACGGCCCGACCCTGGTCACCGGCTTCTGCCGCATCTGGGGCTACACGGCCGGCATCGTCGCCAACAACGGCATCCTGTTTTCGGAAAGCGCGCAGAAGGGCGCGCATTTCATCGAGCTCTGCGCGCAGCGCGGTATTCCCCTGGTGTTCCTGCAGAACATCGCCGGCTTCATGGTCGGCCGCAAATACGAGGCCGGCGGCATCGCCAAGGATGGCGCCAAGATGGTCAATGCCGTGGCGACCGCCGAGGTGCCGAAGTTCACCATCATCACCGGCGGCAGCTTCGGCGCCGGCAATTACGGCATGTGCGGCCGCGCCTATTCGCCGCGTTTCCTGTGGATGTGGCCCAATGCGCGCATCGGCGTGATGGGCGGCGAGCAGGCGGCCGCGGTCCTCGCCACGCTGCGCCGCGACGCGCTGGAAGCGAAAGGCGAAACCTGGACCGCCGAACAGGAAGAAAATTTCAAGGCGCCGATCCGGGCGCAATACGAGACTCAGGGCCACCCCTATTACGCCAGCGCCCGGCTCTGGGATGATGGGGTGATCGACCCGGCGGCGACGCGCGACGTGCTCGGCCTGGCGCTGTCGGTCGCCGCCATTCCGCCGTTGCCGCCGACGCGCTTCGGCCTGTTCCGCATGTAGCCCGCCAGAGGATCCGAGCATGACCGCCCTAGTTGAGCGCCGCGAGCCGCATGGCGTGCACCGCCTGACGCTGAACCGCCCCGAGCGCCACAACGCCTTTGACGACGCGCTGATCGCCGAGCTGGAGGCCGCCTTCCACCGCATCGGCCGCGACCCGGAGGTGCGGCTGGTGGTGCTGGATGGCAATGGCGCCAGCTTCTCCGCCGGCGCCGATCTCGACTGGATGCGCCGCGCCGCCACGCAATCCGAAGCGGAGAACGCGGCGGATGCCACAGCCATGGCGCGCATGCTGTATGCGCTGGACCGGCTGCCGCGCCCGACCGTCGCGCTGGTGCAGGGCGCGGCCTATGGCGGCGGTGTCGGCCTCGCCGCCTGCTGCGACATCGCCATCGGCGCGGAGAACGCGCGCTTCTGCCTCAGCGAGGTGAAGCTCGGCCTGACGCCCTCCACCATCAGCCCCTTTGTCATCGCCGCCATCGGTGCCCGCCAGGCGCGCCGCTATTTCCTGACCGCCGAGGTGTTTGGCGCGACGCGCGCGCAGGAGATCGGCCTGCTGCACCAAGTGGTGCCGGAAGCCGAGCTGCAGGCGGCCGGCGCCGAGATGGTGGCGACCCTGCTGCGCAACGCCCCCGGCGCGCAGGCCGACGCCAAGGCGCTGGTGTTTCTCGCCGAGGCCCGCGCGGTGGATGACGCCTATACCGAGGAGACCGGCCGCCGCATCGCCTCCCGCCGCGCCTCGGCCGAGGGGCGGGAGGGCATCGCCGCCTTCCTCAGCCGCCGCAAGCCCGCCTGGGTGCCGGAGCACGGGCCATGATCCGCCGCCTGCTGATCGCCAATCGCGGCGAGATCGCCTGCCGCATCATCGCAACCGCGCGCCGCATGGGCATCGGGACCGTCGCGATCTATTCGGAGGCCGATGCAGGCGCGCGGCACGTGCGCGAGGCCGACCAGGCCCTGCCGATCGGCCCCGCCGCGGCGGCGCAGAGCTATCTGAACATCCCCGCGATCATCGACGCCGCGCAACGCGCCGGCGCCGATGCCGTGCATCCGGGCTATGGTTTCCTGTCGGAGAATGCCGGCTTCGCCCGCGCCTGCGCCGAGGCCGGGCTGGTCTTCCTGGGCCCGCCGCCCGAGGCGATCGCCGCCATGGGCGACAAGGCCCGCGCCAAGGCGCTGATGCAGCAGGCCGGCGTGCCGCTGGTGCCCGGCTATCATGGCGAGGCGCAGGAGGCCGCGCTGCTGGCGCGGGAGGCCGCGCGAATCGGCTGGCCGGTGCTGATCAAGGCCAGCGCCGGCGGCGGCGGCAAGGGCATGAAGCTGGCCGAGCATGCCGCCGGCTTCGCCGAGGCGCTGGCCAGCGCGCAGCGCGAGGCGATGGCCGCCTTCGGTGATTCCCGCGTGCTGCTGGAGCGCTATCTGACCCGGCCTCGGCATATCGAGATGCAGATCTTCGCTGACAGCCACGGCAACATCCTGCATCTGAACGAGCGTGACTGCTCGCTGCAGCGCCGCCACCAGAAGGTGGTGGAGGAAGCGCCCGCCCCGGGCTTGAGCGCCGAACGCCGCGCCGCCATGGGCGAGGCCGCCATCGCCGCCGCCCGCGCGGTGGGCTATGTCGGCGCCGGCACGGTGGAGTTCATCGCCGAGGGCGACGACTTCTTCTTCATGGAGATGAACACCCGCCTGCAGGTCGAGCATCCGGTGACCGAGGCGATCACCGGCCTCGACCTCGTCGAATGGCAGATCCGCGTGGCGCAGGGTGAGACGCTGCCGATCACCCAGGCGCAGGTGCCGCTCTCCGGCCACGCCATCGAGGTCCGCCTCTATGCCGAGGATCCGGCGCGCGACTACCTGCCCTCCATTGGCCCGGTCACCCTGCTGCAATGGCCGCAGGGCGAGGGGGTGCGCGTCGATGCGGGTGTCGCGGAAGGCGATGCGGTGACGCCGCATTACGACCCGATGCTGGCGAAGATCATCGCCTGGGGCCCGGATCGCGGCACGGCGCTGCACCGGCTGCGCGGCGCGCTGGCGGCGACGCGCCTCGGCGGGGTGCGCAGCAATCTCGGCCTGCTGCGCGGCATCGCGGCGCATCCGGGCTTCGCGGCGGCCGAGCTCGACACCGGCTTCATCGCCCGCCACCCCGATTTGCTGGCGCCTGCCGCGCCGCCCCCGGACGCGGCCTGGGCGGCGGCGGCGCTGGCCCTGTGGCAGCGCCAGGCTCCGCTGGTGTCGGAAGACCCGTGGCGCGCCTTGCCGGGCTTCCGCCTGAACGGCCCGGCCGAGGCCGCGCCGCTGCTGCTGCAGGCGGGTGAGGAACAGCGGCGCCTCGCCATCCAGCCCCTGCCCGGCGGCGGGCTGCGGGTGGAGGGCATCCGTGCCGAGCCGGCGGGCGAGGGCGCCATCCGGCTCGATGGCCAGCGCCTGGGCTGGGCCTGCCGCTGGCAGGGCGATGCGCTGGTGCTGGCGCTGGGCGGGGAGGTGGCGAGCTTCCGCGTGCCCGACCCGCTGGCGCCGGCGGGTGGCGAGGCCGCAGGCGACGACACGCTGCGCGCCCCCATCCCCGGCCGTGTCATCCGCCTGCTGGCGGAGCCCGGCCAGAGCGTCGCGCGCGGCGCGCCTCTGCTGGTGCTGGAGGCGATGAAGACCGAGCTCTCCCTGACCGCGCCGCGCGACGGGGTGGTGCAGGCGCTGCCGGTGGCCGAAGGCGCGATGGTCGAGGAAGGCACGCTGCTGGCCCGGCTGGGCTGAACCCGGCCGGGCGGCGGCGGCGCCTCAGGCCGGCACTGGCTCGCGCTTCGTCTCCCAGTCGCGCAGCAGCGCCTCGCGCCGCGCCATGGCCTGCGCCACATGCCGCGCCCGCACCGCGCCATAACCACGGATCAGCCCGGGAATGCCGGCCAGCTGCACCGCCAGCGCATGCCGCTCCGGCGTCAGCTCGCGGCAGATTCGCTCGATCAGCGCCACATGCTCCGCCAGCAGGCGGCGATCCTCGCGCCGCTCCGCCGTGTGGCCGAAGGGGTCGAGCCAGCCGCCGCGCAGCCCCTTGGCCCGCGCCAGCAGCCGGAACACCGGCAGCATCCAGGGGCCGAATGCGCGCTTGCGCGTGCCGAGCAGTGGCGGCGCCAGGTGGAAGATCAGGCGCGGCGCGTCCTCATAGCCCTCGGTCAGCTTCGCCAGGAAGCCAGGGTCGCTGTGCAGCCGCGCCACCTCGTATTCGTCCTTCACCGCCATCAGGGTGAAGAGATGCCGTGCCACCGCCTCGGCGAAGCCGGAGCGGCCCGGGGCGCGCGCCGCCTCGGCCCGCCGCGCCGCCTCGACCAGCGCCGCGTAGCGATCGGCATAGGCCGTGTCCTGATAGGCGACCAACTCGGCGCGGCGCAGCGCGACGATCTCCTCCAGGCTGCTGGCCAGCGCCGGCTTCGGCGCCACCATGGCCTGGACGGAAGCGAGATCGAGCGCCGCCTTGCGCCCCCAGGCGAAGGCCGCCTGGTTCATGGCGACCGCCGCGTCATTGATCTCTATGGCGCGGGAGAGCGAGGCGGGCGAGACCGGCAGCCAGCCGCGCTGGCAGGCATAACCCAGCAGGAACAAATTGGAGGCCAGCGAATCCCCGAACAGGGCGGTGGCCAGCGTCGTGGCCGGCAGGAATTCGCTCTGCGCCGCCTGCGCCAGCCGGTCATGCAGCGCGGCGCCGGGCAGGGAAGGGGGCGCGGTCGCGTCACCCTCCCGCGCCTGGCGGGCGAAGCCGCGCACCGTCTCGCTGGTCGGCGCCAGATCGGCATTGATGGCGGCGCGGCTGCGCCGGGTGGAGAGCCGTGCCAGCGTGTCCGGCAGGCCGGAAACCACAAGATCGCAGCCCAGCAGCAGATCCGCCTCGCCCTCGGCGATGCGCGCGGCGTGCAGCTGCGCCTGGCGCGCGGCGAAGCGCAGATGCGACCAGACCGGCCCGCCCTTCTGCGCCAACCCCGCCATGTCGAGCGCGGTCACCCCCTTGCCCTCCATCGCCGCCGCGGTGCCGAGCAGCGCGCCGATCGTCACCACCCCCGTGCCGCCAATGCCGGCGACCAGGATGCCATAGGGCGTGTCCAACGCGGGCTGCGGCGGCTCCGGCAGGTCGCCGGGGAGCGCCAGGCCGCCGGCCAGCGCCGGCGCGGCGCGCTTCGTGCCGCCCTGCAGCGTGACGAAGCTGGGGCAGAAGCCGTCGCGGCAGGTCATGTCGCGGTTGCAACTCGACTGGTCGATGGCGCGCTTGCGGCCGAACTCGGTCTCCACCGGCACCACGGACAGACAATTGGAGGCGCGGCTGCAATCGCCGCAGCCCTCGCAGACCCGCTCATTGATGACGACACGCTGCGCCGGCTGCGGCATCAGCCCGCGCTTGCGGCGGCGGCGCTTCTCGGTGGCGCAGACCTGGTCATAGATCAGCCCCGTCACCCCGCGGATTTCTTTCAGTTCGCGCTGGACGCTGTCCAGCGCGGCGCGGGGGTGCAGTGTCACGCCTGCGGGCCAACGCGTGCCGGCATGGCGTGCCGGGTCCTCGGCCAGGATGGCGATGCGCGACACGCCCTCGGCCCGCAGCTGCGCCACGATCTGCGGGATGGTGAAGCCGCTTTCCGCCTTCTGCCCGCCGGTCATGGCGACGGCGTCGTTGAACAGGATCTTGTAGGTGATGGGCACATGGGCGGCGACCGCCTGCCGCACCGCCAGCACGCCCGAATGGGTGTAGGTGCCATCGCCCAGATTGGCGAAGACATGCGGCATGTCGGTAAACGGCGCCATGCCGATCCAGGCCACGCCCTCGCCGCCCATCTGGCTGAAGGTGCGGGTCTGCTCCGGGTTCAGCCACAGCGCCATGTAGTGGCAGCCGATGCCGGCCAGGGCCAGGCTGCCCTCCGGCACCTTGGTGGACGAGCTGTGCGGGCAGCCGCTGCAATAATGCGGCGGGCGCAGCGCCAGCGGCAGGGCGGGGCGCGCGGCCGCTTCCAGCGCCGCGGCGCGGGCGGCGATCGCGTCATCGGCGTGGAAACGCGCCAGGCGGCGGGCGATGACGCGGGCGATCAGCGCGGGCGACAGCTCCCCCGCCGCCGGCAGCTGCCAGTCATGCACCGGCAGATCCCATTCGCCCTGGTCGTCATACTTGCCGATGACGCGCGGCCGCACATCCTCGCGCCAATTGTAGAGCTGTTCCTTCAGCTGGTACTCGATCAGCTGGCGCTTCTCCTCGACGACGAGGATTTCTTCCAGCCCCTCGGCGAAATGCCGCGTGCCCTCGGCATCCAGCGGCCAGGGCATGCCGACCTTGAACAGCCGCAGGCCGAGCGACGCCGCCTTCGCGTCGTCGATGCCCAGCATCTCCAGCGCCTGGCGCACATCCAGCCAGGATTTGCCGGTGCTGGCGATGCCGAAGCGCGCGCGCGGGCTGTCCAGCACCACGCGGTTCAGCCCGTTCAGCCGCGCATAGGCCATGGCGGCATAGGCCTTGTAGCGCTGCAGCCGGTATTCCTGCGCCATCGGCGTGTCCGGCCAGCGGATGTTCAGCCCGTCCGGCGGCAGATCCAGATCGGCGGGGAAGCGCGGCGCGATGGCGTTCGGATCCAGCGTGATGGCGGCGGAGCTTTCCACCGTGTCCGACACCGCCTTCAGCGCCACCCACAGACCCGCGAAGCGCGACATCGCCCAGCCATGCAGACCGAACTCCACGATCTCCTGCACCGTCGCCGGGTTCAGCACCGGGATCATGCTGGCGGCGAAGACATGGTCGCTCTGATGCGGCAGGGTGGACGACTTGGCGCCATGGTCGTCGCCCACCACCGCCAGCACGCCGCCGAAGGGGGCGGTGCCGGCGGCATTGGCGTGCTTGAACACGTCGATGCTGCGATCCGCCCCCGGCCCCTTGCCATACCACAGCGCGAAGACGCCCTGGTGCCGGGCGCCCGGGAACAGGCCGAGCTGCTGCGTGCCCCAGATTGCGGTGGCGGCCAGATCCTCGTTCAGCCCAGGCTGGAACCGGATTCTTTCCTGTTCCAGTGCCGGGCGCAGCTTCCACAAGGCCTGGTCCAGCCCGCCCAGCGGCGAGCCGCGATAGCCCGAGACGAAGCCCGCCGTGTCGAGCCCCGCCGCCGCGTCGCGCGCCCGCTGCAGCAGCGGCAGCCGGGCCAGCGCCTGCAGCCCGGTCAGGTAGTGGCGCGCGCCGGGCCGCGCGGCCTCCGGCAGGCCGGAAGGGGAGAGGGGGTGAGCGGCCGCGGCGTCGAGCATCGTTGGACCTTCCCTGCCTGCCATGCGTGCGGCATGGCCGGGAGGATGGGAGGGCCGCGCAGGGGGCGGCGCTCTCCTCCTCCCTGTGTCGTTGCGGAAAGCCTAGGCGGGCAGCGGCGGAAACGGCTTCCGAAGCAGTGCAGCATTGTGCCGCTTTCCGGCAGGATCTTTTGCCGACATCGCTGTGCGATACGGCCAAGTTCCGTGGTAACGCCGATTGCCAGAAGCCCTCTCCCGGGGCCAGGATGCGCGCCGGGAAGAAGAGCCGGTCCCTGTCACGAGGAGATCGACATGCTGCGTCGCCAAGTTCTGCAGGGCCTGGGCGCCGGTGCCGCCATGACCACCATGGCGCCGTCGCTGCTGCGCGCCCAATCCGCCACCACGCTGCGCTTCATCCCGCAGCTCGACCTCGCCTATCTCGACCCGGTGTTCTCCACCGCCTATGTCACCCGCAACCACGGTTATCTGGTGTTCGACACGCTCTATGGCGTGGACACCGGTTTCAACGTCCATCCGCAGATGGTGGCCGGGCATGTGGTGGAGCAGGACGGGCTGCTCTGGAACCTGACGCTGCGCGACGGCCTGGTCTGGCATGATGGGGAGCGGGTGCTGGCGCGGGATTGCGTCGCCTCGATCCGCCGCTATGCGAAGCGCGACCCCTTCGGCGAGGCGCTGATGGCCGCGACCGAGGAGCTCTCCGCCCCCGATGACCGCACCATCCGCTTCCGGCTGAAGCAGCCCTTCCCGCTGCTGCCGATGGCGCTGGGCAAGCCTGGCTCGCCCATGCCGGCGATGATGCCGGCCCGGCTGGCGGAGACCGACCCGTTCCGCCAGGTCACCGAGATGGTGGGCTCCGGCCCGTTCCGCTATCTCGCCGATGAGCGGGTGCCCGGCGCCCGCAACGCCTATGCGCGGTTCGAGCGTTACCAGCCGCGCCCGGATGGGACGCCCAACTGGACCTCCGGCCCGAAGCGGGTGCATTTCGACCGCGTGGTCTGGACCACCCAGCCGGATGCCGGCACCGCCGCCAGCGCCATGCTGGCCGGCGAGCAGGACTGGATGGAATACGCCTATCACGACGTGCTGCCGCTGCTGCGGCGCAGCCGGCAGATCCGCGTCTCGGTGCCCGACCCGACCGGCTTCGTCACCATGCTGCGGATCAACCACCTGCAGCCGCCCTTCGACAAGCCGGCGGTGCGCCGCGCCCTGTTCGGCGCGCTGGACCAGTCCGCCTTCATGGAGGCGATCGTCGGCAGCGACAGCAGCATGTACCGCACGCCGCTGGGCTATTTCACCCCCGACACGCCGATGGCGACGCAGGAGGGGCTGGGCTTCCTGCAGGGCGAGCGCGACTACGGCAAGGTGAAGCGCGAGCTGGCCGCCGCCGGCTACCAGGGGGAGAAGGTGGTGCTGCTGGTGCCGGCGGATTCCGTGGGGCTGAAGGCGCAGGGCGACGTCGCCGCCGACATGATGCGCCAGGCCGGCATGAATGTGGATTATCTGGCGACGGATTGGGGTACATTGTTGGCGCGCCGCAACCGCAAGGACCCGCCGGAGCAGGGTGGCTGGAGCGCCTTCGTCAGCTCCTGGTCCGGGGCGGACTGGCTGAACCCGGCCGTGCATCTGGCGCTGCGCGGCAATGGCACCGCCTATCCCGGCTGGTCGCAGAGCCCGCGCACCGAGGCGCTGCGCCAGCAATGGTTCGCCGCCCCCGACCTGGCCGCCCAGCAGGCCATCTGCCGGGAGATCCAGAAGGTCAGCCTGGAAGAGGTGCCCTACTACCCGCTCGGCAACTACATCCAGCCCACCGCGCACCGGACCAATGTGACGGACCTGCTGGGCGGCTTCGCCACCTTTTGGAACATCCGCCCCGCCTGATTTTTTCGGGCTGCCGCCGTCTGGCGGAGAAGCGGGACGCTTTTCTTTCGGGCTGCCGCCGTCCGGTTGTGAAGCGGGACGCGGCAGGCAGGCGGGGCGCCACTGGGCAGGGAGCGGGCTGCTCCCCTGGGCCGGAGCGCCCCGGCGGGGTGGGGCGCCCCTCGTCCCGGCCCTGACCGGCAGCCGACAAAAAAACCGCTGCACCCTGGCAGGGTGCAGCGGCTCTTGTCGGGCCGGGCCGGAGAGGAGGGCCTCAGATAAAGCGCCTCCCGTCCCGGCCCTGACCGGCAGCTGACAGATTAACGCCAGGCGGGGCGGCCGAGATTGACCTGGTTGGGGCTGGTCACGGCGCCGCCCAGGGCACCAGCGGCGCCGCCGATCAGGGCGCCGGCGCCGGCATTGCCGGAGAGCGAGCCGACCGCGGCACCCGCGCCGGCGCCCAGCAGGCCGCCGGAGGCGGCGCGGTCACCGGTCGAGTAGCCGCAGGCGCCCAGGCCGATGCTCGCCAGGGCCAGGAGGGCAAGGGTGGATTTGCGCATGGGTGGGTTCCTCGGTTCAGGGCCTCGTATGCACCGGAAACGCGGCAGGAGGGGCCGGGTTGCGGTGCTGTAAGCCGATTGCCGCTTGAGCCAGCGGCCAGGGGATTGTAAGCCACGGCGCCCTTCGGTTGCAGGCTCGAACCCGGCTTTTTTTGCCTGGGCGCCGGTGGGGCGCCTGGCTGATTGACCTTGGAAGGTTCGCTGCATGTTCTCTCGCCTGTTCGGCTTCCTTTCCGCCGACATGGCCATCGACCTCGGCACGGCCAACACGCTGGTCTATGTCAAGGGTCGGGGCATCGTGCTGAACGAGCCCTCGGTCGTCGCCATCGCCGATATCCGGGGCCGCAAGCAGGTGCTGGCCGTGGGTGACGAGGCCAAGCAGATGCTGGGCCGCACCCCCGGCAACATCGCCGCCATCCGGCCGCTGCGCGACGGCGTCATCGCCGATTTCGAGGTGGCGGAGGAGATGATCAAGCATTTCATCCGCAAGGTGCACAACCGGCGCAGCTTCGCCTCGCCGATGATCATCGTCTGCGTGCCCTCGGGCTCCACCGCCGTGGAGCGCCGCGCCATCCAGGAGAGCGCCGAGAGCGCCGGCGCCCGCAAGGTGCTGCTGATCGAGGAGCCGATGGCGGCCGCGATCGGCGCCGGCCTGCCGGTGACCGAGCCCTCGGGCAGCATGATCGTCGATATCGGCGGCGGCACGACGGAAGTGGCGGTGATCAGCCTGGGCGGCATCGTCTATGCGCGCTCGGTCCGCGTCGGCGGCGACAAGCTGGACGAGGCGATCATCAGCTACATCCGCCGGCAGTTCAACCTGCTGATCGGCGAGAGCACGGCCGAGCGGATCAAGATGGAGATCGGCGCCGCCGCCTTCCCGGATTACGGGGAGGAGGGGCCGATGACCGAGGTCAAGGGCCGCGACCTGATGAATGGCGTGCCGCGCGAGGTGGTGGTGAGCCAGCGCCAGATCGCCGAGGCGATCGCCGAGCCGGTGAGCCAGATCGTCGAGGCGGTCAAGGTCGCGCTGGAGAACACGCCGCCCGAGCTCGCCGCCGACATCGTCGACAAGGGAATCGTGCTGACCGGCGGCGGCGCCCTGCTGCAGCGGCTGGACCAGGTGCTGCGCGAAGCGACAGGCCTGCCCGTTTCCGTGGCAGAGGACGCGCTGGCCTGCGTGGCCCTGGGCACGGGCCGGGCCCTTGATGAGATGAAGCGGCTTCGCCACGTTCTTTCCTCCATGTATTAATGGGGCGGGCCCGGGCGAGTCCGGGCCGCTGGAGGCTGCGTGATCCGTCTCAGCATCCCGTTGCGCCAGGCGCTGTCGCGTCTGACGATGCCCGTGCTCATCGCCGCGGCCTTCGGCACTATGCTGCTGGGCAAGGCGGATACGGTGCTGGTGGAGCGTGGCCGCATGGCGCTGGCGGACACGCTGGCGCCGATCTACGCCGTGCTGTCCGAGCCGGTGGGCGCGCTGCGCGAGGCGGTGCAGGAGCTGCGCTTCCTGGCCGCGATGCGCGAGGAGAATGCCCGGCTGCGCGAGGAGAATGAGCGGCTGCATCGCTGGCAGGCCGCCGCCCTGGCGCTGGAGACGGAGAATGCGCTGCTGCGCCGGCAGCTCGGCTACATGCCGGAGGCGCCGGCCAGCTTCCACACCGCCAAGGTGGTGGCCGATGCCGGCGGCACCTATGCGCGCGCCGTGCTGCTCTCGGTGCAGCCCGGCATCACCCTGCGCAAGGGCCAGGTGGCGCTGGACGAGCGCGGGCTCGCCGGCCGCGTCACCGAGGTGGGCGGCCGCTCCGCCCGCGTTCTGCTGGTGACCGACATGAACAGCCGCATCCCGGTGGTGCTGGAGGGCAGCCGCTCGCGCGCCATCCTGGCCGGCACCAATGGCCAGCGGCCGCGGCTGCAGCACTGGCCCGAGGGCTCGCCGCCGCAGGATGGCGAGCGGGTGGTGACCAGCGCCGAGGCGGGCGTGTTCCCGGCCGGCCTGCCGGTCGGCGTGGTGCGCTGGACCGAGGGCGGCACGCCCGAGGTCGAGCTGTTCGCCCGGTTGGACCGGCTGGACCTGCTGCGCATCTTCGATTTCGGCCTCTCCGGCATCCTGCCGCCCGAGGCGGTGGCGCGGCCGGAGCCGCGCCCGCGGCGCTGAGCCGCGCGGCCGCGGGAAGGGAGAGGCAGGGATGGCGAGGGGGCGGCCGCAACCGGCGGCGGGGCTGCTGCGCCGGCTGGACGGCCTGGCCCGCGCGGCCTTCCCGGCGGTCAGCACGGCGCTGCTGATGGTGCTGACCTCGACACCGGTGGGCCTGCCCTCGGCGCTGCCGGCGGTGGCGCTGGGCTGCGTCTTCTTCTGGTCGGTGTTCCGCCCGGCGGCGATGTCGCCGCCCCTCTGCTTCGGCATGGGGCTGTTGCAGGATCTGCTGGGCTTTGCGCCGCTCGGCATCGGTATCCTGACGCTGCTGCTGGTGCATGGCCTGGCGCTGCGCATCCGGCGTTTCCTGGCGCGGCAATCCTTCCTGGTGGTATGGCTGGTCTTCACCGGCTTCGCCGCCGGCACGGCCGCCCTGGGCTTCGCGCTGCAGGCGGTGCTGAATCTGCGGCTGCCGCCGGCGGCGCCGGCGCTGGTGCAATTCGCCCTCAGCGCCGGTTTCTACCCGGCCATCGCCGCGCTGCTGACCCGGCTGCACCGGGCCATGTGGCGGGCGGAGGGGATCGGCTGAAGCGGCGGCCGGCGGGCCGGGGCGTGGCGCAGGCGGGGTGGCCGGGAAAAATCCCCGGCCGGGATCGGGACAGACGGGGGACGGGGCTTCGATGAGCAAGCGGGAGGAGGAGCGCCGCCGCGGCGTGTTCACCCGCCGGGCCCTGCTGCTGGGGGCCGGGCAGCTCGGCCTGTTCGGCTTCCTCGGCTACCGGCTGCGCAAGCTGACGGTGGAGGAGGGCGAGCGCTACGCCACCATGGCGGAGGAGAACCGCGTCTCCACCCGCCTGATCGCGCCGCCGCGCGGCCGGGTGACCGACCGCGAGAGCCGCGTCATCGCCGCCAACGACCTCAACTGGCGCGTGCTGCTGACCGCCGAGCAGACCCAGGATGTCGGCGCCACGCTGGAGACCCTGTCGCGCCTGCTGCCGCTCTCCGAGGCCGAGCGCGCCCGCATCGAGCGCGAGGTGCGCCGCCGCCGCCGCTTCGTCCCCGTGGTGGTGCGCGAATTCCTCTCCTGGGAGGAGATGGCGAAGATCGAGGTCAACGCGCCCGACCTGCCGGGCATCAGCGTCGATGTCGGCACCACCCGCTTCTACCCCTATACCGAGCATCTGGCGCATGTGGTGGGCTATGTCGCCCCCCCCGCCGAGAGCGACATCGATGGCGACCCGCTGCTGGCGCTGCCCGGCATCCGCGTCGGCCGCTCCGGCATCGAGCGGCACCATGACCGGCTGCTGCGCGGCCGCGCCGGCACGGTGCAGATGGAGGTCAACGCGGTCGGCCGCGTCATCCGCGAGCTGGACCGGCGCGAGGGCGTGCGCGGCCAGGATGTGCAGATCTCGATCGATGCCGAGCTGCAGAAGGCGGTGCGCGGCCGCATCGAGGAGGGCACCAGCGTCGTCGTGCTGGATGCCCGCAATGGCGAGGTGCTGGCCATGGCCAGCCAGCCCAGCTTCGACCCCAATCTGTTCAGCTCCGGCATCTCGGCGGCGCAGTGGCGGGAATGGACCCGCAGCCGCTCCACCCCGCTGATCAACAAGACCACCAACGGGCTCTACGCGCCCGGCTCCACCTTCAAGATGGTGGTCGGGCTGGCGGCGCTGGAGGCCAAGGTGGTGGGCCCCGGCGACCGCATCTTCTGCCCCGGCCATTACGATCTGGGCGACAGCCGCTTCCATTGCTGGAACCGCTATGGCCACGGCAATCTGGACCTGCGCGGCGCGCTGAAGAATTCCTGCGACGTCTATTTCTACGAGGTCGCCAAGCGCATGGGCATCGACCGCATCGCGGCGATGGCCAAGCGCCTCGGCCTCGGCGTCGATCTCGATATCGAGCTGCCGGGCACCAAGGCCGGCTTCGTGCCGACCCGCGAATGGCGCACCAGCCAGGGCAAGCCCTGGAACCTGGGCGACACGGTGGTGCATGGCATCGGCCAGGGTTTTTATCAGTTAACGCCGCTGTCGCTGGCCACCATGACGGCGCGGCTGGCGACCGGCCGCGCCGTGCAGCCGCATCTGACCCATGCGGTGGGCGGCCGCCCGGTGCGCGGCGTGAAGCCGGAGGACTGGCCGAGCCTCGGCCTGCCGGAGCGCGACCTGCGGCTGATCCGCGAATCCATGTGGGCGGTGGTGAATGAGGAGGGGGGCACGGCGCGGGTCGCGCGGCTGCCCGGCAATCTCGGCGCCATGGCCGGCAAGACCGGCACCACCCAGGTGCGGCGCGTCTCGCGCGAGCAGCGCGAGCGCGGCTTCCGGGTGGAGAGCCTGCCGCGCGAATGGCGGCCGCACGCGCTGTTCGTGGCCTTCGCCCCCTATGACAACCCGCAATACGCCATCTCGGTGGTGGTGGAGCACGGCACCAGCGGCTCCGGCGCCGCAGCACCCCTGGCGCGCGACATCATGGTCGAGGTGATGAACCGGCTGCGCCCGCAGGCCAGCCCGCCCGCCGCGCCGCCGCCCGCCGCCCCGCCCGCCCGCACCACCGAGGCGCCGGGCCGCGCCGCCCAGCTGGCCGAGGCGCGGGACGCGACCACCCCCGCCCGCCCGGCCGAGCCGCCGCCGCGGCGCTGAGCCGGCGCGCCATGCCCCTTCTTCCCCGCCTGTCCCGGAAATGCCGCCCATGATGGTGTTCGAGCGCCGCCTGCTGACCCGCGACCGCGGCGCCGGCGTGCTGGAGAAGCTGTGGCTGATCCCCTGGAGCTTCGTGCTGCTGCTCTGCGCCGTCGCGGCGGCGGGCTATATCGCCCTGTATTCGGCTGGCGGCGGCGCGCCGGAGCCCTATGCCAGCCGCCACGCGCTGCGCTTCGGCTTCTGCGTGGTGATGATGCTCTCCATCGCCATGGTCGATGTGCGGGTGATCGCCAAGCTGTCCTGGCTGGGCTGGCTGATCGGGCTCGGGCTGCTGGTGCTGGTGGCGCTGCATGGCCAGGTGGGCAAGGGGGCGCAGCGCTGGATCGAGATCGGCCCGATCCAGCTGCAGCCCTCCGAGCTGATGAAGATCATGCTGGTGCTGGCGCTCGCCCACTGGTTCCACCGGGCGAGCTGGGAGCGGGTCGGCAACCCGCTCTTCCTGATCCCGCCCATCCTGGCCACCCTGGTGCCGGTCGGGCTGATCCTGAAGCAGCCCAATCTGGGCACCGGGCTGATCACCCTGATGGTGGGCGGCGCGGTGTTCTGGGCCGCCGGGGTGCGCTGGTGGAAATTCGCCATCCTGATCGGCGCCGCCGCCGGCATCGCGCCGATCGCCTATGAGAAGCTGCATGACTACCAGCGCGCCCGCATCCAGACCTTCCTGGACCCGGAGAGCGACCCGCTGGGGGCGGGCTACAACATCATCCAGTCGAAGATCGCCCTCGGCTCGGGCGGGCTGTGGGGCAAAGGCTTCCTGCAGGGCACCCAGGGCCATCTGAACTTCCTGCCGGAGAAGCAGACCGACTTCATCTTCACCATGATCTCGGAGGAGTTCGGCCTGGTCGGCGCGCTGGTGGTGCTGGCGCTGCTGGCGCTGGTGGTCTGCTTCGCGCTCCTGGTGGCGCTGCGCTGCCGGCACCAGTTCGGCCGGCTGGTGGCGATCGGCCTCGGGGTGAATTTCTTCCTGTATGTCTTCGTCAACATCGCCATGGTCACCGGCAGCATCCCGGTGGGCGGCGTGCCGCTGCCGCTGATCAGCCATGGTGGCTCGGCCATGCTGACCACCATGCTGGGCTTCGGCCTGCTGCTCTCGGTCTGGGTGCACAGAAATGCAGAATTTAGTGCCACCCGTGATTAAAGGGGGTTGCAATCCCCGCCGGAGCCGGTAAAAGCCCCCCTCACGGAAGCGACGGTAACCACCGCTTCTTCCCGGTGGGGCGCATAGCTCAGTTGGTAGAGCAGCTGACTCTTAATCAGCGGGTCCTAGGTTCGAGCCCTAGTGCGCCCACCACTTCCCCCTCTTCAAGAAATTCTTGAACAACGCATCAAGCCAGGCGGAAACGCCGGTGCTTCGGTGCGTTTTGTCATGTCCGGAACGGGGCAGGGCAGGGACGGGATGGCGCCCTGGCGCCACGGGGCGCGGTCAGTCGATCAGCGCCGCGCCGGTCAGCAGGTCCCAGGCGGCGGCGGCGCAGAGCGCGTCGCGCTTGGCCAGCGCCAGCGAATTGTATTCGCGCTCGGCCTGGCCATCGAATTCCAGCGTGTAGGGATGCGCACGGCCGACATGCAGCCGGATGCGGATGGGATATCCGCTCAGGCAGAGCGTCAGATCGGGCAGCTTGGGGATCCAGACCGGGCGGAAGGGCCCGGTGGTAGGACCCGGAGGCGTGCCGCGCGGGGGGGATTTCTGCGTCACGCCGGCAGCAGAGCAGCTTTCGCCCGCGGGATGCAAGGCGCGTCTGCGTGAGAACGAAAACGGGCCGGCGTCGCCGCCGGCCCTGCCTCCGCCGGCCGCTCAGGCGGCGCGCGAGGTCTCGTCCATCCAGGCGCGGTGGCGGCGCTCGTCATGCAGCGCCTGCTCGAAGATGCGCCGCGCCTCCGCCGGCACCTCCTGGTGCTGCGAGGCCCGCTCATAGGCGGTGACGGTGTCCTCCTCATTGGAGCGCATCGCCTGCAGCGTGGCGCTGTCGCCCATGATACTGGCCAGCGCCACCTTGCCGGTGGTCAGCAGCTGCTTGGCGTCGCCCTCGGTCGGCGCCTCGGTGCCCAGGCTGTCGGCCAGCCGGGTCAGCTCCATCACATGCCGGTCGTGGTCCGCCTTGAAGCTGGCGACCTGCTGCTTGTAGGCGGGGTTGTCCAGCCGCGCGATCGTCTGGTCATAGGCGGCGATCGCGTCATGCTCCAGCAGCAGCAGGTTGCGCACCAGCTTGGGGAAGCTGCTCTCGGTGCCGACGGTGGTGACCATGCTCGTCTCCTTGACTGTGGCGGCGCCGACGGGCGGCGCGGACATGCAAGGAACCGGGCGGGCGGGCGGGCGTTCCCGCCGGCCTTCAGGCGCTGCGGCGCTGCGGCGCGATGCGGCTTTCGATCAGCGCCGCCTGCACGCGGCGGCGCATCTCCGCCACACCCGGAAACACCTCGCCCTCCGCCCCGCGCGCGGCGGGGTCGGTGGCAAGGAAGCGCCAGCCGCCCTCCTGGGCGATGGCGATGCCGACGAAACGGCCGTCGATTTCGACGGGCCGGGATCTGATCATGACACGGTCCTGGTCAGGGTCGGAGGGCCCGGCGGCCCTCCGCGGAAAGAGAGAAGGTCGGGCCTGCGCCCTGGCGCCGCCGGCCGGGTCGCGGCCGAAGGGGGCGCCGGGCAGGCCGGATGCCGGCCGCCCCTTTGGCGGGCAAGCGGCCCCCGATGCAATGGAAATCCCCGCGAACGTCCCGCCGCCAGCGCATGCATCCCATGCGGCGCCTTGTCACGCTCAGGCTGCAACCCGCCGCCTTGCGCAACGGCCGGGGCAGGCTGCACGGCCAAGCCCCTGTCCAAACCGGTCCCGTCCCCCTACATCGCGCGCCGAGGGAGACATCGATGACCGACCCGACCGATTCTGGCGCCGCCCCCCTGGACGACCTCTTCGCCGGCTATCGCCGCTTCCGCGAGGAGGTCTGGCCGGAGCGCCGCCGCCTGTTCCAGACCCTGGCGCGCGACGGGCAGAGCCCGAAGGCGCTGGTGATCTCCTGCTCCGACAGCCGCGTCGATCCGGGCATGGTGTTCAACGCCGCCCCGGGCGAGCTGTTCATCGTGCGCAACGTTGCCAATCTGGTGCCGCCTTACAAGCCGGATGGCGACTATCACGGCACCAGCGCGGCGCTGGAATTCGCCGTCTGCGTGCTGCAGGTGCCGCGCATCATCGTGCTCGGCCACGCCATGTGCGGCGGCGTGCAGGCGCTGCTGCGCGGCTTCCCGCCCGGTGCGCAGGATTTCGTCGAGCCCTGGATGACCGGCATCGCCGCCGAGGCGCGCCGGCGCACGCTGGAATGCGTCGCGGTCGATTCCGAGGCGGCGCAGGCCACCTGCGAGCTGGAGACGGTGAAGCTGTCGCTGCGCAACCTGATGACCTTCCCCTGGGTCGCCAGCCGCGTCGCCGATGGCACGCTGACGCTGCATGGCGGCTCCTTCGACATCCGCAGCGGCGTGCTGTCACGTCTTGCGGAGGATGGCAGCTTCGTCGCCGTCGGCTGAGGAACGGCCCTGTTCAGGGCCGGTTTTTGCCGTATTTGCCTCCCCCTTCTTGAAGCGCCAGCACGAGCGCGGCAGGCCCTGGCAACCGTTGGGCCGCTGCTGCGTTCGCTGGTCGCCGCCTGAGGGGGAGTAGCCTGCCGTGAAACGCCGCGATGCCATGCTCGCAGCCTTGTCGTTGTCCACCGTCTTCCTGGCGGAGGAGACGGCGCACATGTCCGAGGCCCGCGCCGCCGGGCCGGAGGAAAGCCCCTTTGATTCCGGCACGGTGCGCGAAATGGCGCGCGGCATGGCGCAGCAGGCCTACAAGCCGCCGCCGGAGAGCCTGCCGCGCGCGCTCGCTGACCTGACCTACGACCAGTATCGCGACATCCGCTACCGCCCGAACCAGGCGCTGTGGCGGCCGGAAGGCCTGCCCTTCCAGATGCAGCTCTTCCATCGCGGCTTCCTCTACAAGCCGCGCATCGACATGTACGAGGTCGCCGGCGGCGTCGCCCGGCCGATCCGCTACAACACCGAGATGTTCGACTTCCAGAACATGGAGCGCCCGGCGCAGGAGGATATGGGCTTCGCCGGCTTCCGCCTGCACGGCCCGATCAACCGCAACGACTATTATGACGAGATCTGCGCCTTCCTCGGCGCCAGCTATTTCCGCGCGGTGGCGCGCGGGCAGATCTACGGCCTCTCGGCGCGCGGCCTGGCGATCGGCACGGCCGATCCGAAGGGCGAAGAGTTCCCGCTCTTCCGCGCCTTCTGGATCGAGCGCCCGCGCGAGGGGGTGAACTACATCACCGTGCACGCGCTGCTCGACAGCCCCTCCTGCACCGCCGCCTTCCGCTTCGGCATCCGCCCCGGCCGCACCACGGTGTTCGACGTCGAATCCACCGTCTTCCCGCGCACCGACATGACCACCATCGGCATCGCGCCGCTGACCAGCATGTTCTGGTTCTCGCCCCTGAACCGCACCGGCCGCGACGATTGGCGCCCGGCGGTGCATGACAGCGACGGGCTGCTGATGTTCACCGGCCGCGGCGAGCGCATCTGGCGCCCGCTGAACAATCCGCGCGACCTGCAGGTCTCGGTCTTCGGCGACGTCAATCCGCGCGGCTTCGGCCTGATGCAGCGCCGCCGCGACTTCGCGGCCTATGAGGATCTCGAGGCCCGCTACGAGAAGCGCCCGAGCCTCTGGGTCGAGCCGATCGGCGATTGGGGCGAGGGCGGGGTGCAGCTGGTCGAGATCCCGACCCAGGGCGAGATCCATGACAACATCGTCGCCTTCTGGCGGCCGAAGGATCCGCTGAAGGCGCGCGGCGAGTACCGCTACACCTTCCGCCTGCACTGGTGCGACGAGGCGCCGGGCAATCCCGAGCTCGGCCGCGTCATGACCAGCGCGTCCGGCGCCTCCTGGACCCAGGGCGGGCGGCTCTTCGTCATCGACGCCATGGGCGGGGAGCTCGAGAACCTGCCGGCCGATGCGAAGCCCGAGCTGAATGTCAGCGCCAGCCGCGGCGAGGTGCGCAACGCGGTCGCGCAGCGCAACCCGGAAAGCGGCGGCTGGCGCATCAGCTTCGACCTGTTCCCCGGCGATGCGCGCGAGGTCGAGCTGCGCGCCGAGATGAAGGTGAATGGCCAGCCCGTGGCCGAGACCATGCTCTATCGCTGGACCGCCTGACATGAGCGGACAGCCTCAGGCTGACGCGCCGGACGCCGCCCTGGCGCCCGGCGCGGCGGCCATGCCGCTGCCCGCGGGTGCCGCGGAGGCGCATCTGCCGCCCGAGGCGCCGCTGGACATGCCGGTGCAGTCGCTGCGGGCCCGCCCCGCGCGGCGGCAGGGCGGCATACCGTCCCGCCCCGGCGGGCTGTGGCTGCGCCGGCTGCTGGTGATCGGCGGCGCCATCCTGCTCACCGCCTTCGCCGCGCGCGAGATGTGGCTGGTGCTGAACAGCGGCCGGCCGACGCCGCTGCAGGCCTTCGTGCTGGTGCTGTTCGTCGTGCTCTTCGCCTGGATCGCGCTGTCCTTCACCAGCGCGGTCTGCGGCTTCATCCGCCTGCTGCTGGGGCCGGACCGGCGGCTGGGCATCGCGCCCGACGGGCCGGCGCCCTTGCCCTCGGCGCGCACCGCCCTGCTGATGCCCTGCTACAATGAGGACCCGGCGCGCATCATGGCCGCGCTGCAGGCGATGCATGAGGAGCTGGCGGCGGCCGGCGCGCTGGACCGCTTCGACATCTTCATCCTCAGCGACACCACCCAGCCCGAGGCCTGGATCGCCGAGGAGGCGGCCTATCTGGCCCTGCGCGAGCGTGTCACGGCGCAGCTCGGCCAGGCGCCGCGCATCTTCTACCGCAGGCGGGCCAAGAATATCGAGCGCAAGGCCGGCAACATCGCCGACTGGGTGCGGCGCTGGGGGGCGGCCTATCCGCAGATGCTGGTGCTGGATGCCGACAGCGTCATGGAATCCGACATCATCCTGCGCCTGGCGGACGCCATGGCGCGGCACCCGGATGTCGGGCTGATCCAGACCCTGCCGATCATCGCCGGCGGCAACACGCTCTTCGCGCGGATGCAGCAATTCGCCGGCCGCGTCTACGGCCCGCTGATCGCCGAGGGCATCGCCTGGTGGCACGGCACGGAAGGCAATTACTGGGGCCACAACGCGATCATCCGCACCGAGGCCTTTGCGAGTGCCGCCGGCCTGCCGGAGCTTTCCGGCCGCAAGCCCTTTGGCGGCCACATCCTCAGCCATGATTTCGTCGAGGCCGCGCTGCTGCGCCGCGCCGGCTGGGCGGTGCACATGGTGCCCTGGCTGCGCGGCAGCTATGAGGAAAGCCCGCCCTCGCTGATGGACCTCGCCATCCGCGACCGGCGCTGGTGCCAGGGCAATCTGCAGCACGCCGCGGTGCTGCCGTCGCGCGGCCTGCACTGGGTCAGCCGGCTGCATCTGCTGACCGGCATCGGCAGCTACATCACCGCGCCGATCTGGCTGATCTTCCTCGGCGCCGGCGTGCTGATGGCGATCCAGGCGCGCTTCATCCGCCCGGAATACTTCCCCGCCGGCCCCACCCTGTTCCCGGCCTGGCCGGTGGTCGACCCGGTGCGCGCCATGTGGGTGTTCATCGGCACCATGGCGCTGCTGCTGGCGCCGAAGCTGATGGCCTGGTTCGCCATGCTGTTCCATGCCCGCGACCGGCGCGGCAGCGGCGGCGCCATCCGCGCCTTCCTCTCCATGCTGGTGGAGACGCTGGTGGCCGGGCTGCTGGCGCCGGTCACCATGCTGACCCAGTCGGTCGATGTCGGCGCCATCCTGATGGGCCGCGATTCCGGCTGGAACGCGCAGAAGCGCGACGATGGCAGCGTGCCCTTCGGCCAGGTGGCGCGGCTCTACTGGAAGCACACCGTCTTCGGCCTGGTCTTCGGCGGCGCCGCCTGGCTGGTCTCGCCGTATCTGGCGCTGTGGATGTCGCCGGTGGTGCTGGGCCTGGCGCTCTCCATCCCGCTGGCGGCGCTGACGGCGCGGCGCTCGATCGGCGTCGGGCTGCGCCGCCTCGGCCTGCTGCTGATCCCGGAGGAGCGCGCGGTGCCGCCGGCGCTCGCCCGCGCCCGCGCCCTGCAGGCCGAGCTGGCGGCGCTGCCGCCCATCGGCATCGCCGAGCTGCTGCGCGACGACGCCCTGCTGCGCGAGCATCGCGCCATGCTGCCGCCGCCGCGCCGCCCGCGCCAGGACCCGTTCGACGCGGCGCTGCTGGTGGGGCTGGCCAAGCTCGGCGAGGCGGCGAGCCTGGAGGAGGCGCTGTCCGGCCTGACCCGGCCGGAACTCGCCGCGGCGCTGGCCGATGCCGGCGGCGTCGACCGGCTGGCGGCGCTGGCCCGCGCCGCCTGACGCTTCCGGCCCGCCCTGCCCAGGGGCGGGCCGGCTTCCGCCCGGGGCGCGGCCATGCCATGCAGGCTTCTCCCTGACCGGCAGCCCCATGCGCGACCTGTTCCAGCTCGACCTTCCCGCCCAGCCCCACGCCATCGCCGTGGCCCGCGCCGCCGCCGGCAGCCTGGCCGAGGCGCTGTCCCTGCCCGAGGCCAAGCGCGACCGGCTGGAGCTGGCGGTGGAGGAGGCGGTGTCGAACGCCGTGCACCACGCCTATCCGCCCGGCCATGAAGCGGGCCGGCTGCGGGTCGAGGCGGCGGCGGAGGCCGGCGCCCTGGTGCTGCGGGTGCAGGATTGGGGCCTGCCCTACCAGCCCGCCACCCCGGCCCCGGGCGAGGCAAGGGAGGGCGCGGGGGAGGGGGGTGGCCTCGGCCTGCTGCTGGCCTTCCGCATGGCGGACGAGGCCAGCTATCGCCCCCTGGGGCGGGAGGGGAAGCGCTTCGAGTTCCGCTTCCGCCTGCCCGCCGCCGCGCCGCTGCCACCGCCGCCCGAACTGGCCGAGCCCGCCGCGCCGCCGCGCCGCAACCGCGCCCCCGTCACCGTGCGCCGCTTCCGCCCGCAGGACGCGCCCGGCATCGCCCGCTGCGCCTGGCTGGCCTATGGCTATACCCGCCCGGATGACGGGCTCTACGATGTCGAGGGGCTGGTCCGCCGCAACGCCGAGGGCGAGATGGCCAGCATCGTGGCGGTGGCCGGGGATGGCCACATCGTCGGCCATATCTGCTTCGACTTCTCCGGCAACCGGCAGGTGCCGGAGGCCACCGACGCGGTGGTGCCGCCGGATTGGCGCGGCCATCCGGTGCTGCTGGCCCAGATGCTGGATTTCGGCCAGGCCGAGGCCGAGGCGATGGGCTGCCGCGGCTGGCTGGTGCATGCGGTGAGCGCCCACACCGTCTCGCAGCGCGGCGCGCTGCGCTATGGCGCGGTGCCGGTCAATGTGCATCTGGCCTCGGTCAGCACCGACTGGGCGATCGATGAGAGCCTGGCCGGCAGCGGCGCCCGGCAATCCGAGGTGGCGCTGTATCGCGGCTTCCGCCCCGGCGCGCCGCGCCGCCTGCACGCCCCGCCGCGCCATCGCGCCCTGCTGGAGGGGCTCTACGCCGCGCTCGCCGAGCCGGTGACCTTCGCCGAGGCCGCGCCGCCCGCGCCGCAGGGCCGCACCCGGCTGCATGTCTCGCAAGAATACGCGCAATGGGGGCATGTGGTGCTGGAGGTCGAGGCCTATGGCGCCGACGCCATCGAGGCGGTGGCGGGCTTCCTGCGCGGCTTCTGCCTGCAGGGGGCGGCGACCGTGCTGCTGGAACTGCCGCTGGCCGACCCGGCGACGGCGGCGCTGGCCGAGGGCTTCGAGGGGCTGGGCTTCAGCCTTTGCGGCATCCTGCCGCATGCGGGGGAGGCGGATGCCGATCTGCTGCTCTACCAGTACCTGAACAATGTGGTGCCGGAGACCGCCAGCGAGCGCATCGCCGGCGCCTGCCGTCCGCTCTACGACTATGTCCTGGCCGAGCGCCGGCGCGTCGACCTCGCGGTGTTCGGCGCGCATCCGGAGGCGGCGCCGCGGCCCTGAGCCGCGCCTCAGCCCATCGTGTCGAGCAGGCGCTGGCTCATCTGCTCGACGCTGCGCAGCACGGCCAGATTGGCCTCGAAGCCGCGCTGCGCCGCGATCAGCGCCACCTGCTGCGCCGCCGGATCCTCCGCCGCGCCGCCCTGGGCCGCGAGGCCCGGCATGCGGTCGGGCGGCGGCGCCAGGCCGGCGCCGGGATCGCCCTCCAGCCCGGTGCCCTGGCGCGCCACCGCCCCGGCGGTAGCGGAGAGCGATTGCTCCGCCCGCCGGGCTCCGCCCAGCGCCTGCAACGCGGCGGAGGCCAGCCCGCCCGAGACCGAGGAGATCGTCATGGTCCCGTTCTACGCGACAAGCGCTGCCAAAAGGTAAAACGCCGGACCGGAAAAACCGCCCCGCGCGCCGCTGCCGCAACGGTCCGGCCCCTGGCCTCGACAAGCGGCGCCGCCGGTCGCAGGCTGGCCGCCCCGCGCAGCCCCGAGGAGGTCCCGATGTCGAGCGCCCGGCAGAATTCCGAACAGATCTGGCAGATGGTCGAGGCGCATCAGGAGGACCTGATCGGCCTGTCCGACCGCGTCTGGGAGATGCCCGAGCTGGCCTATGCCGAGCGCCGCTCCTGCGCCGAGCACAAGGCGATGCTGGAGCAGAAGGGCTTCCGCATCACCGAGAACCTGGCCGGCATCCCGACCGCCATCATGGGCGAGGCGGGCGAGGACGGCCCGGTCATCGCCATCCTCGGCGAGTATGACGCGCTGCCCGGGCTGAGCCAGGAGGCCGGTGTCGCCGAGCACCGCCCGCTGCCGGGCGATGGCGCCGGCCATGGCTGCGGCCACAACCTGCTGGGCGCCGGTGCGCTGCTGGCGGCCACCGCGGTGAAGGACTGGCTGGCCGCCAACGGGGTGAAGGGGCGCGTGCGCTACTATGGCTGCCCGGCCGAGGAGGGCGGCGCCGCCAAGGCCTTCATGGTGCGCGAGGGCTGCTTCGACGATGTCGACCTGGCGATCTCCTGGCACCCGGCGCCCTTCGCCGCGGTGAACGAGGCGAAGTCGCTGGCCAATACCCGCATCGACTTCACCTTCACCGGCCGCTCCAGCCACGCCGCGGCGGCGCCGCATCTCGGCCGCTCGGCGCTGGACGCGATCGAGCTGATGAATGTCGGCGTCAACTACATGCGCGAGCACATGCCGAGCGATGCGCGCATCCACTACGCCTATCTGGATGCCGGCGGCATCGCGCCCAACGTCGTGCAGGGCAAGGCGACGGTGCGCTACCTGATCCGCTCCAACGACCTGCCCGGGCTGCAGGCCCTCGTCACCCGCGTGCGCAAGATCGCCGATGGCGCGGCGCTGATGACCGAGACCAGCGTCGCCACCAATGTCGTGTCCGCGGTGTCCAACCTGCTGGGCAATTTGCCGCTGGAGAAGGCGATGCAGGCCAATCTGGAGCGCCTGGGCCCGCCGCCCTTCGACGATGCCGACCGCGCCTTCGCCGCCGAGATCCAGAAGACCCTGACCGATGAGGACATCGCCAGCGCCTTCAAGCGGATGGGCGTGCCGGTGCGCAAGGGCGTGCCGCTGGCCGATGAGATCATCCCGCTGGAGGCCAAGGGCGCGGCCATGGTGGGCTCGACCGATGTCGGCGACGTCTCCTGGGCGGTGCCGACGGTGCAGGCGCGCGGCGCCACCTATGCCATCGGCACGCCGGGCCATTCCTGGCAGCTGACGGCGCAGGGCCAGTCGCCGCTGGCGCATAAGGGCATGGTGCATGTGGCCAAGGTGATGGCGGGCGTCGCGGTGGACGCGCTGCGCGACCCCTCGCTGGTCGAGGCCGCCCGCGCCGACCACAAGGCGCGCACCGACGCCCACCCCTATGTCTGCCCGCTGCCGGCGGAGCTCAAGCCGCCGATCAAGATGGCCGAGAAGGTCTGAGGCAGGGCAGGGGGCGCTGCCCCCTGCACCCCCGCCGGGGGGATAGGATCCCCCCGGGCCCCGCCAACTGACGGCGGGGTCCGGGGTGGCCCTGCCACCCCGGCGGGCGGGGTCTGGGGAGGGCAGAGCCCTCCCCAGGGTTAAGTATTTGTCTGGGGAGGGCAGAGCCCTCCCCAGCGTCACGCGTAGGCGTAAGGCCCGCCCTTCTCCAGCGCCCGGCGATAGGCCGGCCGCGCCTGGATGCGCTGCAGCCAGTCGGCGAGCTTCGGATAGGGCTGCAGGCCGAAGCGGGCGGCGGTGGCCTCCACCGGGAAGCTCATCTGCACATCGGCGGCGCTGAAGGCCTCGCCCGCGAACCAGCCGCGCTCCAGCGCGGACTCCATCAGCGCCAGATTGCCGGCCACCTGCGGCCCCAGGAAGCCCTTCTCCACCCCCTTGCCGATGGCGCGCCCGATGGGGCGCAGCAGGAAGGGCAGCTGGGAGGGCACACGGCGCAGCACCAGCGTCATCACCAAGGGCGGCATGGCCGAGCCCTCGGCGAAATGCAGCCAGTAGCGATAGTCGAGATGCGCCTGGCTGCCCGGGGCAGGCCGCAGGCCGCGCGTGTCATGCCGGTCCAGGATGTATTCCAGGATGGCGCCGGTCTCGGCCAAAGTGTGCGGCCCGTCCGTCACCACCGGCGCCTTGCCCAGCGGATGCACCTGCCGCAACTCCGGGGGCGCGCGCATGGTCTTGGGGTCGCGCTGGTAGAGCTTCAGCGCATAGGGCACCTCCAGCTCCTCCAGCAGCCACAGCACGCGCTGCGAGCGGGAATTGTTCAGGTGGTGGACGGTGAGGGAGGGCTCGGTCACAGGATCTTCGCCTCGAAGGGGGGGAGCAGGTCGGGGGCCTCGAATTCCAGCACCCAGAGATCGGGGTCGCGTTGCACTTGGCGGGCGACATAGGCCTCGGCCTCCGGCTCCGGCACCGGGGCGGCGCCGGTGCCGCGCATCCAGACCGGGCGGCCCTCGCCATCGCGCGCCTGGCTCAGCACCAGGCAGCCCTCCCGCCCGCGCAGCACGCAGAGGATGCCGCCCGAATCCGGGTCCCCCTTGCGCAGCACCATGCCGGGCCGGCCGGCGATGTCGGCCAGGCGCAGCGCCATCTGGGCCCAGAGCCCCGCCTTCACTTTCGCTTCCATGGCCCCAAGGTGACGCAGCGCGCGGCGCATGCAAGAGGCCAGCGAATGCCCCTTGCCGTGGGCGCCGCGGCGCGGCATCCACCCGGCGGGGCCCGAGGCGGGCCGAGAGGCGGAAGACATGGCGGAACAGGTTCGGATGAGCGAGGGCCAGCGGGCCTATGAGGCGAAGCGCGCGGCCAAGGCCGGCGTCAGCCTGGACAAGTGGCTGTCGATGAAGGCGCAGGAGCGCGACGCCCTGGCCGCCCAGGCCGCCCGCGCGGCCGAGCCGCCGAAGAAGCCCGGCTTCTTCGCCCGCCTGCTGGAACGCGCCCAGAAGCCCCTCGGCTAATTTCTGCCAGGGCCGGCCGCCGTTGGCGGCCGGCAACGGGCGCTGCCTTCAGCCGTGCAGGGCGATGACGCCCAGGCTGACCACCCCCAGCGCCAGCAGCGACAGCACCACGGTGGCGGTGACGCGCGGCCCGGCCTGGGCCACGCTGCGCAGATCCACCCCCAGCCCCAGCGCCGCCATGGCCAGCAGCGTCAGCGCCGAGGTGACGGCCGCCAGCGGCGGCAGCAGCGCCTCGGGCACCGCGCCGAGCGCGCGCAGCGCGGCCAGGCCCAGGAAGCCCAGGATGAACCAGGGCACCAGCCGCGCCAGGCCCGGCTTCTGCCCCGATTTGGCCCCGGCGGCGACGGTGAGCGCCAGCACCACCGGCCCCAGCATCAGCACCCGCACCAGCTTGACCAGTGTACCCACCTGCACCGCCAGCGCGCCGACCGGCGCGGTCGCCGCCAGCACCTGCGGCACGGCATAGACGGTCAGGCCCGCGAGGATGCCATACTGCACCTCCGACAGGCCGAGCAGCGGCACCAGCAGCGGCAGCGCCAGCACCACGCCGACGCCGAGCACCGCGGTGAAGGCAATGGCGGCGGCCACGTCGCGCGCCTGGGCGCCGATCACCGGCGCCACGGCGGCGATGGCGGAATTGCCGCAGATGGAATTGCCGCAGGCCACCAGCACCGCCATGCGCCTGGGCAGGCCCAGCAGCCGCCCCAGCCCGTAGCTGGCGACAATCGACAGCGCGACGACCAGCGCGATGGACAGGATCAGCACCGGCCCCGCCGCCATCAGCGCCGGCAGGCTGAGCGAGGCGCCCAGCAGCATCACCGCCACTTCCAGCAGCGTCTTGGCCGAATAGGCGATGCCGGCGCTGAACGCCTTGGGCGGGGTCCAGAGGCTGCGGATGGCGGTGCCGATCAGGATGGAGAGCACCAGCGCATCCACCCAGGCGCGGCCGAACAGCGCCTGCTCGGCCCG
Source organism: Pseudoroseomonas cervicalis (assembly GCF_030818485.1). Lineage (NCBI taxonomy): Bacteria > Pseudomonadati > Pseudomonadota > Alphaproteobacteria > Acetobacterales > Roseomonadaceae > Roseomonas > Teichococcus cervicalis. Next base: position 1,709,126 of record NZ_JAUTAJ010000004.1, on the reverse strand, counting down.
CAACAGCGCCGTGCCGGCCAGCGCCACCGCCGCGCAGAGCGCAATGCCCGGCGCCATGCCCATGAGCCAGGCGGAGAGGCGGCGGGGCAGGGGGAGCGGGGCGGGATCGGCGGTGGCGGACATGACAGAACCGTGACGTTGCGGCGCCACCATGCGCCGACGCGATTCATTCATCCAACGACTTGTTCTTGTCGTTCCATTCGGCAAAATCGATGAATTGGCCGAGGGCATGGGCATGACGCTGGAACAGCTGCGCATCTTCCTGGCGGTGGCGGAGCGCGAGCATGTCACCCGCGCCGCGACCGCGCTGCATCTGACGCAATCGGCGGTCAGCGCGGCGATCCGGGCGCTGGAGGCGCGGCATGGCATCGCCCTGTTCCACCGCGTCGGCCGGCGCATCGAGCTGACCGAGGAGGGCCGCATCTTCCGCGCCGAGGCGGCGGCCGTGCTGGCGCGGGCGGAGGCGGCGGAGCTGGTGCTGTCCGAGCTGGGCGGGACGCTGCGCGGCACGCTGCGGGTCCAGGCCAGCCAGACGGTGGCCAGCTACTGGCTGCCGCCGCTCCTGGTGCACTTCCAGCAGGCATGCCCCGGCGTGCAGGTGGAGGTCGGCGCCGGCAACACCACCAGCGTCGCCCAGGCGGTGCTGGACGGGGTGGCGGAGCTGGGTTTCGTCGAGGGCGAGGTGGAGGAGCCTTCCCTGTCGCAGACGCTGCTGGCGCGCGATCAGCTGGTGGTGGTGGTGGGCCCGCGCCATCCCTGGGCCAGGGCCGGCGAAGTGCCGCTGGCGCGGCTGGCGGAAAGCCCCTGGGTGATGCGCGAGGCCGGCTCCGGCACCCGTGCCGCCTTCGAGCTGCTGCTGGAGCGCGCCGGCCTGCCGCCGCGCGATCTGCGGGTGATCCTGGAGCTGCCCTCGAACGAGGCGGTGCTGGCGGCGGTGGAGGCAGATGGGGGCGCCACGGTGGTGTCGGAGCGCGCGGCGGGGCCGCATCTGGCGGCGGGGCTGCTGGTGCGGGCGGAGGTCACGCTGCCGCCGCGCAGCTTCAAGGCGCTGCGCCACCGGGAGCGCTATGCCAGCCGGGCCTCGCGCGCGCTGCTGGCCCTGGCGGCCGGGCTGCCGCCCGGCTGACCAGCGGCAGCCGGGGTGGCGCGGCGGCCGGGCCGGGTGGTCAGAACAGGCGCTGGTTCTGCCCGTAGGGGACCACCAGCTCGTCCTTGCCGACCATGTTCAGCAGGGCGCGGGCGCGTTCGTCGAGCTGGTCGCGGTCGATGCGGTCGCCGCGCAGGCCGGCGACCTTGCGTTCGATGGCGTCGCGCTCGGCCTCGGCCTCGGCCAGGGTGATGCGGGCGGCGGCGATCTCGGAGGCCTTGGCCTCGCGGGCGAGGGAGCCGACGCGCGGCCCGTGCACGGCGTACCAGGCGAAGTGCCAGATCAGGCCGGCGAAGACCAGCGGCAGCCACAGCACCTGAATCGCCCGCTTGATGGCCCGCATCCGATTCGTCCCGCCTCGAGTCAATCCATGACCGGTTAACGACAGGATGAACCTGAGGCGCAAGGGGAAGGCTGGAAAATCAGTGCATTCGCCGGCGGCGTTGCAGGGCGGACACGAACATAAGGTGTCCAGCGTCCCGCCTGGCCGGGTTCCCGCGGATGGCGGGGTCCGGGGTGGCCCTGCCACCCCGGCGGCAGGGGGTCTGGGGGAGGCGGAGCCTCCCCCAGAGTCAGATCCGAGTTCTGGGGGAGGCGGCGCCTCCCCCAGGATCCAGCTGGGCGCCTCAGCGCTTGAGGATGGTCCGCCCGGCGTAGCGCGCGGCCGGGCCGAGGCCCTGCTCGATGCGGATCAGCTGGTTGTACTTGGCCAGCCGGTCGGAGCGGGAGAGCGAGCCGGTCTTGATCTGCCCGCAATTGGTGGCGACGGCGAGGTCGGCGATGGTGCTGTCCTCGGTCTCGCCCGAGCGGTGCGACATCACCGCGGTGTAGCCGGCGCGGTGGGCCAGCTCGACGGCCTCCAGCGTCTCGGTCAGGGAGCCGATCTGGTTGACCTTCACCAGGATCGAGTTGGCGGTCTTGCGCTCGATGCCCTGGCGCAGCCGCTCGGGGTTGGTGACGAAGAGATCGTCGCCCACCAGCTGCACCTTGCCGCCCAGGCGGTCGGTCAGCGCCTTCCAGCCTTCCCAGTCATCCTCGGACATGCCGTCCTCGATCGAGATGATCGGGAACTTGCCGCAGAGGTCGGCCAGGTAGTCGACCATGCCGGCGGCGTCGAGCTTCTTGCCCTCGCCCTCCATGTCGTAGACGCCGTCCTTGAAGAACTCGGTGGAGGCGCAGTCGAGCGCCACCATGACGTCCTCGCCGAAGCGGTGGCCGGCCTTCTCGCACGCCTTCTCGATGAAGGAGAGGGCTTCCTCGGCGGACTTCAGATTGGGGGCGAAGCCGCCCTCATCGCCGACATTGGTGCTGTGGCCGGCATCGTGCAGGCCCTTCTTCAGCGCCTGGAAGATCTCGGCGCCGATGCGGGCGGCGTCGGCCGCGCTGCCGGCGGCGACCGGCATGATCATGAATTCCTGGATGTCGATCGGGTTGTCCGCGTGCTGGCCGCCATTGATGATGTTCATCATCGGCACCGGCAGGGTGCGGGCGAAGACGCCGCCGACATAGCGGTAGAGCGGCAGGCCGTAATGCTCGGCGGCCGCCTTGGCGGTGGCCAGCGACACGGCGAGGATGGCGTTGGCGCCGAGCCGGCCCTTGTTGGGGGTGCCGTCGAGCGCGATCATCGTCTCGTCGATCTTGACCTGCTCGGTGGCGTCCATGCCGGAGAGGGCGTCGAAGATCTCGCCCTCGACATTGGCGATGGCCTTCTGCACGCCCTTGCCGCCGAAGCGGGCCTTGTCGCCGTCGCGGAGTTCCACCGCCTCATGCGCGCCGGTCGAGGCGCCGGAGGGGACGGCGGCGCGGCCGATGGCGCCGCTGTCCAGGACGACATCGACCTCGACGGTGGGGTTGCCGCGCGAATCGAGGATCTCACGCGCGATGATGTCGGCGATGGCGGTCATTCCGGACTCCCCTGGGTGTGTCGGGAGCTCGCGGATAGGACGCCCCGCCGCCGAGGGCAAGCCCGGCCCGGGCCGGGGCGGCTGACGAAAGCGCAAGCGGGGCGGCCGGCGCGGATGAGCGGCGCCCGCGGGTGGACGATCCGGGCGCCCTGTCGCGCCCCGGCCTGCGGGATCGGGGCGGCTCAGGACAGGGCAGCTCAGGACAGGGCGGCGTCGGTGCTGCGCTTGGCGCGGTACATGCGGCCATCCGCCTGGCGCATCAGCGTCGCCGCGTCCTGGCCATCCTGCGGATAGAGGGCGGCGCCCAGGCTGGCGCCCACCTGCAGCTGGTGCGGGCCGTATTCCACCGGCTCGCCGATCGCCTCCACCAGGCGCTGGGCGACGCCGTTCCAGGCGGCGGGGCCGGGCAGGTCGGTCAGCAGCACGATGAATTCGTCGCCGCCGAGGCGGGCCACGGTGTCGCCCGGGCGCAGCGCCTGGCGCAGCCGGCGGGCCACCGCCTGCAGCACGGCATCGCCCGCGGCGTGGCCGAGGGAGTCGTTGATGACCTTGAAGCGGTCGAGGTCGAGGAAGAGCAGCGCCAGCCCGCCGCGGCGCGCGGCGGCGTGGCGCAGCGCGTCCTCCAGCAGCTGCTCCAGCTGCAGCCGGTTGGGCAGGCCGGTCAGCGAATCGTGGCGCGCCTGGTGCAGCAGCCGGTCGGCCAGCGCGCTGGCATGGCGGTAATGGCTGGCCAGGCTGTGCAGCAGCCAGAGCAGCGCCAGGTTCAGCGCCAGCCCGCCCAGCAGCACGGCCAGCGGCAAGGGCTGCAGCCAGGGCATGCCGGGCGGCCGGGTCAGCTCGACCCGCCAGAGGCGGCCGGCCAGTTCGAGATCCTGCTGCATGCGGCCGGCCTCCTCGGGCGGCGGCGGCAGGCTGGGGCGGCTGTCATAGAGCAGGCGCGGCACGCCATCGGGCTGCGGCAGGGCGCCGGTGTCCAGCACCCGCACGCGGTATTCGGCCAGCTGGTCCTGCAGCAGCGGGCCGAGCAGGTCGGTGGCGCGGAACACACCGCTGATCTGGCCGGCGAAGGCGGCGCGGCGCTGCTCGACGGTCCAGAGCGGCAGGCCGCGGCGATACAGGGCGTGGCGCACCACGAAGCCGGTCTGGCCCTGCAGCAATTCCAGCGGGGTGGAGGCCACGGCCTCGCCGCTGTCGCGGCTGCGCTCCATCACCCGCAGGCGGGAGGGCTCGGCGGCGGTGTCATGGCCGAAGGCGCTTTCATTGCCGGCCATCGGCTCGTTGTAGAGCACGGGCAGGTAGAAATCGCGCTCGCCGGGCGGGTGGATGGCGTAGTCGGGATAGCCGGAGGGGTCGAGGGTGGTGTCGCCGCGCACCCCGGCCTCGAAGCCGGCGCGCTCGGCGGGCAGGACCAGCGGCGCGTATTGCACGGCGATGACGCCGGGGAAGCGCTCGGCCAGGCGCAGCGCGCGGGCATGGCGGTGGAAATCGGCGCGGCTGACCTGGTCCGACACCTCGAACAGGGCGCGGAAGCCGGCCAGCACCTCCAGGGTGCGCAGCATGCGCTCGCCCACCATGCGGCGGGCATGCTGGGTGGATTCGACGAAATGGTGCTGCTGCTGGCGCCGCACGCCGAGGGTGGCGGTGTGCCAGAGCAGCAGGGTGGCGGAGAGGCCCAGCAGCAGCACGGCATGGGCGGCCCGGCGCAGCCAGCGGACACGATGGGACAGGGCCGGGGAGTCGGCAGACATGCGGCGCGGAATCCCATGGGGCAGGGCCGGGGCGGAGGCGCGCCCTGGCCTCGGGGTGCGGGCGCCGGGGTCATTATCCGATGCAAAGGTTAGGAAATGGTAAACGCCAGCCATCCCCGGCAAGGCGCCGGGCGGCGGGCGCCGGGGGCGGCGGCAGGGCCGCGCGCCGCCGGCGCCGGCATGAAAAAGGCCCGGATGGCAGCGCCGTCCGGGCCCGGTCACAAGGGGCGGGCCGCGGCCCGGCCCGGGTCAGACCAGCCGCGCCTGCTTCACCGCGGCGCCGACGAAGCCGGCGAACAGCGGATGCGGCTGGAAGGGCTTCGACTTCAGCTCCGGATGGTACTGCACGCCGATGAACCAGGGATGGTCGGGGTATTCGACGATCTCCGGCAGCAGCCCGTCCGGGGAGAGGCCGGAGAAGCGCAGCCCGGCCTCCTCCAGCCGCTCGCGATAGCCGATATTCACCTCGTAGCGGTGGCGGTGGCGCTCCTCGATCTGCGCCTGGCCATAGACCTTGCGCACCAGCGAGCCCTCGGCCAGCGCCGCCGGATAGGCGCCGAGCCGCATGGTGCCGCCGAGATCGCCCTCGGCATGGCGCTTCTCGCGCTCATTGCCGCGCAGCCACTCGGTCAGCAGGCCGACCACCGGCTCCTCGCAGGGGCCGAATTCGGTGGAGGAGGCGCCCTCGATGCCGACCAGGTTCCGCGCCGCCTCGATCACCGCCATCTGCATGCCGAAGCAGATGCCGAGGAAGGGGATCTTGCGCTCGCGGGCGAAGCGCACCGCCTCGATCTTGCCCTCGGCGCCGCGCTCGCCGAAGCCGCCGGGGACCAGGATGCCATGCACCCCCTCCAGCCGCTCCACCGCGTTGGGCGTCTCGAAGACCTGGCTGTCCACCCAGTCCAGCCTGACCTTCACGCCGTGCTGGATGCCGCCATGCGCCAGCGCCTCGGCCAGCGACTTATAGGCGTCGAGCAGGGTGATGTACTTGCCGACGACGGCGATCTTCACCTCGCCCTCGGGGTTCTCCAGCCGGCCGACGATGCGCTTCCAGTTGGACAGGTCCGGCTCGCCATAGATCGACAGGCCGAAATGGCGCAGCACCTCGCGGTCCAGGCCTTCCTGGTGGTACTGCAGCGGCACGGCATAGATGCTCGACGCGTCCAGCGCCGGGATCACGCTCTCGGGGCGCACATTGCAGAACAGCGCGATCTTGCGGCGCTCATTCTCCGGGATGGGCCGGTCGCAGCGGCAGAGCAGGATCTGCGGCTGGATGCCGAGGCCCAGCAGCTCCTTCACCGAATGCTGCGTCGGCTTGGTCTTCAGCTCGCCGGCGGAGGGGATGTAGGGCACCAGGGTCAGGTGCATGAACAGGCTGCGCTGCGGGCCCAGCTCGTTGTGCAGCTGGCGCAGCGCCTCCAGGAAGGGCAGGGACTCGATGTCGCCCACCGTGCCGCCCACCTCGACCAGGACGAAGTCCAGCCCCTCGGTATCGGCCGTGGCGGCGTCCTTGATGGCGTCGGTGATGTGCGGGATCACCTGCACGGTGCCGCCCAGATAGTCGCCGCGCCGCTCCTTGGCGATCACATCGGCATAGATGCGGCCGGAGGTGAAGCTGTCCCCCTTGGTCGCGTGCACGCCGGTGAAGCGCTCGTAATGGCCGAGATCGAGATCGGCCTCCGCGCCATCGTCGGTGACGAAGACCTCGCCATGCTGATACGGGCTCATCGTGCCCGGATCGACGTTGAGATAGGGGTCGAGCTTGCGAATGCGGACCTTGTAGCCCCGCGCCTGCAGGAGCGCGCCGAGGCTTGCCGCCGCGATGCCCTTGCCGAGAGAGGAAACCACGCCGCCGGTGATGAATACGAACCGCGTCATGGGCGTCCTTTCTAACGCGCGCCACCGGCCACGAAAAGAACATGGCACGGCAAGGCTGCTGATTGCCGGAAGCGGGGGTCGCGGCTTGCCACCCCCCATAAAAGGCTCGGGCGCCTGGGCTTCCGCCCGGCGCCCGATTCGGGGACCGTCAGTTGGTGGGCACCGAGGCCGGCGGCGGCGCCGCGGGCTGGGAGGGCGCGGGGGCGGTGCCGCCCGTGCCACCGGGGGTGGTGCCGGGCGCCGGCGCGGCGGGCGCGCCGCCCGGGCTGGCCGGCGCCGTGCTGGCCGGCGGCGGCGGCACATCCAGGATCGAGCCGCGATGCGACTGGCCGCGGCCGAGCAGCGCCATGGCCAGGGCCAGGCCCATGAACAGGGTGGCCAGGATGGCGGTGGTGCGGGTCAGCAGATTGGCCGTGCCCCGCCCGGTCATGAAGGACCCCATCCCCTGGGAGGAGCCGATACCCAGGCCGCCGCCCTCGCTGCGCTGCAGCAGGACCACGCCGATCAGCGCGAGGGTGACGAACAGATGCAGGACGAGCAGGACGGTCATCATGGCGCAGCGCTCTTAGCCGCCTTCCTCGCCCCGCGCCAGTTCTCTTTCGGCGGCAGCGCCACCCTGGCCGTTGCGGCGGCCCGGCGCCGGCTCAGCCCGCCGCCCTTTCGGCCGCATCCGGGTTCACCGGCCAGGGGAAGACCAGCTCGAAACGCTGGCCGCCCTCCGGCGCCGCCTCCCAGCGCGGCAGGCCGCCCAGCCGCTCGCCCAGGCTGCGGATCAGCTGCAGCCCGAGTCTGCCGCCCTGCGCCGGGTCCAGCCCGGGCGGCAGGCCCGGACCGCCATCGCCGACGCGCAGCCGCAGCGACTGGGGGCCGGGCGCCTCGCCCAGGGTGACGCATTCGACGGTGACGGTGCCGCCGCCATGCTTGGCCGCGTTGGTCACCAGCTCGGTGACGATCAGGCCGAGCGTCACCGCCTCGTCGGCCGGGCATTCGATGCCCTCCAGCAGCAGCGCCAGGCCGCGGCCGGATTCGGCCAGGCCGCAGCTGCGCTCTAGCTCCTCGCACAGCCCGCTCAGATACTCGCCGAGATCGACCACGCCGATGCGCCGGCTGCGGTGCAGCCGGTCATGCACCCGGGCGATGCTGGCCACCCGCCGCGCCGCATCCTCGAGCGCGGCGCGCCCCGCCTCGGGCGCCGTCATGCGCGCCTGCAGCGAGAGCAGCGAGCGGGTGATGGTCAGGCTGTTCTTCACCCGGTGCTCGATCTCCTGCATCAGCAGGTCCTTCTCCCGCAGCAGCGCGTCGCGGGCGGCCAGCGCCGCCTCCGCCTCGCGCGCCCGGGCCTCGGCCAGCGCGGTCAGCTCGCGCAGCGCCGCCTGGGACAGTTCGCGATCCACCGCGACGCCCAGCGTGTTGGCCAGCGCCTGGAGGAAATTGATGTCGTCGGCGGTGAAATCCCCCTCGTCGCGGCTGTCCACCTCCAGCACGCCGAAGGGCTCGGCCTCGCCGCGGATGATGACGTTGATGGCGCGGCGCACCCCGTGCTCGGCCATCAGCGCCGGCGTGCGGAAGCGCGCCTCCGCCGCCAGGTGGTTGGAGATGACCGGCCGGCCGGTGCGGAAGGCGAAGCCGGCCGGGCTTTCGGTGTCGCCGCCGATCAGCACATGGCCGACGCAGCCCTGCCGCCAGCCGAGGCCGGCGCGCAGCAGGAAGCTGCCTTCCTCCGCGCGGTATTCCAGCACCTTGCTGAACGCGCTGGACAGCCCCTCGGCGGCGAGGCGGGCGGCCTGGTCGAGCAGCGGTTGCAGCCCTTCGCGCCGCAGCGCGGCCAGGCCAAGTTCGGCGATCAGCGCCTGCTGGCGCAGGCGAAGGGTCAGTTGGGCGTTCGTGTCCATGCGCACCGGAAGCGCCGGCCAGGGCGGAAAGGGGAAAGCGCCGGCCCCCCTTCATAGGGCGGAGGCCGGGCTGGACCCAAACGGTTTCGGCGTGAGCGGTTCCGGCCCCCTCCGCCGGCCCCTCCACGGATCCCTTCCACTGGCCTCGTTTGCCGGGCCCGGTGACCCGGCCGGGCGCCGCCGCTCAGGCCCCGGCCTGGCGCGCCACCAGGGCCAGGGCGCAGAGCAGGCTGGCCCGGCGCACCGCCGCGCGGTCGCCGGGGAAGATCTCGTGATGCAGCAGCACGGGCAGGCCGGCCCCGGCGACGGCCAGATGCACCAGGCCCACCGGCTTCCCGGCCGTGGCGCCGCCCGGCCCGGCGATGCCGGTGATCGACACGGCCAGATCGGCGCCGGAATCGCGCAGCGCGCCCTCGGCCATGGCGCGCGCCACCTCGGCGCTGACCGCGCCATGCCGCTCGAGCAGCGCCCGCGGCACGTCCAGCATGCGCAGCTTGGCCTCGTTGGAATAGGTGACATAGCCGGCCAGCAGCGTCGCCGAGGAGCCGGCATGCGCGGTCAGCGCCGCGCTGACCAGCCCGCCGGTGCAGCTCTCGGCGGTGGCCAGCGTCATGCCGCGCTCCTGCAGCGCCCGCAGCAGCGCGGCGGAGCGGTCCAGCACGGTGTCGTCGAGCAGGCTCATGGCAGCATCCCCGCGAAGCGCAGCGCCAGGATCACCGCGGCGGCGAGCGCGCCGGCGATGACATCGTCCAGCATCACCCCGGCGGCGCCCTTGCGGCGATCGGCCCAGCCCACCGGGCCGGGCTTGGTGATGTCGAACAGGCGGAACAGCAGGAAGGCGAGCGCGATGCCGGCGGCGATGCCCTGCGGCGTCGCCGCCGCCGCCAGCTCCGGCGCCATGCCGAGGCCGAGGGCGGCCAGCGCCAGGCTCTGCCCCGCGCCCTCGTCGATCACCACCCAGGAGGGGTCCTGCCGCGCCTCGGGCAGCCGCGCCAGTGCCCAGAAGCCCAGGGCCGTCAGCAGCCCGGCCAGCGCCAGGCAGGCCATCGGGCCGAGAAGGGCCACCGGCAGCACCAGCGCGCTGCCCCAGGTGCCGGGGGCGGGACGCAGGAAACCGACACCGCCCAGGCTGGCCAGCAACCGCGGCAGGCCGGCGGCGGCGAGGGCCGGGCCCGGCGCCAGCGGCAGGGCGGCCGCCGGCGCGGCGGGGGCCAGCGCCTCGGCGGGCTCGGCCGGGGCGGGCAGGGGGGTGTCGCGCATCAGCGCACCGCCCCCCCCACGGTGCCCACCGGCAGCCAGGGCTTCAGCGGATGGTCGAGCCCGCCCTGGCCGGAGAGCGCCCGGTAGACCACCGCATTCTCCACCACGCGCTGGGCATAGTTGCGGGTCTCGGTGAAGGGGATCTGCTCCATCCAGTCGATCATGTCGGCGCCGCCGGCCTCGCCCGGCACGCGCGGATCGCCATAGGTCACCAGCCACTCATCGACCCGGCGCGGCCCGGCATTGTAGGCCGCCGCGGCCATGGCGAGATTGCCGAAGCGCGCCAGCTGGTCGCCCAGATAGCGCGCGCCGAGGCGCATATTGTGCTCCGGCTGGCTGGTCAGCCACCCGAGCTGGTGCGGGATGCCGAGCTGCCGCGCCACCAGCGTGGCGGTGGAGGGCAGCAGCTGCATCAGCCCGCGCGCATTGGCCGACGACACGGCGGCGGGGTCGAAATTGCTCTCCTGCCGCGTCACCGCATAGGCGAAGGCGGGCTCCACCTCGGCGCCCTCGGGCAGGGTGTAGGGGGCCGGGTAGCCCTCGGGCAGCATCATCACCCCGTCGATGCCGCCGCGCCGCGCCACCCACACCGCATGGTCGGGCCGGCCGATCGCATGCGCCAGCCGCGCCGTCAGCACCTGCTCGGCCGGCGTCGCCGAGATCTCCTCCAGCCGCAGCAGGAAGGCGCGCGCCCGGCCGGTATCGCCGAGATCGGCCAGCGTCAGCACCGCCCGCGCCAGCTCCTTGTCGAGGAAGGCCGAGGCCGCCTCGGCGCTGGGCTGCGGCGGGCGGGTCGACAGGATGCGCTGCGCCAGCTGTGGCGCGCTCTCGCCGAGCGCGAGGGCGGCGAGCTGGCCGTAGAAGGCGTTGGGGAAGCCGGCGGCGGCGCTGAAATGCGCGCGCGCCTCCTCCGCCCGCCCCTGGCCGGCGGCGGCGCGGCCGCGCCAGTAATGCGCCCGCGCCTGGGTGATGATGCTGGAGCTGCCCTCGCCCAGCCGGGCGAAATGCCGCGCCGCGCGCGGGGCGTCGCTCAGCCGCCGCAGCGCGATGAAGCCGGCCCAGAACTCGGCCTCGTGCAGCCCCTCGCCCTCGGTCTGGCCATGCGCGGCGGCGGTGCGATAGGCATTGTCGGTGTCGCCGAGCCGCAGCAGCTTGCGCGACAGCAGCTGCCGCTCGGCCCAGATGGCGCGCGCCGCCTCGGGCGAGAGGTCGCGCTGCAGCGGCTCGGCGCGCTGCCACACCGCCGCCGCCTCGCGGTCGCGCTCCTGCCGGCGCAGGAAGCGCGCCAGCTCCATCGCAAGGCCCAGATCCTGCGCGGCGCGCGGCGTGGCGCCGGCCTCGGCGCCCGGCTGGTCGCCGGCCAGCGCCAGGCGCAGCTCGGCATTCAGCCGCGCCTCGGGCGGCAGCAGCGGCAGCATGCGGGCGGCGGCCGGGCCCTGCCGGGTCCAGGCCAGCCGCTCGAAGCGGGCGCGATGGTCCTCGGCGGTCAGGACAGTGGCGAAGGCGGCCAGATAGGTGGGTTCGGACACCGGGTCGGCCCCGGCCTCGCGCCAGCCCTCACGCGCGGCGCGGGCGGCGCCGGCGGTGTCGCCCTGGCGGGCCAGCGCCTCGGCCAGCAGGCGGCGGGCCGGCAGGCCGCGCGGCGGGGTGCGGGCGAACAGCCGCAGCACCAGCGCGTCATCGGCCAGCACCGGCAGCGCCTCCTCGCCACGCAGCGTCAGCGTGGTCGGCAGCGGCCAGTCGGGATTGGCGGTGGTGAAGGCGGCGACCTCCTCCGCCGTCGCCTGGCCGCGCACCTGCAGCCTCGCCCAGGTCACCAGCTTGGCGGCCAGCGGATCGGCGCCCTGGCGGGCGATCAGCTCCGCCTCGCTCCAGCGGCCGGCCTGCAGCGCCACCATGGCGGCGCGGCCCTGGGCGCGCGCCGTGTCGCTGGCCCAGGGCTGGGCGGCGGCGGGCCGCGGGACAAGCAGGGTGGCGGTCGCCAGGGTCAGCACCAGGGCGGTGGCGAGGCCGGGCAGGGCAGGGCGGAAGCGCCGGGGGCGGGGGCCGGCGGCATGGCGGGGCGGAAGCGGGGCGGCGCACATGGCGCCGGACCCTATCCGATCATCGCCCTCCTGTCCTGCCCGAACCGCGCCTCCGCGCCCCCTCTCCCTTGTGCCGGAAGGGCCGGGCGCCTAGCTTCCGCCCTCCATCCCCGCTTGCCCGTTTCCCGAAGGAAGGTTGCGTCCCATGTTCAAGGGCTCCCTTGTCGCGCTGATCACGCCGCTGGCCGAGGATGGTGCTCTGGACCCGAAAGCCTTCCAGGATTTCGTGGCCTGGCAGATCGCCGAGGGCACCAACGGCCTGGTCCCGGTCGGCACCACCGGCGAAAGCCCGACCCTGTCGCATGCCGAGCACCACCGGGTGGTGGAGCTCTGCGTCGAGGCCGCCGGCGGCCGCGTGCCGGTCATCGCCGGCGCCGGCTCGAACAGCACGGCGGAAGCCATCGAGCTGACCCGCCACGCCAAGGCGGCCGGCGCCGATGCGGCGCTGGTGGTCACGCCCTACTACAACAAGCCGACCCAGGAAGGGCTGTATCTGCACTTCATGGCCATCGCCGATGCCGTGGATCTGCCGATCATCATCTACAACATCCCGCCCCGCAGCGTGATCGACATGTCGGTCGAGACCATGGCGCGGCTGGCCAGGCACCCGAACATCGTCGGCGTGAAGGATGCGACGGCCAACCTGACCCGGCCGCTGCACACCCGCCTCGCCTGCGGCACCGAATTCTGCCAGCTCTCGGGCGAGGACCCACACCGCGCTCGCCTTCCGCGCCGCCGGCGGGGTGGGCTGCATCAGCGTCACCGCCAATGTCGCGCCGCGCCTCTGCGCCGAGATGCACGCGGCCTGGGAGGCCGGCAACATCGAGGAGGCCATGGCCATCCAGGACCGGCTGACGCCGCTGCATGACGCCATGTTCTGCGAGACCTCGCCGGGCCCGGTGAAATACGCGGCCAGCCTGCTTGGCAAGTCGAGCGCCTTCTGCCGCCTGCCGATGGCGCCGATCGCCGAGGCCTCGCGCAACCGGGTCAAGGCGGCGATGTTGACCGCCGGCCTGCTGAACTGAACCGACTGAACTGAGAGCGAGGCCAGGAGGGGCGCCGCCCCGCCTGGGCCTCCCCGCCAGGGGGACAGGGTCCCCCTGGACCCGCCTTGAGAGGGTATGATGGCCGAGCCCCGGAAGAAGCCGCTGATCTCGCACGGCACCGCCGCGCAGAACCGCAAGGCGCGCTTCGACTACAAGATCACCGAGACCTTCGAGGCCGGGCTGGTGCTGCTGGGGCCGGAGGTGAAGTCGCTGCGCGCCGGCCGCGCCGCCCTGGCCGATGCCTGGGCCGGCGAGCGCGATGGCGAGATCTGGCTGTTCAACAGCTACATCCCCGAATGGCAGGCCGGCAGCTTCATGGCGAAGTTCGAGCCGCGCCGGCCGCGCAAGCTGCTGCTGAAGAAGAAGCAGGTCGAGAGCCTGACCGGCGCCGTGGCGCGCGAGGGCATCACCCTGGTGCCGCTCGAGATCCTGTTCAACGACCGCGGCATCGCCAAGGTCGTGCTTGGCCTCGGCGAGGGCAAGAACAAGGCCGACAAGCGCCACGCCATCGCCGCGCGCGACTGGCAGCGCGACAAGGCCCGGCTGATGCGCGAGAAGGGCTGAGGCCCTCGCTTCAGGCGCTGCCATAGAGGTAGCGCAGCCCGGCGCGCAGCGCCGGGCCCACCACCGAGCCATGGCTCTCCCCCTCGAACAGGCGGAACTCCACCTGCGGCGCGGCGGCGCCGAGGCCGGCCAGCGCCTCGGTCATCGCCCGCGCCCGGCTGACCATGCGGCTCTGCCGCACCCGCTCCCGCCGCTCCGGCGAGACCATCGGTGAATCCAGCGCCGGCTCCTCCTCCGACCCGGCGGTGATCAGCAGGCGGCGCCGCGCCGTGCCGGGCGGCGGCGCGGCCAGGAAAGCATGCGCCGTCTCCAGCAGCGCGCCCTGCTGCCAGCCGATCGAGGGGCTGGCAGCGATGCCGCCCCACAGCCAGTCGGGCCGGGTGAAGAAGGCGTGCAGCAGGCAGAGCCCGCCATAGGAATGGCCGAACATCGCCAGCCGCTCCGGGTTCAGCGGATGGTGGCGGGCCAGCTCCGGCTGCAGTTCCTGGCGCAGGAACTCCAGGAAGGGCTCGGCGCCGCCGAACCCCTCCGGCGCGCCGGCGGCGGGCGGGGTGTAGTCGCGGTCGCGCCCGCCCGGGTCGAGCGGCGCCGCCGCCGGATAGCCGAGCCCGACCAGCAGCGCCGGCCGCAGCGCCGCGCCCGGCCGGCGCATGGCGGTGACCGCCATGGGGAAGCTGGCCTCGCCATCCAGCAGGTAGAGCAGCGGCCAGCCGGTGGCGGGCGGCGGCCCCTCCGGCCAGGCCAGCAGGATGCGGTGGCGCGCCTCGGGCTGGCGCGGCGTGCGGGCGATCCAGCTGGCGCTGCGCGGCAGGCCGGGCAGCGGAAGCGCCCCCGGCGGCGCCGGCAGGTCACGGGCCAGGGCGCGGCGGCCCGGCAACAGCAGCAGGGGGGCGGCCAGCCAGGCGCGGCGTCGCATGCGGGGGCTCCGGTCGGGGGCACCCCCGGCGGGGGCGCCGGGTTGGGTCTGGCCCTACTGGCCGTGGCTGCCGCGCAGCTCGGCCAGGATGCGGCGCAGCTCGGCATGGGCGGCGGCGACGTCGCGGCGCAGCAGGAAGCCGCGCAGCTTCGCATGCGCCTCCGGCGCCTCCGCCCCGCCCTCGGCCAGCGCCGTGGCGGAGAGGAGAAAACCCTGCATCGCCTCGGGCGAGGGGGTGGCGCCCTTGGCCCCGGCCTCGTCGATCCGCACCATCAGGTCGCTGAAGCCGCGCAGCCAGGCGAAGTCCGGGTCGTGCATCACCGCCTGCAGCAGGGCGTAGGGGTTCTGCGCCGCCGGATGGCCGACGGCCTGGGCGTTCAGCAGGGCACGGTGCAGCCCGGCCAGGCCGGCGGCCAGGCGGCGATGCGGCGCCTGGGGCAGGGGGGCGCGGCGCGGGGCGGGGGTGGCGGTCATGCGGTCACTTTCTTGCAGTCTGGCCGGGTCCGCCTCTAGCCCGGTCCGGGCTCGATGGCGGCGGGTTCCGGCTGGGCGCGCGGCGGGGGCGGCAGGCGGATCAGCAGATAGATCATGATCCCCATGGCCGGCAGCGCGGCGGCGGTGGTCAGCAGGAAGAAATCGGGCCAGCCCAGCGCCTCGGCCAGCAGGCCGGAGCCGCCGCCGATGGTGCGCAGCGGCACCGCCGCCAGCGAGGAGAGCAGCGCATATTGCGTTGCCGTGAAGGCCCGGCTGGTCAGGCTGGACAGATAGGTCACGAAGGCGGCGTCCGCCAGACCATCGGTGAAGTTCTCGATGCCGACCTGGGCCCAGAGCATCGGCATGTCGTGCCCGGCATGGGCCAGCGCCACATACATCAGGTTGGACAGCATCTGGCCGAGCCCGGTCAGCACCAGCGCGCGGGCGGTGCCGATGCGCACCACCAGCCAGCCCCCGGCCAGCGCGCCGAGCAGCGTGGCGAACAGGCCGAAGACACTGCCGACGGCGGCGACCTCCGTCCGGCTGAAGCCGAGATCGCGGTAGAAGGGCGCGACCATGACGCCCGCCATCGCCTCGCCCAGCTTGAACAGCGCGATGAACAGCAGGATGGCGACCCAGTGCTTGCGCCGCACGAAATCGGCGAAGGGGTCGACCACCGCGGCGCGCAGCCGCGCCGACCAGCCGAGCGCCGGGCGCGGCGCCGCCTCCGGCTCCGGCCCCAGCCAGACGGCCAGGAAGCCGATGCCGACCAGCGCCGCGCAATAGGCGAAGGCGACGCTCCAGCCGGCGAATTCGGCGACGGTCAGCGCCCCGGCATTGGAGGCCAGCAGCGCCCCGCGATAGCCCCAGACATAATAGGCGAGGCCGAGGCCCTGCTGCCGCTCCTCCAGGAACTCGATGCGGTAGGCATCGACGACGATGTCCTGGCTGGCCGAGAGGAAGGCGACCAGCACGGCCACCGCCACGGTCAGCTCCGGCGCCACCGCCGGGTTGGTCAGGCCGAGGCCGAGGATGGACAGCGCCAGCACCGGCTGGATGCTGGCCAGCCAGCCGCGCCGCCTGCCCCAGGAGCGGAAGAAGGGCGGCGGCGCGTGGTCGATCAGCGGCGACCAGAGGAATTTCAGCGAATAGGACAGGCCGATCAGCGCCGTGAAGCCGATGGCGGCGAGCGAGATGCCGGATTCCGACATCCATTGCCGCAGCACGAAGGCGGTGAGCGGCAGCGGCACCCCGGCGGAGAAGCCGAGGGCCAGCATGATCAGGAATCGCCGGTCTCGCATCGGCGAGCCGGGGGCGGGGAGGAGGCGCATGGGGCGCCACCCTGACACGCGGCGGGGCGGTTTTGAACCGGCCGCCGCGCGCGGTTTTCTGACCGTCCGGTCATGCGCGGCAGGCGGGCCCGCCGGGTGCTGCTGGGTTCCGAGGGCCGGCTTGCTGCCGCCCGGTCGTCGGCCGGGGGCCTTCAGCCGGCCGGGGAGGGTGGCGGGAAGGCGCCGAAGCCGCCGGCCGGATGCGCCGCCGTGCCCGGCTGCGCCACGCCCGTCGCCAGGCCCTGGGCGGGGCTTGCGGGGGCGAAGCCGTCGCGGCGCAGCGTGTCGTCCGGGCCGGGGGTGGCGGCGCGCGGCGGCACCACGCTGCGGCGGGGCAGGCTCAGCGCCAGGCTCAGCCCTTCCGGCCGCCATTCGGCGCGCAGCCGGCCGCCCAGCTGCCGCTCCGCCAGCTGGCGGATCAGCCGGCTGCCGAACTGGCCGCGCGGCGGGGCGGTCTGCAGGGCGGGGCCGCCCTGCTCGCGCCAATGCAGCCGCAGCGCGCCATCGGCGGCCAGTTCCCAGTGCAGCAGCACATGGCCTTCCTGCCGGCTCAGCGCGCCATGGCGGCGGGCATTGGTGGCGAGCTCATGCAGCAGCATGGCCAGGGGCTGCACCGCCACCGCGTCCAGCAGCACGGCCGGCCCCTCCAGCGGGATGCGGCCGGGCAGCGCGTCCGGCGCGGCGGCGGCGAATTCGCCCAGCGCCAGCTCGCGCAGCGGCGCGCCTTCCCAGGCGCGCTCGGCCAGCAGCGCATGGGCGCGCGCCATGGCGGCCAGCCTGCCCTCGGCGGTGGCGGCGAAATGCTCGGGCGGCACGTCGCGCGGCGCCAGCCGCACCAGGGAGAGGGCGACGGCCAGCGCGTTCTTGGCGCGGTGGTCCACCTCGCGCATCAGCAGCACCTGGCGCGCCTCGCTGTCGCGCTTGGCGGCGGCGCGCTGGCGCAGCGTCTCGGCCACCTGGGCCAGGCTGGCGCGGGCCTCGGCCACCTCGCGCACCAGGGCCGGCGGGCGCGGCGGCGGCGGCGCCTCGGACAGGGCGACGCTGGCGGCGTCGCGGCCGAGGCCGCGGATCTCCGCCCCCAGCAGCCGGCCGATGCGCAGCGCCAGCAGCGCGGCCAGGGCCAGCGCCGCCGCCCCGGCGGCACCGGCCAGGCCCAGGGCCCGCCATTGCGGCCCGTCCACCTCGCTCTGCGGCGCGGCGTAGAGCACGCTCCAGGGCACGCCGGCCAGGCGGCGCAGCGCCGCATAGGCCTGGCCGCCGGCCTCGTCCGGCAGGGTCAGCAGGGCGCTGGAGAGCGGCCCGGCCTGGAAGGCGCCGACCGCCGCCGGCAGGGTCTCGGCCAGCAGCGGCTCCGCCGCGCCGGCGCCGATCAGCCCGGCGGCATTGCCGGTGGAGCGGGCGACGGGATGGCCGACGCGGTCCACCACCATCGCCTCCCAGCCGGCGGGCGGCTGGTGTTCCTGCAGGATGGCGGCGATGCGCTCCGGCCCCAGCGTGCCGACCAGCAGGCCGATGGTGCGGCCCTCGCGCTGCAGCGGCAGGGTGATGGCGAAGCGCCAATGCGGGTCGAGCGGCGTCTGGAACAGGTCGGTGATGCGCGGCAGCGGGCTGCGCAGCGCCTCGATCCAGGGCGCGATGGGGTCGGGGATGCTGCCATCGGCGCGCGGCGCGAAGCGCAGGGCGGGCGGCCGGCTGGGCTGCGCGCCGGGCGGGCTCACCGTGCTCAGCAGCAGGCGCGGCGGCTGGCCGGCCTCCTCGGCCGAGACCACGGTCAGCGAGCGCAAGCCGGTGGCGGGGCGGCGCAGCAGGGCGCTGGCCTGGGCGTGCAGCGCCGCGAATTCCTCGGCGCCGATCGTGCCGGCGAGCAGCGGGTCCAGCCCGGGCATGCCGCCCAGCACCTCCAGCGCCGCGATGCCGGCGCGCAGCTCCCGGTCGACCGCCAGCTGCAGCGCATGGGCGGTGTGCTGCAGGCCGCGCAGCACCTCGGCCCGCTGCTCCCGCGCGGTCCACAGCGCGAGCGCCCCGGCCAGCACCGCCAGCGGCAGGGCCAGGGCGAGCGCCAGGCGCAGCAGATGGGTGCGGAAGCCAAACCCGGCGAGGCGCAGGGGCGGGGCGCCCTCCTGGCCCGCGAGCGCCGGGTTGGGCAGCGCCTGGGCGGGCAGCGCCTGGTCGGGCAGCGCCTGGCCGGGAAGTGGCTGTCCGGTGGGCGGCTGGCCGGCAAGTGGCGGGCCGGAAATGGTCGGGTTGGGAAGGGCCGGGCTGCCGGCCAGGCTGCTGGCCAGCCCGGCGGTGAAGCCGGTGCCCAGCGCCTCGCCGGGCCGCAGCAGCCCCTCGGCGCCGCGCGGGCCGGGGCGGGGCGCCGGGGCGGCCGGCAGGCTGCCGGCCGTCCGGTCCTGCGGCGGCGCCATGGCCGGGCCCGCGGGCCCGGCCGACTGCGCGGAGGCCGGCCCAGGGCCGGGCGCCGCCGCCGCCATCCCGGATGCCGCCATCCCGGGCGATGCGGCGCCGCGCTGCGCCGATGCTGCCGATCCCGCAATCCTCATGCGGCGCAGTCTAGACCGGCGCCGCGCGCTGCGGCGGTGACGATCGAGTGCGCCGTATTTCAGGTCATGTTGACCATGATCGTCTTCTTGTGAGTGAAGTGTTCCAGCATCGATTCAAGACTCGCTTCCTTGCCGAGGCCGGACGCCTTCACCCCGCCGTAAGAAAGATTCGGCTGCACAACGAGGTTCTGGTTCACCTGCACCAGCCCCGCCTCGATGCGATGCGCGAAGGTCAACGCGATCTTGAGGTTGCTGGTCCAGACGCTGGCGGCCAGGCCGAATTCGGTGTCATTGGCCTCCGCCAGCACCGCTTCCGCCTCGTCGAAGGGAAAGATGCAGGTCACGGGGCCGAAGATCTCCTCGCGCACCAGCCGGCTCTCCTTGGTCAGGCCGGTAAAAATATGCGGCTGGATGAACAGCCCCTTCTTCAGCGCGGCGTCCTGCGGCATGGCCGAGCAGGCGCGGCCCGTCGCGCCCGCCGTGGCGCGGCCTTCCTCGATGAAGGTCTTCACCTTCTCGAACTGGCCGGGCGAGATGATGGTGCCGATATCGGTCGTCTCGTCCAGCGGGTCGCCCATCACCATGGCGTCGACGCGCTTCGCCATTTCCTCGACGAAGCGGTCGAAGATCGGCCGCTCGACGAAGATGCGGCTGGCGGCCGTGCAGCTCTGCCCCTGGCGGGTGAAGCGCATCGAGGTCAGCGCGCCCTGCACGGTCTTTTCGAAATCGCAATCGGCGAAGACGATCATCGGCGACTTGCCGCCAAGCTCCAGCGTCACCGGGATCAGCTTCTCGGCCGCCGCCTTGTAGATGATCTTGCCGGTCTCGACCGAGCCGGTGAAGGTCACCTTCTTCACCAGCTTGTGCGCGACCAGCGGCGCGCCGCATTCCGGACCCTGGCCGGAGAGCAGGTTGAACACGCCGGCCGGCAGCACGCGGTTCATCAGCTCGGCGATGCGCAGCACGGCGAGCGGCGCTTCCTCGGCCGATTTCACCACCACGCTGTTGCCGGCGACGAGGGCGGGCGCCACCTTCAGCGCCAGCAGCATCATCGGGATGTTCCAGGGGATGATGGCGCCGACCACGCCGAGCGGCTCGCGCACGGTGATGTTCAGCACATCCGGGCCGAAGGGCACCGTCTCGCCCTTGATCTCGCCGCCGAGGCCCGCGAAGAAATCGAAGATGTCGGCGACGTTGTTGGCCTCGACACGGCTTTCGGTGCGCAGCGCCTTGCCGGTCTCGAGTGCCACCAGCCGCGACAGCTCCTCGACATGGGTGCGGATCAGCGCCGCCGCCTGGGCCACCAGCGCGCCGCGCTTGCGGGCGGGCAGCTTCGCCCATTCCTTCTGCGCGCGGGCGGCATCGCTCACCGCCGCCTCGACATCGGCGGCATCGCCATCGGCGGCCTCGGCCACGCTCTCGCCGGTCGCCGGGTTGACCACGGGGAAGACGCGGCCGGAGCGCGCCGGCACCAGCCGCCCGCCGATCAGATGCGCGCCCGAAAGCGCGCGGGCCAGCGCGAAGGGATCGAGGCAGGGCGCCTCGGGCGTCGCCGCCGGGGTGTGGGTGTCGGGCATCATGTCCTCCCGCGTGAATTCGCTGGGCCGAACCATGCGATGCGCGCCGCCGCCCGGCAACCCTGGGCCTCCCCGGGCCCGGCCCTGGCGGCGGGCCGGGCTTTCTGGCTTGATGCCGGGGCGCGACGCCGCCCGCCGCGACCGCCCAGGAGGTGACCGTGACGGCCGAGACCCCGACCCGCCCATCCCCCGCCGGCCCGCCCCGCCAGGGCGCGTTGCGTGTGGCGCTGCCCGGCGGCGGGGTGGATCTGCGCTGGACCGAATGGGGGCCGCCGGAGGGCGCGCCGGTGATCTGCCTGCACGGGCTGACCCGCAATGGCCGCGATTTCGACAGCCTGGCCGGCGCCCTGGCCGCCGAGGGGCGGCGCGTGCTCTGCCCCGACATGCCCGGGCGCGGCCAATCCTCCTGGCTGGCCAATGGCGCGCTCTATGTGGTGCCGACCTATGTCGCGCTGATGCGGCCGCTGCTGCAGGGGCTGGGCCGGCCCTATGACTGGGTCGGCACCTCGATGGGCGGGCTGATCGGCCTTGGCCTGGCCAGCCTGCCGGGGGAGGGGCCGCGCCGCCTGGTGCTGAACGATGTCGGCGCCGAGATCCCCGGCACGGCGCTCGCCGCCATCGGCGAATACCTGGCCGAGGCGCCGGTCTTCGACGATCTGGCCGCGCTGGAGGCGCATCTGCGCCGCATCCATGCCGGGTTCGGCCCGCTCTCGGACGCCGAATGGCGGCATCTGGCGCGGCATTCGGCGCGCATGCGGGCCGATGGGCGGCTGGCCCTGCACCATGACCCGGCGATCGCCCAGCCCATGGCGGCGGGGGGCGGCGATGTCGCGCTCTGGCCG
Source organism: Pseudoroseomonas cervicalis (assembly GCF_030818485.1). Taxonomy (NCBI): domain Bacteria; kingdom Pseudomonadati; phylum Pseudomonadota; class Alphaproteobacteria; order Acetobacterales; family Roseomonadaceae; genus Roseomonas; species Teichococcus cervicalis. The sequence goes on along the minus strand of NZ_JAUTAJ010000004.1, from coordinate 1,687,920 downwards.
CTCTGGGACCGGCTGGACCTGCCGGTGCTGCTGCTGCGCGGCGCCGAGAGCCCGCTGCTGACAGCCGCCACCGCCGCCCGCATGGCCGCCCGCCACGGGGTGGAGCTGGTGGAGTTCGAAGGCGTCGGCCACGCCCCGGCGTTGATGGACCCGGCGCAGATCAACCGCGTCGCGACCTTCCTGCGCGGCGGCTGAGCGCCGCTCGGCCGGGGGAGAGCGCGCCGGCCGGGGCCTGCCCGGCCGCGCAACCCGGATGGCACAGCCCGTGTTTCCCCGGCGCTGCCCGCCGCATCCCCGGCGGGCCACCCGAGGAGATGCCGTCATGATCCAGCTTTCCCGCCGCGCCAGCCTGATGCTGCCGCTGGGGCTGCTGGCCGCCTGCGCCACCGAGACGCAGCCGCTGCCGCCCGCCGACCCGACCGGCCGTGCCGACCCGGAAATGCGCGCGCTGCTGGAGAGCCTGCAGGCGCTGCGGCCGCAGCCGATCGAGACGCTGCGCCCCGAGGAGGCCCGCCTGCAGCCGACGCTGGCCGATGCGGTGAAGCACCGGCTGCGCGCGCTGGGCCGCCCCGACGCGCCGCGCCCGCTGCCGGTGGTGCGCGATATCGAGATCCCGGGCCTGGGCGGGCCGATGGCGGCGCGGGTCTACAGCCCGGTCGAGCCGCCGCGCGCCGGCGACCCGCCGCGCCCGCTGCTGCCGATGATCGTCTATTATCACGGCGGCGGCTTCGTCATCGGCTCGCTCGACGCCTATGATGCCTCGGCGCGCGCCCTGGCCGCGGAATCCCAGGCGGTGGTGCTGTCGGTGCATTACCGCCAGGCGCCGGAGGCCAAATTCCCTGCCGCGCATCAGGACGCCTATGCCGCCTATGTCTGGGCGCTGCAGAACGCGGCCCAGCTCGGCGCCGACCTGTCCCGCGTCGCGGTGGTGGGCGAGAGCGCCGGCGGCAATCTGGCCATCAATGTCGCCATGGCGGCGCGCGAGGGCCGCACGCCGCTGCCGGTGGCGATGGGCCTGATCTACCCGCTGGCCGGCACCGACATGACGACGCCCTCCTACCAGCAGAACGCCCTGGCGAAGCCGCTGAACGCGGCGATGATGCAGTGGTTCTTCCGCCACGCCACCAGCCTGCCGGCCGAGCTGCAGGATCCGCGGCTGAACGTCTATGGCCGGGCCGAGCTGCGCGGCCTGCCCAAGGCCATCATCGTCACCGCCGAGATCGACCCGCTGCGCAGCGACGGCATGCTGCTGGGCCAGCGCCTGCAGCAGAGCGGCGTGCAGGTGGTGGCGCAGGACTTCCCCGGCGTCACGCATGAATTCTTCGGCGTCGACCCGACCGTGCTGACCCAGGCCGGCGCCGCCCAGCGCTTCGTGGCGGGCGAGCTGCGCTCCGCCTTCGCCCTGCCGGCCCCCGCCGTCGTCGTCCCCACCCCCCGTTGATTTCTCTCGGGCTGCCGCTGTCGGGTGGGGAGGCGGGACGCTGCACCTTGCCGACGGTGGTAGTTTTGAAGGGGAGGGGCGGGCCTGCGGGGCCGTCCCTTCCTGGTTGATACGGTTGTGAAAAAGGGGCGGGCCACACGGCCCGCCCCTTGGTTTCTTGCTCAGCGCCAGCACCACCAGCGCGCCGTCCGGCCGCCGCGTCCCGCCTCAGAACAGGATGGCGGCAGCCTGAAAGATCAACGCCAATGGCCGGGGATCCAGGTCCAGCCGGCATTGCCCCAGACCCAGCGGCCATGCACCCATTCGACGCCATGCACCGGGCGCAGGATCCAGCGGCCGCCGATCCATTCATAGGCGCCGCCATTCCAGTGCCAGTGGCCGGGCTGCCAGACATAGCGCTCCGGCTGGGGCGGCGGCGGCAGCTGCATCTCGCGGCGCAGCTCGGGCACCGGCGGATAGGGCGGCGGCGGCGCCGGCTGGGCGCAGGCGGTGGCGATGCTCAGCCCGGCAATGGCCAGGCCCTGCAGCAGCGTGCGGCGGATCATCGGGGCACTCCCTCTCGCGGCATGTAACGCACGGAAGGAGACTGGGCAGTGACACGGCCAAGGCCAAGTGGAGGCGGGATGTCTTCGCCGCAAGGCGCCGGGCGGGCGCCTTGCGGCGGGCCGTTCAGCCCTGGCGCAGGCGCTTCGCCGCCTCGACGGCGAAATAGGTCAGCACGCCATCGGCGCCGGCGCGCTTGAAGGCCAGCAGGCTCTCCAGCATCGCCTTGTCATGGTCCAGCCAGCCATTGCGCACCGCGGCCATGATCATCGCGTATTCGCCGCTGACCTGGTAGGCGAAGGTCGGCACGGCGAAATGCTGTTTCACCCGCTGGACGATATCGAGATAGGGCATGCCCGGCTTGACCATCACCATGTCGGCGCCCTCGGCCAGATCCTGCGCCACCTCGCGCAGCGCCTCGTCCGAATTGGCCGGGTCCATCTGGTAGGTCTTCTTGTCGCCCTTCAGCGCGCCGCCCGAGCCCAGCGCATCGCGGAACGGGCCGTAGAAGGCCGAGGCGTATTTCGCCGCATAGGACATGATGCGGGTGTTGGTCAGGCCCTTGCCATCCAGCGCCGTGCGGATGGCGCCGACGCGGCCATCCATCATGTCGGAGGGGGCGATGATGTCGATCCCCGCCTCGGCCTGGTTCACCGCCTGGGCCACCAGCACGGCGACGGATTCGTCATTGGCGACATAGCCGTCGCGCAGCACCCCGTCATGGCCATGGTCGGTATAGGGGTCGAGGGCCACGTCGCCCACCAGCGCGGTGTCGGGGAATTCGCGCTTCAGCAGGCGTGTCGCGCGGCAGATCAGGTTCTCGGGGTTCTTCGCCTCGGTGCCTTCGGCGTCCTTGCGCTCGGCCGGCGTCGCCGGGAACAGGGCGATGGCGGGAATGCCGAGCTCCACCGCCGGCGCCACATGCGCCGCCAGCCGGTCCAGCGTGACGCGGAAGGCGCCGGGCATGGAGGACACCTCGGTCACCTGGCCCTCGCCCTCGATCAGGAAGATCGGCCAGATCAGGTCGTCGACCGAGAGGCGGTGCTCGGCCACCAGGCGGCGGGTCGCCGCATCATGGCGGTTGCGGCGCAGGCGGGTGGCTGGGAAGGACCCGAGGGCAGGCATCATGCGAGGCTCCGGCGGCGGCGAGGTCCCGGCCGGGTGCGGCCGGGATGCCGCCGAGTGGCGGGGTGCCGGTGGCGCGGCGGGGCAGGGCCCGGCCCCCGGCCGAAAGCGGCAGGCGGATCCTGCCCGGCCCCCTCCTGCCACGGAATCGGCCGGCTTTCCATGTCGGTGGCTCATGGCGGCCATGGGCGGCGCCGCCTTTCTTGCGAAAACATCAGTGGGAGGGGGGCGGCGCCGGCGGCATGCTGCGCGCCGCTTCCGGAGTCCTGGCATGCCCCATCCCGCCGCGCCGCGCGCCCTGGTCCTGGCCCTTGCCCTGCTGGCCGGCGCCCTGCCGCGCGCCGCCGCCGCGCAGGATTATCGCAGCGTGACGATCCCGGGCCCCGGCGGCGTCACGCTGCGCGCCCTGCTGGCGCTGCCGCCGGAGGGCACGCCGCCCGGCGTCCCGGTGGTGGCGCTGCATGGCTGCGCCGGGCTCGGCACGGTGGAGCAGCTGCGCGCCCCCGCGCGGGAGCGCGACTGGACACGCCGCCTGCTGGCGCAGGGCCATCCGGTGCTGCTGCCGGACAGTTTTGGCAGCCGCGGCCTCGGCCCTGCCTGCGGCCGCCCCGACCATCCGGCGGGGGCCGAGGCGGTGCGCGGCGACGATTCGCTCGCGGCGGCCGCCTGGGCGCAGGCGCAGCCCTGGGCGGCGCCGGGGGGCGTGCTGCTGCTGGGCTGGTCGCATGGCGGCAGCACGGTGCTGGCGGCGGCCGCCCATGCGCCGCCCGGGCTGCTGCGGGCCGGCGTTGCCTTCTACCCCGGCTGCTTCGCTGCGCTGCGCGCCGGCACCACCAGCGCCATTCCGCTGCTGCTCCTGCTGGGACAGGACGACAACTGGACCCCGGCGCGCTTCTGCCAGGCCTGGGCGGCGGCGCAGCCGGAGGGGCGGGTGGAGGTGGTGACCTATCCCGGCGCCGGCCATGGCTTCGACGGGCCGGGCGAGGCCGCGCCGCGCCCCCGCACCCTGCCGGATGGCCGGCAGGTGACCGCCGGGCCGCATCCCGAGTCCCGGGCGCTGGCCGTGCCGCGCGCGCTGGCCTTCCTCGCCGCACATGCCGGGGTTGCGCCCAAGCCGTAGGGGTTCGAGTTTTCCCGATCAACAAGGCGTGGTAACGGGGGCGCCATGAACCCGGCCGAGACCCCCATCGCCCTCGGCGCCGACCATGCCGGCGCCGCCCTCAAGGACAGCCTGCGCGCCGCGCTCGAGGCGGCCGGGCATCCGGTGCTCGATTACGGCACCCATGGGACGCAAAGCTGCGACTACGCGGATTTCGCCCATCCGGTGGCCGAGGCGGTGACCGGCGGCCAGGCGCGCTTCGGCGTGCTGGTCTGCGGCAGCGGCATCGGCATGGCGATCGCGGCCAACCGGCACCCGGCGATCCGCGCCGTGGTGGTGCACAACACCACCGAGGCGCGGCTGACGCGCGCGCACAATGACGCGAACATCGCCTGTTTCGGCGCCCGCACGATCGGGGCCGAGGTGGTGCTGGATGCGCTTTCCGCCTTCCTGACCACCTCCTATGAAGGCGGCCGCCACGACCGGCGCATCGCCAAGCTGACCCCGGCGATCGCGGCGCCCTCGCCCGCCGCCCCCTCTGCCTGAGCCTGGCCCCAGGAGGTCCGAGACCATGAACGAGCTCTCCCCGGCGCATCTCGCCAGCCGCTTCTTCTCCGCCCCGCTGGCCGAGGCCGATGCCGACATCGCCGGCCTGATCGGCCGCGAGCTGCACCGCCAGCAGGACGGCATCGAGCTGATCGCCTCCGAGAACATCGTCTCCCGCGCGGTGCTGGAGGCCCAGGGCTCGATCCTGACCAACAAATATGCCGAGGGCCTGCCGGGCAAGCGCTACTATGGCGGTTGCGAATATGTGGACGAGATCGAGACGCTGGCGATCGAGCGCGCCAAGCAGCTCTTCGGCTGCGGCTTCGCCAACGTCCAGCCGCACAGTGGCGCCCAGGCGAACATGGCGGTGTTCTTCGCCCTGATGCAGCCGGGCGACACCTTCATGGGCCTGGATCTGGCCGCCGGCGGCCACCTGACCCATGGCAGCCACGTCAACTATTCCGGCAAGTGGTTCAAGGTGGCGCCCTACACGGTGGGCCGCGAGAGCGGCACCATCGACATGGAGGAGGTGGCCCGCATCGCCCGCGAGAGCCGCCCCAAGGTGATCGTCGCCGGCGGTTCCGCCTATTCCCGCGCCTGGGATTTTGCCCGGTTCCGCGCCATTGCCGATGAGGTGGGCGCGTACTTCATGGTGGACATGGCGCATTTCGCCGGCCTCGTCGCCGGCGGCGCGCATGACAGCCCGTTCCCGCATGCGCATGTGGTCACCACCACCACCCACAAGACGCTGCGCGGCCCGCGCGGCGGCATGATCCTGACCAATGACGAGGCGCTGGCGAAGAAGTTCAACAGCGCCGTCTTCCCCGGCCTGCAGGGCGGCCCGCTGGAGCATGTGATCGCCGCCAAGGCGGTGACCTTCGGCGAGGCGCTGCGCCCCGAATTCCGCGCCTATGCCAAGGCCGTGGTCGCCAATGCGAAGGCGCTGGCCGAGGAGCTGGTGGCCCAGGGTGCCGGCATCGTCACCGGCGGCACCGACAACCACCTGATGCTGGTCGATCTCCGCCCGCTGAACCTGACCGGCAAGGCGGCCGAGGCGGCGCTGGGCCGCGCCCATCTGACCTGCAACAAGAACGCCATCCCCTTCGACCCGGCCAAGCCGGCGGTGACCTCGGGCATCCGCCTCGGCACCCCCGCCGGCACCACGCGTGGCCTGGGCGAGGCGGAGTTCCGCCAGATCGGCCGGCTGATCGGCAAGGTCCTGCTCGGCCTGTCGCGCGCCAACGACCCGGATGGCAATGCCGCCATCGAGGCGGAGGTCGGCGCGGAGGTGCAGGCGCTCTGCCAGCGCTTCCCGATCTACCGCTGATCCGGCGGGGGGAGGGGGCGCATGCGCTGTCCGTTCTGCGGCAGCGAGGACACGCAGGTGAAGGACAGCCGCCCCGCTGATGACGGGGCGGCGATCCGCCGCCGGCGTTCCTGCCCCTCCTGCGGGGCACGCTTCACCACCTTCGAGCGGGTGACGCTGCGCGAGCTGACGGTGGTGAAATCCGACCAGCGCCGCGTGCCCTTCGACCGCGACAAGCTGGCGCGCTCCATCCGCATCGCGCTGCGCAAGCGCCCGGTGGATGAGGACCGCATCGAACGCATCGTCAACGGCATCCAGCGCCGCCTGGAAGCCGAGGGCGAGAGCGAGATCACCAGCCGCGCCATTGGCGAGATGGTGATGGAGACGTTGAAGGAGCTGGACCAGGTGGCGTATGTGCGCTTCGCCTCGGTCTACCGCAATTTCGGCGAGGCGAGCGATTTCCGCGCCTTCCTCGGCTCCCTCGATTTCGGCGACGGCAACAAGGGCTGAACCCGGCATGGTCAAACTGTTTCATCCCGCGGCGCTGGCCGGCGGGGCCGCTGCGGCCGGGCTTTCGCTCGGCGCGGTGCTGCGCGCGGCAGGGCCCGCCGACCATGCCGCGCTGGCGGTGCTGTCGGCCGCCGCCTATGCCAATGGCCCGGCGGCGCTGCTGCCGGCCGAGCTGCGCCGCCGCGCCACCGTCGAGCGTTTTTCCCTGCTCTTCGCCGCTGCGGCGGAGCAGGGCGCGAAGCTGCTGCTGGCCGAAGGGCCGGCCGGCCCGCTGGGCTGCGCCCTGGCCGAGCCGCCGCAGGCCGGCGCCGATGCGCGGCTGACCGGGTTGTGGGTGGCGCCGCACGCCACCGGCCAGGGGCTGGGCGCCGCCCTGCTCTCGGCCATGGAGACGCTGCTGGCCGAGGCTGGCGCGCCCTCCCTGCGGGTGCGGGTGCCGAGCGGGCATCTGCGCGCCCTCGGCCTGTTCCGCCGCCGCGGCTATGCCATGCAGGCGGCCGGCCAGCGCACCGAGCCGGTGCTGCGTGTCACCCTGCCGCACACCGTGCTGGCCAAGCCGCTGGCCGGTTTCAGCCCCGACCGGCTCGGCCAGGCGGCGTGACCAGCGGGCTGCCCGTGCCGCCGGCGCCGCCCAGCGCCGCGGATGCGGCGAAGCTGCGCGCCGCGGATGCGGCAGGATGGCGCGACGCGGATGCGGGCTGGATGCGCGCGGCCCTGGCGCTGGCGGCGCGCGGCCTGGGCAATGTCTGGCCCAACCCGTCGGTGGGCTGCGTGCTGGTCTCGCCCGCGGGGCAGGTGGTCGGGCGCGGCTGGACCGCCCCGGGCGGCCGCCCGCATGCCGAGACCGAGGCGCTGAAGCGCGCCGGCGCCGCCGCGCGCGGCGCCACCGCCTATGTCACGCTGGAACCCTGCTGCCATTGGGGCCGCACGCCGCCCTGCACCGATGCGCTGATCGCCGCCGGCGTGGCGCGGGTGGTGGTGGCGATGCGCGACCCCGACCCCCGCGTCGATGGCGGCGGCATCGAGCAGCTGCGCGCCGCCGGCATCGCCGTCTCGACCGGGCTGCTGGAGGCGGAGGCGCGGGCGATCAATGCCGGCTTCACCAAGCGGCTGACCCACAACCTGCCGCTGCTGACGCTGAAGCTGGCCAGCACGCTGGATGGCCGCATCGCGACCCGCAGCGGCGAGAGCCAGTGGATCACCGGCGCCCCGGCGCGGCGCCTGGCGCATGCGCTGCGCGGCACGCATGACGCGGTGCTGGTGGGCAGCGGCACGGCGCTGGCCGACGACCCCGCTCTGTCCTGCCGCATCCCCGGCTTCGCGCCGCGGCCCACCGTGCGCGTGGTGGGCGGATGCGCGGCTGCGCCTCTCGCCGGCTGCGCGCATGCTGCGCGAGGGCGGCGGGCCGGTCTGGATCGCGACGCGCCCCGGCCATCCGGACGCGCTGCTGGCGCCGCTGCGCGCCGCCGGCGCCGAGATCGTCGAGGTGCCCATCGCGGAGATGCCGGAGGCCGAGGGGCCGGCCGGCCAGCCGATGGGCCTCGACCCCCCGGCGCTGCTGCGGGCGCTGGCGGCGCGCGGCCTGACCCGCGTCCTGGCCGAGGGCGGCGCGGCGCTGGCCGCCGGCCTGCTGCGCGCGGGCCTGGTCGACCGCCTGGCCTGGTTCCACGCCCCCGCCATCATCGGCGGCGATGGCCGGCCTGCGCTGGACGCCTTGCCGCTGGAGCTTTTGTCCGCCATGCCCAGATATCGCCGCACCGCCCTGGCGCTGCCGGGGGCGGATCTGTTCAGCGAGTACGAGACGGCATCGGAAATGGGGACCGCCTGACATGTTCACCGGCATCATCACCGCCCAGGGCGAGGTCGCCGAGCTGGCGCCGCTCGGCGCCGGGCAGGATATGCGCCTGGTGCTGGCGACGCCGCCGGGCTGGCTGGCGGGGGCGGAGATCGGCGCCTCCATCGCCTGCTCCGGCTGCTGCCTGACCGTGGTGGCGCTGGAGGAAAGCCGCTTCGCCGTCGAGGTCTCGGCCGAGACGCTGAGCAAGACCACCCTCTCGCGCTGGCGCCCCGGCACGGTGCTGAATCTCGAGCGCGCGCTGAAGATGGGCGACGAGATGGGCGGCCATGTCGTCTCCGGCCATGTCGACGGGCTGGGCGAGGTCGTTTCCGTCACGCCCGAGAATGGCTCGCTGCGCATCCAGGTGCGGCTGCCTCCCGAGCTGGCGCGCTTCGTCGCGCCCAAGGGCTCGGTGACGATGGAGGGCGTGTCGCTGACGGTGAACGAGGTGCAGGGGCTGATCTTCGGGGTCAACCTGATCCCGCACACGGCCCAGGTGACGACGCTCGGCGGCTTGTCGGCGGGCGATCCGGTGAATATCGAGATCGACATGCTGGCGCGCTATGTCGCGCGGCTGCGCGACTTCGACATGCAGAGGGGGGAGACCAAGGCATGACCACACTGACCCAGCGCACCTCCTTCTCGGAATTCCTCAGCCCCACCGAGGAGCTGCTGGAGGAGGCCCGGCGCGGCCGCATGTTCATCCTGGTGGATGACGAGGACCGGGAGAATGAGGGCGACCTCGTCATCCCCGCGCAATTCGCGACGCCCGACGCCATCAACTTCATGGCCCGCCATGCGCGCGGGCTGATCTGCCTGGCCATGACGCGCTCGCGGGTCGAGCAGCTCGGCCTGCCGCTGATGGCGCAGAGCAACGGCACGCGGCACCAGACCGCCTTCACCGTCTCGATCGAGGCGCGGGACGGGGTGACCACCGGCATCTCGGCCGCCGACCGCGCCCGCACCGTGGCGGTGGCGATCAACCCCGAGGCCGGGCGCGACCAGATCGTGACGCCGGGCCATGTCTTCCCGCTGGTGGCGCGGGAGGGCGGCACGCTGGTGCGCGCCGGCCATACCGAGGCGGCGGTGGATTTCGCGCGGCTGGCCGGGCTGAACCCCTCGGGCGTGATCTGCGAGATCATGAACGACGATGGCAGCATGGCCCGCATGCCGGATCTGGTGGCCTTCGCCCAGCATCACGGGCTGAAGCTCGGCACCATCGCCGACCTGATCGGCTATCGCCGCCGCACCGAGCGGCTGGTGAAGCGGGTCGAGGAGAGCCGCCTTGCCGAGCTGCCGGGCGGCGAGTGGCGCGTCGTCGTCTATGCCAACACCCAGGAATATGGCGAGCATGTCGCGCTGGTGAAGGGCGACCTGACCCGGCCCGGCCCGGTGCCGGTGCGCATGCATGCCGTGAACCTGTTCGCCGACATTGTCGGCACCAGCGGCTCGGGCGAGCTGCATTGCGCCATGCGCGCCATCGCCGAGGCGGGGCGCGGTGTCGTGGTGCTGATCCGCGACGTGAAGCCCACCGCCCTGTCCGAGCGCATCCGCGCCGGGCGCGACCGCAGCGCCCCGCCGGAGCTGCGCGACTACGGCATCGGCGCGCAGATCCTGGCCGATCTCGGCGTCAAGGAAATGGCGCTGCTGACCAACCATCCCAAGGCCATTGTCGGGCTGGAGGGCTACGGGCTGACCGTGGCCGAGACCCGCCCCATCGAGGAAGCAGGCGCCGCATGAGCACCGCCGACGCGCCGGAACGCGCCACCCCGTCCATCCCCGGCCCCGCGCCGCGCATCCTGCTGATCCAGGCCCCGTATTACGAGGGCGTGGTCGGCGGCATGCGGCGCGGCGCGGAGAAGATCCTGGCCGAGCTCGGCGCCACGCTGGAGGTGGTCGATGTCGCCGGCGCCTATGAGCTGCCGGCGGCGCTGCGCATGGCGCTGCGCGCCGGGCAGGGCTGGGACGGTTTCCTGCTGCTCGGCTGCGTGGTGAAGGGCGAGACCGACCACTACCAGTTCATCTGCGAGGCCGTGTGCCAGGGCGTCATGGACATCAGCAGCGAGACCGGCGTGCCGCTGGGCTTCGGCCTGCTGACGGTGGAGAGCCTGGACCAGGCCGAGGCGCGCAGCGCCGATGACCGGCACAACAAGGGGGCGGAGGCGGTGCACGCCGTGCTGCAGCAGATCGCGCTGGCCCGCCGCTGGGGGCAGAAGTGAGCGGCGCCCCGGGCAACCCGGCCGGCCGCAAGCCGCGCCCGCCGGTGGCGGGGCGCCCGCGCACCGGCTCGCGCGTCGCCGCCATCCAGGCGCTGTTCCAGAGCGAGCAGTCCGGCGAATCGGCCGAGACGGTGATCGACCAGTTCGTCCGCTTCCGCATCGGCCCCGATGCGGGCGGGTTCGAGGATGGCCGTGTGCCGCTGGCCGATGTGCCGCTGTTTGCCGGGGTGGTGCGCGGCGTGGCGCGCCAGTCGGAGGAGCTGGACGGCATCCTGCAGGGCCATCTGGCCGGCGACTGGACGGTGGCGCGGCTGGACCCGGTGCTGCGGGCGCTGCTGCGCGCCGCGACGCATGAGCTGTCCTCCGGCACCGAGCCGCCGGCGCGCGTGGTGATCAACGAGTATATGGACATCGCGCATGGCTTCTTCAGCGGCGAGGAGCCGCGCTTCGCCAATGGCGTGCTGGACGCCCTGGCCCGCTCGCTGCGCCCGGCGGAATTCCAACGCTGAACTGACCTTTGGGGGCGTGATTCACGCTGTTCGGCGGGTCCGCCTCCAGCGATCACGCCCCTGATGGCGGGGTCCGGGGTGGCCCTTGCCACCCCGGCGGGGTCCCAAAGGGAGCTTGGGGGGCAGCGCCCCTGGCCGGATTGTGGAGTGAAGCCATGCCCATCCCCGCCGAATTCTCCCTGATCGCCCGGCATTTCGCCCCCCTGGCCGGCCCCGGCGCGCTGGGCCTCCTGGATGATGCCGCCGTGCTGATGCCTCCGCCGGGGCGGGAGCTGGTGCTGGCGGCGGACGCCATGGTGGCGGGGGTGCATTTCCTGCCCGACGACCCGCCGGAGACGCTGGGCCGCAAGCTGCTGCGGGTGAACCTCTCCGACCTTGCCGCGATGGGCGCCGCGCCGCTCGGCTATCTGATGACGGTGGCGCTGCCGCGCGGCACGCCGGATTCCTGGCTGGCCGGCTTCGCCGCCGGGCTGGCCGAGGATCAGCGCGAATTCGGCCTCCATGTGCTGGGCGGCGACACGGTGTCGATCCCCGGGCCGGTGACGCTGTCGCTGACCATCCTCGGCCATGTGGCGCCGGGGGCGGCGCTGAAGCGGGCCGGGGCGCGGCCGGGGGACGAGGTCTGGGTCTCGGGCAGCATCGGCGACGGCATGCTGGGGCTGGCCGCGCTGCGCGGCGAGGTGCCGGACCGGGATGGCTACCTCGCCTCCCGCTACCGGCTGCCGCGGCCAAGGCTGGCGCTGGGCCAGGCGCTGGCGGGCCTGGCGCATGCCGCGATGGATGTGTCGGACGGGCTGGTGCAGGATCTCGGCCATCTCTGCCGCGCCGGGGGGTGCGCGGCGGTGCTGCGGGCGGCGGATGTGCCGCTCTCGCCCGATGCGGCGGCGCTGGCGGCGGCGGAAGCCGGCCTGCTGCCGAAGCTGCTCTCGGGCGGCGATGATTACGAGCTGCTCTTCGCCGCCCCGCCCGAAGCGGCGCCCGCCATCCTGGCGCGGGCCGGCGCCTGCGGCGTGGCTGTGTCACGCATCGGGCATTTCGTCGCCGGCGAGGCTCTGGTTACCGTGCTGGACGAAGCCGGGGCGGAGCTCCCCCCCGGCACGGGAGGATGGAGTCACTTCTGATGACGGGTCATGAGGCCGCGCAGACGGCGCAAGCCGCGGCGGCCATGCGGCGCAATGTGTGGCTGCTGTTTCTGTGCCAGGCGCTGATGCAGGCCTCCACGGTGGGGCAGGTGGCGATGTCGGCGCTGATCGGCCACAGCCTGGCCACCGACAAGGCGCTGGCCACCCTGCCCATGGCGATCCAGATGGCGGCGACGATGACCGCCTCGATCCCCGCCGGGCTGGTCTTCGCGCGGCTGGGGCGCAAGCCGGGCTTCATCCTGGGCGCGGTGGGGGCGGGGCTGGGCAGCCTGACCTTCGCGCTCGGCGTGTGGCACGGCAATTTCCTGCTCTATTGCCTGGGCGCGGTGCCGGCGGGGTTGGGCTTCGGCATCTCGCAGCATTACCGCTTCGCCGCGGCCGAGGTGGCGACGCCCGCCTACCGGCCGCGCGCCGTGTCGCTGGTGATGGCGGGCGGCGTGCTGTCGGCGATCTTCGGGCCGGAGCTGGTGAAGCATTCGCGGGAGCTGATCCCGCCCTTCACCTTCCTCGGCACCTATCTGTTCCTGGCGGTGCTGCCTTTCCTGTGCGTCACGCTGCTGTCGATGACGCGGCTGCCGCCGCCGCCGCCGCGGCCCAAGGTGGCGACGCCGATCCTGACCATCCTGCGCCGGCCGGATTTCCTGATCGCCGCCGTCACCGGCGCCATGGCCTATGGCACGATGAACCTGGTGATGACCTCGACACCGCTGGAGATGCAGCTCTGCGGCTTCGGCATCGCCTCCAGCGCCACGGTCATCCAGATGCATGCGGTGTCGATGTTCGCGCCGGGCTTCGTCACCGGGCGGCTGATCGGCCGGTTCGGGGCGCGGCGGGTGATCGCCGTGGGCGCGCTGCTGAACATGGTCTGCATCGCGGTCGGGCTGTCCGGGCAGCATTTCGCCAATTTCGGCGTGGCGCTGGCGCTGCTCGGGGTGGGCTGGAACTTCATGTTCGTGGGCGCCACCACCCTGCTGGCCGAGACGCACCGGCCCGAGGAGCGGGTGCGCGCCCAGGCCACCAATGATTTCATCGTCTTCGGCACGGTGGCCTGCACCGCGCTGGCCTCGGGCGCGATCCATGAGCTGGCCGGCTGGACGACGCTGAACCTGCTGCTGCTGCCGGCGATCGGCACGGCGCTGCTGCTGGTCAGCCTGGGCGGGCGGCGGGCGCGCGCTGCCGCCTGAAGCCCGGCGCCAAGGCCATGAAAAAAGGCCCGGGGGAGGGATCCCCCGGGCCTTTCGGTGTTCCAGCGCCGGGGCGCCCCGGCTCAGCGGCCGGGGCCGCCGCCCGGGCCCTGCTGGTCGAGGCCGAGCCCGCCGGCGCCGACCCGGCCGATATTGCCGAACAGCGCCTGCAGCAGGGTGCGCTCCGTGCCCGGGACGGGGGTGGTGCGGCCGACCATGCCGACATCGTCGCGCATGTCCTCCTCGCCCAGACGGCGGATCTGGCGCAGCGTGCCGCGCTCGTCGAAATGCATCGCCACCACCTGGCGGTCCTGCACCGAGCCGGTGGTGCCGGGCCGCATGCGGGTGACCGAGCTGATATAGTACCACTCGTTGCGGTCGAAGGTGCCGGTGGCGCTGGGCGGGCCCAGCAGCGACTGCACATCGGCCTGGGTCTGCACGCCCGGCGTCAGCTGGGAGAGCAGGTCCTGGTCGACCCGGTTGCCGCGCTGCACCGGCGGTGCGTCGAACAGGGAGCATCCGGCGGCGGGCAAAGCGAGGGCCATCGCCAACAGCGCGGCGCGAAGGCGCGGCGCGCGGGCGGGGCGGCGGGGGGTGTCGCTGCTGATCACGGTTGCCCGGATTCCTCTTGGCCAGGGCCGCGCGCCGTCGGATTGACCGGCGCGGGGATGCGGTCCATCTGCAGGACCGATTGCCACCGCCCCGCACCGGGGTCAACCGGCGCCTGCTCACGCTTCCAAGGGAGCCCCGATCCGATGGCCCTGTTCGGCCTGTTCCGCCGCAAGCCGCTTGAGCGGCAGGGCTTCGAGCTGTACGGCGCCGCCGTGCGTGCCGCCCGCCACCCGGCCTTCTTCACGCGGCTCGGCGTCGCCGACACGCTGGATGGGCGGTTCGACCTGATCGGGCTGCATGTGGCGCTGCTGATCCGAAGGCTGCACCGCGACGCCGATCCGCGCGGCGCGGCGCTGGCCCAGGCGGTGTTCGACGCCATGTTCGCCGACATGGATTTCAACCTGCGCGAGATGGGGGTGGGCGACATGTCCATCGCCCGCCGGGTCAAGAACATGTGGGAGGCCTTCCACGGCCGCGCCCAGGCCTATGAGGCGCCGCTGGAAGCCGGCGACCGCGAGGGGCTGGCCACGGCGCTGGCGCGCAATGTCTGGCGCGGCGCGGTGGAGCCCTCGGATGCGGCGCCGCGCGAGCTGGCGGCCCTGTCCTTCACCATCGACGCGGCGCTGGCCGCCCAGCCCATCGAGGCGCTGGCGCGGGGCCAGGCCGCGTTCCCCAGCCCCGAGGAGGCGCCGGCATGAGCGAAGCCCTGGAATTCTCCCGCACCCTGCCCTGGGTGGCGGTCGGCCCCGAGGGGCGGCGCCAGCGCCTGGAGGCGAATGAGGCGGAGCGCGCGGCGCTGGCCCGGCGCTTCGGCATCCCGGCGATCCATGCCTTCTCGGCCGAGCTGGAGCTGCGCGAGGAGAAATCGGGCGGCATCCGCGCCCGCGGCCGGCTGCGCGCCGAGGTGGTGCAGAGCTGCGTGGTGACGCTGGAGCCGGTGACGCAAAGGCTCGACGAGCCGGTGGACCTGCGCTTCCTGCCGCCGGGCGCCGATCTCAGCGACGACCCGGACGGGCCGGACGAGATCGAGACCGAGGAGCGCGGCGTGATGCAGCTGGGCGAGGCGCTGGCCGAGCAGCTCTCCCTGGCGCTGGACCCCTATCCGCGCGCCCCGGGGGCGGAGCTGGCGGCGCTGCTGCCGGAGGACCAGGCCGAGCCGGAGGAGGCGGCGCCGCAGCGCCCCAACCCCTTCGCGGTGCTGAAGCGCCCCTGAGGCAAGCGCCGCCGCCGGGCTATTGCAGCACGGCGCGGCGGCGCGCGGCGAAGCCGGCGACGGCCTCGACCAGGGCCGCGCATTCGGCCTCGCCCACCGGCAGGCTGAGTGCCATCATGCCGCGCCGCGCCAGGTAGAGGCCGGCCTGCATCATGTCGAGGAAGAACAGCTCGCGCAGCTGCTCCTCCTCCGGCGTCGCGGCATAGGCGCGCGGGATCGGTCCGGCGCGGAAATGCGGGCAGAGCATTGAGCCCAGGCCGGTGAACTGCATGCGGCTGCCGGCCACTGCCCGGTTCAGGGCATCGCGCAGCGCCTCGCCGCGGGCGAACAGCGCCTCGGCCTCGGCCGGGCCGAACACCTCGCCCAGCGCCACCACCCCGCCGGCCATGGACAGGACATTGTTGTTGAAGGTGCCGGCATGCGGCAGGGCGCCGGGGCGGTGGCCGTCGAACAGCGCCATGATGTCCTCGCGCCCGCCAAAAGCGCCGAAGCTCATGCCGCCGGCCATGTATTTTCCCAGCGTCACCATGTCGGGCGTCAGGCCCAGGCGCTGCTGCACGCCGCCCGCCGCGTGGCGGCTGCTCATCACCTCGTCGAAGATCAGGATGGCGCCGGTCTCGGCGGTGGCCTGGCGCAGCGCCTGCAGGAAGCCGCGCTCGGCGGGGAGGCAGCCGCCGGCGCCCTGCACCGGCTCGACGATGACGGTGCCGATGCTCTCCGCCTGCGCGCGGATCAGCGCCGCGGCGCCCGCGGCGTCGTTGTAGTCGGCCAGCGTCACCGGGATGGGCAGGTTCACCGCCTCGGCGCCCGGGGTGAAGACCAGCACGCCGCCATGATAGGCGCCGCGGAAGGCCAGCAGGCCCGGGCGGCGGCTGGCGTTGCGCGCGGCGGTCAGGGCCATGATGTTGGCCTCCGTCCCGCTGTTGGTGAAGCGCAGGCGCTGCATCGCCGGGAAGCGGGCGCGGATCAGCGCGGCGAGCTTCGCCTCATCGCCGCCGGGCGCGGCGAAGTTCAGCCCGCGCGACAGCGCCGCGCGCAAAGCCGCCAGGATGCGCGGCTCGGAATGGCCGAACAGCCCGGCCGAATACTCGCCGCAGAAATCAATGTACTCCCGGCCATCCGCGTCCCACAGCCGGCAGCCCTCGCCGCGCGCCATGCTGGTGGGGAAGGGGGTGTAGAACAGCACGCTGCGGGTGCTGCCGCCGGCCAGGCTGCGGCGCGCCTCCTCATGCAGCGCGGCGGAGCGGGGGCGGGCGGCGGCATAATCCTGCCGTGCCTCCTCCAGCAGCGCGCCGAGCGGGGCGTTGCGGCGCCCGGCCTCGGGCAGGGCGGGAGCTGGGGCGGGCGCGGCGTCGGGCATGACCGTTTCCCTTTCGGACCGGGTCAGGCTGCGACCGGCCCCGGCGCCGGTCAAGCCCGGCCGGGCCGGGTGTGGCGGGGCGTCCCCGCAAGGGGAGAATGCGCCTGGCGCTGCAATGTGAAGCCTTCTCAGCCGCCTGGGATGGCGCGTAACAACGGTGTATCAAGACTGGCGGGGGCAGGGCGCCCCTTGTATGGGAGGCGTCATGCGCCGCAGAGACTTGTCCACCCTGCTGATCGCCGCCGCGCTGCCGCTGCCTGCCCTCGCCCAGGGCCAGGGCGTGGCGCCGGCCCAGGCCCAGGGTCGCGCACCCGTCGTGCAGCCGGGCTGGGAGGCGCTGCTGCGCCTGGCCGCGCGGCTGCGCCAGCTGGACCAGGACGGGCTGACCCCGCGCCATTACGACATCCCCGAGGATGCGCGCGCCGCCTCCGACCCGCAGGGCTATGTCGCCGCCCTCTATGCCAGCGCCGCCGCCGCCATGTCGGACCTGCTGCATGGCCATGTGCCGGAGCAGGCCGGGCGCCCGGATATCCGCCGCGACCTGACCGCCCAGCCGATCGGCCAGTGGCAATCGGCCCTGTATGGCAGCGCCGAGCCGGCCGAGGTGATCGAGCGCGCCGCCCTGCTGCACCCCGAGATGCCGGCGCTGCGCCTGGCGCTGCGCGCCGCCCGCGCCCGTGTCGAGGCCGGCGGCTGGCCGAGCATGCCGATCGGCGGCACGCTGGACCCGGGCATGGAGGATGCGGTGCGCATCCCCGCGCTCCGCGCCCGGCTGGCGGCCGAGGATGCCGTGCTGGCCGCCGCGCCGGATGGCGGCGCGCTGTATGACGCGCCGCTGGAGGAGGCGGTGCGCCGCTGGCAGGCCGCCCATTCGCTGGAGGTCGATGGCCGCGTGGGCCCCATGACCCAGCGGCTGATGAATCGGCCGGCCGATACGGTGGTGGGGCAGATCCGCGTCGCCATGGACCAGCGCCGTGGCCGGGGCGCCGCCGCGCCGGGCCGCCGCATCGAGGTCAACATCCCCGAATTCCGCCTGCGGGTGATGGATGGGGCGCGGCAGGTGACGGCGATGAATGTCGTCGTCGGCAAGACGGCGCGGGCCACGCCGACGCTAGCCGTGCGCATGACGGCGGTGCAGTTCAACCCGCCCTGGGGCGTGCCGGAGCGCAATGCGCGCGAGGATCTGCTGCCGAAATTCCGCCGCGACCCGCGCGCCATGATGGAGAAGGGCTTCCGCCTGTTCACCGTGGTCGGCGGCGAGCGGGTGGAGGTCGACCCGATGACGGTCGACTGGGCGTCGGTGAACCCGCAGCGCTTCCCCTATATCGTGCGGCAGGATGCCAGCGATGTCAGCGCGCTGGGCCGGCTGAAATTCGTCATGCCGAATGGCGACGACATCTATCTGCACGACACGCCCGACCGCCACCTGTTCGGCCGCGCCGACCGCGCGCTCTCCTCCGGCTGCATCCGGCTGAGCCAGCCGATGGAGCTGCTCGACCTGGTGCTGGAGGGCGTGCCCGGCTGGAACCGGGAGCGCGCCCAGCGCGCGCTGGACAGCCGGCAGACCAGCTTCCTCAGCCTGCCGCGCGCCTGGCCGGTGCGGCTGGCCTATGAGACGGTGGTGGTGGAGCAGGGCCAGGCGCGCCTGCTCTCCGACATCTATGGGCTGGACGCGGCCTATCTGCGGCTGCTGGACCAGCGCCGCCCGGCCGCCGCGCCGGCCGCCCCGGCCCAGACCCCCGTCGCCCGCAGCGCCGCCCCGGCGCCGCGCGAGGCGCGCAGCGCGCCCGCCACCGCGCCGGCGCCGACCCGCCAGGCCAGCGCCACCCCGGTGCGCGCGGAGCCCGGCGCCGCCCCGCTTTCCCCGCCAGCCACCACGATCGAGTAATGCCCTTTTTCAAACGTCACGCTGCCCCTTCCTGCCCCTGCTGCGACCCGGCCATGGCCGGGCGACGGGAGGTGATCGCCGCGGGCCTCGGCCTGCTCGGCGCCACCGCCCTGCCGTCCCGCCGCGCCGCGGCGGCGCCGCTGGCGCCGGTGCGCAGCCTGAAGGTGCAGCGCGCCTATACGGAGGACAGCTTCGACGGCGTGTATTTCCGCGACGGGCGTTATGACCGCGAGGCGCTGCACAAGCTGGACTGGGTGTTCCGCGATCTTTCGGCGTCCGAGGTGACGCCGATGGATCCGCGGCTGTTCGACGTGCTGCACACGGTGGCGGAGCGGCTGGAGGCCAGCGAGGCCTTCGTCATCTCCAGCGGCTACCGCACGCCGGAGCACAATGCCAACAATGCCCGCCGTTCCCGCCGCGTCTCGACGGTGAGCCTGCACATGTCGGGCATGGCGGCGGATTTCCGCCTGCCGGGGCGGGATGCGTTCGGGGTGGCGCGGACGGCGGCGCAGATGCAGGTGGGCGGCGTCGGGCTGTACCGGCGCGAGGGCTTCGTGCATCTCGATTGCGGGCCGCCGCGGCGCTGGTAAGAATCTTCTTTTTCTGAAGAAAAAGAAGCAAAAAGACTTTGTCAGTTTGCGTCCCGCCTCAGGCTCTATGCGGGACGCCAACTGACAAAAGTTTTTTGGTTCTTTTTTACAAAAAAGAACCCTTTTTCCTTTACTTCGCCAGATCCACCAGCGCCGCCGCCAGCACCCGCGTGCCCTTGGCCAGCTGTTCCGGCGTCGAATATTCCGACGGGTGGTGGCTGACGCCGCCGCGGCAGGGCACGAAGATCATGCCCGTCGGGCAGAGCGGCACCATGAATTGCGCGTCGTGGAAGGCGCCGGAGGGCAGGCGCAGCGCGCCCAGCCCCTGGGCGCGCGCGGCGCGTTCCACCGCATCCGGCACCTCGGGCTGGAAGGTCACGGGAAGCGCGTGGAAGCGCTCCGTCACCGTCGCGGTGCAGTCGCGCAGCGCCGCCTGGATGACGCCCGGAATGGCATCGCCGCGCTTGAGCAGCACCTCGGCCTGCGGGTGGCGGAAATCGATCGAGAAGCGCGCCAGGTCGGCCACCGTGTTGGAGGCGTTGGGGAAGACCTCCACCTTGCCCACGGTGAAGCGCAGCACGTCCTTCGGGTCGTGCATCAGCGCGTTCAGCGCGGTGATGGCGCGGACCATGTCCTGCACCGCGTCCTGGCGCTGGCCGAGCGGGGTGGTGCCGGCATGGTCGGTCTTGCCGCGGATCTCGACGGTGAACCAGCGGCTGCCCTGGATGCCGGTGACGATGCCGATATCCAGCCCGCCGGATTCCAGGCGCGGGCCCTGCTCGATATGCGCCTCGACATAGGCGTGCGGGCGATAGGCGCCGAGCGGGCGGCGCGGCAGGTCGGCCTCGGCCGCCAGGTGTTCGTCCAGGGCGGCGCGGAAGGTGATGCCCTCCGGGTCGGTCACCGCATCCCAGGCGGTGGGGGGCTGGAAGCCGCTCCAGGCCATGCTGCCCATGCAGCCGGGGGCGAAGCGGCCGCCTTCCTCATTGGTCCAGGCCACCACCTCGATCGGGTGGCGGGTGGTGATGCCGGCCTCGCGGATGGCCTGCACCGCCTCCAGCCCGGCCAGCACGCCCCAGATGCCGTCGAAGCGGCCGCCATTGGGCTGGCTGTCCATATGGCTGCCGGTCAGCACCGGGGCGGCGCCCGGGTCGCTGCCCTCATGCCGCAGGAACAGGTTGCCGAGCTCATCGGTGGCGACGGTCAGGCCCAGCTCCGTGGCCCAGCCGATCAGCTTGCGGCGGGCCACCCGGTCCAGGGCCGAGAGGCAGGGGCGGTTGACGCCGCGGTCCTCGGGCGTTGGGCCGGGGATGGCGCCGAGCTCGGCCATCTCCATCAGCCGGCGCCATTGGCGCGCCTCGTCCACCGCCGCGATCAGATTGGGGGCCACCGCCATCGTGCCTGCCTCGTCCGGAAACCTTAGGAGGTGCATTCCTGCCAGGGGCTGGCGGAAAGACAAGGCCGGGGGAGGGGATTCCCCCGGCCCGGCCGGTCAGGAGACCAGCTTCAGCCCGATGATGCCGCCGGCGATCATGGCGATGCAGAGCAGCCGGGCGGCCGTCGCGGGCTCCCCGAACAGGGCGATGCCGAGGAGGGCGGTGCCCACCGTGCCGATGCCGGTCCAGATGGCATAGGCGCTGCCGAGCGGCAGGCTGCGCAGCGCCAGGCCGAGCAGCGCCAGGCTGGCGGCCATGCTGGCGATGGTCAGCAGGCTGGGCACCAGCCGGGTGAAGCCATGGGCGTATTTCAGCCCGACGGCCCAGCCGATTTCGAGCAATCCGGCGAAGAGGAGATAGATCCAGGCCATGAAGGGCGGCCCCCTTGTGAAAGGTGGCGGGGCCGTCCCTGCCGTGATCGGTGCGCGGGGAGGTCGTCCTCCCGGCGCTGAAGATAGGACCGGCCGCGCCGAAGCCAAGGGGGGGTGTGCCCGGCCGGGAGGGAGCCCGGCCGGTGTCGTGGCTCAGCGCGACGGGTCGGCGCGCAGCATGTCGAAATCGCAGCCCTCATCGGCCTGCAGCACCTGCTCCTTGTAGAGGCGCGCATAGCCGCGCTTGGGCGGCGGCGGCGCGGCCGGCAGCTCGGCGCGGCGGCGGGCGAGCTCGTCCTCGGCCACCAGCAGGTCGATGCGCCGCTCCTTCACCGAGAGGCGGATGCGGTCGCCATTGCGCACCAGGCCGAGCGGCCCGCCGGAGGCGGAATCGGGCGAGACATGCAGCACGATGGTGCCATAGGCGGTGCCGGACATGCGGGCATCCGAGATGCGCACCATGTCCTTCACCCCCGCCCGCGCCAGCTTGGACGGGATCGGCAGGTAGCCCGCCTCCGGCATGCCGGAGGGCGAGAGCGGCCCGGCATTCTGCAGCACCAGCATGTCATCCGCCGTCACGTCCAGATCCGGGTCGTCGATGCGCGCGGCCAGATCCTCGAGCGAGGTGAAGACCACGGCGCGGGCCTCCTTCTCGAACAGCTTCGGGTCGGCGGCGGCGCGCTTGAGGATGGCGCCGCGCGGGGCGAGCGAGCCGAACAGCGCGACCAGCCCGCCCTCGGGCTGCAGCGGCTCCTCCCGCGTGCGGACGACGGCGCGGTCGACGAAGCCCGGCTCGGCCGCCAGCCGCTCGCCCAGCGTCTCGCCGGAGACGGTCAGCGCGTCGAGATGCAGCAGCGGCTTGAGTTCCCGCAGCACGGCGCCGATGCCGCCGGCCACGTGCAGATCCTCCATGTAGAAGGGGCCGGTGGGCTTCAGGTCGACCAGCACGGGGGTGGTGTCGGACAGCTCGTTCAGCCGGTTCAGGTCGATGGTCACGCCGGCGCGGCCGGCGATGGCGGTCAAATGGATGATGGCGTTGGTCGAGCCGCCGATCGCCAGCAGCACGCGCAGCGCATTCTCCACCGATTTCTCGGTGACGATCCGGTCCGGGGTGATCTGCTTCGCCGCCAGCATCATCGCGGCGGCGCCGGAGGCCTCGGCGGCGCGGATGCGGTCGGCATGCACGGCGGGGATGGCGGCGGTGCCGGGCAGCATCATGCCCAGCGCCTCGGCCAGCGAGGCCATGGTGGAGGCGGTGCCCATCACCGCGCAGGTGCCGGCGGTGGTGGCCAGGTTGCCCTCCACCTCCTCGATGGTGTCCTGGTCGATCTCGCCGGCGCGGAACTTGGCCCAGAAGCGGCGGCAATCGGTGCAGGCGCCGAGCCGCTCGCCGCGCCAGCGGCCGGTCATCATCGGCCCCGTCACCACCTGGATGGCCGGGACATTGGCGGAGACGGCGCCCATCAGCTGCGCCGGCACCGTCTTGTCGCAGCCGCCCACCAGCACCACCGCATCCATCGGCTGGCCGCGCACCATCTCCTCGGTGTCGATCGACATCAGGTTGCGGAAGAACAGGCTGGTCGGGTTCAGGAACACCTCACCCAGCGAGATGGTGGGGAATTCCAGCGGCAGGCCGCCCGAGGCCAGCACGCCGCGCTTCACCGCCGCCACCAGCTCCGGCACCAGGCGGTGGCAGTTGTTGAACTCGGAATAGGTGGCGGCGATGCCGACCACCGGCTTCTTCAGCAGATCGGAGGACAGGCCCATGGAGCGCGCCATGGACAGGCGCAGATAGCGGGCGAAGTCGCGGTCGCCATAGTTGGTCAGGCCGCGGGTCAGGCCCACAGCGTCGGGGGCGTCGTTCTTGTCGGTCATGGGCGTTTCCTCAGGGCAGGCAGGGAAGGGGGCGGGCAGGGAAAGGGGCGAACAAAAACCGGAAAAGATCAGGCCAGGAAGGCGGCCTGGGCGCGCAGATAGGCCTGGCGGGAGGGCACCAGATGCGCCTCGCACAGGCGCAGCAGCGCGTCGCGGTCGGCGCCCTCGAGCGCCGCCAGCATGGCGTGGTGTTCCTCCCGCGCGCGGGCCAGGGCCGCCGGGTCGGGCACGGCGGCGAAGCGGATGGCATGCGCGCGCAGCGCCAGATGCTCGATGGTCTCGGCCAGGAAGGCATTGCCGCAGCAGCCGAAGAAGGCGCGGTGAAAGGCCAGATTGGCGCGGAAGGCGGCGCGGGCATCGCCCTCCGCCACCGCGCGGTCATGCGCGGCCTGCACGCCGCGCAGCGCGGCCAGCGCTTCCTCCGGCGGGGGCAGCGGCATCTGCCGCGCCGCCTCGCGCTCCAGCAGGGCGCGCAGCGCGTAGAGCTGCTCCACCTCGGCCAGGCTGTAGGCCTTCACCAGCGCGCCCCGGTTGGGAATGCGCTCGACCAGGCCCATCCGCTCCAGCTCCGACAGCGCCTGGCGGATGGCGTGGCGGGTGGCGCGGAAGCGCGCGGTCAGCTCCTCCTCCACCAGCCGCTCCCGCGGGTGCAGCCGGCCGAAGACGATGTCCTCCTCCAGCGCCGCCGCGATGGCGGCGGGCAGGGGGGTGGGGGTGTCGTCGCGGGCGGGCTCGGCCATGGGCGCTCCTGAACGGGCCGGGGCTGGCCCGGCCTCCGCACCATAATCGGCGACGGGATTGTCGACAATATCGTTGACTCCATTGCCGACGGGACCGAGCATGCGGGCAAGAAGTCACAAAGGAGGATCGTCCATGCGCAGCCCTGCCCGCGCGCCCATGGCCCCGCACACCCTGGCCGAGGCGACCGGCCCCGGCCCGTCCCGCCTCGCCCTGTCCCGCCGCGCCCTGGGGCGCCTGGCGCTGGCCGGCGCCGCGCTGCCCTTCGCCGCCGGCCCGGCCCTCGCCGCCTTCCCGGACCGCACCATCACCATCATCGTGCCCTTCGCCCCGGCCGGCGCCACCGACCTGGCCGGCCGCGTGCTGGCCGACCGCATGGGCCCGCTGCTGGTCGAGGGCGGCCGCGCCGTGGTCGAGAACAAGCCGGGCGCCGGCTCCGCGCTGGGCGCCGATTTCGTCCGCCGCGCCCGGCCGGATGGCTACACCCTGCTGGTCGGCTCGGCCTCCACCCTGGCGGTGGCGCCGGCGGCGCAGCCCAAGGTGGCGCGCTACAACCCGGCCGAGGATTTCACCCCCATCGCCGTGGTCGGCACCAGCGCCATGGGGCTGGTGGTGCCCACGGCGTCGGGCATCCGCAGCGTGCCGCAGCTGGTGGCGCGCCTGCGCGAGGGTGGTGGGCGCGACGGCTATGCCAGCTCCGGCGTCGGCGGCGTCGCGCATCTGGCCGGGGCGCTGTTCAGCAAGCTGGCCGAGGCGCCGGCCAACCACATCCCCTATCGTGGCGGCAGCTCGGTGGCCGAGGCGCTGATGAAGCAGGAGGTGCTGTTCGCCATCGACCAGATCGCCTCCATCGTCGGCCAGATCCGCGATGGCGCGCTGACCCTGCTGGCGGTGACGACGCGCGCGCGCGACCGCAACTTCCCCGATGTGCCGACGCTCGCCGAGGCCGGTGTGGCCGAATACGAGCTCTCCACCTGGACCGCCCTGGTCGGGCCGAAGGACATGCCGGCCGATATCGCCGCCGCGCTGAACCGCGCCGCCAATGCCGCGCTGCGCGAACCGGCGGTGCGCGAACGCCTCTCCTCCTCCGGCACCGATCCGCGCGACGACAGCACGCCCGACAGCACCCGCGCCTTCCTCACCGAGGAATTCGCCTGGTTCCAGGCCGTGGTCGCCCGCACCGGCCTGCAGATAGACTAGTCTTCCCCGCTTTTCTTTCGGGCTGCCGCCGCCGCGTGGGCCAGCGGGGCGCGGCAGGACGGGCGGAGGGGCGGTCCGGCACGTGCCGGGACCGGGCGCTCCGGCGCCGGGGCACTGCCCTGGCCCTGGATGCGCCGGGCGGCCGACCGCCCGGCGCCGCCGCCTCAATCGGTCGCGGCGCCCACCATCAGCAGCGCGGTGCGCATCGCCTGCTCCGAATCCAGCCAGCCCGTGTCGATATCCTCCGCCGCCAGCGTCAGGCTCTCGGGCGAGAGCAGGGCGCGCAGCTGCGCCTCCTTCCAGGCGCCGGGCTGGTCGCGCTTGGCCAGCCCATGGGCGAGCGCGCGGGCGATGCGCAGCACCATGGCGCGCTCGGCCACCATCAGCGCGGCGCGCGACACCTCCTCCGGCTCCGCCCCCGGCGGCGCCAGGGCGCGCAGCCGCTCGGCCAGGGTGGCGATGGCCGGATAGGTCAGGTTGACGTGCAGCTGATGCGTCTGCGGGTAGTAGGCGGCGGCGCGCTGCGCCAGGTCGCGATCGGCGATCTCCGCCGCGTCGCGCAGCAGGATCAGCTGCGGCGCCTGCTCCAGCGCCGGCGGCTTCGGCGCGGCCGGGGCGGCGGGCTCGGCCGTGTCCGCCTGCGGCGGCTTCGCCTCGCCGGCGGGCTGCGGCGCGGCGTCGGCCTCCGGCTTCGGCGCCCCCGGCTTGGGGGCCTGGGGCGGACGGCGGCGGCGCACCTCCAGCCGCTCCAGCAGCTCCTGCAGCGTCTCCTGCGCTTCCTCGGCATAGGCGGCGTCGGGCATGGCGGCGGCCAGATGGCGCTGCAGCCAGGCCGGGATATGCGCCGCCACCAGCGCCGCGAAATCCAGCGCCTTCACCTGCGCCTGGCTGCCGCCGCGATAGCGCAGGAATTCCCGGTAGGCCTCGGGCTGCACCGGGTAGTGCTCCGGCAGCTCCACCAGCACGCTGATGTTGCGCGACAGGAAGGGGATGCCGAAGCCCGGTGCCTCGCGCCGCCAGACGCCGCCCCAGAGCAGCCCATAGACCTCGTCGCGATGCACGATGCCGGCCAGGCTCTTGCGGCTGTCGCTGGCGCCGGGGGCGCCGGCGGCGGGGTCATAGGCATAGTGCAGCACCGTGCCGTCGGGCAGCCGCACCGCCTCGTAATCGGCCAGCGCTGCCAGCCGCGCCTGCATCGGCGCAACGCGCCCGGCCTCCGCGGCCGGGGCGGTGCCGGGGCGCAGCACCACCTCCACCCCCTCGGGGAAGCGGAAATAGCGCAGGGTGATGGCGTTCAGCAGCCAGCGCGTGCCGCTGCGCGGCTGGCCGAGATAGGGGTCCGCCACCGTGTCCTGCGCCTCGGCATTGCCCAGCAGCACCACCTCGGTCCAGTCCGGCGCGGCGGCGCGGCCTTCGGCCCGGGCGGCTTCGGTCACCTCCAGGATCTCGGTGGGCCGGCCCTCCGGCCCCGGGCGCAGCAGCCGGCCATAGACCCCGTCGCGCTTGCCGATCACCACCTCATGCACCTGGCCGTCCCGCGCCGAGCGGTAGCGCAGCCCGCGCTGGTTGGAGGGCAGCGCCGCCACCTTGGCGCCCATGCCGAAATTGCGGTCGAGCCCGGTCTCCTTGCGGATCGAGGCGGCGATGTCGCACATCGCATAAAGCTCCGGCCCGGTGAGGCCGGGGCCGCTGTTCCAGATCGCCAGCTTGCGCCCCTCGGCCAGCTCCAGCGGCGCGAATTCGACGCGCCGCGCCCCCGCCGGCGCCTGCGCCGCGGCCTCCAGCGCGTTCTGCAGCAGCTCCCGCACCATCATGCTTTTCGGGCAGCGCTCGATCATCGAGGCGACGAGGAAATCCTCATCCTTCACGCGGAGCTTGGTCACGCCGGCGGTCACGGGCATCTCCATGGCGGTCTGGCGGCGGGGCGCATCCCGGGGGAGGCGCCCGCGCGCGGCGGAGCCCGGACGGGGATCCGGCCGGGACGGGGCGGCGCCGGAAGGGTCCCCGGGGCACCGCGTGTCGCGCTTGCCGGCGGCGCGGGGCCGGCGGCATGCTGTGACGCATAGCAGCAACGCGCCGCCCCGCGCCAGGATCCGGGAATTCGCCATGTCCGCCGCCCTCGACGCGCTCGCCCAGGAGGTGCGGCGCCAGCTCGACCATCTGGACTATCCGGCGCATCCCTGGCTGCCGCCGGCGCCGGAGGGGGTGCTGGACGTCGCCATCATCGGCGCGGGCCAGACCGGGCTCGCCACCGCCTTCGGCCTGCGCCGGCAGAAGGTGGAGAATGTGGCGGTGTTCGACCGCGCC
The DNA here is from genome assembly GCF_030818485.1 of Pseudoroseomonas cervicalis. Lineage (NCBI taxonomy): Bacteria > Pseudomonadati > Pseudomonadota > Alphaproteobacteria > Acetobacterales > Roseomonadaceae > Roseomonas > Teichococcus cervicalis. Next base: position 1,660,869 of record NZ_JAUTAJ010000004.1, on the reverse strand, counting down.
GCGCCCGGCGGCTGCGGCGTCTGGACCAGCTTCGCCCGCATGCGCACCCTGCGCACGCCCAAGCACGTCACCGGCCCCGATCTGGGCGTGCCGGCGCTGACGCCGCGCGCCTATTTCACCGCCCGCGACGGCGAGGCCGCCTGGGACGCCCTGCGCAAGATCGGCCGCGAGGATTGGCAGCGCTACCTCGACTGGTATGCCGCGACCCTCGCCCTGCCGCTGCGGCATGAGCACGCGCTGCTCGGCATCGACAGCGCCGAGGGTGGGCGCCTGCTGGCGCTGCGCTTCCGCACGCCGCAGGGGGAGGTGGTGCGGCTGGCCCGCCGCGCCGTGCTGGCCACCGGCATGGATGGCTCCGGCGCCTGGCAGATCCCGCCTCCCTTCGGCGCGCTGCCGGAGGGCCGCGTGCTGCACACCGCCCAGGCGATCGATTTCTCCGCCCTGGCCGGCAGACATCTGATCGTGGTCGGCGCCGGCGCCTCGGCCTTCGACAATCTGGCGACCGCCCTGGAGGCCGGCGCCGCCAGCGCCACCATGCTGGTCCGCCGCCCGCGCATGCCGCGGGTGAACCCGTTCCGCTGGATGGAGCAGGCGGGGTATCTCGGCCAGTACCACGCCCTGCCGGACCTGCTGAAATGGCGCTTCACCCGGCACATCTTCGAGCTGAACCAGCCGCCGCCGCAGGAGAGCTGGGACCGCGTGGCGGAGGATCCGCGCTTCCGCCTGGTGATGGGCGCGCCGGTGCAGGGCGCCGGCATGGAGGGCGACGCGGTGGTGCTGGACACGCCGCGCGGCCGCTTCGCCGCCGATGCGGTGATCCTCGGCACCGGCTTCACCTTCGATCTCGGCCTGCGGCCGGAACTCGCGGCCTTCGCGCCCGCGATCCTGCTCTGGCGCGACGCCTTCGCGCCGCCGCCGGGGGAGGAGAGCGCGCTCTGCGGCGCCTCGCCCTATCTCGCCGAGGATTTCTCCTTCCGCGAGAAGACGCCTGGGGCGGCGCCGCTGCTCGCCCGGCTGCATTGCATGACCTATGCGGCGACGCTGTCCATGGGCCTGTCGGGCGCCAGCATCAGCGGCATGAAATACGGCGTGCCGCGGCTGGTGGACGGGATCTGCCGCGCGCTGTGGCTGGAGGATGCCGAGGCGCAGCTCGCCAGCCTGCGCCGCTTCGACCTGGCCGAGCTGACCTCCACCATCCCGCAGGAACTGAGCGAGGCCGCCGAATGACCAAGCCCCCTGGCCTGACCACCCATGTGCTCGACACCGCCTCGGGCCGCCCGGCGATCGGCGTGCGGGTGGAGCTGTGGCGCGTGGCGCCGGACCGCCACTATCTCGGCCACGCCACCACCAATGGGGATGGCCGCACCGATTCGCCCCTGCTGCCGCCCGAGGCCTTCATCCCCGGCCGCTACGAGCTGCGCTTCCATATCGGCGAGTACTTTGCCGCCCAGGGCCTGGCCCCCGAGCCGCGTTTCCTGGACGAGGTGGTGCTCAGCGTCGGCCTGGCCGAGGGGCAGGGGCACTACCATGTGCCGCTGCTCTGCACGCCCTGGTCCTATTCGACCTACCGGGGGTCGTGAGCGGGGCGGGCGTCGCCGCCCGCCGCCGCCCGGCCCGGTGGGCCGGCCCCGGCTAGGCCTTCGGCCGGAGCTCCTCCTGCCAGTGGCGATGCAGCGCCGCGATGTCGCCGCTGGTCAGGATCGGCATGGCCGCCCGCAGCGCCTCGTCGCTCCAATCCCACCAGCGCAGCTCCAGCAGCAGCGCGATGGCGGCCTCGTCGAAGCGCTTGCGGATCAGCCGGGCGGGGTTGCCGCCCATGATGGCATAGGGCTCGACATCCTTGGTCACCACCGCGCGCGTGCCGATCACCGCGCCATCGCCCACCCTGACGCCCGGCATGATGATGGCCTCGGTCCCGATCCAGACATCATTGCCGATCACCGTGTCGCCGGCGGGGCGGTACCCGTTCGCCGCGCCCTCGAAGGCGGGGACCTCCGGCATCCAGAAGAAGGGGAAGGTGCTGATCCAGTCGCTGCGATGCCCCTGATTGCCGGCCATGATGAAGGCCGCGCCCGAGCCGATCGAGCAGAAGGCGCCGATGATGAGCTGGTCGACGCCCGCGCCTGCCTCGGGCAGCAGGAAGCGCGCGCAATCGTCGAAGCCATGGCCGTGATAATAGCCGGAATAGTAGCTGTGGCGCCCGACCCGGATGTTGGGGTTGGTGACGAGGCGATCGAGGGTGATGCCCTTGAACGGGCTCTCGAAGACATTCTGCATGATGAAGACCACTGGTTCGCAGGCCGCTGCCGCGGCGAAGGCCCGCCCGGCTCGGCGCGGGCGAGCGCCGGCACGCGGCCGTGACGGTCGCGTGCCCTGGCTTCTCGCGTCAGCGACGCGGAAGCGCGATGCCGGTGGTACTCGGGGCGGCCTTCATTGGCGCGATGATGGCCCGGCCGGCCGGCCATGCCAAGGCCGGGCCGGGCGGGGGAGGGTGGGGTTGCGAAAGGGCGGCGCCGCCTCAGCCCGGGCCGTAGCGCCAGGCCCCCGCGCTGCCCAGCGCCGCCTGGAAGGCCGCGCGGCCCGGGCCGAACAGCCAGGCGCGGAAGCCGCTCAGCTCGGGGTTCAGCCGGCGCAGCGCGTCGAGCCGCGCCTGGCCGGTCAGCCGCCCCGCATCGACCAGCGCTGTCAGCCGCGCCAGGAAGGGATTGGCCGCCAGCACCTCGTCGGGGAAGCGGGCATAGGGGATGGGCCGCCCGGCGGCCTCGGTGAACAGGGCCTGCAGTTGCCGGCCCGTCACCGCGTCGCTGGCCACCTCCATGACGCTGCCGCCGAAGCGCGCCGGGTCGGCGAACAGCGCGGCGACGATCCGGCCGATATCCGCCACCGCCACCAGCTGCATCGCCTGGTCCGGCCGCATGAAGAAATGGAAGCGCCCCTGGTCCAGGCCGAAGCCGGGCATCATCAGCATCTCCATGAAGGCGGCGGGCCGGATGATGGAGGTGACGAGGGGCAGGCTCCGCAGATGCGCCTCGATGCGCGCCTTGCTGTCGAAATGCCCCATCCCCGTCGGCGTGTCGCCGACCGCGTTGCTGGAACTGTAGACGAGATGGCGGGCGCCGCCCTGCAGGGCGAGATCGGCGATGCTGATGCCGTAGCGCACCTCCTCCGCGTCGCTCACCCCGTAGAGCGCGCCCTGGCCCGAGCTCGGCTGCACGCTGAACACGCCATGCACATCCTGCAGGGCGGCGCGGATCGAGCCGGGATCGGCGAGATCGCCCTCGGCCAGCGCGGCGCCGGCCTGGCGCAGCGCTGCCGCCCTGGGTGAACGCGCATCCCGCACGAAGGCGCGCACCGGCCAGCCGGCCTTGAGCAGGGCGGCGGCGACCGATCCGCCCTGCTGGCCGGTGGCGCCGAAGACCAGGATCGGCCTCTTGCTGTCTGACATGGAGAACCCCCGTCGCTGAACAAGGGTTCCTCATATATACCCATGGAATCCGGCCGGAAGACGGCACATTTTCCTGCCCCGGGCACAAGGGTGATACGCTTGGCGAACCAGATCCATGGCCGCCCCTATGAGGCGACCGCGCAGGGCCCCGTCTTCCGCCCCTGCGCCCCCAACAGCGTCCTCGCCCGGCTGGGCGACAAATGGACCATCCTGGTCATGTCGCATCTGGCCCTGGCGCCGGGCCACCGGCTGCGCTTCTCCGCCCTGAAGCACGGCATCGAGGGCATCACCCAGCGCATGCTCACCCTGACGCTCCGCAACCTGGAGCGCGACGGGCTGCTGCGGCGCCACTACTTCCCGGAAGTGCCGCCGCGCGTCGAGTATGAGCTGACCGCGATGGGCGCCAGCATGCTGCCGGCGCTGGAGGGCTTCACCGCCTGGATCCGGGAGAACTGGCCGCGCATCGAGCAGTGCCGCCGCGCCTATGACGAGGCCGCCGGGCCGCCGGCGCCCTGACCGCCCGCCGGCGGCCTAGACCGGATCGAACGGAAACCCGGCCGGCAGCAGCCTGCCGCGCGCCCGCAGGATCACCTCCTCCACGAAGCCGAGCGCCGCGCGCAGCCGCGGGCTGCGCCGCAGATCCTCGTGATAGACCAGCCACAGCCCGACCGGCGGCATGCCGCGCGGCGCCGGCAGCCGGCGCAGCGCCGGGTCGGGCTCGGCCGAGAAGCAGGAGAGCAGCGCCGCCCCCAGCCCGCTGCGCACCGCATTGTGCAGCGCCTGCATGGCGTTGGAGCGCAGCACGATCCGCCCCTCCGGCACCAGCGAGGCCATGTGCCGCTGCAGCGGCGAATGCCCCGAGGCATCCTGATAGGCGATGAAGCTCTGCTCGGCGAAGCTGCGGCCGTCCTCGCGCGCGGCGTAGAAGGCGAAGCCGACCTCGCCCAGCCGCTTCGCCACCAGACCCGGCGTGTCCGGCCGCGCCAGCCGCAGCGCCAGATCGGCCTCGCGCCGCGACAGGTCCAGGCTGCGGCTGTCCGCCACCAGCTCCATCTGCAGCCCGGGATGCGCCGCCAGGAACGGCCCCAGCGCCGGCGCCAGCAGGCAGGCGGCCAGGTGCGGCGTGGTCGTCACCCGCACCGGGCCGGTCAGGCCCGTGGCGGCGCCGTCGATCCGCCGCAGCAGGCCGATGATCTCGGCCTCCATGTGCTCAGCCGCCTCCAGCACCGCCTCGCCCAGCGGGGTGGGGGCGAAGCCCTCCTTCCCGCGCTCGAACAGCGGTGCGCCGAATTCGCGCTCCGCCGCCTCCAGCCGGCGGGCGATGGTGGTGTGGTCCACCCCGAGCGCCCGCGCCGCGGCCGAGAGCGAGCCGCCGCGCCGCAGCGCCAGCAGGCTGCGCAGCCGGTCCCAATCGCCGAGCGCCGCTTGGGCTGTGTGTTTTTGCGCAGGCACCGCGCAATCAAACGCGTCGCATGGGCGAATGTCCACACCCATCCTGTGCCGCAACGCAGCAAGGAGGGCAGCCCATGCCCAGCATCGCATCCAGCATCCCGCCGCGCGCCCGCGGCATGGCGATGCTGACCGGCACCGCCCTGGTCTGGGGCGGCATGTTCGCGGTGGTCAAGCCGCTGATGGCGGGGTTCGACCCCTTCACCCTGACCCTGCTGCGCTATGGCGTCACCGCGCCGCTGCTCCTGCTGCTGCTCTGGGCGGTGGAGGGGCGCGCCGCGCTGCGGCTGGAGGGCGCCGGGCTGCGCCTCTGGGCGCTCGGCACGCTGGGCTTCGCCGGCTTCGGCCTGCTGGCCTTTCTGGGGCTGACCCTGGCCGAGCCGCAGCACGCCTCCGTCATCCCGGCGCTGATGCCGCTGATCGCGGTGGCCGTCACCGCCGGCCGCAGCCGAAGCTGGCCGGCACCGCGCGCCCTGGCCGCGGTCGGGCTGGGCCTGGCCGGCGTCGCGCTGGTGGTCAGCGGCGGCGCGCCCGCCCTGCTGCTCTCGGGCGGCGTCGGGCGGGGCGAGGGGCTGGTCTTCCTCGGCGCCTTCGCCTGGGTGCTCTACACCCTGGGCGCCCAGCGCTTTCCCGGCTGGTCCGGCCTGCGCTTCACCGCGCTGAGCTGCGCCCTGGGCACGCTGAGCATCCTGGGGCTGGAAGCCCTGGCCCTGGCCCTGGGCTGGGCGCATTGGCCGAGCGCCGCCAGCCTCGCCGCCGCCACGCCCTCGCTGCTCTACCTGACACTGCTGGCCTCGCTGCTCGGCGTGCTGGGCTGGAATGGCGGCATGCGCGCCATCGGCGCGGCGCGCGGCGTGCTGTTCATCAACCTGGTGCCGGTGACGGCCTTCGCCATCGCGGTGGCGGGGGGCCAGGTGCCGGCGGCGGGCGAGATCGCCGGCGTCGCCCTGGTCATCGCCGCCCTGCTGCTGAACAGCCTGGGCGCCGCGCCCGCCGCGCCGCGCCCCGCCGCGCTGGCCGGCGCCGGCAAGCGGCCCTGCCCGCTCTAGCAGCGCCCTCAATAGACCGGCGGGTCGTCCAGCTCCGGCGGCGGCATGGCCAGGGGGTCGCGCGCCAGCAGCCTGGCATCATTCTCGGAAAACTTGCCGACCCGCGCGGCGACCGGCCAGCAGGCCAGCTCCTCCGGCGGGCTGGGGCGCAGCAGCTTCAGCGGGTCGCCCTCCGCCTCGCCCAGCCAGAGCGGCCAATCCTCCGGCGGCAGGATCACCGGCATGCGCTGATGCACCAGCGCCTGCTTGGCATTGGCCTCGGTGGTGATGATGGTGAAGGTCTTCAGCCATTCGCCATCCGGAAGCTGCCAGCCCTCCCACAGCCCGGCCAGCGCCATCGGCGCGCCGCTTTTCAGCGCCACGGCATAGGCCTGCTTGGCCTTGCCCTCCTGGCGCCACTCGTAGAACCCGTCCGCCGGCACCAGGCATCGTCGTCGGCGGAACGCCTCGCGGAAGGAAGGCTTCTCGGTGATGCCCTCGCTGCGCGCATTCATCAGCTTCGCCGCCCCCGAGGCATCCTTCGCCCAGCGCGGCACCAGCCCCCAGCGCAGCAGGCCCAGATGCCGCGCGCCGTCCTGTGGGTTGCGCCGCACCACCCAGGACATCTGCGTCGGCGCCACGTTGAAATTGGCCGGATGGTTCGGCAGCGGGCCGACACTGCCCATTTCGCGCTGCAGCCGCTCCGGCTCCCGCTGGACGAAATAGCGACCGCACATGCTGAATACTCCGATCGAAAACCAAGACAGACAAGAAGATGGGGGAAGAATGAATTCTTCCCCCAGACCCCCATCATCTTTTTTCTGTCAGGCTGCCGCCGTCTCCCGGCCAGGCGGGCCGCTGCCCTGGGCCGGAGCGACCCGGTGAAGTGCAGCGGCCGTCGTCTCAGCCATGACCGGCAGCCGGAAGAAGCTGCTCGGCGAGGGTGGCGAAGAAGCTGGCGCCGACGGGCAGGATCTCGTCGTTGAAATCGTATTTCGGATGGTGCAGCCCGGCATCGCTGGCGCCGCGGCCGCCGCCCAGCATCAGGTAGGAGCCGCTCTTCGCGTTCAGCATGAAGGCGAAATCCTCGCCGCCCATGGTCGGCTTCGGCAGTTCATGGGTGTTGGCCTCGCCCACCACCGTGGCGGCGGCGCGGGCGGCCAGCTCGGTGGCCTCAGCCTCGTTGATGGTGGCGGGGTACATGCGGCTGAAGCGCACCTCGGCGCTGGCGCCGAAGGCCGTGGCGATGCCCGAGGCGATCTCGACCACCTTCTTCTCCAGCGTGTCGCCCACCTCGGGGCGGAACCAGCGGGCGGTGCCGCGCAGATTCACCGTCTCGGGGATGACGTTGAAGGCATTGCCGCCCTCGATCTTGCCGATGGTAACGACGCCGGCCTCGACCGGCTCGACATTGCGGGCGACGACGGATTGCAGCGCGGTGACGATCTGCGCCGCGATCACCACCGGGTCGTTGCCCATATGCGGCATGGCGCCATGCGCGCCCTTGCCGGTGATGGTGATCTCGATATCGGCGACCGCCGCCATCACCGGCCCGGCGCGCCAATGCATCTGGCCCGCCGGCAGGTTCGGCCAGTTGTGGATGGCGAAGACGCGCTCCATCGGGAAGCGCTCGAACAGCCCCTCCTTCACCATCACCTCGGCGCCGCCGCCCATCTCCTCCGCCGGCTGGAAGATGACATAGACGGTGCCGGCGAAATTGCGCGTCTCGGCCAGGTAGCGGGCGGCGCCCAGCAGCATGGTGGTGTGCCCGTCATGGCCGCAGGCATGCATCTTGCCGGGGATGGTGGAGGCGTATTCGACCCCCGATTCCTCCAGGATCGGCAGCGCATCCATGTCGGCGCGCAGCCCGATGGCCTTGCCCGGCGCGTTGCCGCGGATGACCCCCACCACGCCGGTGCCGGCGATGCCGGTCACCACCTCGTCCACGCCGAATTCGCGCAGCTTCTCGGCCACGATGCCACTGGTGCGCACCTCCTCGAAGGCCAGCTCGGGATGGCGGTGGAAGTCGCGGCGCCAGGCGGTCATGTCCTCCTGGAAGGCGGCGATGCGGTTCAGCACGGGCATGGGCGTAATTCCGGCAGAGACGTGAAAGAGGGCAGGGAGCTTCACCCCGCCAGGGGGACTCGGCAAGGGGCGGGGGCGGGACCAGATCAACGGCCATGCTGCGCCGCATCCTGCTCTGGATCCTCCTGCTCGCCCCGCTCGCGCTGGGGGGCCTCTACTGGAACGGCGCCTGGCGCCCGCCGCCGGCCTGGGACCCGGCGGCGCCGCTGGATTTCCGCGCGCCGCCGAATCTGCTGACCGGCTGGAAGCTGGCGCGCATGGATTGGCAGCCCGAATCCTGCTTCGCGGCCTTCGCCGCCTCCGGCCGCGCCGTGGCGCGGGTGCCGGACCGGCCCTCGGAGACCGGCTGCGCGATCGAGAACGCCCTGCGGCTGGAGGGGGAGAGTGTGGAATTCGGCCCCAACCGCCCGATCGTCACCTGCCCGATGGCCGCCGCCTGGGCGATGTTCGAGCGCCACAGCCTGCAGCCGGCGGCCGAGGCGCATTTCGGCAGCCGTGTCGCCACGGTGCGGCACTTAGGCAGCTACAATTGCCGCAACGTCTATCACCGGGCGGCGGGGCGGCGCAGCCAGCACGCCACCGCCAATGCGCTGGACGTGGCCGGCTTCACCCTGGCCGATGGGCGCAGCGTCGCCCTGCCGCGCGACTGGGGGGAGGCCGGGGAGAATGCCCGGGCCGATTTCCTGCGCGCCGCGCGGGACGGCGCCTGCCGCTGGTTCAAGGCGGTGCTGGGGCCGGATTACAACGCCGCGCACCGCGACCATTTCCACCTGGACCGGGGGATGTGGTCGCGCTGCTCCTGAGGAAAATGGCGGCTCCCGGCGCTGCGGTATTATAATACCACAGATTTTCCGCTTGACCCTGCGGGGCTTTGCACCGATAAACCGGCCCTCTTTTCAGGACTAAGCAGAAGCCGATCATGCTGACCACGCAGACCCGCTCGCTGAAGCCGGCGGAGGTCAAGAAGGGCTGGGTGCTGATCGATGCGGACGGGCTCGTGCTCGGCCGCCTCGCCGCACTCGTCGCCAATCGCCTCCGCGGCAAGCACAAGCCGCAATTCACCCCGCATGTCGATTGCGGTGACCATGTTGTCATCGTCAACGCCGACAAGGTCCGCGTGACCGGTGCGAAGTCCGAGCAGTCGGTCTTCTACTGGCACACCGGCTATCCGGGCGGGATCAAGGGCCGCACCATCCGTGAGCGCCTCGAGGGTCGTTTCCCCGAGCGCGTGATCGAGAAGGCCGTGGAGCGCATGATCACCCGCGGTCCGCTCGGCCGGCAGCAGATGAAGAATCTGCATGTCTATGCCGGTCCGGAGCATCCGCATGCCGGTGCGCAGCCGGAGACGCTCGACGTCGCCGCGCTGAACCGCAAGAACAAGCTGGGCTGAGCATCATGAGCGAGCAGACCACCGCCACCTCGCTGGCCGAGCTGAAGAACCTGGTCGCCGGCACGCCTGCCGCCGGCGAGGCCGCCCCCGTTCGCGAGGCCAAGCGTGACCAGTTCGGCCGCGCCTACGCCACCGGCCGCCGCAAGGATGCCGTCGCCCGCGTGTGGGTGAAGCCGGGCAAGGGCACCGTCGAGATCAATGGCAAGCCGGCGTCGAAGTATTTCGCCCGCCCGGTGCTGCGCATGCTGATCACGCAGCCCTTCCTGGTGGCCGACCGCTACCAGCAGTTCGATGTCTACTGCACCGTGACCGGTGGTGGCCTTTCGGGCCAGGCCGGCGCCGTGCGCCACGGCATCAGCCGCGCGCTCACCAATTTCGAGCCGGAGCTGCGGGGCATCCTGAAGAAGGCCGGCTTCCTGACCCGCGACCCGCGCGTCGTCGAGCGCAAGAAGTACGGCAAGGCGAAGGCCCGACGTTCCTTCCAGTTCAGCAAGCGCTGACGCTGGCGGGCCGGCGTCACGCCGGCCCTGTCCAGGGCTGTCCATCGGAGAGGGCGGGTCCGCGAGGGCCCGCCCTTTCTGCTTTTCTGCTATCCTCCACGGAACCTTCAGGAGAGCCACATGGCCAAGGGTTCACTGCCTGCGATCTTCATCGATGGCGAAGCCGGCACGACCGGGCTCGGCATCCGCCAGCGCCTCGAGGCGCTGCCGGGCATCGTGCTGCGCTCCATCGATCCGGAGCGCCGCAAGGACCCCGAGGCCAAGCGCGCCCTGATGGCGGAGGTCGACCTGGTCGTGCTCTGCCTGCCGGATGCCGCCTCGAAGGAGAGTGCCGCGATGGCGGCCAGCCTCGGCGCGGACGCGCCCAAGCTGCTGGATGCCTCCACCGCGCACCGGGTGGATCCGGACTGGGTCTATGGCGTGCCGGAGCTGGCGCCGGACCAGGCCGCGAAGATCGCCGCCGCGCCGCGGGTGGCCAATCCGGGCTGCTACCCCACCGGCGGCATCGCCCTGCTGCGGCCGCTGGTCGCGGCCGGGCTGATCCCGGCGGACCACCCGGTCACGGTCAACGCCGTGTCTGGCTATTCCGGCGGCGGCAAGGGCATGATCGAGGCCTATGAGGCCGGCACCGCCCCGGATTTCGAGCTGTACGGGCTGGGGCTGGAGCACAAGCACCTGCCGGAGCTGCAGCTCTATTCCGGGCTGACGCGGCGGCCGATCTTCGTCCCCAGCGTCGGCAATTACCGGCAGGGCATGCTGGTCTCGATCCCGCTGCATCTGGATCTGCTGCCCGGCGCGCCGAAGCCGGCCGATCTGGAGGCCGGGCTGGCCGCCTACTACCAGGGCTCCGAGTGGGTGAAGGTCGTGCCCGCCACGGCGGATGGCAAGCTGGAGCCCGAGGCGCTGAACGACACCAACCTGCTGGAGCTGCGGGTGTTCGGCAATGCCGCGCGCGGCCAGGCCGTGCTGGTGGCGCGGCTGGACAATCTGGGCAAGGGCGCGTCCGGTGCGGCGGTGCAGAACATCGCCCTGATGCTGGGTCTGCAGGCGGCGGCCGCGAAGGCGGCCTGAAGCGACCCCGTTGCCGCCGTGACCGGCAGCTGACAGAAGAAAGAAGGGGGTCCGGGGGAATTCATTCCCCCGGCCTTTTTTTGTTTTTGAAAGGAAGTGGAATGTCCCTCTACCCCTTCGAAGGCGTGCTGCCCAAGGTGGCGCCCGGCGTGTTCATCGCCCCCACCGCCGCCGTGATCGGCGATGTCGAGATCGGGGAGGGCGCCAGCATCTGGTATCATTGCGTGCTGCGCGGCGACACCAACCGCATCGTGGTCGGCCCGCGCAGCAACGTGCAGGATGGCACGATCGTTCATGTGGCGCGGGGCACGCTGCCGGCGCTGATCGGCGCGGATGTGACGATCGGCCATGCCTGCATCATCCATGCCTGCACGCTGAAGGACGGGGCCTTTGTCGGCATGGGCGCCACGGTGCTGGACGGCGCGGTGATCGAGGAGGGCGGCATGCTGGGCGCCGGCGGGCTGCTGCCGCCGGGCAAGCGGATCGGCCCCAACGAGTTGTGGCTGGGCGCCCCCGCCCGGCTGGCCCGCGTGATGAGCGCGGAGGAGAGGGCGCAATGGGACAAGACGGCCGAGCATTACACGGAGCTGGGGCAGCGCCACGCCCGTTCGCTGGCGCCGGGCTGAGGGCGGCGGCGCTGCTGCTGCTGGCGCTCGCCGGTGGCAGCCTGGCCGGCTGCACCACCGGCGGCATGCCGCCCGAGCCGCCGGTGACGCTGCCGGCGGTGGCGGCGCGCGGCGCGCCCAACCCGGTGACGGCGGCGCTGCGCGGCGCGGCCGAGGCCTTCGCGCATCCGGCGCGGCTGCAGGGGCGGCCGTCGCTGGCCGCCATCGCCGTGGCGCAGCTGGAATATGTCGTGGTGGAGCTGCCTTCGGGCCGGGTCGCCGGCGATATCGGCATGGCGCAGCCGCTGCTGCTGGCGGCGCGGCAGGAGGTGCGGCGCTATCTCCGAATCGCCGAGTCGGTGCCGCCCCAGGCGGTGATCGACGCCATGGTGGCGGCGGCCACCGCGCCGGGCGGCGATGCCGCGGCGCCGGCGCAGCTCCCGCCCCAGCTGGCCGAGGGCGGCGGGGCCGCCTTGTGGCAGCGCCTCTCGGCCCTGCCGCGGCTGCCGCAGGCCAATGCGGCGACGCAGCGGGCGCTGCGCTACTGGGAGTTCGGGCCGGAGGAGACCATCGAGATCAGCGCGCTGCGGCGGCGCTGAGCGGCGCGTCCCGGGGCGGGCCGGGGCGGGGGAGTTTGAGCCCAGGGCCGGCTGGGGCAGTATGCCGCCCCGACGCCCCATGGAGAGCCCCCGCATGCGCCGCCGCTTCCTCCTCGCCGCCCTGACGGTGCCGCTGCTCCCCGGCTGCGCGGAGCTGCGCACGCCGCGGCCGCGGGTCGACCTGCCGCTCTCCCTGGTGCCGGGGGCGGAGGATCCGGTGCGCAGCGCCGCGCGGCTTGCCGCCGCCGCCTTCCAGGACCAGGGCGCCCGGCTGGAGGGCAATCCGGCCGAGACCGCCCGCGCCACCGCCCGGCTGGAATATCTGACGCACACGCTCGGCAGCGAGCCGCGCTTCGCCGCCCTGCCGCCCGGGCTGGTGCTGGCGCTGCGCGGCGCGGTGCGGGAGGTGCGCCAGGCGCTGGGCATTTCCGCCACCGCCCTGCCGGAGCAGGTGATCCCGGCCATGGCGCGGCTGGCGCAGGTGATCCAGGCCGGGCGCGACCCGGCCCCGGCCTTTCCGGAGGCGCTGTTCCCGGCCGGGCCGGAGCGCAGCCTGCTGCGCCTGACCCAGCCCGGCCCGCTGCCGGAGGCCGCCATCGCCACCGGCCGCACGCTGGAGGCCATCACCGAGATGGACCAGACCAATGGCTGGGGCGGCCGGCCGGACACCGTGCTGCCGCGCTGAGCGGCCCCTTCACGCCCGGTTAACGGAAGCGGGCCAGTTTTGCCGCCGGCCGGCGACGCCGCCGCTTCATAACGGCCGCGTGATGTGCAGAATGCGTCGGCTTGCCTGATGGGGGATGGAATGCAGCGACGCGGCGTGCTGGCCGGTGCGGCCGGGCTTGGGCTCGGGCTTGGCGCAGGGCTCGGCCTGGGCGGGGCGCGCGGTGCCGCGGCGCAGGAGGCGGGGGCGGCCGGCCGGCCCGGCGCCCCGGCGCTGGCCAAGGGCAGCGCGGCGACCACGCTGCGCTTCATCCCGCAATCCGACCCGGCCTGGCTCGACCCGCTCTTCACCACCGCCTATGCGGTGCGCAATCACGGCCATCTCTGCTGGGATCAGCTCTACGGGCTGGATATCGGGTTCCGGCCGCAGCCGCAGCTGGCGGAGGGCCATGTGGTCGAGGAGGATGGCAAGCGCTGGGTCTTCACCCTGCGCGAGGGCCCGACCTTCCATGATGGCGAGAAGATCCGCGCCATCGACGCCGTGGCCTCGATCCAGCGCTGGATGGCGCGCGACACGCATGGCCAGACGCTGGCGGCGCGGCTGGCCGAGATCCGCGCGCTGGATGACCGCCGCTTCGAGATCCGGCTGCAGCGGCCCTTCAGCGCCATGCTGCAGGCGCTGGCCAAGGCCTCCTCCTATCCCTGCTTCGTCTATCCGGAGCGCTTCGCGCGGCAGCCGGCCAGCCAGCCCCTGACCGAGGTGGTGGGCAGCGGTCCCTATCGCTACGAGGCGGCGGAGCGGGCGCCCGGCAAGCTCGCCGTGTATCGCCGCTTCGAGCGCTACATCCCGGCGCGTGGGGCCGTCAGCCTGACGGCGGGGCCGAAATTCGCCGGTTTCGAGCGGCTGGAATGGCGCCACCTGCCCGACCCGGCCGCCGCGGCCGAGGCGCTGCAGAATGGCGAGGTCGATTGGTGGGAGCAGGTGGCGCCGGATCTGCGCCCGCTGCTGCGCCACACCCGCCATGTGGTGGTGGACCGGCTGGATTATGGCGGCACCATCGCCATGCTGCGGCCGAACCACCTGCACCCGCCCTTCGACGACCCGGCGGCGCGGCGCGCCCTGCTGCCGGCGCTGCGCCAGGCGGATTTCATGACCGCCATCATGGGCGACAGCCGCGATCTGTGGCGCGACGATGTCGGCTGCTTCCCGCCGGGCAGCCCGCTGGCCTCCTCGGTCGGGATGGAGGCGCTGACCGGCCCGCGCGATGTCGAGGCGGCGCAGCGCGCGCTGCGCGAGAGCGGCCATGCCGGCGCCAGGGTGGTGGTGCTGCACCCGACCGATGTCGTGAACAACAGCAACCTGACGGCTGTGGCGACCGATCTGCTGCAGCGCATCGGCTTCACCACCGAGAGCGCCGCCTGCGACTGGCGCAGCTTCCTGCAGCGCCGCGCCAGCCGCGCCGCCCCGTCCGAGGGCGGCTGGAACGCGCTGGTCGGGCTGTTCTCCGGGCTCGACATGATGACGCCGGGCGGCCACCCGCTGCTGCGCGCCAATGGCGCCCGCGCCTGGTTCGGCTGGCCCGAGCTGCCGCGGCTGGAGGCGCTGCGCGAGCAATGGTTCGACACCGCCGGCGAGGCCGAGCAGAAGCTGCTGGGCGAGGCGATCCAGCGCCGCTTCTTCGAGGACCTGCCCTATTGGCCGCTCGGCCAGTACCTGATCGACAGCGCCTGGCGCAGCAATGTGGTGGGCCACCGCAAGGGCATGGCGCTGCCGCTGAATGTCCGCCGGGTCTGAGGGGGAAGGCTGGGGGGCAGCGCCCCTCAGCAGCTCTCCGGCAGGAAGACGCGGCTGGGGGCGACGAATTCCTCCTGCGCCGCGACGGTGAGGATCTCGCGCGAGGCGGCCTCCGAGGTGCGGCGCAGCAGCCCGTAGATGGAGGAGGCGGCCGCCCCCAGCGCATCCGCCGCGCGCCCCGATTTCAGCCGGTGGAACAGGAACAGCGCGGCGATGGCATCGCCCGCGCCATTCACCGAGAGCGGCAGCATCGGCGTGCGGATGCGGCTGAATTCGCCGCCCTCCGCCGCCAGCATCTCGATCTGGTCCTCCGGCGTCTCCGCCACCTTCAGCGAGGTCAGCAGCACGCAGCGCGGGCCCCCGGGCGCCATGGCCGCCTGGAGCGTGGCGACCGCCGCCTTGGCCTCGGCGAGCGTGGTGACCGGCTGGCCGGTCAGCCATTCCAGCTCGAACTGGTTCGGCGTCAGGATGTCGGCCGCCGGCAGGGCGCGGTCGCGCATGAATTCCGGGATGCCGGGGCGGACGAAGACGCCGCGCCCGACATCGCCGATCACCGGGTCGCAGCAATAGAGCGCGGCCGGGTTGGCGGCCTTGACCCGCGCCGCCGCGTCCAGGATCGCCTCGCCGATCGCGGCATCGCCCATATAGCCCGACAGCACCGCGTCGCAGCGCGGCAGGGCGCCGCGATCCTCGATGCCCTGCACCAGGTCGCGCACCAGATCGGCGCCGAAGACCTGCCCGCGCCAGCTGCCATAGCCGGTGTGGTTGGAGAACTGGACGGTGTTCACCGCCCAGACCTCGGCCCCCAGGCGCTGCAGCGGGAACACCGCCGAGGCATTGCCGACATGGCCATAGGCGACCCAGGACTGGATGGACAGGATGTTCATGGCGCGGGGTGTTCCGGCGGGCTGGCCTGTGGCGGGCTGGCCCCTGGTGGCGGGGGCCGCGCGATTCCCGCCCGCCGGCGCGGCCGCCGGGGGGCGATCGCGCGGCGGTGTCGGTCAGGCGGTGCGGCCGCCATCCACCGGCAGCAGCACGCCGGTGATGAAGCTCGTCTGGTCCTCGGCCAGCCAGACGCAGGCATTGGCGATGTCGTGCGGGGTGGAGAGGCGGCCGAGCGGGATGGTCGCCAGGAATTTCTGGCGGTTCTCCGGCGTGTCCTCCATGCCCATGAAATCGGCGATCAGGCCGGTCGCGCCCATCACCGGGCAGATGGCGTTGACGCGGATATTGTCGCGCGCCAGCTCCTGCGCCATCGCCTGGGTGATGGTGTTCACCGCGCCCTTGGTGCCGTTGTACCAGACCAGGCCCGGCCGCGGCCGGATGCCGGCGGTGGACGAGATGTTGATGAAGGAACCGCCACGCCCCTGCTCGCGCAGCAGCGGCAGGGCGGCGCGCGTCATGTGGAAGATCGACTTGACGTTGACGGCGTAGACCTTGTCGAAGGTCGCCTCGTCGACCTCGAGGATCGGGCCGTTCTTGTGGGTGGTGCCGGCATTGTTCACCACGATGTCGAGCCCGCCAAAGGCCGAGACCGTCTGGTCCACCATGGCCTGCACATCGGCCGCCTTGGAGACGTCGCCGCCGATGGCGATGGCGCCGCCGCCGAGCTCGGCCGCGACGCGCTCGGCCCCGGCCAGGTTCAGATCGGCCACCGCCACCTTGGCGCCCTCCTGGGCGAAGCGGCGGACGATGCCCTCGCCGAAGCCGGAGGCGGCGCCCGTGACGAGCGCGATCTTGCCCTGGAGTCGCATGCTGTTCTTCCTTCCTGGCGCTGCCCTGGCCCTTCTGCCCGCGCCGGCGCGGCGGCGCGGAAGCCCTGGGCTCAAGCTCTAGGATCGGCCGGGGAAGGGGTCAATCCGGGGGCTGGCCGGGGGCGGGCGGCCTGCGCCAGGGGGCCATGTCCCGCTTTCGGTTGCACCGGGGGCGCCCTGCCTGTAAGAGCGGCGCTTCCGTGCGGCCGGTCGGCATCGGCTGCTCCAGCCAGAGAAAAGTGCGCCATGAAGCCCGATATCCATCCGGACTACCACGAGATCACCGTCATCATGACGGACGGCACCACCTACAAGACCAAGTCCTGCATGGGCAAGGAAGGTGAGGTGCTGCGTCTCGACATCGACCCGAAGTCGCACCCGGCCTGGACCGGCCAGCAGCGCATCATCGACACGGGTGGCCAGATCGCCAAGTTCAACAAGAAGTTCGCCGGCATCGGCGCGCGCAAGAAGGCCTGAACCGGGCCCTTTCGCATCGCGAGCCAGGCTGCAGCGCCGCCCCCTTGAAAGAGGGGGCGGCGTTTTTTATCTGAGTGCCTGTCAGCGGTGCCCGGCTTCGGGGCCGCTGGCGCGGACCGGATGGCCACAGGTTGCCCTTATGGGGACCGCAGCGGCTTCGGGACGCCACGCAACTTCGGACCCTTGCTTTGCGAAGGAGGCTCCTGGTCATGAACGCTTTCGACACTGCTCCCCTGTTCCGCACCGCCATCGGCTTCGACCGGCTGACCCGGCTGCTGGACACCGCCCGCGCCGCGGCCGAGGCCCCGGCCTATCCGCCCTACAACATCGAGAAGACGGGTGAGGACTCCTATGTCCTGACCATGGCCGTCGCCGGCTTCGCGCCGGAGGATCTCGACATCACCGCGCAGGAGAATGTGCTGGTGGTCTCGGGCAAGGCGGCCCAGGGCAATGAGGATCAGCGCCGCTTCCTGCATCGTGGCATCGCCGGCCGCGCCTTCGAGCGCCGCTTCGTGCTGGCCGACCACATCCAGGTGCAGGGCGCGGACCTCGCCAATGGCCTGCTGCATGTGGCGCTGAAGCGCGAGGTGCCGGAGGCGCTGAAGCCCCGCCGCATCGCCATCGCCGCCGCGCAGCCGGCCAGCCAGCCCAAGGTGCTGGAGGGCAATAGCGAGGCGCCGCTGGCGGCCTGAGCAAACGGCCAGGGGCGTTGGTGCGCCCCTGGCCTCAGGTAAGACGGGCGGGGGCGGCAGCGATGCCGCCCCCGTTTTTGCGATCCGCTCAGTCGGGGCGGATATTGTGGGTGCGGATCACCTCGCCCCAGCGCTCCCGCGCCATGGCGATCTGCCCCTGGAAATCATCCCGCGTGCCGCCGATGCGCTGCAGCCCGTTCTCGGTGAAGCGGCGCTGCACCTCGGGCGCGTCGAGGGCGCGGTTGAACTCCGCATTCCAGCGATCGACGATGGGCTGCGGCGTGCCGCCGGGCAGCACGACGCCGAACCAGCTCGGGATGACGAAGCCCGGCAGCCCGTCCTGCGAGATCACCGGCAGCTGCGGCAGCAGGGGCGAGGCGGTCTGCGCCCCATAGGCCAGGGCGCGCAGCCCGCCATCGCGGATCTGCCCCATGAATTCCGGCATGTTGCCGAACATCACATCGACGCGGCCGCTGGTGATGTCGAGGATGGCCGGCGCGCCGCCGCGATAGGGCACCTGGGTCAGCCGCGCCCCCGTCAGCGCCGCGAACAGCACGCAGGAGAGCTGCTGGCTGGAGCCGGCGCCGACGGTTGCGCAGCTGAGGTTGCGGTTCGGTTCCTTGCCCAGCCGCGCCAGATCCTGCCAGCTGCGGATCTCCGAGCGCGGCCCGGTGACGAGGATGTTGTAGACCGAGGCGATGTTGACGACAGGAAGAAGATCCTTCTGCACGTCATAGGGCACGCTCTGCATCTGCGGCGTGATGGTGAGGATGCCCATCGAGGCCAGCAGCAGCGTCTGGCCGTCCGGATTGCTGCGCACCAGCTCCTGCGTGGCGACGATGCCGCCGGCGCCGGTGCGATTCTCCACGATGACATTCTGGCCGAGCTGCTTGCCGAGCTGCTCGGCCAGGATGCGGCCGATCAGGTCGGAGGTGCCGCCGGCGGCGAAGGCATTGAGGAACCGGATCTCCCGTGTCGGGAAGCTCGGTTCCGCCCGCGCGGCGGCGAGCGGGATGCCGCAGGCCGCGAGCGCGGCGAGGGCGAGGCGGCGGAGCAGGCCCCGCCCGGGATGCTGTGTCATGGACGCCTCCTGTTGCGTGCGCGCCGCCCTCTGCCGGGGCGGTCGCGCTCAAGCCGGTTTCACACGTAGCCGGGCCCCTCGATGGCGGGGTGGGCAAGCAGCCAATCCTCATCGACCTCGACGCCGATGCCGGGCGCCTCGGGCGGGCGGACGCAGCCATCCGCGCCAATGCGCCAGGGCGTGCTGACCAGCGCGTCGCGGAACAGATTGCCGCGCGAGACGTCGGCCTCGAAGTAGCCGGGATTGTCGATGGCGCAGAGGAAATGGATGCTGGCCGCCTGGTTCAGCCCGGTCATCGAGCTGTGCGGATGCACCGCGATCTTCTGCGCCGAGGCCATGGCGGCGATGCGCAGCGCCTCGGTGATGCCGCCGCATTTCGAGAGGTCCGGCTGCCAGATGCCGATCGCGTCGCTGTCCAGCAGCGGCGCGAATTCGAATCGGGTGAAATGGTTCTCGCCGACGGCGAGCGGCGTGCGGCCGTAGCTGCGCGCCACGCGGTAATCATGCGTGTCATGCGGCGGGAAAGGCTCCTCCAGCCACCCCATCTGCAGCGCATCCATCGCCGGCATCACCCGCCGCACATCGGCCAGGGTGTAGGCGGTGTTGGCATCGGCCAGGATGTCGATGTCGGGGCCGAAAGCCTGGCGCACCGCTTCCATGCGGGAGATGTCATTTGCCACCGTGTCGCCGATGCGCAGCTTCACGGCGCGGTAGCCGGCCTCCAGATGCGGCCGGGCTTCCTCCACCAGCTCCTCCGGTGGCTGGTAGCCCAGCGCCACGCCGCCGGCATAGGCCGGCACGGCGCGCGCGGCGCCGCCCATCAGCCGGTAGAGCGGCAGCCCCGCCGCCTTGCCGCGGATGTCCCACAGCGCCATGTCGAGCCCCGACATGGCCAGCGCGCAGCCCGCGCCCATGCCGTGGCTGGCCAGCTGGCCGCGATAGATCTTCTGCCAGACGCCCACCGTGTCGGTGGCCTCCATGCCGAGCACCAGCCGCTTCAACGTGGTCTGCAGCAAGGCGGCGACGGCGGTGTGGGCGCGGCCGTGATGGCTCTCCCCCCAGCCGATGATGCCGTCATCGGTGGTGACCTTGACCACCACCGCATCCCGCTTCACCGCGCGCCCGACACCGAGCGAGACGCCCGCGCCCTCCGGCACCGGAAACGACGTCGGGAACGCTTCGATGTTCGCGATCTTCATGCCGCGCCTCCTTGTCCGTAGTCGCGCAGGAAGGACTCCCGCACGGTGATGCCGAGGCCCGGGCGTTCGGGGATGTCGACATGCCCGTCCTGCACGGGAAAGCTCTCCTCGATGAGGTCGTGCAGCATCGGGTTGTGGCCGAGCGAGTATTCCAGGATGAAGCCCGCGCTCTGCGTCGCCGCCAGATGCAGCCCCGCCGCGAAGGCCGGCGCGCCGGACCAGAGATGCGGCGCCAGACGGAGATTGTAGGCCGAGGCGATGGCGGAGATGCGCAACCCCTCGGTGATGCCGCCGGCGATGGCGAGATCGGGCTGCATCACATCCACCGCGCGCAGCTCCGCCAGCTCGCGGAAATCATGCCGGGTGAACTCGCTCTCGCCGGCGCTGATCGGCACGGTGGAGCAGCGCCGCACCTCGGCCATGCCCGGCTTGTCATCGGCGCTGCAGGGTTCCTCGAACCAGAACAGGTCGAGATCCTCCACCATGCGGCAGAAGGCGCGCGCCTCGGCCACCGTCCAGGTGCCATGCGCATCGGCCATCAGGCGGATATCGGGGCCCAAAGTCTGGCGCGCCGCGCGCACCCGGGCGGCCGAGGCGGCGGGCGAGCCGTCCATGACACCCACCCGCATCTTCACCGCGCGGAAGCCGGCCTTGTCGCAATAGCCTTGCAGCTGCGCGCCGATCTTCGTCGCATCCGCCCAGCCGCCCGAGGCATAGGCCGGCATGCGCTCCGCGCGCCGCCCGCCCAGCAGCCGCCAGACCGGCACGTTCAGCGATTTGCCGAGAATGTCCCACAGCGCGATGTCGACACCGGCAATGGCGGAGATGGAAAGCCCGCGCCGGCCGAGCTGCGGCAGCCCATGCCCATCGGCGATGGCGTAGCCCTCGCGCGGGGTGTTGTACATCACGTCCCACAGGCGGGAGATGTCGCGCGGATCCTGCCCGACCAGCAGCGGCGCGTAGTCGAGATTGATGATGGCGGCGAGGCCGGCGCAGGCGGCAGCGCTGCCGACGCCCGCCTTGGCCTCGCCCCAGCCGGTCAGGCCGCATTCGGTGTCGATCCGCACGATGACGGAATCGAAGGTGGAGACCAGGCCGAAATCGCTGGTGAAGCGCCGCTCCTCGGGGATCGGCACGCGGCACCAGGTGGCCTGCACGCGGGAGATCTTCATGACAGCACGGGCTCCGCATGGCCGAGCTGCCGTCGCCTTGTGCGCGAGGCCTCCCAGGCTTCGGGATTGACGAGGCTGCGCGGCCGCGCGCCGCGCAGGATGTCGGCGACTGCCTCGGCGGCGCCACGACTCATGCGCTGCACCGCCTCCTGGCTGAGGCCGGCGGCATGCGGCGTCAGCAGCACATTGGGCAGGCCGCGCAGCGGGTGATCGGCGGCCAGCGGCTGCACCGGATAGACATCCGGCGCGGCGCCGCCGATGCGGCCCTCGCGCAGCGCGTCGATCAGCGCTGCCTCCTGCACCACGGCGCCGCGCGCCAGGTTCAGCAGCCAGGCGCCAGGTTTCATCCGCGCCAGCAGATCGGCCGAGACCAGGCCGCGCGTCGCCTCGGTCAGCGGGCACGCCAGAACGATGAAGTCGCTTTCGGAAAACAGCGCCTCCAGCGATGCGTAATCCACGCCCGGCGGCAGCGCGTCACGGTCGCGGCGATGGCCCAGCACCCGCATGCGGAAACCGGTGCCGGCGATCTCCGCCAGGCGCTGCCCCACCGCGCCGACACCGACGATGCCCAGCGTCCGGCCGCGCAGCTCGAAGGCGCGGGCGGTGTGGGCGCGGGCGATGTCCCAGCCCTCCGCCAGCAGGGCGCGGTGCATGGTCTCGATCCGCCTGGCGATGGCCAGCATCTGGCCGATGGCGAATTCGGCGACGGAATCCGCATTGGCGCCCGGCACATTGGCCACCAGCACGCCATGCGCCGTGCAGTCGGGGATCGGGATCATGTCGACCCCCACCCCCTGGCGCACCGCGGCCAGCAGGCGCGGCGCGCGGGCGCAGAGATCGTCCGGTAGCTGCCGGCGCACGATGACGGCCTCGGCCCGCGCCAGCAGCGCGTCCAGCCCGCCGGGCGCGGCGAGTTCGACCTCATGCCCGGCCTGGCGCAGCACCGCCTCGCCCACGGGGTCGATCGGGTCGGTCAGGGCGACCAGCATGCTCAGGCCACCTTGTATTGCGCGAGCACGGCGCGATCGACCTCAATGCCGAGGCCCGGCCCCTCCGGCACGCGCACGATGCCGCGCTGCTGCACGATCGGCTCCTTCGCCAGATGGTCGCGTAGCGGGTTCGGCGTCTGCTCGAATTCCAGCATGGGCGGCATCGGGCGGAAGGCGGGCGGGGTGTCGGGCAGGGCGGCCAGGAACTGCACCGTGGCGGCCAGGCCGATGGCCGAACCCCAGGCATGCGGCACGCATTCCACGCCATGCGCCGAGGCCATGGCGGCGATCTTGCGGCATTCGCTGATGCCGCCGGCGGCGCAGACATCGGGCTGCACGATGTCCATCGCCTTGCGCGCGATGACATCCCGGAAACCCCAGCGGGTGAAATCATTCTCGCCGCCGGCGACGGCCATGTCGAGCGCGCGCGTCACCTCGACATAGCCATCATGGTCCTCGGGGCTGATCGGCTCCTCGAACCAGAGCAGGTCCAGCTCCTCCATGGCGCGGCCGAGGCGGATGGCCTGCGGCACGGTGAAGCAGTGATTGGCGTCGACGGCGAGCCTGATGTCCGGCCCGATCGCCTTGCGCACCGCCGCCACGCGCCGCAGATCGAGCTTCGGGTCGCCGAGCCCGATCTTCATCTTGATGGCGCGAAAACCCTGGGCGGCGTATTCCTCCGCCTCCTCCACCGCTTCCTCGACCAGCCGGTCCATGTCGATGAAGTAGAGGCCGGTGGCATAGGCCTGCACCTCGCTGCGATGCGCGCCGCCGATCAGCTTATGGATCGGCTTGCCCACGGCGCGGCCGATGATGTCCCACAGCGCGATGTCGATGCCCGACAGCGCGGCGATGGTCATGCCGGTCAGGCCGTAATCCTTGATGCGGTTGTAGAGGTCCTCCCAGACCACCTCGACATCGAAGGGATCGCGGCCGATCACGCGGTTGCGGTACTGCGTCTCGATGATGGTCTTGTTCACCGCGGCCGGGCCGTAGCATTCGCCCCAGCCGGTGATGCCTTCATCCGTCGTGATCTCGACGATGCAGGAGGCGCGGGTGGTGTAGAGCCAGCCGCGCGCCGAGGTGAAGGGCTGTTCCACCTTGCTCTGCAGCACATGGCAGGTGATGTCGGTGATCTTCATTCTTGTGTGTTTCCTCCCCGTGGCGCCGCGCGGCGCGGTCATTCCTCGCGCGTGCGGCGCTCCAGCAATTCGAGCCAGTAGCTTTCGACGCCGCGCAGATGCCCGCCCATGGCGGCCTCGGCGCGGTCCGGGTCGCCGGCCGCCACGGCGTCGCGCATCGCCACATGCTGGGCGTGCGACAGCGGCGCGCGCTGCCCATCGGCGAAATAGGCGCGGCGGCGGTTGCGCGACATCAGGTAGAAGGCGTGCACGACGCGCAGGAAAACGTGGTTGCCCGTGGCTTCCACCATGGCCAGGTGGAAGGCCGCGTCGTAATCGGCCAGCTGCGCGCCATCGCCGGCGGCGACCGCCGCCTCGCCCGAGGTCAGGATGGCATCCAGGCGCTGGATGTCCTCGGCATGGCGGCGCTCGGCGGCCAGGCGCATCGCCTGCATCTCCAGGATGCGGCGCAGCTCCACCACCTCGCGCACCTCGGCGCCGGTCAGCGGGATGCCGAGCTCGGCCTGCAGCACGATGGCCTCGATCGAGCCCTGCTTCTCGACGGCGCGCAGATAGATGCCGGAATTCGGCCGGCGCTCCACCATGCGCAGCGTCTCCAGCACCACCAGCGCCTCGCGCAGCGCGCCGCGGCCGACGCCGAAGCGCTCGGCCAGGTCGCGCTCGCCCGGCAGCCGGTCGCCCGGGCGCAGCCGGTGATACTCGATGAAGCCCAGCAGGCGGCCGAGCAGGGTGGCGCGCTCATCGGGCGGCGGCGTGGGCAGGCTTTGACTCGTGGCGGAACTGGACATACCAAATTGGTACGACCAGTCTGGCCGGACCGCAAGGGGCCGATGCCGGCAAAACCCAGTGAAGGAGACGGGGCATGATCGTCGAGGAGCGCATCTACACGCTGCAGCCAGGCCAGGCGGGGGCGTATCTCGCCGCCTATGAGGCCGAGGGGCTGGCCATCCAGAAGCCCATCCTGGGGCGGATGATCGGCTACTACTCCACCGAGTTCGGCCCGCTGAACCAGGTGATCCATCTCTGGGCCTATGAGGACCTGGCCGAGCGCACCGAGCGCCGCGCGAAGCTGCTGGCCGACCCGGCCTGGCGCGCCTATGCCGCCAAGGTGCGCCCGATGGTGCTGACGCAGGAGAACAAGCTGCTGCTGCCGGCGCCCTTCATGACGCCGATCTGGCAGGAATAGGGGAGGGCGCCGCAGCGCCCCCATCCCTTCAGATGACGTAGTCCTTGTAGCGGGCCATGAAGTCGCGCGCGCTGCGGTTCAGCTGGCGGAAGGCGAGCTCGGCGCCATCGGCGTCGCCGCGCAGGATGGCGTCCAGCACCTGGCGGTACTGGCCCATGCCGGTCTGCGCCCGGCCGGGCAGCAGCGCCACGCGGCGCATGGTGGTGCGGGTGCGGTCATAGAGCCGCTCCAGCATGTCGGCCAGCACCGGGTTGCGCGCCATCGCCGTCAGATGGCTGCGGAACCGCTCGATGATGGCGATATGCGTCTCGATATCGCCGGAGGCCAGGCTGCGCTCGAAGGGCTCGCCCATCAGCGCGGCCAGCTCGGTCCAGTCCTCGGGGCGGGAATTCTGGATGGCCAGCCGCACCGCCAGCCCGTCCAGCGCCTCGCGCACCTCGTACAAGGCGTGGGTGGTCTCCATGTCGATGATGCAGGCGGTGGCGCCCTTGTTCGGGATGCGCTCGACCAGCCCGCGATCCTCCAGCACCGCCAGCGCCTCGCGCGCCTTGGCGCGCGGCACGTCATAGTCGCTGGAGACCGCCTCTTCCTGGATGCGCGCGCCCGGCTGGATCAGGCGGGAGGCGATGCGCTCCCGCATATCCTGGACGATCGCCTCGGTCGAGGCGGTGGAGCGGCGGCCGGCCCGCTCGGTCGGGGTCCCGCTATCCGGCAAGATCAGCTCCTCATGCTGGCGTTGCGGCCAGCCTAGCGCATCGTCCGGCGGCCGCCCAGAGTCTTGTCACCATCATTGTACACAATCTTGTAAAAAAGATTGTCGAATCTGGTAGACGCAATGACGAAAGCTCCCTTACGCTCCCTTCATGAACACGAAGGCGGCGAGCGCCACAGGGGAGATCCGGATGCGTGAAGGGAAGGGGCCCGGGGTCGAGGCCCGCCGCCTCGCCAATGCCCGCAAGGTGGTGTCGCTGCTGGGCGCGGCGCGCCCGGGCATGAACATCCTGCTGCTGCACGACCAGCACACCCACGCCAACCTGCCGCCGCTGCTGGCCGCGATCGACGCGGCCGGCGCCGTGGCGCACCGGCTGGAGATCCAGGGTTCCGCCGCGCATGGCCGGCCGTTTTCCGAGATCGTCGCCGCCGCCATGGCGGCCTCCGACCTCGTCATCGCCCTGACCCGCGCCAACGCGGCGCATACCGAGGCGCGGCAGCGCGCCACCCGCGCCGGTGTCGGCGTCATCTGCCTGCCGGAATCGGATGGCGAGGATTTCTTCCTGGCGCCCGGCTGGGAGGCGGATTTCGTGGCGCTGCGGCCGCGCATCCAGGGGCTGGCCGATGCCTTCACCGCCGCGCGCACGGCGCGGGTGCGCAGCGCCGGCGGCACCGATATCAGCATGAGCATCGCGGGGCGGCGCGGCCGCGCTTTGCACGGCTTCGCCAACACCACCGACATCTCCGCCGGCTATTGCCTGGAATCCAGCCTGGCGCCGGTCGAGGGCACGGCGGAGGGCGTCATCATGGTCAATGCCAGCATCCCCGGCATCGGCCTGATCCAGGAGGAGCCCGTGCGCATCGTCTATGAGCGCGGCCTGGCCGTCGCCATTGAGGGCGGCGCCGAGGCGCGCCGCTTCCGCGAGCTGCTGGCGGGCTTCAACGATCCCGGCGTCTACAATCTCGGCGAGCTCGGCGTCGGCATGAACCCCTGCTGCACGCTGGACGGCACCATGTTGTCGGATGAGAGCGTCTATGGCTCGATCCAGCTGGCGCTCGGCACCAGCGCCTATATCGGCGGCACGGTGAAGGCGGCGGCGCATTACGACACCATCGTCACCGAGGCTGTGCTGGAGCTGGATGGCCGCGAAGTGCTGCGCGGCACCGAGCTGCTGCTGGAGCCCGTCGCATGAGCCTGCGCCTGCAGCGCGAAGAGGGCGGCATCGCCCTCGTCACCATGGACCGGCCGGCCAAGCGCAACGCCTTCACCCTGGAGATGTACCGGGCGCTCGGCGACTTCTTTTCTGAGCTGGACGCGGATGATGCGGTGCGCTGCGTGGTGCTGGCGGGCGCCGGCGGGCATTTCTGCGCCGGCAGCGACATCGGCGATTTCGACAGCAACCGCGACGATGTGGCGCAGGCGCGCGACTATGCCGATTTCACCCTGTCGATGACCGACCGGCTGAAATTCTGCCGCCACCCGACCATCGCCGCCATCGAGGGTGTCTGCGTCGGCGGCGGGCTGGAGATGGCGGCGCTGTGCGATCTGCGCCTGGGCGCCGCCGGCAGCCGCTACGGCATCCCGATCAACCGCATCGCCATGACGGTGGATCATCGCGAGCTGGTCGACCTGATCGAGGTGATCGGCCACCGCGCCACGCTGGAGATCCTGGTGGAGGGCCGCATCTTCGGGCCGGAGGAGGCGCTGGCCAAGGGGCTGCTGACCCGCATCGTGCCGGAGGGCGGCGCGCTGGACGCGGCGCTGGAGGCCGCGCGCCGCATCGCCGGCACCGCGCCGCTGTCGAACCGCCTGCACAAGAAATTCATCCGTCGCCTGCGCGATCCGGCGCCGTTGACGGAGGCCGAGCGGGACGAGGCCTATGCCTGTTTCGGCACCGAGGATTACCGCATCGGCCGCGCCGCCTTCCTGCGCAAGGAACGGCCGGGTTTCGTGGGCCGCTGAGAGATGGAGACGAGCATGAACCGCGCCGCGCCGCCGCTGGAGGGCCTCAAGGTGCTGGATCTGTCGCAGATCATGGCCGGGCCCTTCTGCACCATGATCCTGGCCGATCTCGGCGCCGAGGTGATCAAGGTCGAGAAGCCGCGCACCGGCGATGATTCGCGCGAGATGGGGCCGTATGTGAACGGCGAATCCACCTGCTTCGCGCAGATCAACCGCAACAAGTCGGGCATCGTGCTCGACCTGAAGGATGCGGAGGCGCGCGAGATCCTCTACGACCTGGCGCGCTGGGCGGATGTGGTGGTGGAGAATTACCGCGTCGGCGTCACGCGCAACCTGAAGGTCGATTACGAGACGCTGCGCGCGATCAACCCGCGGCTGATCTACTGCTCGATCTCCGGCTATGGCCAGACCGGGCCCTATGCCAACAAGGGCGGCTTCGACCTGGTGGCGCAGGGCATGACCGGCATCATGAGCATGACCGGCGAGCCCGGCGGCCGGCCGCTGCGCTCCGGCATCGCCATCTATGATGTCGGCACCGGGCTCACCGCCGCCTATGCCATCCTGGCCGCGCATGTGGCGCAGCTGAAGACCGGGCGGGGGCAGCATATCGACCTGGCGCTGGCCGAATGCGGCCTGCCCTGGTTCGTCTGGGAGGCGGCGGCCTATTTCACCGATGGCAGCGTGGCGCGCGGCAGCGGCAGCCGCCACCGTGTCTCCGCCCCCTACCAGGCCTTCCGCACCGGGGAGGGCTACATCATGGTCGGCGCCGCCAACCAGCGCACCTGGGAAAGGCTGTGCCGCGACGTGATCGGCCGGCCCGATCTGATCGAGGACCGGCGCTTCGCCAGCAATGCCGACCGCCTGGCCAATGTCGACGCGCTGGAAACGCTACTGGAAGATATCTTCGCCGGCGCCTCCGCCGCCGAATGGGTGCAGCGCTGCGAGGAAGCCGGCGTGCCCTGCGGCCCGATCAATGATTTCGACCAGGCGATGCGCGACCCGCACTACCTCGCCCGCGGCATGGTGCAGGAGGTCGAGCACCCGGCCATCGGGCCCATGCGCATGCTCGGCATCCCGACGCATTTCTCGGAGACGCCGGCCAGCATCCGCCGCCCCGCGCCGCTGCTCGGCCAGGACACGGAGGCGGTGCTCGGCCGCCTCGGCGTGCCGCCGGAGCGGCTCGCGGCGCTGAAGGCGCGCGGCGCCATCGCCTGAGACGGACATCCCGGAACCGCCCGGAACGAGGCGGCCGGACAGGGACACCAGTCGCTGCTGTCGTTCGCCCCGGGGAGGGGCTGAGAGGGAGACATCCATGCTGAACACCATCCGCATCGGCCGTCGCGGCTTGCTGGCGGCCTCGGCGCTGGGCGGGGCTCGCCGCGCCCGCGCTCTCGGGCCGGCCGGCTGCGGCGCAGGCGGCACGCAGCTTCCGCGTGGGCTCGCTGAACTCGATCACCGGCACCGGCGGCACCTATGGCTCCGGCATGCTGGAGGCGATCAAGCTCGGCATCGCCGAGGTGAACGAGGCCGGCGGCGCCGCCGGCCGCCGCTTCGAGCTCTTCGCCGAGGATGACCAGACCCGCCCCGACGCCGCCGTGCTGGCCGCCAAGAAGCTGGTCGACATCAACCGCGTCGATTGCGTCATCGGCATCTGGTCCTCGGCCGTCGCGCTGGCGACGCGGCCGATCACCAATGCGGCGAGGATCATCTCCTGCAACACCTGCGGCTCGCCCGAGCTGCTGTCGGAGGATCCGAACGACCTGGTCTGGAAGTACCAGGCTTCGAATTCGGTCTTTGCCCTGGCCTTCTCGGAGATCGCGCGGCGGCGGGGCTTCAGGCGCCCGGCGGTGATGTCCTTCAACAACTCCACCTTCGTGGGCCTCGGCAACCATTTCCGGCAGGATTGGGAAGCCAAGGGCGGGCGCATCGCCGCCTCGGTGGTGTATGAGCCGAACCAGACCAGCTACCGCACCGAGCTGAACCGCATCCTGGCGGCCAACCCCGATGTGGTGGTGCTGAATTCCTACACGCCGGACGCCACCATCATCCTGCGCGAATGGTACCAGTCCGGCCAGGATTGCGCCTTCATCATGCCCGGCTGGTCGGCCAGTGAGGAGCTGATCCGCGCCCTCGGCCCACGCGTGACGGAGGGCATCCTCTCCATCTCCAACGTCGTGGCCGATGGCCACCACGCCTATGCCAGCCTGGCCGAGCGCTTCCGCCGCGTGCGCAACCACGACCCCGACATCTTCGCGGCCGAATGCTACGACATGGTCATCTCGCTGGCACTCGCCGTGGAGAAGCTCGGGCCGCAGGCCGACGGCCCGGCGATCGACCGCGCGATGCGCGAGATCACCAACGCGCCGGGCGAGAAGGTGCACAGCTTCGCCGATGGCAAGCGCCTGCTGGCGGAGGGCAGGACCATCGACCTCGAGGGTGCCTCCTCCTCGCTGCATTTCGGCCGCTTCCGGGAGACCATCCCCGATTTCGGCATCTTCGAGATCCGCGGCGGCCGTCTGGTCCGCAAGGATGTCCTCCAGGGCGGCCTCTTCGCGTAAGGAATTCGGCTGATGCTGGATGCGATCCCGCTCATCAATGCGGTGATCAACGGCGTGGTGGTGGGGCTGCTGCTGGCCCTGCCGGCGCTGGCCATCACCATGGTCTATGGCATTGGCCGCTTCGCCAATGCCGCCACCGGCGACTACATGACCTTCGGCGCCTATGCCGCGGTCGCGTCGCAATTCGTGCTGGGCGGATCGCTGCTCCTCAGCGGGCTGGTGGCGATGCTGGCCACCGCCGCCGTGTCGCTGTTCTTCTATGCCTGGGTGTTCCGCGCGCTGGCCCGGCGTTCGCATGTCGAATGCCTGATCGCCTCGGTGGGCGTGGCTTTCGCGCTGCGCAGCAGCATCACCTTCTTCGTGGGCCAGGGCCAGTTCCATATCGAGACGCCGCTGGTGCGCGCCTGGAACTTCAATGGCATCCGCATCCTGCCCACCGATGTCTGGATCGTCGCCACCGCCCTGGCGGCGCTGGCGCTGGTCTTCCTGCTGCTGCACGCGACGCCGATGGGCCGGCGCATGCGCGCCGTGGCCGATGACCCGGATCTCGCCCGCGTCAGCGGCATCAGCCGCCGCCAGGTGATGCTCCTGCTCTGGACGCTGGTCGGCGCCTTCTCGGGCCTGGGCGGGCTGCTGCTCGGCATCAAGGCGGTGGTGATCCCGGAGCTGGGCTGGGAGCTGCTGCTGCCCATGTTCGCCTCCGTCATCCTGGGCGGCATCGGCAATCCGCTGGGCGCCGTGGCCGGCATGCTGATCTTCGGCATCTCGCAGGAGGTCGCCAACCATTTCGTCGGGCCGGCCTACAAGATCGTGCTGGCCTTCCTCGTTCTCCTGCTCGTCCTGCTGCTGCGGCCGCAGGGCCTGCTCGGCGCGCGCAGCGCGGTGCGGTGAGGCTGCCATGGAAGAGATCCTCGCCTATTCCCTCGCCATCTCCATCACCATCGGCATCTATCTGCTGCTGGCCGGCGGGCTGTCGCTGCAATACGGCTTCACCGGGCTGATCAATTTCGGCCATGTCGGCTTCTTCGCCATCGGCGCTTATGGCTCGGCGCTGCTGGCGATGCAGGGCGTGCCGATCCTGCTGTCGATGCTGGCGGCGACCGCGCTCGCCGCCCTCTCGGCCTGGCCGCTCGGCGCCGTGGCGCTGCGGCTCAGCGGGCATTACCTCGCCATCGTCACGCTCGGCTTCTCGGAGAGCGTGCGCATGGTGCTGCAGAAGGAGGAATGGCTGACCCGCGGCGTGCACGGCCTGCCCGGCATCCCGCGCCTGTTCGGCGAATGGGGCGGGCGCCAGGCCGATTGGTGGATCCTGGCCAGCCTCGCCATCGTCGTGCCGCTGGCCTTCTGGGGCATCCGCCGCATCATCGCCAGCCCCTTCGGCCGCGCCATCACCGCCATCCGCGACAATGAGGTGGCGGTGCAGGCCCTGGGCAAGGATCCGGCCTCCTTCAAGACGCGCTCGCTGATGGTGGGCGCCGGGCTGGCCGGTCTCGCCGGGGCCTTCCAGGCGCATTTCCTCACCTTCATCGGCCCCGAGCAATATGTGCCGCTGATCACCTTCTATGTCTGGATCGCCATCATCATGGGCGGCGTCGGGCGGCTCTCCGGCGTGGTGGCCGGCACGGTGCTGCTGATGGGCTTCCTCGAGGGCTCGCGCTTCATGGGCGGCGTCATCCCCGGCGTCAGCGAGGTGCAGATGGCCAGCCTGCGCATCTGGGTGATCGGTGTCGGGTTGGTCTGCACCATCCTCTATTTCCCGAACGGCCTCCTGCAACGCGGCAAGCCGAGGAGCCTGTGAGCATGGCGCTGCTTTCCACCCAGGGCGTCACGCTGAGCTTCGGCGGGCTCAGGGCGCTGGACGATGTCTCGGTCTCGGTCGAGCAGGGCGATCTGCTCGGCATCATCGGCACCAATGGCGCCGGCAAGAGCACGCTGTTCAGCGCCATCACCGGCCATATCCGCCCCGATGCCGGCAGCATCCGGCTGCAGGGGGAGGAGATCGGCGCGCTTCCCGTGCATCACCGGGTGCGGCGCGGCCTGGCGCGCACCTTCCAGGTGCCGCGCGAATTCGGCCACATGACCGTCTTCGACAACATGATGACGGCGGCGCCGGCGCAGGCCGGGGAGCGGCTGGCCAATCTGCTGCTGCGCCCCGCCCAGGTGAAGCGCGAGGAGGCGGAGATCGCCGAGCGCGCCCGCGAGCTGCTGGCCTTCCTCAACCTCACCCGCGTGGCGGGTGAGATGGCGGGGCGGCTCTCCGGCGGCCAGAAGAAGCTGCTGGAGCTGGGCCGGCTGCTGATGCTGCAGCCCAGCTGCCTCCTGCTCGACGAGCCCTTCGCCGGCGTCAATCCCGTGCTGGTGGGCGAGATCGCCGGCAAGGTCGCCGAGCTGAACGCGCGCGGCATGACCGTCGTGATCATCGAGCACAATCTGGACGAGCTCGCCCGGCTGGCGCGGCGCTTCTACGTGATGGATCGCGGCCGCGTCATCGCCGAGGGCACGCCGGATGCCGTGCTCGAGGATGCGCGGGTGCGCGAGGCCTATATGGGAGGTGTGGCATGAGCCTGCTCCGCCTGGAGAACATCGCCGGCGGCTATGGCGAGGTCGACATCGTCACCGGCATCGACATGCATGTCGATGCGGGGGAGATCGTCACCATCGCCGGCACCAATGGCGCCGGCAAATCCACCCTGATCAAGGCGGTGATGGGCATGCTGCCGCGGCTGTCCGGCGAGATCCGCTTCGAGCGGCAGGATCTGCGCCGCATGCCGGTGGAGGGGCGGATCCGCGCCGGCATCGCCTATGTGCCGCAGGTGCGCAATGTCTTCGGCGGCCTCACCGTGCTGGAGAATCTCCAGGTCGTCGAATGCGCCGCGCCGGGGCGGCTGGAGGCGATGCTGGAGCTGTTTCCGGCGCTGGCCGCGCGGCGCCGCACCGCCGCCGGCAGCCTCTCGGGCGGCGAGCGGCAGCAGCTGGCCTTCGCCCGCGCGCTGATCTCGGCGCCGCGCCTGATCCTGCTCGACGAGCCCTCCGCCGCGCTGTCGCCCGCGCTGACCGAGCAGGTCTTCGCCGAGGTGCGCAAGCTGCCTGGGCTCGGCGTCTCCGTGCTGATGGTGGAGCAGCGCGCCCGGCAGGCGCTGGCCCTCAGCGATCGCGGCTACATCCTGGACCAGGGGCGGGTGGTGCTGGCCGATACCGGCGCCGCCCTGCTGGCGAATGAACGCATGGCCGATCTCTATATCGGCCGCGCCGGCGCCACCCACCGCTAGAGGACGAGACCATGGACATCGCCCCTCCCGCCCGGCGCCCGGCGCCTTCCGATCTCACCCGGCTGACCGCGGCGGATGGCATCCGCGCCCTGCGGGCCGGCCGCCTGCGCAGCGAGGCCTGGGTGGAAGCCTGCCTGGAGCGCATCGCCGCGCGCGACGACACGGTGCGCGCCTGGGTGCATGTCGCCGCCGATGCCGCGCTGGCCCGCGCCCGCGCGGTGGACCGCGACGGCCCCCAGGCGCTGTTCGACGGCGTGCCGCTCGGCCTGAAGGACACGATCGACACCGCCGACATGCCGACCGAATGGGGCGAGCCGGAGATTTTTCCGGGCCGCCAGCCGGTGCAGGACGCGCCGGTGGTCGCCATGGCGCGGCGGCTGGGCTTCGCCATCCTCGGCAAGAACACCGTCTCCCGCCACGCCATCATGCTGCCCGGGCCCTGCCGCAACCCGCATGACCCGACGCGCAGCCCGGCCGCCTCCTCGGCCGGCTCCGGCGCGGCGGTGGCGGATTTCATGACGCCGATCTCGATCGGCACGCAGACGGCGGGCTCCATCCTGCGGCCGGCCTCCTTCAGCGGCGCGGTGGGTTTCAAGCCGACGCTGGACGCCATCCCCTATGTCGGCATCCGCACCTATTCCCGGCCGCTCGACGTGATCGGGCCGCTGACCCGCTCGGTCGAGGATGCGATGCTGTTCATGCGCGGCTTCACCGGCGATCCGCGCTTCGATGTGGAGGCGGCGATGCCGGGCCGGCTGCGCATCGGCGTCTGGCGCCCCGCCGCCCTGGCCGGGGCCGAGCCCTTCATGCAGGACTTCTTCGAGCGCCAGCTGCGGCGCCTGGCCAATGCCGGCTTCGCCGTCGCGCCGCTCGACATGCCTGCGGGCTTCGAGCGCATCGGCGCCGAGCAGGACGTCATCATGGCCTATGACCTGGCCCGCGAATACGACGCGATCCGCCGGAACCACCCGGAGAAATGCGACCAGGCGCTGCTCGACTATCTCGCGCTGGGCGACACCTATTCGGCCGCCGACTACGCCGCGGCGCTGGATGCGGCGGATCAGTGCCGGCGGCTCTTCCTCGATGCGGCGCGGGATGTGGACCTGCTGGTGATGCCGGCGACGCTGGGCGAGGCGACACCGGTCGCCGACACCGGCAGCTCCGTCTTCATCCGCATCTGGTCGCTGCTGCACAACCCCTCGCTGAGCCTGCCGGTGGAGCGCGGCCCGAACAATTTGCCGGTGGCGCTGCAGCTGGTCGGTTTCCGCGGTGAGGATGCGCGTTTCCTGCAGGCCGCCCGCCGGGTCGAGGCGGTGCTGGGCAACCGCGCCGGGGAGGTCTGAGGCCAGGCGGGGGCAGGGCAGGGGGGATGCGCTTGCCCCGGGGGGGCGGCCTGCCTATGCAGCCCGCGACATTCCGGAGGAACGCCAAATGACCCTGTCCCGCCGCGCCGCCCTGGCGCTGCCCGCCCTGCTGGCCGGCACCGCTGCCCGCGCCGCCGACCCCGCCTGGCCCGCCCGCCCGGTGCGGCTGGTGATTCCCTTCCCGCCGGGCCAGGCCACCGACACCATGCTGCGCCTGGTCGCCGATGAGCTGTCGCGCCGCTGGCCGCAGCGCGTGGTGGTGGAGAACCGCTCCGGCGGCGCCGGCGTGGTCGGCACCGATGCCGCCGCCCGCTCGGCGCCGGATGGTTACACGCTGGCGGCGTCGACCAGCGGCACGCATGGCATCAATCCCAGCGTCATCGCCAGCCTGCCCTATGACGCGGAGAAGGATTTCGCCTACATCACCACGGTCTTCACCGTGCCGCTGATGATCGTGGCGCATCCTTCCTTCGCGCCGAACAGTGTCGGGGAGCTGATCGCCGCCGCCCGCCAGGCGCCGGGGACCATCAACTATGGCAGCGGCGGGCCCGGCACCTCGCAGCACATGGCGGCGGAGATGTTCGCGCACCAGGCCGGCATCCGCCTGACCCACATCCCCTATCGTGGCAGCGGCCCGGCGGTGGCGGACCTGCTGGGCGGCAACATCCCGATGATGTTCGACAGTGTCGCCAGCGCCCTGCCGCATGTGCAGGCCGGCCGCATCAAGGCGCTGGGCGTCACCTCCATCGCCCGCGCGATGCAGCTGCCGCAGGTGCCGGCCATCGCCGAGACCCTGCCGGGCTATGAGGCGATCGGCTGGGCCGGCCTCTGCGCCCCTACCGGCACGCCGGAGCCGGTGCTGCGCAAGGTGAATGAGGACGTCACCGCCCTGCTGCGCGATCCGGGTTTCGCCGCGCGCATGGTGCAGCTGGGCGGCACCCCGGCGCCGCAGAGCCTGGAGGAGGCGGGCGCCTTCGTCAGCGCCGAGATCGCCAAATGGCGCGCCGTGGCCCGCAATGCCGGCGTCCGGCTGGAAAACTGAAGGCGGGTGCAGGGGGACCCTGTCCCCCTGCTGGGGGAGTTTGAGGGGGCAAAGCCCCCTCAACCTTGCCTGGCCCCCTTCACTTGGCTGCCATCCAGGCGGAAGCTTGACGCATGTCCGCCCCTGCCGCCGGCCCTCGCAAGGCCACCATCGTCACCGCGCTCGGCCTCTCCCAGACCCTGGCCTGGGCCTCCTCCTATTATCTTCCGGCCATCCTGGCCCGGCCGATGGCCGAGGAGCTCGGCCTCTCGGTCTCCGCCGTCTATGCCTGCTTCTCCGGCGCCCTGCTGATCACCGCGCTGCTCGGCCCCTGGACCGGGCGGGTGATCGACCGGCGCGGCGGGCGCGACATGCTGGCCGCCTCCAACCTGGTGTTCATCGCCGGGCTCGTCGGCCTGGCCTTCGCGCAGGGGCCGGTGAGCCTCGCCGCCGCCTGGGCGCTGCTGGGCATCGGCATGGCCATGGGGCTGTATGATTCGGCCTTCGCCACCCTGGCCGGGCTGTATGGCGCGCTGGCCAAGGGGCCGATCACCGGGGTGACGCTGTTCGCCGGCTTCGCCTCCACCATCGGCTGGCCGCTCTCCGCCTGGATGGGGGCGGAATGGGGCTGGCGCGGCGCCTGCCTGGGCTGGGCGCTGGCGCATCTGCTGATCGGCCTGCCGCTGAACCTGCTGCTGCCGCGCAGCCCGCCGCCGGCGCCGAAATCCGCGGCCGAGGGCCCGGTCGCGCCGGCGCCGCGCCACGCCATGCTGATCCTGGCCTTCTTCTTCGCCGCCACCACGGTGGTCAGCGGCGCGGTGGGGGCGCACCAGCCGGCGCTGCTGGCGGCCGCCGGCGCCTCGCCGGAGCTGGCGCTGCTGGCCGCCTCGCTGACCGGCCCGGCCCAGGTGGCGGCGCGCATCCTGCAATTCAGCATGCCGCCGGCCCTGCACCCGGTCTGGATGGCGCGCTTCGCCTGCCTGATCCAGGCCATCGGCGGTGTCCTGCTGGTGCTGCTGGGCGCGCCGGTGGCCATCGCCTTCGCCCTGCTGCATGGCGGCGGCAATGGGCTGCACACCATCGCCAAGGGCACCCTGCCGCTCGCCGTCTTCGGCCCCGTCGGCTACGGGCAGAGGCAGGGCATCCTGGCGGCGCCGGGGCGGCTGCTGCAGGCGGGCGCGCCGCTCGGCTTCGGGCTGCTGATGGAATATTGGGGGGCGGGGGCGTTGTGGGTCACCTCCGGCCTCTGTCTTGCGGCGCTGCTGTCGTTGATGCTGCTGCCATCCAGGAAAAGCTCAGGGGGCGCTGCCCCCTGACCCCCGCCGGGGGGACAGGGTCCCCCCGGACCCCGCCAGCAGTTACGACAGCTCCTGCTCGGCGAGCTGCGCCAGATAGGCGGCGCCCAAGGGGAGCAGGGCGTCGTTGAATTCATAGTGGGAGTTGTGCGGGGAGATGGCGAAACGCCCCTCCTGCGCCTGGCCGAACAGCACATAGGCGCCCGGGCAGCGCTCCAGCAGGAAGGCGAAATCCTCGCCGGCGGTGATCGGCGGGTCATTGCGGCGCAGCGCGCCCTCGCCCAGCAGGGCGCCGGCGGCCAGGGCGGCGCGCTCCGCCTCGGCGGAGGTGTTGATGGTGGGCGGGTAGGCGCGGCGGTAGTCGATCTCGACCCGGGCGCCCATCGCCATGGCGGTGCCCTCGGCGGCGCGGCGGAAGGCGGCCTCCACCTGGTCCCGCACCTCCGGCACCAGGGTCCGCACCGAGCCACTGAAGGAAACCCGCTCCGGGATGATGATGTCCGAGGTGCCGCCCTGGATGCGCCCCACCGAGATCACCGCCGTCTGCAGCGGGTCCACCTGCCGCGCCACCACCTGCTGCAGCGCGCCGATGATGGCGGCGGTGACCGAGATGGTGTCGATGCCCTTGTGCGGCTGCGCCCCGTGCGAGGCGCGGCCCACCACCGTCACCGAGAAATAATCCACCGCCGCCAGCACCGTGCCGGCCCGCACCGCCACCTGGCCGAGCGGCAGGCCCGGCTCATTGTGCAGCCCATAGACGGCGTCGCAGGGAAAGCGCTCGAACAGGCCATCGTCCAGCATGGCCTTGGCGCCGGCCAGCCCTTCCTCGGCCGGCTGGAAGATCAGGTGCACGGTGCCGGAGAAATTGCGCGTCTGCGCCAGGTACTTCGCGGCGCCCAGCAGCATGGTGGTGTGGCCGTCATGGCCGCAGGCATGCATCACCCCCGGCGCGGTGGAGGCGTAGGGAAGCTCCGTCTCCTCCTGCATCGGCAGCGCGTCCATGTCGGCGCGAAGCCCGATGGCGCGGTTGCCCGGCCGGCCGCGCACCACACCAACGACGCCGGTGCCGCCCAGGCCGCGATGCACCTCGATGCCCCAGCCCTCCAGCAGCGCCGCCACGCGCGCGCTGGTGCGGTGCTCCTCGAAGCCCATCTCGGGATGGGCGTGCAGATCGTGGCGCCATGCCGTCATCTCGGGCTGCAGGGCGTCGATCGCGGCGCGCAGGCTCATGCGGCACTCCTCCGGAAGCGAGGGGGCAAGCCTGCGCCGGGCGCAGGTGAGGCACAAGCCTTCGCACTTGCATCATGGCCCGGCCGCGCGCATATGAGCGGCGCCGGCACAAACCGGCGCGCCCTGGTTGCGTGAGCGGCCGCCGCCCCGATGCGGCGCCTTGGCCAGGGCCCCGGGCTTAACGCCCCCGGTTTCGTTATCCTCGGTACGACCCATCCACGCGGGGCGTCCTGACCCGCCAGTGGCGTGGGACCAGGGCTGTGCGCCCGGTGCCGCGCCCGCATCCGGATGAGTTCTTGATGACCGACTTCGCTGCCCTCGGCCTGGCCGAGCCCCTGCTCCGCGCTCTGACGCAGGAGGGCTACACCACCCCCACCCCGATCCAGGCCCAGGCGATCCCGCATGTGCTGGCCGGCCGCGACCTGCTGGGCATCGCCCAGACCGGCACAGGCAAGACCGCCGCCTTCGCCCTGCCGGTGCTGCACCATTTGGCCGACCGCAAGGCGCCGGCGCCGCGCGGCGGCTGCCGCGCCCTGATCCTGTCGCCGACGCGCGAGCTGGCCTCGCAGATCCATGACAATATCCGCGCCTATGGGCGTTTCCTCGGCCTGAGCTCGGCCGTCATCTTCGGCGGCGTCGGCGCCCGCCCGCAGGTCGAGGCGCTGCGCCGCGGCGTCGACGTGCTGGTGGCCACCCCGGGCCGCCTGCAGGACCATGTGCAGACCGGCGCCGCCAAGCTGCAGGGCGTCGAGGTGCTGGTGCTGGACGAGGCCGACCAGATGCTGGATCGCGGCTTCTGGCCGGCGGTGAAGCGCCTCTCCTCGGTGATGAGCAAGAACCGCCAGACGCTGTTCTTCTCCGCCACCATGCCGGCCGAGATCGCCAAGATCGCGTCCGAGATGCTGAAGGATCCGGCCAAGGTCTCGGTCACCCCGGTGGCGACCACCGCCGAGCGGATCGAGCAGAAGCTGATCCATATCGATGCCAGCCAGAAGCGCGTGCTGCTCTCCGAGCTGCTGCGCCAGCCGGGCATCGGCCGTGCCCTGGTCTTCGCCCGCACCAAGCATGGCGCCGACCGCGTGACCAAGCACCTGAACGCCGATGGCATCGCGGCCCACGCCATCCATGGCGACCGCAGCCAGGGCCAGCGGGAGCGGGCGCTGGCCGAGTTCCGCACCGGCCGCGCGCCGATCCTGGTGGCGACCGACATCGCCAGCCGCGGCATCGATGTCGATGGCGTGACGCATGTCTTCCAGTTCGACCTGCCGGACACGCCGGAGGCCTATGTCCACCGCATCGGCCGCACCGCGCGCGCCGGC
The DNA here is from genome assembly GCF_030818485.1 of Pseudoroseomonas cervicalis. NCBI lineage: Bacteria > Pseudomonadati > Pseudomonadota > Alphaproteobacteria > Acetobacterales > Roseomonadaceae > Roseomonas > Teichococcus cervicalis. Next base: position 1,621,817 of record NZ_JAUTAJ010000004.1, on the reverse strand, counting down.
GCCTCGGGCGAGGCGATCGCCTTCTGCGCCCCGGATGAGGTGGCGAAGCTGAAGGCGGTGGAGAAGCTGATCGCCATGAAGATCCCGGCCGAGGATCGCCGCAGCGATGCCGGCCGCGCCGAGGCCGCCGCCGCGGCGCCGAAGCCGCAGCCGCCGCGCGGCCGTGGCCGGCCCCAGGGCCAGGGCCAGGGTCGTCCGCCGGCGCAGGCCGGCGCCGGCCGTGGCGAGGGCGGTCGTGGTCCGGGCGGCGGCGCGCCGCGTGGCCGTGGCGGCCCGGGCCGCGCCGGGCATTCGGCGGCCCGCAAGGACCGCAACTGGCGCGATGGCGATTTCCGCGACAGCTCGCGCTGAACCGCCGATCGGGCAGGGTTTGACGGGCCGGGGGGGCGACCTCCCGGCCCGTTGCCGTTTCCGGAAGATGTCATGGGAGGGTAATAGTTGCTCTCCCCCTGTTGCCCTTGGCGCCGGAGAGGCGGAGGCTCACCCTCCCACAGAGAGGGACGCGCCCCATGCCGCAGGACACCGACCCCCAGATCGCCGCCATCGCCGAGGAGGCCACCGCCTGGCGCCGCCATCTGCACGCCAACCCCGAGCTGTCCTTCGAGGAGGCGCAGACCAGCGACTATGTCGCGGAGAAGCTGGCGAGCTGGGGCATCGCGGTGACGCGCGGCATCGCCGGCACGGGGCTGGTGGGCACGCTGCAGGGCAAGCGCCAGGGCAGCAATGCCGGCCGCGCCATCGGGCTGCGCGCCGATATGGACGCGCTGCCGATCCTGGAGGAGACGGGCGTCCCTTACGCCTCCACCAAACCGGGGGTGATGCATGCCTGCGGCCATGACGGGCACACCGCCATGCTGCTCGGCGCCGCGCGCTACCTGTCGGAGACGCGGGATTTCGAGGGCACCGTGCATTTCATCTTCCAGCCGGCCGAGGAGAAGGGCGGCGGCGGCCGGGTGATGGTGGAGGAGGGGCTGTTCCAGCGTTTCCCCTGCGATGCCGTCTATGGCATCCACAATGGCTCCAACGTGCCGAAGGGGCAGTTCATCATCACCCGCGGCACCACCAATGCGGCGGCCGATACGGTGACGCTGAAGGTGCGGGGCCTGGGCGGCCATGCGGCGCGGCCGCACCAGGCGCTGGATCCGGTGCTGGTGGCCTCGCACATCGTCGTGGCGCTGCAGAGCGTGGTCAGCCGCCGGGTGGACCCGCTGGATTCGGCGGTGCTGTCGCTGTGCAGCATCCATGGCGGCAGCGCCTGCAACGTCATCCCCGAGGAGGTGGTGATCGAGGGCACGGTGCGCACGCTGCGCCCGGAGACGCGCGACGCCATGCAGCGCCTGCTGACCGAGGTGGCGACGGCGACCGCCACCGCGCATGGCGCCAGCGTCGAGATCATCTACGAGCGCGGCTATCCGCCGGTGGTGAACAGCGACGGGCCGGTGGAGCGCGCGCAGCTGGCCGCTGCGAAGCTGGCCGGCGAGGAGCGGGTGGTGAAGGCCAGCCCGCCGACCATGGGGGGCGAGGATTTCTCCTACATGGCGCTGGCAGTGCCGGGCTGCTTCATCCGTCTGGGCCAGGCGGAGGAGGGCAAGCCGAACTACTCCACCCATCATCCGCGCTACAATTTCAACGATGCCATCCTGCCGATGGGCATCGCCTTCTGGTCCTCGCTGGTGGAGCAGGAGCTGGCGCCAGTTTTTTGACAGCTGCCGGTCATGGCCGGGACGGCGGCCGCTGAACTTTACCGGGTCGCTCCGGCCCAGGGCAGCGACCCGCCTGTCCGGGAGATGGCGGCAGTCTGACAGAAAAAAGAAGGGGGTCTGGGGGAATTCATTCCCCCAGGTTCTTCTTTGGTTTTTTTAGTCTGTGGCCATCACCTTCACATAGCTCCCCGGCGCATCCTCCAGCGCCGGCAGCCCACCCTCTCCGGGGATGCGCGCCTTCACCTGCGCCTTGTCCAGCCCCGACACCCAGCGATGCCAATCCGGCCACCAGGAGCCGGCGAGCTCGGTGGCGTTGGCGAACCATTCCTCGGGCGAGGGGGGCAGGCTGTCGGCCACCCAATGGCTGTACTTGCCGGATTCCGGCGGGTTGGCGACGCCGGCGATATGGCCGGAGGCGGCGAGCACGAAGCGCACCGGGCCCTGGTAGATCTGCGTCGCGCGGTAGGTGCTCTTCCAGGGCGCGATATGGTCCTCCCGCGTCGAGAGGATGTAGGTCGGCAGCTTCACCTTGCGCAGGTCGAGATCGACGCCGCCGAGGCTGATGGCGCCGGGCTTCACCAGGTCGTTCTGCTGGTACATGCGGCGCAGGTAGAAGCTGTGCATGGCCGCCGGCATACGGGTGCTGTCGTCGTTCCAGTAGAGCAGGTCGAAGGGGAAGGGCTCCTGCCCCAGCAGGTAGTTCTGCACGACGAAGGACCAGATCAAATCGTTGGCGCGCAGCATGTTGAAGGTGGTCGCCATCTCGCGCCCCTCCAGATAGCCGCGCTTCTGCATCCGGTCTTCCAGCGACTGCAGCTGCTCCTCATCGATGAAGACGGAGAGCTCGCCGGCCTCGGCGAAGTCGACCATGGTGGTGAAGAAGGTGGCCGACTTGATCCGGCTGTCCTTCCTGGTCGCCATATGGGCCAGCGTCGAGGCCAGCAGCGTGCCGCCCAGGCAGTAGCCGATGGCGTTCACCGCCTTCTCGCCGGTGGCCTGCTGGATCGCGTCCAGCGCGGCATAGGGGCCTTCGAGCATGTAGTCCTCGAAGCTCTTCTGGGCGAGCGCCTCGTCCGGGTTGACCCAGGAGATGACGAAGACGGTGTGGCCCTGCGCCACCGCCCAGCGGACGAAGCTGTTCTTCGGCCGCAGGTCGAGGATGTAGAACTTGTTGATCCAGGGCGGGATGATCAGCAGCGGCCGCTTCAGCACCGTCCCGGTGGCGGGGCTGTACTGGATCAGCTGCATCAGGTCGTTCTGGTAGACGACCTTGCCGGGCGAGACGGCGATGTTCTCGCCGATCTGGAACTTGGTCTCATCCGTCATGCGGATGCGCAGCTTGCCCTTGCCGCGCTCCAGGTCGGAGAGCAGGTTCTGCAGGCCGCGCAGCAGGTTCTCGCCGCCCGTCTCGGCGGTGCGGCGCAGCACTTCCGGATTGGTCATCAGGAAGTTGGACGGGCTCATCGCATCGACGAATTGCCGCGTGTAGAAATCGACCTTCTGCGCCGTCTTGGGGTCGAGGTCGTCGGCGGCGTGCGCGACATTGGTGAAGTAGCGGGCCGAGAGCAGGTAGGACTGCTTGATGAAGTCGAACACCTCGTTCTCGCGCCAGGCCTCGTCCTTGAAGCGGCGGTCCTTCGGGTCCTCGGCGATGACGGGCGAGACCTCCTCGCCCCAGAAGCGGCGGGCGGTGTTCTGCCACAGCGTCAGATAATCCTGCCAGAAGCCCAGCTGCGCCTGCATCAGCCGCGCCGGATTGGCCATCAGCCGCGTCGTCATCTCCATGAAGGCGCTGCCGATATGGGTGGGGTCGGCGCCCGGCTTGGCCTCCAGCCCCTCATCCGCCTGGCGCTTCAGGAAGTCGGCGACGATGCGCTGCCCGCGCTCGGCGACATCGGCCATGGTGCGGGTGACCAGGGCGGGGTCGGGCATGCGGAAGGCGCCCGGGTCCGGGGGGGTGTCGTCCTGAGCCATGCGTCCCTCCGCGCCTGCGCGCCTTTCTGTGTCAAAGCCCGCCCGGCCTGCCGCCGCCCCGGCGCTTCACCCTGCGAGGCTTTCGGGCTATCCCGGGGCCATCGGTCGGAAAGGGCGGAGCATGGAGCAGCACGGCGGTCGGAGCCCCTGGCACGGTAGTGCCCGCCCCCGGCGGCAGCAAGCGGGGCCGCGGTGGCGCGCCGCGCTGCTGGCCCTGCCGCTCGGCCTGCCTCTGGCCCTGCCCCTGGCGGGCTGCGTCGGCTCCCCCTCGGAAGGGCCGGTCGAGTTCTGGAACAACGCCTTCGGCGAGCCGCTGCAGGGCCGCCCGCTGCCGCCCGGCGCCGATGCGGCCTATCCCAACCTGGCCTCGGTGCCGCCGGCGCCGCCGCGCGGCTCGGCCTCCGAGCGGGAGGCGCTGAGCGCGGCGCTGGCCGAGGCGCGCGGCCAGTCGCGCCTGCCGATCGAGGCCGGGCGCCCGGTGCCGCCGCCGCCGGCGGGGGCGGAAGGGGCGGGGCTGCTGCCCGCCGCGCCGCCGGCGCCGCCGCGCCTGGCCGCCGCGCCGCCGGTGCGGCCGCTGCCGCCGGGCCAGGCCGGCGACCAGCCGGGCGCCGTGCCGGAGCTGCCGGCCGATCCCGGCATGGCGCCGGCGCCGCCGCCGGCCGAACTGCTGGCGCCCAGCCCCGGCGCGCCGCCGCCGGAGCCGGGCGGGGTGCCCGCCGCGCCGCGCCTCTAGCCGCCGCCACCACCGGCGGGCGCAACCCTGACCGGGGCCGCGCGGCGGTTTCCGCCGCGCGGCGATCTGCTCTATGGTCGCGGCCCCGATTCACACGGACTTGGACGATGACCGAGGAATTCCACCGCATCCGCCGCCTGCCGCCCTATGTGTTCGCCGAGGTGAACCAGGCCAAGGCCCGTGCGCGCGCCGCGGCCGAGGACATCGTCGATCTCGGCATGGGCAATCCGGACAGCCCGACGCCGCCGCATATCGTGGCGAAGCTGGTCGAGGCGGTGCAGAACCCCGACACGCATGGCTATTCGGCCTCCAAGGGCATTCCCGGGCTGCGCCGGGCGCTGGCCGGCTATTATGCCCGCCGCTTCAATGTGGAGCTGGACCCGGAGACCGAGGTGGTCGCCACCCTCGGCTCGAAGGAAGGGCTGGCGAATCTCGCCGCCGCCATCTCCTCGCCGGGCGACACCATCCTGGTGCCGAACCCCTCCTACCCGATCCACCAGTTCGGCTTCATCATCGCCGGCGCCTCGGTGCGCAGCGTGCCGCACACGCCGGATGAGACGATGCTGGAGGCGCTGGACCGCGCCGTGCGCCATTCGGTGCCGAAGCCGACGGCGCTGATCATCAACTACCCGTCCAACCCGACCGGGCTGATGGCCGATCTCGATTTCTACCGCGAGATCGTCGCCTTCGCGAAGAAGCACGAGATTTTCGTGCTGTCCGACCTGGCCTATGCGGAGCTGTATTACGGCGACCGGGTGCCGCCCTCGATCCTCGAGGTGCCGGGGGCCAAGGATGTGGCGGTGGAATTCACCTCCATGTCCAAGACCTACAACATGGCCGGCTGGCGCATGGGCTTCGCCGCCGGCAATCGCCGCCTGATCGCCGCGCTGACCCGGGTGAAATCCTATCTCGACTACGGCGCCTTCACGCCGATCCAGGTGGCCTCCACCGCCGCGCTGAACGGGCCGCAGGACTGCATCGAGGAGATGCGCAAGCTCTATCGCGAGCGCCGCGACGTGCTGGTGAAGGGGCTGAAGCAGGCCGGCTGGGACGTCCCTGTGCCGGAGGCCGGCATGTTCGTCTGGGCCGAGATCCCGGAGCGCTACCGCGCCCTCGGCTCGGTCGAGTTCAGCAAGCTGCTGCTGGCCAAGGCGAAGGTGGCGGTGGCCCCGGGCCTCGGCTTCGGCGAGCATGGCGACAGCCATGTGCGCATCGCCATGGTGGAGAACACCCACCGCATCCGCCAGGCGCTGCGCGGCATCCGCAGCTTCCTGGCCACCGACAATGGCGGCCCGCTCACCGAGGCCGCCCCTGCTGAACTGGTGAAAGAATGACGCGTCCGCTTTCCGTCGCGGTCGCCGGCCTGGGTACGGTCGGCGCCGGTCTGCTCGCCCTGCTGCGTGACAATGCGGAGCTGATCGCGGCCCGCGCCGGCCGGCCCGTGGTGGTCACCGCCGTCTCGGCGCGCGACCGCAACCGCGACCGCGGCGTCTCGCTCGAAGGCCTGCGCTGGTACGAGGACCCGGTGGCGCTGGCCGCCGACCCCAAGGTCGATGTGGTGGTCGAGCTGATCGGCGGCAGCGAGGGCCCGGCCCGTGCCCTGGTCGAGGCGGCGCTGGCCGCCGGCAAGCCGGTGGTCACCGCCAACAAGGCGCTGCTGGCGCTGCACGGCACCACGCTGGCCGAAAGTGCCGAGGCGCGCGGCGTGGCGCTGGCCTATGAGGCGGCGGTGGCGGGTGGCATTCCCGCCATCAAGGCGCTGCGCGAGGGCCTGGCCGCCAACCGCATCCGCCGCGTCACCGGCATCCTGAACGGCACCTGCAACTACATCCTGACCTGCATGCGCGAGCAGGGCCGCGAATTCGCCGATGTGCTGGCCGAGGCGCAGAAGCTCGGCTATGCCGAGGCCGATCCCTCCTTCGACATCGATGGCGTGGACGCCGCCCACAAGCTGGCGATCCTGGCGGCGCTGGCCTTCGGCCGCCCGGTCGATTTCGGCGCGCTGCATGTCGAGGGCATCCGCAGCATCACCGCGCTCGACATCAAGCTGGCCGGCGAGCTCGGCTACCGCATCAAGCTGCTCGGCATCGCCGAGAAGGGCGAGGCGGGGGTGGCGACGCGCGTGCATCCCTGCATGGTGCCGGCCAGCCACCCGATCGCCCGCGTCGATGGCGTGTTCAACGCCGTGGTGGCGGAGGGCGACGCGGTCGGCCGCGTGGTGCTGGAAGGCCGCGGCGCCGGCGCCGGTCCCACCGCCAGCGCGGTGGCCGCCGACCTGATCGACATCGCGCGCGGCCGCCACACCCCGGTCTGGGGCGCCGCGGGTGCCGCGCTGTCGGAAAGCCCGGCCCAGCCGATGGAGAGCCATCACGGCGCCTATTATCTGCGGCTGATGGTGCTGGACCGCCCGGGCGTCATCGCCGATGTCACCGGCGTGCTGCGCGACAATGGCGTCAGCCTGGAATCCATGATCCAGCGCGGCCGGGCGCCGGGCGAGGCGGTGCCGGTGGTGCTGACCACCCATGCCTGCCGCGAATCCGCCATGCGCGCCGCCCTGGCGCGCATCGCCGCGCTGGAGGCGGTGCTGGAACCGCCGGCGCTGATCCGCATCGAAACCCTCTGACCAGCGTTGAGACGGGCAGCCTGGGCGGGGCCGTTTCCCGCGCAGGCCCCGCACCGGGACGAACAGGAGCCACCATGCGTCGCGATACCACCCCCGTAGACCGCAACCTCGCCCTCGAACTGGTGCGCGTCACCGAGGCCGCGGCGCTGGCCGCCAGCCGCTGGATCGGCCGGGGCGACAAGAACGCCGCCGATGGCGCCGCGGTGGACGCGATGCGCCGCGCCTTCGACACCATCGCCATCAGCGGCACCGTCGTCATCGGCGAGGGCGAGATGGATGAGGCGCCGATGCTCTATATCGGCGAGAAGGTGGGCTCCGGCGGCCCCGAGGTCGACATCGCCGTCGACCCGCTGGAGGGCACCAATATCTGCGCCACCGGCGGGCCGAACTCGATCGCGACGCTGGCGGTGGCCGAGCATGGCGGCTTCCTGCACGCGCCCGACATCTACATGGACAAGATCGCGGTGGGCCCGGGCCTGCCGGCGGGGGTGGTCGACCTCGATGCCGGTGTCGCCACCAATCTGCGCGAGCTGGCCCGCGCCAAGAAGGTCGAGATCAACGACCTGGTGGTCTGCATCCTAGGCCGCGACCGGCACAAGGACATCATCAAGGCCTGCCGCGAGGCCGGCGCGCGCATCATGCTGATCCCGGATGGCGATGTCGCCGGCCTGATCGCCGTGTCGCAGCCGAGCACCGGCGTCGACCTCTACATCGGCTCCGGCGGCGCGCCGGAGGGGGTGCTGGCGGCCGCCGCGCTGCGCTGCATCGGCGGCCAGATGCAGGGCCGCCTGCTGTTCGAGGATGAGTCGCAGATCGAGCGCGCCCGCGGCATGGGCCTGACCGATCCGCATGCCAAGCTGACCGCCGAGCAGATGGCCAAGGGCGATGTGATGTTCGCGGCCACCGGCGTGACCGGCGGCCCGATGCTGCATGGCGTGCGCCGCAGCGGCACCGCCGCCTACACCCATTCCATCGTCATGCGCAGCAAGACCGGCACGGTGCGCTACATCGAGGGGCACCACAATTTCAGCCTGAAGCCGAGCGACTTTGCTTCCTGAGCCGGCTGGCGTGATGGCGCCGGCGGGCGAGGCCGTGCTCGGCGTCGCCCGCTCGGTGCTGGGGCGGCGCTGGGTGTGGCGCCAGGCCGATACGCGCATCGGCATGGCCATCGCGCAGCGCCTCGATCTGCCGGAGCTGCTCGGCCAGCTGCTGGCGGCGCGCGGCGTGACGCCGGAGCAGGCGGCGCTGTTCCTCGAGCCCACGCTGCGCGCGCTGCTGCCCGACCCTTCCGTGCTGGTCGACATGGACCGCGCGGCGGAGCGCCTGGCGCAGGCGGTGCGGGCGCGCGAGCCCGTCGCCGTGTTCGGCGACTATGACGTCGATGGCGCCTGCGCCGGCGCGCTGATGCTGCGCTTCCTGCGCGATCTCGGCTGCCCGGTGCGCCACTACGTGCCCGACCGGCTGAAGGAGGGCTACGGCCCCAATCCCGGCGCCATCGCGGCGCTCTGCGATGGCGGGGCGACGCTGCTGGTCTGCGTCGATTGCGGCATCGCCGCCCATGCGGCGCTGGAGGCCGCACGCGGCCGCGCCGATGTGGTGGTGCTGGACCACCACAAGGCCGAGGGGCCGGTGCCGGTGGTGGCCGCCGCGGTCAACCCGAACCGGCTGGATTGCGGCTCGGGCCTCAAGCATCTCTGCGCCGCCGCGGTCAGCTTCATGGCGGCCGTCGCGACCCTGCGCGCGCTGCGCCGCAGCGGCTTCTTCGAGGGGCGCGAGCCGCCCGATCTGCGCGACCTGCTGGACCTGGTGGCGCTGGCGACCGTCTGCGACGTGATGCCGCTGACCGGGCTGAACCGCGCCTTCGTCACGCAAGGGCTGAAGGTGATGGGCCGTGGCGAGCGCCCCGGCATCGCCGCGCTGCTGGAGGTCGCCCAGGCGCGCGACGCGCCCTCGGCCTACACGCTGGGCTTCCTGCTGGGGCCGCGCATCAATGCCTCGGGCCGCATCGGCGAGCCGGATCTCGGCCTGCGCCTGCTGGCCTGCGACGACCCGCTGGAGGCGCGCATCATGGCCGAGCGGCTGGATGCGGTGAATCGCCGCCGCCAGGAGGTGGAGAGCGAGGTGCTGGCCGCCGCCTTCGCCCAGGCCGAGACCCAGGCCGGGGCCGGCCATCCGGTGCTGCTGATCAGCGGCGAGGGCTGGCATCCCGGCGTGGTCGGCATCGTCGCCGGCCGGGTGAAGGAGAAGTTCAACCGCCCGACCTGCGTCGCCGGCGTGTCCGACGGCCTGGCCAAGGGCTCCGGCCGCTCGGTGCCGGGCATCGATCTGGGGGCTGCGGTGATCGCGGCGCGGCAATCCGGCCTGCTGGAGACGGGGGGCGGCCACGCCATGGCCGCCGGTTTCTCCTTCCGGCTGGAGCGGCAGGAGGAATTCCACGCCTTCCTGAACGAGCGCCTGGCGCACGCCTCCGAGCTGCCGGGCAGCGCCGATCTGGTGGTGGATGGCACGCTGCGCGTGCCGGCGGCGACGGCCGAGCTGGCGACGCAGGTCGCGCGCCTCGGCCCCTTCGGCGCCGGCAATGAGGAGCCGGTCTTCATCTTCCCGCGCGTCCGCATCGTGCGCGCCGACCGTGTCGGCAAGGAGGGCAACACGGTGCGCGCCTTCCTGGAAGGCGAGGCGGGTGGCCGCCTGAAGGCCATCTGCTTCCGCGCCAAGGAGGGCCCGCTGGCCGAACTGCTGCTGAACAGCCGCGGCGCGCCGGTGCATCTGGCCGGCGCGCTGCGCGCCGAGCACTGGAATGGCAGCGTCTCCGCCGGGCTGCATGTGCAGGATGGGGCGCTGGCCTGAGGGCTGGATGGGTCCACCGGACGAGGCGGATTTCCACAGGAAAAGCCGGCGCCGCCCTCTGGACGTGCTGGCGGGGCCGGGCTACTAAGCGCCCGCCCCGTCACGGCCCCGCCGGGCGGCGGCGAATATGGCCTTGTCCCCATCGTCTAGAGGCCTAGGACACCAGCCTTTCACGTTGGTAACACGGGTTCGAATCCCGTTGGGGACGCCATCTCAGGAAAATAACCGCCAAACTCAGCGGGTTAGATGCTGAATTTGTCAAACTCCGGATGAGTTTGACAATCGGCGTTCACGATCCAGCCCCGCCGAGCTTCAGAATGGCGGCCGTGGCCAGGCGCTCCTGGTCCACCGCGCGCGTGTAGCGCTCCACCTCCGACAGCGTCTTGTGGCCGGTGATCGCCGCGATCTGGTGCGCCGAGCATCCGGCCTCGGCCAGACGCCGCGCCGCGGCTTTGCGCAGCCCGTGCGGGCTGAGGCCCTTGGGCAATCCGGCTGCCTGGGTCACCTCCACGAACCAGTTGTAGAATCCGGTCGGTGAGGCAAACGACGCGCCGGCCTGGGTGGTCAAGAAGGTCAGGTGTTCGCCCTGGGTCGCCTCCAGGACCCGCCGAAGCTCGGGGTGCAGGGGGATCAGCAGCTCCGCGCCGGTCTTTTGCTGGCGAACGAAAATGCTGCCGCCCCTCAGGTGCTGCCGGCCCATCTTGACCACATCTGACCGTCGCTGGCCGGTGTAGAGCAAGAGGGCCATGGCCAAGCGGGCACGGCTCCCGATGGGGTGGTGCGCCTCGAACCGAGCGATGTCCTCCTCGGACCAGGTGCGGGCGCCTTCCTGGCGCTCCCGGAACCGCCGGACCCCTCTGGTGGGGTCGTCGGGCCTCCACTCCAGGTCGATCGCGTGGCGCATCAGCAGGCGCAGCATCCGCAGGACGTGGTTGGCCGCGGCCGGCGTCTCGATCTGCTTGGCCATCAGCCGCCGGACAACCTGCGCGTCAAGGTCGGCCACCAGGCGGTGGCCATGGGCGGCCCGGATGCGCTCCAGGTTGCGGCGATAGACAGCCTGGGTGGAGGACGCGAGCTGCCGGAAGAGGGCGGAGCCATACCAGTCGACAGCCAGGGCATCGATGCTGCCCGGCACCGTCAGCGTGGCGCCGATGGGCGCCTTGTCCGGCGCTGCTGCCATTGCGGCCTGGTAGGCCGCCATGAACTCGGGAGATCCCGGCTGACCAGGCAGCGCGGCGCGCTTGGTGCCAGGCCTGCGCACATAGTAGCGGGCCTTGCCGTAGCGATCGACGAATCGCTGCACGTAGCGGAGGCGGATGAGGGTCACACGTCATCCCAGGTGTTGCGGGCCGCCCTGGCTCCGGGCTGAGGGCGGCGCACCCCACAGGCCAGATCGGCCGCAGCGTCCAGCGCAAGCCGGTCCCACGTCAAGCGCCGGCCGCTGGGGCCGCGCCGCAGCGGCTGGGGCCAGGTGCCGGCCCGGACCTCCGCATCAAACGTGCCGGTGCTGACGCCGAGGTATTCGGCCGCCTGCTCGCGTGAGAGGAAGCGGGGCGGCAGGCTGATGGGGAGACTTCCGTCAGGCATTGGCCATCTCCAACAGGACATCGGCATGGCACGGCGTGCCGGGCCGGCACCAGCACGCCAGGTTCTTGCCGCGCAGCGTGGGCAGGCCGGCCAGCACGTTGCGGCGGGCGTCCGACAGGTTGCCCGAGACGGCCCTGGTGCAGTCGAACATGTCGAGGCTGCGCATGCCGCCCGTCAGCCAGACGCGATACATGCGCACCGCCACGGCGGCATCGGTGTGGCGCCAGGGGTTGCCGAAGATCCCCGGCCGGCACACCCGCACGGTGTTCTCCGGCATCCTCCAGCCCTTCAGGCGGCGGAGCTGGATGCGCTGGGGGTGATCACCTGGCATCGTCGGCGCATCCCTGCTGCTGGGCGGCGGCGGTCTGCAGCTTGCTCTCGGCGATTGCGCACATCAGGCTGCATTCCATGTCGGGGTCTTGCTCGCCGGCCCCAGCATCCTGCGGCAGCTCGTCCAGGAAGATCCGCTCGCCATGCAGCTCCACCAGCCGGCAGCCGATCTCGCGCGACAGCGTGGCGCGGCGAGCGAACACCCCGGGGAAGTGGCGGCGGATGCGGTTCCAGTAGGACGGCGCTGTCGCCTTTACGCAGCCCAGGCAGTTCGCGTTGCGGAAGCCTAGACGGTAGATGGCCGGGATCTCGATGCCGGCGCGGTCCACCATGGCAAGGCAGTCGGCCTTTGACAGGCCCTCGTCGATCAACGGCACCAGCAGGCGCACGTCGGGGTTGCCAGCGCGAAAGTTGCCCACCCGCCGCCGCTCCTCGGCCGTGTAGCCGAATACCTGCTGGTCGGGCATCCACTCCCGCTCGAAGGTCCAGCGAACCGCCTTCTTCATCTCTGTGGTGCAGATGGCGCCACGCGGCCCGGCCATGTATCGGCGCTCGGCCCAAAGATCTTCACAGCTGGCATAGTCCTGGCTCCGCACCTCGATGATCGGCCGCCCGAACCACCTGGAGCAATCATGGGCGAAGCGGTCGTTGTCCTCGTGCTCCTCCGGGACGATGCAGCGAGCCACCACCACCTCGGCGTTGCTACGGCGAGCCAGCATCAGCTTGGTCGCGACGGCGCTTGCGGCGCCGGCTGAGAACCAACACACGATCCGGGGGGAACCATCACCCGGCATCGTCGGCTCCTCCCTGCTGCTGGGCAGCGCGGATCTCGGCGGCTCGACTGCTCAGCAGCGCGGTGATCTCCTCCAGCGCGTGCGCGTCATGGATGGCCAGCAGCTCGCGTGCCTTTGCCCGGAACTCCATCAGGTGCATGGAGCACCACGCGCGATCCTCCCGCTGCCGCTTGCCGCGCGGGATTGGGGCTGCGGCCTGCTGCTGCATCTCCTCCCACGTCGGCGCCATGCCGCCCTCATGGTCGGCGGTCATCTCGATCTGCTCGTAAAGGATCTGGGCTAGGCGGCTCTCCCTGGCGGCGAGGCGATGGCTGGTCAGCATCATCCGGTGCCACGCATCGGGCCGCACTGCGGCGGGCCGCTGAGCCAGCACGCTGGCCCACTGCTCCGGCGCCACGCCTTCGGGCTGCTCGGGCTGCGCAACCTCGGCGTCCATGGCCGCGGCCGCGTCTTCCATTGCCTGATGCCCGCCGGCCTCGGTGTTCGGGTAGCGCTCCGGGTCCTGGCGGCGCAGCTCCGCGGCGATGGCCTGCTGGCGCAGCTCGGCGGGCGGCAGCGGGGGAGGGGCCTCGCTCACAGGTCGCCCAGCAGAGCATGCAGCTCCGCCCCGCGTTGAAGCACGGTGACCAGGTTCATGATGGCGAACAGCACCAGCGCCACCACGCCCATTTCTGCGAGGGCCTTCATTCTGCCTCTCCCTCTTCGGCGTCTGCTGCTCAGGCGAGGCCGCGCGGCGACGGCACGATCACGTCGCTGAGCGGTAGCTCTGGCTCATTGGGGTTGCGCCGCATGAGGTTGCCCTCGGGCGTCGGCCAGAACACGCTGTAGCCGCGGACCAGCTTGGGCGCGGTCACCTTGAAGTCGCCCGCGATCTCGACGATTCCATTATCGATCGAAACCGCGATCTGCAGGGCGAGCTTGCCTTTCGCCTTGCCCGACGGATTGTCGGTAAGGGTGCCGATCAGCTCCCTGAAAGCGTCGGTGATGTCGCGGTTGAAACGGCCTTCCTCCAGCGCGGCCATGACCTGGCCGAAGTTGCGCAGAAGGCTAGGGTCGCCGATCAGCTCGTCCGACATGCGGCGATGCTCCTGGACGTGAAGGACGGACATCAGCGAGGCGCCTCGGCGCCGGGGGCGGGCGTGATGGAATCGGCCGGCAGCACCGCGTCGATCACGCTGCGCAGACGGTCGCGCTCCTGCTCCAGCGACAGCATCTCCGCCGCGGCCTCGGCCGGGGTGATGGTGCGCAGGTGGTCCAGCAGCTCGCGGTGCCGGATCGTATCGGGGCCCATGGGGCGGCCTCCGTCGTGGTTGGGGGTGGCGCCCGCGCCGCGGCGCCCGGCCAGCAGCTGGGCGGCGGTCTCGCAGGACGGGCGGGGATGCGGGCGGGTGCTCACAGGCCGATTTCCTGCGGCCAGGGCAGGCGGCCCACGGGGACGTTGCGGTTCGCAGGCTCGGGGATACGCAGGCCGCCGGGGTCCTCGGCGGCGCGGACGGCCTCGGCGTGGCGGCGCAGATCGGCGATGCGCGTGCGGGCCAGGGCCTCGCTGCCGCGCGGCGCCGAGACAAGCGACAGCAGCACGCCGCCAATGCGGCCACCCAGGCGGCGCAGCTCGGCCTGGTCGGGGCGCGGCTTGCGCAGCAGGGCATTGGCGTGGCGCTGGACCTCGTCGATCCAGCCCAGCGGCAACTCCGCCGGGTCGCGGTCGATCGCGGCTTCGGCCTCCGCCGCTAGGCGCACCAGGGCGTCACCCAGCATGGCGCGGCCTCCGCATGTGGGTGTCCAGCAGCAGAGCGATGCGGAACGCCTCGCCCGGCCGGCTGTCGGCCAGCTCTTCGGCGGCGCTGGACGCCATCATCTCGGAAGGGAAAAGCTCGGTGTCTGCCGGCAGGCGGCGCAGCACGACGTAGGCTGGCTTGTCGTCGGCGGGCAGCGGCATGCCGTCGCGGTGCCGCGCCAGCCGCAGCGCGGCCAGCATCAGCGTGTGGGCGGACTGCATGGCCGGGCCGGGATTCTGACGGGAGAGGTGCTTGAGGGCGGCCTCGGCGCTGCCGTCGATTTGGTCGCAGGGGTGGATCGTCGCCAGCCAGCCGCGGCTGGGGTCGACGATGGCGACGCAGGGCAGAGAGGCGGGCGACGATGGCGCCGCGCGTTCGATCTGCATAGGGAGCCTCCGGCGCCGGGATGGCGCGCTGGAGACTTAGCAAAACTAAGCGATAGGCCGCAACGGAAAACTTAGTAAAACTAAGCGAGCGCTACTTTTTGCGGGGTATCCGGTCCACGAGACCCTGCAGCATCGCCAGTGCGGCATCCTGGCGATCGGCCGCCAGCGAGCGGATGAGCAGGAGCGCTTCAAGCTCGGCTTTGGTCTGAGCCTTAGCTTGTTCCTCTCCCTCGCCCCCGGTGAGGAGCCAGTCCGTAGAGGTCTCAAGTTCCACGGCAATCCGCTCCAAGCGATTAATTCTTGGGACGGCTCGGCCGGTCTCGTACTGCCCGATCGCGCCATCCGTGACGCCGATCCTAGCAGCAAGTTCCGCTTGGCTGTATCCTATTTGTTCTCTTTTTGCGGCTATCCGGCGTCCGATGGCCAGGGCCTTCGGATTGATTGTGGTCATGGGAAGCGGGCCCTTAGTGCTAAGGCACTGATGCCACGCCACATCAGGTTGCGCGCACTTAGTCTCCTGCTGAAGATGATTGCGTTGGTCACTTAGTTTTGCTAAGTGCGGGGTATGTCCGAGCCGGAAGATACCCTCTTCACACGCCGCGGCGCGGTCACCGCAGTCGCTAAGGAGTGCCGCATCAGCACCGCTGCGGTGTCGCAGTGGCGCAAGACGGGCATCCCTACGAAGCGTCTGCCGGTGGTCATCCGGGTGCTGACCGAGAAGTTTGGTGCCCGACAGGAGCAAGCCGCGTGATTGCGGTTCCTCCGTCATTCGGGGCGACGCGTGGCGTAGCGAGGCTTGCGCCGCCGTCTGCCGGAAGGCGTCGGCAGCTCCTCCGCCAGCCATTTCTGGATCGCCGCAGCGTCGGCCAGCACCTCGCCTGTGTCGAAAACGTAGGCGTTGGTCATGCGGTCGACGCGGAAGGTGCGGGTGTCGCGGGCATCATGGCAGTAGCCGGTGAATCCGTTGATGCCGTGATCTCCGTTGGGCTCGTCGAAGAAGGTCAGCTGGATCGGGGTGACCAGCCGGATGGTGTCGCGGCCTTCTCGGTCCCGGTATCCAAAGCGGACCCTGTCGCCCTCGGGCGGCGGTCGGGTGAACGCAGGAGGCGGCGCGGGTGCTGGGGCCGGTATGGGCGCTGGCGTGGCCGGATTGCCGCTCATCCTCTCATCGAGGCGGCGCAGCTGTTTTTCGAAGAGCTTCCCGATCAACGCGAGCACCAGCAGCAGCACGAAGCCGCCGATCAGAATTGTCTCGATCATCGGCTGTCCAGATCCTCCATGGCACGCAGGGGTGCGGCCATGGTGGAGGGTGCGGGCCGTTCCGGCAACGGGACGGTCCGCGCCAGCACGGCTTCCGCCGCCCGCCTTCCTCCCCCGGCGGTGGACCAGGAGGCGGCCCAGACTCCCGTCCGCCCCCTCTCCGAAATGCGAACGGCGCCGGGGTTCCAGCCCGGCGCCGTTCAGGTGCTCTTCGAGACCAATGCTGCACTGCATGGCCAGGATGATGGGGCATGCAGGGCATGAACGCGACATCGCAAGTTTACATCGAAACGCACTTTCTGACGGTCATCCGGGCCAGGATCGGCGCCGCGCTGCGCGCCACCTGGGGTGGCCGCGGTGCTGCCAAGCGCATCGCGCGCGTGGCCGATGCGACCCCGCGCGCCGCCTCCGCCTGGCTCTATGCCCAGGCCGCGCCGCGCTCCCCCGAGATCATCGCCCTAATGGCCGCCTCTGACGAGTTCGAGCGCGAAGTGCTCGACCTGGTCCATGAGCTGCGCCTGCGGATGGAGCAAACCCCGCAATGCCGACCGATTGCACCTTCCACCTCGGCCGCTGGCGCTGCGGCTATGTCCCCGCCGACCCAATCGAGATCCGCTGCGGCTTCCTGACGATCCGAATCTATCAGGGCGGCGTCGAGGGCTACCTGCAGCGCCGCATGGCACATCGCGACATGGTCCTGACCGTGGCGCGGGACGAGCTGCGCCGCGCCGCGCAGCTGATCGAGGCGCACGGCGTGATTCCGCCGGCGCAGGATGGGCAGCTGTGAGCGCGGCGCGCGGCATGGCCACCGGCCCCGCAGGCGTGGCCCTGCACGAGCATGTCGAGCGCCGGGCCCGGCGCCTGGTCGCCTGGCTGGCGGCCAATGGCGGCGCTGAGTGGCGGCAATGCCCGAGCAACGGCATCATTGCCGAGGCGCTTGCCATCGGCAGCATCCCCACCGCCCGCAAGACGGTGCACGACGCCGCGGCCCTGGGGCTGCTGGAGGTCTGGGCGCCGCCGGGTGGTGCGGCGCGCATGGTTCGGATCACGGCTGAGGGCATGGCCCTACCGGAGCTGAGCGGCGCTCCCCAGGTGGCCGATGGCAGCTTCCGCGCCTGGCTGCGGCAGGCTGGTCCTGGTGCGCGCCATGCCTACTACCAGGGGCGGCTGGCTCAGGCGCGGGACGCGCGCAACTGCCTCCTGCCTCCGGCGCGCATCGCTTTGGATGAAGCGGATCGCGCTTCGGAGGCGCATGCCCTTGGCCTGGTACTGCTCGTGCAGCAGCCGCTCCTCGGCGGCGACGGCGCGCG
Source organism: Pseudoroseomonas cervicalis (assembly GCF_030818485.1). NCBI lineage: Bacteria > Pseudomonadati > Pseudomonadota > Alphaproteobacteria > Acetobacterales > Roseomonadaceae > Roseomonas > Teichococcus cervicalis. Next base: position 1,604,492 of record NZ_JAUTAJ010000004.1, on the reverse strand, counting down.
CTACCTCGCCATCCGCACGCGCAAGCCGCTGCCCAAGGGCGCGCGCTGATGCCCCACCTGCCGCCGGCCGATATCCGCCTGCGCCAGGCGCTGCTGGACGCCCTAGCCGGCCGTGCTGTGGGCGATGCCCTGGCAGCGCTGGCCTGCACCAGCGCCTACGCCATCCACACCCTGCCACTGGCGCAGCAGGAAGCGGCTCGCGCCGCCCTGCATCGCCGCACCGATACCGAGCTGCTGCTGCGCCAGGAGGCGCGCGCAGGGATCGAGGCCATGAGGAACTGCTGATGATCTCCCTCGTCCCCGAGCTGCAGCAGCCGCGGCCGCACGATATTGAGCAGGCCGTCCTCGGCTCGCTGATGATGAACCAGGCTGTTTGGCATGACCTTGATGGGATGCTGTCGGCGGAGCATTGGTCGCACCCCCAGCACAGGCTGATCTGGGAGGTCATCGACCGCCGTCGCCGCGCCGACCAGATCGCCGATTGCGTGCATGTGCGCATGGATCTGGAGGCCGCAGGGCAGCTGCCGGACGCGGGCGGGGCGGGCTACCTTGCCAGCCTGCTCACGGCGGGCTGCATGCGCTCGCTGGCGGTGCCCTATGCCGGCACGGTGGTGAATGCCTGGGTCTCGCGCCGGGTGGTCGAGCTGGCGACGGATGCCGCCTACACCGCCTGCGCGCCCGCCGAGGATGCTGGCGTCCCCAGCGGCCGCGCCGCCGTGGAGGCGCTGGAGGCCGGGCTGCTCAGCCTGGCCGAGCAGCTGCAGGACGAAACCCCGGCGGTGCCGCTGGGCGAGGCCGTCACCACCGCCATCGCCAAGGGCCGGGAGGCGCTGGCGCGCGGCGGCGTATTTCAGGGCATCAGCGCAGGATACCAGGCGCTCGACCGCATGCTGTGCGGCCTGGTGCCCGGGGAGCTGATCCTGCTGGCCGCGCGGCCCTCCATGGGCAAGACGGCGCTTGCCATGGGCATCGCCGTGCGTGCCGCTGCCGCGCTGCGCGACAGCCTAGGCACGCCCGATGCCCCGCTGGATCACCGCCGGGTGCTGGTCTGGTCCGGCGAGATGGCGGCGGACCAGCTGGGCGCCCGTGTCGCCGCAGCGCATGCCAACCTCTCGGTCGCCAGCGTTTTCACGCATCGCCAGCTGGCTCTGCCGGAGGACCGGGGCGGCGCCGAGCCGCCGCCGCCGCTGAACCGCCAGCAGGAGGCGCGCCTGCAGGCGGCCGAGATGGAAACCTGGGATGTGCCGCTGGTCATTGATGACCGCGGCGGCATCTCGGTTCCGCGCCTTCGGCACCGTGCGCGACGGCTCCGCCGCGACATCAAGCGCGGTGGCCTGGCAATGGTCGTGGTCGACTATGTGGGCCTGATGCGGGCCTCGGAGGAGGCGCGGCGCCAGGGGCGAGTGCAGGAGATTAGCGAGATCTCCGCCGGCCTGAAGGCGCTGGCGCGCGAGCTGGGCGTGCCGGTGCTGGCGCTGTCGCAGCTGAGCCGCGCTGTCGAGGGACGCGACGACAAGACGCCGACGCTCTCCGATCTGCGCGATTCCGGCGCGCTGGAGCAGGACGCCGACAAGGTGATGTTCCTTCACAGGGCGCACTACTACCTCAGCCGGACCATGCCCAAGCGCACCCCGAAGGAGACGCCCGAGGCCTTCGATGCCCGCCTCGAGGGCTGGAAGGCGATGACGGCCGACGCCAAGGGCAAGGCCACCATCTTCATCGCGAAGAACCGCCAGGGCCCGACTGGGCACACGGATCTGCGCTTCAGCGATCACGCGGTCTGGTTCCGCGACGAATCCGAGATCGACAACAGCCCCGCCTGGCGCAGCCGCAGCGGCGCCGCGGTGACGGGGAGGGAGGGATAAGCCATGGCCCGCGTGAACCTGCAGGAGCGCCTGCTGCGGCTGCTGGAGGAGGATGCGCGCCTGCGCACCCTGCCGCTGGCGGTGCGCGCCTTCTGGCTGCTGCTGGCCCGCGCCGCGCTGCGGCATGGCGGCGCCATTCCCTTCACCTCGGCTTCCCGGGTTTCGCTGCTGGTTTCCGCCTCGGAAACCGAAACCGAAACCCATTTGGAAATCCTGATTGGGGAAACCCTGGTAACCCAGGACGAAACCGGCCTGCGCATCCCGCTGCTGGAGGCGATGGCGCCACGCCGCGCTGGGGCTGCGGCCGAGAATGGCCGCCTTGGAGGCCGGCCGCGCAAGGGCGAAACCGCGGAGCAGGCGCGCCTCCGTCGCAGCCAGGGCCACCTGCCGCTGTCGATCGAGGGCGGCGCCGCGGCGCGCCAAGCCGAAACCCAGGAAACCGAAAACCCGGAAACCCCCACGCGCGCGCGCGCGGAGAGAGAATCCCTTTCTCATAACTATCAATCCTCCTCCTCTCCTTCTTCCTCGGTTTCCGGGAAAGCGGTTTTCGGCCATGAGGCTCAGGCCCTGGCCCGCGAGCTCGCCACGATGCTCAGCCTGGGCCTCGCGCAGCCGGAGGTCGTGGGCGGCTGGCTCCGGAAGGGCTGGTCGCCGACGGTGATCCGCCAGGTGGCCAGCGCCTTTGCGCAGCAGCCGGAGCGTCCGGAGATCCGCTCGATCCGTTACCTCGAGCAGCAGATCGCCCAGCAGGTCGAGGCCGAGGCGCCTCCGCCGCCCGCCAATCCGGCGCTCGAGCGCTACCACGCCGATCTCGCCGCCTGGCATCGGCGCGGCTGCCTGGGCGACCCGCCCGCGCGCCCCGTCGCCGCCGCTGCATAGGAGCTCCGATCATGGCCCTCACGCTGACGATCAACGGCGCCAAGCTCTCCTCGGCGCAATTCCGCACCACGGCACCGGCCGGCGCCGCGACTCCCGGCGAGGCCTTCGTCACCACTGAGGCTATCCGCGACCAACTGCTGGCCACGGCCGCCGAGCTGCGAGGCATCAGCCGACCCAGCGGCGACCGGAGCCGGCTGCGGCTGCTCCACACCGACATGCTGGAGCGGCTGTGGGAGGAGGGGCGGATCCGCGAAAAGCAGCTGGAGGCGGGGTTGGAGATCCGTCGGGTGCATGCGGCCATCGTGGGCAGCGGCCCCGGCCTGGCGGCGAACACCTACGGCGCGCCGCGCGGCCCGCTCCGGCCGGGAGACCTGCCGCCCGGGCTGACGCCCGCCTTCGCCAATCGCTTCCGGCCCTGGCGCGAGTGGGCGCAGCAGCAGCGCGCCAGCCGGCGCAGCTGCGTCACGCTGTATGACCTGACCATGGCCATCTGCGTCGACAACTGGGGGCATGAGCAGCTGGCGGTGGAGCGCAAACTGGATCGGCGCTCGGTGCTGCGCGCCGTGCAGGTGGCGCTGCACCAATACTGCCTGATCGGGGAATGGATCGAAGCCGCTTGACGCTTCGCCCGGTTTCGGAATACCAATCCATCATTGCTTGAATTGCGCCCGGTGCCGAGAGGTCCCGGGCGCTTTGCGTTGGAGGGCTCGATTTGCAGCTGACCCTCGACGTCAATCCACACACATGGCGGCTGGCCATGGAGGCCAAGGCCAGGCGCCTTCGCTCCGCCCAGCGGCGGGTGCTGAACACCACTGCGCAGGGGACCCAGTCGGACCTTCGGGAGAAGGTGCGCACCACCTTCTTCAAGGCCACGCCCTGGGTGCTTAACAGTACCCGGATCCAGTGGGCCACTGAACGAGATCTGACCGCGGTGGTGACCTTCAAGGATGCCTACACGGGCGGCTCGAGAACCAAGCCTGTGAGCGCGCTGCAACTGCAGGCCGAGGGCGGAACCCGCATCCAGAAGCGCGCTGAGCTTCGTCTGTCGCTGATCAGTGGCACCAGGGTCTTCATGATGCCGGGCCGCTTCGCCGAGCTGGACCGCAACGGCAACCCGCGCACCGGGCAGCTGATCAAAATCCTGTCTGTTCTGGGCGCACTCAACCCCGGAGACAATCAGCGGCGCAAGCGTCGGCAACGCGGCCTTCGGCGGGGGGAAGAGTACTTCGCCATCTTCCGGATGGGCGAGGGGCGCACCACGAAATGGGATGGCAGCACGCTGCCACCAGGCATCTACCGCAAAGGATCTGGCGGCCGGCCACTGCCGGTCTATGTCTTCATGCGAAGCGCGCCGCGGTATCGGCCGCGACTGGCCTGGCGGGAGACGGCCAAGGCCTCCATCGCCAAGCGCCTGCCGCCCGCTCTGGCGGCCGAGCTCGCCAAGGTCTAACGCCGCAGGCCGGGCTCCTCCCTCGCCCCCAGCCCCCGGTCCTGCCCCGGTAGGACGGGCGACCGCGACGGCGCGGGGGGGGCGCCCCGAGCCACCCCCCACCCCCTTGGGTCCTCCCCGGGGTGGAAACGTGCACAGTGGTTCGAGCCCTGCACATTCGGTAGTGGCGGGTTCAGCAAAGAGGTTCATTCAGGTTCAGCGAGGTACAGGATGGCTGGCGAGGTTCAGCGCGCCATCGGTGTGGTCTCGTCGAAGGACTATGCTGCCCATCGCGGCGTCTCGGCGGCGTACATCTCGAAGCTGAAACGCCTCGGGAAGCTGGCCGCGCCGGCCGTCCTGCCGGATGGGCGCATCAATGTCGCCCTCGCCGACCAGATGCTGGGCGATGTGCAGCAGCTACTCGAAATGGCTGCCTCGGAAGTTGCGCCGCGTGCCCTGTCCGGGCCGAGTTACCAGGCGGAGCGAGCGCTGCGCGAAGCCGCGCTCCGCGAGCAAGAGCAGATCGCCCTGGCTCGCGAGAAGCAGCAGATCCGACACGCCAAAGAGGTTGACCGGGACACCTTCGAAGCGTTCCGCCTCACGCGGGACGAACTGCTCGCCTTGCCGCCGCGCCTTGCCGAGGATTTGGCAGCGGAGAGCGCGCCGCGTGCAATCACCCACATGCTGAACAAGGCCCTGGTTGCGGTGCTGGCCGATCTGAGCCGCCGGCTCGGTGCCGACGCGGCGGAGCCTGAGGAGAGGAAGGAGGATGAGCGCGGCGCTTGATCTGCCTGCTTCGCGCCCTGTCGTCTTCGGGGCGGCGGCGCGGGGGCTGATGCCAGATCCGGTGCGAACTTGCTGGGAATGGGCTGAAGAGCACCGCATCGTGCCGCCCGAAAGCGGCTCTCCTGTGCCTGGGCCCTACCGCACCGATCTGGTGCCATATCTCCGGGAGCCGATGGAGGTGATGTCGCTCTCGCATCCGGCGGAGCGCGTCACCTTTAAGAAGAGCGCTCAGGTTGGCGCGACGGATGCCGAGCTGAATTTGCTCGGGCAGATCATGGCGGAGACGCCGGCTCCCGTGCTGGTGGTGACGCCCTCTATCCAAATGGCGTCCGATTACAACAAGCTGAAGCTGGATCCCATGATCCGGAGCAGCGCGATCCTGCGGCAGCGGGTCGATGAGGTCGTGTCCCGCGACGGAGACGGATCGACGGCCACCTTTAAGCGCTTCTCCGGCGGCTTCCTGCAGGTGGTCGGTGCCAACGCTTCGAAGGCGCTGCAGATGCGCTCGGCGCGGGTGGTCATCTTCGAGGAGCTATCGGAGTTCCCGGACGACTCTGACGGTCGCGGCGCGCCTGAGGATCAGGCTCTGGAGCGGACGCAGGCTTGGTCCGAGCGCGGCATCAAGGTCGTAGATTGCTCCACCCCAGGGGAGGGCGGCCGGACGCATGACGGGAAGCTGCGCTGCCGCGTCACGGCCCTGTACGAGCAATCGTCGAAGGGGCGGTATGTCGTGCCCTGCCCGCACTGCAGATACGAGCAGGATCTGAAGTTCGAGCAGCTGCACTACACGGAAGAGGCGCCCGAGCTGGCGCACTACGTGTGCGAGGCATGTGGTGAGGCCATCGAGCACCGCCACAAGCGCGACATTGTGGCACGCGGCAGCTGGGTCCACGAATTTCCTGAGCGTCTGCTGAAGCACGCCGGATACGCCATCAACGCCTTGTACAGCCCCTTCATCTCCTGGGCGCGCATTGCCCTTCGGCTGCTCGCGGCAAAAGGCGACCCCCGGAAGGAAAAGGTTGTTGCCCAGCAGATCAAGGGTGAGGCCTATGAGGCTCGGCATGACATGCCGAGCGAGGCAGTGCTCTACACCAGGCGAGAGATCTGGCGGGCCCCGGTGCCGGCCGAGGTTCTGTTCCTGGTGGGCGCAACGGACTGCCAGGGCGACCGGCTGGTATCGTCGGTCTGGGGCTTCGATCGAGACCTATCGCCCTACAAGATCCATGTGGAGATCCTCCCCGGGAAGCCGACCGAGGCGGCGACCTGGAAGGCGCATGACGAGCTGATGGCGCGGTCCTGGAGGAGCGCCTGGGGGCATGAGATGCGCCCGGTCTCCTGGGGCATCGATACCGGCTACGCGACGCATCACGTCTACCGGTACTGCCGCCGGCACGCGGCACGGAGCGAGCCCAAGATCTACGCGCTGGACGGGCAGGGCGACCCCCGGCTGCCGCCGCTCAGCGCGCCCAGCAAGCGCGACGTCACCATCGACGGCGAGAAGATCGGCGTCGTGCTGCTGTGGCCGGTCGGGACCTACAACCTGAAGATCGACATCGCCGACGCCCTCCGAAAGACGGAGCAGGGGCCTGACACTGACGGTGTCTGGCCGGTTGGCGCGATGCGCTTCAGCGAGGCCACAACCCTCGAGCACCTGTCAGAGCTCACGGCCGAGACGCTGGAGGATGTGCTGGACCGAAACAAGCAGGTCACTGGCCGGCGCTGGATTAAGCGCCGCACCAATGACCTGCTCGACACGGCGGTCTATGCCCGAGCCCTCGCCATGCACGGCACCGCCGGCATGACCGAGGCGCGGTGGGCGGCCTTGGAGGCGGAGATCCGCCGCCCCGTCGACGCCCAGCAGGATCTGCAGGAGCTGTGGACACCGACCCTCGCAGCACGCACCGCTCCGGCCGAGGAGCGGGCAGCTGAGGATACCGGCACCGCTGCAGCTGCGGGCAACGCGGCCGAGGCGGCGCCTGCCGCGCCGGCCGCCAAGCCAGAGGCCGAGCCCGAAGAGGAGGAGCGGCCGACCCGGCGCCGGATGGGCTTCGGGAGGCAAGGATGGTTCGGCCGCAGCGGCCGGGAGGAGCACGCATGGTAGACCTGCCGACCCAGGGGCTGACCCAGGCCGACCTGGATCGCATCGACCAGGCGATGGTCGAGATGGCGGTGAACGGGGTGGCCAAGACCCGCTTCGCCGACGGCCGCGAACTGACCTTCCGCTCGATGGAAGAGCTGGTGAACGCCCGGCGCCTGGTGGCCGAGGTGGTGAAGGGCAGTCAGCGCTCGGGGGGGATCTTCGGGCGAGCATCCATCGGCATTTACAGGCGGTACTGACATGAACCTGCTGGAGCGCGGCATCCTGGCCATCGCGCCGGGGTGGGCCCGGACGCGCGCCAAGGCGCGCGCCCAGGTCGAGGCCTATGAGGCGGGCCGCATCAACCGGCGCAGCCGGGGGCGGATCCCCGAATCCACAGGGCCGAACGCCCAGGTGGGGCCCTATCTGGCTCGGGCCAGGAACCGATCACGGCAGCTGGAGCGGGATAACCCGCATGCCGGCCGCATCATCGATATCCTGACCCAGAACCGGGTGGGCTACGGCATCTCGATGAGGGCCAACACCGGTGACCCCGCGCTGAACAAGCAGGCGGACGCCGTCTACAAGGCCTGGTCGAGGAAGTCGGATATCGCCGGCCTCCTTTCCTTCGATGCGCAGCTGGAGGTGGCGGCGCGGTCCTGGGCCGAGGCGGGCGAAGGCATTATCCGATTCATTCAGCTGACGCCCTCGGAGATGCGCGAGCAGGGGATGCGCATTCCGCTGAAGCTGGAGGTGGTCGAGCCTGATCTGCTGGCCGAGACGCTGACCGCGACAACGCGCGGGGGTGGCATGATCGTGCAGGGCGTCGAGCTCACGCGGCGCGGTCTGGTCGTCGCCTACCATTTCCGCCGCGGCCACCCTGGCGAAGATGGCCCGGGCGCCCTGCTGATGGGGAGCTGGGCCACACCGAGCGCGCTGACGGAGGAGACGGATCGTTGGCCCGCGGCCGATGTCATCCACCTCTACCACCAGAAGCGGCCTGGGCAGCGCCGGGGCGTGCCTGCCCTGCACCGGATCATTCCGCTGCTTGGCGACTTCAGCGAACTGGCCGAGGCGTCCGTGATCAAGGCCAAGGTCGAGGCCTGTTTCACGGCCTTCGTCACGCGGCCGGGCGGCGGCCAGGAAGGCGTCGTAGGGCCTGACGGGAAGCGGCAACACCGGGAGGAAGAGCTCAGCCCGGGCATGATCGGCTATCTGGAGCCGGGCGAAGAGGTCGCGACCGTCAACCCGACCGGCGCCGGCCAGTTCGAGCCGCTGTCCCGCTACTTCCAGCGGGCGGCAGCGGTGGGCACCGGCCTGACCGATGACCAGGTCTCCGGTGATTTCTCGACGGCGACCTTCTCTTCCCTCAAGGCCAGCCGTGTCGAGCACCGCCGCGGCATCGACGCCGATCACTGGCTGCGCATCATCCCCGCCTGCGAGCGGGTGTGGGAGCGGGTCATGGACCTGGCCATGATCATGGGCGAGCTGCCCTTCCGCCCGGAAGGCTACCCGGTCGAATGCCAGCCGCCGCGACACGAGCTGATCGATCCGCCTCGGGAGATCCCGGCGCTGATCAAGGCCGCCCGCGGCGGTCTGGAGACCATGCCCAACCTGATCGGCTCGCTCGGCTACAACTGGCGGGAGCACGCCGCCGAAATCGCCGAGTGGCTCGAAGAGCTCGACGACAAGGGCATCATCCTGGACAGCGACCCGCGCCGCACAGCGCTCGCGGGCAGCGCCCAGGACCCATCGCAGAACGCGGCCGTGGAGCTTGGTGCCGGGCGCACCAGCGAAGCCTAGGCCCGATCAGCCTCACAGGAGAAACACATGGACTGGACGCAGGCGGCGCTGGATGCGCTGGCCGCGGAGGTGCCGCTTGCCGAAGCGGCGCCGGCGCTCGCCATCCGCGCCGACGGCGACCGGATGCAGATGGACCTGGACGGCGTGGTCGGCTGGGACATCACGGCGAACGGGGTGCGGCGCGCCCTGGCCGAGGCCGGCGGCCGGCCGCTGACGGTGCGGGTCAACTCCTATGGGGGCTCGGTTTTCGAGGGGTTCGCCATCCACAACCAGCTTGCCCGCTACAAGGGCGAGGTGACCATCCTGGTGGATGCCGTGGCGGCCAGCGCCGCGAGCGTCATCGCCATGGCCGGCGCGCGCATCCAGATGCCGCGCAATGCCTTCCTTATGATCCACAACGCCTGGACCCTGGCGATGGGCGATCATCGGGAGATGGCCCGCACGGCCACCTTGCTGGAGCGCATCTCCAGCGCGGTGGCCGCGCTTTACGCCGCGCGCACCGGCCAGGACCGCGACGCCATGCAGTCTATGATGGACGCCGAGACCTGGCTGGGCGCCGAAGACGCCCTTGCCGAGGGCTTCGCGACCGAGATCGAGGGCGAGGCGCAGGCCCGCGTGCCGCAGGGCCGCTCCGCCGAGATCCTCGCCGCCTACCGCCGGCCGCCCCAGGCCTTGCGGTCCCTTCTTCCCGCGCCGGCCGCCCTGGCCGCGCTCAACCCGCGGGCGCAGCCCGTCCAGCAGGAGGCCCGCATGTCGGTCGCCACCCCCACCACGCCGGGCCAGCCCACCAGCCCGGCCCCCGCCAATCCCGCGCCGGCCGCGGCGCCGACCACCCCGCAGCCCCAGGCGGCGACGCTGGTCCAACTGCAGGAGCTGGCCAGCCGGTCCCGCGGCGCGCTGAATGCCGAATGGGTGCTGTCGCAGGCGACGGCCGGCGCGACGCTCGACCAGGCGCGGGATGCCGCCATCTCGGCCATGGCCGACGCCCAGCCGCAACGCGGCCCCGTCGCCACGCTGGTCACGGATGAGCGCGACACCTTCCGCATGCGCGCCGCCGGCGCCCTTTACGCCCATCTCGCCCAGCAGGCGCCCAGCGCCGAGGGGCGCGAGTTCTACGGCCTCGGGCTGCAGGGGCTGCTGAAGGAGTGCCTGAACGCGTCGGGCGTCAGCGGCGCCTACCGTCTCTCGGGCGAGGCGCTGTATGACCGCTTCCGGCAGGAGCATACGACCAGCGACTTCCCGCTGATCCTGCGCGACGCCGCCAACAAGCGGCTGATGACCCGCTTCGAGTCCTATCCCGCCACCTGGCGCGGCTGGACCGAGGAGTTCGACGTCAACGACTTCAAGTCGATCAACGTCGTCGACATCGGCCGCTTCCCGAAGCTGAGCCCGAAGCCGGAGAGCGCGTCGGTGCGCTATGGCGCGGTGACCGAGGACGGCTTCACCTACAGCATCAGCACCAAGTCGAGCGGTGTCGAGCTGTCCCGTGAGGCCATCATCAACGATGACCTCAATGCCTTCACCCGGATGCTGAATGACGCCGCCTCGGCCGGCTATGAATCGCTCGCCGATGCCGTCTTCGCCCAGCTCACCACCAACCCGGTGATGCAGGACGGCAAGACGCTCTTCCATGCCGACCACAAGAACCTGGCGGCCGGTGCCGACCTGACCGAGGCCTCGCTCGGCCTGGCCGAGCAGCTGCTGCTCGAGCAGACGGATCTCTCGGGTCGGGTGCTGGCGCCGCCGACCCGCCTGCTGCTGCTGGTGAGCGCGGCGCGGCACATCCAGGCGCGCAAGCTGGCGACCGTCATCACCGCGCCGGACAGCCAGCAGAACGTCGCCGTCTACGGTGGCCGGATCACGCCCGTCGTCGAGCCGCGCCTCGCGGCGACGAATTCGCCCTGGTACCTGGTCACGCCGGATCGCCCGACCATCGAGGTCGCCTATCTGCGCGGCCGGCGCGCGCCGCAGCTCTCCTCCATGGAGAACTTCGACACGCTGGGCATGAAGTACCGGCTGATCTTCGACTTCGCCGCGAAGGCCAGCAGCTGGCGCGGCATGGTGAAGAACCCGGGCGTCGCCCCCACGCCCTGAGGCTGCCCTTCGCCCTTCAGCGGGCGCGCTGTGACGCGCCCAGGGAGACAAAACCATGGCCACCAATCACCGCCACGAAGGCAAGCGGATCGTCTGCACGGCGCCGGCCGGCGGCGTCGTCAGCGGCCGCTTCTACATCATCGGCGCCATGTTCGGCGTCGCCCTCACCACGGCCGCGGCCGGCGCGACCTTCGTCCTGGGCCTCGGCGAGGTCTGGGACCTGCCGAAGGCGACCGGCGCGCTGACGCAGGGGGCCGCCGTCTACTGGGACGGGACCGCCGGGAACGTCACCACGACCTCCTCGGGCAATACCAAGATCGGCATCGTCGAGACGGCGGCGCTCTCCGGTGATGCGACCGTCGCGGTCAAGCTGAACGACAGCTTCTGATGCCGTCCGACCCTTGGGCCCGCGCTGCGGAGATCATGTCTCTCGGCCCGGGCTCGTCGGTCGCGCGATATCGGCGCCGCGGCGACCCCGAGGGCAGCGGGCGCGAGGTCCGGGTGATCCTGTCCGGGCCTGACCGCTCCGAGGTGCTCGTGCAGGGCGTCGAGGCGGTCCTGCATGTGGTGCGCTCGCAGTTGCCGGAACCCGTCCAGGCCGGCGACCAGTTTGCCGTCGGCGAGATCGTCTACTCGGTGCACCGGGCCGAACTGGATGAGGGCCGGGTGACCTGGGTCCTGCAATGCATGGCAGTGCCGGAGCCCAGCCGGGCGGCCCGGCTGCTGCAGAGGGCATCGAAGCCATGAGCGACACGCTGGCGCCTATCGATGTGCGCATCGCCCGGGCTCTTCATGATCGCCTGTCGCACGAGCTTGCGGCCAGCGAGATACCGGTGGAACTGGAGCGTTCCGACGCGGTCACGGCGAGCGAGGTCCCATCCGTCCAGCTCTACTGGGCGAACGAGGAGGTCGAGGCCGATTTCATCGGCGGCCGGCAGATGGTGCGGGCCCGCTACACGGCCGAGTGCATCGCTGATGTCGGCGAGGCCGAGGAGGATGCCGTCAAGCGGCCTGCCGAATCCCTTCTATCGGCCATGGTGCTGGTCCAGCAGTGCCGTGATGCGGTCCTGTCGGACCGGACTCTGGGCGGCCTTGCCATCAGCCTGGAAACGGCGCGTGGCGAACCGGGCCGCGCCCTTATCGATGAAGACATCACCTCGGCGCGTGCGGAAGCGCTGGTGATCAGCGTCTTTTTCATCCGCGACAGGAGCTGATGTCATGGCCTACGCCTTTGGCTTCGATGCCGGGCTGCTGCTCGCCTACCAGACGGCGTGGGGCGCGCAGCCGGTCGATGGCTATATGCAGCTGCCCGTGCTGTCCTTCACGCCCGGCGTCACCCAGCCCTTCTCTGCGGTCGAGTTGCTCGGCCAGGGGCGCGATGGCGGGCGTATGATCCGGGGGCTGTTGTCGGCCGAGCCGACGCTCACCGTGCCGGCCGATTGCGACGCGCTCGGGCACTGGACCACGCTGATGTACGGCGCGCCCACCACGACCGGCACGACCGACCGCACGCACGTCTGGGCCTCCGGCAAGAGCAACCTGCCCCTGGCCGCGCTGGAGCGCGGTCTGTTGCCGATCGCCGATTACGCCACCTTCCTGAACCTGCGCGCCAACTCGATGGAGCTGCGGTTCCGGCCGGGCGAGGTCGTGCAGTCGGTCTCGGTCGGGCTGATGGGGTCGGCGGTCATCAGCGACGATGAATCCATCGACGCCACGCCGACCGTGGAGGAGCCGCCCCCGTCCGTGGGCTGGCAGGGCAGGGCGCTGAATGGCGCGGACGAGCTCGCCAATATCACCGAGGCGACGCTGACCCTGCGCAACAACCTCGAGGGCATCAGGGCGATGAACAGCGGCGGGCCGGGCCTGTACGCCTCCGCGCCGGCGCTGACGGATGCCCTGGGCTCGATCACCGTGCGGGCGTCCGATCGGACCATCCTCGATCTGTCGCGCTCCGGTGCTCCGCTCGATCTGCGCCTCGGCTACCGCGAGAGCGCGACGCGGTCGGTGGAATGGCGGCTGGAGCGCGCGAAGCTCGAGCTGACGGAGCCGCCCCTGGAGGGTCGCAACGGTGTTTCGGCCACCTTCGCCTTCGTCACCGAAAAGGGCCCGTCCGGTGCGAAGGTCCAGGTCACCATGAAGAACCAGCGCGCGGGGTATGTGTGATGCGTCTCGCCGACTTCTCGCCCCGCTGGCTCGAGCTCGCGCGTGGCGTTCGGGTCCTCTATGCCCCGCCGGGCGAGGCCGAATGGGCCGCGGCCGTGATAATGGCGCGCCGGCACCTGGCCGAAATCGAGGCCAAGACCGGGGAGATGAGCGAGGTGGAGCGCGGCGCGCTGCTGGACCGGCTGATCGCCAAAGGCGCCGCGCGCCTCGCCATCTCGGGCTGGGAGGGCGTGGAAGACGAGTTCTCCCCCGCCGGCGCCGAGATCCTGATGAGCATGCCGGGCATGTTCGAACTCTTCATCAGGCAGGTGATGGCCGATCTGGACGCGGTCAAATCCGAGGGAAACGCATCCGCGCCCGCGCCGAATGGCACTTCGGAGGCGGGCGAAAATACTGCGACGGATGTCGCCAGTCCGGAGTGACCTGCTGGCCCTGCGAATACGATCTGCCGGAGCGAAGCCCTGAGACGCTGGATGGCTGGCGGTGCTGGGAGGCCGGCATGGGCAGCCTGCGGAGCGGGTTCAACGGGCTGGAGCTCGACATGACGGCCGCAGTCGGCATCGCAAAAGACCTGGGGGTCGATCCGCGCCGGGCGGTGCCGCTGCTGCGTGAATTCGTGGTCGGGATGATGGCCAAAAGGAGCTGACGGATGAGCGGCACGACCATGGACGTCCCGGTCAAGCTCACCGGGGCGTCCGCCGTCGAGGCGGAGCTGCGCCGTATTGCCGACACCGGACAGCGCTCCTTCCAGGCCGTGGGCACCGGTGCGCAGAGTGCGACGCGATCCATGGGGGGGTTCAACTCCGCTCTGCAGCAGGGCGGGTACCAGGTCCAGGACTTCACCGTTCAGGTTCAGGGCGGCGTCAACTGGATGGTGGCGCTCTCGCAGCAAGGTTCCCAGTTCCTTGGCGCCTTCGGGCCAACCGGCGCTGCCGCCGGCGCTGTGCTGACGATCGGGCTCCTGGCTGCGCAGCTCCTGACCACCAGCGCCAATGCCAAGGAAGCGCAGCAGTCCACCCAGGATGCCTTCAAGGGCATGACCGAGGCCGGCAAGCAGTTCGCCGAGGTCCAGAAGGAAATCAACGAGCTCTTCCTGACCGCGGCGGAGCGCGCCGCCCAGGCCGCCAACGCCCAGCGCGAGGATCTGAAATCCCGCACGGAATCGCTGCTGAGCCTCTCGGTGCAGCGGAACGAGGGCAACCAGATGGAGCTCAACCAGGCGCGCGAGGATTTGCGCCGCCTGGAAGATTATGCCGGGCGCCAGGAGGCCCTGCGGGAGCGCCTGCGTCGCAGTGGCCAGATGTCCCCGGAGGGCGAGGCCTTCACCGATCGGGGCGCGGTGTGGCAGGCGCGGGCGCGTGTCCAGGGCCTGGAACAGGACATGTCGCGCACCAGCGACCGCATCGGCGAGCTCAACCAGCAGCTGACGCGGCTGCGGAATGCCGGCCGGGTCGGGGTGGAGCAGTTCGGCCCAACCGAGCGGGACCCGCGTAATGGCGGCCGCCTCGGGACCGAAGAGTTCGGCCCGACCACTCGCGATCCCTTCGGCGCCGAGCGCCTGCGTGGGGAGCTGGATCGGGGGGCGGCGGCGCAACAGCGCTTCGCGGAGCGGATGCGCGAGATCAACGCGCTGCGCGCACAGGGCGCCGATGTCACCGGGATGGAGGCCCTGGCGCAGAAGGAGCTGAACGACGCCCTGCGCAGGGCGGCCGGCCCGACGCCGCGCAATGGCGAGCTCGAAGCCATCTCGAGGATCGTCGAGGACATGGGCCGCGGGCCGCAGCTCTACCTCGAGGACCAGGTCAAGGCGCTGGAGGGGCTGCGCGGCCAGCTCGATCCATCCATCGGCGCGCTGGAGCGCTACAAGGCCGCGCTGGACCAGATCGAGGAAGCGCAGAAACTCTATGCCATGACCGCCGGCGAGTACGGCCTTGCGCAGGCGGATGCGGCCGATCTCAGCGCCCGCGCCGCGAAGCGGTACAAGGATGATCTGGAGCGCATCAACCGCAACGGTGACTCCGTGGGGAAGGATTTCCAGTCGGCCTTTGGCCGCGCCACCTCGGCATTCGAGGACGCCGTGAGCAGTGGCAAGGACCTCTCCGAGGTGCTCCAGTCATTGGACAAGGATCTGGCTCGCCTCGTTGTCCGGATGACGCTGATGCAGCCCTTGGAGAGGGCCTTCAAGAGCTGGTACGACGGCGTCGACTGGAGCTCCATCGGCAAGGCCTTCGGCTTCAGCTTCTTCGGCAACAGCGGCCCGGATTATGCGGGGATCGGGATCGACGCCGTCAGCAGCTTCGCGGACGGCGGGATCATGACCAGCCGCGGCCGGCTGCCGCTGGAGAACTATGCCTCCGGCGGTGTCGCGAACCGGCCGCAGCTGACGCTCTTCGGCGAGGGGCGGATGCCGGAGGCCTATGTGCCGCTCCCGGATGGCCGGTCCATCCCGGTGCGGCAGGTTGGCGGCAGCGCGGTGAGTGCGGGCACCATCTCCATCAGTGTGGACGCCAGGGGCGCGGATGCCGGCCTATCGGCGCGGCTGCCCGGAATCGTCCGGGCCGCGGCGAATGTCGCCAAGGCAGAGATTTTTGATGAGACAGGCCGAGGCGGCGGGGTTTCCAGGACGATGGGGCGGCGGCGATGAGTTTCCTGACTTTCCCCTTCGATCAGGTGCCGCCGGCCTCCATGACCTGGCGGCTGCGTGCGAACAACCAGGTGCATGAATCCCCGCTGGATGGCACCACGCAGACCCTCCTGATGCCGGGATCGCGCTGGGTGGCCAGCATGACCTGGCCGAAGATGGACCGCGACATGGCCAGGGTGATCTCGGCCTTTGTGGCCAGGATGAACGGCCGGGCAGGGCGGTTCCTGCTCCAGCCGCTCCAGGCGCCACGCACCGCGACCGCCGGTGGCACGCCGCGTGTCATGGGGGCAGGCCAGACCGGCGACCTGCTGCAGACGGATGGGTGGGAGGCGGGGAAGACGGTCATCGTGACCGGCGACTTCCTCTCCTTCCCGAACCCGGCCGGAAGGCCGCAGATCCACATGGCGGTGGCCAGCGCGGTGAGCGATGGCACGGGTTATGCGCCCATCCGCATTGCGCCGCCGCTGCGGTCGCCGCCGGCCGACAACGCCCTGATCGAGGCCAATAACCCGGTCGGGGTGTTCCGCCTGGCGGACGACGATCAGGGCGATCTGGCGACCGATGCCGCTTGGCACAGCTCCATCGCGGTCGAGTTCGAGGAAGCTCTCTTCTAGGGAGAGGGCTGGCTCGCCCCGTTCGGGCAGGCGACCTCTAGGAAGTAGGTTCTCAGTGTACGGCCCCCAGCGGCGACTGTATGGGCAAAACGATCCGAAATAATAGACGGCGCTCCGCATTGAGTAGAGAGCGAATTCAGGACGAAGGCGTGCCGCTGGGCGCGGTCATTCAGGTCGTAGTGCAGATCGGCAACGCCTGAAATATGAGCATTCATCACGTTCGGATCTGTTTGGGACGGAAAAAACCGGGCCCGACCGAATGAAAATTCCTGCATTCCGACCATACCGCCTGTGGGTCCGCAGGCACTGAGAAGTATCAGTGCAAGTAATGGCGTGCGCCGCATGATGCGTTCTCCCGGTTTTCGGCGAGATTGTAGCCATACGGCACGGAACATCAACAATGTCGGAGTTTTCCTGTGCGTGGCATGACGACCGATGCGATTTCTGCGGCGACATCTGAGGTCGTGGCAAGAGTTCTTGCGGTCGATCTCGATTTCCCCAGCGCGCATGTGCGGCTCAGTGGTTCCTCCACCTCGATCTTCGTCGGGGGCGAGGAATTTCTTGGTGTGGGGCAGCTGGGGAGCATCACCGCGGTGGAGGAAAGCGTGGAGCTGAAGAGCTACGGCATCCAGCTCCGCCTGTCGGGCATTCCGCGCGACGCCATGCTGTCGGCGCTGTCCGAGGCCTATCAGGGGCGTCGCGCGACGGTCTGGGAGGTGCTGCTCAATCCCAGCACCATGCAGGCCATCGCCGATCCGATCGTGACCTTCCGCGGCCGCATGGACCAGATGAACGGCACCTTTGGCCGCGAAGCCGTGGTGAGCCTCTCGCTGGAGAACCGCCTGCGCGACTGGGAGCGGCCCCGGCTGAGCCGATACACGACCGAGGATCAGCGGCGGACCTTCCCCGACGATCTCGGATTTGCCTACGTCAGCACCACCACGGAGAAGGAGGTCACATGGCCGGCCAAGAGCTTCCGCGGCTGACGCGCTTTCCGGATTGGCCCGAGCGGCTGGCCGCTTTCGTCGAGGATCGGCGCGCTGCTACCTTCGAATGGGGGCGGAATGACTGCTGCACCTTCATCTCGGATGTCGCGCTGCTGCTGACCGGCAGCGACCCGATGGCACAGCTGCGCGGCAGCTACGCGGATGAAGCCGGCGCCGAGGCGGTCCTCTGCGGGCAGGCACTCGACGACTATGTGGGCGCGCGGCTTGAGGAGTGGGGAGCGACCGAGATACCCGCGCTGATGGCTGGGCGCGGCGACATCGTCACTGCGCGCCCCGGCAATCATCTGATGTGCGGCGTCTGCATCGGGCCGCAGCTGGTCCTGCCAGGCGAGGCCCGACTCGTCTTTGTTCCCGCGCGACTGGCGCTGCGCTGCTGGAGGTACTGACATGCCGGCTGCTGCGGTTGCCGTCGTTGCGGCAGTTGCGGGCTATGCGGGCGCGGGCGCCCTTGTCTCTGCTGGTGTCATTGCCGCACAGAGCATCGGATTTGCCATTGCCGCCGCCGTCATCGGCACCGCCGTCTCTTATGGCCTCACCTCCATCCTGGGCCTGAACAGCGCCGCCAAGCGCACCGTCACCTCCACGGACCGCAAGCAGCTGATCCGGTCGAGCGTGGAGCCGCGCCAAGTGGTGTATGGCCGGGCGCGCGTGTCGGGGCCGATGGTCTACGCCTCCAGCTCCGGCGCCGATCAGCGCTACCTGCACCTGGTGATCCCCTTGGCCGGTCATGCCGTCGAGCGCATCGGCACGGTCTGGGTCGGCGATGTAGCCATCAATGACGGCGACCTCGACGGTGACGGCAATGTCGTGGCTGGCGGGCACCAGTTCGCCGGCAAATGCCGGGTGCGAAAGTACAACGGGGAACAGCTCGCGGCCGACCCGTTCCTGGTGGCGGAAAGCACGGATGGCTGGTCCACCAGCCACATCCTGCGCGGCACGGCCTACATCTACCTGCGCTTCGAATACAGCCAGGATGCGTTCCCAAATGGGGTCAGCGACATCTCGGCCGAGGTGCTGGGGCGAAAGGTCTATGATCCGCGGACGGGCGTGACCGCCTACAGCAACAACTGGGGTCTCTGCGTGCTCGACTATCTGCGCAGTGATTTCGGCCTCGCCTGTGCGCCGGATGAGCTCGACGAATCGTCCTTTGCCGTAGCCGCCAGCATCTCGGATGAGCAGGTCCAGCTCGACGCGGACGCGACGCAGTGGCAGGCGCGCTATACCTGCGATGGGTCGTTCAAGCTGGATGAGCAGCCGATCGACATCCTCGACAAGATGCTGTCGGCCGGCGGCGCGCCGGGCCTAATCTACCAGCAGGGCCGCTATGTCCTGCATGCCGGCGCCTATGTTCCCCCGTCGGACACTCTGACGGCGAGCGACCTGGCTGGTGACATGGAGATCATCACCAAGCCGTCTCGGAAGGACATCTTCAACAGCGTGAAGGGGACCTTCATCGACCCCGGCTCGAACTGGCAGCCGACCGAATTCCCCGCCTACTATTCCAATGAGCTGATCGCCGAGGATGGAGAGCAGATCTGGCGCGAGGTGGAATTCCCTTTCACCATCGACCCGGCCCGCTGCCAGCGCCTGGCGAAGCAGCTCCTCCGCACCGAGCGCGACAGCCTGACGATCAACGTTCCGGTCCGCTATGCCGGCATTCGCTACAGCGTGATGCAGCGCCTGGCGGTGCACATGCCGGACATGGGCTGGAACGGCAAAGCCTTCGTGGTGCGGGCCTGGTCGATGGACCCGGTCACCGGGGTGGTGACCCTGTCGATGCGAGAGGACAGCCCGGGTTCCTACGCCTGGCTCTATGACGAAGCGGCAGATCAGCCGTTCTCGCCGGACACGGATCTGGTGAGCCCGCTCGACATCCCCGCGCCCAGCGCGCTGTCGCTCACCCCGACTACGGCCCTCAATGGCGACGGCGCCGCGGTGCCGGCGCTGCAGGCCGAATGGGCGCCGGCCCTGCATGCCTTCGTGACCGCCTACGAGGTCCAATGGCGGGTTGCGCCGGCGGGGCCTTGGAGCGCCGCCCAAGTCCCCACACCGACCAGCCGCTACGTCATCCAGCCGGTCATCGTGGGCCAAGCCCTGGACGTCAGGGTGCGCTCGATCGCGGGCCTTGTGCGCAGTGCCTGGACGGGGATTGTCACTGGCCTGGGCGAGCGCGACATGACGCCCCCGGGCGCACCGGTGGCCCCGTCGGTGGTCAGCGCCATCCAGCAGCTCGTCATCCGCTGGACCAATCCGACAGACAGCGACCTGGCGAAGATCGAGATCTTCGAATCGACCACCGCCAGCTTCGCGGATGCCTACAAGCAGGGCGAGAGCGTCAGCGACTTCTTCGTTCGCAGCGTCGCCGCGGGCGCGTCGCGCTGGTACTGGCTGCGGGCGGTCGATCGAAGCGGAAATGCTTCTGCGCTGGTGTTCGCGGGGGCTGGCACCTCTCGGGCGACCGAGACAGGGGACCTCGCCCTTGGAGCCGTCACCGGGCTGCTGCTTGGCGATTGGGAGGGAGTCGGGACGCGCACCATCCCCTTCGGGGATTCGACCTATCCGCTCACGGCGGTGGCCATCGTGCGGGTCACCGCCATTGGCGATCCCACCAGCGATGGCGGGGAGAACCCCACGATCACGGTGCCCAAGGTCCAGGTCACGATCGAGCTGGATGGCTTGGTCGTCGAAGAGGCGACCATCCCAGCCAGTGGCTCCGTGGTGGTCCCTTGGGGTAACTCGGCCGTCGCGCCAGGCTCGCATTCGCTCACGATCACGGTCGCGGAACAGGATGGCGCTTTCGTCGAGCGCGTCTTCGTGACCCTCCAGACCGCCAAGCGCTGACCCTCAGCACAACTCGGAGACCACGGCATGTCGGGATCGATCCCGCCTGATGTCGAGCTGCGCATGCGGCTTGGCCCCTATGCCACCCATCGCCGGCAGCAGATCAAGGTGGGCTCGACCATCCGGGTCTATGTCGATGTGCTCGACCGGGTGACCCAGGCCAAAATCCCGGGAGCCACCGGCGCCGCAGCCATCTACTGGCTGCCCACGGATCTGGATATCACCTCGCCGGGGCAGCCTGCCGAGGTCTCCGAGGTCTCGCCCGGCACACTGGCGTTCGATGTACCCGGCGAGCTGTTCGGCACCTACGCGGTGTGGCTGGGGATCGGCGGGCCGAGTGCCGAGACGGTGGATGGCCGCTTCGATGTCATCGCCGACGGTGCCGATGGCTGGACGGCCACGCAGTGGAGCGGCCTCCAGGCCGCAGCGGCAGCGGCTGGCGCCAGCGCTGCGCGCCAGGAGACGCGTGCGATGGCTGCCACGCTCGCCGCCGAGGCTGGCGCGGCCGCGGGGGCGGCAAAGGTGATGGAATTGGTGAGCCAGCGCCCTGCCAAGGTGATCACCGCTCGCCGCTACCTCCTCGCAGTGGAGGATTCGGGGGCAACCCTTGTCTTCACCAGCTCGGCCCCGACCTGGGTGGATGTCCCGCTCGGCCTGCCAGTGGGGTTCCAGGTCATGCTGGTGATGGGCGGCGTGGCGCCGGTCCGCATCAATCCCATGGCCGGCGTCTACATCCCGACCGAATCCGGCCACAACGGCATCGCCACCCGCTCCGCCGGTGCCACGCTGCTCGCCGCCGGCCCGGACAGCTACATCCTGTTCGGCGCCTCGGCCGATGTCACCGCCGCCTTCGAGCCGCTGTGGACCCTGCCGCCGGCTCTCAGCAGCTATGCCTTTCCGGTCACAGAGAACGTGCCGACCGGCACCGTGGTGGGCCGGGTGGAGGCGCGCGGCGCGGGGCCGATCGAGCTGAAGCTGGCCAGCGGCAATGTCGGCGGCGCCTTCGCGCTGGTCACCGTGGAGGAGGGCATTGCCGACCTGGTCACCGCCGGCCCCATCGATTTCGAGGTGCTGCCCTCCTACGCGTTGAGCATCGGGGCGACCAACGGCAACGGGACCGCCTATGCCACGGCGCTCATCACTGTCATCGATGTGCCCCCCGTCGCGCCGCGCCCGGGCCAGGTCTTCGGTGTGCTGGATGGCGCGCCGAGCCGCACCCCGATTGGGGTGGTGCAGGTGACGGATGGCCAGGCGGTCGACGCCTTCCGGATCGCGCCAGGCGCCGGCGCCGAGCTTTTCGGGATCGATTCCTCTGGCCTCCTCTCGGTCGAGGTGCCGCCGGACTACCAGGCCGCGCCACAGCGGGTGATCGAGATCACCACGACCGACCATGAGGGCACCTCGCCCCCCGTCCCGGTGAAGGTGATGGTGGTCAAAGCGCCGCTGACCTACGCCCCGATCAGCGACGGTGCGCAGGCCTGGTGGAGGCCGGCGGTGGCCTCTACCCTGACCCTGCAGGATGGCGGCGTGCAGCAGCTGCGCGACGTCGGACCGCGCGGCCTGGCCTGGTCGGCCGACATCGATCAGGACATCTACCCGCGGCCGGCGCTGCTGCAGGGTGCCGCCGGCATCGGGAGCCGCGACGCCATCCTCTTCGCGGAACAAGCACGGCTGAACGGCAATGCCGGCGTGCTCTCCCTGACCCAGGATGCCGAATATCTGGGCCTCGAGATGGTGCTGCTCTTCCCGTCCGTCGGCGGCGCCAGCGACATCATCAACCTAAGCCGCAGCCAGGACCGTCAGGCCCGGTTCAACCTGGCGCTGAGCACCCAGACGGGCCGGCCGGCGCTGCGCCTGGTCACCCGGCGGCTCGATACCGACGCGGGCGTGCGGCACGACTCGTCCGTGCGCATCTTCCCGGCCACGCCGATCTACGTCTACGTCGGCGTGGACTGGCAGGCCGGCGAGACCACGCTGCAGGTCAACACCGTGTCCGAGGTCCAGGCGCAGCTCTGGGCCAGCGGGCCCGGCCGGACCGAGGATCTGCCCAGCAAATGGGGCACCCTCGGCTCATCCTCCAACGCGGCGGGCGTCATGCTTGCCGACTGCGTGCCCTGGCGCTCCCGGCCGAGCCCTGAACTCCTGGCCGAGAACCGCCTGGCGCTCGCCAGCCATTACGGAATCCCCTGATGTGGCCAGCCCTGCACGGGCTGGCCGCCTCCCAGACGCTGGGCGGCGGCCAGCTGGCGGACGCCTATGCGGACGTCATCGTTTATAGCGCCAGTCCGGGCGCCTGCGCGGCGGCAATCGAGGTGGCGCGGCATGGGCGGAGCGTCATCATCGTCGGCGGCTGGCGAGAGGATCGCGTCGGCGGGATGATGTCGGGCGGCCTCGGCGCGACCGATCTGCGCAATGAGGCGGCGATTGGGGGAATCGGGCGCGAGATCTTCGACGCGATCAATGCGCACTACTTCCCCGGCGGCGGGCCCTACACCTACCGCTTCGAGCCCAGCGTGGCGCAAGCCGCTTTCGAGGCGAAGCTGGCCGAGCACGATATCCCCGTGGTGTGGACGCGCGGCATCGTCAGCTGCGTGCGCGAAGGGACTGCGATCCGCCGGATCAAGACCCGCGAGGGCCGGACCTTCGCCTGCCGGATCCTGCTGGCGTCGGGCTATGAGGGGGATGAGGTTGCCGTGGCCGGCATCCCCTACCGCATCGGCCGCGAGGGCGTCGGCGAGTATGGCGAACCGACTGCCGGAGTGCGGCGGAACTTCAATGGCCGGCACCAGTTCTGGGGCCCGGAAGGGGTGATGAACCTCTCGCCCTTCCGTGTCGCGGGAAACGCCGCCAGCGGCCTGCTGCCGGGCATGAGTCCTGCACCAGGGCCGATCGGCAGTGCGGATGAAGCAGTGCAGGCCTACAATTTCCGCCTCTGCCTGAGCACCAATCCCGACCGCCGGCGGCCGCTGATGACCTCGCCGCCGGAGGGCTACGACCCGGCGCGCTATGAGCTGCTCGGTCGCTATCTGGCGGAGATGGCGCGCCTCGGGATCGCCTACTACCCGCGCGTGAGCGTGCCGACCCATTTCCTGCTGCTGGAGAGCCTGCCCGGCGGCAAGCTGGACGGCAATGCGCGAGGGCCATTCTCGACCGATCCTTTCGGCCTGAGCTGGGCTTATCCGGATGCAGGTTTCCGGGCCACCGGCGCCATCGACTTTGATCTGCGGGAATCCATTTGGCAGCAGCACCGGCAGCACGTCGAAGGCCTGTTCTGGTTCGCCCAGAGCAGCGGCGACAGCCGGGTGTGGCCGGATCTGCGGGAGGAATGGCGAACCTACTGGCTCGCCAACGACCAGTTCCTCCAGCCGGGATTTGGCGATCCCGTCGGCTGGCCCTCGCAGCTCTACGTGCGCGAGGCTCGCCGCATGGTCGGTGATTTCGTCTTGACGGAGCAGGACATCACCCGGCCCGAGTGGCAGGAGACGACCTATGCGGATCGGGTGATCGGCCTCGCCTCCTATGAGGCCGATAGCCATCATGTGCGGCGCTACGCCATGCCTGCGCCAGGCACGCCTTCCGGCCATCGCGCGATGAATGAGGGCGACTTCTTTTTCGCTGTGGGCGGCGAAAACCGGATGGTCCCCATTCCCTATGACGTCATGCTGCCGCCGCGCAGGGCCTGCACCAACATGTTGGCCACCTGGGCGGTCTCCGCGACGCATGTCGCGACCGGCCTGACGCGCATGGAGCCGACGCATATGGCGCTGGGCCACGCCGCCGGATTGGCGGCGGTGCTCGCACTCGACGGCATCCGACAGCACGCTGTGCACGACATCAATGTTGCCGAACTGCGTGCCCAGCTGCGCGCAGAAGGCGCCGCGCTCGACGACATCTAGGGCGCCGGCAAGCTCCACCGGAGACATCCATGAGCGGAACCAACTGGGACGGTCCGGCGCAAGCCGGGGCGGCCGCCGGCGCGGCTGCTGCGCGGCCTGTCGCACGCGAAGAGGCGGCAATAGTGGCCCGCGAAGTGAGCGGACAGGTGGGCGCCGATGTGGGGCGGGACGCAGGCGCTTGGGCGGGCGCAAGCGCAGGCGCCACTGCCGGCGCAGCGGCGGGTACGCAGGCTGGCACTGTGGCGGGACGCAATGAGGCTGTCGCCGCCACGACCTACACGCCATCCGAGGGGTCGTCCCTCTCGACGCCGATGCTGCGCAAGATGCGCCAGCATCTCGACCTGGAAACGGACTTCGGGGCCAAATTGGATGGCACCAGCGATGACACGGCCCGCCCATGTCGATGCTGCGCGAAGCGGCAAAGTGGTGAACTGGCCGCCCGTCGCGGCCACCATGCGGATCTACGACGAGGCCATCCTGGACGACCGCCCCGCCCAGATTTTTGGTGTGATAGGCAAGTCGACGTTGCTTCTGGGCACCTATGCGCAGCGAGCCTATCGCCTTGTGGCGGGCGGCAATACGCTGTCAGGGATCATCTTCCAGGGGACGACGGTCAACGGCCGGAAGCCTTTCATTCAGGGCAATCCGGCCTACCCCATGCTGTTCGGCGACCAGGCGTATACCTCAGCCGCCGCCGTGTTCTGCATGTCCGGGTACAACCACCTCCTGAATTTGGGCTTCTTCGACCTCCCCACCGGGATGCGGGTCCGTTCGTTCGACAGGGCCTCTCAGCAGGTGCTGCGCAACGAGGTCATATATCCCTACGGCGAGCGCTGTGACTTCGGCATGATCGGAGGCAACCAGCGGGCCGGCCGCTTCGTCGGGTGGGGCTTCGGCGCCTCGACCTTCGAGACGTCGAACGCCCCCAATCACGACGTCTATTTTGCCGGCAAATTTCCGAAGGGCATGACGCCGGAGGAGGGTGACGACCCTACCAATGAGGGCCCGACCGGCTTTTTCGATACCCTCACCGAGAACTGCCTCTTCCAAGACTTCCTGAGCGAAGGCAACTTGTACTCGTCGGTGTACAAATTCACCGGCATGCTGGGATGCGCCATCCGCAACATGCAGGCCAGGTCGAGTGTCTGTTTGCTGTCGCTGGCCTACATGCGTGGTTGCACCCTGAATGGCGCGACAGCCTATGACCTACGCCAGGGCCTGACTCCGGCGGGGGAGCCCAACACTCACCCGACCAACCAGGGCGGCCTGATCCTCTCGGACTGCCACGATATGGATCTCTTCGGCTTGGCCCTCGCCGGCCGGCCCGGGGACAATTACGTCAATGGCGTACTGCTGCGGGATGGCTGCTCCGACATCCGGCTTCGCACTGGCACCATCAGCATGGGCTACACGGCGGCTACGCCGGACCGCTCAGCGTTGCGCATCACCCGGGGCAGCACCCGCACATATGTCGGCCCGGGCATGACGCTGCGGCACGCTGGTGGCAACAAGCCACTGGTCCTCATTTCGGCCTCCACCGACACGGTTCTCGACGGGCCTGTTCTCCAACAAGGCGATCCGGCTTCCTCGATGCTTGTCAGTGTGGACAGCACGAGCACCGGCACCCGCTGGAGACGGGAGGAATTGGCCAGCCGCCACGCCCCCGGCAGCGTAATGGCCAACGCCGCCCCCGGCACCGTGCTGCAGCGGCCGAGCGTTGCGCCCCTGCTGTGGCGTCCAACCGATTTGGGCGCGGCCCGCGTGCTGACGCTGTCGGCCCGACAGCCCGGGGCGCTGGTGACCGATGGCGCCACCGGGCGGGTGATTGAGTGGCGCGACTATTACACCGCCGGCCGTAAGCTGGTGGCGCAGACCTCGGCCGAGGGACCTCTCCCGCTCCAGACGAGTGGCTTGGACGGCGTTGACCCCGCGCTCCAGTTCGGGGAGCCCGCGTACCTCCGGGCGGGGGCCAACGCGCCGGAGCTTCTGGCCACCGCGACCGGCGCCATCAACGCCACCAGCCTCGCCCTGGTGGTCGCGGTCAACGCCTCCAATGGCGGGCCGCGCAACATCGCGGGCTGGTGGCAAACGGTCTCCGGAACGCCGCCGCGCATCCTTCTCCGCCACAACGCCGGCGCTGGCCAGTCTAATCAGGTGGTCACGCAGGGGCAGGGCGGGTCCAATACCATCGTGTCGGGCGGCACAGAGGATGGGCAGTGGCACGTCATCGCCATCCGCAAAGTCGGCGCCATGCTGGAGATTTACCAGGACGACCTGACCGCCCCCCTGGCCACGGGTACCATCGCCAGCACCTCGCCTTTCGCGCCGAATGATTTTCTCCTCGGCGCCGCAGTTGGCAGCACCACCGGGGCGCCGGCATCTAACAATGTCGGCCCCCTGGGCGCTGTTCTGGCCATCGCCGGCCCCGCCAGCCCCGCCTGGGACGGCGACCTGCACAACGCCATGCGGTGGGTGGGACGGCAGGTCGGCGTGATCGTTCCGTGACCGCCCGTCGGCAATTTTTCATGACTCTGTCCGGGAGGTCTCATGCCTGACACCCAAGGTGGCGGCCTGAAGGAGTTTGCGCAGCGGCCCGCCATGACGGTGGCCCAGCTCCTCGCGACCATCAGCCTGGCGCTGCCCACGATCATCTTCGGCTGGCAGATCTACTCCGCCAACGCCGCCGCCAACGCGCAGGCTGTGCAGCTGCAGGAGCGCCAATCTCAGACGCTGCTCCAGCTCAGCGCCCAGCTGGCGGATCAGCGGCAGATGACGCAGCAGTTTGTGGGGCAGGCGGCGGAGATGAGGGGCCTGATCGTCGAGCTACGCACCCAGACGGCTGTTCTGCAGCGCGACAGCGACCGCCAGCGCGAAGACACGGATAGGCGCTTCGAGGCGACGCGCCAGAGCATCCAGCAGCTGCGCGACCTGATTGCCCGCATGGCCCTCCAGCCGCGCGGCCAATCCGATTCGCCGCCGATCGCCGACACGCTGCCGCTGCCTGGCAGCGACACCGGCCTGATCTGGCGCCCCGTCCTGCGGCTGCCGCTGGATTAAGCCCGCGCCCGGCCGGCTGCCGGGCACATCCCACAATCGAATCGGAGGCCAGTCGTGGACTGGATCACCCCGCTGTTGCCGGTGCTCCTCGAGCACTTGGTACTGCCGGCGCTGCTCGCGTTCGGCGCATACCTCGTCACCCTGCTGCCCGGGCCGCTGCGCCAGTGGCTGGCGAGCGCCACGCATGCCCGGGACATGGAGCTGCTGCTGGGCGCGCTGATGCGCTCCGCGCTGGCCTCGTTGCCCGACCTCGCTGGTAGCCGCATCACCGCGGCCGAGGCGGCGCGGCGGGCGGCCGAGTACGCCCGCGCCAACCTGCCGGACACCCTCGCCAAGCTCCAGCCGTCGCCGGAGACGCTGCAGGCCATGGCCAAGGCGGCCGTCACCCAGGCGCTGCGGCCGGGGGAGGGCGCCAAACGATGACTTGGCTAGTCCATCTCCTGGCCCTGCTGGCCGGGCGGCGGGAGGCCCTCGCGGAGCCGCTCGCACCGCCGCCGGCGCAGGCCGCGCGGCCGGGCCCGATTCCGCCCGGCATCCCTGTGCACGCGGTTGGGGACACCCCGGCCGCGCCATCCCCCCTCGCGGAGTATCTCGGATGACCCCCCAGGAATTCGTCCAGCGCGTCATCACCCCTGGCGCGGCCTGGGCGGAGCAGGTGGCCGGCCTGAGCAGCAGCATCGCGGCGCGCCGCATGCTGCTGGCCATCGCCATCCAGGAGAGCGACCTGGTGCACCGCTATCAGGTGCTGGCCAGCGGCGCGCCCGGACCGGCGCGGAGCTGGTGGCAGGGTGAGCAGACGGGCGGGATGATCCGGGTGGTGACCGCCTCGGCCGTCTCCCAGGGCATCCGCAGCCGCGGCGTGGCGCTCTGCCAGGCGGCCAGCGTGCGGCCGGAGGCGGCCGCCATCTGGCGCGCGATCGAGGGCCACGACCTGCTGGCCTATGGCCTGGCGCGGCTGCTGCTGCTGTCCGATCCCCAGGCCATCCCCGAGACGGAGGCGGGAGCCCGGGCCTGCTATGCCGACCGGCTGTGGCGCCCGGGCAAGCCGCACCGGGAGCGCTGGGGCACCTCCTGGGCAGCGGCGGTGCGGGAGTATCCGCTCGCTTAAGCCTTTGGCGCCGGCTTCAGTAGGCCAGCTTGGTGCGGCGTGAAGCTGGAGGTCGAGGCTTGGCAAGGAACGGGAAGACCGTGACGGCTACCGGGGGCTCTGTAGGTGCCGGCTGGGATATGGCAAATAGAACGGCGAGGCCGCTAAGCCCCGCCCCGCAGTTAGAGGGCTATGGCCGACTGGGCCGTCTGCTTTGCTGGGACACTGGCAGCGATCAAAAGCCTAGCGAGCTCTTAACTATTTCAGTAAGAACTCCCATGGCGAGTTCTTTGCCGGGGCCGCTAATTTTCTCAAATAACTTCCGATATAGCGGCTTAGCGCCAGCCATGTCGCCAGCTTTTGCCTTCTCTACCATCGCATTCAGGTCATTTTGAACTTCTTCAGTAATTACAATATTTTCTTGAATAAGTATTTCAGACAAATAATTAATAATGTCAGATTTATTTTTTATATCGAAATGAAGTTGCTGTTTTACTTCTCTACCAACCCCTACAGGCGATTGATAGAAACTACTATTATTTATAGTAACACTTTGATGGGACTCTTGATGCAACGCGTTCGCCTTCCTCTCAGAGGATACCCTATAGCCGTCTTCCTTTAAATAAATATACTCTCTTTTACTATACATAGCCAATATAAATGCGCTTGAATCCGGATCGTTTTCATAGAAAACTTTGGGTCCTGTGTCTACAAAGTCATGATCTTCTAGACTTTTTATGGCAAGATCATAGTCAACTCGAGAAAATGATCTATTTTTTATAAATTCTTCAGCCAAGTTGTCTAATTTTGGGCCAACATATCCGTTGAGTAAATCGGAGGTATTTCTGTCGCTTGATGTAAATTCCTTCCTCAGCAATTCTAAAATTTCAAAAGAAAGATCATTTAAGGGGGACTTTGCCTTGGATCGCTTGGCCACAAAACTTCTCCCTGTCTTGAAACGAGATCCATCTAGGCAACTGTGGGGAAGCAGCGCAAGAAATGTTTGCGGCCATAAATTTTTTCTTAGATTTGGGCGGTCTATTGGCTGTATGGCCTTGGCTGTAAGTCTTACATATCTTCTTTCTTTTGCCATGGTCATTGGCGTTGGTTCTGCTGCCGAGCTGCGTGGCCAAGTGGTCGGCGTCCATGATGGCGACACCCTCACGCTGCTGACGCCGGCCCAAGAGCGGGTGCGCATCCGCCTAGCCGAGATCGACGCGCCTGAGGCACGACAGCCCTGGGGCACCCGCGCCCGGCAGGCGCTGGCTGCTATGGCCTTCAGGCGCGACGCCCGCGTCGATGTGGTGGATCTAGATCGCTACGGCCGGACGGTGGGGCGAGTGTGGATTGGCCCGCTGGATGTCAGCGCCGAGCTGGTGCGGCAGGGCCACGCCTGGGTCTACCGGCGCTACAGCCGCGACCCTGCCCTCCTAGCGCTGGAGGTCGAGGCGCGGAAGGGAAGGCGGGGGCTGTGGCGGCTGCCGGAGATTGAGCGAGTGCCGCCATGGGAATGGCGGAGGCAGAACCGCTAAGGTCCGTCGGGCCCGACACCTCTTATGCGGGTTTAGGCATCCTAAGAAGCTGACCCAAAGGGCCTATTCCCCGCCAATGCGATTTCGAGAAGTTACCCGGGTATTAATCTTGGGCAGAGGCTGCTAGCGGTAGTTGGCCATCTGGAAGTTCTGCAGGTCAACGCCGGCCGCGCAGCATGCTAAAAAACCCCAGAGATTTTATAAATTGGGTTAATAGTGAATTATTTTTGGTGTAACTTGAAATTTGATATTTGTTCGTTAACCAAAATCTTGAAAAGTTCTAGTGCATTGTGGGTTTTTTCGTGCTCTTCTTCCAGAATTATTACTATATCGCTTAACTCGAGTGGAGGGAGTTGTTTTATTGAATAAGAGGGAGGATCGCTTTTTTCGTCTCTTTCTAATATTGTTGTGAATCCAATGCATATATCTTGTTGAAATCTGTGAACTAAAGAATTTCTGAAGTCATTTGTCTTCTGCCTATATTCATTATTACCAATAAGTTCTAAGCGTAATTTGAATTTCTTATATCCTTTCCACGGTTTCGCTACGCGGTCCATAACCTCCTGTACGATCTTCTCGTCAGGTTCCAGTTTATCTACCCAGCCTGGAATTTTTGCGGCGTTGGCCTGATGAGATAATAAAGAAGTGGCGAATATAAATTTTGCTTTTATCGAATAAGGAAGCGTTAAAGCGTATTTCGCTTCATGATCAATAAATTCAACTACTATATGATGAAGATCTCTTTGGTTTAAATTTCGGATGACTAAATTCCAAGCTTTTAGGTGCCTTATGCAGGTAGCGAGTTCATTGATTACATTTGAAATGTCGGAAGACATAGTTTCTATTAGTTCCATATACATAAAAAAGCGGACCATCAATTTATTTGTGAATTCGATGGTTTTGTCAGGATTATCGTGCCAATTATATGCGGCGGCACTTCTCGTGTAATTGATTTTATCAAGTTCTTTTCTGAACAGCGTGTAAAAAGCTATGTCTTCTTCGGCGGTAAATGGATCTCCTGGCATATAATCTCCTGTAGGACAAAGATAGAGAAGCGGGATGGCGTACTTCAAAGCCTGGCAATTGATTGCCATGATCCTGCTTACTCCTGTTTTTTCGGCGGCTGAAGAGATTTAGGAACGCATCCGCGTAGCCGACATCGACGCTCCCTAGGCGTGCGTGCCAGCCCTGGGGTTCTCACGCTCGCCAGGCGCTGGCGGCCATGGTCTTCAGGCGCGACGCTCGCGTCGATGTGGCGGACATCGATCGCTACGGTAGGAGGCGGGACGGGTCTGGATCGGCTCGCTAGATGTCATCGTCGAGCTGGCGCGGCAGGGCCATGGCCTGGGTCTATCGGCGCTACGGCCGCGACCCTGATCTCCTGGTGCTGGAGGCCGAGGCCCGGCAGGGAAGACGAGGGCTGTGGCGGCTGCCAGAGGCCGAGCGGGTGCCGCCTTGGGTGTGGCGAAGAGAGATGCGGGGTCAGTAGTCGTCGACTGCCTACATGGTTGCTCTCGGGCGCCGGACCTTGTGCACAGGGATAGGCTTGATGCGGCGCGTGGGAGCGAACCAAACCAGGTTCCCGAGCTCCTTGTCGAAGTCATACTCGATGATGTCCGGCCATGACCTCAGCGGCTTGGCCGACGAGGTCTCGAAATCGGTCTCCCACCACCGGTTGACGACCACGCAAGAGGTATCGGGCGGATTCTGGCGCTTCTTTTTGTTGAATGGTAGCTCGAGGAAAAAGGCAGATGCCCACTCGACCATATCGAGATGGGTGTCGATCTTTTTCGGCCGCTTGCCCGGAATTCCCGGGACGCCGATCTCGCCGAGCCAGATCTGCCGGAGGGAAAGTTTGCTCAGCTGGTGGTGCTGCGGGATGAGCCGCGAGTGCAGCGGGTTTCCCACGCCCATATAGAGCAGGCGCCTTGCGCCGCGCTGAAGGGTCTCCCCAGAGCCGATAGCCGCGTAAAGCCCTTTCGACCATCCCTCCTTCGCGGCGCCCTTTGCCGTGGCCAGCACCTCGGCCTCACTGGAGCCAGTGTAAGGCCCGTACCAGTTCACAACCGTTGCGATGCTGTCTGCCATATTTACCCCGAGTGAGATGAGATCGCGCGATGGTAGGGCGGTGTTGGCGACTGGCAAAGCCACCCCAGCATTTGGGCAAAGAGGCAGCCCACCGTTGTTTCTGCGGCTGGCACGCAGCTGACCTTCGTGCGGCTGTTGTGCCTATAGGCGTGGTGGCGCTTGGTTACTCGGTAACGTTGGCGAAGGAGTAGAAGAGCTAACGCTGTTACTTTATTCCAGGTGACGGAGGCCGCACGGCCCGATAGGTGCCGCGTTGCGGATGCTGTATCATGGGAAACTGTGACGGCCGAATGGCGGCCTCGTACGTGTGGGGCAGGTATGCTGAACTTCCCATCCAGCTGGCGTTTTGAGGCTCCCGGAGAGCCGATTCCCCAGGGTGTTATCAGCAGCTTCTCCGAGTTCATCTCCCGGATCGCCTTCCAGGGCAGCCGGCAGGAGATCCTGGAGCACTTCAAGTCCCACTTTGCTGGCGCAGCGGGAATTCCCTATGCGTACAGTTCCAATACAAGCTGGGCGGAATCCGACCTCAGCGATGCCATGCGCAGCGCCGCCGTGAACGCACCCCTTTTCATCGTGGCGTTCTGGACCGCCTCCCAGAGCCTGCAGGCGGAAAACCCCAACTTGGGCGTGCCGAACCTCGCCCTGATCAACCGTGTGCTCGGTGAGAATGCGACCGGCTACGAGATCCGGCCGCCCGACCTAGTATTCTCCGGCACGATGACTCCCGTTGCCGTGCCGGTGCGGCAACCATCCCTCGACGAGCAAGCCCAAGAAATCATCCAGAATGCGCTCCGGGAGTCGGAGCGCTTGCTGCTGGAGGGGCGCCATCGGCAGGCTGTGTCGGAGATCCTGTGGCTGCTGGAGACCGTCTCCACGGCCTTCCGTGGGATGGAGACGGGCACCGGGAAGACGGTGCAGGAGAAGTACTTCATCACCATCGCAAGGGAACTGAAGCGGCACCACAAAGGCCAGATGCTGGAGCAGGTCATAGACTGGATCAGCAAGCTCTACGGCTTCTTGTCATCCCCTACCGGTGGAGGCGTGCGTCACGGCGCCGACATCAAGCACGTCGTCGAACTGCCAAAAAGTGATGCCCAGCTCTACTGCAACCTCATCCGCAGCTACGTCACGTATCTGATGGCGGAGCACGAGCGCATGAGCCGCACGGCCAATCCGTTCCTGTAGCCGTGGCAACCTTTACCCAGAGCCAGCTTGAGGCTATCGCCGCGGCGCTCGGTGACACCGAGGACGGCCTCACCGGCACGGAGATCGGCCACCTGCTGCGGGTGGCGACGATTCCCGACCCGACCCCTTCCATGACGAAGCGCCACCGCATCCTTAACGGTCTCGTCGCGAGCCAGAACAACCGCCAGGATCGCGGAGCGGTCCTGAAGCTCCTAAGGCAAGCCATGAAGCCGGAGCGCTACCTCAAGGCGCCGGGCCGCTTTGAGCCGCTTCGCGTCAAGGTCAACAGGGCCTTGGCGTTCGCAGGGTTGGAAGTGGACGCCAAAGGAGAACTTTGGACAGCCGAGGCCGCCACAACAATCCCCGAGGCCGAGCGGCGCGCCCGCGAGCTGCGTGAGGATCTGGTGCGACGCGGCGTCCATCCCGACGTCCTAGCGTTCTGCCCGCGCCGAGCTGTTGGTCGACGACCATTTCCATGCGGTCCTGGAGGCGGTGAAGTCCGTCGCCGACAAGATGCGGTCACGGACCGGGCTCACCGACGACGGGTCCTTACTAGTGGACCGCGCCCTCGGAGGTGCCCCGCCCATGCTGGCCATCAACAGCCTCCAGACCGAGGACGAAAGGAGCGAGCAGCGGGGTTTCGCGAACTTGGTCCGCGGCGTTGTCGGCATGTTCCGGAACCCCACGGCCCATGCGCCGCGCGTCCACTGGCCGATGACCCGAGAGGACGCTGAGGACCTGCTCTCCATGGCGTCGTTGATCCATAGGCGCCTGGACCAGGCGCGGATGCCGCCGCGGGTCTAGCCCCGCCGCGCGATTAAAGCTTCATGTCTCGCCACCACTCCACGCGGACAGTCGACGGCTCGTGGTAGCCGCGTCCCCAATCGTCAGGCATGATGACCTCCTGCCAATGGGGGCTGTCAGGGCCGGCGCGAAAGCCGACCGCATGGGGCGGCTGATTGCACTCCTTGCAGGTCAGGCGGGTCAGTAGATCCCCAACCTTGCGGAGCGGATCCGGCCGGTCCAACAGGTCGGACACCCACATGCGGCACGCCGGGTGCTTTGCCGCACACCGCATGTAGACCAGGCAGTGCCGCCACATCTCCAGCGGCTCCTCCATCAGCCTCGCGCGCCGACGAATCTCACTGAGGTTGTGGGCCATCGCCAACCTCCGAGGCCAGGGAGAGGGGCCTATCGCGGCCCAGCATGCGCTCCTCCACGGTCTCGGCCCAGTCAGCCGGTCGGCCATCCCACGGCCCGGTCCACTGGCCCGAGACAGTTAGGTCTACGCCCCGCTTCCCGCAGGCCTTGCAGCGCCAGCGGGACTGGCTCCCGACAACCCGCCTGTCTCCGTGGCCGGCTCGGACGACGGAAAGCGCGGATACGGGGGACTGCCTGCGGCAGGACCGGCACCGGACCACGTAGTAGATCCCTGACGCCGCGTCCGAGGCAAAGGTGCCCTCTTCTGGGAGGGCCGTCATAGGGTGGCCTGCGCTGCATGGAGCGCGTCATGGGCGGCGCTCAAGGCCGCCAGGGATGCCTCCCCGTGGCGGCGCAATGTGGCTTGGCTGAGGCTCGTCTCGTCCAATGCCTGCCGCGCCTCCGCGATCCCCTCGGCGAGCTGCTGGGCCATGTCCTCGAGGCGCTCCCGGATGCTCGCGCGATCAGCGAGCGATGTCTCGGCACGCCATTCGGAGACGAGGTCTTCCACGGCCACACGGAGCCGCTGGGGTGTGGCTTGCCTGCCGACCAAATCGGCCATTCGCCGGAGGGCGGCGTCGCCAGGGGAAGGGGATGCAGGGCGACGATTGGCGCGCATGGTGGGGGCTCCTCTGCGGTCAGCCCCACGCCTAGCGTGCGAACAAAAAAAGAACAAACGCGATGATCAGCCTGCCCCCGAGCGTCGCGTCGAACGAGCCGGGGGAGTTTGACAAAACCCGTCTAAGTCCTTGATTTATGGCAGGGGGTTTTTGAGGGTTTGACCAAGTAACGTGCTGATTTCGCCTGGCAATATTGAGCCCGTTGGGGACGCCATCTTTCCAAAATCTCCCGACTGATCAGGCATCTGGCGGCCTGAATGGGCGACCCCGTGTTTCGGCCAGCCATCCGCCCTGTCCCTCTGGTGCCGCGGCATGCGCGCGGGGGCGATCCGCGCCAGCTTTTGCTGGTTTGTCGCGGGCAGGGCGC
Source organism: Pseudoroseomonas cervicalis (assembly GCF_030818485.1). Classification (NCBI taxonomy): domain Bacteria; kingdom Pseudomonadati; phylum Pseudomonadota; class Alphaproteobacteria; order Acetobacterales; family Roseomonadaceae; genus Roseomonas; species Teichococcus cervicalis. The sequence continues at coordinate 1,569,258 of NZ_JAUTAJ010000004.1, read as the reverse complement.
TCGGCCGCGGACAGGCTCCGGTGGCCCAGCGGGGCGTGCTGCAGCCGGCCTCGGCGAAGCGCCGGCTGGCCGCCTTGCGCGGCGGGTCCCGCGCTCACGGCGCCGCTGGCCTGGGCTTCGCCCGGTCAGCCCCCCTCCGACGCTGGAGCCGCTTCGTCCGCTCCTAACCGCCCCCCAGCGCGGCGGCCAGCTCCGCATCATTGCCGCTCGCGCCGCTGCGGGAGGGGCGCGCCCCGCGCCCCCTAGGCATAGGCGGCGCGACGGAGATCCATCAGCCTCGGGCAACTGCTTCCGGCCTTTCGCCGGCCATGCGCATGGCGGGCTTGAAGAATGTTAGGTTCCATACTTAATTGCCAGGAACCTAACAAACGAGGCGATCTGATGAGCGACCCCCCGAGCGGCTCCGGCCGCGACCAGCTCGGCGCCTGGGCCAAGCAATGCTATTTCGCCGGCCGCGCGCTGATGGATGCCACGCTGCGGCCCTACGAGCTCGGCTCGGCGCAATGGTATGTGCTGCACCATCTGGCGCAGGCCGGCCCGACGCCGCAGCGCGAGCTGGTGCGCCTGCTGCAGGTCGAGCGCGCGACGCTGAGCGGCATCGTCGCCGCCCTGCTGCGCAAGGGCCTGGTCGCGCAGGAGCCCGACCGGGAGGACCAGCGGCAGAAGCGCCTCTGCCTCACCCAGGCCGGGGCGCAGCTGTGGCAGCGTCTCCCCGATCTCACCGTCATCCGCAGCATCGCCTTCGACGGGCTGGAGGAGGCGGAGATCGCCACCGCCATCCATGTGCTGCGCAGCGCGACCGAACGGCTGGAAGCGGCGCTGCGCCAGGGCGGCGGCGCATGACCGTCCTGGTGACCGGCGCCAGCGGCCTGGTCGGCGCGCGCCTGGTGCCGCGCCTGACCGGCGCCGGCCTGGCCTGCCGCCTGCTGCTGCGCGCCGGGCGGCCGGCGCCGGCCGGCACGACGCGGGTCGAGGCCGATCTGCTGGACCCCGCCTCGCTGCCCGCGGCCATGCAGGGGGTTTCCGCCATCATCCACCTCGCCGCGGTGTTCCGCGGCGCCGAGGCCGGGCTGATCTGGGCCAGCAATCTGGAGGGCACCCGCAACCTCGTCGCGGCGGCCAGGGCGCGGGCGCCCGGGGCGCGCTTCATCCTGGCCAGCACCTCCAACATCTACGATGCGGACACGCCGCATCCCGCGCGCGAGGCGGATGCGGCGACGCCGCTGCAGGCCTATCCGGCCAGCAAGCTCGCCGCCGAGGCGGTGCTGCGCGACAGCGGGCTGGCCTGGTCGGTGCTGCGCCTCGGCTTCGTCTATGGTGAGGCGGATGGGCATCTGCAGGCGCTGCCCGGGCTCGCCACCCGCTTCGGGCTGCATCCGGCCCTGCGGATGAGCCTGGTGCATCACCGCGACATCGCGACCGCCACGCGGCTGGCCCTGTCCGGCGCGATGGATGGGCGCGTCGTCAACATCGCCGATGAGGCGCCGACCTCGCTCTACGAGCTGGCGGGGCTGGTCGGCCAGGCGATGCCGCCCTCCGCCGCGCCGCTGGAGAATCCCTGGCGGCTGCAGATGGATGTGTCGCTGGCGCGCCGCCTTGGCTTCCGCCCGGTGGTCCGGACCGTCCACCAGGCGGCGGAGGAGGGGCTGCTATAGGGCGGGGCGGCCCCGGCCTGCGGCGCCGTGCCGCACCGGCCGCCGCGACCGGTGCGGCCCCACCCTCACTCCGCCGGGCGCGCCCGCGCCCGGGCCCGCGCCTGGGCCTGCCGGATCTGGCCCTGGTACTGGGCCTCCTTGCCCGGATACCAGGGCATGGCGCCGATGCGGCCGAAGCCCGGGATCGTCTCCATGTGGCGCAGCATGCGCTGGCGCATCGCCGCATCCGGCAGCGGGCCGCGCAGCGCCTGCAGATTGTCCGCCATGTGCGCGGGGTCGGAGGTGCCGCACAGCACGCAGCTCACCGCCGGATGGGCGATCACCCATTTCAGGAAGAACTGCGCCCAGCTGGTGGCGCCGAATTCGCGGGCGAAATCGGGCAGCGCCCGGCCTTCGACGACGCGCATCAGCCGCGCCTTCTCCAGCGGCAGGTTCACCAGCACGCCGACGCCGCGATCCGCCGCCGCCGGCAGCAGCCTTTCCTCCGCCGCGCGGTCGTAGATCGAGTAGTTGGTCTGCACCACATCCACCGCGCCGCTTTCGACGAAGCGCGCCAGCTCCGGCTGGAAGCCGGATTCATGGTGGGTGACGCCGACATGGCCGATCAGCCCCTCGCGCTTCCAGCCCTGCAGCAGCGGCACGATGACCGGCGCATTGGTCAGGCTGTGGCACTGCATCAGGTCGATGGTGTCGCGCCAGACCCGCAGCCGCGACTGCTCCAGGCTGCGCTGGGCATGGCTGGTGTCGCCCAGATACTCGCCGGTGGACCAGATCTTGTTGGCCAGGAAGACCCCGCGCCCCTCGGGCATCTCCGAGAGAAAGGCGCCGACGCTGGTCTCGGCCGAGCCGTAGAGCGGCGAGGTGTCGACCACCCCGCCGCCGCCGGCGAGATAGCGCGCCATCACCGCGCGCAGCCGGTCGCGCGGCTGGCCGGGCAGCAGGTCGAAGGTGAGGAAGGTGCCGAGGCCGAGCGCCGTCACCTCGCGGCCGGTGCGGCCGATGCGGCGGGTGATGACCGGCTCCATGGGCGCGGTCGCGGTGGCGGCGGGGGCGGCGCTCTGGGCCCGGGCGCTGCCGGGGCGGCCGGCCAGGCCGAGGGCCGCGGCGGCGCCGGCAGCGCCCAGCAGGCCGCGGCGGTCGAGGGGCAGGGAGGCATGCGTCATGGCGGGAACCTTCGCGCGTGGCGGCGGGGGAGGGGTCAGAACTGCCAGCCGGCCGGCACCCAGGCGTAGCCCGTATCGGTGCGCAGGATCCGGCCCAGCCCGGGGAAGGGGTAGTGGAAGCCCAGCACCAGCATCCGCTCGGCCGCCGCCTGGTCGAAGATGCGCCGGCGCACCGCCGCCGCCGCCTCGGCGTCGCGGTCCGGGCCGGGGCGCCAGGGCTGGTCGATATTGACCACCGGGTGGTAGGCGAGGTCGGCCGTCAGCAGCAGCTGCTCGGCGCCGGACTGCACCAGGAAGGCGACCATGCCCGGGGTGTGGCCGGCGGCGGCGATGCTGCGCAGCCCCGGCACGATCTCGGCGCCGCCCTCATACAGCGTGACCTCGCGCGCATAGGGCTCCAGGCTGCGCTTGATGTTGGCGGCGAAGCGCTGGCGGAACTCGGCCGGCACCGGCATGTAGGAAAGGTCGGGCTCGCCCTGCACGAAGAAGGCCCAGTCGGCGCGCGGCACCATCAGCCGGGCGCGGCGGAAGGCCGGCCCGCCCTCGGCGGTCCGCAGATTGCCGACATGGTCGGGATGGGTGTGCGAGACGATGATCAGGTCGATATCCTCGGCCGAGAGGCCGATGGCGCGCAGATTGTCGAACAGCCGCCCGCCCCGCGGCCCCATGGTGGCGCCGGCCCCGGCCTCCAGCAGGATGCGCTGGCCGCCGATCTCCAGCAGCAGCGTGTTGAGGTTCAGCACCAGATGGTCGGTGGGCAGGAAGGCGCGGCGCAGCACCGCCTCCAGCTCCGCCTCCGGCGCGTCGCCGGCATAGACGCGCGGCGGGCCGCCGATATTGCCGTCGCTCAGTACCGTGGCGGTGATGTCGCCGATGCGGAAGCGGTAATGCCCGGAATTGCCGGACAGCGCTGGCGCGGCCGGCTGGGCGCTGGCGGGTGCCGGGCCCGCCAGCAGCGCGCCGGCGCTGCCGGCCAGGGCGGTGAGCATGATCCTGCGACGGTGAAGGGTGAGCATCATCTGGCCTCGTGCCGGGGGAAGCGCCTGGAGCGGTGCGGCCGCTCCTCTCCCCGCGAAGCTGGCCTTGCGGCACTGCGCTGATAAGCGCATCAAGCGCGAACAGGCTGATCGGGAAACCAGAGCAATGGCGGTGCGCCTCGACCATCTGGAGATCTTCGCGCTGATCGCCCGGCATGGCGGCTTCCGCGCTGCTGCGGCCGAGCGGGGCGTCTCCTCCTCGGTGATGAGCCAGACCATGGGGGCGCTGGAGCAGGCGCTGGGCATCCGGCTGCTGAACCGCACCACCCGTAGCGTGGCGGTGACCGAGGCGGGGCAGCGGCTGCTCGGCCGGCTGCGCCCGGCGCTGGAGGAGATCCGCCTGGCCCTGGCCGAGCTGGACCAGCTGCGCGAGCAGCCTTCCGGCACGCTGCGCATCAACGCGCCGGGGCCGGCGGTGGACCATATCCTCTGCCCGCTCGCCTTCGCCTTCATGGCGGCGCATCCGCAGGTGCATGTCGAGATCGTCAGCGATGCCGCCATCGTCGACATCGTCGCGCAGGGCTTCGATGCCGGGGTGCGCTTCGGCCAGCAGCTGGAGCAGGACATGGTGGCGGTGCCGCTCGGCCCGCCGCTGCGCTACGTCATCGTCGCCGCGCCGGACTATCTGGCGAAGCGCGGGCGGCCGGACAGCCCGGCGGCGCTGATCGGCCATGATTGCATCCGCCGCCGCTATCCGGGCGGCACCCTGGCCAGCTGGCGCTTCGAGAAGGCGGGCGAGGCGGTGGAGATGCTGCCCAGCGGCCGGCTGACGCTCAGCTCGGCGCATCAGGAGCTGCAGGCGGCGCTGGCCGGGCAGGGCATCGCCCATGTCTTCGAGGACTACGCCCGGCCGGCCCTGGCCGAGGGCAGGCTGGTCGAGCTGCTGGCCGATTGGAGCCCGCGCCTGCCGAGCTGGCATCTCTACTACCCGAACCGGCGGCACAGCAGCGCGGCGATGCGCGCCTTCCTGGAATTCGTGCGCCGCTCGGCCCGGTAAGGGCGGCGCTGCCGGGCGGCGAGGGTGCCGCCATCGATGCCATGCTCCGCGCCAGGGATCGCCGCGGCGCGGCCAGGGACGGGCAAGGCGATCAGCGCCGCCCTGGCGGCGGCCTGGGCGGTGCGCAGGCCCCCGGCGCTGGATGCGCCGCTGCCCCGGGCCGGGCAGGCGTCGCCGCCAAAGCCCGGCTAGCGCCGCCGCGCCGGGGTGGCGGAGGGGGTATCGCGCAGCACGCTGGCGCCGGCGGCGACATGCGGCAGCGCCTGGCGGTGCCGCCCGGCATAGGCGCGGGCGAAGAGCTCGCGCTCCAGCGCCTCGCACTGGTCGAGATGGCGCAGCATGCGGCGCTCGGCGCGCGCGCTGCTGCCGGTCTGGCGGCGGAAGATCTGCCAGAGCTTCAGCGCGTTCACCGCCCAGGGGTCATAGGCGTGCTGCTGCAGGCGGCGGCGCACCGTGGCCGGCAGGGCGTCGAAACAGGCCCATTCATCGCCGGGCCAGCGCTGCCAATGCGCCTCGCGCAGGGTGATGTCATTGCCGGAGACGGGGGTGTTGTCGCGGGAGGGGAGGAGCGGCCGGGCTGACATGGGGTTCTGGTATGATATAACGTGTCGTTCATCGCAAGCCCCGCCCCCCCGCCTTGTGCGGCCGGGGCAGGGCCGATAAGAAATGTTATACCATTTCATGACGCCGGTGCCATGACCCGTTTCCGCTTCCTCGCCGCCCTTCCCCTCAGCCTGCTGCTGGCCGGCCCCGCCATGGCGCAGCCCCGCCACGCGGTGCGCGCCGCGGTGACCGACCACGCCGCCGCCAGCGTCGCCGTGGTCGACCTGCTCTCCGGCGATGTGCTGGCCCGGTTCGAGACCGGCTCGCCCGGCGGGCTGCGCCCCGGCGCGGCGCCGGGCCAGGTCTCGCTGGCGCAGGGCGCGGCGGGGCGGGTGGATGTGGTCGATCTCGGCATGGCGGCGGAAAGCCATGGCGACCATGCCGACCTCACCCTCTCCGCCCCGCGCCTGATCGCGCGCGTGGCCGAGGGGCCGCGCCCCTCGCATGTGCTGGGCGGCGATGGCCGTCTGGCCAGCTTCTTCGATGGCGATGGCTCGGTGGTGGTGGCGGCGGAGGGCGGCACAAGCCGGCTCAGCGCCAATGCGCCGCATCACGGCCTGGCCTATCCCTTCCGCAGCGCCGCCGGCCCGCGCCTGATGGTCAGCCACACCGCCGGCGCCGGCGAGCGCCCGGGCGGCGTGGTGCTGCTGGACGAGGCCGGGCGGGAGATCGCCCGCAATGATGACTGCCCGCGCCTGCATGGCGAGGCGATGTCGGGCCGGATCATCGGGCTGGGCTGCGCCGATGGCGTGCTGCTGCTCGACACCCGCACCCAGCAATTCCGCAAGCTGGCCTATCCCGCCGGCAGCGAGGCCGGGCGCATGGTGCGCACCCTGGCGGGCGGCGCCGACTACCATCTCTTCGCCGGGGATTTCGGGCCGGACGCCATGACCATCCTGGACCCGGATGCCGGGCGCTTCGCCGTGGTGGCGCTGCCGGCGCGGCGCCTGGCCTTCGCCCTGGACCCGCAGCGCTCCGACGCGCTTTTCGTGCTGACCGAGGATGGCCGTCTGCACCGCATCGACACGCTGGCCGGCCGCATCGCCGCCAGCGCCGAGCTGCTGCCGCGCTATTCGCTGGAGGGCGGCTCGGCGGTCGCCCGGCCGCGCCTCTCCGCCGCCGGCGGGGTGCTGGCGGTGACCGACCCGGCGCGCGGCCGGCTGCTGGTGCTGGACGCCGCCAGCCTGGCGCCGCAGCGCGAGATCGCGCTGGGCGGCGCGCCGCTCAACGTGCTGGCGCTCTCCGCCTCCGGCGAGCAGCACTGAGCCAGGGCCGGCGGCGCCTCAGCCGCCGGATCGGGGGCCGGGCAGGGCGCGCGCCGCCAGCCCGGCCACCGCCTCCTCGACGATGCCACGCAGCTCGGCCTCCGCCACGCCGTCGCGCGCCTGGATGGACAGGCCCTGCAGCAGCGTGGCCAGGTGCCGCGACAGGCGCTGCAGCGCCTCGCCCTCGGCGAAGGGGGCGAGCGCCGCGGCGATGCGCGCCCGCATCGCCTCGCGCCGCCCGGCCGCATGCGCGGCCAGTTCGGCATGGTCCGGGTGGCAGGTGACCAGGCCGCTCGAGATCATGCAGCCGCGCAGCTCCGCCGAGCGCGTCACGGCGGTGACGGCGCCGTCCAGCAGGCGCCGCGCCGCCTCGGCCAGCGAGGGCGCGGCGGCGATCGCCTCGCCGTCGAAGCCGCCCAGCTCCGCCTCGTAGCGGCGCAGCGCCTCCTGGTAGAGCCCGGCCTTGCTGCCGAAGGCGGCGTAGAGGCTGGGCGGCGCGACGCCGATGGCCCGCGTCAGCTCGCCGATCGAGACCCCTTCATAACCATGCCGCCAGAACAGCCGCATCGCGGTCTCCAGCGCGGCCTCGCGGTCGAAGCTCCAGGGGCGGCCGCCGCGCGGCTTCGGGCTGGGTTGCATAGCGACCACTCAACAACCGCTTGACGGCCCCTGTCAACCGCGTTGAATAGTGATCGCTAAACAACGCAGGGATCACCCGATGCCCCCCTCCCGCCGCCTGCTGCTGGCCGGCCTCGCCGGTCTCGCCACCCCCTGGCCGCCGCACCCCGCCGCGGCCGCCGGCCCGGCCGGTGCCGCGGCCCCGCGCCAGAGCCTCACCGCCCGCTCCGCCGATGGCACGCTGCTGGTGGGGGAGGCGGTGGGCGACCCGGCGGCGCCGGAGATCCTGTTCATCCACGGGCTGCGCCAGAGCCGGCTGAGCTGGGACCGGCAATTCGCCGATCCTGCCCTGGCCGGCTTCCGCCTGGTGCGCTTCGACCTGCGCGGCCATGGCGATTCCGGCAAGCCGGAGGCGCCGGCGGCCTATGCGCCGGCCGATCGCTGGGCGGAGGATGTCGCCGCCATGCTCGACGCCGCGGCGCTGCGCCGGCCGGTGCTGGTGGGCTGGTCGCTCGGCGGCTATGTGGCGGGTGCCTATCTGCGCCGCTTCGGCGCGGCGCGGGTCGCGGGCGTCAATCTGGTGGATGCGGTGACGAAGCTCTCGCCCGAGCTGCTGACGCCGCTGGCGCTCGACTTCACCCGCCGCGCCACCTCGCACGACCTGGCCGAGCGCAGCGCGGCGACCGCCGAATTCCTCGCCGCCTGCTTCCACCGCCAGCCCGACCCGGCCGCGCTGCAGCGCATGCTGGTGATCAACGGCATGACGGCGCGCGCGGCGAATGAGGGCTTCGTGCAGACCGAGACCACCGATCTCGAGCCGGTCTTCCGCGACTATCCCGGCCCGGTGCTGCTGAGCCATGGCGCGCGGGACCGGCTGGTGCGGCTGGCCATGTCGGAGCGCATCCAGGCGCTGCATCGCGACAGCCGTCTCTCGGTCTATGCGGAGAGCGGTCACAGCCCCTTCCTGGAGGAGCCCGAGCGCTTCGGGCGGGAGCTGGCGGAATTCGTCCGCGCGGCGCAGCGCGGCTGAGCCGGGTGTTCAGGGCGCCAGGAAACGCCGCTGCACGCCGCGCAGCAGCGCCACCCCGGCCTGGATGGCGGCCGGCTCCAGCCCGGCATAGCCCAGCACCAGCCCGGCCGCATCCGGCCGGCCGGCGCCGGGGGGCGCGGCGTAGAGCCGGCTGACCGGGTGCAGGCCGAGCCCGGCCGCCCGCGCGGCGGCGATGAAATCCTCCTCCCGCGCCGCCGGGATGCGGTGCAGCCAGGCCAGCAGATGCAGCCCGGCCTCGGCCCCGGCCAGGGTCGCATCGGTGCCGAGCTCGGCGGCCAGCGCGGCCAGCAGCGCCGTCCGGCGCTCGCCATTGCGGCGGCGGATGCGGCGCACATGCCGCTCATAGGCGCCGCTCTGGATCAGCGCCGCCAGCGCCTCCTGCTCCAGCAGCGGCGCGTGCCGGTCGGCGAGCCTCTTGGCGCGGGCGAAGAGCGGCGCCAGCGCCGCCGGCAGCACCAGATAGCCCAGCCGCAGCGTGGGGGAGAGCGTCTTGGACAGGGTGCCGAGATAGATCACCCGCCCGGCCGCATCCATCGCCTGCAGCGTGGGCACCGGGGCGACGCCGAAGCGGTATTCGCTGTCATAGTCATCCTCGATGACATGGGCGCCGCAGCTCTCCGCCCAGCCCAGCAGCGCCCGCCGCCGCGCCGCCGACAGCACGCTGCCCAGCGGGAACTGGTGCGAGGGCGTGGTATAGGCCAGCCGCGCCGGCGGCAGCCGGGCGGTGTCCAGCCCTTCCGCATCCACCCGCACCGGCAGCAGCCGGGCGCCGACCGCCTGGAAGGCCTCGCGCGCCAGGATGTAGCCCGGCTCCTCCATCACCGCGCCGTCGCCGGCATCCAGCAGCAGCCGGGCGCAGAGATCGAGCCCCTGCTGCGAGCCGTTCACCACCAGGATCTGCGCCGGGTCGCAGCGCAGGCCGCGGGCGCGCCACAGATAGGCCTGCAGCGCCTCGCGCAGCGCGGGGCTGCCCATCGGGTCGTCATAGCGCAGCCTGGGCGGCGTGCGGCGCAAAGCCGCCTCCAGCGCGCGGCGCCAGGCGGCCAGGGGGAAGTCGGCGGCGGCCAGGTCGCCATAGCGGAAATCCGCCACCAGGCGCCCGCTGGCGGCGCTGGCGGGCGGCGGCAGTTCGAAGCCCTGCAGCCGCCGCGCATAGGCCGAGAGCCGCTCCGGCGGCGCGGCGGGGGCGGGGGCCGCCATCGGCGCCGCCGCCCGGCCGAGCCCCGCCGCCACCCGGGTGCGGGCGCCCTGCCGCGCCTCCAGATAGCCCTCGGCCACCAGCTGCTCATAGGCGGCGGTCACCGTGCCGCGGGCGATGCCCCATTCGGCGGCCAGCGCCCGGCTGGAGGGCAGGGCGTCGCCCGGCGCCAGCTGCCCGGCGGCGATGCGCGCGCGGATCGTCTGGCAAAGGCGCTGGATGACCCCGGAAGGCGGCGGCGGCTCGGCCATGCGGCAACTGGTCCTATCGTTTCAGCGGAAACTGGATCTTCTCCCTGGTCCAGTCGCGGGGCAAGCTGCGGGTCGAGAAGGAACAAGCCCATGTATGTCCCCCCCGCCTTCCGCGAGGATGATCCCGCCCTGCTGCAGGCCGTGATTCAGGCGGCCGGCCTGGCCACGCTGGTGACGGCCACCGAGCAGGGGCTTTCCGCCACCCCGCTGCCGCTGCTGCTGGCGCCGGAGGAGGGGCCGCATGGCACGCTCTACGGCCATCTGGCGCGCGCCAACCCGCAATGGCAGCGCCCGGCGCTGGGCGAGGCGATGGTGCTGTTCCAGGGGCCGGACGCTTACATCAGCCCCTCCTGGTATGCCGCCAAGGCGGAGCACCACAAGGTGGTGCCGACCTGGAACTATGTCGCCGTGCATGCCTATGGCCCGGTCGAGTTCTTCGAGGCGCCGGAGCGCCTGCTCGACCTCGTCACCCGGCTGACCGAGAAGCACGAGGCCTCGCAGCCGCGCCCCTGGGCGGTGTCCGACGCGCCGGAGGCCTTCATCCGCGCGCATATGCGCGGCATTGTCGGGCTGCGCCTGCCGATCGCGCGGCTGGAGGGCAAGCGCAAGCTCAGCCAGAACCGCAGCGCCGAGGACCGCGCCGGCGTCGCCGCCGGCCTGGCGGAGGGCCCCACCGAGGCGGCGCGCGAGATGGCCCGGCTGATCCCGCGCTGAGGCGCGGCCATCCCATCACCCCCCATCGTCGCGCCGCCCCCGCCGGGGGCGGCGCCGGAAGGAGCTGCCCATGCCGGATCCGGCCCAGCTGGCCCTCTATGTCGCGGCGGCGCTGCTGCTCGCCGTGACGCCGGGGCCCGGAATCTTCTATGTCGCCGCCCGCAGCCTGGCCGGCGGCCGCGCCGAGGGCGTGGCCTCCAGCCTCGGCACCGGGCTGGGGGGCTTGATGCATGTGCTGGCCGGGGCGCTCGGCGTCTCCGCACTGGTGCTGGCCAGCGCCGAGCTGTTCACCGCGCTGAAGCTGCTGGGCGCGCTCTACCTGGTCTGGATCGGGCTGCGCACGCTGCGGGCGGCGCGGCGGGATGCGGCGGCGGCGCTGGCCGGGCAGGCGGCGGCACCCCCCATCGGCCCGCGCCGCGCCTTCCGCGAGGGCGTGCTGGTGGAGGCGCTGAACCCCAAGACAGCGGCCTTCTTCCTGGCCTTCGTGCCGCAATTCGTCGATCCGGCGGCGGGCGCGGTCGCCCTGCAATTCATGCTGCTGGGCTGCATCTCGGTGGCGCTGAACACCCTGGCCGATATCGGCGTGGCCTTCGCCGCGGCGGGGCTGCGCCAGGGCGCGGCGGCGCGGCCGGGGCTGGTGCGCCGGCTGCGCGAGGCCTCGGGGGCGGCGATGATCGCGCTCGGCCTCGGCCTGGCCCTGGCGCGGCGGCCCGCCGGCTGACGCGGGCCGGCGCGGCGGGTGCGGATTTCCGGCGCGCCCGCAATTGACATACGTCGCGTATGTCCAATATGCGCTCGCATACGGGGCGTATGTCTTTACCCATGCCGGGTCCTGGCGACGCCCCCCCTGTGAAGGAATGCCCTCATGGCCCAACGCGACGCCATCTTCCCGCCCGGCCGCCAGGCCCTCTATGAGATGCACCGCTATTCGGCGGCGATCCGCTCCGGCGACCTGCTCTTCGTCTCCGGCCAGGTCGGCAGCCGCGAGGATGGCTCGCCCGAGCCGGATTTCGAGACGCAGGTGCAGCGCGCCTTCGACAACCTCGCCGCCGTGCTGCGGGAGGCCGGTGCCAGCTTCGACGACATCGTCGACGTCACCACCTTCCACACCGACCCGAAGGCGCAGTTCGACACGGTGCTGGCGGTGAAGGACCGCGCCTTCCCGGCCAAGCCCTATCCGAGCTGGACCGCCATCGGCGTCACCTGGCTGGCCGGCTTCGACTTCGAGATCAAGGTGATCGCCCGCCTGCCGCAGCAGCAGCAGCAGGGCTGAGCCGGGCGGGGGCGGCGCGGGGGATCACGACCCGCGCCGGCCCAGCATGCGCGCCACCACCATCAGCACGACGCCCAGCAGGATGATGCCGGTGGTGGCGGGCGAATCCCGCAGCGCCTCGAACAGCGCCCGCGGCGCCCAGGCCAGGGAGTCCAGCACCTGGCGCGGCAGCCAGAGCAGCGCATCCCACCCCACCACGCTGGCGGCGATGCCAAGCGCCACCAGCAGCACGCCGATCGACCACAATCGCGCCGACATCCACCCTCCTCGACCCGGCCGGGCGGCCGCCTCGTCGCGGCCCGCCGGCCTCATGATTTGGTGCAGATCACCGGCATGACCAAGGGCGAGACCTCGCGCGCGATCTGCCGCAGATCGGTCACCGGGCCGGGCGGGGCGCGCTCGGTCTCGACGCCATTCTCCAGCAGGAAGCTCTCCACCACCTGGCCGCGGATGGCGTAGTTCAGCGATTGCGGCACCGCCCCCGTCACCTGGCTGAAGGCGGTGGTGGTCAGGGTGGAGACGGCGACGCCGATCACCAGCCCGCTGTCATCCACCACCGGCCCGCCGCTATTGCCCGGCTGGATGGCGGCGTTGACCTGGAACTGCATCGGGTTGTCGCGCAGCCCGGCCAGCGCGGTGACGATGCCCTCGGTGATGTTCAGCGAGCGCGAGACCAGGTCGTAGAAGGGATAGCCGAAGGCGCGCACCCGCTCGCCATGGTCGATGGTCTGGTCGCGGCGGAAGCGCAGCTCGGCCGGGAAGCTCTTGTTCACCTGCAGCAGCGCCAGGTCGCGCCGCTCATCGGCGGCGCGCACCACCACCGGCTCGCCGGTCGGCAGGGCCAGCGAGGTGCAGCCCTTCACCACATGCGCATTGGTCACCAGCATGCCGTTGCGCCGCACCACGAAGCCGGTGCCGGAGCTGGTGCGCGCCTGCTGGCGCGGGGGCGCGCCGGCCTGCGGGCGGCTGGGCCCGGGGGGTGCCTGCGGCGCCGGGTCGGCGGCCTGGGGCGGCGAATCCGGCGGCGCCGCCGGGGCCGGGCCGGGCCGGCGCATGCGGTTGGCGACCGAGGCCACCACATCGATCACCGTGGCCTCGCCCGCCGGCACCGGCGGCCGGCCGGTGGGGGAGAAGATGCTGGCGACGACCGACTGGATGCGCCGGTGCTGCTCGCCCGGGTTGCGCAGCGAGACGGAGAGGCCGACCCAGTCGCCATTTACCTTCTCGAAGCGGAAATAGGCCGAGCCGCGCGGCCCCTCGACGATCATCGCCTGGCGGTCCGGGCGGTCGAGCCGGTAGCTGGGCGCGGCGCCGGATTCGCGCGCCACGCGGTCGAACACCGCGCCGATGCCGCCCGGCATGTCGCCGAATTTCCGGATGCTCATGCCGAAGCCGGACAGCGTGCCGTCGAAATCGAGTCCCGACCCGTCCGAGGCCGGGCGCGGCGTCAGGAAGGCGGAGGGGTAGCCATAGACGGCGCCGGTCGCCGGGTCGCGCGCCTCGCGCCAGCCCCATTGCTCGCGCAGCCGGGCGCCCTGCACGAACAGCGCCAGCAGCTCCCGCGCCGGATAGGCGGCGGCGGGCGGCAGGCCGCGGCTGGCGCGCCAGCGATTCATCGCCTCCTCGCTGGCCTGGCCCCAGCCGCCATCCAGCAGGCCGTTGTAATGGCCGGACCAGACCAGCGCGTCCTGCAGCAGGATGCGGCTGCGCACCGGCATGGCGCGCGGGTCGACCATGGTCGATTCCCAGCCGGCGCTCTGCGCCTGGGCTGGGGGCGCCAGCAGCAGCACCGGCGCGGCGGGCAGCAGGGGCAGCAGGGCAAGCAGGGCTGCGCAGGCGGGCCGCATCTCTTCCTCTCGGGCTGGGCTGTGGCGGGACGGCGATCGGGGCAGGCGAGGCTGTCATTATGCGGGCCGGCCCGGTGCTGAAAAGCCGCGATCCCGCGAGGGGTTGCCAAGCTCCTGCCCGGAGGGGCCCGCGCGCGGCCCGGCGCCAGGGCGGCCAGCGGTGCTGCGAGGCGGCGCCGGACTGTGCTAACGAAATCTTGAGCCCGCCACGCCCCGCCCCGGATCGCCCGATTGACCCCTTTCGCCCCGCCGGATGTCAGCACCGTCCGCCTGTGCAGCCTGCTGCTGAGCATCGCCTTCGCCGCCGTCTTCCTGGCCCTGTGGCGCGGCCGGCGGGCCGAGGCCTATCTGCTGCACTGGGCGGCGAGCTCGGTGCTCTATGCCGGCAGCCTGCTGGTGCTGGAGGCCTATGCCGGCCGCATGGACGGGCTGCTGGCCGGGCTGTGCATCGGCGTCATCGCCGCCAGCAACGCGCTGCTGCTCTCCGGCCTGCGGCAATCGGAGGGGCGGGCACCGCTGCGGCCCTGGATGGCGCTGCCGGTGCTGGCCAGCTTCGCCCTGCCCATGCTGCTGCCCTGGCTGGGCGCGCTGGCCGGACAAGGCCTGGCGGAGGCGACGCTGCGCCGCGCCGGCGGCAGCCTCGGCCTGCTCGGCTCGGTGCTCTCCACTGCTCTTGCCATGCTGCGCCGGCCGGCCGGCGGGCGCGGGCGGCGCATCGCCGCCTTCGCCCTGCTGGCCTATGTGCCCTGCTATGTCCTGTCCCTGGCCGGCGGGCTGCTGCCGCTCGGCGAGCAGAACTGGGCGGCGCTGCTGCCGCTGCTCTCCGACCAGTTGCTGTTGCCGATCCTCTATCTCAGCCTGCTGGCCATTCCGCTGGAGCGGGCGCAGGCGACGCTGCGCGACGCCGCCTTCCGCGACCACCTGACCGGCGCCTGGAACCGCGCCGGGCTGGAGGCGCAGCAGCAGGGCTGGCTGCGCCAGGGCGGCGCGCTGCTGCTGCTCGACATCGACCATTTCAAGCAGATCAACGACCGGCACGGCCATGCGGCGGGGGATGCCGTGCTGGCCTCGATGGCGGCGCGGCTGGCCGGGCTGCTGGCCGAGAGCGGCGGGGTGCTGGCGCGGCTGGGCGGCGATGAATTCCTGGCCCTGCTGCCGGGCCAGGATGCGGCGGCGGCGGGCGCGCTGGCGCGGCGCCTGTGCCAGGCGGTGGCGGAGGGCGGGCCGGGCCTGCCGCCCTACACGATCAGCCTGGGGCTGGCGGTGGCGCCGCCCGGCCAGGCGGCGCTGGCCTCCGCCCTGGCGGAGGCCGATGCGCAGCTCTACCGCGCCAAGCGCCAGGGGCGGAACCGGCTGGCCGGCTGAGCCGGCCCGCCGGCCCGGCTCAGCCGAAGAGCGGCGTCAGATTGCCGCGGATGCGCGCCAGCACATCCCCGGCCGCCGGCGGCAGGGCGAAGCGCTGGCCGGTGATGGTCTCATAGGCCTCGATATAGACCGCCGCCGTGGCCAGGATCAGCGTCTCGGGGATCTCCGGGATCGGGTCGTGATAGGGGTCGCAGCGCGCCGCCACCCAGCTGCGCACGAAATCCTTGTCGAAGCTCTCCGGCTTCTCGCCGGCGGCGAAGCGCGCCTCGAAGCTCGCCGCCTTCCAGTAGCGGCTGCTGTCCGGGGTGTGGATCTCGTCGGCCAGCACGATCCGGCCCTCGGCATCGGTGCCGAACTCGTATTTGGTGTCGGCCAGGATCAGCCCGCGCTCGGCCGCCATCGCCTGGCCGCGCGCGAAGAGGGCGAGCGCGTAGTGGCTGAGCTGCTCCCACTGCGCCGGGGTCAGCAGCTTGCGCTCCAGGATCTCGGCGGGCGTCAGCGGCTCGTCATGGCCGCCATCGAAGGCCTTGCTGGTCGGCGTGATGATCGCCTGGGGCAGGCGCTCATTGTCGCGCATGCCATCGGGCAGGCGGGTGCCGTACATCTCGCGCTGGCCGGCCTTGTACAGCGTCAGGATCGAGGTGCCGGTGGTGCCGGCCAGATAGCCGCGCACCACGATCTCCACCGGCAGGATGTCCAACCGCTGGCCGATCACCACATTCGGGTCCGGATATTCCAGCACGTGGTTGGGGCAGATGTCGCGCGTCTGCTCGAACCAGTGCCGCGCCGTCTGGGTCAGCACCTGGCCCTTGAAGGGCACGGCGCAGAGGATGCGGTCGAAGGCCGAGAGCCGGTCGGTGGCGATGATGATCCGGCGGCCATCCGGCAGGTCGTAATTGTCCCGCACCTTGCCGGCATAGTGGTTGGGCAGCTCGGGGATGGTGGCGTCGCGCAGGATCTGCTGCGCATGGGCGGCGAGGGTGGCGGGGTCCATGGTTCTCTGCACTGCTGGCGGCGCCTGGAGAAGCGACGCGGGGGCCGCGGGGGAGGCGCAGACTAGCCGCCCCGTGCCGCGCTGTCAGGCCGCGGCGCCGTCGGGACCGCCCCGCTCCGGCCGCGCGGCAGGGGCGGGCGGGGGCCGGACGCGCCGGCCCCCGCCCGGGTCTCAGCCCTCGCGGCTGGCGTTCAGCGCCAGCGACATGCCGCGGCGGCCGATCTTGATGTTGCGGCGATAGGCGCTGTCGACGAAATACTGGCCGAGCGGCCAATAGGGCACGTCCTGGAAGAACTGCGCCTGGATCCTGCGGCAGATCGCCTTCTGCTCGTCCAGCGAGGGGGCGTCGAACCACTGGTCGCGCAGCGTCTCCAGCGTCGGGCTGGTGGGCCAGCCGAACCAGGCATCCTGGCCATTGGCGCGCAGCAGCGGGTGGCCGCCCGGATTGGCCAGGTCCTCGCCGCCGAACAGCACGACCACGGCGCTCCAGCCATTCTGCTCCAGCGGCTCCTTGCGGGCGCGGCGCTGCAGCATGGTGCCCCAGTCGGACACCGCATCCTCCGCCGCGAAGCCGATCTTCTTCATCATGTCGGTGGCGACGCTGGTCAGCGTGCTGTTGTTCACCTGGTCGGCCGGGTGCAGCATCACCGTCCGCGCCCCGGCCTTGCCGGTGGCCTGCAGCGCGCGCCGGGCGGCGTCCAGGCTGCGCGGGCTGGTGATCGCCGCCATGCCCTCATCGCTGGCGAAGGAGGAGGAGGCGGGGAAGCAGCCGACGCCATCCTGCCAGCGGCTGCGGTCATCGCCCATGATCGAGGTCATGAAATCGGCCTGGTTCAGCGCCGGCCAGACGGCGCGCCGCACCGCCGGGTCGTTGAACGGCTCGGTCAGGTGGTTCGGCCGCAGCATGACGACCGTGCCATTGCCCTCGATCCGGTCGACGACGACATTGCGCTGGCGCTGCAGCAGCGGGCGCAGATCGGGCGCCACGCGCTCCCACCAGTCGATCTCGCCGGCCTGGATGGCGGCGCCGGCGGTCGCCGGATCCATGATGATCTTCTTTTCCAGCCGCTCGAACAGCGCGAGCTTCGGCCCGGCGGTGACGCCCGGCGTGCCGACCGGGGTCGGCGAGTAGCGGTCGTAGCGCTGATAGACCACCTGCGAGCCCGACTGCCACTCATCCGCCTTGAAGCGGTAGGGGCCGCTGCCCACCACCTCGCGGAAGGGGGTGGTGAAGGGGATCTTCGCGAAGCGCTCCGGATAGATGAAGCAGGGATAGGAGGAGGACTTGCCCAGCGCGTCCAGCATCGCGCCGAAGGGGCGCTTCAGCCGGATCTCGAAGCGGCGGTCATCCAGCACGCGGATCTCGTCGAGCCGCGCCGCCAGCGTCTGGCCATGCGTGTCGCGGCCCATCCAGCGCTGGATCGAGGCCACGGCGTCGACCGCGCGGATCTTCTCGCCATCATGGAAGGTCGGGCCGTCGCGCAGGGTGAAGATCCAGCGCTTGCCGTCATCCTCGACCACATGGCCCTCGGCCAGCTGCGGCTGCGGGCGGAACTCGATATCGAGCCCGTAGAGCGTGTCCCAGCAGAGATGGCCGTGGTTGCGCACCGCGTAGGAGGTGGTGGCCAGCGGGTCCAGCGTCGTGACATCGGCCTGCGGGATGAAGCGCAGCGTGGTCGCGGCGCTGCCCTGCGCCAGGGCGGGGCGGGCGAGGGGCAGCGCGGCGAGGCCGGCAGTGCCGCCCAGAAAGCTTCGGCGTGACACCATTGGGGGAGATCCGTTCCCGGTCGGAGGTTGACGGATGACACGGTGGTCATTCGCCGCCATTTCCGCACAGGCTGCGTCCCGGCGCAATCGCGCGCCGCGCGATCGGCGGCGCGGCCCGCCCGGGGCCGGCGGGGCATGCCCCGGGCCGGATGGAGGGCCGCCGCCCGGACGGGCGCGGCCGGCGCGCCCTCAGTCGTCGGCGCCGGGCAGCAGGGCCGGGGCGGGCGGGTTCGGGGCGGGCTGCTGCGTGGCAGGCTGGGCCGCGGCGGCGCGGCCGCGCTGCTGGACCAGTTCCTGGTGGATTCGCTCCAGCATGTCGACGGCACGCGCATTGTGGTGACGCAGATCCGCCAGGATCTGGACCATCTCCCTCATCAGCGCTTCCGACGTCTCGCCGGAAGGAGTGCTGCCGCTCATCCACCTGTCTCCATTGGTCCCGCGGCCATCCTGGCGAAAGGATGGCCTGCGCGCAATCTGCGGCGGGCGCGGGCGGGGCGGCTTTTCCGCCGCCTGTCACCGCGCGGGCACGGTGGCGCGGCGATTCGCGTGGCGCTGGCGCAGCCGTTCCAGCGCCAGGTAGATCACCGGCGTGGTGTAGAGCGTCAGCAGCTGCGACACGACCATGCCGCCGATGATGGTGATGCCGAGCGGCTGGCGCATCTCCGCCCCCGTGCCGGTGCCGAAGGCCAGCGGCACGGCGCCGAACAGCGCCGCCAGCGTGGTCATCAGGATCGGGCGGAACCGGTCGCGGCAGGCCGCGAGGATCGAGGCCTCGGCATCCGCGCCTTCCTCCCGCGCATGCTCCAGCGCGAAATCGACCATCATGATGGCGTTCTTCTTGACGATGCCCATCAGCAGGATGACGCCGATCAGCGCGATGACGCTGAAGGGCAGGCCGGTGACCAGCAGCGCCAGCAGCGCGCCGATGCCGGCCGTCGGCAGGGTCGAGAGGATGGTCAGCGGGTGGATGTAGCTTTCATACAGCACGCCCAGCACGATGTAGATCGACAGGATCGCCGCCAGGATCAGCAGCGGCTGGTCGCGCGAGAAGGCCTGGAAGGCGGCGGCGTTGCCGCCATATTCGGAGCGGATGCCGGCCGGCAGGTCGAGCCCCAGCTCCACCTCGCGCACCCGCGCCTGCGCCTCGCCGAGCGAGGTGCCGACGGGCAGGTTGAAGCTGATCGTCGCCGCCGGGAACTGGTTGCGGTGGGTGACGCGGAGCGGCGACATGTCGCGCTCGATCCGCGCCACGGCGGAGAGCGGCACCTGCGCATTGTTGCGCCCGGGCAGGAAGATGCGCGCCAGCTGCGTCGCATCCTGCTGCAGCGCCGGGTCGATCTCCAGCACCACATTGTACTGGTTGCGGGTGGCGTAGATGGTGGAGACCTGGCGCTGGGCGAAGGCGTTGTTCAGCGCCGCCCCCAGCGCCTGCATCGAGATGCCGAGCCGCGCCGCCTGGTCGCGGTCCACCACCACGCGGTTGACCAGCCCGCCGCGCTCCTGGTCGCTGGAGACGTCGAAGAAGCCGGGCGTGACGCGCAGCGCCTCGACCATCTGGTTGCTGGCCTCGCGCAGCGCCTCCAGATCGCTGCCGAGCAGCACGTAGGAATATTGCGAATCGCCGGGCCGGCCGCCGACGAACAGATCCTGCTGCGCGCGCAGGAAGACCGAGGCGCCGGCGATGCGCGACAGCGGCGCGCGCAGCCGGTCGATCACCTGCGCGGCGCTCAGCCCGCGCTGCTCGCGCGGCTTCAGCGTGATGTAGAACTGGCCGCTATTGGTGCCGGCGCCGCCGAAGCCGCCGCCGATCTGCGCGCCGACGCTGTCCACCGCCGGGTCGCGCAGGATGATGCGCGTCGCCTGCTCCATGATCTCGCTCATCCGCGCGAAGGAGGTGTCCGGCGCGGCGCGGGCCGCGCCCGCCAGCAGGCCGGTATCCTGCTCCGGGAAGAAGCCCTTGGGCACGATGACATAGAGCCAGACCGTGACGCCGATCAGGCTGAGGCTGGCCAGCAGCGCGGTGCGGCGGAAATGCAGCACGAAGCGCAGGCTGCGCAGATAGGCGTTGAGGATGGCGTCCAGGCCGCGCTCGAAGCCGCGCGCCAGGCGGCCGGGCGGGCGCTCCTCCCCCTCGCGCTCCAGCCGCGCCGCCAGCATCGGCGTCAGCGTCAGCGACAGCACGGCGGAGAGGGTGACGGCGATGGCGAGCGTCGCCGAGAACTCCCGGAAGAAGCGGCCGACAATGCCTCCCATCGCCAGCAGGGGCACGAAGACCGCGATCAGCGAGACGGTGATGGAGATGATGGTGAAGCCGATCTGCCGCGCCCCCTCCAGCGCCGCCTGCATCACCGCCATGCCGCGCGCCCGCATGCGGGCCATGTTCTCCAGCATGACGATGGCGTCGTCGACCACGAAGCCCACCGAGATGGTCAGCGCCATCAGGGAAAAATTGTTGAGCGAATAGCCCAGCATCCAGATGACGAACAGCGTACCGAGCAGCGAGAGCGGCACGGTGACGCTGGCGGCGACCACCGGCGCCAGCCGGCGCAGGAACACCGCCACCACCGCGACCACCAGCGCGATGGTCAGCAGCAGGGTGAATTCCACCTCCTCGACACTGGCGCGGATGGTGCCGGAGCGGTCGCTCATCACGTCGATGCGCACGCCGCCGGGCACCCAGCGCTGCAGCTGCGGCAGCATCTCCTTCACGCCGTTCACCACGTCGATGACATTGGCGTCGGCCTGCTTGAAGACCAGCATCAACGTGGCCTCGCGCTGGTCGAACCAGGCCATCTGCCGGCTGCTCGCCGCGCCCTCGCTGATGCGGGCGATGCGGGAGAGGCGCAGCACCGCGCCATCCTCGGCCTTGACCACCAGCGTCTCGTAATGCGGCGCGCGGCTGAGGCGGTCATTCACCGCGATGCTGGCCGCCTGCTCCTCGCCATCGATCAGCCCGACCGGCTGGGTGACATTCGCCGCGGTGATGGCGGTGCGGATGGCGTCGAAGGAGACCCCGGCCGAAGCCGCCGCCGCCGGGTCGACCGAGACCCGCACCGCGGGCTTCGCCGTGCCCGCCACCTGCACCTGCGCCACACCCTGGATCTGCGCCAGGCGCTGCGCGACGATGCTGTCGGCGACATCGTAGAGCGAGGCGCGCGGCAGGGTGTCGGCGGTCATCGCCAGGATCAGCACCGGCGCGTCGGCCGGGTTGATCTTGCGCACGCTGGGCGGGTTGGGCAGGCCGGAGGGCAGGTCCTGCCGCGCCGCGTTCACCGCCGCCTGCACGTCGCGCGCGGCACTCTCCTGCGTGCGGGAGAGGTCGAACTGGATGATGATGTTGCCGCTGCCGGTGCCGGCGCTCGACGTCATCTCGGTGATGCCGGCGATGGCGCCGATCTGCCGCTCCAGCGGCGCGATCACCGTCGCCGCCAGCGTCTCCGGATTGGCGCCGGGCTGGTTGACGCTGACGAAGATGGTCGGCAGATCGACGCGCGGCATGGCCGAGACCGGCAGGTCGCGCAGCGCCACCAGCCCGGCCAGCGCCAGGCCGAGCGCCAGCAGCAGCGTCGCGATTGGCCGCCGGACGAAGGGGGCGGAGATGTTCATCCGCCTACTCCGCCGCCTCCACCGGCCGCCAGCGGCGCAGGATGGCCAGCCGCACCCGCTCCAGCGCCAGGTAGATGGCCGGGGTGGTGAACAGCGTCACCAGCTGGCTGAGCAGCAGCCCGCCGACGATGGAGACGCCGAGCGGCAGGCGCAGCTCCGACCCCGTGCCCTGCTGCAGCACCAGCGGCAGGGCGCCGAGCAGCGCGGCGGCGGTGGTCATCATGATCGGGCGGAAGCGCAGCATCGAGGCCTCGAAGATCGCCTCATAGGGCGCCATGCCGCGGTCGCGCTGCGCCTCGAGGGCGAAGTCGATCATCATGATGGCGTTCTTCTTGACGATGCCCATCAGCAGGATGATGCCGATCAGCCCGACCACCGACAGGTCCAGCCCCCACAGCTCCAGCGCCAGCAGCGCGCCGATGCCGGCCGAGGGCAGGGTGGAGAGGATGGTGATCGGGTGGAACAGGCTCTCATAGAGCACGCCGAGCACGATGTAGATCACCACCACCGCGGCCAGGATCAGCCAGACCTGGCCTTCCAGCGAGCGGTTGAACTCCGCCGCGTCGCCGGCGAAGCGGCCGGCCGTGGTCTCCGGCATGCCGAGCTCCGCCTCGGCGTTGCGGATGGCGGTCACCGCATCGCCCAGCGCCATGCCGGGGGCCAGGTTGAAGCTGAAGGTGACGGCGGGGAACTGGTTCTCCCGCGTCACCAGCAGCGGCGCGCGGCCGCGGCTGATGCTGGCGATGGCGCCCAGCGGGATCTCGGCATTGGTCGTGGTGGTCGTCGTGCTGTCGCCCGCCGTGCCATTGCCGCTGGTGGTGGTGCCGCTGGCCGTGACGCGCAGATTGGCCAGCATGGCGGGGTCGGGCGCCGTGACCCCGTCCAGCTCCAGCACCACGCGATACTGGTTGGTCTGGCTGTAGATGGTGGAGATCTGCCGCTGGCCGAAGGCGTTGTACAGCGCGTTGTCCACCGCCTGCATGGTGACGCCGAGCCGCGCCGCCTTGTCGCGATCCACCTGCACCTGCAGCTGCAGCCCGTCCTCGCGCTGGTCGGTGGCGATGTCGGTGAGGCCCGGGATGCGCTGCATCGCGGCCAGCATGCGCGGCGCGAAGCCGGCGAGCGTCGCGGCATCGGTGTCGAACAGCGTGTACTGGTACTGCGTCGTGGCGACGCGCGCGCTGATCTGGATGTCCTGCACCGCCTGCGGCCAGGTGGCCAGGCCGGCGATGGCGTCGAGCCGCGGCTGCAGGCGCGCGATGACCGCCTGCACATCCTCTCGCGTCTCGCGCGGCTTCAGCGTCACGGTCAGCCGCCCGGCATTCTGCGTCGCGTTCACCGTGCCGGCGCCTGCCACGGTGCTGACCGAATCCACCGCCGGATCCTGGCGGATCGTCTCCGCCGCCTGCTGCAGCAGCGCCGAGACCCGGGCGAAGGAGGCGTCCTGCGGCCCTTCGGCGCTGATGCGGATCAGCCCGGTATCCTGCACCGGCAGGAAGCCCTTGGGCATGACGATGTAGAGCCAGGCGGTCAGCGCCACCGAGGCGGTGGCGACCAGCAGGGTGATGGTCTCGTGCCGCAGCGCCACGGTCAGGGCGCGGCCATAGCCCTGGCGCATCCGCTCGAAGCCACCCTCGGTCCAGCGGATCAGCGCGTTCGGGCGGTGCTCGCCATGCGGGCGCAGCAGCAGGGCGCACATCATCGGCGTCAGCGTCAGCGAGACGACGAGCGAGACCAGCACGGCCGCCGTCAGCGTCTCGGCGAATTCGCGGAACAGCCGGCCGACCACGCCCTCCATGAACAGCAGCGGGATGAAGACGGCGATCAGCGACAGGCTGAGCGAGACGATGGTGAAGGCGATCTGCTGCGCGCCCTCATAGGCGGCGGCGAGCGGCTTCTTGCCCTGCTCCATCAGCCGGACGATGTTCTCGATCATGACGATGGCGTCGTCCACGACGAAGCCGGTCGCCACCACCAGCGCCATCAGCGACAGGTTGTCGAGCGAATAGCCCATCGCCGACATCACGCCGAAAGTGCCGATGATGGAGAGCGGCAGCGACACCGCCGGCACCAGCGTGGCGCGCCCGCTGCCGAGGAACAGGTAGATCACCGCGACCACCAGCGCGATGCTGAGCACCAGGGTGAACTGCACCTCATGCACGCTGGCGCGGATCGTCTCGGTGCGGTCGCTGACCACGGTCAGCCGCGCGCCCGGCGGCAGCGCGCCCTCCAGCTGCGGCAGCAGGCCGCGGATCTGCTCCACCGTCTGCACGATGTTGGCGCCGGGCTGACGCTGCACATCCAGCAGCACGGCGGGGCGGCCATTGAACCAGGCGCCGTTGCGGGTGTTCTCCAGCCCGTCCACCGCCTCGCCCACATCGCGCAGCCTGACCGGCGCGCCATTGCGCCAGGCCAGCACGATGTCGGCGAAGGCGGCGGGGGCGGTGATCTGGTCGTTCGCCTCGATGCTGGAGGCCTGCAGCGGCCCGTCCAGCGAGCCTTTCGGCGAATTCTGGTTGGCGTTGGCGATCGCCGTGCGCACCGTCTCCAGCCCGATGCCATAGGCGGCGAGCCGCCCGGCATCGAGGCGCAGCCGCACCGCCGGGCGCATATTGCCCTGCACGGTGACGCGGCCGACGCCGCCCGCCTGCGCCAGGCGCTGCGCCAGCAGCGTGTCGGCGACATCGCTGAGCCGGGTGATCGGCAGGTTGTCGGAGGTGAGGGCGAAGGTGATGATCGGCGGGTCGGCCGGGTTCACCTTCGAATAGACCGGCGGGTAGGGCAGGGTGGAGGGCAGGGTGCCGCGCGCCGCGTCGAGCGCCGCCTGCACATCCTGCGCCGCCGCGTCCAGGCTCTTGTCCAGGTTGAACTGCAGCGTGACGCGGGAGGTGCCGGGGCCGCTGACCGAGCTCATGCTGGCCAGGCCCGAGATCTGCGCGAATTGCCGCTCCAGCGAGGCGGTGACCAGCAGCGCCACCGTCTCCGGCGAGGCACCGGGCAGCTGGGTGGAGACCTCGATGGTCGGGAAATCCACCTCCGGCAGGGCGGAGACCGGCAGCCGCAGATAGCCGAAGGCGCCCCACAGCAGCACCGCCACCGCCAGCAGCGTGGTGGCGACGGGGCGGGCGATGAAGGGGGCGGAGAGGTTCACGGCCGCGCCCCGCCGCTGCCGCCGCTGGCCGGCGCGCCGCCGCCCTGGGCCGGGCCGCCGCCGGCGCCGCTGCCCGGCGCGGTGCTGGCCGGCGGGGTGCCGGCGCCACGGCCGCCGCCCGCGCCGCCATCCGGCCCGCTGCCGGAAGCGCCGCCGGGCGCAGCATTGCCGCCACCGCCGCCGGCCCGGCTGCGCGCCGCCCCGGCCTCCGGCCCGCCCGGCGCGCCGGCATTGGCGGCGCCGGCGGCGGGGCGCGTCACTTCCTGGATGCGGCTGCCATTGTTCAGCCGCTGCGCGCCGGAGGTGACGACGCGCTCGCCCGGCTGCAGCCCCTCGGTCACCGCCGCCTCGTTGCGGGTGGTGGGGCCGAGGCGCAGGCTGCGCTGCTCGATGGTCTGGTCCTCCTTGGCGACGAAGACGAAGGGCCCGGCCGGCCCCTGCTGCACCGCCACCAGCGGGATGACGACCGCCTGCGGCACCGTCTCCACCGGCAGGCGCAGGCTGACGAAGGCGCCCGGCCACAGCCGGCGCTGGGCATTGGGGAAGCTGGCCTTGACCTGGATGGTGCCGGTCGCCGCGTCCACCGTGTTGCCGACGGTCAGCAGCGTGCCGCGCTCGGCGCTCTCGCCGCGGGCCGAGGGCAGGGTCTCGACCGGCACCGGGCCGGCCTCCATGGCGCGCAGCAGCCGCGGCAGCTCCTGCTGCGGCAGGGTGAAGTTCACCGCGATGGGGGTGAACTGCGCCAGGCTGACGATGCCATTGGTGTCGCTGCTGGAGACGAGATTGCCCGGATCCACCTGGCGCAGCCCGACGCGCCCGGCGAAGGGGGCGCGGATCACCGTGTCGTCCAGCTGGGCGCGGGCATTGTCGATCGCCGCCTGGTCCTGCGCCAGCTGCGCCTCGTACATGGCGACCTGGGCGCGCTGCGTGTCCACCTGCTGGCGGGTCACGCCATTGGCGCGCAGCAGCCCCTCATAGCGCTGCAGGTCCAGCCGCGCATTGGCCAGCTGCGCCTGGTTGTAGGCGCGCTGGGCCTGGGCCTGGGCCAGCGAGGCGGCATAGGTGCGGTCGTCGATGCGGGCCAGCACCTGGCCCTGCTCGACATCCTGGCCTTCCTGGAACAGCACCTCGAGCAGCTGGCCGGACACCTTGGAGCGCAGGGTGACGCTGTTCAGCGCCTGCACCGTGCCCAGCGCGTCCAGCGTCAGCACCAGATCCTTGCGGCTGGCGGCGGCCAGGGTGACGGGCACCGCCATGCCGGCGCCCATGCCGCGCCCGCCGGCGCCGCGCGCCGCGCTGGCCGGCTCGGCCGGCGCCGCCTGCCGGCTGTGCCAGTAGTAATAGCCCCCGGCGCCGATCGCGGCGATGCCGAGGAGGAGGAGGAGCGTGCGGGTGCGGGCCATGGGGGTATCGGTGGTCCGGTCTCAGCGCCAGCCGCCGCCGAGCGCGCGGAACAGGCCGGTGGCGGCCTGCAGCCGGGACAGCCGCGCCTCCACCAGCGCGTTGCGCGCCGAGAACAGCGTCTGCTGCGTGTTCAGCAGGGTGATCAGGTTGATGGTGCCGAGCCGCAGCTGCGCCTCGGCGATCTGCGCGGCGCGGGCGGCGCGGCTGGCCGCCTCGGCATAGGCCTCCTCCTGCGCCGTGGTCTCGCGCAGCGCCACCAGCGCATCCTCGACATCGCGCAGCGCGTCCAGGATGGCGTAGCGATAGGCGCCGAGCAGCTCCTCCGCCTGGGCCTGGGAGAGTTCCACCTGGCCGCGCCTGGCGCCGCCATCGAAGACGCTCTGCGCCAGGCCTGCGGCCAGCGACCAGACCTGCTGCTCCGGCCGCAGCAGCGTGCCCAGCACGGCGCCGGAGACGCCGCCCTGGGCGGAGAGCGTCAGGCTGGGCAGCAGCGCGGCGCGCGCCACGTCGATATTGGCCTGGGCGGCGGCGAGATTCGCCTCGGCCTGCAGCACGTCCGGGCGGCGGGCCAGCAGCTCGGCCGGCTGGCCGGGGGCGGCGGGGGGCACGCGCAGCCCCTCCAGCCCGCTGCCCGCCACCAGCACCTGCTCCGGCGGCTGGCCGATCAGCAGGGCGATGGCGTTCACCCCCTGGTCGATCGCCTGGCGCAGCGAGGGCAGCTGCGCCTCCTGCTGCGCCACCACCGTCTCCTGCTGGGCGAGGTCGAGGCCGGTCGCCGTCCCCGCCTGCACCTGGCTGCGGATCACCGCCAGCACGCGGCGCGCGGCGTCGACATTCTCGCTCTGCACCCGCAGCCGCTCGCGGTCGGCCAGCAGCGCGAAATAGGTGTTGGCGAGCGAGGCGGTGGTGCTGATGCCGATCGCCCCGGCATTGTAGCGCGCGGCGCGCAGGCTCTGCTCGGCCGAGCGCCGGCTGGCGGCGTTGCCGCCCCAGAGATCGACCTCATAGCTGGCCGAGAGGGTGGCGCCATAGCTGTTGCGGGTGACGGCGCGGCCGCCGCCGCTGCTGCGCTGGCGGGAGGCGCTGACATCGGCATCGATGCTGGGCAGCAGCGCGGCGCCGGCGATGCGCAGCGAGGCATCGGCCTGGCGGATGCGCGCCTCGGCCTGGGCCAGGTCGAGATTGCCCGCCATGGCCAGCGCCATCAGCCGGTCCAGCTCCGGCGCGTTGAAGCCGCGCCACCAATCGGGCTCCGGCCAGCGCACCGGCTCGGCCGCGGCGGCGTGGCGGAAGCTGCCCGCGAGCGGGATGCCGGCGGCGG
The DNA here is from genome assembly GCF_030818485.1 of Pseudoroseomonas cervicalis. Taxonomy (NCBI): domain Bacteria; kingdom Pseudomonadati; phylum Pseudomonadota; class Alphaproteobacteria; order Acetobacterales; family Roseomonadaceae; genus Roseomonas; species Teichococcus cervicalis. Next base: position 1,541,978 of record NZ_JAUTAJ010000004.1, on the reverse strand, counting down.
GCGGGGTGGAGCCGCCGGCGCAGGCGGCCAGCAGCAGCGGCGCCAGCAGCAGCAGGGCCGGCAGGGCGGGCCGGGGGGAGGCGTGTCGAGGCGGAGCGCCGATCATGAGGAGCGGCCGCGGCGTTCCTCGCGCCGCCGGCGCATCTCCTCGGCCAGGCGATGGCGACCCTCGGGCGAGAGGGTGGTGACGGCGTCGATCAGGCTGTCCTCCAGGGTGATGCTGAATTCCTGCCACTGGCCGCGCGCCTCCAGCATGGTGGCGCGCAGCGCGGCGGGGTCGAAGGGCTCTTCCGCCAGCAGCGTCTCGGTGCGTTCGCGCAAGGCCCGGTGCCGGTCGAGCGCGGCCAGCGCCTGGCCCCGGCTGGCTTCCAGGCGGGCCAGGAAGGGGGCGCGCTCGGCCTCCGGCAGGGCGGCGGCCAGCCTGGCCTGGAAGCCGGCCAGGTCGGGGCGCGGCGGCGGCGGTGGCTCGCCCAGGCCGAGCACCGGCGCCAGCAGCAGCGCCGCCAGCACCAGGTTGAGCGCCAGCGCGGCGCCGAGCCCGGCCTTCAGCCAGCTCTGGGAGGAGGGAGGGGTCATTCGGCGTCGAAGGCGAGGGCCAGGACCATGCGGGGCGCCAGCAGCTCGGGCTGCGCCGTCGCGGCCGGGGCGGGCTGCAGCAGCGGCAGGGCCAGCGGCAGCCACAGGGCACAGGCGACCAGCGCCGCCGCCGCGCCGCAGCCGGCCGGCAGCCAGGGACGCAGCCGGGCCGCCAGCGCCGGGCGCGGCCAGGCGCGGCGCAGCCCGGCCGGCCGGAAGGAGCGGGCGGCCGGGGCGGGCCGCCGGGCGATGCTGGCCTCCAGCCGGGCCTGCATGCGGGCCAGCGCGGCGGCATCCGGGCTGGGCTGGGTGTCGCGCAGCACCGCCCCGGCCAGCAGGGCGCGCGCCGCCTCGGAGCGGTCGAGCAGCGCCAGCGCCGCCGCGCGCTGCGGCGCCGGCCAGGCGGCGGGCAGGGCGCCATGGCGGGCCAGCAGCGCGGCGAATCCGGCCTCGGTCATCGGCGGCGCGCTCATGCGCCATCCCCGCGCAGGCGGTCGGCCAGGAAGCGGCGGGCGCGGTGCAGCAGCCCCTCCACCGCGCGCTCCGAGGTCTCCAGCACCGCCGCCGCCTCGGCCCCCGACAGCCCCTGGTCATGGGCGAGCGCCAGGGCGGCGCGCTGGCGCGGCGGCAGCTCGGACAGGGCCTGTTCCAGCAAGGCGCGGCGCTGCCGCTCGGCCAGCGCGGCCTCGGGGCCGGCGGCGGGGTCGGGCCAGTGCTCGGCCAGCGGCAGTGGCGCGGCGCCGCCGCGGCGGCGGCAATGGTCGATCGCCAGGTTGCTGGCGATGCGGTGCAGCCAGGTGGCGAAGCGTGCCCGCTCCGGGTCGAAGCGCGCGGCGTTCTGCCAGGCGCGCAGCAGCGCCTCCTGCGCCACATCCTCGGCCTCGGCGGCGCTGCCGGTGATGCGCTGCGCCAGCCCGTGCAGCCGCGGCAGATGCCGCGCCGCCAGCGCGCCGAAGGCCAGCCGGTCGCCGGCGGCGGCCCAGGCGATCAGCGCCTCGTCGCTCGCCGCCGCCCGGTCACGCGCCAGGGCCGGCAGCAGGGCCTGCGGCGCCGTGGCGCCCGCCGGGCGCTCGGGCCGCAGGGCGGCGCCGGGCCGCAGCAGGGCGAAGGGGGAGAGGGCGCGGGGCAGGGTCATCATCCGGTCTCGTGCCCCCTGATACGCAGCGGGGCGGCGAAACCCACATGGTTTTTTTGCGTCGCACCGATGCTGGACAGGGGATGAAACTTCCGTGAGGCTCTGGTCGTTGCGTCCGGCTGATGCGATGGCAGGCCCGTCCTTTGCGGCCGTGGTGCCGCAGCCGGCCTTCCTGAGGTGACATGCGATGAGGGGGCGGCCAGGCCAGGCGGCGCAGAAGCGGGTCCGATGGCAGGCCCCGTGGCGGCGCGCGGGGCGCCCGGTGCCGGCGGGGCGGCCGGTGCGGCTGCTGGTCGCCGGCGTCATCCTGCTGCCGGCCTCGATCCTCGGCCTGCTGGCCTGGCAGGCCTGGCAGCAGAGCTGGCGCGAGGCGGCGACCGAGGTGAGCCGCTCGGCCGAGGCCGCCGCCGAATACGCGCTGCGCCTGCTGGAAGGGCACAAGCTGCGCGCCCAGCGCGCCAACGACATGCTGCGCGGCCTGTCGGACGGCACCATCCGCGCCGAGCAGGCGCTGCTCAGCGCCCAGCTCAGCACGCTGGTGGCCGAGGCGGGCGGCGAGGCGGTGCTGAACATCTTCGTCTTCGACGCGCGCGGCTATCCGATGGTCAGCGCCACCGTGCCCTCGGTGCCGACCGGGCAGAGCTTCGCCGACCGCGCCTTCAACCGGATGCTGCGCGCGCCCGACGCGCCCTCCGCCGCGGTCAGCGGCCCCTATCGCGGCCGCATCGACGCCGCCGACTATTTCGCCATCACCCTGCGGCGCGAGGGGCGGCGGCAATGACGTGGCGCCCGGCGCCTATCAGGGCGTCATCAACATCTCGGCCCGCACGCAGGAGACGGCGGGGCGGCTGCGCCGGCTGCTGAAGAGCCCGGCCGACAGCCTGGCGCTGCTGCTGGCCGATGGCGGCGTGCTGGTGGCCACCGGGGCGGAGGCGGTGGAAGGCGGCGCGCTGCCCGCCGAATTGCCGCCCCAGGCGGTGCGCGAGGCGCTGCGCCGCGCCACCCCGGCCGCGCCGCCGCCGCGCCTGTTCCGCGATGCCGAGGGGCTGGCCGTGCTGCAGCCGGTGCCGGGCTGGGACGCCTATGCCTTCGCCGCCCGCCCGCGTGAGCAGGTGGTGGCGCGCTGGCGCGGCTCGGTCGGGCGGCTGCTGCTGCTGGGCGGGCCGGCGATGCTGGCGCTGCTCGGCCTGGCGCTGCTGGTCGGGCGCGGCCAGCGCCGGCTGGTCGAGGCCAATGCCGGGCTGGAGCGGCGCGTCGCCGAGCGCACCGCGGCGCTGGCCGCCAGCGAGGAGCGGCTGCGCCTGGCGCAGGAGGCGGCGGGCATCGGCGTCTGGGAGCTGGCGCTCGGCGCCCATGGCCGGCCGGCGCGGCCGCCGGCCGACCGCACCATCTGGTCGGACCAGCAATTCCGCCTGCTGGGCCTGCCCCCCGGCGGGCCGCCGCCCGGGCTGCGCGCGCTGCTGCGCCGCGTGCTGCCGGCCGACCGCATGATGGTGCTGGCGGCGCTGCGCCGCCCGCCGCCGCAGCCGGTGCTGCGCGTGCGGCTGCGCCGCTTCGGCGATGGCGCGCTGCGCTGGCTGTTCCTGACCGGCCAGCGCGTGGCCGGGGAGGGCGGGCGGCCGGCGCGGCTGATCGGCGTGGCCACCGACATCACCGAGCGGCAGCAGAGCGGCGAGGCGCTGCGCGAGGCCGAGGCGCGCTACCGCGCCCTGTTCGACGCCGCGCCCTTCGCCGTCTTCCTGTTCGACCCGGCGACGCATGCCATCCTCGACGTCAATGAGCGCGCCTGCCGCGACTATGGCTACAGCGCCGAGGAGTTCCGGTCCTTGCGCATCGGCGATATCGACGCGCTGGAGCAGGCGGACGCCATCCGCGCCCGTGGCCGGCGCCACCGCATCGGGCCGGATGTGCAGGAATTCGAGGCGCGCCACCGGCTGCGCGACGGTGCGCTGCGCGATGTGATGGTGCGGGTGCAGGGGGTGCGGCTGTCCGGCCGCGACCTGTCCTACGCCGCGCATATGGACATCACCGCCCGCAAGCATGCCGAGGAGCAGCGCCTGTTGCTGGCGCGCGAGGTCGACCACCGCGCCAAGAACGTGCTGGCCCTGGTGCAGGCGGCGCTGCGGCTGACCCCGAAGGAGGATGCCGCCGCCTATACCGCCGCGGTGGAGGGGCGCGTCATGGCGCTGGCCCGCGCCCACACCCTGCTGGCCCAGGGCTACTGGACCGGCGCCGAGCTGCGCGACCTGCTGGAGGGCGAGCTGGCGGCCTTCCTGGCGCCGGCCGAAGGCGCCGAGCCCGGCGCGCCGCGCGTGCTGCTGGAGGGGCCGCCGGTGACGCTGCCGCCGGCCCTGGCGCAGGGCGTCTCCATGGTGCTGCACGAGCTGGCGACCAATGCCACCAAGCATGGCGCCCTGTCGCGCGAGGGCGGCACGGTGCGCGTCGCCTGGTCGGTCAGCGAGGAGCCCGCCCGGCTGCGGCTGCGCTGGACCGAGCGCGGCGGCCCGCCGCTCTCCGGCGCGCCGCGCCGGGCCGGCTTCGGCTCCCGCATGCTGGAGGCGACGATCGGCCGCCAGCTCGGCGGCGCGGTGCGGCGCGACTGGCGGCCGGAGGGGCTGGAATGCGAGCTGGAGCTGCCGCTGCCCGCCCCGCAGCATCGCGACGCCGCCTGAGCGGCCTGGTGTCCGGGGCGGTTTGACCCGCCCCGGCCAGGGCGGCTACAGCCGCGGCATGACCGCCATCACACGCCGCCGCGTGCGGGTTTCCGGGCGGGCCTGGGCTTTGCCGGCCGGGCCGGGCGCAGAACAGGGCAAGCAATGGCAAGGCCAACGCTGTCCTGGCGGCCTGTCTCCCAACTTTCTCGAAAATAGTCACGAAGCTGTGAAAACGTGATTTCCAGGCGGGCGGGTTTTCCCGCATCGTCCCATGGCTCAGCCGGGAGGAAACAGGGTGGCCGAGTTCTGGTCGGATTGGGGTATGCTGGCTTACCTGGCCGCGGCGGCCTGGGCGTTCTTTGAAGGCGAGACCTTTGTCATCCTGGCAGCCGCCGCCGGGCAGGCCACCGGGCTGATCGATCCCTGGCTGCTGATGGTGTCGGTCTGGATCGGCTCCTTCCTGGGCGACCAGCTCTGGTTCACGCTGGGGCAGCGCTACGGGGTGAAGGCGCTGCGCCGCATTCCCGGCGCCGAGAAGCGGCTGGCCACCGCCATGGGCTTCCTGCAGCGCTACGGCACGCTGTTCGTGCTGACCTTCCGCTTCGTCTATGGCGTGCGCAACGTGGCCTCGGCCGCCTGCGGCATCGCCGGCATGAAGCGCTCGCGCTTCGCCTTCCTGAACTTCATCGCGGCCGGGCTCTGGGCCTCCTCCTTCGTCGCCGCCGGCTGGTTCGCCGTCGCCTGGCTGGGCGAGGAGAACACCATGCACGCGCTGGCCGGCATCGGCGTGCTGGTCGTCTCCGTACTGCTCTACAAGATCGTCCGCCACTGGATGCGCCGCCGCAGCCAGCCCGCGCTGGCCGAGGACAACACGCCGCCGGTGGCGCTGCTCCGCGACCCGAAGCTGCCCGAGGATCCGCCGGCCGCCGCGCGCCCCGAGGCGCCGCCGGCCTCCGGCCCGGCCCAGGGCGCCACGCTGAAGCGCCTGGCGGTCTGACCGCCGCGACCGCCGCCGGCAAATTTCGCCGGCCGCGGTGACGCCCGCCGCCCTGCTGCGTTGCACCGCCGCAGCAGCAGCGGAGGGGTCGGCGCATGGCGCATCGCGGGGGGAAGGGCAAGGGGCGGGCCCGGCTGGGTCTGGCCGGCGCATTGGCGGGATTGCTGCTGGTGGCGGGCTGCGCCGGCGCGCCGCCGCCACCCCCCACCGCCGACAGCCTGCGCCCGCTGCCCGCCTGGCGCGCCCGCCTGGCCGAGGCCGCCATGGCCGAATGGCGCGCCTGGGGGCAGATCACCCTGGATGGCTGGCCCGAGACCCTGCCGCGGGAGCCCGACCCCCGGCTGTTCGACCGCATCATGACCTATTGGGCCTCGGTGCCCGGCGAGGGCGAGCCGGTGATCCGCCGCCACACCCAGACGCATGACGCGCTGATGGCCGGGCTGGCCGAGAGCGCCCTGCCGGGGGAGCCGCCGCCGGCGCTGCCCTCGATCTCGCTCTGGGCCTGGCCGGCCTGGTCGGCGGCCTTCATCTCCTATGTCATGGGGCAGGCCGGGGTGCCGTCCTATGTCTTCCCGCCCTCCGCCTCGCACGCCTTCTACATCGACGCGCTGCTGTGGCAGGCGCAGGGCGACCCGGCCCGCGCCGCCTTCCTGCCGCATGACCCGGCGGAATACGCGCCGCGCCCGGGCGATCTGATCTGCGCCGACCGCGCCAGCCGTCCGATGCTGCACTGGCAGGAGCGGCTGTCGGAAAGCGGCCAGTTCCGGCCGATGCATTGCGACATCGTAGTCGCGGCCGGAGGCGGGCTGGTGCAGGCGATCGGCGGCAATGTGCGCGACGCCGCGGTGCTGCGGCGCTTCCCCGCCGATGCGCAGGGGCGCGCCCTGCCGCCGCCGCCGGACAAGCCGCCCTTCGTGCTGATCCTGGAGAACAGGATGGATGTGGCGGCGGGATCCTAGGATCTTCTTTTTCTGAAGAAAAAGAAGCAAAAAGACTTTCTTTCCGTTTGGCGTCCCGCCTCAGGCCCTATGCGGGACGCCAACTGACAGAAGTTTTTTGGTTCTTTTTTTTCAAAAAAGAACTCTTACCCTAACAATATCTGCGCCGCTTTCGGCGCCACCTGCCGGATGCGCCCCGCCGCATCGCGCAGCTCCATCGCATCCAGCCAGGCCTCGAATTCCGGCGCCAGGCCCAGCCCCAGCATGCCGCGCAGCGCCAGCACGTCGTGGAAGGACAGGCTCTGGTAGTTCAGCATCACGTCATCCGCGCCGGGCACCGCGATCAGGAAATTCACCCCGGCGACGCCGAGCAGCGTCATCAGCGTGTCCATGTCGTCCTGGTCGGCCTCGGCATGGTTGGTGTAGCAGACATCCACCCCCATCGGCAGGCCGAGCAGCTTGCCGCAGAAATGGTCCTCGAGGCCCGCGCGCAGGATCTGCTTGCCGTCGTAGAGGTATTCGGGGCCGATGAAGCCCACCACCGTGTTCACCAGCAGCGGGCGGAAGGCGCGGGCCACGCCATAGGCGCGGGCCTCGACCGTCTGCTGGTCGATGCCGTGATGGGCGTCCGCCGAGAGGGCGGCGCCCTGGCCGGTCTCGAAATACATGACGTTGTCGCCCACCGTGCCGCGCTGCAGCGATTGCGCCGCCGCCTGCGCCTCCCGCAACAGGGAGAGCGTCACGCCGAAGCCGGCATTGGCGGCCTCGGTCCCGGCGATGGACTGGAACACCAGGTCCACCGGCGCGCCGCGCTCGATCATGGCGATGCTGTTGGTGACATGGGTCAGCACGCAGCTCTGCATCGGGATGGCGTGGCGCAGGCGCAGCGCCTCCAGCATCTCGGTCAGCGCGATGCAATTGGGCAGATTGTCGGTGGCGGGGTTGATGCCGATCACCGCATCGCCGCTGCCCAGCAGCAGCCCGTCGAAAGTGGCGGCGGCGATGCCCTGCGGGTCGTCGCTCGGGTGGTTGGGCTGCAGGCGGGTGGCCAGCCGCCCGGGCAGGCCGATGGTGGTGCGGAAGCCGGTGACGACGCGGCATTTTGCCGAGACCGCCACCAGATCCTGGTTGCGCATCAGCTTGGAGACGGCGGCGGCCATTTCCGGCGTCACCCCCGGCGCCACCGCGGCGAGCGCCGCGGCATCGGTCGCGTGGTCCAGCAGCCAGTCGCGGAAATCGCCCACATTCTTGCCGCGCAGCGGGGCGAAGGCGGCCTGGTCATGGCTGTCCAGGATCAGCCGCGTCACCTCATCCCGCGCATAGGGGATCAGCGCATCGTCGAGGAAGGCGGTGAGCGGCAGCTCGGCCAGCGCCATGCGGGCGGCGATGCGCTGCGCATCGCTCTCCGCCGCCAGCCCGGCCAGCTCGTCGCCCGAGCGGCGGGGCGAGGCGCGGGCCAGCAGCGTCGCCAGATCGGCGAAGACATGGCGCTCGCCACCGGCCAGGCTGCGATGCATGCGGACCTCCCTTGCTGCTTCCGCCTCAGGCGGGTTCGCGGGCCGGGGGCGTGCTGTCGCCCTCGCCCAGGGCACGCTGCAGCAGCACCACATCCAGCCATTCGCCATGCTTGCGCCCGACCGAGCGCAGCGTGCCGACCGGGGTGAAGCCTGCCGCCTCATGCAGCCGGATGGAAGCCATGTTGTTGCTGTCGCCGATGACAGCGATCATCTGGCGGAAGCCCAGAGCCTCGCAGGCGCTGATCAGCGCGGCCAGAAGCTGGCGGCCGAGGCCGCGCCCGACCGCATCCGCCCGCACATAGATCGAGTTCTCGACCGTGTTGCCATAGGCGGCGCGCGGCCGGTAGGCGCCGGCATAGGCATAGCCCAGCACCTCGCCCGCCACCTCGGCCACCAGATAGGGCATGCCGGCCTGCAGGATGGCCGCGTGGCGGCGGCGCATCTCGTCGAGATCGGGCGGCGCCGTCTCGAAGGAGGCGCGGCCATGCGCCACGTGATGGGCGTAGATGGCGGCGATGGCGGGGAGGTCCGCCTCGGCGGCGGGGCGGAGCGTCAGGCTGGGTGCGGTGCTGCTCATGGCGCCGGGGAGGGTAGCAAGAAGCGCGCCGCCGTCAGCGCCCTTCCTGCAGCCAGCCCAGCAGGCCGAGCGCCGCGGCGCGCCCGGTGGCGAAGCAGGCCTGCAGCAGATAGCCGCCGGTCGGCGCCTCCCAGTCCAGCATCTCGCCGGCGGCGAAGAGCCCGGGGCGATCGCGCAGCATCAGCCCCGCATCCAGCGCCGCCAGCGACAGCCCGCCGGCCGAGGAGATGGCGCGCTCCAGCCCCTGCGGCGCGGTGAGCCGCAGCGGCAGCGCCTTGACCAGATGGGGCAGCTCGGATTGCTGGGCGCCGCCATGCAGCGCCTCCTGCAGCAGGGCAATGGAGACCGGCGGCAGGCCAAGGGATTTGCGCAGGAAGGCGGAAAGCGACTGCCCCCGGCGCGGCGCCGCCAGCCGGCGCGCCACCTCCGCCGCCTCCAGGTCCGGCCGCAGATCCAGCGTGGGGATGGCCTCGCCGCGCTGCTCCAGCGCCTGGCGCAGCGCGGCGGAGAGGGCATAGACCGCGCCGCCCTCGATGCCGTCGCGTGTCAGCACCGCCTCGCCGCGCACCACGCGGCCCTCGAAGCACAGGGCGATGCGCTTCAGCGGCGTGCCGGCGAAACGCTCGCGCAGCAGCGCGGACCAGGCGATGCGGAAGCCCATATTCGAGGGCCGCCAGGGCGCCACCGGCAGGCCCGGCAGGGCCTGGACCCAGCCGCCATCGGCGCCGAGCCGCGGCCAGGAGGCACCGCCCAGCGCCAGCAGCGTGGCGCGCGGGCGGATCGCCACCTCGCCCTCGGGGGTTGCGAAGCGCAGCGCATTCCCTGGCCCGAAGCCCAGCCAGTCATGCCGGGTGCGGATCCCGACCCCGAGCCCGGCCAGCCGCGCCAGCCAGGCCCTCAGCAGCGGCGACGCCTTCATGGCGCGCGGGAAGACGCGGCCGGAGCTGCCGGTGAAGAGCGGCTGGCCGAGATCCTCGGCCCATTGCATCAGCGCCGCGGGCGGGAAGGCGCGGATCGCCGCCTCCAGCGCCGGCGCGGCCGCGCCATAGCGGGTGAGGAAGCCGGGCAGCGGCTCGGAATGCGTCAAATTCAGCCCGCCGCGCCCGGCCATGAGGAATTTGCGGGCGACCGAGGGCATGCGGTCGAAGACCACGACGCGCTGCCCGGCCTGGGCCAGGGTCTCGGCCGCCATCAGCCCGGCCGGGCCGGCGCCGAGCACGGCCACCGCATCAAGGGGGAGGGGGCTTTGGGTCACCCGCGCCTTATGGCGCGGAACCGGCGGCGCCGCCATGCGCCGATGCTGTGCATTTGCCCATTGGCAGGGCGGGCCGCAGCGCCTAACCCCTGGCTTCCGTTTTCCCGGACCCGAGCGAGACGATGACCGACAAGCTGCCCGCCCTTCCTGCCTCCCTCCCGCTGGCCCAGCCGGGCGAGGGCGGTCGCGCGGGCGGTCCGGGCCAGGCCCTGGCGCGCGCCAACACGGTCTTCGTGCTGACGCTGAACTGCGTCAACCGCCCCGGCATCGTCGCCGCCGTCGCCTCCGCGCTGTTCGAGGCCGGCGGCAATATCCGCGAGGCGCAGCAATTCGACGACACCGGCACCGGCCGCTTCTTCATGCGCGTCGTCTTCGACGTGCCGGCGGCGGTGGAGCGCGCGGCGCTGGAGGCGGCGCTGCTGACGGTTGCCACCCGCTTCGGCATGGACTGGACGCTGCGCGACCGCGCGGCGAAGCGGCGCGTCATGCTGCTGGTCAGCAAATTCGACCATTGCCTGGCCGATCTGCTGTATCGCTGGCGCATCGGCGAGCTGCCGATGGAGCTGACCGGCATCGTCTCCAACCATCCGCTGGAGAATTATGCGCATCTCGACTTCACCGGCGTGCCCTTCCACCATTTGCCGGTGACCAAGGCGACCAAGATGGAGCAGGAGGCGGAGATCTGGCGCCTGTTCCAGGAGAGCCGCTCGGACCTGATGGTGCTGGCGCGCTACATGCAGGTGCTGTCGGACGGGCTCTCGGCCAAGCTGCCGGGGCGCTGCATCAACATCCACCATTCCTTCCTGCCCGGCTTCAAGGGCGCGCGCCCCTACCACCAGGCGCATGCGCGCGGCGTCAAGCTGATCGGCGCCACGGCGCATTTCGTCACCGCCGATCTGGATGAGGGCCCGATCATCGAGCAGGATGTCGAGCGCATCAGCCATGCCGACACCGCCGAGGATCTGGTGCGCAAGGGCCGCGACATCGAGCGCCGGGTGCTGGCCCGCGCCATCGCCTTCTATCTCGAGGACCGTATCATCCTGAACGGCAACAAGACGGTGGTGTTCACCGGCTGAGGCCGAAGCGCGCCCGGTAGGCGGCGGGCGTCACCCCGAGCGCCGCCTTGAAATGCTGGCGGAAGCCCAGCGCGCTGCCGAAGCCGCAGGCCTCCGCCGCCTCCGCGACGCTGCTGCCGGTCTCCAGCAGGTCGCGGGCGCGCGCCACGCGCTCGGCCAGCAGCCAGGCGCCCGGGCTCATGCCCAGCGACTGGCGGAAATGCCGGTGCAGCCCGCGCGGGCTGAGCGCCGCGGCCCGCGCCATGCGGGCGATGTCCCAGTCTTCCGCCAGCGCGCCGCGCACCGCGTCCAGCAGCGGCGCCAGCTTGCTGCCATGGCCGCGCGCCGGCGGCAGCGGCCGCTCGACGAACTGCGCCTGGCCGCCCTGGCGCTGCGGCGGGATCACCAGCCGCCGCGCCACGGCGTTGGCGCGCGCGGCCCCGAAATCGCGCCGCACCAGATGCAGGCAGAGATCCAGCCCGGCGGCGCTTCCGGCCGCCGTCAGCACGCTGCCCTCATCGACATAGAGCACATCGGGCACCAGAGTCAGGCCGGGATGCCGCGCGGCGAGCGCCGGGAAGTAGCGCCAATGCGTGGTGGCGCGGCGGCCCTCCAGCAGCCCGGCTGCGGCCAGCACGAAGGCGCCGGAGCAGAGCGAGAGCAGCCGTGCCCCGCGCGCATGCGCGCTCCGCAGCGCGTCGCACAGCGCCTCGGGCACCGGCGCCTCCGCCCCGCGCCAGCCGGGGATGATGATGGTGCCGGCCTCGGCCAGCAGCGCGGCGCCGCCCTCGGCCAGGATGCGGATGCCGCCCTGGGCGCGCAGCGGGCCGGGCTCCAGGCTGGCGACCGCGCAGCGATACCATTCCGCGCCGAATTCCGGCCGCGGCAGGGCGAAGACCTCCAGCGCGCAGCCGAATTCGAAGGTGCAGAGCCCGTCATAGGCCAGCACCACGACCAGCGGGTTCGCCGGTGCGCGGGGCGCGGGCAGGCAGGATGGCGGGGCCGGAAGCATGTCTGGCATGATCCTGATCCTAGGTGTCCTTTCTGCCACTCACCAGCCCGGTTTGCGCCGGGGCAGGATCGGGATGTCCAGAGGAGACACAGGATGAACCCCGTCACCGCCGCCCCCGCCGCCCCCGCCGCCGAGGCCGCCGCGCATTTCGCCCGCCGCCTGACGCTGGAGACCGATTGCGCCGATGTCGCCGCTGGCTTGGCCCTGCCCGAGCCCGGCTTCGTGCTGCTGGATGTGCGCGGCCCCAACGCCTTCGCCCGCGGCCATGTGCCCGGCGCGCTGAACCTGCCGCACGCGGCCATCACGGCGGAGCGCATGGCGGAATGGCCGGAGGGCACGCTGTTCGTCGTCTATTGCGCCGGGCCGCATTGCAATGGCGGCGATCGCGGCGCGCTGCGCCTGGCGCAGCTCGGCCGGCCGGTGAAGCTGATGCTGGGCGGCATCACCGGCTGGGTCGATGAAGGCTTCGCGCTGGAGAAAGTGGAAAGAAGCTGAAAAAACTCCGGGGCGCTGCCCCGGGCCCCGCTGGGGTGGCAGGGCCACCCCAGACCCCGCCTTCCGTCAGGCTACTCCATCTTCACCCGCGGCGAGCTGGCCTTGCGCAGCGCGTCCGCCATCCAGAACAGCAGCGAGCGCAGCAGCCCGTGCAGCGCCAGCTGGTGCCGGCGATACAGCGAGGCATAGCTCCACTGCGCGAAGCGGCCCTGGATGAAGGTGCCGCCGCCCAGCAGCCCGTGCCGGCCCAGGCTGCCGAAGGCGTTGTAATGGCCGAGCGCCACCAGCGCCCCGCCATGCCGGTAGTGGAAGGGCGGCACCGGCGCCTGGCCGGCCAGATGCGCCGGCAGATGCTGCGCCAGATGCCGCGCCTGCTGCTGCGCCACCTGGGCGGTGGCGCCGAGCGGCCGCTCCTCCCCCTCCGGCACCAGCCAGGCGGCGTCGCCGATGACGAAGATGCGCTCGTCGCGTGTGGTCTGCAGATTGGGGCGCACCACCAGCTGGCCGCTGCGCGCGCTCTCCAGCCCGGCGAGATTGTCCAGCACCGCCGGCGCCCGCACCCCGGCGGCCCAGACCTTCAGCACGGCCGGGATGCGCCGGCCATCCTTCAGCAGCAGCGCGTCCTCGACCACCTCGACCACCTGCGCGCCGGTCAGCACGGTGACGCCCTGGCGCTCCAGCTCCTGGCGCGAGGCCTCGGCCACCCGCTCCGGCAGCGCGCCCAGGATGCGCGGCGCGGTCTCCACCAGGGTCAGCCGCAGCCGCTTGCGCAGCCCCTCGAAACCATAGCCGGCGGCGAGGTCGAGCGCGGTGTTGATCTCGGCGGAGAGCTCGACCCCGGTGGCCCCGGCGCCGACGATGGCGATGTCGAGCGTCGCATCCTCCGGCCCCGCCAGCTGGCGGATCACCGCGCTGCGCAGCGCGGTGTTGAACTCCTCCGCCTGGCTGCGGCTGTCGATGAAGCGGCAATGCTCGCGCACGCCGGGAATGCCGAAATCATTGGCCCGGCTGCCCAGCGCCAGCACCAGCGTGTCGTAGAGGATCTCGCGCGGTGGCAGGATCTCCCGGCCATCCGGGCCGCGCAGCGGGCCGAGCTGCAGCAGCCGCTTCTCGCGGTCCAGCCCCAGCATCTCGCCCGGCAGGTAGCGGAAGCCGTGCCGGCTGGCCTGGACGATGAAGCTCACCTGCTCCTGCCCGGTGTCCAGCGTGCCGGCGGCGACCTCGTGCAGCCGCGGCTTCCAGATATGCGCGAAGTCGCGATCCACCAGCAGGATCTCATGGCTGCCGGCCGCGGGGCTCTGCCGGCCATGCCGGGTGCCGAGGCGCGGCCCCAGCCGGGTCGCCAGATGGATGCCGCCGGCGCCGCCGCCGACGATGACGATACGATGCGGGGTGGGGATGGTCATGGCGGTCCTCCGAACGGGAAGGGGGCGGCCCCTCGCGGCGCCGCCCCCTCCGTCTCTTCAGCGAACATCATCGCTCACTCTGGTCAGCAACCGGGGCAGGGCGCCGGGGTTGCCGGCGCCGCCCCCGGGGCGGGGGCCGTCAGTGATGGCCCTTGCCCTGGCCGGGGGCCGCGGCCGGCGCCCCGTCATGCGCGTGCTGGCCGCGGCCGAAGCGGCGATGCGTCGCCTCGCGCATCCGCTGGAACACGACATAGAGCATCGGGATCATGAAGATGCCGATGGTCGACGCCGCGATCATCCCGGCGAAGACCGGGGTGGACACGGCGCGCCGCGCCAGCATCGAGGCGCCGCTCGCCCAGACCAGCGGCACCAGGCCGAGGATGAAGGCGATCGAGGTCATCATCACCGCGCGGAAGCGCAGCTTGGCGCCCTGCGCCGCCGCCTCGACGATGTCGTGCCCGGCCTCGCGCTGCTCCTTGGCGAATTCCACGATCAGGATGCCGTTCTTGGCGGCGAGCGCGATCAGCACGATGAGGCCGATCTGCGCGTAGAGATCCATCGACATGCCGGCGATGAACAGCGCCCCGATGGCGCCGAGCACGCCGACGATCACCGAGAGCAGCACCGGGATCGGGATCACCCAGCTCTCATACAGGGCGACCAGGAACAGGAAGGCGAACAGCACGGCCAGCGCCAGGATGGCGCCGGTCTGGCCGGCGGCCCGCTGCTCCTGGAAGGAGGTGCCGGTCCATTCGAAGGTGTAGCCATTGGGCAGGGTGTCGCGCGACAGCTGCGCCATGGCGTCCAGCGCCGCGCCCGAGGAGACGCCCGGGCGGGGCGAGCCGCTGATCGTGATCGAGCGGTAGTTGTTGTAGCGGGTGATGACCTGGGGCCCGACCACGGTGCGCTCCGAGGCGATGGAGCGCAGCGGCACCATGGCGCCGCGGCTGTTGCGGATCTCGATCTTCCACAGCGCCGAGGTGTCGCGGCGATCCGCCGCCTCGCCCTGGATCAGCACCTGCCAGGTGCGGCCATAGAGGTTGAAGTTGTTGATGAAGCTGGAGCCCAGCGTCGCCTGCAGCGCCGAGAAGACATCGGTCATCGACAGGCCGAGCGCCTGCGCCTTGTCGCGGTCGATATCGAGATAGACCGAGGGAGCGCGGGCGCTGAAGGTCGAGAAGACCTGGGTCAGGGCCGGGTTCTGGTTGGCGGCGCCGAGCAGCGCGCCCAGCACGCCGCCCATCGCCGCCGGGTCGGCGCCCTCCAGGCTCTCCAGCTGGTATTCGAAGCCGCCGCCGGTCGACAGGCCGATGATCGGCGGCAGGTTGATCGGGATGATCTGCGCGCCGCGGATCTGCTGGCTCTCGCCGAAGATGCGGCCGATCAGCGCGTTGACATTGTCGGCCGGCCCGGTGCGCTCGCTGAACGGCTTCAGCTGCACGAACATGGTGGCCGCGTTGGAGGCGGCGCCGCCATCGAGCAGCGAGAAGCCGATGATGCCGATGGCGTCGCGCACCTGCGGCATCCCCTTCAGCTGTTCCTCGAACTGCGCCACCACCTCGCTGGTGCGCGAGACCGAGGCGCCGTCCGGCAGCTGGAAGGCGACGATGAAGGCGCCCTGGTCCTCGGAGGGGAGGAAGCCCGAGGGGATGCGGCTGGCCACGGTGAAGGCGCCGAAGCCGAAGACGCCAACCAGCAGGATCGAGACGATCGACAGCCGCAGCAGGCGGCGCACCACGGCGGCATAGCCGTCGCGCACATTGTCGATGCGCCGCATCACCCAGGCCATGATGCCCTTCTTCGGCCCGCTATGCCGCAGGAACACGGCGCAGAGGGCGGGGGAGAGGGTCAGCGCGTTGATCGCCGAGATCACCATGGCGGTGCTGATGGTCACCGCGAACTGGCGGAACAGCTCGCCCGACAGGCCGGGGATGAAGCCGATCGGGACGAAGACCGACAGCAGCACCAGGGTAATGGCGATGATCGGGGCGGTGATCTGCGCCATGGCCTTTTTGGTGGCCTGGGCGGGGGTGAGCTCCGGCTCCTCCTCCATCACGCGCTCGACATTCTCCACCACCACGATGGCGTCGTCGACGACGATGCCGATCGCCAGCACCATGGCCAGCAGCGAGACGGTGTTGGCCGAATAGCCCAGCGTCAGCAGCACCGCGAAGGTGCCGATCAGGCTGACCGGCACCGCCACGATCGGGATGAAGGTGGCGCGGATATTGCCGAGGAACAGGAACACCACCACGGCCACCAGCACGAAGGCCTCGATGAGGGTCTTGATGACCTCATGGATGGTGTCGGTGACGAAGATGGTGGTGTCGAAGACCGGGCGGATCGTCATGCCCTCGGGCATGCGGGTGCGCACGCGGGCCAGCGTCGCCTCGATGGCGCTCGCGGTCTGCACCGCATTCGCGCCGGGGGCTAGGTAGATGCCGATGCCGACGCCGTCCTGGCCGTTCAGCCGGGTGCGGGAATCCTGGTTGCGGGCGCCGATCTCGACGCGCGCCACGTCGCGCACGCGCAGCACCGAACCGTCCGGATTGGCGCGCAGCACGATGTTGCCGAACTGCTCGGGGGTGGAGAGGCGCCCCTGGGTCTGCACGTTCAGCTGGGTGCGCTGGTCGGACGGCACCGGCTCGGCGCCGAGCCGCCCGGTCGCCGCCTGCACGTTCTGCGCGCGGATGGCGTTGGCGACGTCGGAGGGGGTGAGGCCGAGGCTGACCAGGCGCTGCGTGTCGAACCAGATCCGCATCGCGTAGTTCTGCTGGCTGAACAGCGTGGCCGAGCCGACGCCGCGGGTGCGCGACAGCTCGTCCAGGATGTTCAGCGTGGCGTAGTTGGTCAGGTAGAGCGGATCATAGCCGCGCGACGGGTCGTCGGCGTAGAGGAACAGCACCTGCAGGATCGAGGAGGAGCGCTTCTCCACCCGGATGCCCTGGGCCTGCACCTCGGAGGGCATCAGCGCCATCGCCGCCTGGACGCGGTTGTTGACGTTGACGGTGTTGATGTCCGGGTTGGTGCCGAGCTCGAAGCTGACGACCAGCGAGTAGCTGCCGTCATTGCCGCTGTTGCTCTTCATGTAGATGGACTGGTCGACGCCCACGATCTGGGCCTCGAGCGGCTGTGCGACGGCCGCTTCCACCACCTGGGCCGAGGCGCCCGGATAGGTCGCGCTGACCTGCACCTGCGGCGGCACGATGTCGGGGAACTGGGAGACCGGGATGCGCGTCAGCGACAAGGCGCCGGCGATCGTCATCACGATGGCGATGACGATGGCGAGCCTTGGCCGGTCGACGAAAATGGCGGAGAGCAAAGGCTCAGCCTCCCTGGTTCTGCGGCGCGCCGCCGCCCTGGCCACCGCCCTGGCCGCCGCCGCCCTGGCCGCCGCCGCCCTGGCCGCCGCCGCCCTGGCCCCCGCTGCCCTGGCCATTGGCCGGGGCATTGGCCGGCGCCGGGCTGACCGGCTGGCCGGGCCGGACGCGCTGCAGGCCGTCGACGATGACGCTCTCGCCCTCGCGCAGGCCCTCGCGGATCACCGCCAGTTCCGGCGTGGACTGCGCGTCCATCCGCACGGTGCGGCGCTCCGCCTTGTTCTCGGCGGCGACGACATAGACGAAATCGCCGCGGGCATCGGTCATCACCGCGGCGCGCGGCACGGTCAGCATCTGCACCGGCTGCACCGCCTCGACCACCACATTGACGATCTGGTTGGCGGTCAGCTCGCGATAGCCGCCGGCGGTGACCGGGTTCGGGATGGTGCCGCGCAGCAGCACGCTGTCGGTGTCGCGGCCGACATCGATGTCGACGAAATTCACCTGGCCCACCGGGCTGTACATCCGCCCGCCCGGCAGCCGCAGCCGCAGCTGCACCGCGTTCAGCCCGCCGCGCTCGGCATAGCGGGCGCGCACCTCGGTCAGGGTACGCATCGGCACGGTGAAGCTGACATACATCGGGTCCTGGCTGACGATGGTCGCCAGGGCGCCGGAGGAGGGGGTGACCACATTGCCCTCGGTCACCGAGGCGCGGCCGATGCGCCCCGCGATCGGCGCGCGGATCTCGGTGTAGTCGAGATTGATCTGCGCCTGGCGCTGCTGCGCCTGGGCGGAGAGCAGCTGCGCCTGGGTGCTGCGCTGGTTGGCCAGCGCCGTGTCCACGGTGGAGCGCTGGCCGGCCACCGTGTTCAGCAGCGCCTGGGCGCGGGAGAGGGTGATGTTGGCGTTCTGCAGCTGCGCCTCGGACTCGGCCACGCTGGCGCGGGCGATCTGCAGCTGCGCCTCGAAGGGCCCGCGCTCCAGGCGGAACAGCAGGTCGCCCTGCTTCACCTCGGTGCCTTCCTCGAATTCCCGCTTCTCCAGGAAGGCGGTCACGCGCGGCATCAGGTCGACGCGCTGCACCGCATCGACCCGGCCGATGAACTCATTGGTTTCCGTGACGGGGCGGCGCGCCACCGGGGCCACGCCGACAGCGGGCGGCCCACCGCCCCCGGGCATCTGCGCCAGCGCAGGGCCGGCAAGCAGGAACAGGCCAAGTGCGGCCATCCCGCGACGGGGCAGGAGCTGCATGAAACCTCCAGGAAGAGCCGAGCCGCGGGCTCGCAGTGGCTTGTAAAGATACCTTCGCGTATGTATATAAAAGGCAGCTGAAGGAACTGCAAGGTCGGAGTATGGCGCGCCGCACAAAACAGGAAGCCGACGAAACCCGCGAGGCGCTGCTCGATGCCGCCGAGCAGGTCTTCCTGGAGCGTGGCGTTGCGCGTGCCTCCCTCGATGAAGTGGCCCGTGTCGCGGGTTGCACCAGGGGTGCGGTGCATTGGCATTTTCGTGACAAGCTTGGGCTGTTCCTGGCCCTCGATGAGCGGCTGCTGCTGCTGCAGGACGAGCTCTGCGGTGCCCTCGGCCGCGAGCCCGAGGGGCCGGTGCTGCCCGCCATGGCCGAGGCGATCTGCGACTCGCTCTGCCGGCTGGAGCAGGATGAGCGCCGCGCCCGGCTGCTGACCATCATGCTGGAACGCTGCGAATACGTGGCCGACATGGCGCCGGCGCTGGAGCGCCGCCTGCAGGCCGATGCCAAGATGCGCCTGCGCGTCGAGGAGCGCTTCCGCCTGGCCGCCGAGCGCGGCGAGCTCGGCGCCTGCTGGACGCCGGAGCGCGCGACGCTCTTCCTCAAGGCGCTGATCAGCGGCTTCATCCATATGTGGGTTGCCGGCGTCGCCGATTTCCGCTTCTCCGACGAGGTCTGCGCCGCGGTCCGCGGCTTCCTGCAGGCCTGCGCCGTCGCGCCCGTGGCGGCCCCATCCCCTGTGTGCACCTGATCGGCGTGCGCTTGATTTCGCTCTTGATGGAGAGATCCGCGATGCGGTTGTCGACCCGTTGGGCAGGCTTCGCCCTGCTGCCGCTGCTGGCCGCCTGCGCCGGTGGCGCCGATGCCGGACGCTCCGACCTGCCGCCCGGCAGCACCCTGCAGACCATCCGCGGCATTCCCGATGCCGGCGACACGCTGCGCCCCGAACCCGGCAATATCTGGGCGGATGGGCTGACCCCCTCGGCCCCGGATGCGGCGGCCGCGGCGCGCCCGCCGCGGTGACGCGGCCCGCCTTCCTGCCTTCCTTCCTCCTCGCCCCTTCTCCTCGAAAGACACGGTCGATGATTCCGAAGCGGATTCGTCTCGCCCTCCTGGCCGCCACCGCGCTGGCGCCGACGATGCTTGCCCCCGGCCAGGGCCTGGCGCAGACGCTGCAGGAGGCGCTGTCGCAGGCCTATGCCAACAACCCGACGCTGCAGACGGCGCGCGCCCAGCTGCGGGTGGTGGATGAGAATGTGCCGCAGGCGCTGGCCGGCTGGCGGCCGAGCGTGACGGTGGCCGGCAATGCCGGCTATGTGCAGGGCACGACGCGCAATCGCGGCATCTACAGCGATGCCGACCGCGCCACCGCCGGCGCCCAGGCGACGCTGACCCAGCCGATCTACAGCGGCGGCCGCACCGTGGCGGCGACGCAGCGGGCCGAGAACCAGGTGCTGGCGCAGCGCGCCCGGCTGCTGGCGGCGGAGCAGCAGGTGCTCTCCGACACGGTCGCCGCCTATGTCGCGGTGATCCGCGACCAGGAGACGCTGCGGCTGAACGTGAACAATGTGCAGGTGCTGCAGCGCCAGCTGGATGCGACCAATGAGCGCTTCCGGGTGGGCGAGATCACCCGCACCGATGTGGCGCAGGCGGAGAGCCGGCTGGCCGGGGCGCGCGCCTCGCGCGCCAGCGCCGAGGGCAATCTGCAGACCAGCCGCGCCACCTTCCAGCGCGTGGTGGGCCTCGCCCCCGAGCGGCTCTCGGCGCCGCAGCCGCTGAGCGCGGCGGTGGCCAATGGGCGCGAGGCGGCGGAGCTGGCCATCCGCAACAACCCGCAGGTGGTGGCGGCGCTGTTCGACGAGGCGGCGGCGCGCGACGCGGTGGATGTGCAGATGTCGGCGCTGCTGCCGCAGGTCAGTGTGCAGGCGCAGGCCTTCCGCTCCGACAACAGCCAGCAGCCGCATGTCCGCTCGACCGGCGAGCAGATCACCGCGAATTTGTCGGTGCCGATCTACCAGGGCGGGTCGGAGCATGCGGCGGTGCGCCAGGCGCGGCAGGATGCGCAGCGCTACCGGCAGATCGTCGACGACCAGCGGCGGCAATCGATGCAGCAGGCGACCCAGGCCTGGGAGACGCTGCAATCGGCGCGCGCCCAGGTGGAGAGCGTGCGCTCGCAGATCCGCGCCGCCGAGATCGCCCTCGATGGCGTGCAGCGCGAGGCGGTGGTGGGCAGCCGCACCACGCTCGACGTGCTGAATGCCGAGCAGGAGCTGCTGAACGCGCGCGTCAGCCTGGTGCAGGCGCTCTCCAACGTGGTCACCGCCAGCTACAACCTGGCCGGCGCGGTCGGCCGCCTCACCGCGCGCGACCTGGCCCTCCCCGTCGCCCAGTACGACATGGAGGCCTATTACCGCACCGTGCGGAACCGCTGGTTCGGCACCGGCGATCTCTACCGCGACGAGCGCGCCGAGGCGGCGCGCTGACGCCCCGGCCCCGCGCGGGCCGGATCGCGCCGGGCAGGGCTCTCCCCGCCCGGCTTTTTCATGCGCCGCCGCGGCTCAGCCCGAGGGGTCCTCGACGCGCAGCAGCGGCGGGCTGACGCGCATCGCCCACATCTGCCGCCGCCCGCCGCGCTCCGCATCGAAGCTGGAGAAGAAGCAGCGGCGCTGCAGCAGCAGCTCGGCCACCCCCTCCTGCGCGGTGACCGACAGGGCCAGCACGCCGCCCGGCCGCTCCTCCACCGGGAGGCGCCGCGGCCCCTCCGGCGTGAGGCTGTAGGCGGCCAGCTTGCGGGCGCCGCCCTGGTTGCCGGCCGGTGGCGGGTCGGCGCGGAATTCCAGCGCCAGCCGCGCCTCGCCCTGGCGGCCCGGTTGCTGCAGCCGCATCAGCACCAGCGGGCCGAGCGAGGCGGCGCCGCCCAGCAGCACCGCCTCGCTGCTGCTGTATTGCGCCTCCCACCCCTCGGCCAGCTTCTGGCGCACGCTCTGCAGCGGCCCGGCCAGGAAGCGCTCCAGCCGCGCCGCATCCACCCGCTCCAGCGAATCGCGCAGCTGGAGGAGCGTGCCCAGCGCCTGGCGCGGGGCCAGGGCGGAGCGCGCGACGTCGCCCAGCAGCAGGTCGGCCTGCGCCATCTCCCCGGCATAGAGCAGCCGGCGCGCCTCCAGCAGCAGGAAGGCCGGGCAATGGCTGAAGGCCAGATAGGCGCCGGTGGCGGCCGCCTGGGCGGTGGCCGGCTCGCCGCGCGCCAGCCGGTCCAGCAGCCGCTCCAGCCGGCCGGGGCGGCGCAGATGCTCGGCCAGTGCGTGCGGCGCGTCGGCGCAGAGGAACAGGTTGCGCCAGCCCGCCTCGTGGAAGCGCCGGGCATTCTGGATGTCGAGCACATCCTGGTCGCCGAACAGCAGCAGGTAGCGCTGCGGGTCGCCCTCCAGCCGTGCCTCGGGCCGCGGCAGGGCCGGGGCGGCGGCGTCGACCCAGTCCAGCGGCCGCGCCACGCCGCGGCCGAAGCGGGCGGTGTCGATGCCGATCGAGGGGGAGAGGGCCACCACCAGCGCCTGCGGCAGCGCCTCGGCCAGCAGCAGCGCGCCATAGCCGCCCATGCCGGCGCCGATCAGCGCGACGTGCTCATAGGGGCGGGCGGTGGCGGCATCGCGCAGCGCCGCCAGCAGCGCGTCCCAGCCCTCGGCGGCATTGTACCAGCTGCGCTGCCGGTCCCGCACCCACACCACATCGCCGCCCGGCCGGGGCAGCAGGCCGCGCCATTCCGGCGCCTCGGCCGTGGCGGGCTGCGCGCCGGAAAGCGCGATGATCAGATGGCTGGACTCGGCCGCGGTGTGGAACTCGGCCTCATAGGCGCCGAAGGCATGCGGACCGGACAGGGCTTCGGGCAAGCGGGCCTCCAGACAGGCGGGGCGGGGCACCGCCTGCTCTAGCCGATCCGGCGCCGCGCTTCACCCCCGCGCGTGCCCCCGGGCTCAGGCCGGGGCCGGGGCGCCCGCCAGCTCCGCCACATGCGCGGCGATGGCCAGCGAGGCGGTGAGGCCGGGGGATTCGATGCCGAACAGGTTGATCAGCCCGGCCTGGCCATGCACCGCCGGCCCCTGCACCAGGAAATCCTGCGCCGCCTGGCCGGGGGGCACGATCTTCGGGCGGATGCCGGAATAGCCGGGCTGCAGCGCGCCCTCCGGCAGGCCGGGCCAGTAGCGGCGGATGGCGGCGTAGAAACCCTCGCCGCGGCGCGGATCGACCTCGTATTCGATGCGCTCCACCCATTCCACATCGGGGCCGAAGCGCGCCTGGCCGCCGAGATCGATGGTCAGATGCGTCCCCAGGCCGCCCGGCACCGGCACCGGATAGATCAGCCGCGAGAAGGGGGAGCGCCCGGCCAGGGTGAAGTAATTGCCCTTGGCGTAGTAGGTCGGCGGCACATGGGTGGCGGGCATGCCCGCGAGCGACGCGGCCAGGTGCTGCGCGTGCAGCCCGGCGGCGTTGACCAGCAGGCGGCAGCGCAGCGCCATCGGCTCGGCCCCGCCCACCTCCAGCTCGGCGCCGCCCTCGGGCAGCAGCCGGCCGCGCGCCACCGGGCTGTGGAAGGCGAAGAGCGCCCCGGCATTCTCCGCATCGCCCTGCAGCGCCAGCATATAGGCATGGCTGTCGATGATGCCGGTGGAGGGGGAGAGCAGGGCGGCGGTGCAGGACAGCGCCGGCTCCAGCGCCTGCGCCTCGGCGGCCGAGAGCAGGGTCAGGTCCGGCACGCCATTGGCGGCGGCGCGGGCCTGGATGGAGGCCAGCTTCTCGGCCTCCGCCGCATCGGTCGCCACGATCAGCTTGCCGCAGCGGGCATGCGGCACGCCCTGGCCAGCGCAATATTCGTAGAGGCGGTGCTTGCCCTCGACGCAGAGCCGCGCCATCAGGCTGCCCTTGGGGTAGTAGATGCCGGCATGGATCACCTCGCTGTTGCGCGAGGAGGTCTCGGTGCCGATGCCCTCGGCGGCTTCCAGCACCAGCACCTCGCGCCCGGCCAGCGCCAGGGCGCGTGCCACCGCGAGCCCGACCACGCCGGCGCCCACCACGATGCAATCCACCTCGTCCAAGGCCCGTTCCCCTTCTTGCTTGTGCGATTCTGGTAGCGTGGCGGGGCCGGCGGGGCCAGCCCCCCGGCGCCGTGCCGCCCCCCGGCTTTCTCCGCTTGACGGGAGGCGGCCGGGCCATCAGGCAGCCTGTCATGGCCGCACCTCCGCTTCTGCTCCTTCAGGATATCCGCCTGGGCTTCGGCACCACGCCGCTGCTCTCCGGCGCCACCCTCTCGGTCGCGCCGGGGGAACGCGTCGCGCTGATCGGCCGCAACGGCTCGGGCAAGTCGACCCTGCTGAAGATCGCCGCCGGGCTGGTGCAGGCCGATGGCGGCAGCCGCTTCGTCCAGCCCGGCGCCACGCTGCGCTATCTGGAGCAGGAGCCGGACCTTTCCGCCTATGCCAATGTGCTGGCCTATGTGCAGGCGGGGCTCGCCCCCGGCGACGACGAGTACCGCGCGCATTACCTGCTGGAGCAGCTCGGCCTGACCGGGGAGGAGCTGCCGCAGAACCTCTCGGGCGGCGAGGGGCGGCGCGCGGCGCTGGCGCGGGCGCTGGCGCCCAGCCCGGACATCCTGCTGCTGGACGAGCCCACCAACCATCTGGACCTGCCGGCCATCGAATGGCTGGAGCAGGAGGTGGGCGCCATGCGCTCCGCCCTGGTGCTGATCAGCCATGACCGCCGCTTCCTGGAGAGCATGACGCGCGAGATGGTCTGGCTCGACCGCGGCGTGACCCGCCGCCTCTCGCGCGGCTTCGCCCATTTCGAGACCTGGCGGGACGAGGTGCTGGAGCTGGAGGAGAAGGAGGCGCACAAGCTCGACCGGCAGATCGCCCGCGAAGAGGATTGGATGCGCTACGGCGTCACCGCCCGGCGCAAGCGCAATGTCCGCCGCGTGGCGGAACTCGCCGGGCTGCGCCAGCAGCGCCGCGAGCGCCGCGCCGCCCAGGGCGGCGTGAAGATGGCGGTGGCGGAGGGGGAGGGCTCCGGCTCCCTGGTGATCGCCGCCGAGGGCATTTCCAAGCTCTATGGCGAGCGGCCGGTCGTGCGCGACTTCTCGACCCGCATCCTGCGCGGCGACCGGGTCGGCATCGTGGGCCCCAATGGCGCCGGCAAGACCACGCTGCTGTCGATGCTGACCGGCGTGCTGGCCCCCGATGCGGGGCAGGTGAAGCTCGGCACCAATCTGCAGATGATCACGCTGGACCAGCGGCGCGAGGCGCTGGACCCGGCCATGACGGTGGCCGAGACGCTGACAGGCAAGCGCGGCGACCAGGTCTGGGTGAATGGCCAGCCGCGCCATGTGGTGGGCTACATGAAGGATTTCCTGTTCCTGCCGGAGCAGGCGCGCAGCCCGGTCTCGGCGCTGTCGGGCGGCGAGCGGGGGCGGCTGCTGCTGGCGCGTGCCTTCGCCATGCCCTCCAACCTGCTGGTGCTGGACGAGCCGACCAACGATCTCGACCTCGAGACGCTGGACCTGCTGCAGGAGCAGATCGCCGAATATGCCGGCACGGTCATCGTGGTCAGCCATGATCGCGACTTCCTCGACCGGGTGGCGACCAATGTCATCGCCTGGGAGGGCGAGGGGCGCTGGCAGGATTATGCCGGCGGCTATTCCGACATGGTGGCGCAGCGCGGCCATGGCGTGCGGGCCCGCGCCGACGCCACGCCGGACGCCCCCGCGAAACCCGCGGCCCCGAAGCCCGCCGCCGCCGCACCGATGGCGGCGGCCCGGAAAAAAATGTCGTTCAAGGACCAGCATGAGCTGGAGACGCTGCCGGCGCGCATGCGCAAGCTGGAGGCCGAGATCGGCAAGCTGAAGGAAATCCTGGCCGATCCGGGGCTGTATGCGCGCGACCGCGCCCGCTTCGACAAGGCGACGGAGCTGCTGGTGAAGGCCGAGACCGGCCTGGCCGAGGCTGAGGAGCGCTGGCTGGAGCTGGAGATGCTGCGCGAGGAGGCCGGCGGCTAGGCGCCGCGGGCCATCCCCTCAGCCTGTCCCTTCAGGCCGCCCGCTCAGGCGGCCCCTTCAGGCAGCCTGGGGCGGTGCGGCGGGCAGGGCGGGGCTGGCGGGGAAGCGCATCTCGCAATGCAGCCCGTCCGGCCCGAAGAACAGCCGCACCTGCGCGCCGGGGCCGAGATCATGCGCCAGGCCGCGCTCCAGGAAGCGCAGGCCGAAGCCGCGATGCAGCGGCGGCCCGGCGAGCGGCGGGCCGCCCTGCTCCTGCCAGCACAGGTGCAGCAGCCCGTCGCCGCCGCGTTCCCAGCGCAGCCGGACCAGCCCGCCGGCGGAGAGCGCGCCATGCCGCGCCGCATTGCCGGCCAGCTCGGTCAGCGCGATGACCAGGGATTGCGCCTGCAGCGGCCGCAGCAGGGTGGGCTCCTCGCCCTCGACGCAGAGCCGCCCGCCCTCCCGCCAGGGGGAGAGCGCGGCCTGCACCACCGCCGGCAGGGTGGCGCAGGACCAGCCCACCGCGGCCAGCAGCTCATGCGAGCGCGACAGCGCGCCGAGGCGCGCGCTGAAATCGGCGGCGAAGCGCTGCGGGTCCAGCGCCGCGCCGCGCAGCGTCTGCGCCGCCAGCGACTGCACCGTGGCCAGGGTGTTCTTCACCCGGTGGTTCAGCTCGCCCACGATCTCCTCCCGCCAGGCGGCCAGGGCCAGGCGTTCGGACACATCCATCAGCGCCAGGCAGAGATCGGGCCGCAGCCGCGCGCCCTGTACCGGCTCGATCGCCACATGGTAGCAGCGCGGCTCGCCGCCCGGGCCGGGCAGGGTGATGTCCTGGCCGGGCAGGGGCTGGCCCTGCGCCAGCGCCTCCCGCAGCAGCGGCTGCAGGCGCGGCGCCAGCTCCGGCAGCAGCTCGGCCAGGGCCAGGCCCTCGCACTCCTCCGGCGGCCGCCCGGTCAGCAGGGCGAAGCGGGTGTTCAGCGTCTCGACCCGCAGCCGGTCGTCCAGCACGGCCAGGCCGATCGGCGCGGCGCCGCAGACGGCGCGCATGCGGGCCTTGGCATCGGCGGCGGCGGCGGCCTGGGCGCGGGCATCGCGCAGCGCGCCCCGCAGCACCTGGCCGAGCAGCAGCCCGCCGGCCAGCGCCGCCGCCAGCGCCACCGCGACGCTGACCCGCAGCCTTTCCTGTTCCTGCCGGTGCAGCGTGGCGATCTGGCCCAGGATGCCGCTCTCCAGCGCGCGCACCGGCTCGCGCAGCGGCGGGTCGGCCAGCATCAGCGCCGCCAGCACCGCCTCGTAATGCTGTTCCAGCTCCGGCTCCTGCCGCGCCAGCCGGGCCAGCATCAGATGGCTGTCGGCCCAGGCCTCGCCGAAGCCCTCGCCGGGGGCGGAGAGCAGCGTGGCGGTGGCGCCGAGGGCATTCTGCATTCGATGGATGCGGCTGGCCGCCGCATCGCTGCCGACCATCCGGTGGGCCAGCAGCAGCAGCGCGAAAGCCAGGATCGACACGGCCAGGAAACCCTGCAGCCAGTGCAGCTGGCGCCGGGCATGGCGGGCGGCCGGTGTGGTCATGGCCATCCCCCCGCGCGCCCCTTTCGGCGATCTGGTCGAGAGGCGCCCGGCCGGGCCCTGCGGCCTGGTGGCGACGCTTCCTCCCTCTGCCCGGCTGTCCCGTGGCTGTTCGCCGCGGGACACGGGCCGCTTCTGCGGTCCGGCTCGGCTGCTCGCTGCATGCGTTCAGTGAAGCGGAGTTTTGCACTTCATGGGAGAGAAAAAGCGGGGGCCTCGCGATATTGCGGTGGTGGGCGCCGGCGGCTAACCCGCCAGGCTGTGCCGCAACCGCCGGGAACCCGCCATGGCCGAGGATGACGACGAGGATGAGGGCCCGCCCGGCCTGCCGCCCGGCACGCCCTTCTACATGACGCCCGCCGGCCAGGCGGCGCTGCAGGAGGAGCTGCGCAGCCTGTGGAACGAGGAGCGGCCGAAGGTGGTCGAGATCGTCTCCTGGGCGGCGAGCCTCGGCGACCGCAGCGAGAATGCCGACTACCAGTATGGCAAGCGCCGGCTGCGCGAGATCGACCGCCGGGTGCGCTTCCTGCGCAAGCGGCTGGAGCGGGTGCAGGTGGTGGACCCGGCGGCGCAGACGAGGCGCGACCAGGTCTTTTTCGGCGCCAGCGTGACCTATGCGCGGGAGGATGACAGCGAGGTCAGCGTGACCATCGTCGGCGTCGACGAGGCGGATGCCGATCGCGGCCGCATCTCCTGGGTCTCGCCGGTGGCGCGGGCGCTGCTGAAGGCGCGTGTGGGCGATCTGGTGCGCATCCGCACCCCGGCGGGGCCGGAGGAGGTGGAGGTGCTGGCGATCACCTATCCGGAATAAGCGGCGAAACCGCGCGCCGCGCCCCCCGGCCCCCCTGGCGGGGCGCGGCGGAACGGCCCATCCTGTCGCCACTGAAACGTCCCGGATTGCGCATGTCGCAGCATGTTCTTCGCCCGCCCTCTGCCCAGGGAGGGTGGCAGGCCCGAATGGGCGCCCGCTGGCGCGGCCTGTCGCCGACGCTGCGCGGCATGGTCTGGATGCTGCTCTCCGGCCTGTTCTTCAGCGTGCTGAACGCCATCATGAGCGTGATGACGCGGGAGCTGCCCTCCTTCCAGTCGCAATTCCTGCGCTACGGCTTCGGCTTCCTGGTGATGGTGCCGCTGCTGCTGCGCACCGGGCCGCGCGCCTATGCGCCGAACGGGCTGTCGGGGCAGCTCTGGCGCGGCGTGGTTCACACGGCCGGGCTGCTGCTGTGGTTCCTGGCCCTGCCGCATATCCCGCTGGCCGATGTCACGGCGCTGGGCTTCACCGGCCCGATCTTCATCATGATCGGCGCGGTGATCTTCCTGAAGGAGCAGGTGCCGCTGCGCCGCTGGATCGCCGCCGGCATCGGCATCCTGGGTGTCGCCATCGTGCTGGGGCCGAAGCTGTCCGGCGGCGGCGGCGCCTGGACGCTGGTGATGCTGGCCTCCTCGCCGCTGTTTGCCGCCTCCTTCCTGATCACCAAGGCGCTGACCCGGCGCGACCGGCCGGAGGTGATCGTGATGTGGCAATCCATCACCATCTCCCTCTTCACCCTGCCTTTCGCCCTGGCGGTCTGGGTCTGGCCGAGCCCGGTGCAGCTGGCCTGGTTCGTGCTGGCCGGGCTGCTCGGCACCTTGGGCCATTGGTGCCTGACCGAGGCCTTCCGCCTGGCCGATGTCTCCGCCACCCAGCCCGTGAAATTCCTCGACCTCGCCTGGGCCTCGGTCTTCGGCTTCATGCTGTTCGGCGATGTGCCGGGCTGGGCGACGCTGGCCGGCGCCGTGGTGATCTTCGGCTCGGCCAGCTGGATGGCCCGCGAGGAGGCCCGCAGGAAATAGGGGCCGGGCGGAGGCGCCCCGGCCCCGATCGGCCTCAGTTGCTGGCCATGCCGGAGAGCATCAGCACCACGCCGAGCGCGGTCGCCATGCCCTTGACGCTGGCGCCCTGCTCGACATCCACCCATTCCTCCAGGCTGTGGGCGCGGTCGCCGCTGCCGCCGGTGCCCACCGTCACCGCCGGGATGCCCAGGCTGATCGGGATGTTGCTGTCGGTGGAGGAGGCGGCGAGCTTCGGCGCAAAGCCCTGCGCCGCGATCATGCCGAGCGCCGCGCGGGTGATGCGCGACTCCGCCGGCGTGACGCCGGCCGGGCGGTCGCCGATCAGCTTGACCTCGACGCGGATCGGGCCATTGCGGGTGTCGCGTGCCGCATTCTCATCGGCCGCCGCCTGCGGCAGCACCGCCAGGAAACGCTCCTCCAGCGCCGCCAGCGCCTCGGCCGAGGCGGAGCGCAGATCGGCCTCCATCCACATTTCTTCCGGGATGGCGTTGATCGAGGTGCCGCCGCCGATGCGGCCGATGGAGAAGGTGGTCTTCGGGCTGGCGGGCACGCGGATGCGGCCCAGATCATCCATGGCGCGCGCCAGGGCGAAGGCCGGGTTCACCAGGCCGAAGGCGCCGAAGCTGTGGCCGCCCGGGCCGCGGAAGGTGATGCGGTAGCGCTTGCTGCCGACCGCGGCATGCACCAGCCGCGCCGTCTCCAGCCCGTCCAGCGCGACGAAGCCGGCGACGCGGTCGCGCCAGCGGTTGCGGCCGAAAAAGGCCTTCACCCCGCGCAGATCGCCCGCCCCTTCCTCGCCCACCGAGCCCAGGAAGAGCAGCCCGGCGCGGGTGCGGATATTCGCGGCGTCCAGCGCGCGGGACAGTGCCAGCAGCAGCGCCAGGCCGCGCGTGTCATCGCCCACGCCAGGGGCGCGCAGGATGGTGCCCTCGCGCTTCACCGTCACATCGGTGCCGGCCGGGAAGACGGTGTCGAGATGCGAGCAGAGCACGATCACCCCCGCCTCGGGGTCGGTGCCGGGGCGGTAGGCGGTGACATTGCCCTCGGCATCGATCTCCACCTCCTGCAGCCCCTGGGCGCGCAGCTTCTCGGCATAGGCCGCGGCGCGCACCGCCTCGCCGAAGGGGGGGGAGGGGATCTCGGTCAGCGCGATCAGCTCGGCCACGAAATTCTCGTGGTCGGCATCCAGCGCGGCGGCGGCGCGCTGGAAGGCCGGGCTGGCGAGCAGGGCGCGCGCCTCCTCGGTGGCATCGCCGCCCTCGGTGGCCGCCAGGGTGGCGCGCAGAAGGGGCAGGGCATCGTCGGGCATGGCAGGCACCTCTGGTCTCGAAAGGGCCGCGACGTTCCCCCCGCGCGCCCCCCGGGTCAAGCGGGCGGGGGCCGGCCGGGCCGCCCTCAGGTGCCGACGCGCAGCGGCGCCGCCAGCTTGCGCAGGCAGGCGATGACCGAGAGCGCGGTGATCCGCCCGGTCTTGGGGTTCTCGCTCGGCACGCCCTCGATGCTCATGCTGAAGCGGGCCGAATCCGCCTCCACCGCGATGCTGTGGATGTTGCGGGTGAGCTCGGGCTCGGCCCAGATCTCCACCATGGTGCGGTCCGGCCCGATGCCGGCCAGCGACAGGGCGGCGGCGACATTGACATTGGCCGGGAAGCCGAGCGCCGCCTGGCGCGCGCTGCCCTGGAAGATGCGCGTGGCCTCGGCGATGCCGGCGAGGTCGATGCCGTTCTGCGCCAGATAGGGGGCGCCGAGCAGCCCCTTCACCGGCTTGCGGGTGACCAGCCGCACCGAATGGATTTCTCCCTGTGCCGCGGCGGACACGGCATCGAGGCCGAGCAGCGCGCCGCTGGGGATGATGATCTGCCCGCCATGCTGGCGCGCCAGCTCCACCAGCGCCTCCTGCTCCAGCAGCGCGCCGGCGCTGAGCACCAAGGCGCGCTTGCCGGCGGCCAGGAAGGGGCGGGCGATCTCGGCCAGCAGGGCGGCGGGTGCCGCCTCCACCACCAGATCGGCCAGGCCTTCCAGCTCGGCGATGTCGACCACCGGCACCGGGTAGCGCAGCCCGGCCACGCTGCGCGCGGCGCGCGGCTTGTCGCGCGCGGCGATGGCGGTCAGCTCATAGCCGGGCAGGCCTTCGTCCAGCGCCTGGGCGACACGGGTGCCGACGGCACCGTAGCCGGCGATGGCCACCCGCAGCGGGCGCGGGCGGATCTGGGTCATGGCGTTCATGCGGGTCCTCTCCGGCGCGGAACAGAGCGCGCGGGGCGGGGGCTGGCAAGGGCCGAAGCGGCGGGAAGGGGGAGGGGACTCCAGGCGGGGGGATGGGGGGACCATCCCCGCCGCCTGGAACTGGGGGGCCACGCCAGGGACAGCGGGCCAAGCGCCACCCTTGCCGCATCTGGGGGGATCGGCGGGCAGCGTTAAGGTCACGCTAGTGGTCCCTCGCCGCTTTGCCAAGCGACCGCTGGTTGCGGCAGGTCGTAACGGTTTCGCAGAAGGGGATCACGTTTTTGTGGGATCAGGCCCGGCCCGTATCCCGACGGCGCCGCGGCGCGGCCGGCAGGCGGAAGAATGCGGCCAGCCCCCCCCCTGGCCGATCCTGCTTGTGGGCCGGGCGCCCGGCAAGCCGGCGCCCGCGCATGAAAAAGCCCGGGGCGGCGAACCGCCCCGGGCTGATCCGGGTCTCCCGCGCGGGGCGAAGGGCCTCAGCCCGCCGCCTCCGGCGCGTGGTGGCTTTCGCCATCGCCATCCGGGCCGTTGCCATCCTCGGGCTTCGGCAGGGCGGGGATGGCGGCCTCGATATACTCGAAGGTCAGCGCGTCGTCCTTCATCCCCACCTTGACCGCGCCACCCTTGGCCAGCTTGCCGAAGAGCAGTTCCTCGGCCAGCGGCTTCTTGATGTACTCCTGGATGACGCGGGCCAGCGGCCGCGCGCCATACAGGCGGTCATAGCCCTTCTCGGCCAGCCACTCCTTGGCGGCCGAGGACAGCTCGATGGTGACGTTGCGGTCGGCGAGCTGCGCCTCCAGCTGCATCACGAACTTCTCGACCACGCTGCCGACGATCTCCGGCGTCAGATTGCCGAAGGGCACGATGGCGTCGAGGCGGTTGCGGAATTCCGGGGTGAACAGGCGCTTCACCGCCTCCTCATCCTCGCCCTTCCGCTCCTCGCGGCCGAAGCCGATGCCGGATTTGGCCATGTCGGCGGCGCCCGCATTGGTCGTCATGATCAGGATGACGTTGCGGAAATCCACCGTCTTGCCGTTGTGGTCGGTCAGCTTCCCGTGGTCCATCACCTGCAGCAGGATGTTGTACAGGTCCTGATGGGCCTTCTCGATCTCGTCCAGCAGCAGCACGGCGTGCGGATGCTGGTCGATGCTGTCGGTCAGCAGCCCGCCCTGGTCGAAGCCGACATAGCCCGGCGGTGCGCCGATCAGCCGGGAGATGCTGTGCCGCTCCATGTATTCCGACATGTCGAAGCGGACCAGCTCGATGCCCAGCGTCTTGGCGAGCTGCTTGGCGACCTCAGTCTTGCCCACACCGGTGGGGCCACTGAACAGGTAGTTGCCGATCGGCTTCTCGGGGTCGCGCAGCCCGGCGCGGGACAGCTTGATCGCCGCCGACAGGGCATCGATCGCCTGGTCCTGGCCGAACACCATCGCCTTCAGATCGCGCTCCAGATTGCGCAGCGTCTCCTTGTCGTCGGAGGACACGCTCTTGGGCGGGATGCGGGCGATCTTGGCGACGATATCCTCGACATCCTTCAGGGTGACGGTCTTCTTCCGCTTCCCCTCGGGCTGCAGCATGCGCGACGCGCCGACCTCGTCGATGACGTCGATCGCCTTGTCCGGCAGCTTGCGGTCATGGATGTACTTGGCCGAGAGCTCGACGGCGGCGCGGATCGCCTCCGGCGTGTACTTGACCTTGTGGTGCTTCTCGTAATTGGCCTTCAGCCCGGTCAGGATCTTCACCGCATCCTCGACCGACGGCTCATTGACGTCGATCTTCTGGAAGCGCCGGACGAGGGCCCGGTCCTTCTCGAAATAGGAGCGGTATTCCTTGTAGGTGGTCGAGCCGATGCAGCGCAGCGTGCCCTGGGCGAGCGCCGGCTTCAGCAGGTTCGAGGCGTCCATCGCGCCGCCCGAGGTGGCGCCGGCGCCGATCACCGTATGGATCTCGTCGATGAACAGGATCGAGCCGGGCTGCTGCTCCAGCTCGTTCACCACGGCCTTCAGCCGCTCCTCGAAATCGCCGCGGTAGCGGGTGCCGGCCAGCAGGCTGCCCATGTCGAGCGCGTAGATCGTCGACTTGGCCAGCACCTCCGGCACATCACCCTCGATGATGCGCTTGGCCAGCCCTTCGGCGATCGCGGTCTTGCCCACGCCAGGGTCGCCCACATAGAGCGGATTGTTCTTGGTGCGGCGGCAGAGGATCTGGATGGTCCGCTCGATCTCGCTGTCGCGGCCGATGAGCGGGTCGATCTTGCCCTGCTGCGCCTTCTTGTTGAGGTTGACGCAGTAGTTGGACAGCGCGTCCTGGCCGCGCCGGCCACCCTGCGGCTTCTCCTCCTTCTCGCCCGGCTCCTCGGCCCCAGGGCCGGAGGTCGGCGGCGCGCCCTGCACGGGGCGGCTGGCGCTGCGGCCGGGCGCCTTGGCGATGCCGTGGCTGATGAAGTTCACCGCGTCCAGCCGCGTCATGTCCTGCAGCTGCAGGAAATAGACGGCATGGCTCTCGCGCTCGCTGAACAGGGCCACCAGCACATTGGCGCCGGTGACCTCGTCGCGGCCGGAGGACTGGACATGGATGGCGGCGCGCTGGACGACGCGCTGGAACCCCGCGGTCGGCTTCGGGTCGCCGGAGCGCTCGGTGACCAGCCCGGCCAGGTCCTTGTCCAGGAACTCGGCCAGGTCGCGCTTCAGCTTCTCCTGGTCGACCCCGCAGGCGCGCAGCACGGTGGCGGCGTCGGTGTCATCGACCAGGGCGAGGAGGAGGTGCTCCAGCGTGGCATACTCATGGCGACGTTCATTGGCCAAGGCCAGCGCGCGGTGGAGCGTCTGCTCGAGATTGCGGGACAGCATGAGTGAACGCTCCCCTTCCAGAGACGGTGCCGGGGGGTTTGCGGGTCCGGCACCGAAAGAGACTGGGTCTTGCGACCCGGAATGACCGTTATGTGGTTCCGCTTCCCTGAGACGGCGAGACCCAGTCTAAGTTTCAGCAGGTTACACAGAGATGAGTGCGCCCCGCATCATTCCTTTTCGATGGTACATTGCAGCGGGTGCTGGTTCTGCCGGGCGAGGTCCATCACCTGGGTCACCTTGGTCTCCGCCACCTCATAGGTATAGACGCCGCAGACACCCACGCCGCGGCGATGGACATGCAGCATGATGCGGGTCGCCTCCTCCCGGTTCTTCTGGAAGAAGCGCTCCAGCACATGGACGACGAACTCCATCGGCGTGTAGTCGTCGTTCAGCATCAGCACCTTGTACATGGCCGGCTTGCGCGTGCGCGGGCGCGTCTTGACGACGACGCCGGTCGCGGCGCCATCGCCATTCTGGCCGTTGCCATCCTGGCCGGAATTGCCGGGATCCTGGTCGGGGCGCTTGTCCTGGTCGGTCATGGCTGCGTCGCCGGCTGGCCGGTGTTGGTCTGCAACAGAAAGCATTCCCACTCCTGGAGCGCACAGGCCAGGCGCCAGCCGCCCATCCCGCCACTCCTTCGATGGCCCAGGATATCGGACTGGCGGGGCCAAGGTGAAGGGGCGCGACGCCAAAGCAATGGAAATAGGCGGGGAGGGTCGGTCATGCGCTGTGCGCGTGGCTTGTCGCCAGCCATGCCGCATGAGCGGGGGGAAGGGGAGGGTCGGGTGCCGGGCCGGGCCCGGAGGGGCCGGCGGAGCGGGCCAGGGGAGGCGGCGACTCCGCGGTGGCGGGCGAGAGGCCCTGCCAAGGGTCCGGGCGGGGGCCCGGCTCAGGCGCGCCGGCCGGGGCCGGTGCGGGTCGGCCGGCGGCGCCATGCGGGCACCGCCGGCCGGTCGGTCTCAGACCATCGCCGTCGGGCGGGCCAGCTTCTCCATCGCCAGCGTCATGCGCGCGGCGATCGGGGCGGAGGACTGCTCGGCCAGCTTGAAGGCGGCCTCGTTCAGCCGGGTCGCCTCGCTGATCGACTTCTCCAGCTGCGCCTTGGCGAAGCTGGACTGCAGCTCGGCGGCTTCCTTCAGGCTCTTCACGGTGGCCAGCGCCTTGGCATTGGCCACGGCCTGCTCGTTCAGCGCCTGCATCACGGCGAAGGCCTGCTTGCTCAGGTCCTGCAGGCCGCTGACATAGGTCTGCGTCGCCTTGGTCAGGGCCTCGATATTGCCGCGGCCGAACTCCACGGCCTCCTCGGTGGCCTTGTAGAAGCCTTCCGCGGTGCGGGTCGCCTGGTCCATGCTCTTCTCCATCGCCGTGCGGGTCTCAGCCACGCTGGTGTCGATCGTCTTGTTCGCCAGTTGCGCGGCGTCGGGCACGGAGGCCAGCGCCGCCTTCGCGGTGGTTTCCGCAGGGGCGGCCAGCTTGGCCGCCGCCTCGCCCACCGCGATCGCCGCGGTCTCCATCGAGGCCGTGGCCGCGGCCACGATCTTCTCGGCCGCGGGCTTCTCCACGACGGGCTTCGCCGGGGTCAGCTTGGTCACTTTCGGCTCACTCGCCATCAGCTCCTCCTCGGTCTCGCGCGCGCCCCGATGGGTCTCAGCCGGGGCACAGCTCCGGGGCAGTTCCGCCGCAGCGCCGGCGACAGGGGTGGCGCGGGCCTTCTGCCCGGCTCCGCCCGTCTTGGTGCGGTGCAGCATAGGGACGATATGGCAATGAACACTTCGCCTGTCCAGCGAAATTTTGCGGTGCAACATGACGCTTTCAGGAATGTGTTTGCGGTCTCGGCCCGGCGCCTGCCGGGCTGCGCGCCGCCCCTCCGCCAGGCCATGCCACCACGTTTGAAGGCTGTGGCTTAAGCCCTTGTTGAAAGGCGATGTTCTCTCTCGGTTCCGGATGACATTCCGTTCCGGCTCCCCTTATGATGCGCATGGCCTCGCTGGGGGGTGAGGCCACCGTATCCTGGGGGGTTGGATGCAATTCGCGCGTGCGCTTCGGCGGCTGGGTCTCCTGGCCGCCACGACGGTCCTGTTCAACCTGCCGGGCCTGGCCCAGGCGCAGATCGGCAGTGCCCGCTACGCCTCGGTGGTGATGGAGCCGGGCACCGGCAACATCCTGTTCGGCGCCAATGCCGACGCGCCGCGCCACCCCGCCTCGCTGACCAAGATGATGACCCTCTATATGGTCTTCGACGCGCTGCGCGCCGGCCGGCTGGAACTCGACCAGCGGCTGGAGATGACCGAGACCGCCGCCAGCCGCCCGCCCTCCAAGCTCGGCCTGCCGCCCGGCCGCACCATCACGGTGGAGAACGCGATCTACGCGCTGGTCACCAAATCGGCCAATGACGTCGCCTCCCTGCTCGGCGAGACGCTGGGCGGCGGCAGCGAGGCGCGCTTCGCCCAGATGATGACGCTGCGCGCCCGCGCCATGGGCATGACCGGCACCACCTTCCGCAACGCCTCCGGCCTGCCGGATGTCGAGCAGATCACCACGGCGCATGACATGGCCACCCTCGGCCGCCGCCTGCTGCACGACTTCCCCGACCGCTACCATTATTTCGGCACCCGCACCCACCGCATGGGCAGCATCGCGCTGCGCAACCACAACCGCATGCTCGACGAGTATGAGGGGGTGGACGGCATCAAGACCGGCTACATCAACGATTCCGGCTTCAACATCGTCAGCAGCGCGCGGCGCGGCAATGTGCGGCTGGTGGTGGCGGTGTTCGGCGGCTCCTCCTGGGTGGAGCGCGACCGCCACGCCGCCGCGCTGCTGGAGCGCGGCTTCTCGCAGATGGGGGTGGGTGACTCTCCCTCCCGCGGGCTGATGGCCAGCGCCGCGCCGGGTGCCGTCGCCGCGACCGCCCTGGCCGCCGGCGGCGCCGCCGCCACGGTGCGCCGGGTGCGCGGCCCGGGGCTGGTGGCGCGCGCCGCCGCCGCGACCCCGCCGCGCCGCGCCACCGCCGCCGCCACCCGCCCGGCCAGCCGCAACCTGGCCGCCCAGGCGCCGGCCACCCCGGCGCGCCGCCAGGCCGCCGCCGCCACGGCGCCGCGCCGCGCCGGCACCCGCACGGTGATGGAGCAGGGCGATGGCGGCAGCCGCGTGCGCGCCGCCGCGCCGCGCGCCACCGCCCGCGCCACGCCGCGCCAGCCGGCCCGGCCGGACCAGCGCCCGCAGCGCTGAGCCGCCCGGCCGGCCTGTTTCGGCCGCGCCGGCGGGCGTCACACTTCCTCACCCTCCCGCCGGGGTGGCGCAACGCCGTTGTTACAAGCGCCCCCCATCTCTTCCTCAGGCGGCCCGGTCCGGCCGTACCCCTTCGAGGAGGAGCCTCACATGAACCGTTTCCTTGGCATCGGCCTGCTCGGCGCCGCGCTCGCCACCGCCACCCTGCCGGCGCTGGCCCAGCCCGCGCCGCCGCCGCCCCAGGCCGGCCAGCCGGGGCAGCCGGGCCAGCCCGGCCGCCATCACGGCCCCTCCCGCCTGTTCGAGATGGTCGACACCGATCGCGACGGCCGCATCACCGAGACCGAGGCGCTGAACGCCCTGCAGGCGCGCTTCGCCGAGGCTGACGCCAATCGCGATGGCGGCCTGACCCTGCAGGAGGTGAAGGACTTCCTGCGCAGCCAGGCCGAGGCGCGCCGCCCCGCCGGCAGCGAGCGCCGCGAGGTGCCCGAACGTGTCCGCCAGCGCATGGAGCAGCGCGTCGACGCCATGTTCCGCGCCGCCGATGCCGATCGCGATGGCCGCGTGACGATGGACGAGGCGCGGGTGGTGATGCTGGCGCTGTTCCGCTCGGCCGACCGCAACAATGACGGGGTGCTGGAGGCCAGCGAGCTGCGCGGCCAGGGCCCGCGCCATCATCGCCGCGGCCCGGGCGGCGAGGGCGGCCCGCGCGGCGGCCAGACCCCGGCGCCGGCCCCGGCGCCCGAGGCCCCGGCCACCCCGCGCTGAGGCCGGCCCAGGCTCCATGACAGGAGGCCCGGCGGAGAAATCCGCCGGGCCTTCGCTTTTTCCGCCGCGCCGCGGTTGCGCCGGGCCGCCGGCTGGGCTGCCCTGGCGGCGGAGGATCCACCATGCACCGCACCGCCTACCTGTCCGCCCCCGTCAACGCCCTGCTGGACGGGCTGTATGAGGGCACCGCCACGGTGGCGGAGATCCTGGCGCAGGGCGATCTCGGCCTCGGCACCTTCGAGGAGCTGGATGGCGAGATGGTGGTGCTGGAGGGCCGCGCCTGGCAGGTGGACAACACCGGCACGGCGCGCGAGGTGCCCGGCACCGCCCGCACCCCCTTCGCCTGCGTCGCCCCCTACCGCCCCGACACGATCGACGAGGCGGAGCCGGGCAGCCTCATCGAGGCGGCGGTGGAGGGGCTGATCCCGTCGCCCAACATGCTCTACGCCATCCGCATCGACGGGGTGTTCGAAGGCCTGCGGGTGCGCAGCGTGCCGCGGCAGGAGGCCTATACGCCGCTGGTCGAGGTGGCGAAGCAGCAGGCCACTTTCGACTTCGCCGAGGCGGAGGGCACGCTCTGCGGCTTCTGGACGCCCGCCTTCCTGCACACGGTGGCGGTGCCGGGCTGCCATCTGCATTTCCTCGACGGCGCGCGGCAGCGCGGCGGGCATCTGCTGTCGGGCCGCATCCGCGCGGGGCGGATCGGGCTGATGCATCTGCCGCGCCTGACCATGGCGCTGCCGATGACGCTCGACTTCCTGACCGCCGGCCTTGGCCGCGACAGCGCGGCGGAGCTCGGGGTGATCGAGAAGGACCGGGAGGGGTAGGGCGCCCCGCCTCAGCGCGCCGCCTCAGCCGGGAGAGCGCCGCGCCGCGGCGTATGGCCCAGCCGGCGGCTGAAGGCATGGCCGAAGGCGCTGGGCGAGGCATAGCCGACCCGCGCCGCGATCTCCGACACCGGCAGCCCGCCCTGGTCCAGCAGGCGGCGGGCCAGCAGCATGCGCCATTGCGCCAGGTAGTCCAGCGGCGGCCGGCCGACCTTGCGGGTGAACAGCGCGGCGAAGGCCGAGCGCGACATGCCGGTCCGCGCCGCCAGCTCGCCCACCGTCCAGGGATGGGCGAGGTCGCCATGCAGCAGGCGCAGCGCCGCGGCGATGCGGCGGTCGCGCAGCGCGCCGACCCAGCCGGGCAGGGCCTCGCCGAGGCCTGCGATATGGGCGCGGATCGCCTCCACCAGCAGGATCTCGGCCAGCCGGTCGCGCACCAGGGCACCGCCGGGCCGGGCCTCCTCCTGCGCCGCCTCGGCCTCCAGCAGGCGCAGGATGTGGGTCACCGAGGCGGCGGCGGGGTCCTGGCGGGGCAGGTGCAGGAAGCGCGGCAGCGCCTCCAGCAGGAAGCCCGCGGCGCCGGCGGCGAAGGCGATGCCGCCGCCGATGGCCACACTCTCCGCCCCGCCCAGCCGGGCCACGCTCTGGCCGTTCGCATAGAGCGGCGCACCCTCCGCCGGCGTGAGTTCCGGATGGCTGGCCACGCTGTAGGCGATGTCGCCGAGCAGGAAGGTGTCGCCCTCCGCCAGCGCCAGGGGCGGCTGGCCCTCCACCCGGATCCAGCAGGCGCCGCGCAGCTGGGCCACGAATTTCAGCCGCGCCCGGGCGGGGAAGGACAGCGCCCAGTCGCCCGCCGCCTCCAGCCGCGTGTGGCGGGCGCTGCGGGCGCCGAGCGCCGCCAGCACCTCGGAGAGCGGATCGCCGGCGGATCCGGACGGATGCGACAGAACCATGGCGGATCGAGCATGGATCATCCAGCACCCGGTGAATAGCTGTTCCCCATCGCAGGAGGAGCATCGCCATGGAGAAGACCGTCATCATCACCGGCGCGGGCAGCGGCATCGGCCGGGCCTGCGCGCTGCTGCTGGCCGCGCAGGGCTGCGCCCTGGTGCTGGGCGGGCGGCGCGAGGCGCCGCTGGCGGCGCTGGCGGAAGAGATCGCGGCCGCGGGCGGCCGCGCCGCCTGGCGGGCGACCGATGTCACCCGCCTGGCCGAGCTGGAGGCGCTGGTCGCGCTGGCGGTGGCGCGTTTCGGCCGGGTGGATGTGCTGGTGAACAATGCCGGCATCGGCCCGATCTCGCGCTTCGACGCGCTCAGGGTCGCGGATTGGGACGCGATGATCGACGTCAATCTCCGCGGCGCGCTGCATGGCATCGCCGCGGTGCTGCCGGGCTTCCGGCGGCAGGGCAGCGGCCATGTCGTCAACATCGTCTCGACCGCCGGGCTGCGCATCGTGCCGGGCATGGGCCGTCTACGCCGCCACCAAGAACGCCGTGCGCAGCATCACCGAGGCGCTGCGGCAGGAGGCCGGGCCGCATCTGCGGGTGACCGAGATCTCCCCCGGCATGATCGCCACCGAATTTTCCGAGTCCATGACCGATGCGGCGGCGCGGGCGGCGACCCGGGCGCGGGCGGCGGAGATCGGCATCCCGCCCGAGGCGATCGCGCGCGGCGTGCTGTTCGCCATCGAGCAGCCGGCGGAGGTCGATGTCGGCAGCATCGTCATCCGCCCGACGGCGCAGGACTGAGCCGGCGCCTCAGCGCGCTTCCAGCGCCTGCCGCAGGAAGGCCAGGAAGCGCGGATCATTGGCATAGGCAACATTGACCCGCATGCGGGCCGCCTGGCCCGGCCCGGCCTGTTCCTCGGCGGGGCCGGGGCGGAAGATGGCGCCGGGGGCGAGGAAGATGCCCTGCTCCTGCGCGCGGTGGCAGAGCGCGGCCTCGTCCAGCCCCTCCGGCAGGGGGACCCACAGGTAGAGGCCGCCGCCGCCGGGCCGCGCCACCGGCCAGCCGGCGCTGTCCAGATTGGCCAGCGCCGTGGCGGTGGCGGTGTCGATGCGCTGCCGCAGCCGCCGCAGATGCCGCAGATAGTGCCCGCCCTGGATCAGATGCGCGACAAAACGCTCGGCGAAGCCGGAGGTGGAGACCACCATCAGCATCTTCAGGTCGTTCAGCGCCTGCACCGTCGCGGGCTCCGCCGCCACGAAGCCGACCCGCAGCGAGGCGGAGAGGGTCTTGGAGAAGGTGCCGATATGGATGACGCGGCCAAGCCCGCCCAGGGCCGCCAGCCGCGGCAGGGTCACCGGCAGGATGTCGGCGAAGGGGTCGCATTCGACCAGGGTCACGCCATGCCGCTCGGCGGCCCGCACCACGCGGTGGGCGATGGCGGGGGAGAGGCTGCCGCCGCTCGGGTTGTGGGCGAGGGACTGGGTGAAGAAGGCCTTGGGCCGGTGCGCGGCCAGCAGCGCCTCCAGCGCCTCCGGGTCCGGCCCATCTGCCAGGCGCGGCACACCGAGGGCGCGCACCCGCGCCAGGCGCAGTTTGCCGAAGAGCGGGTAGTAGCCGGGATCGTCCACCAGCACCGTGTCGCCGGGCTCGGTCAGATGGCGGATGACGAGGTCGAGGGCATGGTTGGCGCCGAAGCTCATCAGCACCTGCTCGGCCGAGCAGGAGATGCCGCGCTCGACGAGCGAGAGGGCGATGCGCTCGCGCAGCGGCAGGAAGCCCCAGGAGCTGCCATAGCCATGCTCGACACTGCCGCCGGGGCGCCATTTGCCGCCGGCGAATTGCGCGGCGAGCTCGGAGCCCTCCATCCAGGAGGGGGGCGGGCGGCCATCGCCTGGCCGCACCTCGTGCCGCGCCTCGAGCTGTTCGCGCAGCAGGGAGACGGTGTCGATCGCCTCGGCCAGGTGGGGCGGCAGGCGCGGTCGGGCCGGGCGGGCGAGCTGGGCGGCGAAGTAGCCGGCGCCGCGCCGCGCCTCCAGATGGCCGGAGGCGACCAGGCGCTCATAGGCCTCGGCCATGGTGTTCTTGGAGACGCCGTGATGCGGGGCGGCGGCGCGGATCGAGGCCAGGCGCTCCCCGGGCGCCAGCAGCCCGCGCTCGATGGCGTCGGCCAGGCGCCGGGCGATTTCCTCGACGCGGGTCGCCGGGCGCCCTGGATGCCGCATGTCCAAGCCTGTTGCCTCCCGATCCCGGCCGCATCCTAGACCGGGAACCACTTGGGAGGGATTCCCACTGAAGGCGGGTGCAGGGGACCCTGTCCCCTGCCGGGGGAGTTTGAGGGGGCAGAGCCCCCTCAAGGCCGGTGTCTTCAGACGGTCTCCGCCCCCGCGCGGAGCTTCGCCAGCTCCTCGGCGGCGACATCGCCCCGCACCTGCCGGCGGGCGACGAGGGTGGCGGCGAGCTGCTCCACCTCCTTCCCCACCGCGCCGGCGGCGATGGCGACGTTGTGGGCGTGCAGCGCCATGTGGCCCTGCTGGATGCCGACGGTGGCCAGCGCCTTCATCGCGCCGAAATTCTGCGCCAGTCCGACGGCGGCGATGATGCGCGCCAGCTCGGCGGCGGTCTGCACGCCCAGCACCTTCAGGCAGGCCTGGGCGGTCGGGTGCACCTTGGTGGCGCCGCCCACCAGCCCGACCGGCAGCGGCATTTCCAGCACGCCGGCCAGGTGGCCCTCGGCCGTCACCTCCCAGCGCGTCAGGCTGGTGTAGCGACCGTTGCGGGCGGCATAGGCATGGGCGCCGGCCTCCACCGCGCGGGTGTCGTTGCCGGTGGCCAGCACCACGGCGGAGACGCCGTTCATGATGCCCTTGTTGTGGGTGGCGGCGCGGTAGGGATCGGCCTCGGCGAAGTGGTAGGCGGCGATCATGCCGTCGCGCACCGTCTCGCCGCCGATGGCCGATACCGGCCAGACGGCGCGGGCGCGGGCCAGGCGGCGGTCGGCCAGGTTGGACAGGATGCGCAGGAACACCTTGCCGCCGGTCCAGCCCTCGATCGAGGGGGCCAGGGTCTCGGCCATGGTGTTGACGGTGTTGGCGCCCATGGCGTCGCGGGTGTCGACGATCAGATGCGTCACCACCATCGGCCCGCCCTGGGAGGCGATGACCCGCACCTCGAGATCGCGGAAGCCGCCGCCGAGGCGCACCAGCATCGGGTCGCAGCCATCGCAGATCGCCGCGATCTCCTCCCGCCGCTCCAGGATGCGGATGCGGGCATTCTCCGGGTCCGGCACGCCGACCAGCTGCACCTGGGCGATCATCAGATTGCCGGAGACGGAGGTGGTGAAGCCGCCGCTCTCATAGCATTGCCGCGCCGAGTTGCAGACGGCGGCGACGACGGAGGATTCCTCGGTCGCCATCGGTACCAGCACGTCGCGGCCGTCGACGCGCATATTGGTGGCGATGCCGACCGGGATGGCGATGGTCGAGACGGTGTTCTCGATCATGTGGTCGGCCAGATGCGTGTCGATATTGCCGGCGCGGCGCAGCTGCGCGACGGCGCCCTCGTCGAGATCGGCGAAGGCGGCGACGGCGGCCAGCCGCTCCTCCGGATCCATGCGGTGGAAGCCGGAGATGCGCGAGGTCAGGTTGCTGAGGGACATCGGGGAATCCTGTGGGAGAGCGGGGCGCGGGTCGGGCCTCGGCGCCTCATTCGAGGCGGATATTGGCCTCGCGGATCACGGCGCCCCAGCGTTCGGTGTCGGCGGAGAGCCGCTGGCGCAGTTCGGCGGCGTCGCCGGAGACCAGCTGCACGCCCTGCTCGGCCAGGCGGGCGCGGATCTGCGGGTCGTCGGTGGCGGCGCGCAGCGCGGTGGCGGCGCGGGCGATGACCGGGGCGGGGGTGCCGGCGGGGGCGAAGAGGCCCTGCCAGAAGAACACCTCGAAGCCGGGCAGGATCTCATTGATCGGCGGCAGGTCCGGGTAGTCGGCCAGGCGCTGCGGCGCGGTCACGGACAGGCCGCGGGTGGCGCCGTCACGCAGCGTGGCCGCGGCCTCCTGCGGCGCCTGGAACATGGCCAGCACCCGGCCCGCGCGCAGATCGAGCGCCGCCGGCGCGCCGCCGCGATAGGGGACATGGACGATGTCGATGCCGGTGCGCGCCTTGAACAGCTCCAGGCAGAGATGGCTGACCGCGCCGGTGCCGGGCGAGGCGAAGGTGACCTTGCCGGGATTGGCCTTGGCATAGGCGATCAGCTCGGCGGTGCTGTTCACCGGCAGCGAGGGGTGGACATGCAGGATGAAGGGCGTCTGGAACACCATGCCGATCGGGTCCAGCTCACGCCCCGGATCCTTCGGCGTCAGATTGGGCTGCAGCGTCTGGTTGATGGCCAGCGTCGTGGTGCCCATCACCAGGGTGTAGCCATCCGGGCGGGCGCGGGCGACGGCGGTGGCGGCCAGCGAGGTGGCGGCGCCGGGGCGGTTCTCCACCACCACCGGCACGCCGAGCTCGCGCAGCATGCGGTCGGCGACGGCGCGGGAGGCGAGGTCGGTGACGCCGCCGGGCGGATAGCCCTCGACGATGGTGACGGCGCGGGACGGCCAGGGGCCTTCCTGCGCGCGGGCCAGGCGCGGTGCGTGAAGCAGGGCCGGCAGGCCCAGGCTGCCGGTCAGCAGCATGCGACGGTTCATGGAACGCCCCTCCAGGTTTTTGTCGTTGGAGGGAGAATTGTCCCAGTCGCCGGGCGGGCAGAAGGGACAGTTTATCTGTTTTTTGCTGGGACAGCGCCGCGGCGCCGGGCGCCAGGGGCGGGGCCAGCCGGATGCGGCAGGGAGGCGGCCCCTGGCGATGGCCGAAGAACGCCGTCAGGCACGGCCAAGGGCCGTGTCAGCTCGGGCTGTGCCAGTCTGGTATCGGGCCGGCCTGGATTGTGGATGGTTCTGTCTGCGGCGCGGCCTGTGGCCTGCTGCCGTCCTCCGGGCCAGAGCCCAGGACAATCAAGAACCCCGATGGTGGGTGCGACAGGGATTGAACCTGTGACCCCCGCCGTGTGAAGGCGATGCTCTACCGCTGAGCTACGCACCCATCGGGGTGAGGCGGCTTTTAGGGGAGGGCCAAAGGGCCGTCAAGCGGCTGCGCTGCATTATTCCCCTCTTCCAACAAGGGCATGGCGCCCCCATGTGAGTC
Organism: Pseudoroseomonas cervicalis; assembly: GCF_030818485.1. Classification (NCBI taxonomy): domain Bacteria; kingdom Pseudomonadati; phylum Pseudomonadota; class Alphaproteobacteria; order Acetobacterales; family Roseomonadaceae; genus Roseomonas; species Teichococcus cervicalis. The sequence goes on along the minus strand of NZ_JAUTAJ010000004.1, from coordinate 1,497,345 downwards.
CCATGCATCGGCGCCATGTCCGCCCCCTGCTGGCCGTCCTGACGGGTTCCGCCCTGGGCCTGGGGGGGATGGCGCTGCCAGGGCAAGCGCGGGCGGAGCCATTGCGCGCCACCTATGTGGTGCAGGCCGCCGGCATGCAGGTGATGCGGGTGGAGGTGGTGTTCGACCTCTCCGCCCCCGACCGCTACCGCATCGAGAGCAGTTTCCGCTTCACCGGCATGGCCGGCTGGTTCGCCAGCGGCCGGCAGGCCACGCGGGTGGATGGCGTGTGGAATGGCGGCCAGGCGCGGCCGGTGCGCTATGTGGGCGACGGGCTGTGGCGTGGCACGCCACGGCAGACGGTGCTGGAATATCCGCAGGGCCAGCCGGTGGCGCGGCTGATGGTGCCGGAGACCGATCCGGACCGCGAGCCGGTGCCGCCCGCCCTGCAGCAGAACACCGTGGATTCGCTGACCGCCCTGGCGCAGCTGACCCGCAACCTGGCCGCCACCGGCCGCTGCGAGGGCAGCGCCGCCGTGTTCGATGGCCGCCGCCGCGCCGAGTTCCGCGCCGTGACCGAGGGCCGCGACCGGCTGGCCCCCTGGAACCAGGCCTGGCATGGCGAGGCGGTGCGCTGCGGCTTCCAGGCGCGGCAGCTGGCAGGCTTCCGGCATGATGATGGCGCCGAGGCGCGCGAGCCGCAGCAGGGCACCGCCTGGATGGCGCAGCCCGTGCCGGGCGGGCCGGTGCTGCCGGTGCGGGTGGAGATGCCGGGGCGCTGGCTGGGGCGGCTCACGGGGTATCTCGTGGAGATCAAGCCGGCCTGGGAGCAGGCGAGCGCGCCAGCCAGATAAGAATCTTCTTTTTCTGAAGAAAAAGAAGCAAAAAGACTTTGTCAGTTGGCGTCCCGCCTATGGCCTGAAGCGGGACGCCAGCTGAAAGGAGTTTTTTGGTTCTTTTTTTTCAAAAAAGAACGCTTATTTTTCTAGAATCTTCTCCAGCATCTCCGGCAATTCACCGGCGGCCCGCACCACCGGCGCCCCATCCGCCATCTCCGGCAGGCCGTAGCCATAGCCGCAATACACCACGGGCAGCCCGGCGCCGCGCCCGGCGGCGATGTCGTTGTGGTGGTCGCCCACCATCACGGCGCGGGCGGCATCGCCACCGGCCGCCTGAAGGGTGGCCAGCACATGCGCCGGGTCGGGCTTGCGCACCGGGAAGCTGTCGCCACCGCCCAGCGCCGCGAAGCGCCCGGACAGGCCCAGCGCCTCCAGTAGCAGCCGCGCCGCGCGCTCCGGCTTGTTGGTGCAGATGGCCATGGCCCAGCCCCTGGCCTGCAGCCGGTCCAGCGTCTCGGCCATGCCGGGGAAGAGCTTTGTGTCCACCACCGCATTGGCCTCGTAATCGGCAATGAAGGCGGGCAGGGCGGTCGGGTCCGGGGCCAGGCCGCGGGCGGCGAAGCCGCGCTGCAGCAGCATCGCCACCCCGTCGCCGATGAAGCGGGTGACCTCCTCCAGGGTGAAGGGGGGCTGGCCGCGCGCCGCCATCAGGCGGTTCAGGGCGGCGTGGATGTCCGGCCGGCTGTCCACCAGCGTGCCGTCCAGGTCGAAGATCACGGTGCGTTGCATGGAAGCCAGCTTTGCCATGTTTCGTGCGGCAATGCGAAGTGACGCCGTAAGCCCTTGCCCGGATTGGGTGGGTCCGGCACATCCAGCCGCATGTCCGCTGCTGCCATCCTGCTCGCCGCCGGTCTCGGCACCCGCATGAAGAGCCGCCTGCCCAAGGCGCTGCATCCGCTTGCCGGGCGACCGATGCTCAACCACCTGATCGCCGCCTGCGAGGGGGTGTTCGACCGCCTGGTGGTGGTGGTCGGCCCCGACATGCCGGCGCTGGAAAAGGCCGCCGCGCCGCATGTGACCGTGGTGCAGGCCGAGCGCCTGGGCACCGGCCATGCCGCGCTGCAGGCCGCCACGCTGCTCGGCGATTTCCCCGGCGATGTCGCCGTGCTCTATGCCGACAATCCGCTGATCACGCCCGACACGCTGAAGCGCCTGCGCGCCGCGCGGGAGGAGGCCGGGCTGGCCCTGCTGGCGATGCGCCCCGGCGACCCGGCCAAGTATGGCCGCGTGCTGCAGGATGCGGCGGGTGACGTCACCCGCATCGTCGAATGGGCCGATGCGTCGGAGGCCGAGCGCGGCATCGGGCTGTGCAATGCCGGCGTGCTCTGCGCCCCGGCGGCGGATCTGTTCCGCTGGCTGCGCGGCGTGCGCAACGACAACCGCGCCGGCGAATACTATCTGCCCGATGTCGTGCCGCTGGCGGTGGCCGAGGGCCAGCGCGTGCGCGCGGTGGAGGCGCCGGAGGCGGAGCTGCGCGGCATCAACAGCCGTGTCGAGCTGGCCGCCGCCGAGGCCGAGATCCAGGCCCGGCTGCGGCGCGAGGCGATGGAGAATGGCGCCACCCTGATCCAGCCGGAGAGCGTGGTGTTCAGCCATGACACGTGGCTCGGCCGCGACGTGGTGGTGGGGCCGAATGTGGTCTTCGCCCCTGGTGTCACGGTGGAGGATGGCGTCGAGATCCGCGCCTTCTCGCATCTCGAGGGCTGCGTGGTGCGGCAGGGCGCGATCATCGGCCCCTTCGCAAGGCTGCGCCCGGGGACCGATGTCGGCCCACGCGCCCATGTCGGCAATTTCGTCGAGCTGAAGAACGCCGTGCTGGGGGAGGGGGCGAAGGCCAACCATCTCAGCTATCTGGGCGATGCCAGCATCGGCGCCGGCAGCAATATCGGCGCCGGCACCATCACCTGCAATTACGACGGCTTCGGCAAGTTCCGCACCGAGATCGGGGCGGGGGTGTTCGTCGGCTCGCACAGCACGCTGGTGGCGCCGATCCGGCTGGGCGACGGGTCGATGACGGCGGCCGGATCGGTGCTGACCAAGGATGTGGCGGCGGATGCGCTGGCCTTCGCCCGCGCCCGCGCCGTGGAGAAGCCAGGGGGATCGGCCGCCTTCCGCGCCGCCCGCCGCAAGGAGACGAAGTAATGTGCGGCATTGTTGGCGTTGTCGGGCGCGAGGACGCCGCCCCCCGCCTGCTGGAGGCGCTGCGGCGCCTGGAATATCGCGGCTATGACAGCGCCGGCATCGCCACGCTGGTGGATGGCCATATCGAGCGCCGCCGCGCCGAGGGCAAGCTCGGCAACCTGGCCAGCGTGCTGGAGAGCCAGCCGCTGCCCGGCATCACCGGCATCGGCCATACGCGCTGGGCGACGCATGGCAAGCCCACCGAGCGCAACGCGCATCCGCATGCGACGGCCCGCGTCGCCGTCGTCCATAACGGCATCATCGAGAACTTTTCCGAGTTGCGGACGGAGCTGGAGGCCGAGGGTGTCGCCTTCGAGACGGAGACCGACACCGAGATCGTCGCCAAGCTGATCGACCATCTGCTGGAAGGCGGCGCGACGCCGGAGCAGGCGGTCTCCGCGACCCTGAAAAAAATCCATGGCGCCTTCGGCCTGGCGATGGTCTTCGCCGGCCATCCGCGCAAGCTGATCGCCGCGCGGCAGGGCAGCCCGCTGGCCATCGGCTTCGGCGAGGGCGAGATGTTCGTGGGCTCCGACGCGCTGGCGCTGTCGCCGATGACGCGCCGCATCGCCTATCTCGAGGAAGGCGACTGGGCGGTGCTGGACGAGCACTCCGCCCAGTTCTTCGACGCCGAGGACCGGCCCGTCGAGCGGCCGATCAAGCTGACGGCGCTGTCCGGCGCCGCGGTCGGCAAGGGCAATTACCGGCACTTCATGGAGAAGGAGCTGCACGAGCACCCCGTCGTGCTCGGCGACACGCTGCGCCAGTATATCGACCCGGCGAGCCGCGCGGTGGCGCTGCCCGCGCTGCCCTTCGACCCGGCGGTTGTGCCGCGGATTTCCTTCAGCGCCTGCGGCTCGGCCTATCTGGCGGCGCAGGTCGGGCGCTACTGGATCGAGCAGCTCTCGCGCATCCCGGCCGATTCCGACATCGCCAGCGAGCTGCGCTACCGCGACCCGCCGCTGCCCGAGGGCGGTGCCGCCATCCTGGTCAGCCAGTCCGGCGAGACGGCGGACACGCTGGCGGCGCTGCGGCTGCTGAAGCAGCGCGGCCAGCGCGTGCTCTCGGTGGTCAATGTGCCGGAGAGCACCATGGACCGGGAGAGCCATGGCACGCTGCTGACGGTGGCCGGGCCCGAGATCGGCGTGGCCTCGACCAAGGCCTTCACCGCGCAGCTCGCCGTGCTGGCCAGCCTGGCGATCGGCTTCGGCCGGGCGCGCGGCAGCCTCTCGGCGGCCGAGGAGGCGAGGCTGACGGCGGCGCTGCTGGAAGTGCCCTCGCACGCCGCGGCGCTGCTGGAGGATGGGCTGGAGATCCAGGCCATGGCGCGGGAGGTGGCGCAGGCGCGGGACGTGCTGTTCCTCGGCCGTGGCAGCCTCTACCCGATCGCGCTGGAGGGCGCGCTGAAGCTGAAGGAGCTGAGCTACATCCATGCCGAGGGCTATGCCGCCGGCGAGATGAAGCACGGCCCGATCGCGCTGATCGACCCGGCGGTGCCGGTGATCGCGCTCTGCCCCTCCGGCCCGCTTTTCGAGAAGACGGCGTCGAATCTGCAGGAGGCGGCGGCGCGCGGCGGGCGGATCATGGCCTTCACCGATGCGGCCGGCGCGCCGGCGCTGCGCCGCTTCGCCGAGCAGGTGGTGGTGCTGCCCAGCGTCGACCCCTTCGTGGCGCCGATCCTGCACACCATCCCGGTGCAGCTGCTGGCCTATCACGCGGCGGTGCTGCGCGGCACCGATGTGGACCAGCCGCGCAACCTGGCCAAGGCCGTCACGGTCGAATAGCCGCCGGCCCGCCACCGCCGCGACGCCGGGCCTTCCGGCTTCGCGGCGGGCGCGCGCCCTTCGCCGCCGATCCGGCCGCTACTCCCCGGCCATCACCGCCTGGATCAGCAGGAGATGCGCCCGCATCACCAGCCGCGCGCGGTCGCGGTCGCGCCGCTGCAGCGCCTCGACCATCTCATGATGCTGTGCCTGCAGCCGCGCCCGGTGCGCGGGCGTGTCGCCGCGCGCCTTCAGCGCCCCCCAATCGGTGCGCTCCCGCACCCGCGCCAGCGAGCGGCTCATGCCCAGCACGGCCGCATTGTGGGTGGCGACCGCGAAGGCGTCGTGCAGCGCCGCGTCCCAATGCTCGAACTCGGCCAGGGAGGCGGCCTCGTCCGTGCCGCGCAGGCAGGCCTGGATGCGCGCCAGATCCGCCGGTGTCGCGCGCAGCACCGCCAGGCCGATCAGCTCCGGCTCCAGCAGCAGGCGGCATTCCATCACGGCGGCGGGGCTCAGCGCCTCCTCCTCCAGCGCGGCGGGCGGGGGGGCGGTGCGGCGGAAGGTGCCGCGGCCGACATGGCGCTCCACCAGCCCGGCCCGCTCCAGCCCGTCCAGCGCCCGGCGCAGCGTGTTGCGCGCCACGCCATAGGTCTCGCTCAGCGCCCGCTCGGTCGGCAGGCGCGCGCCCTCGGCCCAGGTGCCGGAGAGCAGCTCGCGCTCCAGCAGCGCCTGCAGCCGGGCGGCGGCCGAGGAGTCTTCGGTCTTGACTGGGTCAACCATTGGATGAACCATACTGCGCTATTGGTTCAATGAAAAGCCAAATTGGTATAGGGGATGATCGCCGATGCGCCTGGCCATGCTGCTGATCGAGGGGGTGCCGCAGCCCGTGCGGGTGGATGCGGAGGGGCAGCGCTACTGGCCCCTGGCCGAGCTGGCGCCGGGCCTGCCATCCGACATGGCGGGGGTGATCGCGGCGCTGGCCGGCGGCGCCCGCATCCCGGAGCCCACCGGCCCGGGCCAGGCGCTGCCGGAGGAAAAGCTGCTGGCGCCGCTGCCCAACCCGCCGCGCAACATCTTCTGCGTCGGCAAGAACTACCACGCCCATGCGAAGGAATTCGCCGGCAGCGGCTATGATTCCTCCTCGACCAGTGCCGCGGATGCGGTGCCGAAGGCGCCGATCATCTTCAGCAAGCCCTACACCTCGATCTCCGGCCCCTGGGACGACATCCCGCTCTGGCCCGGCCTGGACCAGGGCGTCGATTACGAGGCGGAGCTCGCCGTGGTGATCGGCCAGGGCGGCCGCAACATCGCCCGCCAGGACGCGCTGCGGCACGTCTTCGGCTACACCCTCGTCAACGACGTCACCGCGCGCGACCTGCAGGGCACGCACAAGCAGTGGCTGCTGGGCAAGGGCATCGACGGCTTCTGCCCGATGGGCCCCTGGATCGTCACCGCCGACGAGATCGGCGCGCGGCCGATGCGCATCACCTGCCAGGTGAATGGCGAGGCGCGGCAGGATGCCTCGACCGCCGACCTGATCTTCGACGTGCCGGAGCTGATCGAGACCATCTCGCGCAGCATGGCGCTGCTGCCGGGCGATGTCATCGCCACCGGCACGCCGGAAGGGGTGGGCATCGGCTTCAGGCCGCCGCGCTTCCTGCGCGAGGGCGATGTCGTCGAATGCGCCATCGAGGGCATCGGCCGCATCCGCAACCGGCTGCGCCGGACGGGCTGAACGGCGCCCGGCCGCGGGCCTGGCGGGAGCCAAATGAGGGAAGGGGGGTCGGAAGCGCGGCGAGAGATCGCGCTCCGCCCCGTCAGGTCCGGACAGGACCAGGAGGAAACAGATGCTGTCTCGTCGAGGGCTGCTGATGGCCGCGGGCGCGGCCGGTCTCGCGCCGCAGGGCGCGCGGGCGCAGGGGAGCTGGCCCAGCCGGCCGGTGCAGATGGTGGTGGCCTTCCCGCCCGGCGGGCAGGCCGATGTCGCGGCCAGGCCCGTCGCCGCCGCGCTGGAGCGCATCTTCGGCCAGGCGGTGCCGGTGGTGAACCGCCCCGGCGCCGGCGGCATCCTGGGCAGCGCCAGCGTGGCCCGCGCCGCGCCGGATGGCTACACGGCGCTGATGGCGCTCTCCTCGCTCGGCGTGCTGCCGGAGAGCGAGCGCATCATGGGCCGCAGCCCCGCCTACACCATGGAGCAGCTGGTGCCGGTGGCGCGCATCACCGCCGACCCCACCGTGCTGCTGGTGCCGGCCAGCGCGCCCTGGAAGACCCTGGCCGAGTTCGTCGACGCCGCCAGGGCGCGGCCGGGCTCCATCACCTATGGCTCGGCCGGCAACTACTCCACTTTGCATGTGGCGATGGCGATGCTGACCGGCGCGGCGTCGATCGACCTGCTGCATGTGCCCTTCCAGGGCGGTGGCCCGGCGCTGACGGCGCTGCTCTCCGGCACCATCGAGGCGCTGGCCTCCGGCCCCGGCCCGGCGCTGCCGCATGTGAAGGAAGGCCGGCTGCGGGCGCTGGCCTGCTGGGGGCGGGAGCGCATCGCCGGCTTCGAGGAGGTGCCGACCTTCATCGAGCGCGGCTTCCCCGAGGTCGAGTTCTACATCTGGTCGGGCGTTTTCCTCCCCGTGGCCACCCCCGCCCCGGTGCTGGAGCGCTGGGGCCAGGCGCTGCGCACCGCCTGCGCCGAGGATGCGGCGCTGCGCCGCGCGCTGGAGGCGGCGGGCAGCCCGCTGGCCTATCAGGACAGCGCCGATTTCGCCCGCTTCGTCGCGGCGGACACGCAGCGCCTGACCCGCGCCGTGCAGCGGATCGGCCGGGTGGAGTGAGCAGGCGCGGGCGGGGCCGGCCCCGCCCGCCCGGCCTCAGGACCCGGTGCCGGTGGCGCCGATGCCCTCCAGCACCGGCAGCACCGCCTCCGGCAGGACCAGCTCGGCCGCCGCCAGATTCTCCCGCAGATGCGCGACCGAAGAGGTGCCCGGGATCAGCAGGATATTGGGCGCGCGGCGCAGCAGCCAGGCCAGCGCCACCTGCATCGGCGTGGCGCCGAGCTGCCGCGCCACCCCGGACAGCGCCGAGGATTGCAGCGGGCTGAAGCCGCCCAGCGGGAAGAAGGGCACATAGGCGATGCCCTGCCGCGCCAGATCGTCGATCAGCGCATCATCGCCCCGATGCGCCAGGTTGTACTGGTTCTGCACGCAGACGATCTCGCAGATGCCCTGGCCCTGCGCGAGCTGCGCGGCGGTGACGTTGCTCAGCCCGATATGGCGGATCTTGCCCTGGCGCTGCAGCTCGGCCAGCGCGGTCAGCGGCGCCTCGATCGAGCCCTCGGCCGGGCCGTGCACATCGAACATGATGCGCAGATTGACCACCTCCAGCACATCCAGGCCGAGATTCTTCAGGTTGTCCTCCACCGCCCGGATCAGGTCGGCGGCGCCGATGGCCGGCAGCCAGGCGGCCTTGTCGTCGCGCACCGCGCCGACCTTGGTCACCAGGGTGAGATTCCCGGGATAGGGAGAAAGCGCCTCGCGGATCAGCCGGTTGGTGACGTGCGGCCCGTAGAAATCGCTGGTGTCGATATGGTCCACCCCGGCGGCGACGGCCTCGCGCAGCACGGCCAGCGCCGCTTCCCGGTCGCGCGGCGGGCCGAAGACGCCGGGGCCGGCCAGCTGCATGGCGCCATAGCCCAGGCGGTGCACCGGGCGGCTGCCCAGGCGATAGGTACCGGCGCGGTCGATGCGGGTCATGCTGGTTCTCCTCTGCGATGGGTCCGATCTAGGCCGCTTGGCCGGGCGCGATAATCGGGCACAATCCGCACGGGCTGTGCGGGATGGCGGACAATGGCGGCGGATCTCAACGACCTGAACGCCTTCCTGGCCGTGGCGCGGGCAGGGGGCTTCCGCGACGCGGCACGGCAGCTCGGCGCCAGCCCCTCCGGCGTCAGCGAGGCGGTGCGGCGGCTGGAGGCCGCGCTTGGCGTGCGCCTGCTGCACCGGACCACCCGCAGCGTGGGGCCGACCGAGGCCGGGGCGCGGCTGCTGGAGCGGCTGGGCCCGGCCCTGGGCGAGGTCGAGGCGGCGCTCGACGTGGTCAATCTGTTCCGCGACCGGCCGGCGGGCACGCTGCGGCTGAATGTGCCGGTCAGCGCGGCGCGGCTGGTGCTGCCGCGCATCGTGCCCAGCTTCCTGGCCGCCTATCCCGAGATCCAGCTGGAGGTGACGGCGGAGGATGGCTTTGTCGACCTGCTCGGCGCCGGCTGCGATGCGGGCATCCGCTATGATGAGCGGCTGGAGCAGGACATGATCGCCGTGCCGATCGGGCCGCGGGTGCAGCGCTACGCGCTGGCCGCCGCGCCGGCGCTGCTGCGGCGGCATGGCATGCCCGGCCATCCGCGCGACTTGCTGGACTATCCCTGCCTGCGCGGCCGCTTCAGCAGCGGCGCCATGATGGTGTGGGAGTTCGAGCGCGGCCGGGAGCTGGTGCGGGTGGAGCCGCGCGGGCCGCTGCTGGTGGGCATCGGCGGCGCCACCGACCTGGCGGTGGAGGCGGCGCTGGCCGGCACCGGGATGATCTACCTGTTCGAGGCCTGGCTGCAGCCGCATCTCGACAGCGGCGCGCTGCTGCCGGTGCTGGAGCCCTGGTGGCAGTCCTTTTCCGGCCCTTTCCTGTATTATCCGGGGCGGCGGCTGGTGCCGGCGCCGCTGCGGGCCTTCATCGACTTCATCCGCGCCCAGCCCGCCTGACGCCGCGCTGGGCACCGCGCTTCACGCCTCCTTGCGGGTGTGGACGGTAACCTTGGCGGGCATGCGGCCCTGTGACGCAACCGAAGCGGCACAGGATCGCTTGGCAGAGGGACCGATGCAGGCGCATATTGCACTGCACCATACGCCCCCCGCCCGCGCGACGATTGCGGAGTTCTCCCCGATGCCCTGGACCAGCCGCGCCCGCACCGAATTCATGGCCCGCCGCTACCTCGCCAGCCGGGGCGGGGCGCCGATGGTGGAGGATCCGCTGAACATCGCCCTGCCGCGGCTGCGGCAGGAGGTGGCGCTGTGCCAGCGCCTGGCGCGGCTCGACCTGATCATCGCGCTGGTGCTGGTGATGGCGGCGCTCAGCGTCATCCTCACCGCCTGGCTGGCGCCGCTGCATGGCGGCATCGTCACCGTGCTGCTCTGGCTGCATGCGGTGCCGCTGCTGGGGCTCGGCGCCGTGGTCTGGGGCGCCATCATGCTGGAGAAGACGACCCCGCGCTGGGTGGTCTCCCGCCGCATCGCCCGCGCCTTGCAGGCCGGCGCCTGGCTGGAGGCGCTGGACCTCGCCGTGCACGGCCTGCCGGCCCCCGGCGGCCAGCCGGCCTGAGCGGCCCCGCCCGGCAATTCCTGCCGGGCAGATCCTGCCGCACCCGGCCGGCAACGCCTTTCCTTTCAAGGGCCTGGCCGTGGCACCCCGCTTGCAGGCCCCTCGGCGATCCGCAGCGAGGAGGCCCGCATGTCCCTCTCCATCCTGTCCGGCCTGGCGGTCGGGGTTCTGCAACGCGTCTCCGCCCAGCAGCTGAACATCACTAGCGCCAGCCCGAACAAGCCCGAGGAGGGCCGGCAAGGGCAGGGCGCCAGCGCCGCCACCGCCGCGCCGGTGCTGGGCAGCCTGCCGCGCCTGGCGGAGGGCAGCCTCTCCGGCCTGCTGCAGCTGCAGGGCGGCCAGGCCAAGCCGGCGGACGACTCGGAGGGTAGCGCCCTGCGCGCGGCGCCGCCCCCCGCCGCCGGGGAGAGCGACACCGCGGCCCTGGCCGAGCCCGCCGCCGGCGCGCCCGACTCGGCCAGCGCGGCGCTGCGCCAGCAGCGGCAGGAGGCGCTGGCGGCGGCGCTCTCCGCCTATGCCGGCAGCGGCCGGGGCGGCAGCGGCGGCATGCTCGCCTGACAATCCGACACGCCACCGCCCCGGGGCCGCGCAAGCGGCCGTGCGGTGGGCTGACAGCGGCGCGGGGGCTGCCTAACTTTCACCGACCAGACGGAACGCCGCATCGGGCGGACCGCCGCATCGGGAGAGAACCGTCATGCTCGACTCCGTCGCCAAGCTGCCGCTGAAGGACCCTGACCTGTTCCGGCAGGCCAATTACATCGATGGGCAATGGGTGCAGGCCGATAGCGGCAAGGTGCTGGAGGTGAAGAACCCCGCCACCGGCGAGCTGGTCGGCACCGTGCCCTCGATGGGCGAGGCCGAGACGCGCCGCGCCATCGAGGCCGCCAATGCCGCCTGGCCAGCCTGGCGCGCCATGCTGGCGCGCGAGCGCGGGCTGATCCTGCGCAAGCTGGCCCAGCTGATGGTCGAGAACACCGACGATCTGGCCGCCATCATGACCGCCGAGCAGGGCAAGCCGCTGGCGGAATCGAAGGGCGAGGTGGCCTATGCCGCCAGCTTCTTCGAATGGTTCGCCGAGGAAGGCCGCCGCGTCTATGGCGAGACCATCCCGCAGAACGCCAAGGGCCGCCGCATCCTGGTGACCAAGGAGCCGATCGGCGTCTTCGCCGCCATCACCCCCTGGAATTTCCCGGCCGCCATGATCACCCGCAAGGCCGGGCCCGGCTGGGCCGCGGGCTGCACCGGGGTGATCCGCCCGGCCAGCCAGACGCCCTTCTCGGCGCTGGCCATCGCCGTGCTGGCCGAGCGCGCCGGCATGCCGAAGGGGGTGTGCAACATCATCACCGGCCCGTCCTCCGGCACCGGCAAGGAGCTGACCGGCAACCCGCTGGTGCGCAAGCTGTCCTTCACCGGCTCGACCGAGGTCGGCCGCGTGCTGCTGGCGCAATGCGCGGAGACCATCAAGAAGACCTCGATGGAGCTGGGCGGCAACGCGCCCTTCATCGTCTTCGACGATGCCGATCTGGATGAGGCGGTGAAGGGCGCCATCGCGTCCAAGTACCGCAACACCGGGCAGACCTGCGTCTGCGCCAACCGCGTGCTGGTGCAGGAGGGGGTCTATGACGCCTTCGCCGCCAAGCTGAAGGAGGCGGTGGAGAAGCTGAAGGTCGGCAATGGCATGGAGGAGGGGGTCACCCAGGGCCCGCTGATCAATGCCGATGCGGTGAAGAAGGTGCAGGCGCATATCGAGGACGCGCTGTCCAAGGGTGCGAGCATCGTCACCGGCGGCAAGCCGCATGAGAAGGGCGGCAATTTCTTCCAGCCCACCGTGCTGGCCAATGTGCCGCATGAGGCGGTGATCTTCCGCGAGGAGACCTTCGGCCCGGTCGCGCCGCTGTTCCGCTTCAAGACCGAGGAAGAGGCGATCAAGCTCGCCAACGACACCGAGTTCGGCCTGGCCGCCTATTTCTACTCGCGCGATGTCGGCCGCATCTTCCGGGTGGCCGAGGCGCTGGAATACGGCATCATCGGCATCAATGAGGGCATCATCTCGACCGCCGAGGCGCCGTTCGGCGGGTTCAAGCAGTCCGGCCTCGGCCGCGAGGGCTCGAGCCATGGCATCGAGGAGTATATCGAGATGAAGTATCTCGCCCTGGGTGGTATTGGCAGCTAAGTCCTTCTTTTTCTGAAGAAAAAGAAGCAAAAAGACTTCTTTCAGCTTGGCGTCCCGCCTCAGGCCTGAGGCGGGACGCCAACAGACAAAAGTTTTTTGGTTCTTTTTTCCAAAAAAGAACCCTTTCCTCTCCCTGCCCAAGCCTCCGCCTTGACGCGAGGCGCCGGGACGCCCTTCTTGCCACGGCAACCGCAGCATGAGGGGCCCTGCGCATGAGCGCCTATGATTTCGACCTGTTCGTCATCGGTGGCGGCTCGGGCGGCGTGCGCTGCGGGCGCATCGCGGCCGGGCATGGCGCGCGGGTCGGCGTGGCGGAGGAGCGCTTCTGGGGCGGCACCTGCGTCAATGTCGGCTGCGTGCCGAAGAAGATCATGGTGCATGCCGCCGAATACGGGCAGTGGTCGCGCGAGGCCGGGGCCTTCGGCTGGGAGATCGAGAACAAGGGCCATGACTGGCCGACGCTGGTCGCCGCCCGCGATGCCGAGGTGGCCGCGGCTGAACGCCATCTATGCCAGGCTGCTGGGCAATGCGGGGGTCACCAGCTTCAACGCCCGCGCCACCTTCATCGACCCGCACACGCTGGATGTCGGTGGCCAGCGCGTCACCGCCGAGCGCATCGTCATCGCCGTGGGCGGCAAGCCGATCCGCCCCGACATCCCGGGCGCCGAGCTCGGCCTGGTGTCCGACGATCTGTTCACGCTGAAGGAGCGGCCGCGCCGCATCGTGGTGGTGGGCAGCGGCTATATTGCACTGGAATTCGCCTCGCTGCTCTGCGGGCTGGGGGCGGAGGTGGATCTGCTCTACCGCCAGGAGCTGCCGCTGCGCGGCTTCGATGGCGATCTGCGCGAGGCGATGGCCGAGGCGCTGGCGAACCAGGGCATCCGCCTGCATCCCGGCCAGGAGCCGGCGCGGCTGGAGAAGGCCGGCGATGGCCTGCGCCTGACCACTAGGTCGGGCGCGGTGCTGGAGACGGACCAGGTGATGTTCGCCACCGGCCGCGTGCCGAACACCGAGGCGCTGGGGCTGGACCGTGCCGGCATCGCCCCCGGCCGCTCCGGCTGCGTGCCGGTGACGCTGGAGCAGGCGACCACCCAGCCGCATATCTACGCCATCGGCGACGTCACCGATCAGCTGAACCTGACGCCGGTGGCGACCGCGGTCGGCCATGCCCTGGCCGACACGCTGTTCGGCGGCCGCCCGCGCGCCGCCAGCTTCCAGAACGTGCCGACGGCGGTGTTCACCTCGCCGCCCGCCGCGATGGTCGGGCTGAGCGAGGAGGCCGCCGCCGCCCAGGGGCCGGTCGACATCTACATGGCCCGCTTCACGCCGATGCGGCACACCATCAGCAAGCAGCCGCGCAAGACGCTGATGAAGCTGGTGGTGTCGAAGCGCACGCGGCGGGTGCTGGGCGCGCATATGCTGGGCGAGGATGCCGGCGAGATCATGCAGGGCATCGCGGTGGCCATCGTCGCCGGCGCCACCAAGGAGGATTTCGACCGCACCATCGGCATCCATCCGACGGCGGCGGAGGAATTCGTCACGCTGCGGACGCTGACCCGCTCGGTCGGCTGAGGGCGCGGCCCCGCCCGGAGCGCCCATGACCCCGCCGCCCAATGCCGCCATCGGCTTCGCCGCCGATGGCTACCGCACCGACCGCCCGAAGCTGATGGGCCGGCATGTCGCGGGCGAGGGCTTCCTGCGCGGCATGATCCGGCATTCGGGGGTGGAGACGCTCTCGGCCTATCTGCTGGCGCCGGGCGATGGCCAGGCCTTCGCCGGGCTGGCGCGGCAGCATGGCGCGACCATGGCGCTGGAGGCGATCGCGCCGCACCGGCTGGACCGGCTGGCGGCGATCGGCACGCTGATGCTGCCGGGGCCGGACCTGGCATCGGCCGCAAGGCTGCGCCGCTTCGCCGGCGATGCCGCCTGGTCGGTGGTGGGGGTGACGCACACCATCGCCTCGGCCCATGCCATGGCCGCCATCGCCGAGCTGGCGACGGCGCCGGTGCAGCGCTGGGACGCGCTGGTCTGCACCTCCCGGGCGGTGCAGGAGGCGGCGCGGCGGCTGCTGGCGATGGAGGGGGAGGCGCTGGCGCAGCGCCTGGGCGCGCGGCGGATGGTGCTGCCGGAATTGCCGGTCATCCCGCTCGGCGTCGAATGCGAGGCGCTGGCGCCGCGGCCGGAGCTGCGCGGCGCCTGGCGGGCGCGGCTGGGCATTCCGGAGGGGGCGGTGGCGGTGCTCAGCCTCGGCCGGCTGTCCTGGCACGCCAAGGCGCATCCGGCGGCGCTGTTCGCGGCGCTGGGGCGGGCGGCGCGGCGGCCGGGGGCGGCGCCGCTGCATGCGGTGCTGGGCGGCTGGTTCGCCAATCCGGGGCAGGAGGAGGCGCATCGCGCCCTGGCCGCCGCGCTGGCGCCGGAGGTCACGCTGCACATCGCCGATGCGCGGCCGCCCGGGGCGCGGGACGGGCTGCTGGCGGCGGCCGACATCTTCGCCCTGCTGGTCGACAACATCCAGGAGAGCTTCGGCCTGGCGCCGGTGGAGGCGATGGCGGCCGGGCTGCCGGTGGTGGTCAGCGACTGGGACGGGTTCCGTGACACGGTGCGGCAGGGGGAGGACGGATTCCGCGTGCCGGTGCGCATGGCGCCGCCCGGCAGCGCCGGCGACCTGGCGCTGCGCCATGCCAGCGGCGCGGTGAATTACGACCACTATCTGGCGGCGACGACGCAGCTGGTGGCGGTGGAGATCGGCGCCGCCGCCGATGCGCTGGCGGCGCTGGCCCGCGATGCGGCGCTGCGGGCGCGGATGGGGGCGGCGGGGCAGGCGCGGGCGCGGGCGGTGTTCGACTGGTCGGTGGTGATCGGCCAGTACCAGGCGCTGTGGGCCGAGCTGGCGGCGCGTCGCCGGGCCGGGGCGCCGGCCGCGCCGGTGCCGGAGGCGCGGCAGGCCGACCCGACGCTGCTCTTCGCCGGCTACCCGACCGGGCCGCTGCGGGCCGGCATGGTGCTGGAGGCCGATCCGGCGGCGCCGGGCGAGGTGGCGCCGATCGCGGCGCTGCCCGCCGGCCTGCATGCGGGCGCTGGCGGGCTGGATGCGCCGGGGCTGACGGCGCTGCTGCAGCGCCTGCGCCGCGAGGGCCCGCTGCCGCTGGAGGCGCTGCTGCCCGAGGGCGCCGCGCGGCGCGCGGTGTTGCGCGGCCTGATCTGGCTGCTGAAGCTGGGCTTCGTGCGCATCGCCAACTGAAGGCGGGGTCCGGGGGGACCCTGTCCCCCCGGCGGGGTTCAGGGGCAGCGCCCCTGATTTTTCTTACTGTTGCTGCTGGTCCGCCCAGGGCAGCGCCGGATCCTGCGCCTCGGGCCGCCCGCGCCGCATGCGCCCGCGCGACAGTTCGGTGACCACGCCGTGCAGGGTGCGCAGTTCCTGTTCCGTCACCTCGCCGCGCTGGAACCAGTGGCGTAGGTTGCGCACCATGCCCGGCCGCTTCGGCAGATTGTCCAGGAAGCCGCTGGCGTCGAGTTCGGAGACCAGGCGGTTGAGGAAGGTCTCCAGCTCGCCCTTGGTGGCGACATGGGTCTCGTTGGTCATCAGCTGGCGGGGGGGCGTGCGGTCGACCGCCGCGTTCCACCATTCATAGGCCAGGATCATCACCGCCTGGGCCAGGTTCAGCGACATGTGGTCCGGGTTCAGCGGGTAGCGGACCAGGGTGTCGGCGCAGGCCATGTCGTCATTCTCGAGCCCGGCGCGCTCGGGGCCGAACAGCACGGCGCTGCGCAGGTTGCGGGCCTGGCAGATATCGACCAGCTCCTCCGCCGCGCCGCGGGCGGTGCAGACCGGGATGACGACATGGCGCGGGCGCGGGCAGGTGGCGAAGACGCGGTGGCAATCGGCCACGGCGTCCGCCACCGTCTCATGCACCGTGGCGGCGTCGAGGATGCGCTGGGCGCCGGAGGAGACGTACCAGGCGCGTTCCTGCGGCCAGCCATCGCGCGGCGCCACCAGGCGCAGATGGAACAGCCCGCCATTGGCCATGGCGCGGGCGGTGGAGCCGATATTCTCGGCCAGTTGCGGGCGCACCAGCACGATGATCGGGCTTTCGCCCGGCATGGGCTTGAGGTCGGCGCCAGCTTCACGGCCGGTCATGGCGGGGCTTCCTTCGGGCAGAACAACAGCCGCCCCGGATAGCCGCCCGGCGCGGCGCGGGGAAGGGCCACCAGGGAATGGCAGCCCCTGGCCCAGCCCCGCGCCCGGCGCGGCCTCAGCGCGGGCGGGCCAGGAAGGCGCGCAGCTCGGCGATCTCCTTCTCCTGCGCGGCGATGATCTCCTCGGCCATGCGGCGCATCGCCGGGTCGCGGCCATGGCGCAGCTGGATGCGGGCCATGTCGATGGCGCCCTGATGGTGCGGGATCATGGAGGCCGCGAAGTCACGATCGGCATCGCCGGTCAGCGGCACGGCCATGTCGCGATGCATCTTCTCATTGGCCGCCTGGAATTCGGCGGTGGAGGGGCTGGCGGCGGCGGCCGGCGGGGCGGCGTGGCCGCCATGCCCGGCATGCTGGGCGAGGGCGGGGCCGGCCAGCAGCAGGCCGAGGGCGGCGAGGGCAGGGCGCAGGGTGCGGGTCATGGCGGTCTCCCGGTTGGACAAGCGCCCTGCAGATGCAGGCTTGCCCCCATGGGAAGGCAAGGGGGAGGCAGGGCCTCGCCCGGTTCAAAATGTAACCGCGCCGGCTCCGCTCCTGGCGGGCGGGCCGGGCGTTGCCAGATAATCGCCATCCGTCCCCCCCCCCCGCGGAGCCCGCATGTCCCTGAGCCTGTCTCTGCCCCCCCTGGCCGTCCCCTGGCGGGACCGGCAGGGGCGCTTCTCCTCGCTCAAGCTTGCCACGCTGCTGCTGCTCTGCCTGCCGGCGGCGCTGCTGGCCTGGTGGGCGGCGCGCGGCGAGCTGGGCGGGCGGCCGGTGATGGAGGCGATCCACTGGACCGGCCTCTGGGCGGTGCGCATCCTGCTGCTGTCGCTGCTGGTGACGCCGCTGCGGCAGATGCTGCGCTGGCCGAAAGCCATGCAGCTGCGCCGGATGATCGGCGTCGCCGCCCTGGCCTATACGCTGCTGCATCTGGTGCTCTACGCGCTGGACCTGAAATGGGACCTGGCCAAGGTCGCCAGCGAGATCGTGCTGCGCGTCTACCTGACCATCGGCTTCGTCGCGCTGCTGGGGCTGGTGGCGCTGGGCGTCACCTCCACCGATGGCTGGGTGAAGCGGCTGGGCGGGCGGCGCTGGCAGGGGCTGCACCGGCTGGCCTATGGCATCGGCGTGCTGGCGCTGGTGCATTTCGCCCTGCAATCCAAGCTCGACGTCACCGAGGCCATCCTGATGGCCGGGCTGTTCCTGTGGCTGATGGGCTACCGGCTGCTGGCGCCGAAGGGGGGCGCGCCCTCGCTCTGGCGGCTGGCGCTGCTGGCGGTGGCGGCGGCGCTGGGCACGGCGCTGCTGGAGGCCGGCTGGTACGGCGTGGCCACCGGCGTGCCGCCGCTGCCGGTGCTGATGGCCAATCTGGATGTGGAATTCGGGCTGCGGCCGGCGCTGTGGGTGGGGATCGCCGGGGCTGCTGCCGTGGTCGTCAAAGCGATCAGGCAGGGGCTCCGCCCCTGAACCCCGCCGGGGTGGCAGGGCCACCCCGGACCCCGCCTTCAGTTTGGCGCCCACTGATGGCGGGGTCCGGGGGGACCCTGTCCCCCCGGCGGAGGGGTCTGGGGAGGCAGCGCCTCCCCAGGACGTGTCAGGCCCGCCGCCAGGTCGTCCCGCCGGCGCCATCCTCCAGGATGACCCCCTGGGCCAGCAGATCGGCGCGGATGCGGTCGGCCTCGGCCCAGTTCTTCGCCTTGCGGGCGTCGAGCCGCGCCTGGATGGCGGCCTCGATCGCCGCGCTGTCGCCTTCGCCGCCCTGGCGCCAGGCGCGCGCATCGCCGCCCAGCAGGCCGAGCAGCGCCGCCGCCTGGCGCAGCGCCGCCGCCGCCTGGCCGGAGTCCGGCTGCCAGTCCCGCCCAATGCGGTGCAGCACATTGGTGGCCGAGCCGCCGACCGTCGCCACATTCTCCAGCGTGCGCAAATCGCGCAGACGGGCGATGGCGAGCGGGGTGTTCAGATCGTCCGCCAGCGGCTCCAGCGCCCATTCGGCCATCTCGGCCACCAGCGCGTCGTCCGCCTCCGGCTGCGGCAGGTCGCGGGCCAGCAGGGCGTAGAAATCGTCCAGCTCCGCCTTGGCCTCTTCCAACCGCTCGACCGTGTAGTCGATGGCGGCGCGGTAATGGGTCTTCAGCAGCAGCAGGCGGAAGGCCTCGCCGGCCCAGGCGCCGCGCGCCAGGATGTCGCGCACGGTGAGGAAATTGCCGAGCGATTTCGACATCTTCTCCCCATCCACCAGCAGCATGCCGTTGTGCAGCCAGGTGTGGGCGAAGCGGGAGCCGGGGAAGGCGCAGACCGATTGCGCGATCTCGTTCTCATGATGCGGGAAGATCAGATCGTGCCCGCCGCCATGGATGTCGAAATCACTGCCGAGATAGCGCCAGGACATGGCCGAGCATTCGATATGCCAGCCCGGCCGGCCGCGGCCCCAGGGGCTGTCCCAGCCGGGGAGGTCGTCGGAGGAGGGCTTCCACAGCACGAAATCCCCGGCCTCGCGCTTGTAGGGCGCGATCTCGACCCGGGCGCCGGCCAGCATCTCGTCCGGTGAGCGGCCGGAAAGGGCGCCATAGCCGGGGAAGCTCGCCACCGAGAACAGCACATGCCCCTCGGCGGCATAGGCATGGCCATTGGCGATCAGCCGCTCGATCAGCTGGATCATCTGCGCGATGTTGTCGGTCGCGCGCGGCTCCTCATCCGGGGGCAGGCAGCCCAGCGCCGCCATGTCGCGGTGGAAATCGGCCGTGGTGCGGGCGGTGATGGCGGCGATCGGCTCGCCGCTCTCCTGGCTGCGCGCGTTGATCTTGTCGTCCACATCCGTGATGTTGCGGACATAGGTGACGCGCGGGAAGCGCCGGCGCAGCAGCCGGGCCAGCACGTCGAACACCACCACAGGGCGCGCATTGCCCAGATGGGCGAGGTCGTAGACCGTCGGGCCGCACACATAAAGGCGCACATGCTGCGGGTCGAGCGGGGTGAAGGTCTCCCGCTGGCGCGTGGCGCTGTTGTGGAAGGCCAGTTCGGTCATCACTCTGCCTTAAGTCCGGCTGGTTGTGGCTGGGGCGGGCAGGTGTGCCGGAAAGCGGGGCCGCGTCAACCTTATCTTGCGCGGCTTCAGCCCGGAAAGGGCAGGGCGCCCGGGGCGGCCCCTGGCGCCCCCTGGCGCTCCAGCCGCAGCCGGATCTCGCGCAGCAGCGCCTCCGCCCCGCGCGACAGCGGCAGGCGGCTGGCGAAGAAGGCCACGGCGCGGGAGGGGATGGCTGGCTCGAAGGGCCGCACCGAGAGCGGCAGGCGGCGATTGCCGGCGGAGAAGGGGTCGATCACCGCGACCCCCACCCCGGCCTCGGCGAGCGCGCGGGCGGTGTCGCCATAGCGGACCTCGACCGCCGGCAGGAAGGGCTCGCGCGCCTCCTGGAAGGCGGCGCGCAAGGCGGCGCCCATGCGGGTGCCGGCCTCCAGCGCGATCAGCGGCCAGGGCCGCAGCAAAGCCGGGGTCACCACCGGCTCGCGCAGCAGCGGATGGTCGGGGGCGGCGACGCAGACCATGCGGGCCGCCGCCAATGGCCGCAGGGTGAGCCCCGGCCGTTCCTCCAGGCTGACGCCGAAGCCGAGCTCGGCGGCGCCGCTTTCCACCCCTTCCACCACCTCGTCCAGCCTTCGCACATCGAAGGTGATGCGCAGCCCGGGCTGGCGCGCCAGCATGCGCTGCAAGGCTTCCGGGATGACGCCATGGCCGAGCGGCGGCGTGGCCAGCAGCCGCAGCCGGCCGGTCTTGTCCTGGCGCAGCTCCTGCAGCCTTGCCTCCAGCGCCGCGTGCTGGGCGAAGAGCGGTTCTGACTCCGCATGGATCAGCCGCGCCGCCTCGGTGGGGTAGAGGCGGTTGTTGACCCGCTCGAAGAGCGGGAAGCCGAGCTGGGTCTCCAGCTGCTTCACCGCGTGGCTGACCGCCGGCTGCGACATGCCGAGGATGCGCCCCGCCGCCATGGTGGTCTGGTGGCGCAGCACGGCGCGGAGGATCTCAAGCTGGCGAAGGGTCATTTGCTGGGCAGGGTATAAACGCCATCACTGGTGAACCCGCATATAGCATAGAGAAACCGATTGAACTGCCTGTTTCCTGTGCGAGCATGCGGCGCATGGCCGAGATGCCGGGGCGGTTTGCCCGGCCAGGCCCCCGCTTTGCCCGAGGTGACTACCCATGCCCCGCATCCTGCGCATCGCCGCCGCCCAGATGGGCCCGACCCAGCGCGCCGACAGCCGCGCCCAGACACTCGACCGCATGATCGCCCTGCTGGAGCAGGCCGCCGCCCAGGGCGCCCAGCTCGTCGTCTTCCCGGAGCTGGCCTTCACCACCTTCTTCCCCCGCTGGCTGCTGACCGAGGCCGAGCTGGAGGAATATTTCGAGACCGCGCTGCCGGGGCCCCAGACCCAGCCCCTGTTCGACCGGGCGCGCGCGCTCGGCGTCGGCTTCTATGTCGGCTATGCCGAGAAGACGGCGGACGGCAAGCGCTTCAACAGCGCCGTCACCGTGGGCCCGGACGGCACCATCCTGCAGAAATACCGCAAGGTTCACCTGCCAGGCTCGGTCGAGCCGCGCGAGGGGTCGCGCTTCCAGCAGCTGGAGAAGCGCTATTTCGAATATGGCGATATGGGCTTCCCCGCCTTCTACGGCCCGGATGAATGGGGCGCGCCCGTTATGGGCCAGCTGATCTGCAACGATCGCCGCTGGCCCGAGGCCTGGCGCGTCTATGCGCTGCAGGGCATGGAGCTGATGGTGGTGGGCTACAACTCCGCCGCCTATGACCCGAATGGCGGGGACACCGAGGACCAGGGCCTGCGCACCTACCATTCGCAGCTCGCCGCCCAGGCCAATGCCTATATGAACGCCGCCTGGGCGGTCGCCGTGGCCAAGGCGGGGGACGAGGACGGCTCCGGCCTGATCGGCGGCTCCTGCATCGTCGACCCGAATGGCCGCATCGTCGCCGAGACGAAGACGCTGGCCGATGAGGTGGTGGTCGCCGATTGCGACCTCGATCTCTGCGCCCAGGGCAAGGAGAAGATGTTCAACTTCGCCCAGCACCGCCGCCCGGAGATGTATGGTCTGATCACCAGCCGCACCGGCGCCGAGAAGCCGGCGCGCGGCTGAGACCCCGGGAGAGATCGACAGCATGCGCGAGCCCGCTTCCTCCACCCTCCTGCCGCGGGCCGCGCTGCCCGATATCGCCCATTACACCCATGTGCCGAACCGGCACTGGGGCCGCTGGGCGGCGGTCGCCATCATCATCCTGCTGCTGGCGGGGCTGGGCCGCGCCTTCGCGGTGGGCGACATCGAATGGAATTTCGTCGGCGCCTTCTTCACCGCGCCGGCCATCCTGGCGGGCCTCTACAACACGCTGTGGATGACCTTCGCCGCCATGGCGCTGGGCATCATCCTGGGTGTCGTCACCGCGGTGATGCGCATGTCGCCCAACCCGGTGCTGCAGGGTGTCGCCATGGGCTACACCTGGTTGTTCCGCGGCACGCCGGTGATCCTGCAGCTGCTGCTCTGGTTCAACCTGGCGCTGATCTTCCCGCGCCTCGGCTTCGGTGATTTCTCCGTCCGCACCGTCGATGTCATGACGCCGGCGCTGGCCGCGCTGCTCGGCCTCGGCATCAACCAGGGCGCCTACACCTCCGAGGTGATCCGCGCCGGCATGCTCTCGGTCGATGCCGGGCAGTACGAGGCCGCCAAGGCCATCGGCATGACCCGGCTGCGCGCGCTGCGCCGCATCATCTTCCCGCAGGCGATGAAGGTGGTGATCCCGCCGCTGGGCAACGAGTTCATCGGCATGGTGAAGCTGACCTCGCTGGCCAGCGTCATCCAGTTCGCCGAGATCCTGCACGCCGCGCAGAACATCTACTACGCCAATTCCCGCGTCATTGAGCTGCTGATCGTCGCCGCCCTCTGGTACCTGATCATCGTCTCCATCCTGACGCCCTTGCAGATGCTGCTCGAACGCCGCTTCGCCCGCGGCACGGCCGGCAGCCGGTGAGCGAGGCTCCGATGACCGAACACGCCATGCCGCTCGTCTCCATCGTCGATGTCCGCAAGAGATTCGGCGATTTCACCGCCCTCGACGGCGTCTCGCTCGATGTCCATGCCGGCGAGGTGCTCTGCATCATCGGCGCCTCCGGCTCGGGCAAGACGACGCTGCTGCGCTGCGTCAACCAGCTCGTCACCATCGACAGCGGCGCCATCTGGGTCGACGGCGAGCTAACCGGCTGGCGCATCGAGGGCACCCGCCTGCACCCGCTGCCGGAGAAGGAGATCGCGCGCCAGCGCCTCGCCACCGGCATGGTGTTCCAGCGCTTCAACCTGTTCCCGCACATGACCGCGCTCGAGAACATCATCGAGGGGCCGGTGCAGGTGCAGGGCCGCAACCGCGCCGAGGCGGTGCGCGAGGCCGAGGCGCTGCTGGCCCGGGTGGGCCTGGCCGACAAGGCCGGCAGCTACCCGGCCAACCTCTCCGGCGGCCAGCAGCAGCGTGTCGCCATCGCCCGCGCGCTGGCCATGAAGCCCAAGCTGATGCTGTTCGACGAGCCGACCAGCGCCCTCGACCCCGAGCTGGTGGGCGAGGTGCTGGCGGCGATGAAGGAACTGGCGGCCTCGGGCATGACCATGATCGTCGTCACCCATGAGCTGGGCTTCGCCCGCGAGGTCGCCGACCGCGTCGTCTATATGGACCGTGGCGCCATCGTCGAGCAGGGCCCCGCCGCCGAGCTGCTGGGCAACCCGAAAGAGGCCCGTCTCAAGGCCTTCCTCTCCGCCGTCATCGCCTGAAGGACAAAGCACCATGCTGAAGCACCTGCTGCTGGCCGCCACGGCCGCGATCCTGCCGCTGGCCGCCCAGGCCGCCGACCTGCCCTCGCGCATCGCCTCGCGCGGCACGCTGATCGCCGCCATCGTGCCGAACTACCCGCCGCTCGAGATGCGCGACCCGCAGACCAACCAGCTCACCGGCTTCGATGTCGAGCTGGGCAACGCCATCGCCGAGAAGCTTGGCGTGCGCATGCAGTGGCAGGAGACCAGCTTCGACCAGATGCTGGCCTCGGTGCGCACCGGCCGCGTCGACATCATCCTCTCCGGCATGTCCGACCTGAAGTCGCGGCAGGAGACGGCGACCTTCATCGACTATCTGCGCTCGGGCAGCCAGTTCTTCACCCAGGCCAGCCGCGCCGCGGAATTCCCCAACCCCGAGGCGCTGTGCGGCAAGCGGGTCGGCGCCAGCCGTCGCACCGCCCTGCCGAACGACATCAAGGCCTTCAGCGACGCCAATTGCGTGGCCAAGGGGCGCCCGGCGATCGAATACGTGCCGACCGAGGGCTCGGCCGATGCGCGCACCCAGCTGCGCCAGGGCCGCATCGACGCCGCCATGCAGGGCGGCGAGACGCTGCCCTACATCATGGGCCTGGAGCCCAACACCTACGCCCCGATCGGCGAGCCGGTGCGCTACACGCTGATGGGCATCGCCACCGGCAAGGAGGAGACGCAGCTGCAGCAGGCGCTGGCCGGCGCGCTGCGCGCCCTGATCGCCGACGGCACCTATGCGCGCCTGGCTGCCAAGTGGCAGCTGACCCCGAGCATGCTGCCGGAGGTGCAGATCAATGGTGGCGAATGACAACACGCTGAAGGCAGGGCTCGACGCCCTGCCGCTGCTGCCGGCCAACCGCGCGCCGCTGGCGCCGGAATACCCCTGGCCGGATGGGCAGCAGGCGGCGATGTTCCTGTCCTTCGACGTCGATGCCGAGACCGCCTGGACCGCCAAGGACCCGGCCCGCTACGCCGAGCTGGTCACCATGTCCTTCGGTGGCTACGAGGCGCGCGTCGGCACGGCGAAGCTGCTGGAGATGCTGCGCCAGCAGGAACTGAAAGGAACCTTCTTCATCACCGGCTGGTCGGTCGAGGCGCATCCGGCGATGTGCGAGGCCATCCTGAAGGATGGCCACGAGATCGGCCATCACGGCTTCCACCACGTCATGCCGCAGCCCGGCGACCCGATGCTGGTGGAGGAGGTGGATCGTGGCCTGGAGGTGCTGAAGCGCCGCCTGGGCGTGGTGCCGAAGGGCTACCGTGCGCCCTCGGGCGAGTTCTGCGAGGAGCTGCGTGTCCTGCTGAAGGAGCGTGGCCTGGTCTACACCTCCTCCTTCCGCGACGATGTCCGCCCCTATCGCCACCTGCTGGCCGATGGCACGCCGGGCCTGGTCGAGCTGCCGGTGACGGCGAGCTACGATGACTGGCTGCTCGGCCTGTCGCAGCGCTACAGCCGCCACACCTTGCTGACGCGCGAGCAGGTGCTCTCCCTCTGGCTCGACGAGCTGGCGGAGCTGCGCGACTGGGGCGGCATGGCCACCACCGTGCTGCATCCGCAATGCAGTGGCCGCCCGATGCGGCTGCGCCTGCTGCGCGACTTCCTGACCCAGGCCCGCGCCTATGGCGATGTCTGGATCACCACGGGCGAGCAGATCGCCGCGCACTACATCGCCTGCGAGCAGAAGGCCGGCTGAACCGGCCTCCCCGCCAGCACCACGGCAACCCACTCCGGAGACTTCGCATGAAATCCTTCAAGCGTATCCTGGCGGCGGGCCTCGCCCTGGCGCTGGCGGGCACCGCTGCCCCTGCGCTGGCGCAGAACGCGTCGCTCCCCGATTCCGTGCGCAGCGCCGGCGTGCTGCGCGTCGGCATCGAGGCCACCTATCCGCCCATGGCCTACAAGGACCCCGCCACCAATGAGCGGCGCGGCGTCAATGTGGACCTCGTCACCGCCATCGGCCGTGACCTGGGCATCGAGATCCGCTGGGAGGAGATGTCCTTCGAGCAGATCATCAACTCGCTCACCACCGGCCGCATCGACTTCAGCGGCACCTCCATGACCGACCTGCCGGCGCGGCGGGAGAAGCTGAGCTTCATCGACTACATCACCACTGGCGGGCAGCTCTTCACCACCCGGGCCCTGGCGGCCTCGATCCGCGAGGCGACCGATTTCTGCGGCAAATCCGTCTCCACGCCGCGCTTCACCAACTACTTCCCCTCCGCCCAGGCCTGGAGCGAGCGCGCTTGCACGGGCGCCGGCCGCCCCGCCATGCAGGTGATGGGCAGCAACGGCGCCACCGCCTCCCGCACCGACCTGCGCCAGGAACGCACCCAGGGCGCCATCCTCGGCGCCGAATTCGTGGCGCATCTGCAGCGTACCGAGCCGGAGAACTGGGCTGCGGTGGGGCAGCCGATCACCAGCAACCTCTCGGGGCTGGCCTTTCCGAAGGAAGCGACCGTCCTGCGCGACGCCATCGCCGCCTCGCTGCAGCGGCTGATCGACAACGGCACCTATGCCGAGATCCTGCGCCGCCACGGGATCGAGGCGCAGGCGCTGCAGCGTGTCTCGATCGACGCGGGACAGCCGTAACAGAAGAAAAGACGGGGGCTCTGCCCCCGGCCCCGCCGGGGTGGCAGGGCCACCCCGGACCCCGCCTTCAGTTTGGGAAGAACGCCATGGACCTGCTCATCACCAACGCGGCCGTCGTCACCTGCGATGAGGCGCGACGCGTGCTGGCGGGGCAGGCCATCCTCCTCCGGGGCAACCGCATTGCGGCGCTGGGCGACAGCAACACGCTCGAAGCGGAACATCCGCATGTCGCGCGTTTCGACGCGCGCGGGCTCGCCGTGCTGCCGGGCTTCATCAACGCCCATACCCACACCGTGCTGACCGCGCTCCGCGGCTCGGTCGAGGATTGGGAGGGCGACATGATCTATGGCTACATGTCGCCCATCTCCTACACCATGACCGACGAGGAACGCGCGGTCATGGCCATGCTCGGCTGTGTCGAGGCCATCCGCAGCGGCAGCACCACCCTGGTCGACCCGTTCCGCCACGTGCTCTCCTATGGCCGCGCGATGGCGTCGACCGGGCTGCGGCTCTGGCTGTCGGAAAGCTGCGCCGATATCGATACCCGCCGCATCCGCCATGGCGACTATCGCGAGGACCCGGCCTTCGGCGCCCAGTTCCTCGACCGCGCCACCGCGATGATCGAGGCGCTGCACGGCAGCCATGGCGACCGGGTGCGCTGCCAGGTCGCCGCCCATGCGCCCGACAATTGCTCCCCCGCCATGCTGCGCAGCCTGCTCGACCTCGCGGCGAAGCACGGGCTGACCCGCACCGTGCATCTGTCGCAGAGCCCGGGCGAGGAGAAGGCGGTGCAGGCGGCGCGCGGCACCAGCTCCGCCGCCTATCTGGACCGCGAGGGTTTCCTCGGCCCCGACCTCACCGCCGCGCACTGGACCTTCTGCTCGGCCGAGGACATCGAGAGGCTTGCCGCGCGCGGCGTCACCATGGCGCACACCCCGGCCAGCATCTCCCGCCGCCGCGGCATGCACCAGGCGAAGCTCGGCCTGATCCGCGATGCCGGTGTGCGCGTCGTCTTCGGCAGCGACAACATGACCGAGGACATGTTCCAGGCCATGAGCATCGGCTCCATCCTGCACCGCACCGGCCGTGGCCGCGCAGTGGAGGGCGGCGTGCTGCCGGGGCCGCAGGCGATCCTTGACGCCGTGACGGTGGATGCCGCGGGCAGCGTCGGCGCCTCGGCGGAGATCGGCCGCATCGCGCCGGGCTGGAAGGCGGATCTCACCTTCCTCGACCTCAACACGCCGGCGCTGCGGCCGGTGATCCGACTGGTCTCCAACATCGTGCATTACGGCCATCCCGGCGCGGTGCACTCCGTCATGGTCGATGGCGAATTCATCCTGCGCGACCGCAAGGTCCTGACCGTCGATGAGCCCGCCCTGCTGCGCGAGGCGCAGAACGTCACCCGCCGCGTCTGGGACCGCATGATCGCGCAGAACCCGGACCTGGCGCGGCCCGAGGCCGAGCTGCCCTGGCTGGATCTCTGAGGCCAGGGCAACGCGGCCGGCGCGTCACTCGGCGCGCGCGCCGGATTGCTGCACCACCTGCCGCCACATCGGCCGCTCCCGGTTGGCGCGGGTGGCGGCGTCCTCGGCGCTGCTCCATAGCGCCTTGGCGCCACCCTGGATGAAGCGGCGCTGCATCTCCTCATTCTCCGCCACCTGGCGCATCGCGGCGTTCAGCCGCTCCACCACGGGGGCAGGCGTGCCGGTGGGCGCCACGAAGGCCCCCCAGACGGTGATGACGAAATCCGGCACCCCGGCCTCCGCCATGGTGGGGATGTTCGGTAGGGTCGGCCAGCGCTCGGCGCTGGTGACGGCGAGGCCGCGCATCCGCCCCTCCTGGATCAGCCCGATATGCGAGGCGAGGTTGTCCAGCGCGATATCGACATCGCCGGCCAGCAGCGCCGGCACGGTCTGCGCCGCGCCGCGATAGGGCACATGCATGGCCTGAACGCCGGTGCGGCTGAACAGCATGCTGCTCGACAGATGCGTGGTCTGGCCGATGCCGGTGGAGCCATAGCTGATGCCGCCCGGCTTCGCCTTCGCCCAGTCGAGGAACTCGCGCAGCGTGGTGGCGCGGTTGCGTTCCGGCGCCACCACCGCGACATTGGGCGTCTCCCAGGCCATGCCGATCGGGATCACGTCCTTCTCGGTGTCGAAGGGCATGCTCTGGAACAGGAACTGGTTGATCGCCAGGATGCTGACGGTGACGGCGCCGATCGTGTGCCCATCCGGCGCCGCCTTGGCCACCGCATCGATGCCGAGATTGCCGCTGGCGCCGGGCCGGTTCTCCACCACCACCGGCTGGCCGAGCGTGGCGCCCATGCGCTCCGCATAGAGCCGGCTGATCACATCGGTGGAGCCGCCGGGCGGGAAGGGCACGATCAGCCGGATCGGCCGTTGCAGCCAGGCGCCCTGCGCCAAGGCAGGGCGGGGCAGGAGGGGGGCAAGCAGGGGCAGGGCCGCCGGCGCCAGGGCGGCGCGCAGCAGGCTGCGGCGTGGGGTCATGGTGTCGCTTCTCCCGTCGGGCGCCATCTGCGTGGCGCTGAGCGGCAGCATCGTCCCGGAAGGGCGGCCGCGTCTAGTCGCGCCGTCGGGGCAGGGCGCTGCCATCCTCGCGGAACAGGTGGCATTCGGCCGGTGGCAGCCAGGCCGTGGCGGCCTCGCCTTCGCGCAGGCGCTGGCCCTCCGGCAGGCGCAGCGTCAGCAGCGTGCCATCCGGCGCGCGCAGATAGGCCAGCTGCTCATCGCCCAGCTCCTCCACCACCTCGACGGGACCGGTGAGGGCGGCGCCCTCGCCCTGCGGCCGCAGATGCTCCGGCCGGATGCCGAGCGTCAGCGCCTCGCCCGGCGTGGCGCCGGCCTCGGCCACCGGCACCGCGAGCGTGCCACCGCCGGGGAGCGTGACGCGCACCAGACCGCCCTCGCTGCCCTCCGCCTGAACCGGCAAAAAATTCATGCGGGTGCTGCCGATGAAGCCGGCGACGAAGCGGTTGCGCGGGTGGCGATACAGCTCCAGCGGCGCGCCCACCTGTTCGACCCGCCCCGCATTCAGCACGACGATGCGGTCGGCCAGCGTCATCGCCTCCACCTGGTCATGCGTCACATAGATCATCGTGCTGCGCAGCGACTGGTGCAGCCGCGCGATCTCGATCCGCATCTGCCCGCGCAGACTGGCATCGAGGTTGGAGAGCGGCTCGTCGAACAGGAACACCTTCGGCTGGCGCACGATGGCGCGGCCAATGGCGACACGCTGCCGCTGCCCGCCCGAGAGCTGCTTCGGCAGGCGATCCAGCAGCGGCGTCAGCTCCAGGATGCGTGCCACCTCGGCGATGCGCGCCTCCGCCTCGGCGCGGCGGGCGCGCGGCAGGGACAGGCCGAAGGCGATGTTCTCCCGCACGCTCATATGCGGGTAGAGGGCGTAGGACTGGAACACCATGGCGATGCCGCGCTCGCGCGGGGTGGCCTGCGTCACATCCGCGCCGCCGATGCGGATGCGGCCCTCGCTGACACTCTCCAGCCCCGCCACCAGCCGCAGCAGCGTCGATTTGCCGCAGCCCGAGGGGCCGACAAAGACGCAGAACTCGCCCTCGCCGATCGAGAGATCGACATCGCGGATCACCTCCAGCCGGTCGAAGCGCTTGCGCACCCCTTGCAGTTCGACACTTGCCATGGCGGTGCTCCTGGTCAGCCCTTCACCGCCCCGGCGGTCAGGCCGGAGACGATCTTGCGCTGGAACACCAGCACCAGGGCGAGGATGGGGATTGTGACGATGACCGAGGCGGCCATCACCAGCCCCCAGGGCAGTTCCTGCCGGCTGCCGCCGCTGAGCAGGGCGATGGCCACCGGCACGGTGCGTGTCTCGGCCGAAAGCGTGAAGGTCAGGGCAAACAGAAATTCGTTCCAGGAGACGATGAAGGCCAGCAGCGCGGTGGGCGCCATGGCCGGCCAGAGCAGCGGCAGCAGCACCCGCAGCAGCACGGTGAGCGGGCTGGCGCCATCGGCATAGGCGGCTTCCTCCAGCTCCACCGGCAGCTCGCGGATGAAGGTGGTCAGCACCCAGATGGTGAAGGGCAAAGTGAGCACGAGATTGGCCAGCATCAGCCCGGGCAGGGTGTCGTAGAGGCCCAGCGCCCGGATCACCTCGAACAGCCCGGCCAGCACCGCCACCTGCGGGAACATCGAGACGGAGAGGATCGCCAGCAGCAGCGCGCCCCGGCCGCGGAAGCGCACCCGCCCCAGCGCATAGGCCGCCCCCAGCGCCAGCAGCATCGACAGGGCCACCACGGCGCCCGCCACCAGCACGGAGTTCAGGATGGTGCGGCCGAAATCCTGCTGGGTGAAGACCAGCTCGTAATTGCGCGGGTCCAGCGCCTCCGGCCACAGGGCCGGCACGAAGAGCGCGCTGCCGCTGCGGAAGGAGGAGATGAGGGCGTAGTAGAAGGGGAACAGCGCGAAACCCGCGATGGCCAGCAGCAGCAGGGCGAAGCCCAGGCGGGAGAGGGCTTTCATCGGCTGGCCTCCCCCTCCGGCCGCATGCGTCCGAACAGCATGACGGCGAGCGTCAGCAGCGCGATCACCAGGAACAGCAGGGTGGAGGCGGCCGAGCCCTGGCCGACATCCTGGAACTCCACCAGCAGCTGCCGCGCATAGACCGACATCGACATGGTGCCGGCGGAATTGGCGGTCAGCACATAGATCAGGTCGAAGACCCGCAGCGCGTCCAGCGCCCGGAAGATCAGCGCCACCATCAGCGCGGGCCGGATCAGCGGCAGGGTGACGCGAAAAAAGACCCGCACCGGGTGGATGCCATCCACCCGCGCCGCCTCGTAGCAGTCGCGCGGCAGCATCTGCAGCGCCGCCAGGATCAGCAGCGCGACGAAGGGCGTGGTCTTCCACACATCGACGATGACGACGGCCCAGAGCGCGGTGTCGGCATCCGCCATCCAGGCCACCGGCTGGTCGATCAGCCCGAGCCCCATCAGCGCGTGGTTCAGCAGGCCGAACTGGTCGTTCAGCATCCAGGCCCAGATGCGGGCAGAGACGATGGTGGGGATCGCCCAGGGGATCAGCACCAGCGCCCGCACCAGGCCGCGCAGCGGGAAGCGCGCATTCAGCGCCAGCGCCACCACCATGCCCAGCACCGCCTCCAGCGAGACGGAGACGAGGGCGAACCACAGCGTGCGCCGCACCGCGCCCCACCAGACCGGATCGGCCAGCACGCCGAGCCATTCGCCCTCATAATATTCGAGGTAGTTGGCGAAGCCGATGAAGCGTGGCGCCTCCAGCCGCCCGAGCTCGGCATCGGTCAGGCTGAACCAGATGGTCCGCAGCAAGGGCCAGCCGGCGACCGCCGCCAGCACCAGCAGGGCGGGTGCCAGGAACAGCCAGGCGGCGCGGATGCGGCGGCGCTCCAGCCCGCTGATCATCGTGCTGGCCCTCACCAGCCGCGCCGCGCGATGCGGCGCAGATCCTGCTCCAGCGCCGTCAGCGCCGCGCCGGCCTGCATGCGCTGCGACAGCACCGCATGCACCCGCGTCCAGATGGCGTTGGAGACGCGGTTGTACTTGCTGCCGGTGGGGCGGGAGGGGCGGGCCACCGCATTCTCGAAACTGGAATACAGCGTGCGGAAGAACGGGTTGGCGGCGATGATCTCCGCATCCTCATACAGCGCCGGCAGGGTCGGGTTGTAGGCGGCCTGCACGGCGCGGCGCTTCTGCTCCTCAGGCCCCGCCAGCCACATCACCAGGGACGCGGCCTCGGCCGGGTGGCGCGAATAGCGCGAGACGCCGAGATTCCACCCGCCCAGCACGCCGCTCGGCTCCTCCGCATCGGCGCGCGGCAGGCTGGCGATGCCGGTGCGGCCGCGCACCGGGCTGTCCGCCCCCTGGGCCAGCGCCCAGGCATAGGGCCAGTTGCGCATGAACACCGCCTGGCCGGACTGGAACAGCCCGCGCGCCTCCTCCTCGGTGTAGGTCAGCGCGCCCTGCGGGGCGATGCTGCCCATCCAGCGCGCCGCGCGGGCGAGTGCCAGCCGCGCGCCCTCGGTATCGGCGTCGATCCGCCCCTCGGCATCGACCAGCGTGCCGCCGCCGGAGCTGGCGATCCATTCCAGCGCATTGACCGTCAGCCCCTCATAGGCGCGGCCCTGGAAGACATAGCCCCAAAGCTGGGTGTTGCCGGCATCGCGCTCGCGCTGCTGGATCAGCCGCGCCGTCTCCTCCATCTCCTCCCAGCTTCGCGGCACCGGGCGGCCGTATTTCTCCAGCAGGTCGCTGCGATAGAACAGCACGCCGGCATCGGTGTAGATCGGCATGGCGACCAGCCGGCCATCGACCGTGTTGTTCTCGATGATGGCGGGGAAATGCCGCGCCTCGGCGCCCTGGCTGTAGGGGCGGAGATCGATCAGATGCGGCGCCAGGATGCCGGGCCAGGTGACGTCGATCTGGTAGACATCGATCGAGCTGCCGCCGCCGGCCAGCATCATCTGGTACAGCGCCAGCCGCTCGCTGGCCGAATTGGGCACGGAGACGATGCGGACGCTGTTGCCGCTCCGCCGCGCCCATTCCTCGGCGCCGTCGCGGCACAGCTCCAGCTCCTGCCCCAGCGCGCCGCAGGAGATGGTGATCTCGGCGGCGCGGGCGGCGGGCGCCAGCAGCGCCACCAGCAAGGCGAGCGCGGCCAGGCGCGGGAGGCGGGCTTGCGGCATGGGCGGCTCCTCGGGCGGCACGGTTCTCCCGCGAGGGGCCATGCGCTTGACGTGGTGGGCACCGTCCCGGGCAGGGACAGCGCCGGCCACGGCCGGAGCCGCGGCGAGGGGCACCCAGGGCTAAACGCCGGGGTCCGGCCCGGCAAGCCGCGCTGGCGCCGGCTTCAAGCCCTTGTGACCATGCCGTCCAGGGGCGCCGCGCATGAAAAAAGCCCGGCTGGGGGGCCGGGCCTTTCGGGGATTCTTTTTCCGGTCGGGGAGCGCGGAGGCGCTTACCAGCGGCCGTAGCTGCCCATGGTCAGGGTGCTGCGCTCGCCCCAATTGTTCCAGCTCGACAGGGTCTCGCGCTCCGCGGCCGCGCGCTCCTCACGGGCGAGCTCGGCGGCGAGGGCGGCCTTGCGGCGCTCGGCCATGGCGTCCTGCGAAACGTGCTTCCGATCGAACATGGCAACCTCCTTGGCTGACGCCATAATTGGGGCAGGGGCGCGCCATAATCCAGACACAAAAACGGCATGTCTCCCCATTTTCGCCACATTTCGGTCTCTCTCTGCCGTAAACCCGCCTGGAACAAGGCTTCCAGGCCATGTTGGAAGCTTAAGCTTAAGCACTGATTTGCGCTGAAATCGGGGTTCCAAGGCGCGCCGGGCGGCCGAATCGGGCGGATCGTGGCAAATGCGGCGAAGCGGGCGGGGCTGCCACAATTGGGCGCCATGGCCACCGCGCCGGGCATGAAAAAGGCGGCCGGGCAGGAGCCTGGCCGCCTTGTCTTGGGATCGGTGCCAGGGCGTCAGCGCCAGCCCAGCGCCGGCGCCACCTGCTTCAGGATGCCCTCGATCACATGGGCGCAGTAATCGACGCCCAGCTGGTTCGGGATGGTCAGCAGCAGCGTGTCGGCCTCGGCGATCGCCTCGTCACCGCGCAGCTGCTCCACCAGCGCCTCCGGCTCGGCGGCGTAACCCCGGCCGAAAATGGCGCGGGTGTTTTCGTCGATGAAGCCGATCTGGTCCTGCTCCTTGCCGCCACGCCCGAAATAGGCGCGGTCGCGATCGTCCAGCAGCGGGAAGATGCTGCGGCTGACCGAGACCCGCGGCGCGCGCGCATGCCCCGCTGCCGTCCAGGCCTCGCGATAGGCGCGGATCTGCTTCGCCTGCTGGATGTGGAAGGGCTCGCCCGTCTCGTCATCCTTCAGGGTGGAGCTCTGCAGGTTCATGCCCTGCTGCGCCGCCCAGATCGCCGTGGCGTTGGAGCCGGAGCCCCACCAGATGCGCTCGCGCAGCCCTTCCGAATAGGGCTCCAGCCGCAGCAGCCCGGGCGGGTTCGGGAACATCGGCCGCGGATTGGGGCGGGCGAAGCCCTCGCCGCGCAGCGCCTCCAGGAAGACGAGCGCATGGCGGCGGCCCATCTCGGCATCGCTCTCGCCCTCGACGGGGGCGTAGCCGAAATGCCGCCAGCCATCGATCACCTGCTCCGGCGAGCCGCGGCTGAGGCCGAGCTGCAGCCGCCCGCCGCTGATCAGGTCGGCCGCGCCGGCATCCTCGGCCATGTAGAGGGGGTTCTCGTAGCGCATGTCGATCACCGCGGTGCCGAGCTCGATGCGCCTGGTCTTCGCCCCCATCGCCGCCAGCAGCGGGAAGGGGGAGGCGAGCTGCCGGGCGAAATGATGCACGCGGACATGGGCGCCATCCGCGCCCAGCTCCTCGGCCGCCTGGGCCAGGTCGATGGATTGCAGCAGCGCATCGGCCGCCGAGCGGGTGCCGGATTGCGGCGAGGGCGTCCAATGGCCGAAGGAGAGGAAACCGATCTTCTTCATGGGATCAACACGGTCCATCCGGGCGGGGGCGGGCAGGGGCAGGCCGCCCCCGGCGCCGCAA
Organism: Pseudoroseomonas cervicalis; assembly: GCF_030818485.1. Taxonomy (NCBI): domain Bacteria; kingdom Pseudomonadati; phylum Pseudomonadota; class Alphaproteobacteria; order Acetobacterales; family Roseomonadaceae; genus Roseomonas; species Teichococcus cervicalis. The sequence goes on along the minus strand of NZ_JAUTAJ010000004.1, from coordinate 1,462,803 downwards.
CGCCGCCATTTCATGCCGCCAAGATGGGGCAGGATGCGGGTCGGACCCAATCACCGCCATCAATGACCGTCATGGTGCCCCGGACCCGGCAGCCCAGCCATGCGCCAGTTGAACCGGGGGAGGAGCAAGACCAGATTGTTGGAAAGCGCTGCGAAGCGGCCACAACCGAACGCCGGCCAAATGGCCATCTGGAGATCAGGATTGTGGAATATTGTCGCTCAATTGCCAGAACCCGGAAAGGGTTGGCTGGGGAACCTGGATTCGAACCAAGACTGCCCGAGTCAGAGTCGGGAGTTCTACCGTTAAACTATTCCCCAACGGCGTGGGCGGTCATATAGCGAAGCCCCTGAAGCGATGCAAGGGGGTGTCGTCATCGTTTCGCAGCGCGGCGTAAAATCGCTTGCCCCCACCCGGCCCAGGCCGGATCATAGGAACAGCCTCCCCGCCCGCCGCTTGCCCCGGTGGACCGGGAGAGGGTCAGAACACCATGCCAGAGATCCTTTGCACCCCTGCCGTCGCCTCCCGAAATTCCTCCTGTTCAGGGGGCTCTGGCGGTGCATTCGCGGCGATCGATCTCGGCACCAACAATTGCCGCCTGCTGGTCGGCACGCCGACGCCGGGCGGCGCCTTCCGCGTGCTCGACAGCTACAGCCGCGTCGTCCGCCTGGGCGAGGGGCTGGAGCGCGATGGCCGCCTCTCCGAGGATGCGATGCAGCGGGCCCTGGTGGCGCTGCAGGCCTGCGCGCAGAAGCTGCTGCGCCGGCCGCTGCGCCGGCTGCTGGCCGTCACCACCGAGGCCTGCCGCCGCGCCGACAATGGCGCGGCCTTCGTCGCCCAGGCGCAGAACGCCACCGGCCTGCCCATCCGCATCATCTCGGCGCGGGAGGAGGCGGAGCTGGCGATGGAATCCTGCGCCCCCCTGCTGCGGCCGCAGGACCGGCGCGGGCTGCTCTTCGACATCGGCGGCGGCAGCACCGAGATCGCCTGGATCCGCGGCAGCCAGGGTTGCGCCGATGGAAGGGCGGAGCTGATCGGCTATGTCTCGCTGCCCTTCGGGGTTGTCACCCTGGCCGAGCGCATGGGCCAGGGCTGCTACACGCCCGAGGGCTTCCGCCGCGTGGTGGAGGAGGTCGAGGACCAGCTGGCCGAATTCGACCGCGTGCACAGCATCGGCCGCGAGATGCGCGCCGGCGGCGTGCGGCTGATGGGCACCAGCGGCACCGTCACCACCCTGGCCGGCGTCGCCCTCTCCCTGCCGCGCTATTCCCGCCCGCTGATCGATGGCCGCGTCCTCTCCTGCGAGGAGGCGGATGAGGCGCTGCAGGATCTCTTCGCCATGGGGCGGGAGGGCTTGCGCGCGCATCCCTGCATCGGGCCGGAGCGGGCGGATTTCGTGCTGCCCGGCTGCGCCATCTATGCCGCCATCCGCCGCGTCTGGCCCTCCAGCTGCGTGACGGTCGCGGATCGCGGCCTGCGCGAGGGGATGCTATTGCGCATGATGCGCCAGGATCGCGCGCCGCCGCGCCGGTCCGCCGCCTACTCCCGCGGTGCGGCGCAGCCCGCACCCTGAGGGCGCCTGCCGCCCGTCTTTACCAGGACCTGATTGCCGTCATGAAATCGCCGACCGAGGCCGGGCGCGGCCTGACCACCCGCCTCCGCACCGCCAAGGGCCGCAGCACCGCCAGCCAGCGCTGGCTGGAGCGGCAGCTGAACGACCCTTATGTGCGCGCCGCCAAGGCCGCCGGCTGGCGCTCCCGCGCCGCCTTCAAGCTCATCGAGCTGGATGAGAAGTACAAGCTGCTGAAGCCCGGCCAGCGCATCGTCGATCTCGGCGCCGCGCCGGGCGGCTGGACCCAGGTGGCGGTGCAGCGCGCGGGCGAGCGCGGCAAGGTGGTGGGGCTCGACCTGCTGCCCATGGACGTCATCGCCGGCGCCACCCTGCTGCAGGGCGATTTCCAGGACGAGGCGGTGGAGCAGGCGGTGCTGCAGGCGCTGGACGGCCCGGCGGATTTCGTCATGTCCGACATGGCGCCCAACACCACCGGCCACAACGCCACCGATCATCTGCGCATCCTGGGCCTGGTCGAGCTGGCGCTGGATTTCGCCGACAAGGTGCTGGTGCCGGGCGGCGCCTTCGTCGCCAAGGTGTTCCAGGGCGGCACGGAGCGCGACATGCTGAACCGGCTGAAGCGCGACTATGCCACCGTGCGCCACGCCAAGCCGCCCGCCAGCCGCAAGGACAGCGCGGAGATGTATGTGGTGGCGCAGGGCTATCGGGGCGAAGGGAAGCAGAGGTAAGGGTTCTTTTTTGAAAAAAAGAACCAAAAAACTTTTGTCAGCTTGGCGTCCCGCCTCGGGTCATACGCGGGACGCCAGCTGAAAGAAGTCTTTTTGCTTCTTTTTCTTCAGAAAAAGAAGATTCTTGCCTCTCTGTCTGCCCTGCGCTGCGGCCAAGCCAGCCCGGCCAAAACGTCACGACCATGCGCCTTGCGGCACGGCGCGAATCTGGGGTAGGGGGACGCGCCAAGGCTGCGGATCGCGCCGCACGAGTTGTCCGAAAGGCTCCCGCCCATGGCTCCCGACACCCTCCCGACCAACGGCCCCGCTGATCGCGGCGCCGCGCCGCGCCGTACCCTGATCGCCGAGGCCTATGCCTTCGACGACGTGCTGCTGGTGCCGGCCTATTCGACCGTGCTGCCCAGCCAGACCGATGTGCGGACCCGGCTGACCCGTGAGATCAGCCTGAACATGCCGCTGGTCTCGGCGGCGATGGACACGGTGACCGAGGGGCCGATGGCCATCGCCATGGCCCAGGCTGGCGGCATCGGCGTGATCCACAAGAACCTCACCCCGGAAGAGCAGGCCGCCCAGGTCCGCCAGGTGAAGAAGTTCGAAAGCGGCATGGTGGTGAACCCCGTCACCATCCATCCCGACCAGACCCTGGCCGAGGCGCAGGCGCTGATGGCCGCGCACCGCATCAGCGGCATCCCGGTGGTGGAGCGCGACAGCAAGCGGCTGGTCGGCATCCTCACCTATCGCGATGTGCGCTTCGCCACCGACCCCAACACCCGCGTCTACGGGCTGATGACGCGGGAGAACCTGGTGACGGTGACGGCCGATGTCTCCGCCGCCCGGGCGCGCGAGCTGCTGCACAAGCACCGCATCGAGAAGCTGCTGGTGGTCGATGACGCCTATCGCTGCATCGGGCTGATCACCGTCAAGGACATGGACAAGGCCCAGGCCAATCCGAACGCGGCCAAGGACGCGATGGGCCGGCTGCGCGTCGCCGCCGCCACCGGCACGGGCGAGGACGGCATCCGCCGCGCCGAGCTGCTGGTCGAGGCCGAGGTCGATGTGGTGGTCGTCGACACCGCGCATGGCCATTCGGCGGGCGTGCTGAAGGCGGTGGAGCGCGTCAAGCGCATGTCCAACAGCGTGCAGGTCATCGCCGGCAATGTGGCGACGCCCGAGGCGGCGCTGGCGCTGATCGAGGCGGGCGCCGATGCGGTGAAGATCGGCATCGGCCCGGGCTCCATCTGCACCACGCGCATCGTGGCCGGTGTCGGCGTGCCGCAGCTGACCGCGGTGATGGAGAGCGCCGCGGCGGCGCATGAGAAGGGCGTGCCGGCCATTGCCGATGGTGGCGTGCGCTCCTCGGGCGATCTGGCCAAGGCGATCGCCGCCGGCGCCGATTGCGTGATGATGGGCAGCCTGTTCGCCGGCACGGATGAGGCGCCGGGCGAGGTGTTCCTCTACCAGGGCCGCTCCTACAAGGCCTATCGCGGCATGGGCAGCCTGGGCGCCATGGCGCGCGGCTCGGCCGACCGCTATTTCCAGGCCGAGGTGCAGGACCAGCTGAAGCTGGTGCCGGAGGGCATCGAGGGCCGGGTCGGCTACAAGGGCCCGGTTGGCAATGTCATCCACCAGCTGGTGGGCGGGCTGAAATCGGCCATGGGCTATACCGGCAACGCCACCATCCCGGACATGCAGAGCAACTGCACCTTCCGCCGCATCACCGGCGCGGGTCTGCGCGAGAGCCATGTGCATGACGTGGCGATCACCCGCGAGGCCCCGAACTACCGCCAGGAGTGACGCCTCACTGATGGCGGGGTCCGGGGTGGCCCTGCCACCCCGGCGGGGTTCCAGGGGCAGAGCCCCTGGAATTTTTTATTTGAAAGTACTGCTTCCATGACCCCTTCCGCCCGCATCGCCGCCACGGTGGCCCTGCTGGATGCCGTGGCGTCGGCGCCGCGCCGCCCGGCGGACGCCACCGCCAATGCCTTCTTCCGCGAGCGCCGCTATATCGGCAGCGGCGACCGCCGCGCGGTGGCGGAGCGTGCCTGGGGCATTCTGCGCCAGCGGCTGCGGCTGGACTGGCACATCGCCCGGCTGGGCCTGCCGCCGACGCCGCGGCTGCTGGTGATGGCGCAGCTGCTGCTGGTGGAGGGCTGGACGCGGGATGGCGTGCTGCAGGGCTTCCCGGGCGGCCGCTTCAATGCCGGCCCGCCGGATCCGGGCGAGATGGCGGCGATCTCCGCCTGGGCCGGCACGCCCTTGACGCCGCCGGAGATGCCGGAGGGCATCGCGCTGAACCTGCCGGCCTGGGCGCTGGAGGGCTACCGCGCCCGTTTCGGCGATGAGTTGCCGCAGGCCGCGGCTGCCATGGACCAGGCGGCGCCGCTGGATCTGCGCGCCAATCTGCTGCGCGGCACGCGGGAGCAGGCCATCGCCGCGCTGGCGGCCGAGGGCATCGCCGCCGAGCCCATGGCCTATTCCCCCTGGGGCCTGCGCATTCCCGATCGCCGCCCGATCCTGGCCAGCAAGGCCTTCACGGACGGGCTGATCGAGATCCAGGACGAGGGCAGCCAGCTGATCGCGCTGCTGACCGGGGCGAAGCCCGGCATGCGGGTGGTGGATTACTGCGCCGGCGCCGCCGGCAAGACGCTGGCGGTTGCCGCCATGATGAACAATCGCGGCCGCATCACCGCCTGCGACGTCTCGGCGACCCGGCTGGAGGGCGCGGTGAAGCGCCTGCGCCGCGCCGGGGTGGACAATGCCGAGCGGCATCTGCTGGAGCCGGGCGATCGCTGGGTGAAGCGCCGCGCCGGGCAGTTCGACCGCGTGCTGGTGGATGCGCCCTGCACCGGTGCCGGCACCTGGCGCCGCAACCCGGATGCGCGGCTGCGCACCACGGCGCGCGACCTGGAGGAGCTGGTCACCAAGCAGCGAGATATCCTCGATCACGTCGCGCAGCTGGTGCGTCCCGGCGGAAGGCTGGTCTACGCTACCTGCTCCGTGCTGCCCGAGGAGGATGGGATGCAGGTGCAGGGCTTCCTGTCGCGTCATGCCGAGTATGAGGTGGTTCCGCTGGCCGAGGCCTGGGCGGAGGCGCGCGCCGGACAATCCCTGCCCGAGGCGCCGCCGCCCTGCCCGGGGCCCTGGATGGAGCTGGCGCCGCACAGCCATGGCACGGATGGCTTCTTCGCCGCCGTGCTGCGACGCAAGGGCTGATCCGCCCGGGGAGGGGCAGCAGGGGGAGGGCAGGGGCTTGCCGGGCACGATCATCCGCCGCGCCAGCCAGGCCGACGCCGCCGCCATCGCCGCCGTGCATGTCGCGACCTGGCGCAGCGCCTATCCCGGCCTGCTGCCGGATGCCTATCTGGCCGCCCTGTCCGAGCCGCGGCTGGCCCAGTTCTACCGCCGCCTGCTGGCCGATCGCGGCGGCAATGCTGCCGTTTTCGTCGCCGTGGCGCGGCCCGACTCCGGGGAAGGGCCGGGCCAGCTGGTCGGCTTCTCCGGCTGCGGCCGGGCGCGGCGCAGCCTGATCGGCGGCGCCCTGGCCGAGGGCGAGATCGACACCCTCTATGTTCTGGACGATTTCCGGGAGCGCGGCATCGGCCGCCGGCTGATGCGCGCCGCCAGCGCGCATCTGGCGGCGGTGGGCTGCGGTTCCGCCATGCTCTGGGTGCTGCGCGACAATCCCTCGCGCTGGTTCTACCAGCGCCTGGGCGGCCGCCCGGTGGGGTGGGAGATGACGCGGGTGGGCGGCAGCGCCGTCGCCCAGATGGCGCTGGTCTGGGATCCCATCGCCCTGCTGCTGGACGCCACGGCGCCCGTCGACGGCGCCTGAGCCGGCGCCCTGTTGCATAAAAGCCGCAGCCGATTGAAGCTTTTGCGCCACAGTCCCCGTCGCGGTTGACGCCGGGGAGGCATCCCGGTTTTGTTGCAGATAGAAGGGGTTGCAGGGAGTCTCACCGCCATGGGCCGCGCCCGGTCATGAATACCATCACGCGCGCGCAACTGGCCGAGGCCATCTATGCCCAGGTCGGCCTGTCGCGAAACGAAAGCGCCGCGCTGCTCGAGGATGTGCTGGAGCGCATCTCCGCGGCGCTGGAGGCGGGGCGGCCGGTGAAGATCTCGGCCTTCGGCACCTTCTCGGTCCGGCAGAAGGGTATGCGGGTCGGCCGCAACCCGAAGACCGGCATCGAGGTCCCGATCATGCCGCGCCGTGTCCTGTCCTTCCGCCCCAGCCAGGTGCTGAAGGCGCGGCTGAATGGCGAGCCGGTGGGGCCGGGCGAGGAATGACGGTGGCCGCGCCCCGTGCGGCGGCCGCCAGGCGGGCGGGGCCTGCCGCGCATCGCGGCGGGAGGTCTGAGCGATGAATGACGGGGTGCCAAGCATGTCCGAGGATCCCGAGGCGCCAGGCCGGTTGCGCAAGGCGCCCACCGCCTTCCGCACCATCAGCGAGGTGGCCGAGGACCTGCAGATCCCGCAGCATGTGCTGCGCTTCTGGGAGACCAAATTCCCGCAGCTGAAGCCGCTGAAGCGCGGCGGCGGGCGGCGCTACTATCGCCCCGAGGACATCGCCCTGCTGCGCCGCATCGGCGACCTGCTCTACACCCAGGGCTACACCATCAAGGGCGTGCAGCGCCTGCTGCGCGATGGCGGCGAGTCCGACGGCCCTGTGGACTCCGCGCCGGAGGCCGAGGAGGCCGAGACGGCGCTGCCCGAGGCCGGGCAGAGCGCGCTGCGCCAGGCGCTGGCCGAGCTGGAGGCGCTGGCGGCCGAATTGCGCGCGCTGAGCGCGACGGCGCATCCACAGGAATAAATGCGAAGCCCGCCTTCCGGGGGGTTGAGGGGGCGGGGCGTGGCTGCTATGTCCCGCCGCATCGGAGCGTAGCGCAGCCTGGTAGCGCATCAGTCTGGGGGACTGGGGGTCGTGGGTTCGAATCCCGCCGCTCCGACCACATCGCCGGAAACCATGTGAGCCGTAGCGGTCGATGCCGCTGCGGCTTTGTTGTTTTCGGGGCCGGGACATATCCCGCGGAGTGCCGCGGCAAGGTGCGGCCCGGCCCGGGCATCTGCCGCCACGCGGCCCTGCCGGCGCAGCGGCCGATGCCGCCGGCCCTGTCCGGATTGCGGCGCATGTCCCATTTGATGCGGGTTGGAAATGAGATTGAGGCGCCGCTGGCGGGTCCTGGCGCCCTAATTGCGCGCGCTGATTGTTTCTGTCCTGAAAATACATCCTGGGCGTGTAGAGCCACGGAATACTGAGCCTGCGGACGTCGCGCGCAGATCACAAGCGCCGGCTGGTTGACGAGGGCAAAGCATCCGACCAGTATCAACAAAATTTGAAATCGAATTATCGCAACTTTCGGGCGGTAACTCGCAGACAATGACCTTGTCTCGATCGCCTTTCTCATCCATGCTGCGGTGCAGAAGGGCGCGTCTAAAAGAACGATCGGCTCGCTGCTTGCAAGTCCGGATTCTGGCTGCGGGATGATTTAAGGTCGTTTTGCCGAAAAAAAATCTTCCGGCCACAAATATGCAAAGTATCCCTTGAACTGCTTCTGTGTTGTCGGGCTTTTCTGGATGAGGAGCGCAGGGCATCCGTGATTGATATGAATGTCGCAACGATGCGTTCCGCCCAGGATGATGTGGAGAACTCGTTCTCTCTGCTGTTGGGGCGTCGTGCGAGCCCACCATCCGCCATCGTTATCATGATGCAGCTCTCCCCCCTGAACGTGCTCCGGCGCGTCGCGGGGTCGGCTGAATTCCAGAAGGCGGTGGTGAAGGCCCTGCTGGAGCGCGACATGTTGCCGCATGAGCGGCGCGGCCCGCGCCCGCCGGCCGCGCTGGTGGACTGGTTCTGCTCCGTCCTGCAACTGAATGAGGATGGCCGCGACGTCCTGCGTGCGGCGGGATCCTGGTCGGACTTCCTGTTCCTGCTGTTCCGGAACGAGGACGTCGCCGAGAAGATCTTCCAGAAATGGCTGGTCGACACCGTCCAGCGCGAGCTGGCCGCCAGGGCCGCTGCCGCCTCCGCCACGCCGCCGGCCACGGACGGCAGGCCCATGGCCGAGACCTCGGCCGCGGTGGAGGATTCCGGCCCGAAAGCCGCGCCAAGCGTCGACAAGATTGTTCCGACTTCGACACAAATTCCTGCCCCGGCCGCGGCTCCGCCGGAGCCCGCCGATGCCGTTGCCGCCCCGGCTTCCGCCCCCGCCGCTGCGCTGGAGGAGGCTGAGGTCGAGGCGCTGATTCACCTCACCCTGGGGCGCAAGCCCAAGGATGCGCATCTGCAGAGCTTCGTCGGCAAGCCGCCGCTTGTCCTGCTGCGCAGCGTCCTGCATTCGGGCGAGTTCGACGAGCGCATCCTGGCGACGCTCATCGAGCGACGCCGCCTGCCGCTCGACATGACCTCGCCGCGACCCTCCGAGGCCCTGAAGACCTGGCTGCTCGCCCATCTGCCGCTCTCCGGCGTGGCGGAGGCGGCGCTGGCGGCGGTCCATTCCTGGCGCGGGATGCTCGTCACCCTGCTGAATGATCATGGGATCCGCCGCCACGTCTTCGACGCCGATCGCCCCGGGCCGAAGATGCGCTATCTGCTGTCGCGGATCGACGCCGCGCAGGCCCTCTATGCGCAGCCCGGCCCGGTGCTGATGGCGCGCGGCCTGCGGCTGGACCGGGCCGACTGGACGGTGTCCGGCCATGTCGATGCCCTGGAAGGCGAGGGCGCGCAGCTCCGTCTGCAGATGGAGGCGCGCAGCAAGCTCGAGCTCCTGGCGGCGCTGCCGCCGCCGGGCGGCGGCCGCCCGGACTTCGTGCTGACCCTGCCGGAGAGCTGCCGGAACAGCGAGGATTGGTTCGCCCGGATCGATGTGCTGCGCGACGGCAAGGTCATCTCCGTGGCGCCCGGCACCTTCCGCTTCACGGCCCGGGATCCGGGCGGCCGTGCCGCCGCGGCCGTGCCGGCCCGCAAGGCCGTTCCTGTCGCGGCGCCCCAGCCGGCGGCCCCGCCGGCGCTGCGGGTCCGCCAGGACGGGCTGCTGCTGCTGGCCGAGAACCTGCCTCCGGCCGCGCTGCCGGTGACGCTGCAGCTGGATGGCCAGGATGCCGTGCCGGCTGTTCCTCACCCCGGCCCCGCCGACCAGGCGCTGTTCCTGCTGCCGGCGGCGGCGGCCGATGGGGCAGGGCATCGCCTGCAATTGCTGGATGCGGCGCGCAGGCCCCTCTGGTCGGCGGCCGCTGCGACCGTCAGCGCCACCCCGCCCCGCATGGTGGAACTGCGGCAGCACGCCGTCAGCGGCTATGAGCTGACGGAGGGGCTGGCAGCGCCGGCGCGCTTCGTGCTGAAGGTCGATGGGGAGTTCCTTGCCGCCAGCGCCGGGCGCGCACCGGAGGCGCTGCCGCTGCTGGCCGGTCTGCAGGCGCGCAACGGCTTCCGCTTCGAGCTGCCGCCCCGGCTGCTGGACGGCCAGCCCCATCTGCTCGAGATCTTCGCCGAGCTCGGGCCCGAGGCCGAGCGGCCGATCGGGCAGCTTGAGCTGTGCTACGCCGCCGAGGATTTCCGGCGCGAGCTGGCCGCGGCCCAGACCCCCGCCGCCCTCCAGGCTCTGCTCGAACGCATGGCCGAGGCCGGGCGGCTGGATCTGCTGCAGGCCTTCCTGGATGAGCGGCGTGTGCTGGTCGGGCCGGTCGAGACCCTCGCCCTGCTGGTCCGGGCGTTCGTGCGCCGGCCGTTGGAGGCCGCCCGCCATCCGCTGCGCCAGCATTACGACAAGCTCTGGAAGGATGCGGCCGGCAGCGCCGGCAGTGTCGACAAGCTGCTGTTGCGGCTCGCCGATGCCTTGCAGCGCGCGATCGACCCGACGGAACGGCGCGTCGTGCACGAGACCGCGCTGAAGGACGTGCTGCTCGACATCTGCATGACCGTCTGGCAGCGCGACCAGGGCGAGCCGGAGACGGCAACGCAGCTGGCCCGCCTGCTGCTCGGCCTGAACCGTCCCGCCATGGCCGAGCTGGTGCTCGACCGGGCGCTCGTCGCGGCGCCGGGATCGCATCTGCTGCTGTCGCTGCTGGCGCGGCTGCGGACGCAGCAAGGCCGCCATGAGGAGGCGCTGACCCTGGTCCGGGCGGCGCTCAAGACCAAGCCGGGCCATGCGGATGCCGAGGCGCTGCAGGCCATCCTGCTGCAGGCGCGCGGCGACCATGCCGGCAGCCTCGGCGCCGCAACCCGCGGGCGCGGCCTGGCGCAGCGTTCCGCCGGCGGCAAGATCGATGCGCGGCTGGCGCGGCTCGCCTTCCCGCAGAACTGGTTCCACTGGTCGCTGCAGGCCTTCGCGGCGCAGCCGAATGCCGAATTCACCGGCCGCCTGAACCGGGCCATCGCCCTGCAGGGGGGCGAGCTGCCGGCGGCGGAGCGCAGCTTCGCGGTGCTCTACCTGCCGCCGCGGCAGAGGGATCCGCGCTGCCGCGACGATTTCCTGTCCTACGGGCCGGATTGCAGCCTGGTGGCGCGGATGGAGGACAACTACCTGGGCGGAGCGCCCAGCATCGGCACCTGGACGCTTTTCCTGCGCGAGGACCGGGCCCTGGCGCCGGCCGTGCTGCAGGAGGTGCTGCAGGCGCGGCGCCCGGCGGTGGATGTGGTCCGCATCCTCGGCCCCCTGACCGGCGGCGAGGCGGAGCCGCGCCCGCTCATGGGCCTGCTGCTGCGCTCCTGCCATATCGAGCATCTCGGGCGCCTGTCCCTGGACGAGGCCGATGCCTACCTCTCCGGCGTCCTGCGCAGCATCACCGTGTTCGGCCAGATCTGAGGGCGTGACGATGAACATCCTGCCCATCGCCATCATGTCGTTCGACAGGCCGGACTATCTTGAGGCCGTCATGCAGACGCTGGTCCGGCAGACCGGCTTCGGCGGCCGCAGGCCGGAAGTGTTCCTGTTCCAGGACAGCGGCCGCGCCGCCTCCACCGGCGAGGTCTATGCGGATCCGGCCAGGATCGCGGAATGCGTCGAGCTGTTCCGCGAATACTTCCCGGAGGGCGAGGTGTTCGAGGCGCCCTTCAACCTCGGCGTCGCGCATAATTTCGACCGCGCGGAGAAGTTCTTCTTCATCGACAACGCCTTCGATTGCGCGGTCTTCCTCGAGGACGACATGCTCCTGCAGCCGCACTACATGGAAGTGCTGGTCGAGCTGCTGACCATGGCGCTGGACAATCCGCATATCGGCGTGGTCTCGGCCTATGGCATGCGCAACGACATGCCGCTGGAGGCGCAGCGCAGCGCGCGGCAGGATCTGTGCCTGATGAACGAGCACAACTGGGCCTTCGGCATCACGCGCGCCTGCTGGGAAAAGCGCAACCGGATCGTCTCGCAGTATCTCGAGATCATCCACGGCGTCGAGTATCGCGACCGCAAGGCGAAGCATGCGGAGATCAACGCGATGCTGCGCAGCATGGGGCGCGGCGGGCGGGGCTATCTGTCGTCGCAGGACAGCATCAAGAACATGGCCTGCGAGGCGCTGGGCATCTTCCGCGTCTCCACCCGCACCAACAATGCCCGCTACATCGGGCGCAAGGGCCTGCACATGACGGAGGAGCGCTTCTTCCAGCGCGGCTACCACCGCACGGTGCTCTACCCTGAACCGCACGGCAATTTCGCCGTGCCCTCGATCGAAACCCTCCGCGCGCTGCGCGAAGTCGTCTGAGGCGATGGTGATGGCGATGGAAGGCGGCGCCCTGCTGCACAGCAAGGCAGGCATCATCTGGACCCCCCATGGCACGGCGCTGTCCGACCAGCGCCAGGCGCTGCAGGCGGCCGGGCTGCTGGCCGTGACGCTCCTCGACGGCACGCCGGATGCGCTGATCCGCGCGGTGTTTGCCGCCCCGCCGGCGCTGATCTACGCGGCCGGCGCCGATGCGGCCGATATCCTCGCCATCCGCGGCCTGCGCGCGCCGATCGTCTGGGATCTGTCGGCCCTCGCCCTGGCGGCGCCGCGGCTGCGCGAGGAGGAGGCGTATCGCGCCGCCTTCGCGCAGGCGCTCGCCCGTGTCGACGCAGTGGTGCGTGCGCCCGCGGCGCTGCGCGAGGCGGTGGAGGATGTGCTCAGCGTCGGCATCCCCGCCCTCGACACCGCGGCGGCGGTGCGCCAGCTCGGCTTCCGCGTGGCGGTTTCGCTGGGCTCCGGCCTCGGCAACATGATGAACGCGACGCCGATGATCCGCTGGATCGCCGAGCGCACCGGCCGGCGCGTGACGGTGATCATCAGCAGCGACCTGACCCAGGGCGTCCAGCTGTTCAACGATTCGCCCTGGATCGATTTCATCTTTCCGGGCTTCGAGTACACCGCGGGCCGGCACTATGACGTGCTGGTCTCCACCGCGCTCGCCTCGCATGCCGAACCCTTCTGCACGGCGACGACCTGGCTGCAGCAGAACAAGCTCTACGACTTCAACGTGCATGGGCGCTTCATTCGCGAGGCCGACATCTATTTCCTCGGCCTCGACCGGATCTTCGGCCCCACGCCGCTGCTCGACGCGCCGCTGCCGCAATCCTTCCTGCGCGACATCCGGCACGCGCCGGAGGGGCCGCGCATCATCGGCATCGCGAACGGCATCAAGCAGGGCACCTGGGCCAAGCGGCAATGGCCCTATGTGCAGCAGCTGGCCGACCGGCTGCGCGCCGAGGGCTGGACGCTGCGCTGCTTCGGGCTGCCGGAGGAGCTGGTCGCCGGCACCGAGGATTACACCGGCCTGTCGATCCGCGACACGCTGAAGGCCATCGCCGCCTGCAGCTACTTCATCGGCCATGATGGCGGCATGTGCCACATCGCCGAGACGCTCGGCGTGCCGACGCTCTGGCTGTTCGGCCCGACCGCCTACCGCAAGAACGGGCCTTTCTACGCGCAGAGCCGCGTGGTCTCGACCATGGTGTCCTGCGGCCCCTGCAACTTCAAGATCGACTGGCTGCGCTGCAGCGATCCCGTCTGCATGCTGGACATGTCGGTCGAGCGGGTGGCGCAGGAATTCGCCGCGCTGCAGGAGAGGGCGGCCCGGCTCGGCCCGCAGCCCATCTGGGCGCCGACCGACACGGCGCTGATCGAATACGAGCTCGGCGCGCCGGGCCGGCCCTCCAAGGCCGAGCTGCTGCCGCAGCTCTCGGCGGAGCGGATCATCCTCTATCCGCGCGACGCCGCCTTCGCGGTCCGCACCGTGGCCGACCTGCTGCGCTGCGGCGATTTCGAGGGCGCGGCCACGCTGGCGGCGACCTTCCGCGACACGCTGGATGGCCCGCCCGCCCGGCTGCTGCAGCTGCTGCAGGCATCGCTGCGGAGCATTCTCGGCCACGCCTCCGACGCGCCCGAGCCGGCGCTGGCGCCGCAGCCCATCGTGGAGACGATGTTCAAGCTGCAGCTGATGCCGGCCCAGTTCCGTGCCGTGAGCGAGCTGCTCTTCCATGCGCAGCTGCGCCAGGGCAACGCCGCCGGTGCCCTGCAGCTGCTCGAGCAGGTCCGTCTCCGCGGCAGCGGCCCACTCTCCTCCTGGGGGCTGAAGCAATGGGTGAGGGCGGCGCTGCAGCACGCGCCGGCCGAGATCCGCGGCCGCGCCGAGGAGCTGAAAGCGCTGTGCAGCAGCAACAGGGGCCTGACCGCGCGCCTGACGCATGCGCTGGACGAGGCGGCGCTGCTGGCGGCCTGGCAGGATTTCCTGGGCGCCGCGGAGGGGGAGGTGCCGCTGGCGTCGGGGCGGCCATCGCTGCTCGGCGGGCTGGCGGCGGCCGGTGCGCCGGTCCCGCTGGCCCTGCCGGGCGGCGAAGCGGTGCTGGCGCCCTGGTCGACCGTGCTGATCGTCGCCCCGGCCTGCGATCCGACGGTCACCCGGCCGGGCTCTGCCTCCTCCGTCCTCGTGCTGCTGGCGCGGCGGCTTGCTGCGGCGGGGCTGTGCCCCGTCATCGCCAGCACCTCGCAGGTGACCGAGCGGCCGCGCTTCGAGTTCCGTGACAACGTCACCTATGTGCATGGCTCGCGCGTCTGGTCGCCGCAGATCTGGCAGCGGCTGGTGCAGGACATGAAGCCGCGCCTGGTGCTTTCGGTGGAAGGCATGGCGGCGGCGCTGTCGCTCGCCATCCCCGCCCCGGTGCCGGTGGTCGACCTCTCCCTGAACGGGCTCTACGACGCCGATGGCCTGGCCAGCCTGCTGCTCGAAGAGATCAGCATGGGCGTTCCGGCGCCCCGGCGCGGAGCCGGCTGGCACACGCCCGACACGCTGCTGGCGGTCCTGCCGCATGCCGGCGGCCTGCAGCACCCGCTGCGGCCGCGGCCCGGGCCGGTCTATCTGATGGTCAATGATACGGCGGATCTGGCGCGCGCGCTGGCGCTGCCGCGCCGCTGCCCGCAGATGAGCTTCGTGATCATCGCCGATGCCATCAGTCGTGGCGTGGACCCGAATATTCGCTTCATTCCCCGCAAGACGAAGCTGGACTGGGGCGAAATGGCCGAGGGAATGGGCGCCTTCGTGCAGTATTCGCCAGCTCCCGCCACGCTTTGTGCCGAGGCGCTGGAAGTCGCCAAGGCGGGTGTCCGGGTGGTGGCCCCCACCGCGCTGGCGGCGCATCCGGCCTATGCATCGATGATCCTCGCGCCCGCCGATCCGGCGAAGGGGGAGGAGTGGGTGACCCTGCTGCGCCAGGTCATGGGCGGTGTCCTGCCCGAGGGCGCTGGCGTGGCCGCCTGAGGCTGCCCGCTGGCGGTCTCGGCAGGGACGGGATCGGCGGCGGCGCCAGGGCGGGGCGCCGCTCCCCGGGGGTGGCAGCCCGGGGGCTGGCCGGCGTGCCCGGGGACCATAAGAATAAATTTGTCAGAGGGTGGAAAGAAACTCGTCGATTGCGCGACGGTGCCGGTTTTTTCATCCGGCGACGTATCGCGCATCAAGATATTGACTTGACTTATTGACAATAAATTGCTGATATTCCGCGTAATATTCCTCGAGACATCAACTCGCAGAGGCGCCGGATGCTGGTCAGTATTCATCGTTGCAATACGGAAAATGTCGGCGATCTCATGAGCTCGCCGAAGTACTATTTTCCAGAATTTGCCGATGTTCCCGTGCTCGACCTGATGGGATGGATGGCTGAGGACGCAGGCGATCGCGCCGCCTGGAACGATGTGTATGACCGCGCCACGACGGTCATCGTCGGCGGCGGCGGTCTCCTCGAAATGCCCAAATTCGAGGAGAGCCTGAGCAAGATCACGCGGGAGAAGAGCAAGGTCATCCTCTGGGGCTGTGGCCACAACGCGGTCAAGCTCGAATCCTGGGCCGGGCTGCGCAAGACCTACACCTTCAAGCCGGAGGATTACGCGCTGGCGGGAACCCGCGATGACGGCGTCTCGTCCCGCTGGGTTCCTTGCGTGACCTGCATGTCGCCCTTGTTCGACCGCAGCTATGAGATCGAGCATGACGTGGTGTTCTTCGCCAACAAGGGGATGAAGAACAACTCCAGCTTCATGCCGAAGGACATCCCGCAGGGGAAGCTGCTGGGCAATATGCGCCACGGCATGGACAAGATCATCGCCTTCCTGGGCTCGGCCGAGACGGTGGTGACCAGTTCCTTCCATGGCGCCTACTGGGCGACGCTGCTGGGCCGCAAGGTGGTGGCCATCCCCACCTCCTCCAAATTCTACGGGCTGCGGCATGCGGTTCCGCTCTGCCACCCGCTGGACTGGCAGCGCGCCATGAAGCTCGCGCGCTCCTATCCCGAGGCGCTCGGCGAGTGCCGCGAGGCCAATATCGCCTTCAAGAACGACGTCATGAAGCTGGTGAATGAGGAGACGCTGGCGCATTGATCCGACGGCATCGGCCGATGTCCCCCGCGGGACGCCGCCGGTGCCGGCCGGTCTTTCCGGATCCGGGGCCGTGACAGGCCCCGGGCGCCCTGCCGCAGCCTGGGGTCCGCGGCGGGGCGGCCACGGCCCCTCCCTGGCCGGGGCGGCCTTGATCGAGCTGGTGGAGCTTTGACATGAGCGCGACCGTGCAGCGAGCCTTCCTTTTCACGGAAAAGGCCGTGGAGATGGGATGCAGCCTCGATGTCGTCGCCGGCACGGAAATCCTTCTTCACGTCAAGCCCGTGCGGGACAGGAAGCTGCTGGTCGCGAATGACCGGCGCGGCGAGCACTGGGGGAGGGAGCTGGTCATTCCGCTTCCCGACGCCGCCTGGCAGGGGGGCATCAGCGTCACCCTGCATTGTCATGCGGAGGGGGTCGAGATCGGGGTGGAGGATCTGCCGCCGCAATCCTTCACGCGTTGCGGCGACCTGCGTGATCCTGCGCTCCGCTTCAAGCACGCCGCCTGGGTCAAGGACCGCGCGGAGGGCAGGGGGGACGAGGCTGCCACGGCCCGCCCCGCTGATGCGGCGCCCCCGGCGGCCGGCGCCGCGCAGGATCGCAAGGCCCTGCAGGAGCATGTCCGCCGCGCCGAATGGGCCCAGGTGATCGCGCTCGGCACCGCCTATCAGCAGCGGCATGGCCGCGATGCCGAGGTCGCGGCCTGGATCGGCCGCGCTCATGTCAGCCTGGGCCAGCACGAGCAGGCCCTGGCCGAACTCGACTGGCTGCCGCGCGAGGCGCCGCAGCAGCTCGAGGGGATGTTCTATCTGGGCACCGCCCTGGCTCGGCTGCAGCGCTTCGACAGCGCGCGCGAGATTCTGCTCGGCTGTGTCGCCGAGCGTGGGCGCGAGGCGAAATACGTCTTCGAACTGGCGCGCGCCACCGCCCGCCTGGTGA
This sequence comes from Pseudoroseomonas cervicalis, assembly GCF_030818485.1. Lineage (NCBI taxonomy): Bacteria > Pseudomonadati > Pseudomonadota > Alphaproteobacteria > Acetobacterales > Roseomonadaceae > Roseomonas > Teichococcus cervicalis. The sequence continues at coordinate 1,445,742 of NZ_JAUTAJ010000004.1, read as the reverse complement.
ATGGCGGCTATGGCGTGGTGCCGCAGCGGCCGGATCTGCTGGACGAGGCGATCGAGCTGATGAGCCGGGCCGCGGCGCTGATGCCGCGGGATGGCCGGCCGCATCGCGACCTTGGCGGCCTGCTGCTGCAGAAGAACCTGCTGCCCGAGGCGCTGGAGGCGCTGGACGAGGCGCAGCGCCGTTCGCCCAAGCTGAGCATGCTGGCGGTGGAGCGCGCCCGTATCCTGGTCCGCCTCGACAGGATCGAGGAGGCGCTCCACCATGCCCGGCAGGCGCAGGCGGAGGATCCTGCGAATGACACCGCGGCCTCCATGGTGCGGGTGCTGGAGCGCTGGCTGGCGGGGCGGCAGGCGGGCCCGTTCCGTGTCGGTCTGTTCCCGGCCGTGGCCGGGGGCATGGCCGCGCCGTGACAGCAGGGGTTGCCCCCGTGACGCCGGCGGGTGGCGGCGGAAGGACGAGGCCCGGAGCGGGAGCCGAGATGCAGGACGGCAAGCACCCATGGCTGCAGGCGGAGGTCGACTGGCTGGCGCTGCCTGACCCGGCCCCGGCCCCGGCGGTGCTGGAGGCCATGGCGCGGCTGAACACCGTGCCGGATCGCGCCGCCCTGGTCGAGATCACGCCAGGCCCGGATGCCGCGCCGCAGCGCTTCTGGCGGCGCGACTATCTGCGCCAGCTGGTCGAATATGGGCTGGTCGATTCCGGGGCCGGCCTGCCGGCGCTGCTGTCCGCCGCGGCGCATATGCCGCGCCGCCACCGGCACAGCCTGGCGCCGGCGGGCCCCTGGAGCGCGCCGGAGGCGGCCCCGCCGAAAGGCACCGTGCTGCTGGTCTCGACCTTCGGCATCCAGAAATTCGGCGGCGCCGAGCATTTCCTCGAGCAGATAGCGCGGCTCTATCGCGCCCTGGGCCATGACCCGCTCATCGTCGGCACCCGGGCCGAGCGGGTGGGCGAGGGCGGGCTGACGCCCGAGGGGCTGCGCTACACCTTCATCGCCCAGACGCCGGCGGCGCTGTTCCGCCTGGCGTTCGAGGAACGCGCCGTCATCGCCCATGTGGTCTCCGGCCTGGGCCACGAGGTCAGTGCGGCGCTGCGTTTTCTCGACACCCGGCTGGTCTTCGGCATCCATTTCTGGCGCGAGCTGCTGCTGCCCTCGACCGCCAATCCGGGCTATTATCCCGGCGGGCCGGAAGCGCATGCGCCGCGGCCCGATTTCGCGCTGCTGCTGGCCGATTGCGACGCCCTCTACGCCAATTCCGAGTTCACGCGGCAGGTGGTGGAGGAGAGTTTCGGCGCGCGGCTGCCGGTGATCCCCTCCTTGCCGGACGACCTCGCCGCGCCGCCCCGCCCCACCGAGGAGGGCCGGGACGTCGTGCTGCTGGCGAACAGCCGCTTCGACAAGGGCTATCACTTCGTGCTCGAGGTGGCGCGCCACCTTCCCGACATCCCCTTCGTCGTGACCGCGACGCAATCCGGCATCGAGGTGGCCGAGGCGGCGCGGATCCGCGCCGGCGCGCGGAACGTCACGCTGCGGCCCCGCTGCGACGACATGGCGGAGCTCTATGCCGGTGCGCGGGCCGTCCTGGTGCCGAGCTACCAGTTCGTCGAGACCTTCAGCCGCGTCGTCGTCGAGGCGCAGCGTTTCGGCGTGCCGGTCATCGGCTCCGACCAGGGCAATGTGCCGTTCCTGCTGCGGCAGAGCGGCGTCAGCCTGCCCGAGCGGCCGGATCTGTGGGCCGCGGAGATCCGCCGGCTGTGGGACGACCGCGCCTATTGGGCGCAGCGCTCCGGCGATGCGCTGCGCCATGCCGAGGCGAATGGCTTCCATCAGCAGCAGGGCCGCCTGCAGCGCCTGCTGCAGGGGCTCGAGGCGCCCTTCCTGCTCGGCGTCGGCTCCGGCATCGGCAACATCATCCACACGACGCCGCTGATCCGCCGCCTCGCCCGGCATCTCGGCCAGCGCATCGATGTCGTGGTGGCGGGGGATTCGGCGGCGGCGCTGGCGGTGGTGGCGAATTCCGAATTCGTCGGCCAGGTCTTCAGCCTGGGCGACGCGGTGGTGCGGCGCCATTACGATACCGTCTTCCTGACGCACAGCTTCGGCACCCTGCAGCCGCCCTTCCGCGCCCGCCGCGTCATCCGTTCCCGCAGCTGGGACAGCTTCCATGCCGGCCATCGCTATCACGAGGCGGAGTTCAACCTGGCGGCGGCCACGGCCTTGCTCGGCATCCCCTATGCGCCGGACGATGTCACCGCCGCCTTCATGGGCGATCTGCGCCGCACCCGCTGCGAGACGGACCTGATCGGTTTCCACGCCGGCTCCAAGACCGGCGCCTGGGCCGCCAAGCGCTGGCCGCATTTCGCGGAGCTGGCGGCGGCCCTGCAGGGCGAGGGGTGGCGCGTCGCCTCCTTCGGCAGTCCGGACGAGCATGTTCCCGGCACCCTGGACATGACCGGCGGCAGCGTCGAGGAGATGGCCGCGCGCATGTCGGCCTGTCGTGCCTTCGTGTCGAATGACAGCGGCGGCATGAACATCGCCAATGCGCTGGGCATCCCGCTGCTGGCGATCTTCGGCCCGACGGAGCCGCGGACCCGTGCCCCGCTCGGGCCGTTCAGCCGGGTGGTGGCGCTGCGCAAGCCCTGCGCGCCCTGCGAGCTGGCCGGCCATGGCGGCCCCTTCTTCCGCGGCCTCTGCGGCTGCATCGCCGACATCGCGCCCGAGACGGTGCAGCGCGCCCTGGCGAAGCTGCTGCAGGAGACGGAAGAGGCGGCCCTCGCCACGCGGGATCTGGCGGCCGCCGAGTGACGCAGGATACGGTTTTGCAGGAACATGTGCTCTACGGTTCGGACCATTTCCGCGTCCGCGCCGTCACCGGCAGCGCTTCGGACCGGGTGGTGGTCACCTTCGCGCCCTGGCAAAGCCGCCAGCGGCTGGATGGCGAGGCCTTCGGCGAGGAGTATCTCCGCCGGATCGGGGTGGATGCCATCCACATCACCTGCGCGCAGAACGAGTGGTACCAGAACCCCGACATGCAGGCGGTGGTCGGCGCGGTGGATGGCGCGCTCCAGGGCCGCTATGCGCGGCGCATCGGTTATGGGTCGAGCATGGGCGCCTTCGCCGCGCTCGCCTTCTCGCGGGCGCTCCGGCTGGACGACGTCATCGCCATCTCGCCCCAGTTCTCCCTGCTGCGGGAGGTCGTGCCCTTCGAGACACGCTGGGAGCAGGAGGCCGCGGCGCTGCGATGGCATTTCCCGATGGCGGAAGGGCTGTCGCCGCAGGCGCGGCTGGTGGTGATCTACGATCCGCTGCACCCCGATGCGCGGCATGTCGAGCTGCTGCGCGCCTGCCGGCCGCTCACCGAGATGAAGCTGCCTTTCTCCGGCCATCCTTCGGGAAATTTCCTGCAGCAGACAGGGCTGATCAGCCCGCTCGTCAGGGCGCTGGTGCTGGAGGGCGCGGATCCGGCGGCGTTCCGCGCCGCGGTGCGCGAGCGGCGGGGGCGCAGCCCGGCCTACTGGTTTTCGCTGTCACGCACGCTGTCGGCGCGCGGCCTGCTGCCGCAGGCCTATGCCGCGATATCGCGCGCCGTCGCCCTGGCGCCGCGCAAGCCGGACTACCTGCATGCGCGCGGGCACCTCGCCACCAATCTGCGCGACTATGATGTCGCGGTGGAGAGTTTTCGCGCCGTCGCGCGGCTTTGGCATGACCGGCCGGTCTGCCACTACAATCTGGCGCGCGCGCTGGAACAGGCGGGGCATCCCGGCGAGGCGCTGGAGGCCGCCCAGCAGGCCGCCGAGCTGGACCCGCGGGCGCCCCGTTTCCAGGCCCTGCTGGACAGGCTGCGCAGGCAGTCCGATTCCGCTGCCGGCCCGAGCGGACGCTGAGCGCGGCGCGGCGAGCTGCGTCGTGATGCGGACGCTCCGCGCGGTTGCGCCGGGGCGCTGCAACCTTGGGTAGGTCGACGGCAACTTCCTGGATTCTGCAACGATCTTGCCATAGGCTTTGGCAAAGAAGGGCGCTTCCATGGGATCGGGAAAGAAACTAGGAGTCATGCCCAAGGCGCAGCTTAGCGTCCGAAGCCTGTCTGCATTTGCGCACGAAAAGGATCGATCATGACGCAGGATATTCTGGTTCCGACCTCCGTCGGCGAGCTGATCGACAAGATCACGATCTTGGAACTGAAGATGCGCCACATCAAGGATGCGGCGAAGCTCGCCAATGTGCGGGTCGAGCTGCAGGCGCTGCAGGACACCTTCGCGCCGATCCTGGCCAAGGCGCCGGCCGAGGCGCCGGCGCTGGTGGACCGTCTGCGGGAGATCAATGGCAAGCTCTGGGTCATTGAGGACGACATCCGCGAATGCGAGCGCAAGAAGGATTTCGGCGAGACCTTCATCAGCCTGGCGCGCGCCGTCTACTTCACCAATGACGACCGCGCTGCCGTCAAGCGCGAGCTGAATGTCATGCTCGGCTCCCGCTTCGTCGAAGAGAAATCCTACGCCGCCTACTGAGGCGCCTGGACTGCGCCCCGCCGCGGCCGCTGCGGCCGCCCGGGCCGCCGCTGCTTCGGGCGGCTGCCCGGGGGGGGTGACGGGCGGCGGCTTCCCGCCGGCCGAGGCTCGCCGCCTGCCGCCCGTACCGCCCGCCCGGGCCTGATTTCTAGGTGGTGTCGCGGGCCGGCCCGGCCTGGCGGCGCCGCGTGCCGGAGCGGGGGGTGCGGCCAGATCCGCCGCATCGGGCAGGGGCCGGCGGGATGCGTGGCCCCGCCGCCGGGCATCATCCCGTGCCGGCCGGCCAGCATGCCGCCTGGCGCGCAGGCGGCTGCGCCGCCGCCCTAGGCCTGGCCGGCAGGCGCCGCGGCGGCGAAGGACCGCCGCCTGGCCCAGACATCGCGGTACAGCCGGTCGTAATCGGCCGCCATGGCGGCATTGCTGCGGCTGCTCCCCTCGCCCTCCTGCCAGGCGCGGACCTCCCGCAGCCGGGCGCCGACCGTCTCCGGCCCGGCGAGGCTGTCCAGGATCGCCGCCAGCAGCGTCTCCGCCGGCTGCGGCGGGAACAGCCAGCCGCCGCCATGCCGCCGGATGCGCTCGCCCACCGCGCCGAGGTCGAGCGCCAGCACCGGCAGGCCGGCCGCCCACATCTCGGTCAGCGTGTGGCAATAGGTCTCCGGCCAGACCGAGAACACCGCGCCGAGCTGCGCCCCGATGCGGCGGACATGGTCGAGGAAATCCTCCCGGCGGTAGCGGCCATGCAGCACCAGCCCCGGCATCGGCTGCAGCCAGCCATGATCGCCCAGGATGTGGAATTCCAGCCGGGCGCCGCCATCCAGCTCCGCCATGCGGCGGACCAGATCGCCGCCCTTGGCCGGGGAGATGTTGCCCGGCACCAGGATGCGCAGCGGGCCCGCGCCGGGCGCCGTCGCTGCGGGGGGCAGGAATTCGGCGAAGTCGCGCCCATGCGGCAGCACGCGCCAGTCATGCGCCGCCAGGCCGGGCAGGTGCCGCGCGATCAGCGCATGCGCGCTGTCGGCGGTGGTGACGAAGGCGTCGGCCGGCGCCAGGGCCTGCTGCATCATCGCCCGCCAGCGCGGCACGAACTGGCCGCGCAGCGGCGGCACCCAGTCGGCCGGCCACAATTCGGCGCGGCATTCGCCCTCGCCGCGGGCGCAGTCGCCGGCGCAATGCCGCATCGCCCCGTCCAGCAGCTTGATGGTCGGGCAGAGGCTGTAGAAATCGTGGAAGGAATGCACCACCGGAATGCCGAGCGCCGCCGCCACCGCCGGCAGGCCGAGCCCGTGCCAGGCCAGGTGGCGGATATGCACCAGCTCGATCGCATGGCGCAGCAGCCAGGCGGCGACGCATTCGTCATAGGCCGCGCTGCGATGCGTGCCGGGATGCAGCGCCGTCGGCAGCACCGCCTGGTCCACCGGCTGCAGCTCCTGCCGCTCCAGCCGCTGCAGGCTCAGCACCCGGCCGTCGCTGCGCAGCAGCCAGGGCTCGTAGCGATCCTCCAGCGTCCGCATCAGGTCGAGATTGGTCTGCGGCGTGCCGCCGGTCTCGGTCGAGATGACGTAGAGGATGCGGGGGCGGGGCGGCCGCGCGGCGTCGCGGAAGGCGCGGCGGACGCGCCAGCGCATGGCGGGCAGCTGTTCATGCGCCGGCAGGGCGCGGACCAGGGCCGAGTATTCCGGATAGCGCGCATCGACCACGGCGCGCCCGGCCGCCAGCAGCGCCGCCTTGGCGGCGCCGAAGCTGGCGGATTGGCGGTGCGGCATGTAGGTGCGGTCGTCGATCACATGCCGCCAGCCCGCCCGCGCGGCCCGCATGCAGAACTCATTCTCCTCGCCATAGCCGCGCGGGAAGGCCTCGGCGTCCAGCGGGCCCACCGCGTCCAGCGCGGCGCGGCGGATGTAGAGGCAGAAGCCATGCCCGGTCGGCATCTCCGGATAGACCGCCGGGGAGTGCTGCATGACCAGGCGCGACACCTGGCTCGGCGTCAGCCCGGGCGGGGTGTCGTTGCGCCGGTTCAGCTCCGGGGCGGAGAAGGCGCCGGCATTGTCCGAGAGCGGCGAGGCGGTGGCGATGTCGGGGCCGGAATAGGCGGCCAGCACCAGATTCTCCAGCCAGCGCTCGGGCGGCAGCGTGTCGGAGTTCAGCAGCACCACATCGTCGCGGCCGGCGAGCGCGATGCCGCGGTTGCAGGTGGCGGTGAAGCCCAGATTGCTGTCGTTGCGCAGGATCCGCAGCCCGGGCCGGCCGGCATGGCGGGCCAGCACCGCGCCCACCGCCGGGTCCGGGCTGGCATCGTCGATGACGATCAGCTCGGCCCCCGGGCCGGTATGCGCCAGCACCGCCTCCAGGCATTGCGCCAGCTCCTCGGCGGCGTTGTAGACGGGGATGACGATGGCGACCCGCGGCCGCCCGGCGGCCAGGCCGCGCCAGGGCGCGGCGCCGGCCCCGCGCTGCGGCGGCAGCCCCTCGATCCGGACCGGGGTGCCGGGCAGGGGCTCCGCCTCGCCCATCACCCGGGCCTCCAGCAGGATGCTGTCGGCGTCGTGCGGCGAGACCTGCAGCGGCAGCGCGAAGCCGCCGGCGCCGGTGGTCACGCCCTTCTCCAGCAGGTCCTTGCGGCCGCGCTCCGCCAGCAGCTGGGCATAGGGGATGCCCTCGATGCGCAGCTCGACCAGCGGCACGGCATAGGGGTGCTCGCGCATCGCCGCCCAGCCGCGCACCAGGCCCCTGGCATGCCCCTCCAGCCGGCCATGCGACAGCGGGGCGAGCGGCATCTCGCGCCGCGACAATTCCTGCCCGGAGCTGCGCAGCACCAGGGTGCAGGCGGCGCCCTCGCGGAAGGGCAGCAGCGGGTCCAGCTGCGCCGCGATCTCGGCGGCGGAGAGGGCGAAGCCCAGCTTGCGCCCGGGCAGCGGCACGCCGCCGGTCAGGTCGGGGCGGTCCAGGGTGAAGCTGAGGGTGAAGCGGGCGCCGAGCCCTTCCAGCTCCAGCTCCGCCTGGCTGTCGCTGTGCCACAGGCCGGGATCATAGACCCAGCCGGACATCCCGGCCTGGGAGCCGCGCTCGATATGGCCGCTCGGCCGGTAGGGCCGCCAGCGATCGGCCGCCGCGCTGACCAGCGGCGCCGGCAGCCCCGGCAGGGTCAGGTGCAACGGCTCGGCCGTGGCGTCCTGCGGCAGCGGGAAATCCTGCCGGAAGGCGCGGAATAGCGGCCCGGCCGGATCCGCCGGCAGGTCGGGCCGGCTGAACCACTGGGTGATGGCGAAGCGCTGCCCGGCGATCTCCAGCCAGACCGGATCCGGCCAGTCATGGCCGGGCGGGCAGGCCAGCCAGCCATCCACCATGATGAAGCCGGAGCCGGCCAGCATGGCATCGAGGGCGCCGTGGCAGCCGGGAGGCGGTGCCATGGCTCAGCCCCCGCCCTCATAGAGCGCCAGCAGGCGGTCCAGCCCATCCCGCGGCGCCGGGGGCGGCGGCAGCGCCGCCTGCAGGGCGGGCAGGCAGCCTTCCTCGGTCGCGGCGCGGATCAGCAGCTGCGCCAGGTCGAGCGCGCTGCCCGGCCGGAACAGCAGCCCGTCCACCCCGTCGCGCACCGCCTCGGCGACGGCGCCGAGCCGGGGGCCGATCACCGGGCGGTGGGCGGCCCGGGCCAGGGCCAGGGTCTGGCCGGGATCATCCCACCCCGCCTCGGTCACCAGCAGCGCCTGGGCCGGCTGCAGCGCGGCGAGGCGGTGGCGATGGCCCGCCGGCAGCGGGGCCAGGCTCAGCCAGGGCGCGGCGGCGGCGATGCGGCGGGCGGTCTCCGCATGGCCGGCCAGGTCGGGCGCGCCGCACAGCTCGATCCGCAGCGGCAGCCCGGCCGGCAGCAGGTCGCAGGCGGCGAGCAGCAGCTCCAGCCCGGCGCCGGGGCCGCCGGCCTCCCGCGCGCCGTCGCTGGCGGGGAAGGGGCCCAGCCAGGCCAGGCGCAGCATGCCGGGCGGTGGCGGGGCCGGATCCGGCGCCGGATCCGGCGCCAGGGCCGGCAGCACATGCAGCCGCTCCGCCGGGATGCCCCATTCGGCATGGCGGGCGGCGCTGAAGGCGGTGGGGCAGAGCAGCGCATCCGGCTCGGCCAGGAAACGCAGCGCCACGATGCGGCGCAGATGCACATCCTCCGCCGAGCGCTCCGGGAAGAAGCGGCGCGCCGCCTCCGGATCCGCCGCCGCCTCCAGCAGGGCGAGGGCCGGCGCCGGGCCCTGCCCGCAGGGCAGCAGATGGTCGTGCAGCGTCAGCAGCAGCCGCGCCCCGGGCAGCGCGCGGCGCAGCAGCAGCAGGCCCTCGAGCCCGAAGCTGGCCGGGTGCTGCAGATGGACGATGTCGGGCCGCCAGCCCTGCAGCACCCGGGTGAGGGCCGCGGGCAACCCCGCCTCCGGGCAGGACAGGAAGAAGGGATCGACCCAGGGCTGGCGGTGGAAGAACACGTCCGCCGCCGCCCGCTGGAACAGGTCCACGCCGAGCGGTGCCGCGGCGGCCGGGGCGGTCAGCAGGCACAGGCTGTCCATCGCCGCTGCACGCAGCGCGGCGTGCAAATCGAGGGCGGCCCGCGTGGCGGCCTGGCCGGGGCCGGCGCCGATCACCAGGACGCGGCGGCCGGCCGCGGAAGGCGCGTCATTCATGCGTCATCTCGATCCGGTCCTGCCAGCGGCCGGCGAAGGTCGCGGCGTTCAGCAGGCTCAAATTCCTGCGCCATGGTTCTGCGTCGCTGCCCTGGGACTGGCGCTCGAGATGCCAGAGCCGCACCGCGCGGTCGACGCAGCAGCGCAGGCCGCGGGCCAGCACGCGGCGGCACAGATCGGCGTCCTCGAAATCGCCGATGACATAGGCGGGGTCGAAGCCGCCGAGTTCGAGCGCCACCTCGCGCCGCAGCGCCATGCAGGCGCCGGTGACGGCGGGCACGTCGAGCAGGCCGGGCGCCGCCTCCGGCGGGTGCAGGCCCTTGCCCAGATGGCGCGGGAAGGGCCAGCCGGCCAGGCCGGGCTGCGGCACGAACCACATGCCGTCATGCTGCAGCGTGCCATTGGCGAAGAGCAGCCGCGCCCCGACCACGCCGATCCCGGCATCGGCGTCCAGGCGGGCGACCAGCCGGTCGAGCCAGCCGGTGTCGAGGGGGAAGGCATCGGAGTTGAGGAAGCAGACATGCCGGCCGCGCGCGGCGGCGAGGCCGAGATTGCTGGCGCCGCCGAAGCCCTGCCGCCGCTCCGGCAGCAGCAGCCGCAGCGGCAGGCCGAAGCGGGCCTGCGCCGAGCGCGCCAGCTGCTCCGCCTCCTCGGCCTGGGCGGGATTGTCGAGCACGTAGATCAGCTCGTCCTGGTCGAGGCCGCCCTGGCTGAACAGCGCCGCCTGGAAGGCCATGAAGTCGAGCCGGCCATAGAGCGGGATGACGAGGCTGGCCCGCGGCGCCGGAAGGGGTTCGCCGAAGCGCCGCTCCCGATGCGCCAGCGGCCGCGCCGCCAGCTCGGCCTGCAGCGCCAGCAGCGGTGTGGCCAGCAGGCGCGAGAAGACCGGGCCGATCTCCTCCGGCGCCGGGCAGGCCAGGCCCAGCCAGTGCTGGATGGTCTCCAGCGCCACCGGCATCGCCGGGGGCAGCGGCAGCCGCCGCGTCGTGCCATCCGCCAGCGCCAGGCTCACCCAGCGGGGCGGCGTCTTCGCCGCGCTCCCCACGAGGTCGCCGGCGGCGAGCAGCGGGCGGCCGGGGGCCGGCGCCTCGGTCTCGCGGGCCGTCAGGAGGGCGAGGGGCGGGCAGAGCCAACCCTCCTGCTCGGGCCGCAGGGCCAGCGCCTGGCCGTCCGGATCGTCGAGCCGGCCCTGCAGCAGCAGGGTGCCGCCGGCCGCGAGGCTGGCTTTCAGCGCCAGCCGCGGCGCCGGCTGCTCCGGCGCGGCCGGCGCCGCCGCGGGCAGGCGGAGCAGGATGGAGGGGGCGCGCTCCAGCTCGGCGATGCCCCGCAGCCCGGCGCAGGGTTCGAAGAGCAGCTCGGCCAGCGTGTCGTCGCCCCGCATCACGCCGATCTCGGCGCCCTGCGCCGTGAAGGCGACGCGCAGCCGCAGCGTGGCGCCGGTATCCTCCGGCAGCTCCAGGATCCGCTCGGCGCCCCAGCTCTCCCCGTCATGCCGGTTGACCGCGAGCTGCCGCTGGTTCCGGCGCGGCTGGATGTGCAGGATGATCTGGCCGCGCAGCCGGTAGTTGACGCTGCGGAGATAGAGAAGGTCGTTGTCCTGGAACAGGATTTCCTGCACCGCGCCGCGCTGGATCACAACCTTGTCGGGAACCGGGGGCAAGGCGAGCTCATGCGGTCTGGTCGTCATGCAGCATTCTGTCCGTGGTGCGGGCGCGAGGCGGGCCGCGCCCTGGATCGGGTGGCCATCCTGATCGGGTGAAAAGCGGCGAGCGTCAAGCCGCGTCTCCTCACCGCCCGCAATGCGGCGCCACCCGCCGCACCGCACCGGCGGCGGCCAGGACGAAGCGGACCCACATGGCACCCTCCCTTTGCGGGACGGTGCCATGCTAGGCCGGTTCAGGCGCGCCCGTAAGTGTCCTCGAAGCGGACGATGTCGTCCTCGCCGAGATAGGAGCCCGACTGCACCTCGATCAGGGTGAGCGGGATCATGCCGGGGTTCTCCATGCGGTGGACGCAGCCCAGCGGCAGGTAGATGGATTCATTCTCGCGCAGCATGATGCGCTCGGCATCGCGCTCGACGATGGCGGTGCCGGCCACCACCACCCAGTGCTCGGCGCGGTGGTAGTGCTTCTGCAGCGACAGCTTCTGCCCGGGCTTGACCGAGATCTTCTTCACCTGGAAGCGGTCGCCCTTGATCAGCCCCTCGTAATGGCCCCAGGGGCGGTACATGCGGCGATGCTCGGTGGCCTCGGGGCGGCCCTGCGCCTTCAGCTGCTCGAGCAGCTTCTTGACGTCCTGCGCATGGTCGCGATGCATCGCCAGCACGGCGTCGTCGGTGACGACGATGACGGCATCCTCGAGCCCGACCACGCCGGTCAGCATGCCCTCGCTGCGGACATAGGAGTTGCGGGTGTTGTACAGCGCGACCGGCCCCTGCACCGCATTGCCCTGGGCATCCTTGGGCGAGACCTCCCACAGCGCCGCCCAGGAGCCGACATCGGACCAGCCGAGCGCCGCGGGCACCACCGCGGCGCGGTCGGTCTTCTCCATCACCGCGTAGTCGATGGAGATGTCGGGGGCCAGCGCGAAGGCGGCCGGGTCGAGGCGGATGAAGTCGAGATCGCGCGTCGCGCCCTCGACCGCGGCGCGCACCGCGGCCAGCAGATCGGGCGCCAGCCGCTCCAGCTCGGAGAGCAGCGTCGCGGCGGTGGCGACGAACATGCCGGAATTCCACAGATGCCGGCCGCCGGCCAGGAATTCGGCGGCGCGCGCCGCATCCGGCTTCTCGACGAAGCGGGTGATGGCGGAGACCCCCTCGACCCCCGGCAGCGCGGCGCCGGCCTCGATATAGCCATAGCCGGTCTCGGCGGCGGTGGGCCGCATGCCGAAGGTGACGATATGGCCCGCCCGCGCGGCCTCGGCGGCGCGGGCGAGGGCCGCGTGCAGCGCCAGCGTGTCGCTGATCGCGGCATCGGCCGGCATCAGCCACAGCACGTCCTGCGGGTTCGCCTCATGCGCCAGCAGGGCGGCGGCGGCGATGGCGGGGGCGCTGTTGCGCGCCACCGGCTCCAGCACGATGCGCGCCTCCCCGACCGCCGCCTCGCGCAGCTGCTCGGCGATCAGGAAGCGATGCGCCTGGTTGCTGATCACCAGCGGCGCCGCGAAGCCTGTGCCGCTGGCCCGCGCCGCGGTGTCCTGCAGCATCGTCCGGCGCGACAGCAGCGGCCAGAACTGCTTCGGGAAGCCCTCCCGCGACAGCGGCCACAGCCGGCTGCCCGTGCCGCCGCACAGGATGACGGGCACGATGGCGCCCGGGTGCGTCTCTGCCATGTTGGTGTCCTTGATGTCCTGCATGTGTCACGAGGGCCGGTGTGCCGACGCAAGGTTGCGCATGCCCCGGGCAAGCGGCGTGCCAGGGGAGCGGGGATGGAGATCGCGCGCCACCGGGACGGAGGCGCGATGCCGCGCTTGCGCGCGCGGCCCGAGTCGGCCATTTTTGTTCTTAACAAGAAACGATTCGCCTCGCGTCGGAATGGCGCTGCCCGGTCCCTGGCCATGTCGGCATGTGGCGGTGGCTGATGTCGGGCCGGGGCGATTCATATCCGTCTCGAAAGGTTCGGATGCGGTGCGGATCATCCGTTCCATCCGTGCTAGCTTGCGGCGGAGACGACAGAAAGAGGAAAAGCGCAGGTCAAGATTGCAGGGGCGTGACGAGCGCCGAGGCGGGAGGAGGCGCATATGCCCGCTGCGCGGCATGCCGGTGCCTCAAAGCGAAGCGGAGCGCGCCGACGAAACGAGACGCAGACACGCGATTTCCCGAGGGCCGCGACCTTCCTGCCGGTGACTGCAAAATTGCGCGATCAGCAGAAGGGGGACCACAGGGTGCCGGTCCGGACGCGGGGCTCTGCACGCATGACGGGTGCGGCGGCCCGCGCTGCGCGCCTGCGTTGCGCCGCAGCCTTCCTTCCCGCAAGAATCGAGAGCTTCACAATGCAGAGATGGCAGCAGGGAAAACCCGCCGGATGCGCGGCGCGGGCGCAGGGCGCCGCCACATCGCCCCGTCGCGCAGCGAAGGCAGGGGGCGCCGCCGCTGCGCGCAAGGGGCTTCACCTTGACCATCCCCTCCTGTATCAAGGTGCAGCGCAACAAGGCTGTGCCATGCCGTCTGGAGAGATCTCTTTCTTGCGGGAGCGCGGAGTGTTCCTGGAATGCTCCTCCCGAAGCCCGATGGCTCCGGGGGCACAGGCGGGCATCAATATTGCTTTCCAGTAACGTTCTGCTCCGCGGCGGATCTCCGGATGGCCGTATGCAGGCCCCGCCACGACACTCTGAGGATCTGAGGTCGAAATGAAAATCACCGTGATCGGGGCCGGCTATGTCGGCCTTGTCTCCGGCGCCTGCTTCGCCGAGTTCGGCGTCGATGTCTGCATCGTCGACACGGATGCCAGCAAGATCGAGGCGCTGCGCGAGGGCCGCATCCCGATCTACGAGCCCGGGCTCGACCGGCTGGTGGAGGAGAATGCGCGCGACGGCCGCCTGACCTTCACCACCGAGCTGACCGAGGCGATGCAGGGCGCCGAGGCGGTGTTCCTGGCGGTCGGCACGCCCACCCGGCGCGGCGATGGCCATGCCGACCTGACCTATGTCTTCGCCGCGGCCGAGCAGGTGGCCAAGGCCGCCGAGAAGCCGATCGTGCTGGTCACCAAATCGACCGTGCCGGTGGGCACCGGCCGCCGCGTGAAGGAGATCGTCCGCGCCGCCCGCCCGGATCTGGAGATCGAGGTCGCCTCGAACCCGGAATTCCTGCGCGAGGGCAGCGCCATCGGCGATTTCATGCGGCCCGACCGCGTGGTCGTGGGCGTCGATTCCGAGCGCGCGCTGGCCGTGCTGAAGCGCCTCTACCGCCCGCTCTACCTGATCGAGACGCCGGTGGTCGCCACCAGCATCGAGACGGCGGAGCTGATCAAATACGCCTCCAACGCGTTCCTGGCGGTGAAGATCACCTTCATCAACCAGATGGCCGATCTCTGCGAGAAGGCCGGCGCCAATGTGCATGACGTGGCGCGCGGCATGGGGCTCGATGGCCGCATCGGCCGCAAATTCCTGCATGCCGGGCCGGGCTATGGCGGTTCCTGCTTCCCCAAGGACACGCTGGCCCTGGCCCGCTCGGCGCAGGAGCTGGGCGCGCCGGTGACCATTGTCGAGCAGACCATCGCCGCCAATGACGCCCGCAAGGCGCAGATGGCCGAGCGCGTGGTCGCCGCCTGCGGCGGCACGGTGGCGGGCAAGACCATCGCGGTGCTCGGCGTCACCTTCAAGCCGGAGACGGATGACATGCGCGACGCGCCGTCGCTGGTCATCCTGCCGGCGCTGGCGGCGGCGGGTGCGCGCATCCGCGCCTATGACCCGCAGCCCGCCCATGCGAAGCAGCTGCTGCCCGGCGGCGTCGAGTTCACGGCGAACGCCATGGAGGCGGTGCAGGGCGCCGACGCCCTGGTGCTGATCACCGAATGGAACGAGTTCCGCTCGCTCTCGCCGGAGAAGCTGAAGGCCGCCATGGCCGGCGACGTCATCTGCGACCTGCGCAATGTGTGGGACCCGGCGGCGATGCGCGAGGTGGGCTTCACCTACAGCTCCATCGGCCGCCCGTAATCTTTTCGGTTGGCCGGCCCGGTGGGCCGGCCCAGGGAGCCCCGCCGGCCGTCGGGCCGGCGGGGCTTTTGCGTCTCAGGGGTCGACGGCGCGGGCTAGCAGGGCGACATCCGCCGCCGCCGCCGAATTGGGGTGGCGGCTGAGCAGCGGCGTCTGCCGCCGGATGGTGTCGCGCACCCGCTCATCCCGCCGCACCAGCCCGGCCAGCGGCACGTCGCGCCGCAGGAAGGTGGCGCAGGCGCGCTGCAGCGCCGCCGCGGTGCGCCGGCCGGAGGGGATGTCCACCGCCTGGTTCACCACGATGCGGCAATCGCCGCCCGGCCGGTCGGTGCCGTGCAGCTTCAGCGTGGCATAGGCGTCGGTCAGGCTGGTCGGCTCGTCGGTGGCGACCACCAGCAGCGTGTCGGCCGCCGCCGCCAGGCGCCGCGTCGCCGGCGCCAGCCCGGCGCCGAGATCGAGCAGCACCACATCCCACCGCCCCGTCGCGGCGCGCAGCAGCGCCGCCACATGCTCCACCACCTCGGGCCGGAGGCTGGCCAGCGCGCCGCTGCCGGAACGGCCGGCCAGCACGTCGAAGCCGCCCTCGGCATGGTGCATCACCGCCTGGGTCAGCGCGATCCTGCCGCTCAGCACCGCCTGCAGATCGCGCTCCGGCTGCAGGCCGAGCTGCACGTCGACATTGGCCAGGCCCAGATCGCCATCCGCCAGCAGCACGCGGCGGCCGCGCTGCGCCAAGGTCTGCGCCAGGGTGATGGCCAGCCAGGTCTTGCCCACCCCGCCCTTGCCGGAGGCGATGGCGACCAGCCGGCCCGGGGCGGGGCTCGGGGCCGGGCCGGGCTCGAAACGCGGCTGGGGTTCCGCGCTCGGCGCGAGGTCGGACATCATGCGGATACTCCAGCCGCCAGGGCGGCGGCTCGGGGGGAGGGGGCCAGCCGGTCAGCGGCGTTGGGGTGGTGGCTGCGGCGGCGCAGCCGCGCGGCCAGCCATTCGGCATCGAGCGGCAGCAGCCCGCCGGCGGCTTCCGGCCCGGTGCCGGCAACGGTTAGCACCAGCCCGCCGGCATGGGCCGCGGCCAGCACGCCGCCCAGCCGCCGCGCCGCATCCAGCCGCGTCGGCAGCATATGGGTGGCGCCCAGCGCGCGGAAGGCGCGGGCCAGCTCGGTCGCCTCGGAACAGTCGAGGCCGGCCGGCAGCACCAGCACCACGGCGGCGCGGGTGGCGGCGATCAGCGCCGCCAGCATGCGCGCCTGGGCCGGCTCGAAGGGGTCGACGCCCGGCGTGTCGATCAGCACCGCGCCGCCCGGCGGGCGCAGCGCGATGGCCTGCAGGGCGGCGGCCGGGGTGGTGGCCTGGGCCAGCGGCGCGTGCAGCACCTCGGCGACACCCAGCAGCTGCTCGGCTGCCCCCGGGCGCTGCTGGTCGGCATTCAGCAGCAGCGGCGGCGGCTCGCCCTCCAGCACATGCTGGGCGGCAAGCTTGACCAGCGTCAGCGTCTTGCCCGCGCCCGGCGGGCCGGCCAGCAGCAGCGGCCGCTGGCCGAGCGGCGGCAGCCCGCCGAAGCGGAAGGCGGCCGACAGCGTCGCCTCCAGCGGGCCCGCCATCAGCCGCTCCCGCAGGGTCGCGGGCAGATTGTGGAAGGTCAGCGCCGCCGCCTCGGCGCGCGGCTCCGGCGCGGGGGCGGGCTCCACCGCCGGCAGCGGCTCATCCGCCGGGTCGGTCTCCAGCGCCGCCGTCGCCTCGAAGCCGCCATTGACCCGGCGCGAGGAGAGCAGCACCGCGTCCGGGCCGAGCTCGGCGGTCAGGCGACGCATCGCCTCGGCCATGGTGGCGGCGCGGATGACGCGGATGCGCATGGCGGTCTAGGCCTGGCTCAGACGCTGCCGAGGACGCGGATGCGCGCCCGCGGATGGATCTCGGCCTGGGCCAGCACGGTGGTGCTGGGGCGGAAGCGCTCCACCACCGCCCGCACATGCGGCCGGATGCCGCCCGAGCAGACCAGCGCCGGCATGTCGCCGGCATTGCCGGCGCGGTCCAGCGCCTGGCGCAGGCGCTGCGCGAATTCGTTGACCCGGCTGGGGGCGAGGGCCAGCTGCTTCTCCTCCGGCGGGCCGATCAGCGCCTCGGCGAAGGCGGCCTCCCATTCGGCGCCCAGCGTCAGCAGCGGCACATCGCCCTGCGGGCCGCGCGCCGCCTCGGTCAGCTGGCGGGCCAGCCGGGCGCGCACGGTGGCGACGATGCTGGTCAGCCCGCGCGGCACGCCGCCCGCCGTCGCCTCCTGGATGCCCTCCAGGATGGTCGGCAGGTCGCGGATCGAGACGCGCTCGGCCAGCAGCGTCTGCAGCACGCGCTGCACCGTGCCGATGCTGGCCTGGGCCGGGATCAGGTCGGCCACCAGGCGCTTGTTGTCGTCCGGCAGCCCGTCCAGCAGGCGGCGCGTCTCGGCATGGCTCAGCAGGTCGGCCATGTTCTCGCGCACCACCTCGGTCAGGTGGGTGACCAGCACGCCGGCCGCATCCACCACGGTGCAGCCGCGCGCCAGCGCCTGCTCGCGCAGCCGCTCCTCGATCCACAGCGCCGGCAGGCCGAAGGCGGGCTCCTGGCATTTCTCGCCCGGGAAGGGCGGCAGCTTGCCGGTGGGGTCGATGGCCAGCAGCATCGGCGGCTTCACCTCGCCGCGCGCCGCCTCGACCTCCTTCACCCGCACCAGATAGCCATGCGGCGCCAGCTGCATGTTGTCCTGCACCCGCACCGAGGGCAGCACGAAGCCCATCTCCTGCGCGAAGCTCTTGCGCAGCGAGCGGATCTGCTCGGTCAGCCGCGGCTGGTCGCCGGAGGCGAGCGAGAGCAGGCCATAGCCGATCTCGAGCCGCAGCAGGTCGAGCTTCAGCGCCTCGGCCACCGGCGCGTCCTCGTTCACCACCTTGGGCGGCGGCGGCTTCGGGCGGGCGGCGATCAGCGCGGCGTTGCGCTCGGCGCGGTGGCGCACCACCGCCAGCCCGCCGGCGGCGCCGGCCAGGCCCAGGAAGGGCAGCGCCGGCATGCCCGGCATGGCGGCCAGAAGCAGCGCGCTGCCGGCGGCGATGGCCAGCGGCTTGGAGGCGCCGCCGAGCTGGCCGGCCAGCATCTGGTCGGCGCGGCCCTCGGTGTTGCCCTTGGTCACCACGATGCCGGCGGCGACCGAGATCAGCAGCGAGGGGATCTGCGTCACCAGGCCGTCGCCCACGGTCAGCGTCGCGAAGGTCTCCACCGCGTCGCCGAAGGACATGCCGTGCCGGCCGAGGCCGACGGCGAGCCCGCCCAGGAGGTTGATGCCGGTGGTGATGAGGCCGGCGATGGCGTCGCCGCGGACGAATTTCGCGGCGCCGTCCATGGCGCCGAAGAAGCCGCTCTCCTCCTCCAGCTCGCGCCGGCGGCGGCGCGCCTCGGTCTCGTCGATCAGCCCCGCCGAGAGGTCGGCATCGATCGCCATCTGCTTGCCGGGCATGGCGTCCAGGCTGAAGCGCGCCGCCACCTCGGCGATGCGGCCCGAGCCCTTGGTGACCACCATGAAGTTGACCAGCAGCAGGATGGCGAAGACCACCAGCCCGATCAGCACGTCGCCGCCCATCAGGAAGGCGCCGAAGGCGGAGATGACGCCGCCCGCCGCCCCCACGCCCTCATGCCCATGGCTGAGCACGGCGCGGGTGGTGGCGACGTTCAGCGCCAGGCGCAGCAGCGTGGTCAGCAGCAGGATGGTCGGGAAGGCGGTGAAGTCGAGCGGCCGCTGCAGCAGCAGCGCCACCATCAGCACCAGCACCGAGGCGGTGATCGAGATGGCGAGGCCGAGATCGAGCAGCACGGTGGGCAGCGGCACCACCATGACCATCATCAGCGCGACGACGCCCAGCGCCAGGCTGACATCGCTGCCGAGGCGCAGGCCGCGCAGCGGCCCGGGCAGGGCGAAGGCGAGGCTGCGGCCGGCCATGGCCATCAGCCCGTCGCGGCCAGGGCGCGGCCCTCGCCGGGCGCCGGCACGGCGAGGCCGAGGGCGCGGTAATCCTGCAGCTTGTTGCGCAGCGCGCGGATCGAGATGCCGAGCACCTCGGCGGCGCGGGTGCGGTTGCCCAGGCAATGCGCCAGGGTGCCGAGGATCAGGTCGCGCTCGACCTCCTCCATGCGGCGGCCGACCAGCGCTTCGACGCCCGCTGGCACGGCGGCAGCGGGCGACGCCGCGGGGGCCGGCGCCGCCAGGCCGGCGGGGACGGGGATGTTGGCGTCGAGCCCGGGGGCGGGCAGCGGCGCGGCCTCGGCGGGCAGGGCGGCGGCGGGGGCGGCGCGGCGCAGCTCGATCGCCGCGGCGCCGATCTCCTCGCCGGCGGCCATCAGCACGGCGCGGTGCAGGGCGTTCTCCAGCTCGCGCACATTGCCCGGCCAGTCATGCGCCAGCAGCGCCTGGCGCGCCTCGGCCGAGAGCGGCCGGCGCGGCAGGCCGTTGATCTCGGCGAAGCGGGCGGCGAAGAGATCGGCCAGCGGCAGGATGTCGCCGCGCCGCTCGCGCAGCGCCGGGATGTGCAGCCGCACCACGTCGAGCCGGAAGAACAGATCCTCGCGGAACCGCCCGGCGCGCGCCTCGGCGGCCAGGTCGCGATTGGTGGCGGCCAGGATGCGCACATCGACCTTCACCGGGCGGGTGCCGCCCAGGCGGTCGATCTCGCGCTCCTGGATGGCGCGCAGCAGCTTGGCCTGCAGCCGCAGATCCATCTCGCCGATCTCATCCAGCAGCAGCGTGCCGCCCTCGGCCTGCTCGAATTTTCCCTTCCGCGCGGCGACGGCGCCGGAGAAGGCGCCCTTCTCATGGCCGAACAGCTCGCTCTCCAGCAGGCTCTCGGGCAGCGCCGCGCAGTTCAGCGCGACGAAGGGGCCCGAAGCGCGGCGCGAGGCGGCGTGGATGCGGCGCGCCATCAGCTCCTTGCCGGTGCCGCTCTCGCCGGTGATCAGCACCGAGGCCTCGGCGCGCGCCACCTGGTCGGCGCGGGCGAAGAGCGTGGCCATGGCCGGGTCGCGCGCGGCGGGGGGCGTGTCCTCGCTCGCCTCGCCGGCGGCGGCCTGCAGCATGGCGGCGATCAGATCGGCATCGGGCGGCAGGGGGAGGAAGTCGCGGGCGCCGGCGCGGATGGCGCGCAGCGCCGCTTGCGGATCGGTCTCCGGCCCGCAGGCGACCAGCGGGCAGGCGATGCGCTCGGCGGCCATGGCGCGCACCAGCCAGCCGATATCGTGGTGCAGCTCGCACAGCACCACATCGGCGCCCTCGGCGCGCAGCCGGGCGAGGGCGGCGGTCACCCCCTCCACCTGCGCGACCGCGGCGCCGCGCGCCTGCGCCATGCGGGCGGCCTGGCCCAGCTCGGCGGCCAGCGTGCCGACGATCAGCACCCGGGGCATGGCTCAGCCCACCCGGTCGGTCTTGACGATCTCGGTCATGGTGACGCCGAGGCGGTTCTCGCCCACCATCACCACCTCGCCACGCGCCACCAGGCGGTTGTTGACGTAGATGTCCACCGCCTCGCCCAGCTTGCGGTCCAGCTCCACCACCGCGCCGCGGCCCAGCTTCAGCAGCTGGCTGACCTGCATGGTGGCGCGGCCGAGCACGGCCGAGACCTGCACGGGGATGTCGTAGACGGCGTTGAGATCGCCCACGCCGCCGCGCCGGGGCTCGGCCTCCGGCGCCTCGGGCAGCTCGCTCAGTGGCATGGCGCCGCGGATCGGGTCCTGCATCTTGCCTTCCCTTCCTGTCAGGTCTGCGCGTTGTCGGTGGCCGTGGGGCCAGTGGCGGCGTCGGTGGCGGCGTCGGTGGCGGCGTCGGTGGCGGCGTCGGATGCCGGCAGCAGGCCGCATTCGGCCAGCGCCCTTGCCACCGCCGCGCGCGCGGCGGCGGCGCTGCGCGTGGCCTCGCCGCCCTGCCAGCGCAGCACGGCATCGCCCGGCTCCAGCGCCGGATCGGCGCCGATGCTGACGGGCAGCCCGGCGAAGCGGGATGCGACCCCCTCCGCCAGGGCGGGCGCCACCCGGACCGACAGCGCGGGTTCCTCCCGCAGCGCCGGCAGCAGGGCGGCGATGAAATGCGCCGCCTCGGCAGCGCCGAGACGGGTGGCCAGGCTCGGCAGCGCGCCCAGCAGCGCGGCCAGCGCCGCCTCGGCGATGGCGCTGGCGCTGGCCTCGGCCACCGCGCGCGCCTCGCGCCCGGCATCGGCCAGCCCCGCCGCGGCCAGGCGCAGCGCGCCGGCGATCGCCGCCTCGCGCTCGGCCTCGGCCGCGGCCCGGCCCTGGGCGATGCCCTCGGCCAGGCCCTGGGCGCGGCCCGCCTCGATGCCCTCGGCGTGGCCGGCCGCATGCCCCTCGGCGCGCGCCGCGGCCAGCGCCGCCAGCAGCTCCGGCGACAGGGCAGGGGCGGCGGGCTCCGGCGCGGCGGCGGCCGGGGCGGCCTGCGCCGCCGGGGCCTCGAGGTCGAGGGCGGTGAACAGATGCACCGGCACGCTGCCGCCGCCCGGCGTCATGCGGCGCGGCGCCGGCGTATTGGCCGCCGCCGCCGGCGGGCGGCGGAACAGGATGGCGTGATGTGCCAGCGGCATCTCGTCGAGGCCGGGCGGCAGGGCGGTGTCGGCGGCGGCGCTCAATACACCATCTCCTCGGCCTTGCCGCCCTCGGCGAGCTGCAGCTCGCCCTGGCTGGCCAGCTCCTTGGCCAGCGCCACCATGGCCATCTGCGCCTCCTCGACATCGCGCAGCCGGGTCGGGCCGAGGGATGCGATGTCGTCGCGCAGCATGCGCGCGGCGCGCTCGGACATGCTCTTGTAGAACTGCTCGCGCAGCGTGTCGGAGGCGCCCTTCAGCGCGATCGCCAGCCGGTCCTTCTCCACCGCGCGCAGCAGCACCTGCATGCCCTGCGGGTCGAGCCGCCTGAGATCCTCGAAGGTGAACATCAGCGAGCGGATGCGCGCGGCCGATTCCGCCGCCTGCTCCTCCAGCGCGCCCATGATGCGCGCCTCGGCGCCGCGGTCGAGATTGTTCATGATCTCGGCCATGACCTCATGCGTGTCGCGGCGGGCGGAGCGCGCCAGGTTCGACATGAACTCGGCCTTCAGCGTGCGCTCGACGCCTTCCAGCGCCTCGGCCTGCGGGCTTTCCATGCGCAGCATGCGCATCACCACTTCCATGGCGAAGCTGTCGGGCAGCAGCGCCAGCACGCGCGCCGCATGGTCGGGCTTCACCTTGGTCAGCACCACGGCGACGGTCTGCGGGTACTCGTTCTTGAGGTAGTTGGCGAGCACCGCCTCGTTCACATTGCCCAGCTTCTCCCACATGGTGCGCCCGGCCGGGCCGCGCAGCTCCTCCATGATCTGGGTGACGCGCTCGCGCGGCAGGGTGCGCAGCAGCAGCCGCTCGGTGGTCTCCCAGCTGCCGATCAGCGCGCCGGCCTGGCCGATCTCCTCGGCGAATTCGCGGCACAGCGCCTCGACCGCCTCGGCCGGCACCGAGCCCAGCTGCGCCATGGCGGCGGAGACGTCGCGCACCTCGTCATCATGCATGCGGCCGAGGATCTTGCCGGCGCGCTCCTCGCCCAGCGCCAGCATCAGCGTCGCCGCCTTCTGCGGGCCGCTCAGGCCGCTGGTCAGGCGGCGCCCGCGCAGGGTGGTCATGCTCATGACTTGGCGGCCTCTTCAGGCGAGAGCCAGCGGCGCACCACCGCCAGCGTCTCCTCGGGGTATTTCTCGACCAGGTCGGTCAGCGAGTTCAGGCTGGAGACGCTGATCTGGCCGCTGACCATGGCGAGGTCGATCATCGCGTGGTCGGCCGGCGCGCCGGCCTCGCCCGCCTCGCCGGCGAGCGCCGCGGCGCCGGCGGCGGCGCCGGCCACGCCCGGCATGCCGGGCAGCGCGCCCTCCGGCGCCGGCAGCGCGCCGCCGAGGCCCGCCGCGCCGGCGCCGGCCAGCGCGCCCACCGGGCGCGGCGCCATGCCGGCGACCAGCCGCTTGGCCACCGGGCGGCCGACGAAGAACACCGCCAGCAGCGCCACCAGGGCGTAGAGCGCGCTCTCCAGCAGCCGCGCGGTCAGCGTCGGCGTCAGCGGCGGCAGGCCGAGCGGGCCGCGCTGGCCCTCGCCATCCGAGCCCCAGCTCGGATCGGCGAAGCGCAGCGACACCACTTCCAGCCGGTCGCCGCGCGCCTCGTTGAAGCCGATGGCGCCGCGCACCAGCGCGCTGATGCGCTCCATCTCCTGCGGCGTGCGCTCGCGGAAGCGCGCCGCGCCGCCATTCTCGCCCGGCTCCCAGACGCCATCGACCAGGACGGCCACCGAGAGGCGGCGCACCACCGGCTGGTCGCGCAGCGTGTTGCGGGTGGTGCGGCCGATCTCGTAATTGACCGTCTCCTCCTGCCGCGCCTCCTGGCTCTGCGGGCCGCTGCTCTGCTGCGCGGGCGGCGCGCCGGGCAGCTGGTTGGCCACCGAGACGTTCTGCTGCTCGCCATTGCGGCTGCTCTCATTCACCGAGGACTGGCTGCGCGGCACCTGGTTCTCGGGGTCGAAGCGCTCCTCGGTGGTCTGGACCCGGTCATGGTCCATCTCGATCGTCGCCTCGGCGCGCACGCGGCCCGGGCCCAGGATGCGCTCCAGCATCTCCTCGACGCTGCGCGACATGCGCATTTCCTGGCTGCGGCGGATTTCCTCCTGGCTCTGCGCCAGGCCGTTGGCGCCGGCCTGGCCGCCGCGCGAGAGCAGCTCGCCACGGCCGTCGACGACCGCGATGTTGCTGGGCTTCAGGCCGGGCACGGCGGCGGCGACCAGGTGCAGCACCGCCTGCACGCCCTCGCGGTCGAGCCGGTGGATGCCGCGCATCTGCAGCACGACGCTCGCCTGGCTCTCGCCGCGATCGCGCGAGAAGGGCTCGCGCCGCGGCAGCACCAGATGCACGCGGGCGGAGGCGACGCCATCCAGCCCGCGGATCGAGCGGGCGATCTCGCCCTCCAGCGCGCGCAGCCGGTTGATGTCCTGCTGGAAGGGGGTGGTGGTCAGCCCGTTCTGGCGGTCGAAGATCTCGTAACCGACGCTGCCGCCGGCGGGCAGCCCGTCGCGGGCGAGGGACAGGCGCAGCCGGGGGATGTCCTCCTCGGGCGCCAGCACCTCGGTGCCGTTGCGGCCGAGGCGATAGGGCACGCGGGCGCGGTCCAGCGCCGCCACGATCTGCGAGGCGTCGCGCTGGTCGAGATCGCCATAGAGCAGCCCCATGGGCGTCGAGGCGGTGCGCAGCGTCAGGAAGCCGATCAGGCCGAGGGTCAGCAATCCGGTGAAGGCGAGGGCGGCGAGCCGCACCGTGCCGAGGGCGCGCAGCGACTCCATCGCGCGGCCGAGGCCGCCGGGCATGCCACGCCCCGGCACCTTGTCATCGCCTGCATCACTCCCCGTCCTGGGGGGCTGAGTCGCCGCATCCACCGTGCCCGCCTCCGCGCACGGCATCCTGCCGCGCCGCAGCACATCTCGCTGGCGGGCGTTGACCAAGTATTAACCGGTGCTTCGGGGGCGGGTGGGGCGGGCCGCGTCGGCGGGCAGTGTGGCGAAAATGCCAGCCTGCCGCGCCGCCTGCCCCGGGGCGCCTGTGGCACCCGCCGGGGCGGCCCGAAGGCCCGGGGTCTGCCGGGCCTCACCCCATCATCAGCTCAATCCGCGCAGCGCCTCCAGCCCGACGGTCAGGCCGCCGATATTCATGCGCGGATCGCCGCTGCTGCTGCGGTCGACCGAGTTCACCTTGCCCACCACGCCGAAATCCAGCGTGCCGGTGCTGGTGCCGCGGCTGTCGAAGCCGCTGACGCTGACGGTGTAGCGGCCATCGGCCTGGCTGCCGCCATTGGCGCCCTTGCCGTTCCAGCTCCAGCTGGTCGGGCTGCTGCCGAGCGCCACCGCCTCGGTATAGACCACCACGCCGCTGCTGTTGGTGATGGTGACGATGCCGCCCTGCGCGCCGCCGGCCTCGGTCAGCGCCGGCAGGCGCAGGCTCTGCGTCGCACCTTCCTTCAGCACGATCTGGTTCGAGGTCACCTCGACCGTGTTGCCGACCAGCCCGGTGGAGGAGAGCAGCGACGAGGATTGCTGCAGCGACAGCAGCGATTCCAGGTGCTGGTTGGTGGCGATCTGCTGCTCCACCTGGGAGAACTGCGCCAGCTGCGTCGCGAATTGCGACGAATCCGTCGGATCCATCGGGTCCTGATTCTGCAGCTGGGTGGTCAGCATCGTCAGGAAGCTCTGCAGGTCGGAGCTGAGCTGCGTCTTCGAGGTCGCGCTCTGCGAGGTGGCGTTGGCGTTGCTGGCGGCGGTGGTGATGGCGGTGTTGGCCATGCGGGTCTCCTGCGGCCGGGATCAGAGGGCGAGGTCGAGCAGGCGGCGGCGCGGTGGCGCCCCCGCCTCGTCGGCCGGGGAATCGGGGGCGGCGAAGCCGGCGGGCAGGGCATGGCCCGGCCGGCCCTGGCGGCCATCGCCGGGCGGCTGCTGCTGCGCGCCGCCCTGCGGGAAGCCGGTGCCGGCCTGCGCGGCGGCTGGCTGGCCGCCGGCCGGGTCGGGGCTGGGCGGCGCCAGGCCAAAGCTGAGGCTGCGCCCGGTCTCGGCGCCGAGCCCCGCCTGCTGCAGCGCCGTCTCGATGGCGGCGCTGTCGCGCAGCAGCAGCAGCAGCGTGTCCGGCCGCTCGGCCAGCAGCCGCACCTCGGCGGGGCCGTCGGCGGCCTGTTCGATGCTGATCTCGACCCGGCCCAGCGCCTCCGGCTGCAGCGCCACGCTGACGCGGCTGGGGCCGAGCCCGGCGCCGCCGCGCAGGCTGATGCCCAGCACCGCATGGCCGAGCTGCTGCGCCGCCGGCAGGGCGGCGGGGCGATAGGCCTGCGGCAGCGGCGCGGCGGCGCCGGCCAGGGGCGGGGCGGGCGGCGCGGCCGGCGCCGGGCTGGCGGTGCCCGTCCCGGAGGGCGGGGTCGCGGCGGCGGGGGCGGCGCTGCCGGGGAGGGGGTCCTCGGCCCGGGGGGGCGCGATGTCCGTGGCGGTGGGCGCGGCACCATCGGCCGGCAGCGCCGCGGCGAACCCCGTCTCCGCCGCGCCGGCGGGCGGCGCTTCGCCTGAGGAGGCCGGCGGGGCGGGGCTGGAGGCGGGCGCCGCCAGGCCGGCCGGGGCTGCGGGGGCCATCGGGTCGGCGGGCCCGGCATCATGCGCCGCAGGGGCCGGAATCGGCGAGGCCAGGGTCGGCGGGGCCAGGGTCGGCGGGGCCAGGGTCGGCGGGACCACGGTCAGGGCGGCCGGCCAGGGCAGCAATTCCGGCGAGGGCGTGGTGTCCTGTGCCGGCTCGTCGCGCGGGGCCTCCGCCACCGGCGCCGCGGCTTCCGCCAGGGCATCGGGGCCGGGCTGACCCTGCGGTGCGGCGTCGGGCAGGCTCTCCCGCGCCGGGGCCGGCGGCGCCGGTTTGGCTGCAGGGCGGGCCGCCGCTTCGGATCCTGGCGCGGCCAGCGCGGCGCCCGGCGCGCCATTCGGGCCCGGCAACCCGGCCGGCGCGGCGGCGCTGGGCTGCGAGGGCTGGCCGGTCGCCGCGGCCGGGCCGGACACCACTGCCGCGGCGGGCAGCGGCCGGCTCGCCCTTGCGCTCGCCGCCCTGTCGGCGGCGGGCGAGGCGACCGCTGGCCCGGCCCCGCCCGGAGGGACCGGCACCGGCATGGAGGCCTCAGGCGTCGCCCTGGCCGGCCCGGCCGCGGGCGCCGCCGGGCGCGACAGGGTTGCAGGGCTGGCCATGGCCGTGCCGGATGCGGCGTCAGCCATCGGCGCCAGGGGGGAGCGGCCAGCTTCGCCAGCGGCCGGGGCGGCCCTGCGCGGGCCCTCGGCCGAGGGCGCCGCGGTGCCAGGCAGGGCGCGCATGGATGTGGCCATGGCCGGCATGGGGCCGGCGGAGGCCGCGGTCGCGCCAGCGCCGCTTTCCGCGCCGGCCGGTGTGGCCGCCGCCGGCACGACGGGGGCGGAGACAGGCGCGACGGCCGCAACCGCGCCGTCTCCGGCGCTGGCCGGCATGGCCGAAACAGGCGCGGCATTCGCGAAGGTGGAAGCCGTGGTCGCGGCGGCGCTGTGCCGGCTGTCCACCGGCATGGCCACCGCAGGCATGACAGGAACGGGGGCGGGGGCGGCAAGGGGGGCGGCACCGGCAGGCGCGGCGGCCCTATCGGATGCCGCAGCCTTGCGGGGCCCGATATCCCCCGGCGCGGCGGCGACAGGCACGGTCCCGGCCGGCGTGGCGATGACGCTGGCCGTCCCCGTCTCGGCCATGGCCGGTGCCTCTGCACCCTCCCGCAGGCCCGCCTTCGCCAGCGCCTGCCGGAAGGCGTCGCCCGCCGGCGCCGGCAGGGTCGGGGCCTGGGCGGGGTCGGCGGGGCGGCGGGTGGGCAGGGCGGGCTGGATCATGGCGGTCCGGAGGGTTCCGCCAGGAGCCACGCAAGCGCCGGGCCACATCCCGGGGGCGGCGGAAGCGGCGGGATCCGCCGCCGCCCGGCGGAATCTACCGGCATCCCGGCAGGATCTGCCGGGTGCGGCCGCGCCGGAGCGCCGCGGCCCGGCGGAATCCGCCCTCCTGCGGCTGGCACGGCGGTTGCTGCGGGGAAGCATCCTTCCGGTTCCGGCGCGCCGCGCCACGGGCCGGGCCCCCGCACCGAGGACCACGCGCATGTCGCTGAACGGCTCGCTCTACGCCGCCACATCCGGGCTCGGCGCCCAGACGGCGGCGATCACCAATGTCTCGAACAACGTCGCGAACAGCCAGACCACCGGCTACAAGCGCGTCGACACCAGCTTCGCCGAGCAGCTCAGCCAGTCGACCACCCGGCTGAACGGCTCCAGCACCGTCAGCGCCGCCCCCGTGGCGACGGTCAGCCGTGGCGGCGACATCAGCCAGGTGGAGAACCCGCTGGCGATGGCGATCTCGGGCAACGGTCTGTTCGCCGTGTCGCGCCCGGCCGGGACGGATGCCAATGGCAACACCGTCTACAGCCCGACGCAGTACTACACGCGCAATGGCGATTTCTCGAAGAACGCCGAGGGCTATCTGGTCAACACCAGCGGCTATGCGCTGGAGGGCTGGCCGGTGGCCAATGGCGCGGTCAATCGCGGCCAGCTCGGGCTGATCCAGGTCGATGAATCGCCCTTCCCGCCGCAGATGACCGACACGGTCAGCGTCAGCGCCAACCTGCCCGCCTCGGGCACCGAGACCAGCTACTCCACCCAGGTGCCGATCTACGACAATCTCGGCATCGCCCGCAGCATGACGCTGACCTGGACCCGCCAGGAAGGCAATCAGTGGCAGGTCAATCTGCAGGGGCCGGACGGCGCCTCGGCCGGCACGGCGCTGGTGACGTTCAGCGACGGCTCGGGCGGCGGCAATGGCATGCCGAGCGGCACCATCGACAGCATCAGCAACACCACCGGCTCGCTCTCCGCCTCGGCCTTCAGCGGCCAGGGCAGCCTGGCCGGGCTGACCGTCACCAATCTGTTCGGCGCCGGCAGCGGCAATCTGGCGCTCAGCCTCGGCACCTATGGCAGCAACCAGGGCGTGACGCAGTATGCCGGCACGACCTACCAGCAGAACACCGTCACCGCCAATGGCGCGGCGCCGGGCGCCTATACCGGCGTCAGCGTGAAGGAGAATGGCGAGGTCGTCGTCAGCTACGACAACGGCAAGAGCCGCACCATCGCCCAGGTGCCCATCGTCACCTTCCAGAATGCCGACGGGCTGCAGCGCGAGGATGGCCAGGCCTTCACCGCGACGCAGGAGGCCGGCCTGTCCCGCGTGCTGGCCGCCGGCGAGCAGGGCACCGGCAGCCTGGCCACCAGCTCGATCGAGGCGTCGAATGTCGACATCACCTCGGAATTCTCGAAGATGATCATCGCGCAGCGCGCCTACAGCGCGAACAGCCGCGTGCTCAGCACCGTCAGCGGCCTGCTGAGCGAGACGGTCGACATGCTGCGCTGATCCGGATCGCCCGGCCGGCGGAAGATCCGCCGTGCCGGACCCGCCCTGCGGCGCGCGGCGGCAACTCCGCCCGCCCGCCATGGCGGTCGCGGACAGGGCGCGGGGCGGAATGCCGGCCCCACGCCTGGCCGACAGGAGGTCGGTGTCTGCCCCCGCCGGCAGGATGCCGGCTTCTTGCGGCCCGCCGACAAGATGTCGGCCTCTACGACCCGCCGGCAGGATGTCGGCCTCTACGACGCGCCGACAGGAGGTCGGCCCTTGCGCCCGCCGGCAGGATGCCGGCCATAACAGCGCCGGCAGGATGCCGGCCACAACAGCGCCGGCAGGATGCCGGCCGATGCCGACCGGCAGGACGCCGGTTCGCTGCCCGCCGGCAGGAAGCCGGCTTTGCAGGGCCGCCGACAAAAGGTCGGCGCTTCGCCCGCCGGCAGGAGGCCGGCCCCATGCCAGCCGGCAGAATGCCGGCCGCCGACAGGATGTCGGCTCAAGCCGACCGGCAAGATGCCGGTCGCACGCTTCCCGGCAGGATGCCGGACCAGGCGGCTCCGGCAGAAGGCCGGACCCAGGACCTGCCGGCAGAAGGCCGGACCAGCGCCCCGGATCGAGAAAAGGCGCCTGCCCCGGACGGGCAGGCGCCTTCTTGCAGGCCGCGCGCGGAGCCTGCGCTCAGGCGCCGGCGCGCTGCTCCTGCAGCGCCGTCTCCAGCACCTGGAAGGTCGGCATCAGGTCCGAGGGCACCGCCTTGCGGCCGATCTCGACCGCGACGGAGGGCGCATTGCCGTGCAGATGCGCCACCAGCACGGCGCGCACCACCTCGAGATACTTGGCCTCCTCATCGACGATGGCGCGCAGCCGCGTGGCCAGCGGGCCCACCAGCCCATAGGCCAGCAGCACGCCGAGGAAGGTGCCCACCAGCGCGCCGCCGATCATGGCGCCGAGCACGGCGGGCGGCTTGTCGATGCTGCCCATGGTCTTGATGACGCCGAGCACCGCGGCGACGATGCCGAGCGCCGGCAGCGCATCCGCCATGGTCTGCAGCGCATGCGCGGCGTGCAGCTCCTCCTCGCGGATCTTCTTCAGCTCGCGCAGCATGACGTCCTCGACCTGGTGCGGGTCGTCGGCATTCATGCCGATCATGCGCAGATAGTCGCAGATCAGCGACAGCGCGTGATGGTCGGCCAGCACCTTGGGGAAGAGGGTGAAGATCTCGCTCTCATTCGGCCGCTCGATATGCGGCTCGAGGCCGACGGCGCCCTTCATCTGCGCCACGCGCAGCAGCCGGTACAGCACGGCGCAGAGGTCGAGGTAATCCTGCCGCGCATAGCGCGAGCCCTTCATCACCTTCTTCAGCGCGCCGATCGTGTGCTTCACGGCGGACATCGAATTGGCCATCAGGAAGCTGCCCACGGCGGCGCCGCCGATGATCAGCATCTCGAAGGGCAGGGCGTGCAGGATCGGGCCCAGGCTGCCGCCGGCGGCGAGATAGCCGCCGAAGACGCAGGCCAGCAGGACACCGAAGCCGGCGAGCACGATCATGGGGCGGGGGCCTCCTGCGGGGCGCCGGGCGGCATCAGGACGAGGATGGAGACGCGGCGATTGGCCGCGTCCAGCGGCCGGTCGGGGGTCAGCAGATCGCGGTCGGCGCGGCCGGCGACGGCGCGCAGCCGCTCCTCGGCGATGCCGGCCTCGATCAGCACGCGCCGCGCGGCGCCGGCGCGCTCCGACGACAGCTCCCAGTTGGAGCGGTCGGCGCCGCCGCGGAAGGGCGCGGAATCGGTGTGGCCGGCGATGTCGAGCCCATAGGGCAGCCGCGCCAGGACGGTGGCCACGCGCAGCAGCAGGGCGCGGCCGCGCTGGTTCGGCGCCGCCTGGCCGGTGGCGAAGACCGGCTGGCCATCGGCGTCCACCAGCTGGATGCGCAGCCCGTCGCGCGTCTGCTCGATCAGCAGCTGGCGCGCCAGCTCCGACAGGCCGGGATCGGACTGGATGGCGTTGCGGATTTCCTCCGCCGCCGCCGCCAGCTCCGCCCGCGCGCGGGCGCGCGCCTCGCGCGCCGCGGCGGCGGCGGCGGCCGGGTCGTGGCCGGGACGCGCGGCGGTGGTCTGCTCGAAGCCCGAGGGGTTCAGCCCGGTGCGGTTCGGCACCGCCGCCGTGGCCGCGCTGGCCAGCACCGGAAGCGGCGCGGCCGGCTGGGCCTGGCCCGGCATCGGCGAGGCGCCGGAGGCGGGGTTGCCCGGCGGCGCCGCGCTGGCCTCGGCGGCGGGGCCGGTGGAGGGCGCGGCGGCGGCGCCCGGCGCGTCCAGCGCGGCCAGCCGCGCCAGCGCGGCGCTCAGATGCGCCGGCGTGCCGGTGACATTGCCGGCGACGCTGCCCGAGGCGCTGCCGGTCGCATTGCCCACCGGCCCGTTCAGCCCGGGCGGCGGCGTCGCCGCATCGCCGGGGCTCTCCGGCGCGTCGGCGCTGCGGAAGCGGCGCGGCGGCTGCGGCTGGGCCGGGGGGTCGTCCAGCTCCTCCTCCTGCCGGTCCTCGCGCGACCAGGGCAGGGGGGACATCGGGCGCTCGCCCATGGCGGGCGGCGTCTCGCCGGCGAGGGTGCTGGTGCTGTTGATGGTGCGGCCGCCAAAGGGCTCGCCGGCGCCGGAAGGGCCGCGGCTGAGCACATTGGTCGGCGCGAAATAGTCGGCGAGGCCCACGCGCTGCGCGTCGGTGGTCGCGTTGATCAGCCACATCAGCAGGAAGAACGCCATCATCGCCGTGACGAAATCGGCATAGGCGATCTTCCAGGCGCCGCCATGATGGCCGCCATCGCCGCCGCCCTCCTCACGGCGGACGACGATGACGCTGCGCTGATTCTTGTCGCGTTTCGCCACCTACTCTCCTTCGGGGGCCAGGCCCCGCCGCGCCGCGGAACGGCGCGTCCGGATGATCAGAGGGCGGCGACCGCCATGCTGCTGCTGCCGGCGCTGCCGCCCACCTCGACCGTCAGATGGGCGCGGCGCATGCGCGGCTGGCCGTTCTGGAAACGGGCGCGGGCGGCGGCGAGCTCGGCCGCGCTCGGCTCCTCCAGCACATAGCCGCGGCCCCAGATGGTGCGCACGATCTCGGCCGAGCCGGCGGCGGCGAGCTTGCGCCGCAGCTTGCAGACGAAGACGTCGAGGATGCGCTGGTCCGGCCCATCCTCCACGCCATAGGCGCGGCTCATGAACTGCTCCTTGGTGAGCAGCACGCCACGGCGCAGCATCAGCATCTCCAGCACGTCGAATTCGCGGCAGGTGATGCGGACATGCCGGCCATCGACGCTGACGGTGCGGCGCGCCTGGTCGAGCACGACATTGCCGCAGGTCAGCTGCGACGAGGTGTGCCCGAGGCCGCGGCGCAGGATCGCCTGCATGCGGGCGATCAGCACCGGCGCGCGCACCGGGCGGATCAGGACGTCATCGGCGCCGATGTTCAGCGCGGTCTGCTCGTCCTCGACCGAGATCGGGTTGGTGATGATCACCACCGGCATGCGCAGGCCGCGGCGGCGGATCTCGCGCAGCGCGGCGAAGGCCTGGAGGCGGGCATCGGCCACATCGAGCACCACCACGTCGTAGGGGCCGCTGTGCTGCGCGATGGAGGGGGCTTCCACGAAGGGTTCCGCGAGGTCACAGCCATGCCCGTCCTGGCTAAGGCTGCGATGCAACTCTGGGTTCTGGCCCATCGTGGAGGCGAGGAGAATGTGCATGCCAAGTCCTTGCGATTTTCGCCGGGATCAGAGCAACGGGGCTCGTAACGAAGCCCCAGGTACCTCTCGCCCATGTGAAGTGCAAGGTAAAGTTGTAACCATGCGCAACGCTGCCCCGGATTTCCGGCGCATTCCGAATGGTGCGGCGCGGAAGCCACACTTATTCCACTTTCGGTAGAAAAACTGCCGCGTAACTAAGCCACGGTGGGGTCCTGTTTGGCGGCTTCCAGGCGCAGGCGCAGCGCCAGCTGGCGGCAGAGAATCGCCATCTCGCCGCCTTCCTCCTCGGCGGCGGCCTCGGCCTCCCCGGCCAGGTTCAGCAACTCGCCAGGCGCGGGCGACTCGGCGCCCAGCATGGAAAGCTGAAGCTTTTCAAGGGTCTCAAGGCCGCGCGACGCGATCGCCCGGGCTTCGCCGCGGCGCGGGCGCGGCAGGGCGGCGGCCAGCCCGCCGGCGGCCAGCAGCGGCGCGGCGGCGGCGGCCGGACCCACGGGGGCGGGATTTTTTTGAGTCGCAGCCGAAAGTTGTGCAACGAAAAGTTGGGACGCGGCGTTATCAACCGCTGGCTGGGCCGTACGCGGCGCAGCCTGCCCGATGGCATGGCCGATCGGCAGGGAAGGAGCGCGCATCCGGGGTGTCACCTTTCCGTGGGGGTTGCGCTGCTGCTAGAGCGCAAGCGTTGCCGGAGTGTGAACGGACCCGCCGCAACCATCGGTGGAATGCCTTCGTGGCACGAAGGTTGCTGCGAAGAATCCCATGGACGCCCCGTTTCGCCCCCTTCCGCGCCTGCCCCTGAGCCTGGTTCTGCTGCTGTCCGGCGCGGCGGGCGCGCTGGCCAATCCGATCCCCAGCAGCACCGCCGCCGGCGCCCCGATGATCGCCGCGCCGGGCGGCCCGGCCGGCGCGCCGGGCCTGCTCTGCCGCGCCGCGATCAGCCTGGCGGAGCGGGAATTCAGCCTGCCCGCCGGGCTGCTGGCGGCGATCGGCCGCGTCGAATCCGGCCGCCGCGATGCCGGGCGCGTCGACCCCTATCCCTGGACGATCAACGCCGAGGGACGCGGCAGCATGTTCCCCAGCAAGCCGGCAGCAATTGCCGCCGTGCAGAGTCTGCAGGGTGGCGGCATGCGCTCGATCGATGTGGGCTGCATGCAGATCAATCTGCGCCATCATCCGAACGCCTTCGCCACTCTCGACCAGGCCTTCGACCCGCTGACCAATGCCCGCTACGCGGCGCGCTTCCTGACCGAGCTCTACGCGGCGCGCCAGGATTGGGGGCGGGCGGCGGCGGCCTATCATTCGCAGACGCCGGAATATGCCGGGCCCTATCTGGCCCGCGTGCAGGCCGCCTGGGAGATCGAGAAGCGCGAGGCGCCGATGACCCCGGGCCAGGTCATGGCCAGCCTGCAGGGGCTGCAGGCGGCGCCGCCGACCCCCGGCAGCATCGGCACCTGGGGCGGCGCCGCGCTGGCGGTCGCGCCGGCGCCCGGCGGCGGGCTGCTGAACAATGGCGCCGAGCGGGTGCAGATCCGCGCCGCCGCGCCGGGCACCATCGGGCGCGGGCTGGAGGGCTATCGCAGCGCGCCGATCCCGCTGGCCGGCGGCACGGCGCGGCCGCTGATCGCCGCCGCCAGCCCGGCCCCGGCGCCCGCCCCGGGCGCGGTGGCGGCGGGGCCGCGCCGGCTGTTCTGAGCCGCCGCCGGGCGCCGCCCCAGGCCCGGCCGGGGTGATGCGGCGGGGCAGGGCGGCCATGGGCCGCGGCGGCACGGAGCCACCGCCGGATGCCCGGGCGGGAAAGGTCAGAGGCGAGCATGGCAGCGCCGCGTCGCACGCCGCCGGGCGCAGCGCCCGCCCGGCCTCAGGCCGGCTGCCGCGCGGCGAGGGCCCTGTTCAGAGGTAATTGACCAGCGAGATGCGGCCCAGCATGGCCAGCGCCTGGTAGCTGCCCTGCAGCTGCAGATTGACCTGCTGCAGCCGCACCTGCGCCTCGGCCACATCGACCGTGGTCAAATCGCCCAGCTGGGTCTCGATCTGGTCATAGACCGCCTTGTGCTGGTCCGCCGCCGCGGTCAGCCGCGCCTGGGCATCGCCCAGCGCGCCGATCTCGTCATTGGCGCCGCTGCCGGCATCGCGCAGCACGCCCACCGTCTTCTGCACCAGGGCGCTGAAATTCTCCTGCGCCGCCTGCTCCTCGGTAAGGTTGGCGAGCACGGTCAGGCCCATGATCAGGTCGCGCGACCAGGAGCCGGTCTGCGAGCCGCTCTGGCCGATGGCCGCGTTGCGGTTGGCGTAGAGCCCGACCTCGATGCCGGTGCCGCCGCCGGTCGGGACAGCGCGGCGCGAATCCGCGACGGTGCCGGCCGCCGCCTCATTGGCGTAGCTGGAGAAGGGGGAGACGCCATCCTCGTTGCTGCCGGCGAGATCCGCGATCTGCCCGAACAGCGCGTCGAGATCGCCGCCATTGCTGCCATACTCGTCGAGCAGCGCGCCGATGCCGGTGAACATGCCGGTCTGCTGCATGCGCCCGGCGGCGGCGACCGGATCATTCTCCAGGTCGCTGCCGCCGAAGATCGCCTCGCCCTCATAGCGCTCGTTCAGCAGCGTCGCGACTTCCTCGAGCGCGGCGCGCGCGGTCTCGCGGATCTGGGTCAGGCTGCTCATGGTGCCGTTCAGCGAGGCGGCCTTGTCGGCCATCTCGCCGGCGATGCCGGCCAGCCGGTCCATCACCGTCTGGGTGTAGGCGGCGCGGCCCTCGCCGCGCTCGGCGACATTCTGCAGCGCCTGGCGCTGGTTCAGCTGGCTGGCCAGGCTGCTGGCGCGCGTCGCGTCGCGGCCGAGCCCGGCATAGGTCTCGGCGCGCTGGCCGCCGCTGCTGACCTGGCGGGTCAGCTCGGTGAAGCGGTCCTGCAGCCGCAGCGCGGAGACCATGGAAGCCTGGTAGCCCTGGATCGCCATTCCCGCCGCTCCTTACCGCACCGCGTCCAGCAGGGCGTCCCACATGCTCTGCACCGCCGACATCACCCGCGCATTGGCCGAATAGGCATTCTGCAGCTGCACCATGCCGGCCAGCTCGGCATCGGTGTCGACGCCCTCGCCCTTCTGCACCAGCCCGTCCAGATAGGCGCGCTGGGTGGTGGCACCCTCCGCCGCGCTGTCGGCGGCGGCGATGATGCTGGCCTGGCTGCCCACCACCGAGGCGGCGTAGTCGCCGATGCGCGTCGGGGCGTTGAAGGCCGAGCGCAGCGTGCCGCCGGGGCCGAGGCCGCTGGTCGGGATCGAATCATGCGGCACGCCGGCCGCCTTCTCGGTGCCGAAGCTGTATTTGGCGACGTTGTTCAGCAGCGTGGTGAAGCCGCTGGGCCCGCCCGCCGGGTTGGGCGTGAAGCCCTCCACCGCATGGGTGCCGTCGCGCAGCAGGCGCGGCGCCGCGGCCACCGCGTCATTCACCTTGATGCGCGCCGCGAAGCCCACCGTCTGCGCCGCGCCCGCCGCCGTGCCGGTGTCGGGCGGGGCGCTGCCATCGCTGTCGGTGAACAGGCGCAGCCCCTGCTCGTCAAGCCGCTCGGCCAGCGTCGCCGCGGTCTGGTCCAGCTCGGCCTGCATGATCGGCAGGGTCTCGTCGCGCAGGGTGAAGCCGGCGCCGAGCCGCCCGCCCAGCGCCGCGCCATTCA
Organism: Pseudoroseomonas cervicalis; assembly: GCF_030818485.1. NCBI lineage: Bacteria > Pseudomonadati > Pseudomonadota > Alphaproteobacteria > Acetobacterales > Roseomonadaceae > Roseomonas > Teichococcus cervicalis. The sequence continues at coordinate 1,409,526 of NZ_JAUTAJ010000004.1, read as the reverse complement.
CCGCCTGGCCGTTCAGTGTCAGCCCCGGCAGGGTGCCGGCGGGCGGGCCGGCATAGCTGCCGGGCGTGACGGTGGCGCGGTCGAGCGCCAGCGGCCCGCTCTCCGCATCCAGCGGCAGCACCGAGCCATTGGCCAGGGTCAGCGTCACCCCGCCATCGCTGCCCTCGGTCGATTTGACGCCGAGATAGTCGGAAAGCTGGCCGATCGCCGCGTCGCGCTGGTCCTTCAGCGCGGCGGCGTTGCGGCCGGCGGCGGTCTCGGCGCGGATCTGCTTGTCCAGCGCGCCGATCTGCCCGATCAGCCCATTGGCGGCCTCGACATCGGCCACCATGCCGTCCTGCACGCCCTGGCGCGCCGCGCCGATCGCCTCGCTGGCCGTGTTCAGCTGGCCGGCCAGGCTCTGCGCCGCCTGCAGCACGCCGCTCATGGCGCTGCTGTCGGCCGGGTTGGCGGCGAGGTCGGTGAAGGCGTCGTTCAGCGCCGAGACCAGGCCGGCGGTGTTGTTGCCATCCGTGGTGTCGCCCTGCAGCCCGGCCAGCGGGGAGAGGGTGGCGTTGGCCAGGGCCGCGCCGGCCTCGCCGCTGCGCGCCTTCAGCGCCTGGTTGCGCAGCGCCGTGTCGACGGCGCGCTGCGCCTCGCCGGTGCGCACGCCGCCAGTGGTGACGGCTTCGCCCTCCACGCTCTTGCGCGTGTAGCCGACGGTGTCGGCATTGGCGATGTTCTGCGCCGCCTGGTCGAGCTGGCGCGTGGTCAGGCGCAGCCCGCTGGTCGCGGTCAGGAGCGCGCTGGAAAGGCTCATGGCGCCACCCTGGTCATGCTGTGTTAACCGGTTGCGAACGCGCCATGGCCGGCGCGGCGTGCGGTGGCGCCGAAGGCGCGCGGGGTCAGGCTGCCGGGCAGGGCGCCGGGACGGCCGAACAGCCAGCCCTGGCCGTAGCGCGCGCCGAAGGAGCGGGCGGTGGCCGCGTCGGCCTCGGTCTCGATGCGCTCGGCCACCACCAGCGCGCCGGTGGCGCGGGCGAGTTCCACCAGGGCGGCGGCAAAATTGTAGCTCTCGCCGCGCTGGCCGCCGGCGCAGGCCTCCATGAAGCGGCCATCGAGCTTGACGAGGTCGGGCCGCAGCAGCCGCAGATAGGACAGGCCGGCGGCGCCGGCGCCGAAATCATCGATGCAGACGGCGGTGCCGTGCTGGCGCAGCGCCTCGCGGCAGGCGACCGCCTCGGCCTCGTTCTCGATCTCGACCGTCTCGGTCACCTCGATCAGCAGCCGCGCCTGCAGCTCCGCCGGGTACTGCTCCAGCAGCGTGGTCAGGCGGCGGCGGAAGGCGGGGTCCTGCAGCGACAGGCCGGAGACGTTGCAGGCGACGCGGATCTCGCCGCCGGCGCGGCGCAGCGCGACCAGGCTTTCCTCGGCGACGGCGAGGTCCAGCTCGGCCGAGAGGCCGACCATCTCGGCCAGGTTGACGAAGGCCTGCGGCCCCAGCTCCGGCAGCCCCTCGGTCGGGCGCGGGCGGATCAGCGCCTCGTAATGCGATGCGCGGTGCTCGGGCGTGGAGAGGTCGACGATCGGCTGGAAGGCCAGGGAGAAGCGGCGCTCGGCGATGGCGCGGGCCAGCGCCGCGGCGCGCGGCCCGACCGAGGCGACGAAGCCGTGCAGCCCCTGGTCGAAGCCGGTGCGCGCCAGCGCCGCCGTGCCGCCCTGGGCGAAGGTGCCGAGCGCCAGGCGCAGCGCGCGCACCGCCTGCGGCCCGGACATGCCGCCGCTGAGCGGCGTGCCCTCCAGCATCGCCTGGCTTTCGGCCAGGCCGGGCGGGGTGGCGGGCGGGCCGGCCTCCAGGGCCAGGGCGGTGGTGGCGATGGCGGTGCCCTGCAGCCCGGCGCCGGCCAGCACCGCCTGCAGCTGCTCGACCACCACGCCGAGGCTCGGCGCCTCGCCGGCGGCGTGCACCACGCCGAAATAGCCGGGGCCGAGCTCGGCGGCGCTGCCCTCCGGCCCGGCATGCTCGGCCAGCAGCGCGGCGACGTCGCGCGCCAGGCCGGGGCGCGGGGTGATGCGGCCCTCGGCGCCGTTCAGCTCCAGCAGCGACAGCATGGCCGGCGCCTGGCCCGGCCTGGCGGCGGGCACGCCGGCCTCCAGGCCCAGCAGCAGCGCCTCGGCCTGGCGCACCAGGGAGGCGGCGTCGGTCGGGCGGCGCCCGGCGCGGCGGCCCTGGCGGCGCGGCGGCAGGGCGGCGAAGCACAGCGCCAGCCGCAGCGCCGGATCCCCGGCCTGGCCGTTGGAGGCGGGCATGCCCTCGCGATGCAGCAGCCCGGTCATGGCGCAGGTGAAGGCCGGGTTGCCCTCCAGCTGCAGCACGGTCGGGCCGAGCCGGCCATCGGCCAGCAGCTTGGCCAGCGCCGCGTCGAACAGCCGCCGGTCCTCGAGCTTCACCATCTCGCGCAGCGGCGCGCCGAGCGCGCCCTCGGCGGCGGCGCCCAGGCGGCGCAGATGCGCACCGGCCAGGAACAGGGTGCGGCCGCCGCCATCCGTCTCGACCAGCAGGTCGGCGGCGGCGAAGGCGAAGGCCTTGTAGCGGTCGGGCGCGGCGGGGCTGCGGTTCATGGCGCCCCCGGGCCCGGCGCCGCCATGCGGCACGCTGCGCGCCGCCGCCGGGAGGGGCGGCCAGCAGGCGCGAGACGAGTCGCGGGCGGGGACAGCATGGCGGGAATCCTGGCGGGGGCCATTGGCAAGACTGCCTCTGGCGTCATCGCCAACTTGTTAACCCTGTTAACGACCCGTGAATCAAGCGGTGTGTCGGGGGCGCATCGAATCATCCGCCACCTCCGCCGAAACCCTGCACCAGGCTGCCCGCCACCAGCCGCCAGCCATCCACCAGCACGAAGAAGATCAGCTTGAAGGGCAGCGACACGGTGTTGGGCGGCAGCATCATCATGCCGAGGCCCATCAGCACGCTGGCGACCACGATGTCGATCACCAGGAAGGGCAGGAAGATCAGGAAGCCGATCTCGAAGGCGCGGCGCAGCTCGCCCACCAGGAAGGCCGGCACCAGCACGCGCCAGGGCGTGCGCGAGGGGTCCTCCACCGCCGGCAGATTGGCCAGGTCGAGGAACAGCGCGATGTCGGAATCCCGCGCATTGGCCAGCATGAAGCCGCGGAAGGGCTCGGCCGCCGCCTGCAGCCCGGCGATCTCCTCCACCTGTCCCGCCGCCATGGGCTGCAGCCCCTGGGTCCAGGAGGCCTCCAGCACCGGCTGCATGACGAAGAAGGTGAGGAACAGGGCCAGGCCGATCAGCACCGGGTTGGGCGGCACGCCGGGCGCGCCGATGGCGCTGCGCAGCAGCGACAGCACGATGCTGATGCGGGCGAAGGCGGTGACCATCACCAGCAGCGAGGGGGCGAGGGAGAGCAGCCCGATCAGCGCGGTGAGCTGCACCAGCCGCGTCGTCGCCCCGGCCTCGCCGGCCTGGCCGAGATCGAGATTGACGCTCTGCGCCAGCACCGGCTGCGGCAGCAGCAGCAGCGCGGCCAGCAGCAGCGTGCCGAGCAGGGCGTGCGGCAGGGCGCGGCGCAAGGCGGCGCGGCGCGGCGCGGGGCGGGGGCAGCGCCGGCTCATGGCGCCTCGGCGCGGCCCGGGGCCCCGCTGAGCGCCGGCAGCAGCATGTCCTGCGGGCCGCCGGTCAGCAGCAGCATCTCCTGCCCGTCGCAGCGCAGCAGCAGCAGGCGGCGGCGATTGTCGAGCGGCAGCGCCTCGATGATGGCCAGCCGCCGCGCGGCGCCGCGCCGCGGCACACCGCCGGCCGGCAGGCCGGGCACCAGACCCAGCCGGCGCGCCAGCTGCGCCGCCAGCACCACCATGCCCAGCACCGCGGCCAGCGCGGCCAGGGCGGTCATCGCCCATTCCCAGTTCATCAGCGGCCCGGCCTCCTGCCTCGCCTCGCATGCCATGGCCGGTCCGCGCGGCCTTCTGCCGCAGGGAGTCCGACAGGGGCAATGCAGCAGGGCCGCGTTTCCCTGTTGTTAACCGGTGCTGCGATGCCGCGGGCCGCCAGCGCATCGGCGCAGGGCCGGCATGGCGCGCGGCGCGAAGGGGTCACCGCGCGCCCCGGCTCAGGCGTTGACGGAGACGGCGAGCGGCGCGGCGCCGAGCCGCGCCTGGCCGCTGCTCTGCGGGCCATAGCCCGGCGCGGCGGAGGCGGGCTGCGCCACCGCCTCGGCGATGGTCTCCACCACCTGGGCCTGCAGCGCCATGCCTTCCTCCAGCGCCCGGCGATTGGCCTCGACCTGCTGGCGCAGCCGGTCGACCAGATGCGCCAGATGGCCACCGCCCGCGGCGGCCTCCGCCGGCGTCATGCGCGCCCGCGCCGCGACGAAGGCCTCGAGCGCCGCGGTCTTGGCCGGGCCGAGCGCCGCGGCGCCGACCAGGTCGCGATCCTTCAGGGCGCGGGTCTCGGCGGTGATCACCGCGGTCAGCGCCAGGGTGACGCGCTCCAGCTCGGCGACGAGGCTCATTCGCTTTCTCCCCTGCTGCGGGCCTGCAGCCGCAGCATCTCCTGCAGCACCTGACCCGCGATGCCGACACCGCCGGCCCGCGTCAAGCTGCGGCCATACTCCTCGACCAGCATCGGCCGCCATTGCGCCTCGGCGGCGCCGCCGCTGAACGGGCCGCTGCTGGGCAGGGTGGCGAAGACCGGCTGCAGCAGCGCGCCCAGCACCTGCGCCTCGAACTGCTCGGCCGCCTTGCGCATCTCGGGCAGGGACTGGCCGCGCGGCGCCGCGGGGGCGGCCGGCAGGCCGGTCTGCGGCAGGCCCGCAGGAGACAGCCCGACGGGCTTCGAGATGTCAGCCATCAGCGCACCTCCAGCTGCGCCTGCAGCGCGCCGGCGGCCTTGATGGTCTGCAGGATCGAGATCATGTCGCGCGGGCCGACGCCCAGATTGTTCAGGCCCCGCACCAGATCCTGCAGCGACACGCCGGATTGCAGGATGCCGAGGCGGCGTTCCGACTGGTCGTCCACCTCGATGCCGGTGCGCGGCACCACCGCGGTCTGGCCGCCGGCCAGCGCATTGGGCTGCACCACCTGCGGCGCCTCGGTGACGCGGATGGTCAGGTTGCCCTGGGCGATGGCCACCGTGCTGATGCGCACATTGGCGCCCATGACGATGGTGCCCGAGGCCTCCTCGATCACCACGCGCGCCGCCTGGTCGGGCTCGACGCGCAGCTGCTCGATCTCGGTGGCGAAGCCCACCGGGTCGCGCCCGACCAGCGAGACGGTGACGGTGCGCGGGTCGTTGGCGGCGGCGGCGCCGGCGCCGGCCACGCGGTTGATGGCCGCCGCGATGCGCCGCGCCGTGGTCAGGTCCGGATTGCGCAGCGCCAGCCGCAGCGTCGGCTTGTTGCCGAAGGCGAAGGGCACCTCGCGCTCGACGATGGCGCCGTTCGGGATGCGGCCCGAGGTCGGCACGCCGCGGGTGACGGAGGCCGCGGCGCCGCGCGCCGAGATGGCGCCGGTCGCGACCGAGCCCTGCGCCACGGCATAGACCTCGCCATCGGCGCCGTGCAGCGGCGTCACCACCAGCGTGCCGCCGCCGAGATTGGTCGAATCGCCCAGCGCCGAGACGGTGATGTCGACCCGGCTGCCATTGCGCGCGAAGGCGGGCAGATTGGCGGTGACCATGACGGCGGCGACATTGCGGGTGTCGAGCCGGTTCTCCTGGTCGCGCGTGTTGACGCCGAGTCGCTCCAGCACGCCGATCAGCGATTGCCGGGTGAAGACGGCGTTGCGCAGCCGGTCGCCGGTGCCGTTCAGCCCGACCACCAGGCCGTAGCCCACCAGCTGGTTGTCGCGCACCCCCTCGATATCGGCGATGTCCTTGACCCGCACGCTGCCGCCCGGCTGCGCCGCCGCCGCCCCCGCGAGGCCGAGCGCCAGCGCCAGGCCGAGCAGCACAGCGCGGCCGGCGCGCAAGGCGGGGCGGAAGAGGGGAGCCGGGCGGCGCATGGCGATGTCTCCGGGGCTCAGAAGGGCAGGACGAGGTCGAGGAATTGCTGGCCGTAGCGCGGCTGCTGCACGTCGGAGATGATGCCGCGCCCGCCATAGGCGATGCGCGCCTCGGCCAGGCGGTCATGCCGCACCGTGTTGTCGCTGCCGATATCCTGGCTGCGGATGATGCCGCTGACCTGCAGCTCGCGCAGCTCGTGGTTGACGCGCACCTGCTGCCGGCCGGCCACCACCAGATTGCCATTGGGCAGCATCTGCACGACGGTCGCGGCGACCCGCAGCGTCACCGTCTCGTTGCGGTTGATGCTGCCGGTGCCCTCGGTGCCGCTGTTGCTCGCCGTCTCCAGCAGGTTGCCCGCGCCGCCGGGCAGGCGGGCGGCCATGCCGAGCAGCCGGGTGATGCCGAAATCCTCGTTGTTGGCGCGGCTGCGGGCGGTGGTGTTCTCGAGCTCGGCGCGGTCGGTGATCTGCACCAGCACCGTCACCAGGTCGCCCACCTGCGCCGCGCGCTGGTCGCGCAGGAAGGTGCGGCTGCCCGGGCGCCACAGGCTGTTGGTCTCCGGCAGCGGCGCCTGGGCGGGCGGCATCGGCATGGCGACGCTGCGCTCCAGCCCCGCCACCTGGGCCGGGTTCTCGATCGGCGCCAGCTGCGGGCCGCGGCCGATCTCGGAGATCCGCTCGAGATTGCCGCAGCCGGCCAGCGCCAGCAGGAGGAGGCCGAGCGGCGCGGCGCGGGCGGTCAGTGGGCGGGCGTTCATGCTCTTCTCTCTCCGCGTCAACGGCGCGCCGGGCCGCGCGCCGTGGCGGTCTGCGGCTCGGGCGCCGGGCCGAGGGCGCGCACCCGGCCGGGCGCCAGCACCTCGCCCAGCAGCACGGCGCCGTTGGACAGGTTCAGGATGGTGATGGTGGCGCCGAGCGCGCCATCCTCGAGCGCCCGGCCGCTGGTGGTCAGCGACAGGCCGGCGGCCTCGTGCACCAGCTGCACCACGCTGTCGCGGCGCACCGCCTGCTGCGCGGAAAGCTCCGACAGCGGCAGCGGCTGGCCCGCCGCGATCGGCCGGCCGAGGCGGCGGCCCAGCACGGCGTCGAGCGAATCGGCGAGGCCGGGGCGCAGCCGCTCGGCCGGCAGGCGCTCGGCGCGCACATCCTGCGCGCCCAGCACCTCGCCCATGCGCAGCGCGCGATTGGCGACGACGACATTGCGCATCGCCACGCTGCGGCCGGCCAGGCGCTGGCGCAGCGTCGCCACGCCATCGGCCAGCACCACCAGCGTCGCCTGGAAGCGGCGGCTGGCGGCGTCGTATTCGGTGCCCTCCAGCGTCAGCCGCGGATCGGCCCCCGTCGGCACCAGCATGGGCTGGTAGGCGACGAGGTCGATATCCAGCTCCGGATCGGCGCCGAGCTTGGCCAGCTCGCCGCGCAGCACCGCCTCGACCTCCTCGCGGGAGAGCGGGCGGCCCGGGCGCTCCACCACCACCCGCTCATCGCCGGCGGCGGGCTGCCAGGGCAGGCCGGCATCGCGGGCGATGACGGCCAGCTGCGGCGCCTCCACCACGAAGCGGCGGCCGGGCATGGGGGAGGGGCCGAGCACGTCGCCGGCGCGCGCCCCGGCATTCTCGAACAGGTCGCCCAGGGTGACGGTGCCGCCCTCGATCACCGCCAGCGGCCGGTGCGCGACCAGGCCGGGGGTCGCAGCGGTCGCGGCAGCCGTGTTCGCGGCACCCGGCGCCTGCGGGGACATCTGCGCCTGGGTGCCCACGGAAAAAAAGCCGGCCGGTAGCGCGAGGGCGAGCGCCAGCAGCGCCGGCGCCAGGCGCGGGCTGCGGCGACGGGCCAGGGCAGGGCGGCCGGGCAGGCGCATCAGCCGCGCATCCGCGACAGGGTGGAGAGCATCTCGTCGCTCGCCGTGATGACCTTGGAGTTCATCTCATAGGCGCGCTGCGCGGTGATCAGCGAGGTGATCTCCTGCACGACATTGACGTTCGAGGTCTCGAGATAGCCCTGCAGCACCTGGCCATAGCCCGCGGCACCCGGATTGCCGAGGGTGACGCCGCCGGAGGCCGGGGTTTCGAGGAACATGTTGTCGCCGACCGCCTCCAGCCCGCCCTCGTTCGGGAAGGTGCCGAGCTGCAGCTGGCCGACATTCTGCAGCGCCGCCTGGCCGTCGATCTTCACCAGCACCTCGCCGGTGGCGTTGATGGTGACGTCGCGCGCGCCGGCCGGGATGGTGATGCCGGCGCCGACCTGGAAGCCGTCGGCGGTGACGATCATGCCGGCATCCGACAGGCCGAAGCTGCCGGCGCGGGTATAGGCGGTCTCGCCGGTCGGCATCTGCACCGGGAAATAGCCATTGCCGCGGATCGCCAGGTCGAAGCTGTTCTGGGTCTGCGACAGGTCGCCCTGGGCGCCGATGCGGTAGATCGCCGCGGTGCGCACGCCGAGGCCGAGCTGCGCGCCGGAGGGCAGCACGGTGCCCTGGTCGGAGCTCTGCGAGCCGGTGCGGCGGAGATTCTCGTAGAGCAGGTCCTGGAACTCGGCGCGGCGGCGCTTGTAGGCCGTCGTGCTCATATTCGCGATGTTGTTCGAGATGACCTCGACATTGGTCTGCTGGGCCATCATGCCGGTGCCGGCGATGTTCAGGCTGCGCATGGTGCGGTGTCTCCGGAGGCGCTGGCGGCGGGCGTTGGAATCAGGCGGGGCGCTTGAGGATGCGCTCGACGGCGGTCTTCGCCCGGTCGCCCTCGGTCTCGATGAACTGGCTGGCGAACTGGAATTCGCGCATCTCGGCGGTGAGCCGCGTCAGCTCGACGATGCTCTGCACATTGCTGCCCTCGACCGAGCCCTGCACGACGCGCGGCGCGTCGACCGGCTGGGCCGGCAGCTCGGCCGGGGCCTCGAACAGGCGGTCGCCCTGGGCGATCAGCTTCTGCGGGTCCTGGAAATTGACCACGCGCAGCCGGCCCACGGGCCCCTGCTCGGTGCGCACCTGCCCATCGCCGGTGATGTCGATGCGCTGGGCGTTCTGCGGCAGCACCAGCGGCGCGCCATCCTCGTTCAGCACCGGGTTGCCGCCGATGTCGACGATGCCGCCCTCGGGCGAGAGGGCGAAGCGGCCGGCGCGGGTGTAGCGCTCGCCATTCGGGGTCTGCACGGCGAAGAAGCCCTCGCCGCCCAGCGCCAGGTCGAGCGGGTTGCCGGTGGCCTGCAGGCTGCCGGGAGTGAAGTCGCGCCAGGTGGCGCGGTCCTGGGCGAAGGCGACCTCGCGGCCGCCGCGCGGCGCGTCGACGCCGGTCTGGCGCTCGATATGGGCGCCGAAGACCATCTGCGCGGATTTGTAGCCGGGGGTGTCGGCATTGGCGATGTTCATCGCCAGCGCCGCCGTCGCGCGCTGCTGGGCGGCGAGGCGGGAGAGCACGACATAGCCGGGCATGTCCATCTTGGCGCAGCTCCGTGGGGTTGGGACCGGACGGAACAGGACAGGGCAAGTTGCGTGCCACAGCCCGGATCGCCTTCGGCCGCGACCGGCCGGCCCCTCCTGGGCCAGCCCTGCCGCGTGGGCAGAGCTACCGGGCAATTATTACCGGATCATTGAGGCAAAAATTGCCGGTCAAGGACCCGTTAACAGAACCGCCTTACCTCCCGGCTCATTCCAGGATGGAGTGGCCGGCGTGAGCGACGGCGCAGGGGGCGGCAAGCCTGCCCCGGCAAAAACAGCTTCCAGGGGCGGGCGCGGCAAGCTGCTGGTGCTCGCCGCCGTGGCGTTGCTGCTGCTGATCGGCGGCGGCGCGGGCGGCGCGTGGTATTTCGGGGTCCTGCCGATTCCGGGGCTGCCTTCGCCCTCCGGCGCGGCCTCGGCCGAGGCGGGTCCGGCGGTGGCGCCGCAGCGCCCGCCGGTCTATGTCGAGGTGCCGGAGATCGTCACCAACCTCAACACCGCGGCGCGCCGGCAGACCTTCGTCAAGCTGCGCAGCCGCATCGAGGTGGCGCTGCCCGAGGACATCAGGGCGGTGGAGCAGGCCATGCCGCGGCTGCTCGACATGTTCACCACCTATCTGCGCGAGACGCGGCCCGAGGAGCTGCGCGGCAGCGCCGGCACCCACCGGCTGCGCGAGGAGATGGTGGCGCGCGCCAACATCGCCGTCCGCCCCGGCGCGGTGACCGATGTGCTGTTCGTCGAGGTGGTGGTGCAATGAGCGGGTCGCAGCCGGAGGACGGCGCGAAGCAGGCGCCGGCGCCGCAGGACGACATGGAGGGCTGGGGCGACGCCCTGGCCGAGGCCGCCGCCAATGGGGTCCAGGGCGGCGTGCAGGGCGGTGAGGCCGCGGCCCCCGGGGCGCCGGCCGATGATGATGATGGCTGGGGCGAGGCGCTGGCCGCCGCCGCCGCCGGCGATGGCCTCCCCGAGGGCGCCGCCCCCGCCGCCGCCCCGGCGGCCACCGACCCCGCCGCCGCCCCGGCGGCCGCTGGCACCGACGATGCCGATGATGGCTGGGGCGAGGCCCTGGCCCGCGCCGCCGAGGCGCGGCAGGACGGCGCCGAGGGCGCCGACGATGCCTGGGGCGAGGCGCTGGCCGCCGCCGTCGGCCCCGCCGCCGCGCCGCCGCCGCCCGCGCCGGAGCCCGCCCGGGTGCTCAGCCAGGCCGAGATCGACAGCCTGCTCGGCTTCGGCGATGGCGGCGAGGAGGATGACGAATCCGCCACCGGCATCGAGAAGGTGATCGCGCGCGGCCTGGTCTCCTATGAGCGTCTGCCGATGCTCGAGATCGTCTTCGACCGTCTCGTGCGCATCATGTCGACCAGCCTGCGCAACTTCACCTCGGACAATGTCGAGGTGTCGATCGAGGGCATCACCAGCCTGCGCTTCGGCGACTATCTGAACACCATCCCGCTGCCGGCCATGCTGGTCGTGTTCAAGGCGGAGGAATGGGACAATTACGGCCTGGTGGTGGTCGATTCGGCGCTGATCTACTCGGTGGTCGACGTGCTGCTGGGCGGCCGCCGCGGCACCACCGCCATGCGCATCGAGGGCCGGCCCTACACCACCATCGAGCGCGGCCTGATCGAGCGGCTGACCGAGGTGGTGCTGAAGGACCTGTCCGAGGCCTTCGGCCCGCTGGCCGAGGTCGAGTTCCGCTTCGAGCGGCTGGAGGTCAATCCGCGCTTCGCCGCCATCTCCCGCCCCTCCAACGCCGCCGTGCTGGCGCGGCTGCGCGTCGACATGGAGAGCCGCGGCGGCCAGCTGCAGCTGCTGCTGCCCTATGCCACGTTGGAGCCGGTGCGCGAGCTGCTGCTGCAGCAATTCATGGGCGAGAAGTTCGGCCGCGACAGCATCTGGGAGACCCACCTGGCCGAGGAGCTGCGGCAGACCGAGGTCGCCCTCGACGTGGTGCTGGACGAGCAGACCATGCGGCTCTCCGACGTGGTGCGGCTGCAGGTGGGCGACCTGATCACGCTGGGCGTCGGCCCCGGCGCGCCGGTGCGGCTGCGCTGCGGCGACACCTCGCTGTTCGAGGGCCAGGTGGGCGGCCGCAAGGGCCGCCTCGCCGTGCGCATCGACCGCGCCATGCCGCGCCAGACGGACGGGCTGCGCGAGCCGGCGCGGCCCGGCCGCGACATCGCCGAGCGGGCGGGAGGGATGCTATGAGCCTGCTGGAATGGGGGTTGCAGGCGGCGCTGGTGCTGGCGCTGTTCGCCGCCCTGCCGATGGCGCTGCGGCTGGAACGCGCGCTGACCGCGCTGCGCAAGGACCGCGCGGCGCTGGCCGCGACCGTGCAGGGCTTCACCGACGCGACGCGTGAGGCCGAGGCGGCGATCGCCCGGCTGCGCGCCGCCGCCGAGGGCGCCGGCCGCGGCGTCGCCGAGCAGGTGGCCGCCGCCAACGCGCTGCGCGAGGATCTGCGCTACCTCTCCGACCGCGCCGAGGGGCTGGCCGACCGGCTGGATGCCGGGGTGCGCGCCGCCCGCCCGGCCGCCGATGGCGCGCCGCGCGCCGCGGCCGCCGCCCCCGCCACGCCACGCACCCGCGCAGAGCAGGATCTGCTCCGCGCCCTGGGCCATGGACGCGACCAATGAACGTGATTCTCGGCCTGCGCATCCTGCTGGCGATGTCCGCCCTGCTGGGCGGGGTGAAGGGCGCGGCGCTGCTCGGCCTGCTGCCGGACTGGCCGCCCTCGGCCAGCGCCGCCGCCAGCGCGCCCGCCGCCATTCCCGCCGCCCCGCCGGCGCCGGAGCCCGTCGCCGCGCCGCGCGCCGAGGCCGCGCCGCGGCTGCTGCGGGTGGCGAGCGCCGGGCTGACCCCGGCCCGCGCCGCGCCGCCGCCGCCCGAGCCGCTGGCGCCCGCCGCCGCGCCGCAGGCCTTGCCCGCCGCCATCGAGGCGCCGCGCTGGCTGGCCGCCAGCCCCGCCCGGCCGCAGCCGGTGACGCCGCCGGTGGGCCAGGCCGCGCCGGCCGATCCCTCGCCGCTGGAGGATGGGCTGGCCCAGGCGCTGCGCAGCCGGCGCGAGGCGCTGGACGAGCGCGAGCGGCTGCTGGCCATGCGCGAGGCGGTGGTGGCCGCCGCCGAGCAGCGGCTGCAGGCGCGCCTCGACCAGCTGGCCGGGCTGCAGGCGCGGCTGGAGGAGAATGAGCGCCAGACCCGGCTGCGCGACGACGCGCACTGGGCGAGTCTCGCCAAGCTGTACGAGACCATGCGCCCGCGCGAGGCGGCGCTGGTGTTCAACGAGCTCGATCTGCCGCTGCTGGCGCAGATCGTGAACCGCATGCGCGAGCAGAAGGCCGCCCCGGTCTTCGGCGCCATGGAGCCCGAGCGCGTCCGGGCGCTGACCGCCGAGCTGGCCCGCATGCGGGCCGCCCGGCCCGGACTTTGACCGCTGAAGCCTTCGACCGCGTAACCAAGATCGCTGCCCCGCTGGAGAGACCGCCACGATGACCCTGGATCGGAATGTCAAGGTTCTTGTCGTCGACGACTACAAGACGATGACGCGCATCATCCGCAACCTGCTGAAGCAGATCGACTTCCACGACGCCGACGAGGCGGCCGACGGGCATGAGGCGCTGGCCAAGCTGCGCAGCGGCAATTTCGGCCTGGTGATCAGCGACTGGAACATGCAGCCGATGACCGGCCTCGACCTGCTGAAGGAGGTGCGCGCCGATGCCCGGCTGAAGCACCTGCCCTTCATCATGGTCACCGCCGAGAGCAAGACCGAGAACGTCGTCGCCGCCAAGCAGGCCGGCGTCTCGAACTACATCGTCAAGCCTTTCAACGCCGAGACGCTGCGCGACAAGATCGAGAAGGTGATGGCGCATGGCTGACACCGACAATGTGATTGCCAGCCTGCGCGGCAATCTGACGGCGACCGCGGCCTCGCTGCTGCAGGAGCTGGAGGAGCTCAGCCGCGTCATCGCCACGGCGCGCGCCGAGGTGGTGGCGCTGCGCGCCGAGGGGCTGGACGAGGCGACGATCCCGACCGCGACCGACGAGCTGGCGGCGATCGTGCAGCACACCGCCCAGGCGACGCACGAGATCCTCGATGCCTGCGAGCAGCTGGAGACCCTGGCGCCGAAGGCGGATGGCGAGATCGCCGATGGCATGACCACGGCGACCACGCGCATCTACGAGGCCTGCGCCTTCCAGGACATCACCGGGCAGCGCATCGCCAAGGTGGTGAACGCGCTGCAGACCATCGAGGCGCGCATCGGCAAGGCCAAGGCCAATCTGGCGACGCAGGGTGTCACGACGCTGACTGCGCCGACCCTGCCCGCCAGCGCCGCCGCCGCCATGGCCGCCCCGGCGCCGCGTCCCGACGGGCTGCTGAACGGCCCGCAGCTGCCCGGCGCCGCGATCAGCCAGTCGGCCATCGACGCGCTGTTCGACTGAGGCCGGATTGATGCGGCAGACCCGTCCCGCCTGGCTGCTGGCGCTCTGGCTGGGCCTCGGCCCGCTGGCGTCGCAGCCGGCCGGGCCGGCGCTCGGCCAATCGGCGCCTGTGCCGTCGCCGAACCCGGCGCCGGGCGGGGCTGCCGCATCGCCGCAGGCGGGGCAGGGGGCGGCGCTGCCGGCCGCCGCGCCCGCCATGCCGGCCACGACCCTTCCCCCCAGCCTGGCCCAGCGCGCGCCGCAGCGCGTCACCGTGCGCACCGGCCAGCATCCCGGCTTCAGCCGCGTCGTCTTCGACTGGCCCGAACTGCCCGGTTACACGCTGGTGCAGCAGGGCGATGTGGTGGAGCTGGTCTTCGGCCCCGCCGGCACGCTGGCCTTCGAGGCCGCCTCGGTCCGCCCGCCGCGCAACATCGTCTCGGTCGAGCCGCTTTCCGGCGGGCTGCGCCTGCGCCTGGCGCCGGGCAGCCGGGCGCGGCATTTCGTGCTCGGCCGCCGCGTGGTGGTCGACCTGCTGGACCCGCCGGCGCCGCCCACCCCGCCGGGGCAGCGCCAGGCCGGCCGCGCCACGCCGTCGCTCGCCACGCCGGGTCCCGCCGCCGGGCCGGGCACCAGTGGCCTGCCGCCGGCCGCCGCCGTGGCCCCGGCCAACCCGCCCGCCGCCGCCGCGCCGCCGGCGGCCACCGCCCTGGCGCCGCCCGGCCCGGCCGCGCCGCTGCTGGTGGCCCCCGCCGCGCCGCCCGCCCCGGCGACGCCCCGCCTGGCCGCCCCGGCGCCCGCCCCGGGCCCTGCCGCGCCGCCGGCCGCCGCGCCTGCGGCCCCGCCCGCCCCCTCCCACGCCGCGGCGCCGCATCCGCCGGCGGGCGGGCCGCAGCTGGCGCCGCAGGCCTCGATGCGCGCGCTGGAGGCGATCGCCGACCGGCTGGCGACGCCACCGCCCATGCCCGGCGCCTCCGCCACGCCGCCCGCCGCCGCCCCGGCGCCGGCGGCCCCGGGCCCGCAGGCGGCGCTGACGCCCCCCACTGCCCCCGCGCCCGACACGCTGCCCGCCGCCCCGCCTGTCGCGCCTCCGCCCGGCCAGGCGGCGCCGCTGCCGCTCGAGCCCACCCCGCCGCTGGCCGTGCCCAATCCGGTCACGCCGCGCCCCGCCGCCCCACCCGCCGCGCCGCCGCCCCAGGCTGCGCCCGCGCTTCCTGCCCCGGCCGCGCCGCCACCGGTCGCGGCCCGCCCGGCGTCGCAGCGCCTGGCGCCGGATGCGCCGGTGCCGCTGCCCTTCGGCCGCTCCGCCGCCGCGGCGGCGCTGCAGCGCGGCGGCGCGCTGCTGCTGGCCTTCGACGATGCGCGGGCCCCCGACCTCGCCGCGCTGCGCCGCCTCTCGCCGGCGCTGGCCCGGCTGCAGGCGCTGGAGGTGCCGGGCAGCACCGTGCTGCGCCTGCCGCTCACCCCCGGCGCCCCGGTGCCGGCGCTGCGCCGCGATGCCGACGGCATCTGGATGCTGCACCCGGCCGGCGCCGGCGGTGGCGACGCCATCGGGCTGGACCAGGAGGAAGGCGAGGCGCCGCGCCTGCTGCTGCGCGCCCGCGCCCCCGGCCGCGTCATCGCCGTGCCCGACCCGCAGGCGCCGGGCGGGCTGCTGCTGCTCGGCCTGCTGCCGGCGCCCTCGCGCGGCCTGCCGATCGGCGCCGGCTTCGCCCCCTTCGACCTGCTGCCGACCGACCAGGGCGTGGCGGTCGCCGCCCGCGACCCCGCGGTGCAGCTGCGCGCCGTGCCGGAGGGCTTCGCCATCCCGCTGGCCAGCAGCGGCCCGCTGGCGATCGGCCCGGTGCAGCAGCGCGTCGCCGTCGCCGCCGATGAGGTGCCGCGCCTGCTGAACCTGCCGCAGGAGCTGCCCGCCGCCCTGCTGGAGCGCCGCCGCAAGCTGTTCGCCGAGCTGATCGCCGCGCCGCCGCTGGCGCGCGGCCCGCTGCGGCTGCAGCTGGCCGAGACGCTGCTCGGCCTCGGCCTGGGCGCCGAGGCGCAGGCGCTGACCCAGCTGGCGCTGGAGGAGGATCCGCGCATGGCCGGCGAGCCGCGCGCCCTGCTGCTGCTGGCCGCCAGCGCCCTGCTGGCCGGCCGCGCCGAGGAGGCGCTGGCGCCGCTCGAGGATCTCCGCCTGCCGCCCGAGGGCGAGGCGGCGCTGTGGCGCGCCCTGGCGCGGATGCAGCTTTCGGGCGAGGCGCCGGCCGATGCCGCGCTGGCCGCCGCCCTGTCGCGCAACGCGCCGCTGCTGCTGCGCTACCCGCCGACGCTGCGCGACCGGCTGCTGCCGCCCGTCGCCCGCAGCCTGGCCGAGGCCGGTTCGCTGCGCGACGCCGCCGCGCTGCTGCAGGCGGCGGGCCCGGTGGAGAGCGCGCCCTATGCCTTCGCCCGCGCCCGGCTGGCCGAGGCGCGCGGCGATCTCGACACCGCCCTGCCGGCCTATGAGAAGCTGGCCGAGGGGCGCGACCGCGACATCCGCGACCGCGCCCGCGGCCGCATCGCCGAGGCGGGGCTGGCCAGCGGCCGGCTGGAGCCCGGCGCCGCCGCCGCCATGCTGGAGGCCGCCATCCCCGCCTGGCGCGGCGATGCGCGCGAGCTGGCCCGGCGGCTGCGCGCCGCCGAGCTGTATGAGCAGGCGCGCCAGCATGAGAGCGCGCTGGCGCTGCTGGAGGAGACCGAGCAGCTCTTCCCCGACGCCGCCGACCAGGTGCGGGCGCGCACCGGGCGGGCGCTGCTCGGCGTGCTGAACGACCCGGCGACGCCGGTGATGGAGGCGGCGCAGACCTTCGTCCGCCGCCAGGACGCGCTGCCGCCCGGCGCCGCGCTGGACGCCGCCGCGCTGCGCATCGCCGAGGGGCTGGCGGCGCTCGACCTCTACGACCCGGCGGCCGAGCTGCTGGGCCGCGCCGCCGAGCGCAGCGAGCGCCCGGCGCCGCTGCGGCTGCGGCTGGCCGAGCTGCAGGTGGCCGATGGCGAGGGCGAGGCGGCTCTGGCCACGCTGCGCGCCCTGCCGGTGGCGGCGCTGCCGCCGGAGCTGCGGCCGCGCCATGCCCTGGCCCAGGCGCGCGCCCTGGCGCTGGCCGGCAATCTGACCGAGGCGACCCAGGCGCTGCGCGGCGTGGGCCCGGCCGGGGCGGCGAAGCTGGCCGACCTGCTGGCGGCGCAGCAGGACTGGCCGGGCGCGGCCGATGCGCTGGCCGCCCATGCCGCCGCCACCCTGCCGGCGGCGCCGGCGCCGCTGGATGCCGGGCAGCGGCAGATGCTGCTGCGGCTCGCCGCCTTCCGCGCCCTGGCCGGCGACGAGACCCGCATGGCCGAGCTGCGCAACGCCTATGGCGCGCGCATGCGCGGCGGCCCGCTGGCCGAGGCCTTCGCCACCCTGACCACGCCCCCCGCCGGCCCCGGCGCGCCGGAGCTGCAGCGGCTGCGCCAGGAGCTGGCGATGGGCCGGGCGCTCAGCGACGCGCTGCGCTGAGCCGGCGAACCCTTTCCGAAGCCTGAAGGCCGTTAACAAATGGGTCGCGTCTGCATGCGAGGAGAGCGGGCATGAGCGGTCGCCCTTCCGATCCCCTGGCCCTGGCCGGACAGCGGCTGAACTGGCTGGAGCAGCGCCAGAAGGTGCTGGCCCAGAACATCGCCAATGCCAATTCGCCGGGCTACCAGCCGCGCGACCTGCAGCCCTTCGAGGAACTGGTGCAGCGCGCCGGCGCCACGGCGCCGCTGGCCCGCACCGATGCCCGCCACATCCCGGCCCGCACCGAGATGCAGGGCCGCGTCGACCGCAAGATCGCCGAGCGCAGCCCGGACGGCAACGCCGTCTCGCTGGAGGAGCAGGCGCTGAAGGTGGCGGCGACCGACCAGGCGCATGGCCTGGCCGTCAATCTGCACCGCAGCTGGACCGGGCTGTTCCGCGCCGCCCTCGGCCGCGGCGGCTGAGGAGGACCGAGATGGATCTCGAACGCGCGCTCAGCGTCTCCGCCTCCGGCATGTCGGCCCAGTCGGCCCGGCTGCGCGTGGTGGCCGAGAATGTCGCCAACCGCGACAGCACCGGCGAGACGCCGGGCGCCGAGCCCTATCGCCGCAAGACCGTCACCTTCGCCAACCGGCTCGACCGCGCGCTGGGTGCCGAGACGGTGCGGGTGGCGCGCATCGGCACCGCCGCCGGGAACTTCCCCGAGCATTACGACCCGCAGCACCCGGCCGCCGATGCGCGCGGCTATGTGCGCACGCCCAATGTCGATTCGATGGTGGAGATGATGGACATGCGCGAGGCCCAGCGCAGCTACGGCGCCAACCTCTCCGTGCTCGAGACCACCCGCGCCATGATCCAGCGCGCCATCGACCTGCTGCGCTCGTGAGCGCGCCGCTTCCGGGCGCGAATCTCGCGCTCGCCGCCTATCGCAACACCGCGGGCCTGGCCAGCGACGCGGCCACCCCCGGCAACACGGCGGCGGCCGCCGGCAGCTTCGGCGCCGTGCTGGAGCGCGCGGTGGAGAAGGTGGTGGAGACCACCCGCGCCGCCGATGTCGCCAGCGTGCAGGGCCTGCGCGGCGAGGTCGGCGCGACCGAGGTGGTGCTGGCCGTCTCGCGCGCCGAGCTCGCGCTGCAGACCACCGTCGCGGTGCGCGACCGGGTGGTGTCCGCCTACCAGGAAGTGATGCGGATGTCGCTCTGACAGCCGCCCCGCCGCAGGACGCGGCGGGTCATGCCGCAGGAGGCGGCGACGATGGTGGAAAGTGACGTGATCGCGCTGGCCGGCCAGCAGGCGCTGTGGACGGCGCTGCTGGTGGGCGGGCCGCTGCTCGGCATCCTGCTGGCGGTCGGCCTGGTGATCGCCGTGCTGCAGGCGCTGACCCAGGTGCAGGAGGCGGCGCTGGCCTTCGTGCCGAAGCTGCTGGCGCTCGGCCTCGCTTTGCTGTTCGGCAGCTCCGCCGCGCTGACCGCCTTGCGCAGCCTGACCGAGGGCTTGTTCGACCAGGTTGTGGCGGTGGGCGGGCTGCGGTGAGCGGCGCCGAATTCCTCGAGGCGCTGCCGCATCTGGCCTTCCAGGCGATGCTGCTGCTGGCCCGCATGGGCGCCTGCGGCATGGTGCTGCCGGGCCTCGGCGAGCAGGAGGTGCCGGTCACCATCCGCCTGGCCCTGGCGCTGTCGGTGGTGGCGCTGCTGCTGCCGGTGATCGGCCCGCAATTGCCGCCCGAGCCGCAGGATGCGGCCACGCTGCTGCGGCTGATCGCCATCGAGATCGCCATCGGCTTCTGGATCGGCTGGCTGGCGCGGCTGATGGTCTATGCCGTGCAGGTCGCCGGCCAGGCGATCGGGCTGATGATCGGGCTGTCCAGCGTGCTCAGCCAGGACCCGACCATGGGCGAGGGCAGCACCGCGCTCGGCCGCTTCTTCGGCCTGGCGGCGGTGTCGCTGCTGCTGGCCAGCGGGCTCTACGCCCTGCCGCTGCGGGCGCTGGCCGAAAGCTACACCCTGCTGCCGGTGGGCGCCGCCCTGCCGGCCGGCGAGGCGGCCGAGGCGGTGGCCCAGGCCAGCGCCGCCAGCTTCGCCCTGGCGCTGCGCCTGGCCGCGCCGCTGATCCTGCTGACCCTGCTGCTGCAGATGGGCAGCGGGCTGCTGGCGCGCATCGCGCCGCAGGCCCAGGTCTACATCCTGGCCATGCCGGCGCAGAGCCTGGCCGGCATCGCCCTGCTGGCGCTGCTGCTGCCGGCGCTGCTGGCCTTCTGGGGCGAGGCGACGCGCGCCGGCTTCAGCATGCTGCCCGGGCTGAACTGAGCCATGGCCGAGCAGCAGGGCGGCGGCGCCTCCGAGGACGAGGACAAGGATCTCGATCCCTCCGAGGCGAAACTCCGCAAGGCGCGCGAATCCGGCGAGGTGCCGCTGGCGCGCGAGGCGGTGCAGCTGGCCAGCCTTTGCGGCGGCGCCTTCGCCCTCTCCTGGCTCGGCCCGGCGCTGGGCCGGCACATGGTGGAGCAGGGGCGCAGCCTGTTCGCGCTGGCGCATGAGGCGCGCTGGCAGCCCGAGCTGCAGGAGATGGCAATCCGCTCCGCCCCGCTCGCCCTCGGTGTCGCGGGGCTCGCCGCCTTCGGCGCGGTGGCGGTGACGCTGGCGCAGACCAAGCTGCTGGTCTCGGCCAAGCCGCTGGCGCCGAACCCGATGAAGCTGAGCCCGCTGCGCGGGCTGAAGCGCATGTTCGGGCCGCAGGCGCTGGTCGAGTTCGGCCGCGCCATGCTGAAGCTGGTCGCCTGCGGCCTGGCCATGTGGTGGGTCTCCGACGGCATCACCGAGCGCCTGCCGCAGACGCTCTCCATGCCGCTGGAGGAGCTGGGCAGCCTGGCCTCGCTGCTGCTGGAGCGGCTGCTGCGCGGCGCGCTGCTGGCCTTCACCGTCGTCGCGCTGATCGACTTCGCCTGGGTGCGGCTGCGCCACATGAAGAAGATGCGCATGTCGCGGCAGGAGATGAAGGACGAGATGAAGGAGAGCGAGGGCGATCCGCATATCCGCGGCCGCCGTCGCCAGATCGCGCTGCGCCGCAGCCGCAGCCGCGCCATGGCCGAGGTGCCCAAGGCCACCGTCATCGTCACCAACCCGACGCATTACGCCGTGGCGCTGAGCTATCGCCGCGGCATCGACGCCGCCCCCCGCGTGGTGGCGCGCGGCGTCGACAGCATGGCCGCGCGCATCCGCCGCGAGGCCGAGAAGCACGGCGTGCCGATCCTGCCGAATCCGCCCTTGGCGCGCGCCCTGTACCGGGTCGAGGAAGGCGCGCAGATCCCGGCCGAGCATTTCGAGGCGGTGGCCGAGCTGATCGCCCTCGTCTGGAAGCTGAAACCCACCCTCTGATTCTTTTCAGGCTGCTTTTCTTTCGGGCTGCCGCCGTCTGGTGGGGAAGCGGGACACGGCACTGGCCGGGTGTGGAACGCAGCGGGGTTTTCCAGCGCATTGCCGGTGGGCCATCAGGTGTCGTGGCTTCGCCCCACCCTTGCCAGCAGCGACGCCCCGCAACCCCGGGCCGAAGCGCACCCGGCCTATGCAGCACCCCCCGTCGCGGCCCTGACCGGCAGTTAGCCAGAAAAACGGTTGGGCATGTCGTCGAGGGTGGCTTGCGCCTTGCGGGCGGCCTTGCGCGCCGCCTCCTCCTGGCGGGCCTCGCGCGCCAGCTCCACCACACGCTCGGCGGTGCGGGCGGCGACCAGCGCCTCGCGCGCGGCTTCGGCGGCGGCCTCGGCCAGGCGGGCCTCGGTGGCGCGGCGGTCGCGCATGGCGGTGCCATAGGGCAGCCAGGCGGCATAGCCGGCGCCGGCGGCGGCGTCCTGCGCCGCATCGGCGGCGCGGCCCTCGGCGGGGATGGCGGCGGCGGCGGCCTCGGCGCGCTCGGTGGCGGCGGCGGATTGCGCGCGGCGCTCGGCGAGATCCCGCTGGGCGAGGGCCACCTCCAGCGCGCGCAGCCGCAGCAGCACCGCCATCGGGTCAGGCGCGGGCAGGGGGGGCCTCCTGCATCGCCTCGGCCAGCGCCGCGAAGGCATCGGCCGTGGTCATCAGGGGTTCGTCCTTGCGCTGGCGCAGGAAGGCCTCGATGCGGGGTGCCAGGCGCAGCGCCTCGTCCACCGCCGGGTCGGTGCCGGTGCGATAGGCGCCGAGCCGCACCAGCTCCGCCATGTCGGCCTGCAGCGACAGGATGCCGCGGGCGCGCTGCATCACCTCGCGCTCCCCGGGCTCCAGGCAACCGGGCACGGTGCGCGACAGGCTGCGCAGGATGTCGATGGCGGGCCAGCGGCCGCGCTCGCCGATCTTGCGGTCCAGCACCACATGCCCGTCCAGGATGCCGCGCACCGCATCGGCGATCGGCTCGTCATGGTCGTCGCCCTCGACGAGGACGGTGAACAGGCCGGTGATGGCGCCGCCCTGGCGCTCCAGGCAGGGGCCGGCGCGCTCCAGCAGGCGCGGGAGTTCCGCGAAGACGCCGGGGGTGTAGCCGCGCGTCGCCGGCGGCTCGCCAGCGGCCAGGCCGATCTCGCGGCAGGCGAGCGCGAAGCGCGTCACGCTGTCCATCATCAGCAGCACATGGCGGCCGTCATTCGCCAGGCTCTCGGCGACGGTCATCGCCGCATAGGCGGCCTCACGCCGCATCAGCGGCGGGGTGTCGGAGGTGGCGCAGATGACGACGCTGCGGGCGAGCCCGGCCTCGCCCAGATCATCCTCGATGAATTCGCGCAGCTCGCGGCCGCGCTCGCCCACCAGGCAGAGCACGGCGACATCGCATTCGGCGCCGCGCGCCAGCATCGACAGCAGGGTGGATTTGCCGACGCCGGAGGCGGCGAACAGGCCGAGGCGCTGGCCGCGCCGCATGGTGCAGAAGGCGTCCAGCGCCCGCACGCCGAGATCGAGTCGCGGGCCGAGCCGCGCGCGCAGCCCGGCCTCGGGCGGGCCGCCGCGCAGGCGCCGCCCCTGCGGCGCATGGCCGAGCGGGCCCTTGCCATCCATCGGCCGGCCCAGCGGATCGACCACCCGGCCGAGCCAGGATTCGTCCGGATGCAGCCGCGCCTCGCCCTGGAACAGCACCGGGGCACCGAGCCGCACCCCCTCCATGGTGCCATAGGCCATGGCGCGGGCCTGGCCGTTGGCGAGCGCCACCACCTCGGCCGGCACTTCGCCATGCGCGGTCTCCACCGCGACCCGGGCGCCGACGGACAGGAAGGGCTGCAGCCCGCCGATCTCGACCGAGAGCGCGCCGGCCGACAGCACCCGCCCGGCGATGCGGCCCTGCGGCAGGGCGCGCAGCAGGCCGGCGGCCTGGCGGGCCCGGGCGGCGAGGGGGGCCGGGCGCTGGGTCACGCCGCCGCCTCCCAGAAGGCGCGGGCGGCTGGGGTGTCGAGCCGGTAAGCGCCATGGCAGCCGGGCAGCGGCGCCATGCGGGTGCGCAGCGACAGCAGCACCTCGGCGGCGCCGAGATACAGCACACCCTCCGGCGCCAGGCGGCGGGCGCAATGCTCCACCACACGCTCCTTGGTCGGCGCATCCAGGTAGATCAGCAGGTTGCGCAGCATGATCACCTCGAAGGGGCCGGCGATGGCCGGTTCCTCCACCAGATTGGCCTGCTCGAAGCGGCAGAGTGCGCGTAAGCCCGGGCGCAGCCGGTGGCCCTCCGCCTCCGCCGCGAAGCAGTGGGCGAGGCGCGCCTCGGACAGGCCGCGCCGCACCTCGAAACCGGAATACAGCGCCTGGCGGGCGCGTTCCACCATGGCGGGCGAGAGGTCGGTGCCGATGATCTCGACGCCGCGCCCGCCCAGCTGATGGCGCAGCTCATCGGCCAGGATGGCCAGCGAGCAGGCCTCCTGGCCGGAGGAGCAGGCGGCCGACCAGAAGCGCAGCTTCGCCGGGCCGCCGCGGGCGGCGGCCAGGCGCGGCAGGGCGCGCGCCAGATGCAGGAAGGGCGCCTCGTCGCGGAAGAAGCTGGTCTCATGCGTCGCGGTGGCCAGCGCCGCCTCGCGCGCCAGCGCCGCGCTGCCGGGGGCGCGCAGCCGGCGGGCCAGCGCCGGCAGGTCCGGCAGGCCGTGCCGGCGCAGCACGGGGCCCAGCCGCGTCTCCAGCAGGTAGTCCTGCTCCGGCGCCAGCACCAGGCCGGAGACGCCGCGGATGGCGCGGGCGATGTCGTGGAAGCCGGACTCGCTCATGGCCGGCGGTTCAGGCGCCGCCGGTCAGCTCGGCGATGCGGGCGGCGAGTTGCGGCAGCGGCAGCACCTCGCGCGCCGCGTTGCGCTCCACCACCGCGCCGGGCATGCCCCAGACGACGCTGGTGGCGGCATCCTGCGCCAGCACCAGCCCGCCGGCCGCATCCACCGCCGCGGCGCCGGCGCCGCCATCATGGCCCATGCCGGTCAGCACCGCGACCAGAGCGCGGCCGCCATAGACCTGGGCCAGGCTGCGCAGCATCGGGTCCACGGCGGGGCGGCAGAAATGCTCCTCCGGCCCGTCGGAGAGGGTGATGCTGGGCGGGCTGCCGGAAGCGACCAGCATGTGCCGCCCGCCCGGCGCCAGATAGGCGCGGCCGGGCAGCAGCTTCTCGCCCTCCTGCGCCACATCCACCGGCACCGGGCCGAGGCGCGAGAGGTGCTGCGCCAGCATCGGGATGAAGGCGGTGGGCATGTGCTGGGTCAGCAGCAGCGGCATGCGCGGCGGCTGGCGGAAGGCGCGGAACACGGCGGCCAGCGCTTCCGGCCCGCCGGTGGAGGAGCCGATGGCGGCGATGGCCAGCGGCATCGGCGCGCGCGGCGCGCGGGGCGCGGCCGGCAGCGCCGGGGCGGCGGGGCGCGGCGCGGCGGCGGGTGGCGGCGCCGGCGCGGCCGGGCGGGGCGCCACGGCCGGGGAGGGGGTGGGCGGCGCCACCGTCATGTTCAGCGCCGGCGTCGGCGCGCTGCGCCGGCGCAGCGCGCCATGGCCCTTGACGAGGGCAACCAGCTCGGCCGCGAAGGCGGCCTCCTCGGCGCTGGAGGGCTTGGGCAGGCAGTCGGCGGCGCCGCGCCGCATCGCCTCCATCGCCGCCGCCGCGCCCTTGGTGGTCAGCGTCGAGCAGACGATGACGCGCAAGCCCGGATCGGCCTGCAGCAGCAGCGGCAGGGCGGTCAGCCCGTCCATCACCGGCATCTCGATATCGATGACGGCCAGGTCGATGCCGCCGCGGCGGATGGCGGCGACCGCCTCCTCGCCATGGCGGGCGCGGGCCACCACCTGGATGCCCGGATCGGCGTGCAGGATGCGCGCCATGGCGGCGCGGATCACCGCGCTGTCGTCGCAGAGCAGCACGCGCAGCGGCGCGGCGCCGCCGGACGCCGTCGCAGGAGCCTCGGGCAGCTCCAGCGTCACCGGCGGCTATCCGCCACGGCGCGCGCGCCGAAGGCCAGCAGCCGCTCGGTGTCCAGCTCGATCAGCAGCCCGCCCTCCAGCCGGTGCACGGCGGAGGTGTGCTCGCGCCAGGCCTCGGACAGCGTCGCCGGCGCGTCCTCGCGCACATCGGCCGAGAGCGAGAGCACCTCGCGCACATCATCGGCGAGCAGGCTGTACAGCTCGCCCTCATGCTCGACCACCACGCTCATGCCGCCGGCACCGCTCTCGGCCGGCGGCAGGCCGAGCCGGTTGCGCAGGTCGACGGCGGTGACGATGCGGCCGCGCAGGTTCAGCACGCCGGCGACGCCGGGGGGCGCCAGCGGCACGCGGGCGATCTGGTCGCCGCGCAGCACATCGCGCACCCGCGGCACCGGGATGCCGCAGAGCCGCCCATCCACCAGCAGGGTCAGCAGCAGGCGCGGCTCGCCATCCGCGGCCTCGCCGCGCGGCTGGGAGCGGGGGAGGGTCTGGCTCTGGGACTGGGCGGCGCTCATCAGGCGGCTTCCTTCGCATGGGCCAGGGCGCGCGTCAGGGCGCCGAGGACACGCTCGCTGTCGAATTTGGCGACATGGTCGGTGAAGCCGGCGGCGCGGCCGCGGGCGATGTCGGCCGGGCTGGAGCGGCTGCTGAGCGCCACCACCGGCAGCTTCTGCCACGGCCCTTCGCGGCGGATCTCGGCCACGAAGCCGAAACCGTCCATGTTGGGCATCTCGATGTCGCTCAGCACCACGTCGAACATGGCGCCGCCGGCGCGCAGCTTCAGCGCCTCGGCCGGTTCGGCGCAGGCGGTGACGTCATAGCCGGCCGAGGTCAGGGCGGGCACCACCAGCTGGCGGAAGAAGCCACTGTCCTCCACCACCAGCACGCGCGGCGCCGCCTGCTCGGTCTTGCCGAACCAGCTCGGGTCGCCAAGCCGCAGCCAATGCGCGCAATCCAGCACATCGGCGGCGCGGCCGGCGACGACGGCGCTGCCCAGGAAGCCGGCGCGGTCATTGGACGGGCGCAGCACCAGCCGCTCCTCGATGACGTCGAGAATCTCGTCCACCATCAGGCCGAGGCTGCGCGTGCCATCCTGGAACACCAGCAGGTGCTGCGTGCCGCCCGCGGGCGGCTGCGTCCAGGGACCGAGCGGCAGCAGCGGCATGAGCTGGCCGCGATACTGGACGGAGGGGCGGTTGCCGGCGATCTCGATGCTGTCGGAGGGCAGCGCCTCGAGCCGCGCCACCAGGCCGAGCGGCACGGCGATCGGCGTCGCCTGGCCGCCGGCGCGGAACAGCAGCAGCTGCGAGCCGGTCTCCTCCGTGCTGGCGGCGACGGCCTGCGCCGCCTCCTTGCGCGCGGTGCCGAGGCCGGCCATGCGGGCCAGACCCGCCGGGTCGAGGATCATGATGACGCCGCCATCGCCCAGGATGGTGTTGCCGGAGAAGGCCTGCAGGTCGCGCAGGATCGGCGCCACCGGCTTGACCACGATTTCCTCGGTGTCGAAGACGCCGTCGACGAACAGGCCGTAGCGCGCCGAATCGCCCTGCAGCACGGCGACGAAGCCCTGCGCGGCCGAGCCCGAGGGGTGCGGCGCGGCGAGCCCCAGCAGCGCGCCGAGCTGCACCAGCGGCAGCAGCTGGCCGCGCAGCCGGATCACCGGCGCATCGTCCAGCCACTCCACCGTGGCGCCGCCGGAGCCGACCCGCACCAGCTCCACCACCGCCGCCTGCGGCACGGCGAAGCGCTCGCCGGCGGCCTGCACCACCAGGCCGGAGATGATGGCCAGCGTCAGCGGGATGCGGATGATCAGCGTGGTGCCGTGGCCCTCGACCGTCTGCAGGTCCACCGTGCCGCCGATGCGCTCGATATTGCTGCGCACCACATCCATGCCGACGCCGCGGCCGGAGACGGCGGTGACGGCGGCGGCGGTGGAGAAGCCGGGGCGGAAGATGAAGCGCGCCACCTCGGCATCGTCCATCACCGCGACGGCGGCCTCGGTGGCCAGGCCGCGCTCGACGGCACGGACACGGATCTTGGCGATGTTCAACCCGCGCCCGTCATCGGCCAGCTCGATGACGATGCGCCCGCCCTCCTGCCGGGCGGAGAGCGAGATGCGGCCGGCCAGCGGCTTGCCGGCGGCGCGGCGCTCCTCGGGCATTTCCAGCCCGTGATCGGCGCTGTTGCGCACCATATGGGTGAGCGGATCCTTGATCAGCTCCAGCACCTGGCGGTCCAGCTCGGTGTCGCCGCCGCTCATCGACAGGTCGATGCGCTTGCCGAGCTCGGCGCCGAGGTCGCGCACCAGCCGGGGCAGCTTGGCCCAGGCGGCGGAGACCGGCTGCATGCGCGTCTTCATCACCCCTTCCTGCAGGTCGGAGGTGATGCGCGACAGGCGCTGCAGCGGCGCGGCGAAGGGCGTGTCGGCCTGGCTGCGGGCGACCTGCAGCAGCTGGTTGCGCACCAGCACCAGCTCGGAGGCGAGCGTCATCAGCTCATCCAGCACGGTGAGCGAGACGCGGATGGCCTGCACCGGCAGGGAGGGGTCGGCATGCGCCGCCTTGTCGCCGGCCTTGTCCTCGGCCGGCTTCGGGGCGTCGGCGGCGGGCTCGGCCCGGGCGGCGAGGGCGGGCGCGGCGGCGGCCAGCGGCGCGGCCTCGGGGAGGGCGGCGGCGAGGGGCTCCGGCTCGGCCTCCTCCGGCTCCTCCGGCGCGGCGGCGGCCGGCGGCGGGGCAGCGGCCGGCGCGGCGGCGGCGGGCTGCGGCTCGGCGGCGGCGGTCAGCTGCGCCACCAGGGCGGTGTCGTCGCCGGCCGGCTCGGCCCCGGTCTCGGCCAGGCCGGCCATGATCATGCGGATGGTGTCGATCGCCGCCAGGACGGCGGTGATGCCATCCTGGGTGACGGGGATGTCGCCGTCGCGATACAGGCCAAGGAGGGATTCGGCGGCATGCGCGACCGCCTCGAGCCGCGACAGGCCGAGGAAGCCGCAGGTGCCCTTGACGCTGTGCACCATGCGGAAGATGCGCGCCAGGATCTCGCTGTCCTCGGAGGCGCGCTCGAGGTCCACCAGGGCGGTGTCCAGCTCGGCCAGGGCCTCGTTGGTCTCCGCCAGGAATTCCGCAATGAGGTCGTCCATGCCGCGAATCCTAGTTATGCCGGAGCGGCAAGGTGGCGCGGAGTTCGGACCAGCTTGTTAACCTGCCGATCATTCATGCCGGCCGATTCGGCAGAAAATCGTGCAAGGAGGCAGGCGGCGGCGGGGGCGGCGGCCTTGTCAGAATGGCGACAACAGGATGACCGCCGTAAACATGCCGTTCATAAATCCGCGCCAGCTTCGGAGGGCTGCCCCAGGACCGGGCGGAGAAGGATGGTACGGCGGATGATCCGCGCGGTGACCCTCCTCCCGGCCAGGCCTCTCAAAAGACAGGGCCCTGGCCGCACCGCCTAAAAGCAGGCGGTGTTGCTGATCAGGAACAGCACCCATGGCCAATTCGGTCATCACCAACTCCGGCGCCAAGGTCGCGCTGCAGTCGCTCAACAAGATCAACAGCCAGCTCGACACCACCCAGAAGAAGGTGTCGACCGGCTACAAGGTCGCCGACGCCAAGGATGACGGCGCCGCCTACGCCGTCGCCCAGAAGGTGCGCGCCGACGTGACCGGCCTGAACTCCGCCAATGACCAGCTCGGCGGCGTGAACGGCTTGCTGACCAGCACGCTGAAGGCGGTCGAGACCGTGTCGAACAAGCTGGGCAACGAGGTCAGCAAGGTGCTGACGGCGCTGTCCAATTCGGGCATCGATACCGAGACCCGCAAGCAGTACACCGAGCAGTTCAAGTCGCTCGTCGGCCAGATGAACACGACGCTGCAGGATGCCAGCTATAACGGCACCCGCCTCCTCTCCTCCACGGCCAATGATCCGCTGACCGGTGCCGCCTATATCGGCGGTTCGATGGAAGTGACCCGCAACGAGAAGGGCCAGACCTACACCGTCAACGCCGATGCCTCCAGCGCCGACGCGCTGAGCTTCACCACCGACATCGCCACCGACATCTCGGCGATCGAGGAGATCACGGCGGAAGAGGCGTCGGCGCTGCTGCAGGGCCGCGACGGCACCGGCGCCATCGATACCGTGACCCTCGCCTCGGGCGGCATCGAGCTGAAGACCTTCGTCTCGCTGACCTCCTCGGTCAACTCGACGCAGAACCAGCTGGGCAACGACGCCAACTACGTGTCGAGCCAGATGAGCTACAATTCCTCGCGCATCGACGCGATGGAGGAGGGCCTGGGCTCGCTGGTGGATGCCGACCTGGCCAAGGAATCGGCCCGCCTGACCGCGCTGCAGACGCAGCAGCAGCTGGCCACCACGGCGCTGTCGACCGCCAATTCGGCGCCGCAGGTGCTGCTGTCGCTGTTCCGGTAACAAACCTGGCCCCGCCAGGGCGGGGTTTTTGACCGGGCCGGGGGCGCCATGGCGTCCCCGGCCTTCTTGTTGCCGGCCCTGCGGGGCGCGGCCTTGCGCCCAGGACGCGATCCAGGGCGGTCCGTGGCCGATCTGGCCACCCGTGGGGCGTTTTTTCGCCACCCCGCGCATTCGCGCCGCAATCGTAAACATGCCGTTCATAATCCCGGGCGAGCTTCCCCTTGCCGCCCCAGGATCGGGTGGAGACGGATGGTACGGCGGATGATCCGCGCGGTGACCTTCCTTCCCGGCCAGACGCCCCCAGAAAAGACAGGGAGCAGCTGGCCGCGCCGCCTAAAAGCAGGCGGTGTCGCTGAACAGGAATGAAGCCATGGCCAACTCGGTCATCACGAACTCCGGCGCCAAGGTTGCGCTGCAGTCGCTGAACAAGATCAACGAGCAGCTCGACACCACCCAGAAGAAGGTGTCGACCGGCTTCAAGGTGTCCGACGCCAAGGATGATGGCGCCGCCTACGCCGTGGCCCAGAAGGTCCGCGCGGACGTGACCGGCCTGAACTCCGCCAATGACCAGCTCGGCGGCGTTGACGGCCTGCTTTCCAGCACGCTGAAGGCGGTGGAGACGGTGTCGAACAAGCTGGGCAACGAGGTCAGCAAGGTGCTGACGGCGCTGTCCAATTCGGGAATCGATACCGAGACCCGCAAGCAGTACACCGAGCAGTTCAAGTCGCTCATCGGCCAGATGAACACGACGCTGCAGGACGCCGCCTATAACGGCACCCGCCTGCTGGGCTCCGCCGCCATCGATCCGCTGACCGGCGCCGCCTTCGAGGGTGGCTCGATGGAAGTGACCCGCAACGAAAAGGGCCAGACCTACACCGTCAACGCGGCCGATACGAGCGCCGACGCGCTGAGCTTCACCGCCGACATCGCCACCGACATTTCTGCGATCGAAGAGATTTCGGCGGAAGAGGCGGCGGCGCTGCTGCAGGGCCGCGACGGCACCGGCGACATCACCGAGGTGACCACCGCCTCGGGCGGCATCGTGCTGAAGACCTTCGTGTCGCTGACCTCCACGGTCAACACGACGCAGAATGCGCTGGGCAACGACGCCAACTACGTGTCGAGCCAGATGACCTACAACACCTCGCGCATCGACGCGATGGAAGAGGGCCTGGGCTCGCTGGTGGATGCGGACCTGGCCAAGGAATCGGCCCGGCTGACCGCGCTGCAGACGCAGCAGCAGCTGGCCACCACGGCGCTGTCGACCGCCAATTCGGCGCCGGAAGTGCTGCTCTCGCTGTTCCGGTAAGCCCGGGCAAGGCTGACAGGCTCCGCCTGACGGCGGGGCCGGCCGGGCCGGACGGAGGAAACGCCGTCCGGCCATGATTCCTGAAAGAACCCGAACCACGTACGGGGCCTCGCGTCCCGCCGCCGTCAAAACGAGAGGCTGGTATCGTGTCCGCACACCATTTTCAGGCCCAGGCGCTGCGCGCCTATGGTGTCGTGAAGGCTGCGAGGTCCATCCGCGAGCAGGAAGCCGAAGTCTACGCCCTGGTCTCGGGCCGGCTGCGCATGGCGATCGAGGGCTCCGAGCTCGACAAGGTGCGCGCCCGCGCCGATGCGCTGCGCCTGTTCTCCACGGTCCGCATCCTCATGCTGCATGAATCCTGTGAGCTGCCGGCGCCGCTGCGCGGCCAGATCGTCTCGCTCTGCCGCGTCGCGATGCGCGAGGTGGACAAGGAGGACGAGGCCGATCTCGGCTTCCTCGCCGATCTCTGCGACAGCTTCGCCGGCGGGCTGATGGGGCGCGCCCCGGATGCCGCCCAGACGGGAGCCGCGGCATGAGCGAGACCCGGTCCCCGCGCGGCTCCGGCCGCCTGGTGCTCGACCTTCGCGCCGGCGACCGCATGCTGGTCAATGGCGCGGCGCTGCAGTTCAAGACGCGCACCAGCGTGATGCTGTCGAACCGCGCCCGCTTCCTGTTCGGCAAGCAGATCATGTCGCCCGAGGATGCGCGCACCCCGGCGCGCCGCGTCTACTTCGCCATCCAGGCCGCCTATATCGCCGAGGAGGAGGAGCGCGACCAGTATGTCGGCCATGCCCGCATGCTGGCCGATGAATACGCCACCGCCACCACCTCGCCCACCGCGCGCAACGTGCTGGCCCAGGCCATCGCCGATCTCGAGGCGGGGGATTGCTGGGAGGCGATGCGCCGCGTGCGGGTGCTCTTCGCGCATGACGACGCGATGCTCGGCGAGGCCGCGCTCACCGCGCCGGTGGCCGCGCCCCAGGCCGGCTGAGGGCGCGCGGCCGGTGCCGATCAACCCGCATATCGGTGTGCTGTTCGGCTATGGCTCGGATGGCAGCACGGTGATGAGCGGGTCCGAGCGCATCGGCCTCTACAAGCAGACGCTGAAGAACGAGGACAAGGCGACCGAGCGGCTGAGCAAGGATGTCGCCATCACCCGCGACCTCGACCGGCTGCAGAAGGCGATCGACAAGGCCGAGACGCCGGAGGAGCTGCTGAAGGACCCGGTGGCGCGGCGCGTGCTGCTGGAATCCTTCGGCCTCGCCGGGCAGGAGAACAACACCGGCCTGGCGGTGAAGGCGCTGACCGCCGATCTGTCCAAGAGCGGCAATCTGCCCTCGCGCCTGACCAACAAGGCCTGGGCGGCGGCGGCGGAGACGCTGGATTTTTTCAAGTCCGGCCTGACCAAGCTGCGCGATCCCACGGTGTTTGCCGAGATCCGCAGCAACTACATCGAGTACAAGCGCGTCGACGAGGTGTCGACGCAGAGCCAGCCCGTCGCCGACGCGCTGCATGTGCGCTCGATGGAGGACAAGACGCCCGGCGTCTACAACATCCTCGGCGACAAGATCCTGCGCCGCGTGGCGCTGACGCTGGCCGGGCTGCCCGAACAGATCGCTTTCCAATCGATCGAATCCCAGGCGCGGCAGCTGGAGAAGCGGCTGGATCTCGACCAGTTCGCCACCCCCGAGGGGCGCGAGAAGCTGATCCAGCGCTATCTCGTCATGGCGGGCGACGAGGCCACCTCGGCCAGCCTGATCTCCTACACCGTCTGAACCGCGCAAGTTGAATCCGCGGGCTGTGCGCTGCCGAGGAGCGGTGTGCTGCCGGGGCTGCGACGCGCATACCGCAGCATGGCGGCGCGGGGCGCGGCGCCTGGTGCGATCCGGTCGCTGAGGCCAGGCCCTCGAAGCGATGCTCGGCTTCCCGCGACGCCCTCGGCCTGGCTGGCGGGAGGGCCGCGCCATTCCGTTCCACCAGACAGGGCAGGCGGGCAAGCGAGGCGGATGCCAGTCTCGCGCAGGATGGTCCCGGCAGAACCGCATGACAGGTCGGCGGTATTGATAGCCCTGCGTTCGCTGCGAGCCCGGCTTCGCCATGACGGACATAAGCCGAGAGAAAGTCGTGGCGCCCGCGCTTGAGCATGGATAGGGCAGGCTCTGTCGCTCTGTCGTGTTCACTCCAACGCTGCGGGGCAGGGTGGCCAGCGGCATCTTCACGGCCGCTGCTCCTCCGCCATTCGGGCCGTCCTCCTGCAGCGGATCCTGACCACGGCGCGGATGGCCGGCGCCAAGGCCTGGCGCGCTCGCACCGCTTTCTTGCCGCTGATGTCCGACAGCGCCATCGCGCAGCCTCACGCAGCGGAGCATCGGCCCTGCTGACGCCGCACCTTTGGCCGCCCCCCGAGCCCGCACGAAAAAAGGCCCGGCCGAACCGGCCGGGCCTCCTCCACAAGGCGGGGCAGGGCGGGCCGCTGCGGCCCGCCCGGAGGTCAGGCGCGGATCGCCACCAGGAATTCCGAGGCGCGGCCGCGCAGTTCATTGGCCTGGCCGGCCAGGCCCTCGGTCGCCTCCAGCATGCCGCCGGCGGCCTCGGCATCGTTCACCGCCGCCTCGCGCACGCGGGCGATGCGCTGGGTCACGGTGCCGGTCGCCTCGGCCACCTGGCTGGCGCTGCGGGCGATCTCCTGCGTCGCGGCGCCCTGCTGCTCGACCGCGGCGGCGATCGCCGTCGAGATCTCGTTGGTGCGCTCGACCGTGCTGCCGATGCCGCGAATGGCATCCACCGCGCGGCCGGTCACCGACTGCATCTCGGCGATCTGGCTGCTGATCTCCTCGGTGGCGCGCGCCGTCTGCCCGGCCAGGTTCTTCACCTCGGAGGCGACGACGGCGAAGCCCTTGCCGGCCTCGCCGGCACGGGCGGCCTCGATGGTGGCGTTCAGCGCCAGCAGGTTGGTCTGGCCGGCGATGTCGCCGATCAGCCGCACCACATCGCCGATGCGCGTGGCACTCTCGGCCAGGCTGCGCATGGTGACGTCGGTCGAGCGCGCCTCCTGCACCGCGCGGTCGGTGACCTGCGCCGCCTCGCTGACGCGGCGGGTGATCTCGACGATGGAGGCGGCCATCTCCTCGGCCGCGGCGGCGACGGCCTGCACATCGGCATTGGCGCGGCCGGCGGCCTCGGCCACCATGCCGGCCTCCTGGCCGGACTGCTTGGCGCTCGCCGTCAGGCGGCGGGCCGCCTCGCGCATCTCCTGCGCCTGCGCCACCACATGCTCGACCGTGCCGCTGACCTGGCCCTCGAAAGTGTCGGCCAGCCGCGCCTGCTCGGTCACCAGCGTCCAGACCAGCATCGGGCCGACATAGCCGCCCTGGCTGTCGCGGATCGCCGAGACGCTGAGGTCGATCACCTCGCCGCCCATCTTCATGCGCTCGCGATGCGGCAGATTGGCCGCGTCGGAGAGCAGGGCGCGCTGCGCCGCCGGGTCGGCATGGAAGATGTCGAGGCTCTGGTTCGGCACATCCTCCGGCGCGCAGGGCAGCGCGTCGGCGACGTGGTCGGAGAGGATCTCGCGCATCCGGGCGTTCATGTAGGTGATGCGGAAATCCTTCGCCGGGTCCGACATCATCACGCCGGTCGGCATCTGCTCCAGCATCTGGCGCTGGGCGAAGGCCTCGCCCACCGTGGTGCGCAGCGCCTCGACGGCGCCGGCGATGGCGCCGATCTCGTCGCGGCGGTTGCGGTCGGGCACGGTGACGGCGGCATTGCCCTCGGCGATGCGCGACAGCACGGCCGAGAGGCGGCGCAGCGGCGCGCTGATGGCGCTGGAGGTGGCGAGACCGGCCAGGATCAGCACGAGCGCGATGGCGCCGCCGGCGATCAGCGTGTCCTGCTTCACCTGCGACAGCGAGGCCTCGACGGCGGTGTGGCGGCGATTGGCATCCGCCTCCATCGCCTGCGACACGGCGCTCAGCCCTTCCTCCAGCCGGGCGCGGGCCGGATCGGCGCGGCCCTGGCGCAGCTCGGCGATGGCGGCCATGCCGGTCACCATCTCTTCCGAGGCGGTGGCGATGCTGGCGCTGGCATTGCCCATGCGCTCCACCTCGGTGCGCAGGCTCGGCGTCAGCGGGCCGCTGGAGACACCGCGGAAATGCACGCGCTGCTGCGCGACGGCGCGGCGCAGGCGGCGCGCCTGCTCCTGGTCCTCGGTGCCGATGAAGCGCTGCACCGCGGCGCGCAGGTCATTGACCGCGCCGTGATAGGCCATCAGCCGCTGCCGCATCTCATCGACCCGGGCGGGCTCGGTCAGCTCGAACTCCATGCTGGCGGCGACCGCCTCGAAGCGCTGGTCGTATTCATTCATCGCCGGGAACAGCACCTTGTCGCGGCGGTTCAGCAGCGCGACGCGCTGCTGCGTCACCTCGTTCAGCGCGGCGGCGTATTCGTCGATCTGCGTCAGCAGGGCCAGCGCCCGCTCGCGCTCGGCCGGCTGGGCCTGGGCGGCACCGGTCTGGATGCGCTCGCGCAGCCGCGCCAGGCGCTGCTGCACGCCCTGCTGGGCGGTCTCCACCGCCTCCAGCGTCTGCGCGCCCTCGGCCATGCTGTTGAACAGCGCGGCGCGCACGCCCTCGGTCTCGGCATCGCTCAGCGCGCTGTTCGCCTCGGCGGCCTGGCGCAGAACCTGGTCCTGCTCCAGCACGTCGGTCAGGCTGGAATTGGTGCGCACCACCAGCACCGCCAACAGGATGAAGGTCAGCAATGCGGAGAGGGCGAGTTTGAGCCCCACCTTCAGGTTCAGAAAAAAGCGCATCGACACGGTTCCCGCCAGTGTGGCCGGCAGGATGGGCAGGGGGTTTTAACCGGTTGTTGACAATTCTGGGTTGCAGCCCAGGCGAACGGATCGCGGGAGGGGCGCCGGACCGGCCGGCGCCCCTCCAGGACTCACAATCCCGTGAACAGATCCGTCGACAGGTATCGCTCCGCGAAGGAGGCGGCGATGCCCACGATCAGCCGCCCCTCCATCTCCTTCTGCTCGGCCAGGTCCAGCATGGCGTGCAGCACGGCGCCGGAGGAGATGCCGATCGGCAGCCCCTCGGTGCGGGCACAGAGCCGGGCGGCGGCGAAGCTTTCCCGCTCGGTGACGCGGCGGACGCTGTCGAGCAGCGCCAGCTCCAGCACGGCGGGGCGGAAGCCGGCGCCGATGCCCTGGATCTCATGCGGGCCCGGATCGTCGCCGGAGAGCACGGCGGATTCCGCCGGCTCCACCCCGATCACCCGCAGGCCCTCCCGGCGCGGCTTCAGCGCGCGGGCGATGCCGGTCAGCGTGCCGCCGGTGCCGACGCCGCCCACCACCGCATCGACCTCGCCGGCGGTGTCGGCCCAGATCTCCTCCGCCGTGGTGGCGGCATGGATCGCCGGATTGGCCGGGTTGTCGAATTGCCGCGGCATCCAGGCGCCCGGGGTGGAGGCGATGATCGCCTCGGCGCGGGCGATGGCGCCCGACATGCCCTGGCTCGCCGGGGTCAGCTCGACCTCGGCGCCCAGCAGCCGCAGCATCTTGCGCCGCTCGATGCTGGCCCCGTCCGGCATGGTGACGATCAGCCGGTAGCCCTTGGCGGCGGCGACGAAGCCAAGCGCAATGCCGGTATTGCCCGAGGTCGGCTCGACCAGCACCGATTCGCCGGGGCGGATGCGGCCCTCGCGCTCGGCGGCCTCGACCATGGCCAGGCCGATGCGGTCCTTCACCGAGCCGAGCGGGTTGAAGAATTCCAGCTTCAGCGCCAGCCGGGCCTTCAGGCCGCGTGTCGCCTCCAGACGCGGCAGGCGGACCAGCGGGGTGTTGCCGATGGTGGCCAGGATGCTGTCGTGGATTCCCGCGGGGATTCGGGCGCCGGCACGGTTGGGGGGGGTGTTTCCTTCGGGCATGCGCGCGTTATATCACGTCTTGTGCGCGTGGATCAGGGGTCAATGCAATGCTGCTGCGGCGGGATCGGGTGATGACGGCGGTGTCCATCGTGCTGGATGTGGCGTTCCACGCCGGCCGAGGCACCACCGTGCCGGCGGGCGATATCGCCGAGCGGCTGGGCGAGGCGCGGCGCGGCATCGAGCCGGTGCTGCAGGCGCTGTCGCGCGCCGGCATCCTGGGCAGCACGCGCGGCCCCAAGGGCGGCTACCGGTTGGGCCGCGCGGCGCGCGACATCACCCTGGCCGAGCTGGTCGCCGCCGTCGCCGGCCCCGACCTGCCGAGGGAGGGGGAGGAGGCGGAGAGCGCCACGCCCTCGCCGCTGCAGGAGAAGGTGCTGCGCCCGCTCTGGCAGGAGCTGGAGGAGGCGATGCTGGCGCGGCTGGGCGAGCTGACCGTGGCCGAGCTGCTGCGCCGCGCCGCGCTCGCCGGGCTGCGCCGCCCGACGCCGGAGGCGCTGAACTTCGCCATCTGAACTTCGCCCTCTGAACTTTGCCGTCTGAACAGCGCCGCCGCGCGCGGCAGGATATTCTGCGTAGAATGCAGCAGGGTCTTCTGCGCAGAATAGGGTAAAGAAGCGGGATCCACCGAATCTCCTGCGCTGACCGCAAAGCTTTGCTTGCGCGCCGCCTGACCTCCCGCCATTGTGCGCAGCAACGGACCGGAACCGGTCTGGCGGGAAGCGTAACAAGACAGGGGGCGACAGGGTGGCGGACAGCATCCTGGAGACCGAGGGGATGACCAAGGAGTTCCTTGGCTTCGTCGCGGTCGGCGATGTTTCATTGAAGATCAGGCGCGGCAGCATTCATGGCCTGATCGGGCCGAACGGCGCCGGCAAGACCACCTGCTTCAACCTGCTGACCAAATTCCTGCCGCCGACGCGCGGCACCATCCGCTTCGACGGCCGCGACATCACGCGCATGAAGCCGGCGGAAGTGGCGCGGCTCGGCCTGGTGCGCAGCTTCCAGATCTCGGCGGTGTTCCCGCATCTCTCGGTGCTGGAGAATGTGCGCGTGGCGCTGCAGCGCGCGCGGGGCGGCAGCTTCGATTTCTGGCGCTCCGACCGCGTGCTGCAGCGCTACGATGCGCGGGCGCGGGAGCTGCTGGAGGATGTCGGGCTTTCCACCTATGCGCATCTGCCGGCCGGGCAATTGCCCTATGGCCGCAAGCGCGCGCTGGAGATCGCGACGACGCTGGCGCTCGACCCCGTCATGATGCTGCTGGACGAACCCACCGCCGGCATGACGGCGGAGGATGTCGACCGCATCGTGGCGCTGGTGAAGCGCGTGGCCGAGGGCCGCACCGTGCTGATGGTCGAGCACAATCTGAAGGTGGTCGAAGGGCTGTGCGACACCATCACCGTGCTGACCCGCGGCCGCGTGCTGGCCGAGGGGCGCTATGCCGAGGTCTCCCGCAACCCGGAGGTGATCGCCGCCTATCTCGGCACCGATCCCTCCATCGCCGGAGCCGCCGCGCATGGCTGAGCCGCTGCTGAAGGTGAAGGATCTGCAGGCCTGGTATGGCGAGAGCCATATCCTGCACGGCGTCGATATCGAGGTGCGCGAGGGCGAGGTGGTCACGCTGCTCGGCCGCAACGGCGCCGGCAAGACCACGACGCTGCGCTCCATCATGGGGCTCGTCGGCCGCCGCTCGGGAAGCGTGCGCTTCGAGGGGCAGGAGCTGGTTTCCGCGCGCAGCGACCGCATCGCCCGCGCCGGCATCGCGCTCTGCCCCGAGGAGCGCGGCATCTTCGCCAGCCTCGACGTCACCGAGAATCTGCTGCTGCCGCCGGTGGTCCGGCCGGGCGGCATGGATCTCGATGCCATCTACACGCTGTTTCCGAATCTGAAGGAGCGCGCGCGCAGCCCGGGCACCAAGCTCTCGGGCGGCGAGCAGCAGATGCTGGCCATCGCCCGCATCCTGCGCACCGGCGCCAGGCTGCTGATGCTGGACGAGCCGACCGAGGGGCTGGCGCCCGTCATCGTGCAGCAGATCGGCCGCACCATCCGCGAGATCAAGGCGCGCGGCTTCACCGTGCTGCTGGTGGAGCAGAATTTCCGCTTCGCCCAGACCGTCGCCGACCGCCACTACGTGATGGAGCATGGCCGCGTCGTCGACGCGGTGGAGAATGCCGAGCTGTCCGGCGCGATGGACCGGCTGCACGAATATCTGGGCGTCTGATCCGTCGCGGATCGCGCCCGGTCACCCGCGCTGGCGACAGCGCGACTTCGCCGTGGCGCCCCGCCCGGCCCGCCGCGCCCAGGGCGCCGGCGCCGGGGCGCAGGACCGGCCCCGGGTCGCGACAGGGGCGAGTGGGAGAGAACCGAGAAATGGCACAAGATCGCCGTAGCCTGCTGAAGACCGCCGCCGCCGCGGCCCTCGCCCCCAGCCTGGGCGCCGGGCTGATGAGCCTGCCGGGCCGCGCCCGCGCCCAGGGCACCACGCTGAAGATCGGCGTGCTGAACGACCAGTCGGGCGTCTATCGCGAGATCTCCGGCCCCACCTCGACCGCCTGCGTCCGCCAGGCCATCCTCGACAGCGGCATCGCCGCGCGCGGCATCAATGTCGAGGTGGTGCAGGCCGACCACCAGAACAAGGCCGATGTCGGCGCCACCATCGCCCGGCAATGGATCGACCGCGACGGCGTCGACCTGATCGTCGACGTGCCGAACTCCGCCGTGGCGCTGGCGGTGAACGGCATCGTGCGCGAGAAGAACAAGGTCTATCTGAACTCGACCGGCGGCACGACCGAGCTGACCGGCCGCCAGTGCAGCCCGAACACGGTGCACTGGACCTACGACACCTACATGCTGGCCAAGTCCACCGGCGGCGCCATGGTGAAGACCGGCGCCGATAGCTGGTTCTTCATCACCGCCGACTACGCCTTCGGCCATGATCTGGAGCGCAACACGACCGGCTTCGTGCAGGCGGCCGGCGGCAGGGTGCTGGGCAATGTGCGCCACCCGCTGCAATCGACCGATTTCTCGGCCTTCCTGCTGCAGGCGCAGCAGAGCCGCGCCAAGGTGATCGGCCTGGCCAATGCCGGCACCGACACCATCAACTGCGTCAAGCAGGCGGCCGAGTTCGGCGTGACGCGCCGCGGCACCAAGATCGCCGTGCTGCTGATGTTCATCAACGACGTGCACAGCCTCGGCCTGCGCGCGGCCCAGGGCCTGGTCTGCACCGAGAGCTTCTACTGGGACCTGAACGACCGCACCCGCGCCTTCACCGACCGCGTCAAGGGCAGCCTGGGCGGCAACTACCCCGCCATGTCGCATGCCGGCTGCTACGCCTCGGTGCTGCACTACCTGAAGGCGGTGGCCGATATGGGCGCGCCGGCGGCCAAGGCCAGCGGCACCGAGGTGGTGACGCGCATGAAGGCGATGCCGACCGATGATGATTGCTTCGGCCAGGGCCGCATCCGCGAGGATGGCCGCAAGGTGCACCCGGTCTATCTGTTCGAGGTGAAGACGCCCGAGGAATCGCGCGGCGCCTGGGACTACTACAAGCTGCTGCAGACCACCGGCCCGGACGAGGCCTGGCGCCCGCTCTCCGAGGGCGGCTGCCCGCTGGTGCGCAGCTGATCCGCGCCTGATCCGGCGGGGCAGGGCGCGCGCCCTGTCCCGCTGCCGCCGCACGGGAGCGGGACGCCGCCGCTTCGCCCCGCTCCGCCCTTCCGCCCACCGCCCAGGAAGCCTCGCCGGTGTTCGAAGACCTGCTTTTCCAATTGGAGCTCGGCCTGCCGCAGGTGGTGCTTGGCCTGGTGAACGGCGCCTTCTACGCGCTGCTCTCGCTCGGCCTCGCCGTCATCTTCGGCATGCTGAACGTCATCAACTTCGCCCATGGCGCGCAGTTCATGATGGGCGCCTTTGTCGCCTGGATGCTGCTGAACTGGGTGGGCATCGGCTACTGGCCGGCGCTGATCCTCTCGCCGCTGATCGTCGGCGCCTTCGGCGTGCTGCTCGAGAAGACGATGATCAGCAAGCTCTACAAGCTCGACCATCTCTACGGGCTGCTGCTGACCTTCGGCCTGGCGCTGATCATCGAGGGCGTGTTCCGCAACCAGTTCGGCTCCTCCGGCCTGCCCTATGCGCCGCCCGAGGCGCTGTCCGGCCCGCCGGTCGATCTCGGCTTCATGTTCCTGCCGAAATACCGGCTCTGGGTGGTGGTCGCAGCGCTCGGCCTCAGCCTCGCCACCTGGCTGGTGATCGAGAAGACGCGGCTCGGCGCCTATCTGCGCGCCGCCACCGAGAATGCCGCGCTGGTGCAGGCCTTCGGCGTCAATGTGCCGCGCATGGTGACGCTGACCTATGCCGCCGGCGTGGCGCTGGCCGCCTTCGCCGGCGTGCTGGCGGCGCCGATCTATTCGGTGAACCCGCAGATGGGGTCGAGCCTGATCATCGTGGTCTTCGCCGTTGTCGTCATCGGCGGCATGGGCTCGATCCTGGGCTCGGTGGTGACCGGCTTCGGCCTCGGCCTGATCGAGGGGCTCACCAAGGTCTTCTACCCCGAGGCCTCCTCCACCGTGATCTTCGTCATCATGGCCATCGTGCTGCTGGCGCGGCCGGCCGGCCTGTTCGGGAGGGCCTGAGCCATGGCCGCTGGTCACGCCTCGATCTCCACCCTGCCGGTGCTGCATGACAGCCCCGGGCTGCTCGGCCTGTCGGTGCTGGGCTTCAACCGGGCGCAGAGCATCGCCTTCCTGGTGCTGCTGGCGCTGCTCGTGGTGGGGCCGTTCTTCCTCTACCCCGTCTTCCTGATGAAGCTGCTCTGCTTCGCCCTCTTCGCCTGCGCCTTCAACCTGCTGATCGGCTATGTCGGGCTGCTCTCCTTCGGCCATGCCATGTTCTTCGGCATGGGCGGCTACATCACCGCCCATGCCGCCAAGGTCTGGGGCTTCACGCCGGAGCTGGCGATCCTGGCCGGCGGCGCCATGGGCGCGGCGCTCGGCGTGGTGGCGGGCTGGATCGCCATCCGCCGCCAGGGCATCTACTTCGCCATGATCACCCTGGCGCTGGCGCAGATGGTCTATTTCGTCTGCCTGCAGGCGCCCTTCACCGGCGGCGAGGACGGCATCCAGCGCGTGCCGCGCGGCGCGCTGCTCGGCATCGTCGACCTGTCGCGCGACATGGCGATGTACTGGCTGGTGGCGGGTGTCTTCCTGGCCGGCTTCCTGCTGATCAACCGCATCGTCCACTCGCCCTTCGGCCAGGTGCTGACCGCGATCCGCGAGAACGAGCCGCGCGCCATCTCGCTCGGCTACCGCTCGGATGATTACAAGCTGATGGCCTTCACCCTGTCGGCGACGCTGGCCGGCATCGCCGGCGGCACCAAATCGCTGGTCTTCGGCATCGCGACGCTGACCGATGTCTACTGGGCGATGTCGGGCGAGGTGGTGCTGATGACGCTGCTGGGCGGCCTCGGCACCGTTTTCGGCCCGGTGATGGGCGCGGCGGTCATCGTCACCATGCAGAACTACCTGGCCGAGTTCGGCGCCTGGGTGACGGTGATCCAGGGCTGCATCTTCGTCGCCTGCGTCCTCGCCTTCCGCGCCGGCATCATCGGCGAGCTGGGCCGGCTGCTGAAGGTCCGGCTGTAGCGGCGCCCGGGGCGGGGGCCACCGGTCCCCGCCTGACCCCTCCGCCCCGCCCGGGGCGCGGCCCGGCCGGGCCTCAGCCGGTCAGGGCGGTGGACAGGTCGGCCGCGTTGCGGATGCTGCCCCGCATCTGCTCGGCCGAGCCATTGATCTCCTGCAGGCTCTGGCTGATGGCCTGCACCGCGCCGGCCGCCTGCGCCATGTTGGCGGCCAGTTGCTGGGTGGTGCCGCTCTGCCGCTCCACCGCGCCGGTGATGGCGGTGGCGATGCCGGAAATCGCCTCGATCCGCCCCGCCACCGAGCGGATCGCCGCCACCGTCTGCTCCACCGCGCCGCGCATCTGCCCGACCTGGCTGCTGATCTCGCCGGTGGCCCTGGCGGTCTGGCTGGCCAGGTTCTTCACCTCCGAGGCGACGACGGCGAAGCCCTTGCCGGCCTCGCCGGCGCGGGCCGCCTCGATCGTGGCGTTCAGCGCCAGCAGGTTGGTCTGGCCGGCGATGGCGGCGATCAGCCCCAGCACCTCACCGATGCGGTCGGCCGCCTGCACCAGCTCCGCCACCGTCGCCGAGGCGCGTTCCGCCTCCGCCCGCCCGGCCACCGACACCTCCGAGGCGCCGCGCACCTGCCGGCTGATCTCGGAGACGGATTGCGCCATCTCCTCGGCCGAGCTGGCGATTGCCTGCACCGTGCCCAGGGTTTCCCCGGTGGCGCCCGCCGCCGCCTCGGCGCGGTGCAGCGCGGCCTCGGCGGCGCGGGCGATGCCGGACAGCTCCGTGGCCACCTCCTGCCCCAGCTGCTGGCGGCGCAGCCGGGTCTGCACCGCGGCGGTCACGTCGGTGGCGTATTTCACGATCTTCATCAGCTCGCCGCCCGGCGCCAGGATCGGGTTGTAGATGGCCTGGATCCAGATCTCGTGCCCGTCCTTGGCGATGCGGCGGAACTCGGCCGCCTGGTACTTGCCCTCGCGCAGCGCCTGCCAGAAGGCCTCATAGGCGGGCAGGCGGGCCTCCGCCGGGTCCATGAAGATGCGGTGGTGCTGGCCCTGGATCTCCTCCAGCCGGTAGCCGGTGAGGGTGAGGAATTTCTCGTTGGCGGTGAGCACCCGGGCCTCGAGATCGAATTCAACCACGGCGCGGGAGCGGTGGATGGCGGCGATCTGCCCCGCATGGTCGGCCGCCAGCCTCTTGCTGGCGGTGATGTCGGTGGCGAATTTCATGATCCGCGCCAGCTTGCCGCAGCGGTTGAACACCGGGCAGTAGGAGGCCTGGATCCAGACCTCGCGCCCGCCCTTGGCGAGCCGGCGGAACTCGGCGCTCTGGAAGCGGCCCTGCCGCAGCTCCTGCCAGAAGCGCTGATAGGCCGGGTCGGATTGCGCGCCGGGCGCCATGAACAGGCTGTGCGGCCGGCCGCGGATTTCCTCGATCCGGTAGCCCATGGTGCGCAGGAACAGCGCATTGGCGGCGACGATGGTGCCGTCGGGTCGGAATTCGATCACCGCCTGGCTGCCCTCGACGGCGGCCAGGCGGGCGGCGGCGCTGGGCGGCAGGGCGGCGCAAAGCGCACTCAGCATCGGGTCTGCCTCGCAAGGTCACGGATGCCGGGAGATTAACGGTCGACAGTGTAACAGATGCTGAAGAGGCCGCGCGTCGGCGCGCCCTCAGCCCGCCCCGCCGCGCTCCAGCGCCACGCGCAGGCCGCGATCGGCCAGCAGCGCCAGCCAGGCGGTGAACACCGCCCCCTGCAGCACCCAGGCCATGTTGCCATTGGCCAGCCCGGTGACGATCGGCGTGCCCAGGCAATTGGCCCCCGCCACCGCGCCCACCGCCGTGGTGGCGATGGCCAGCACCAGCGCCACGCGCAGGCCCGCGCGGATCACCGGCAGGGCCAGCGGCAGCTCGACCTGGGCCAGGATGCGCCAGCCGCCCATGCCGCTGCCGCGCGCCGCGTCCAGCACGGCCGGCGGCACCGCGTCCAGCCCGGCGGTGGCGGCGCGCAGCACCGGCAGGCTGGCATAGAGCACCAGCGCCAGCAGCGTCGGCGCCGCGCCGAAGCCGAGCAGCGGCAGGGACAGCGCGATCACCGCCACCGGCGGCACCGCCTGGGCCAGGGCGAAGAGCGCATCCAGCACCGGCCGCAGCCGCCGGCCGGCGCCGCGCGTGGCCAGGATGGCGGCGCCGAGCCCGATGGCGCCCGCGATGGCCGCCGCCCCCAGCGAGAGCAGCAGATGCTCGCCCAGCAGCGCGAACCAGCCGGGGCTGGTCCAGGCCGGGCGGCTGACCTCCGGGAACAGGGCGCGCCAGAGCGCCCCGGCATGCGGTGCCGCCCAGAGCGCCGCCAGGAAGGCCAGGCCCTGCGCCGCCAGCGGCAGCAGGCCAGGCCGCATCGGCCCCGGCTTCACCGGCCCGTCCCGGCGCCGCGCGGGACATCCTCCCAGCGCAGCGTGCCGCCGGGATGGGCGGGGCCGGGGGCGATGGCCAGGCTCTCGGCGCCCTCGGCCAGCATGCGCAGCAGCGCCTGCTTCAGGCTGGCGTCATGCGGCAGCAGCGCCAGGCCGGGCAGGGCGCCGGGGCGGGTGAACTCGGCCGCGGGCAGTGTCGCCAGCCGGTGGAAGGCCAGGCCCTCCTCGCCGAACAGGGCGCGCACCGGGGGCGGCGCGCCGGGTTCCACCACCTGGGCCGGGCGCCCCTGCGCCACCAGCCGCCCCTGCTCCAGCACCGCCAGCCCGTCGGCCAGGGCCAGCGCCTCCTCCACATCATGGGTGACGAAGAGGATGGTCTTGCCGGTGGCCTCGTGGATGCGGCGCAGCTCGCCCTGCAGGGCGCGGCGGGTGCCGGGGTCGAGGGCGGAGAAGGGCTCGTCCATCAGCAGCAGCGGCGGGTCGGCGGCCAGCGCCCGGGCCAGGCCGACACGCTGCGCCTGGCCGCCGGAGAGCTCATGCGGGTAGCGGTCG
This sequence comes from Pseudoroseomonas cervicalis, assembly GCF_030818485.1. Taxonomy (NCBI): domain Bacteria; kingdom Pseudomonadati; phylum Pseudomonadota; class Alphaproteobacteria; order Acetobacterales; family Roseomonadaceae; genus Roseomonas; species Teichococcus cervicalis. The sequence continues at coordinate 1,364,530 of NZ_JAUTAJ010000004.1, read as the reverse complement.
CGGAACAGCGCCGGCTCCAGCCCGACGAGGGAGAGCAATTCCTCGACCCGCAGCGCGACGCGCGGCGCCTCCCAGCCCAGCAGGCGCGGCACGGTGGCGATATTGTCGGCCACCCGCCAATGCGGGAACAGCCCGACCGACTGGATGACATAGCCGATGCGCCGGCGCAGCGCCTCGGGCGCGGCCTGGGCGACGTCGCGCCCCTCCACCAGCACGCGGCCGGCGCTGGGCTCGACCAGCCGGTTCACCATGCGCAGCAGGGTGGACTTGCCCGAGCCGGATTCGCCCAGCAGCACGCAGAGATGCCCTGCCGGCACCTCCAGCGTCACCCGGTCCACCACGGTGCGGCCGGCATAGCGGCGCGTCGCGCCCTCGAAGCGGATCATGCGCGCGCCTCCAGCGCCGATTGCAGCGCGGCCAGCGCCGCATCCACCGCCAGCGACAGCGCCACCACCGGCAGCACGCCGAGCAGGATCAGGTCGGTGGCCAGCTGGCCGATGCCCTGGAAGACCAGCGCGCCCAGCCCGCCGCCGCCGATCAGCGCGGCGAGTGTCGCAAGCCCCACCGCCTGCACCGCCGCCAGCCGCAGCCCGCCCAGCACCACGCCGAGGCCGAGCGGCAGGCGCAGCCGCCACAGGATCTGCCGCTCGCTCAGCCCCTGGCCGCGCGCCGCCTCGACCAGGGCGGGCGGCGCCACGCGCAGCCCGGCCAGCAGCTGGCTGGCCAGCGGCAGCAGCAGATAGGCGGCGATGCCGAGCACCGCCGGCGCCGGTCCGATGCCGCCGATGCCGTAACTGCGCAGCCCCGGCCAGGCGGCGGCCAGCGCCGCCAGCGGCGGCATCAGCAGCCCGAACAGGGCGATGGAGGGCACCACCTGCACCCCATTGGCCACACCCAGCAGCGCCGCCTCCAGCCGTGGCCGGCGCAGCGCGGCGAGGCCGAGCGGCAGCGCGACCGCCAGCGCCAGGGCCAGCGCGCCGCCGGACAGCGCCAGATGCTGGGCCAGCGCGGCGCGCAGCTCCGGCTCGCGCTGCGCCGCCTCCCGCACCAGGGAGAGCCCGTCCAGCCAGCCGCCGGCCAGCAGCGCGGCGGCGCCGGCCAGGGCCAGGCCCAGGAAGCGTGTCGGCGTGCCGCCACGCCCGGCGGCCGCCGCCCCGGCCCCGAGCAGCAGCAGCAGCAGCCCGACCCACAGCCCGGCCGCCGGCATGGCGCGCGCGCTGGGCGAGGCTTCCGCCAGCGCCATGCCGGCGCCAAGCCCGGCCATGGCCAGCAGCGCGGTGGCGGCCAGCGCCGCCGCCGCCTCGGCCCAGGGCAGCAGGCCGCGCCGCCGCGCCAGCAGCGCCATCGCCAGGCAGGCCAGCAGGAAGAAGCCCCCGGCCAGCCCGACCGGCGCGGTCAGCGGCAGCGCCAGGGGGCGCGGGCTGAGCAGCCGGTTTGGCGCCAGCGACAGCAGGCCGAGCAGGGCAGGGCTGAGGGCGGCCAGCGCCGCCAGCGCGCCCACCGCCACGGCCTCGCGCGGGGGGGCGCCGCGCTGCGGCGGGGCGGGCAGGGCGGCCAGCGCCGCGTGGCGCGGCACCATGCTCAGCGGGCGAGGCCGAGGCCGCGCAGATGCGCCTCCGCCACCTGCCGCGCCGGCTGGCCGTCGACGACGATGCGCTGGTTCAGCTTTTGCAGCGTCTCGCGCGACAGCGAGGCGAAGAGCGGGCGCATCCATTCGCCGAGCTGCGGCAGCCGCTCCGCCACCGCCTGCCGCACCACCGGCGCCGGCTGGTAGACCATCTGGGCGCCCTTCGGATCCTCCAGCACCACAAGATCGAGCGCCTGGATGGCGCCGTCGGTGCCATAGACCATGGCGGCGTTGACGCCGTTCAGCCGCTCCGCCGCGGCGCGCATCGTCACCGCCGTGTCGCCGCCGGAGAGCACCAGCAGCCGCGCCGGCGGCAGGGTGAAGCCATAGGCCGTCTGGAAGGCCGGCAGCGCCGCCGGGCTTTCGACGAACTCGGCCGAGGCCGCCAGCTTGAAGGCGCCATCGCCCTGCAGATGCCGCGCCAGATCCTCCAGCGTGCGCAGATTGGCCTGCCGCGCCAGATCCTGCCGCACGGCGATGGCCCAGGTGTTGTTGGCCGCCGCCGGCTCCAGCCAGACCAGCCTGTTGCGCTCGGCATCCAGGGCGCGGACCTTGGCCGCCGCCTGGGCCGGGTCGTGCCAGGCCGGGTCGCTTTCCATCTGGAAGAAGAAGGCGCCATTGCCGGTGTATTCGGGGTAGAGGTCGATCTCGCCGGCCAGCAGCGCCTGCCGCAGGATGCGCGTCGGGCCCAGCTGCAGCCGGCGCTGCACGGCGGTGCCCTTGGCCTCCAGCAGCTGCGCCATCATCTCGCCCAGCAGCGCGCCCTCGGTGTCGAGCTTGGAGCCGACCACCACGGGCCGGTCCTGCGCCCGCGCGGCGCGGGCCAGCGGCAGCGCGAGGGCGCCACCACCCAGGGCGAGCAGGGCGCGGCGCGGGAGGCCGCGTCGGGCGTCCATCGGGCGGGGCATGGGCGGCTCCTTCATGGCCGGGGGAGGAAAGGGGTGGTGGCACCCGGCGGGCGCTTGCCATTCCGTTCTGCAACGCGGCCGGGCGCCCAGGGTGGCGCGGGCGGTGCGGTTTTTTGCGCCGGCCCGTCCGGCGGCGGCGCGGCGGGGGCGGCCGCCGGCTCGGCATGCGGCAGCGCCCCCTCCTGCGGCCAGGCGCGGGCATGCCGGTAGCGGCGCAGGAAGCGGCGGTCGCGCCAGGATTTCCACCAGCCGATCCAGCGCCCCTCCAGCACATGGCCGCGCCAGAGCGCGATGGCCCGGCCATCCCCGGTGCCGAGCAGGGTCAGCGGCAGCGGCGCCGGGCGGGCCGGCGGCAGCCCGGCCTGCGGCCATTGCCGCAGCGGCGCGCCGCGCAGCGCCCGGCGCAGATTGGCCGCCAGATAGGGCGCGGCGCGGCTGGCCCAGACGCCGCCGCGCGGCAGCGCATGGCCGGCGGCATCGCCGCTGACGAAGATCTGCGGATGGCTGATGCTGCGCAGGCTGGCATCGACCAGCGGGAAGCCCGCCGCGTCGCAGGCCAGCCCGCCACCGGCCAGGTCGAGCGCCGGCCGCGCCCCGGTGCAGGCGATCGCCAGGGCGATCTCCGTCTCCTCCCCGGCGGGGCCGGTCAGCCGGCCTCCCTCCAGCGCCTCGGCCACGAAGCCGCAGCGCCAGGCGATGCCGGCGCGGGACAGCGCCGCCTCGGCCCGGGCGCGGAAGCCCGGCGGCAGGCCGGGCAGCAGGCAGGGCGCCGCCTCCAGCAGCAGCAGGGCCGGCCGCTCCGGCCGCCGCGCCAGGGCCAGCGCCAGCTCCACCCCCGCCAGCCCGGCGCCGATCACCGCGATGCGGCCGGCGCCGCGCGATTCCAGCCGCTGCAGCCAGGGCGCCACGGGACGCAAGGGCAGCGCGCCCGGCGGCACCGGCGCCGGCAGCGCGCCGGTGTTCACCGAGAGCAGGTCATAGGGCAGCGGCGGCCCGCCTTCGCGCAGCAGCAGGCGGCGCTCGGCATCGAGGCCGGTGGCGCGGTCGCGCAGCCAGCGCGCCCCGGCCTGTTCCAGCAGCGGCGCCAGCGGCAGCTCGGCGCTGGCGCGCGGCAGCCGCCCCGCCAGCACCGCCGGCAGCAGCCCGGCCGGCAGCACCGCCGCTTCCGGCGTCACCAGGGTCAGCAGAAGGGGGGAGGCAAGGCCGCGCAGGCGCCCCTGCAGAGCGAAGCGCCGCAGGACCTCCAGATGCGCGAGACCCGCCCCGGCCAGCACCAGATGCATGGCGGCAGACTGCCGGGAGAGGGGGGTATTGCCAAGCCGTTGCGCTGCCGGCGCGGCCTTGCGGCGCCGCCGCTCACGCCTTCCTGACAGCGCCGCCCTGGCGCGGGGCGGCGCGCAATTTTGCCGGGGCGGGGGCGTTTTCGCTTGATCGCAAGGCCGGGGGCGCCAAGCTCCCTGTCATGCGCCGCGCCCTGTTCGCCCTGCTGCTGCTGCCCCTCCTGCCGCTCTCCGCGCCGCTGGCGCAGGGCCGGCCGCCCGCCACCGCCGAAGCCCGCCGCGCCGAGGCCAACCGGCTGCTCGACGCGCTGCCCGCCGCGCCGGATGAGGTGGCGGCGCAGGCGCTGGAGGCGCGAATCCGCAGCCTCTGGGCGCAGGGCGCCTCGCCCGCGGTGACGCTGTTGCTGCGCCGCGGCCTGCGCAACCTGCAGAGCGAGGCGCCGGCCGATGCGGTGGAGGATTTCGACGCCGCGCTGACGCTGCAGCCGGGCCATGCCGAATCCTGGCTGCTGCGCGCCCAGGCCCTGGCCGCCACCGGCGATGTGCAGGCGGCGCTGCGCGACCTGCGCCAGGTGCTGGTGCTGGAGCCGCGGCATTTCCAGGCGCTCGCCCTGCTCTCGACCTATCAGGAGCAGCTCGGCGACAATGCGGCGGCGCTGCGCTCGATGGAGGAGGCGATGAGCATCCATCCGCGCATGGAGGGCGGCGCCGAGCGGCTGCGCCGGCTGACCGCCAAGGTCACCGGCGAGGATGCCTGAGCCCGCCAAGGCGGGGCCGGGGCATGCCTGAGCCGCGGCCGCGCCATGCCGCCGCACGCGGCGGAGGGTGCGCCGGCCGCCGCCGTGGCAGGATCGCCGCATGAGCCCCGATGATGATCTCCTCTGGACCGCCCTGCAGCGCCGCGAGACGCGCGAGGACCTGCTCTATGCGGTGGTGACGCAGGGCGTCTATTGCCGCTTTGGCTGCCCCTCGCGCCTGCCGCTGCGCAGGAATGTCCGCTTCTTCGCCGATCGCGGCGCGGCCGAGGCCGCCGGCTTCCGCCCCTGCCGCCGCTGCGACCCGCGCGGCGAGCGCGCCAGCCTGCAGGCCGAGGCGGTGCGCGCCGCCTGCGCCATGATCGACGCGGCCGAGACCATGCCGCCGCTGGCCGCGCTGGCCGAGCGCGCGGGCTATGCGAAGCACCATTTCCTGCGGCTGTTCCGCGAGATCACCGGCCTGACCCCGCGCGCCTATGCCGATGCGGTGAAGGCGCGGCGACTCCAGGCGGCGCTCGCCGCCGGGGAGCGGGTGGCCGAGGCGGTGGCCGGCGCCGGCTTCGGCAGCGAGAGCCGGGTCTATGAGAAGCCGGGCCGGATCCTGGGCATGAGCCCCGGCGCCGCGCGGCGCGGCGGCGCGGGGGAGACCATCCGCCATGCCTGCGCGGCGACGCCGCTCGGCCTGTTGCAGGTGGCGGCGACCGATGCCGGCATCTGCCGCATCGGCTTCGGCCCGGATGAGGCGACGCTGCTGGGCGAGCTGCGCCTGCGCTTCCCGCAGGCGCGGCTGGAGCCCGGCGGAGAGGCGATGCGCGACGCGCTCGCCACCCTCATCGGCTTCATCGAGGAGCCGCGCGCGGCGCTGGCCCTGCCGCTGGACCTGCGCGGCACGGCGTTCCAGCACCGCGTCTGGCAGGCGCTGATGCAGATCCCGCCCGGCGAGACCACGACCTATTCCGGCCTGGCCGAGCGGCTTGGCATGCCGCGCGCGGTGCGCGCCGTGGCCTCGGCCTGCGCCGCCAATCCGGTGGCGATGGCGGTGCCCTGCCATCGTGTGGTGGCGCGCGACGGGGCGCTGACCGGCTATCGCTGGGGCATCGAGCGCAAGCGCGCGCTGCTGGCGCGCGAGCGGGCCGCGCAGGGCGGCGACGACTGAGCGGCGACGACTGAAAGAAAACCGCCGGGCGGGCAGGACCCGCCCGGCGGCCGGCCTCACTTCACCGCGGCGACGCGCAGCGCGTTGGTGGTGCCCGGCGTGCCGAAGGGCACGCCGGCGGTGACGACGATCTCGTCGCCGGCCTGGGCGAAGCCCTCCGCCTGCGTCGCGCGCACCGCCTTGGCGACCATGTCGGTCATCGAATGCGGCTCGGCCGAGACCAGGGAGTGCACGCCCCAGACCACCGCCATGCGGCGCGCCGTGGCCTCGCTGCTGGTCAGGCCCAGGATCGGGCTGGCCGGCCGCTCGCGCGCCACGCGCAGCGTGGTGGAGCCGGTGGAGGTGAAGGTCGCGATCGCCTCGGCCTCGATCGTCTCGGCCACCTGGCGGGCGGCGGCGGCGATGGCGCCGGCCGAGTTCTTCTCCGGCGCCGGGCGCGCGGCATCGGTGATCTGCCGCCAGCCACCATCCTGCTCCACCCGGTAGAGGATGCGGTCCATCATGTTCACCGCCTCGAACGGGTATTGCCCGGCGGCGCTCTCGGCCGAGAGCATCACCGCATCGGCCCCGTCGAACACCGCCGTCGCGACGTCGGAAGCCTCGGCGCGGGTGGGCGCGGGGGCGGTGATCATGCTCTCCAGCATCTGGGTGGCGACGACCACCGGCAGGCCGCGCGCGCGCGCCTCGCGCACGATGCGCTTCTGGATCAGCGGCACTTCCTCCGGCGCGCATTCCACGCCGAGATCGCCGCGCGCCACCATGACGCAATCGGTGAGGTCGAGGATGCCTTCCAGATTCTCGACCGCCTGCGGCTTCTCCATCTTCACCATGACCCAGGCGCGGCCATCGGCGATGGCCTTGGCCTCGGCCACATCCTCGGGGCGCTGCACGAAGGACAGGCCGATATATTCGATGCCGAGCGGCAGGACGAAATCGAGATCGGCGCGGTCCTTCTCGGTCAGCGCCGGGATCGGCAGCGCCACGTCGGGGACATTGACGCCCTTGCGGTCCGACAGCGGGCCGCCCACCAGGATCTCGGTCTCCAGATGGTCGTCGCGCTTGTGCACCACGCGCAGCCGCAGCTTGCCATCGTCGAGCAGCAGCGAGGTGCCGATGCGCGCCGCCTCGATGATCTCCGGATGCGGCAGCTGCACGCGCCGCACATCGCCCGGCGTCGCGCTGAGGTCGAGGCGGAAGCGCTGCCCGGCCTGCAGCTGCACCCGCCCGCCCTGGAAACGGCCGACGCGCAGCTTCGGGCCCTGCACATCGGCCAGGATGCCGATCGGGCGGCCGACCTTCTTCTCCAGCTCGCGGATCATGCGGATGCGCGCGGCATGGTCCTCATGGCTGCCATGGCTGAAATTCAGGCGGAACACATCCGCCCCGCCGCGATACAGCCGCTCGATCACCTCCGGCGTGGAACTGGCGGGGCCAAGCGTCGCGACGATCTTGGTGCGGCGGCGGCGACGGAGGGGGATGCGCGGGGCCAAGGTGTTTTCCTTACGCTGCGCGGGCCTTGCGGCCCGCTTCGTGGCGCCGCCCGGCCCCGCCGCGCCGGGCCCGCGCGGGTGCGGGGCGGGCGGGGCAGGGCGGCCGGCGGCCGGGGGGGCGGGCCAGGACGGCCCGCGACGAGACTGCGGACGGGCCTGTAGCCCGCATGCAGGCCACAGTTAAGCCATCGGCTCAGGCGATCAATATGGCCCGGAAATCGTTCACATTGGTCAAAGTCGGGCCGGTGATCACGGTATCGCCGAGCCGCTCGAACAGGCTGTGGCTGTCATGCCCCGCCAGCATGGCCCGGGGATCGAGGCCGAGGCCGCCCGCGCGGGCCAGCGTGTCCGGCGTGGCGATGGCGCCGGCGATGGCTTCCGACCCGTCGATCCCGTCCGTGTCCCCCATCAGCGCCCACAGGGAGGAATGCCCGGCGGCGGCCAGGGCGAAGCCCAGCAGGCATTCGCTGTTGCGCCCGCCACGGCCGGGTTTGCTGCCCTGGCGGATGGTCACCGTGGTCTCGCCGCCCGAGAGCAGCAGGGCCGGCGCCCGCACCGGGTCGCCATGCGCCGCGGCGCTGCGGGCGATGCCGGCCAGCGCCGTGCCCAGCACCGCCGCCTCGCCCTCCAGCGCATCGCCCAGGATCAGCGGGGTCAGCCCGAGGCTGCGCGCCTCGGCAGCGGCGGCCTGCAGCGCCATGCGCGGCGTCGCGATCATGCGGAACTCGGCGCGGGCCAGGCGCGGATCGCCGGGCTTGGGCGTCTCCTCCGCCGCGGCCTGCAGATGCGCCGCCACCTCGGGCGGCAGGTCGATGCCGTAATGCGCGACGATGGCGCGCGCCTCGGCGAAGCTGGACGGGTCCGGCACGGTGGGGCCGGAGGCGATGACGATCGGCTCATCCCCCGGCACATCGGAAATCGCCAGCGTCACCACCCGCGCCGGATGCGCCGCCGCCGCCAGCCGCCCGCCCTTGATGGCGGAGAGATGCCGGCGCACGCAGTTCATCTCCTGGATGGTGGCGCCGGAGGCGAGCAGGGCGCGGTTCACCGCCTGCTTCTGCGCCAGCGTCAGCCCCGGCGCCGGCAGCGCCATCAGCGCCGAGCCGCCGCCCGAGATCAGCGCCAGCACGAGGTCGTCCTCGGACAGCCCCTGCACCGCCTGCAGCATGCGGCGCGCGGCGCCCTCGCCGGCGGCGTCGGGCACGGGGTGGGAGGCCTCGACCACCTCGACCTGCCGCGTCTCCACCGCATGGCCATAGGGGCAGACCACCAGGCCGGAGAGCGGCAGATCGCCCCAGGCGGCCTCCACTGCCGCCGCCATCACCGCCGCCGATTTGCCGCCGCCCACCACGACGACGCGGCCCTTCGGCCGCTCCGGCAGGTGCCCGGCCAGCATGGCGCGCGGATCGGCGGCGCGGATCGCCGCGTCGAAGATACGGCGCAGCGCGGCGCGGGCGGTGTCGTCGGTCCAGCTCATGCGGCGGTCCTTCCCGGGATCGGTTTCGGCCATAGTGCCGCCAGCCGCGCGCCGGCGCAAAACCGCCCCGCCCGGGTGGCGCACCGGACTCTCCGGAGGCCGCCGGCGGGGCGGGGTGCGCGGCCTTATTCGGGCCGGGCGGACATGGCCAGCGTCGCCTCGTCCATGCGCGCCTCATAGGTCACGCCGCGCCGCGTGGCCCAGATATTGGTCAGCATGTAGAGCGGCACGATCGCCGTGTCCTCCTCCGCCATGGCCACCGCCTGGCGCAGCATCGCCTCGCGCTGGCCATTGTCGAGCGTCGCCAGCGCGCGGTCGCGCAGCGCGTCCAGCTCGGGATTGCTGTAGCGGCTGACATTGTTGGCGCCGGTGCTGCGCGCCCGGTCATAGGTGCTGAGGATGTTGACCAGCAGCGAGGAGGCATCCGCCGTGCTGCTGCCCCAGCCGGCCAGGCGGGCGGCGAAATCCTGCCGGGCGGAACGCGGCGCGAAGCTGGCCCAGGGCAGCGCGTCCACCTGGGTCTGCACGCCGATGCGCGTCCACATCTGCGCCACCGCCTGCGCCGTCTTGGCGTCATTGGGGTAGCGGTCATTCGGGCTGTGCAGCGTCAGGCGGAAGCCCTGCGGATAGCCGGCCTCGGCCAGCAGGGCGCGGGCGCGGTCCGGCTCATAGGCGGGCGGCTTGATGTCCGGGCTGTGGCCGAAGGTGCCGGGCGGCATCCACTGGCCGGTCGGCGTCGCCGTGCCTTCCATCACCCGCTCGGCCAGCGCGTCGCGCTGGATGGCGATGCTCAGCGCGCGGCGCACCCGCGCATCGTCGAAGGGGTTGCGCGGCAGCGGCTGGCCGGCATGGTCGGTGACGAAGGGCACGCCCTCGCGCCGCGAGCGGTCGAAGCTCAGATAGATCAGCCGCAGCCCCTGCGCCTCGGCCAGCGCCACGCGGGATTCGCGGCGCAGCCGCGGCAGGTCGGTGGCCGAGACCTGGTCGATGACCTCGACATCGCCGGCCAGCAGCGCGGCGGTGCGGGCGCCGTCATTGCTGATGAAGCGGTAGCTGACCTTGGCCCAGGGCTGCGCCGCGCCCCACCAGTTCTCGTTGCGCGCCAGCTCGGTGCGGTCATTGGCGCGGTAGCTGACGAAGCGGTAGGGGCCGGTGCCGATCGCCGCCTTGCCGCTGTTGAAATCCTCGGTCGCAGCACCTTCCGCCGCGTGGCGGGCGATGATCGCCAGGCTCGACAGATCGGCCGGCAGATTGGGGAAGGGGCCGCGCGTCTGCACCCGCAGCGTCAGCGGGTCCACCACCTCGACCTTGGTGACGGCGCGCACGAAGCCGGCGAAGCCGCCCGGGCTGTTCGGCACGGTCGGCGTGCGGGCGATGGTGAAGGCCACGTCATCGGCGGTGAAGGGCTTGCCGTCATGCCAGGTGACGCCCGGGCGCAGCTTGAACTCCCACTCCGTCTCCGAGATCGGCTGCCAGCTCAGGGCGAGGGCCGGCTGCAGCCGGCTCTGCGCGTCGCGCATGCCGAGCCGGTCGAAGATGTGCAGCGAGACGGCGTTGTTCGGCGTCGCATTGTAGAAATGCGGATCCAGCGAGATCACCGAGCCGCCGGTGGCGATGCGCAGCTCCTGCGCGGCCAGCGGGGCCGCGGCCAGCATCGGCGCGAACAGGGCAAGGCTGGCGGTGCGGCGCCAGGCGATCATGGCATTTCCTCCAGAAACTTGGCGCACCCTAGCGCCCTGCCTCCCGGGGGCAACCCGCCCCCCGGCAGGAAGCGGGCCGGAAGCTGGGGCGCGACCCTGCGGCGCGTCTCAGGGAGCCATCGATTTTTCCCGGGAACCTTGCCCGGCCCCGGCCGGTTCCTTCCCCGCGACTGACCACAACGGAAAGGAGCGACACATGGCCAATCAGAACAACACCTCCAATCGCGGCTTCGCCTCCATGGACCCGCAGAAGCAGCACGACATCGCCTCCAAGGGCGGGCAGAGCGTGCCGTCGGAGAAGCGCAGCTTCGCGCAGGATCCCGAGCTCGCCTCCGAGGCGGGGCGCAAGGGCGGCCAGCAGAGTGGCGGCAATTTCGCCAATGACCCGCAGCGTGCCTCGGAAGCCGGCCACAAGGGCGGCCAGGCCAGCGGCGGGAACTTCGCCAATGACCGGCAGCGGGCCTCGGAAGCCGGCCAGAAGGGCGGCCAGGCCAGCCATGGCGGTGGCGGCAACCAGCGCAGCTGACCGTCATCACGGCAGTTCGAATCGGGGAAGGGGGCCATGCGCCCCCTTTGCCCTGTCCGGTCCCCGGGAAGCAGCGTCAGGAGGGCCGCATGGCCGAGGCACGACAGGCCGGGAACAGCGATCTGCTGCGGCAGGACATCAATCGCGGCTCGACCGGCGACAAGGTGAACTTCATCGACCCCGCCGCGGCGCCGCTCGGCGCCGATGATGAGGCCGCCGGCATGTCCCCCAGCGTCGAGGAGGTGCGGCTGGCCCGCCAGCTGGAGAACACCACCTCCGGCGAGGCGATGGGCCTGGCGCGCGGCGCCAGCGTGAAGAACAGCATCGGGCCGAGCGGGCGCAGCCGGGTTGGGCTGGGACTGCTGATGGCGGGCGCGGTGATGGTCGCGCTGGTCGCGGCAGCGTTGATGATAGGATAGGCATCTTCTTTTTCTGAAGAAAAAGAAGCAAAAAGACTTTTCCAGTTTGGCGTCCCGCCTCAGGCCTGAAGCGGGACGCCAACTGACAGAAGTTTTTTGGTTCTTTTTTACAAAAAAGAACCCTTTCTCTTCTTAGGCCGCGCGGCGGGCGACTTCTTCCGGGCTCATCCGCACCAGCGCCTCATAATCCTTCAGCAGCGTCTCGGTGATCGCGCCCGGCGTGTATTCGAAGCCGGCGATGGCGCGCACCGGCGTCACCTCGGCGGCGGTGCCGGCCAGGAAGACCTCGCTGGCGCGGCCCAGCTCCTCGGCGGCGATGGTGCGCTCCACCACCTTGATCTGGCGCTGCTTGGCCAGGCCCATCACCGTGCGGCGGGTGATGCCGTCCAGGAAGCAGATCGGCGTCGGCGTGTGCAGCTCGCCATCGAAGACGAAGAAGGCATTGGCGCCGGTCGCCTCGGCCACGTCGCCCTTGAAATCCAGCATCAGCGCGTCGTCGAAGCCCTGCGCCTCGGCGGCGTGCTTGGACAGGGTGCCGATCATGTACAGGCCGGCGGCCTTGGAGGCGGTCGGCGCCGTGTCGGGCGCCGGGCGCCGCCAGGGGGCCATGCCGAGCCGCACGCCCTTCATGCGGTTGTCGCCGAACAAGTTCGGCCAGGCCCAGGTGGCGATGGCCAGATGGATCCTGGTCTGCTGCGCCGACACCGCCAGCATCTCCGAGCCGCGCCAGGCCAGCGGGCGCACATAGGCATCCGTCAGCCCGTTCTTCTGCATCACCGCGATGCAGGCGGCGTCGATCTCCTCGGCGGTGTAGGGGATCTCGAAGCCCAGGATGCGGCCGGAGGCGATCAGGCGATCGGTATGCTCACGCAGCTTGAAGATATTTCCCGCATAGGCACGCTCGCCCTCGAACACGCCGCTGGCATAATGCAGCCCGTGGGTCAGGACGTGCAGCTTCGCATCCCGCCAGGGAAGCATCTGCCCGTCCATCCAGATCCAGCCGTCGCGGTCGTCGAAAGGAACCAGCGCCATGTGTGCCATCCTCCAAGGTCTGTTCACGCAATATCATTGCGCGTAATGTCGTGACGGTAAAACTTCCAGCGAATATGTGTCAATGAAGCTGACCCAACACGGAAGCATGCCGGCCATGTCGGATGCGGCGGACGCCAAGCCGGTGGGGGCTGGCCGCCAGCTCCTCTTCCTGCGTGAGGAGGAGCTGCGGCTCGCCCAGGACCTGCTGTTCTTCGGCTATCGCGACTTCACCGCGGGGCCGGATGCGCTGCTGGCCGAGCTCGGCATGGGCCGCGCGCATCACCGGGTGCTGCATTTCGTCGGCCGCCGCCCCGGCATCACCGTGGGGGAGCTGCTGGCCATCCTCGGCATCACCAAGCAGTCGCTCGGCCGCGTGCTGACGCCGCTGGTGGAGGAGGGCTATGTCACCCAGGCGCCCGGCCGCAACGACCGCCGCCAGCGCCTGCTGTCGCTGACCGAGAAGGGCGAGGCGCTGGAGCGCCGGCTGTTCGAGCGGCAGCGCGAATGGGTGATGCGCGCCTATCGCGAGGCCGGGCCGGTGGCGGTGGAGGGCTTCCGCCGCGTCATGCGCGGGCTGATGGGGCCGGAGGCGCGGGCGCAGCTCGATCGCGCGCCCGGCGGGGTGCCCGGCGGGGCGCCCGGCGGAACACCGGGCGGCACCCCGGGCGGCAAGCGGAGCGCGGCATGAGCGGGAGCAGCGCCGAGCCGCATCTGCTGGTGGTCGATGACGATGCCCGCCTGCGCAACCTGCTGCAGCGTTTCCTCTCCGAGCAGGGCTTCCGGGTGACCGCCGCGGCGGATGCCGCCGCGGCCCGCCAGGCGCTGCATTCCATGGCCTTCGACCTGCTGGTGCTGGACGTGATGATGCCGGGCGAATCCGGCCTGGACCTGACCGAGGGGCTGCGGCGGGAGGGGCAGGAGGTGCCGATCCTGATGCTGACCGCCGCCGGCGCGCCGGATGACCGCATCGCGGGGTTCGAGCGCGGTGCCGATGACTACCTGGCCAAGCCCTTCGACCCGCGCGAGCTGGCCTTGCGCATCCGCACCATCCTGAAGCGCGCCGCGCCGGCGCTGCCGGCCAGCCTGCCGCTGGCGCCGGTGCAGCTCGGCCGGCACTGGTTCGACCCGGAGCGTGGCGAGCTGCGCGGCCAGGACGGCACGCACCGGCTGACCGGGGGCGAGGCGGCGCTGCTCTCGGCGCTGGCCCGCCGCGCCGGGGAGGTGCTGACGCGCGAGGAGATCGCCGCCGCGCTGGGCACGCCGGAGGCGGGGGAGCGCGCGGTGGATGTGCAGGTGACCCGCCTGCGCCGCAAGATCGAGCCCGACCCGCGCGAGCCGCGCTTCCTGCAGACGGTGCGGCACCGGGGCTATGTGCTGAAGCCTGGGACCTAGAAGGCCAGGGGCTCTGCCCCTGGACCCCGCCGGGGTGGCAGGGCCACCCCGGACCCCGCCTTCAGTGGCGCCAGACGGATGGCGGGGTCCGGGGGGACCCTGTCCCCCCGGCCGAGGGGGCTGGGGAGGCAGAGCCTCCCCAGGAATTTCCCTTGGGCCCTGTGCGTCCGCGCTCTATGCCCAGCGCATGAAGCCGACGCCGCCCCCCCTGCGTCCCGCCCTTCGCCTGCTGGCGACCCCCTTGCGCTGGCTGCTGCCGCGCGGGCTGCTGGGCCGGGCGCTGCTGATCATCCTGCTGCCGCTGCTGATCCTGCAGGGCGTCGCCCTGCAGCTGTTCTATGGCGGGCATCTCGACGTCATCTCCCGCCGGCTGGCCGGCGGTGTCGCGGGCGATGTCGGCATGGTGGTGGAGCTGCTGGCGCGCCACCCCATCGTCAGCGAGCGCGACTGGATCTTCCGCGAGGCGGCCTGGCGGCTGGACCTGTCCCTGGCCTTCGAGCCCAATGCCAGCCTCGGCCTGCCCGGGCAGCGCGGTGGCAGCTGGATGCCGATCCTGCCGCTGGAGGATGACCTCTCCCAGGCGCTGCGCGAGCGTGTCGGCCTGCCCTTCGACACCGACTGGCAATCGGATCCGCGCAGCGTGATCATCCGCGTGCAGCTTCCGGATGGCGTGCTGCATGTGGAGGCGCCGAGGAAGCGCCTGTTCTTCGGCACGCTCTACCTGTTCGTGCTGTGGCTGGTCGGCACCTCGCTGCTGCTGTTCATCGTCGCCGCGCTGTTCATGAAGAACCAGGTGCGCGCCATCCGCCGCCTGGCCAGCGCGGCGGAGGCGTTCGGGCTGGGGCGCGAGCTCGGGCCGATCAAGCCCGAGGGCGCGTCGGAGGTGCGGCAGGCGGCCGCTGCCTTCAACCAGATGCAGAACCGCATCCGCCGCTTCGTCAGCCAGCGGACGGAGATGCTGGCCGGCATCAGCCACGATCTGCGCACGCCGCTGACGCGGCTGCGCCTGGGCCTGGCCATGCTGCCGCCCGGCACCGAGGAGGATGCCGCCGCCATGACCGAGGATGTGGCGGAGATGGAGCGGATGATTGCCACCTATCTGGCCTTCGCCCGCGGCGAGGGGCTGGAGCAGACCCAGCCCGCGGATCTCGCCGAGCTGCTGCGCGACCTGGCCGAGCGCGCCCGGCGCGACGGCGCCGCCGTCAGCATCGAGGGGCCGGAGGCGCTGGTGCTGCCGCTGCGGGTGGATGCGCTGCGGCGCTGCCTGGGCAATCTGCTGGACAATGCGCGGCGGCATGCGCGGCGCATCGCGCTCGGCCTGGCCGAGGCGCCGCGGCAGGAGGGCGGCCGCGCCGCCGGGCGCTGGGTCTTCGTCACCGTCGATGACGACGGGCCGGGCATCCCCGAGGCCTCGCGCGAGGAGGCCTTCCGCCCCTTCACCAGCTTCTCCGCCGGCGGCACCGGCCTCGGCCTGGCGATCGCCCGCGACATCGCCCGCGCGCATGGCGGCGACATCGCGCTGGAGGCGAGCCCGCTGGGCGGGCTGCGCGCCCGCCTGCGCCTGCCGGCGTAAAAAAGAGCGGGCCCCGAAGGACCCGCTCGCCACCCTCAAACCCTCCGGCCCGCCGCGTCCCGCTTTTCCACGGGGCGGCGGCAGCCCGAAAGAATCATTTCTGGGCCATGAGTTTTTGGACTTCGTCCATGGCCTCGGCGAAGCGCTTGTTGAGCAGGGACAGCGCCTCGGTGTTCGATTTCTGGATCATGTCGGCGATCTCCTGCAGGTTGGTCACCGCCCGGCCATAGGTGGCCTTCAGCAGCTCGGCCTGCTTGGCCGCCTTGTCCTGCGGGCTGTCGCCCTGGGTCACGCCCTGCATGGCGCTGGTCATCTCGGACATGGATTGCTGCAGGATCTCCATGTGCCGGCGGGCCACGGCCTGGGCGCCTTCCAGCGCGATCCTGTTGGCGGCCGAGAGCGCCTCGAAATTGCGGCGCTGCGCCGCGGCCAGGCTTTCCATATCCGGCATGACCGGCAGTCGGAATTCCGAGAGCATCCGCATGATGTCCATCTCCGGCGTCAGCTTGGGCCCGTCCGACATCACGTTCTCTCCCGTTCCTGGTGATTCGGCCGCAGTCTAGCCCCGGCCCGGCGGCGCCCGGAAGCGGTTCCGGGCGCGGGGCGGAAGGATGGTGTTGCGCCTCAGGTCACGATCTCGGGCGCGGGGCCGGCGGCGGGCGGCGGCGCGGCGGGGGCGGGCTCGCCGCCATCCAGGCGGAACAGGCGCGCCACGCGCTCGGCCTTGTCCAGCGCGCGGTCCAGCGCCGCCATGGTGGGGCCGAGATCCATGCTCTCATCCTGCTCCCAGGCGCGCAGCGTGGCGATCCACACCGCCGACAGCCCCTTCACCCGCAGCAGCCCGGCCGGGCCGCAGGCGGAGATGCGCGCGGCTTCCAGCATCCAGCTCATCGAGGCCGCCAGCACCGGCGCCAGCGCCAGGCTCAGCAGCGGGTCGCGGCGCATCTCGCGGCCGAAGCGGATCAGCCCGTCGCGATGCGGCTGCAGCGCGTCGATGCGGCGCATCAGCACGTCGAAGATGCGGTCGCGCGGGCTGCCGCCGGGGTTCAGCCCGGCATCGGCCGCCACCGCCTGGTCCACCAGCCGCGCATGGCGGCAGAGCAGGGCGAATTTGACCGGCGCCACGGCGCGCAGCGCCGGCAGGGTGATACCGGCCCGCTCCGCCAGCTCGGGCAGGGTGAAGCCGTTCCAGCCACGCTCGGCCACCAGGGACCAGAGCGCATCCATCAGGGCATTGTCGTCGAGGGCAGGGGAGGTGGTGGTGCTGTCGCTCATGCCCCAAGAATGGTGCGCCTCCCCCAGCTCGACCATCTTTTTTCCTGTCTTTCGGGCTGCCGCCGTCGGGTGTCGCGGCGGGACGCTGCGGGGTGGACCCGGTCTGGTGGGGAGGTGGGGCGCCGGGGAGCGGGGAGTGGGCAGTGGCGGAAGGCGACGCCTTCGCGCGGGCACCCACGGGATGCGGCGGCCGTTGGGCGCTTCGGGGCGCTGCCGCTGAGGAGCCGGGAAGGAGGCAGGCAGCGGCAGAATGCCACACCATCGCGGGGGCATCACGGGACGGCCGGATGGCGACGCGGCCGGGCGGGCAAAGGGGCATCCCGGCCCCGCCAGGCCAGGGCCGCGCCCACCGGCACGGCCCCGGCGGCCGCGCTACTGCGCCAGCTCGCGCGAGCGGGCGGTGGCGGCGGCGATCGCCTCGGACATCAGCTTCGGCCAGGCGTCGGTTGCCATCAGCACGGCCAGCGCCCGCTCGGTGGTGCCCTTCGGGCTGGTGACGTTGCGGCGCAGCTGCGCCGCATCCTCCTCGCTCGCCGCCAGCAGCGCGCCGGAGCCGGCCACGGTGCGCCGCGCCATGCGGCGGGCGAGCTCCGGCGGCAGGCCCTGCTCGATCGCCGCCTGCTCCAGCACCTCGGCCAGCAGGAAGACATAGGCCGGCCCGCCGCCGGAGACGGCGGTGACCGGGTCGATCAGCGCCTCATCCGTGAGCCAGGCCACCTCGCCAATGGCCGAGAGCAGCGCGTCGCACAGCGCCACCTGCTCGCTCGTCACGCCGGGGCCGGGATAGGCGCAGGTGAAGCCCTGGCGCACCGCCGCCGGGGTGTTCGGCATGGCGCGCACGATATGCGCCTGGCCGCCCAGCAGCGCGGTCATGCCCGCCACCGTCTTGCCGGCCATGATCGACACCACCAGCGCCCCCGCGGCGGCATGCCGGGCGAAGCCGGGCAGCGCGGCCTCGGCCTGCTGCGGCTTGGTCGCCAGCACGATGGCGGCGGGGCGGAACTTCTCCGGGATCTGCGTCACATCGGTGCAGAGCGTCACGCGGCCCTCGAAGCCGGCGGTGGCGGGCGGGTGCGGCTCGACCACCACCACCTGCTCGACGCCGCGCTCCAGCCAGCCCTCCAGCATGGCGCCGCCCATCTTGCCGCAGCCGACCAGCAGGATCGGCGGAAGGGTCTCGGCCATGGCTCAGGCCTCGCCCACGCAATCGAGCATGGCGGCCGCCAGCGCCTCGGAGGGCGGCTTGCCGCCCCAGAGCACGAACTGGAAGGCGGGAAAGAAGCGCTCGCATTCGGTGATGGCGATATCCACCATGTCCTCCAGGCTTTCGGCGCTGGCGCCCGGGGCGCCGCGCAGCAGCACGGCGTGCCGGTAGACCGGCGCGCCATCCTCGCTGTCCAGGCCGAAATGACCGATCCACAGCTTCTCATTGGCCAGCGCCAGCAATTCATAGAGCGGCGCGCGGCGATTGGCGGGCACCTTCAGGTCGAAGGCGCAGGTGAAGTGCATGGCGCTGATCTCCTGCGACCAGGAGAAGAACAGCCCGTAATCGCACCATTTGCCGGGGGCCTCGGCCGCCATCTCGCCATCCGAGCGTCGCTCGAACACCCACTCATTGGCGGCGACGATCTGCTCCAGGACATCCAGCGGATTGGCGGAACGGTCGCGGTCGACGGTCTGCAGGCCGGACATCGCGGCACCTCCTTCCCTCTGAGGGGGACAGGGCCACCCAGATCTTGGGTGAAGCCGGATGCCCACACCACAAGGGAGGGCATATCGCGCGGGCAAATCCCGCCGCAAGAGGCAAGACCCGAGTCTGCCCGTGTTTTCACCGCGCCGCAGCATCCACCCCGGCCGGCGGCGCTGTCCTTGCCCCCGGCAGAACAGAATCACGCAGTATTCGGTGGGTAACCTGCCGCGCGGCGGTGTTTTGCCGGCTTCTTCTTGCAACCGGGGGATGGTCCGCCGGGGACGGGGCCGCCGCACCCCGGTTCGCGCCGCGCGCCGCCGGGGCTAGGGTCGCTGCCATGCCCGCCGAGTCCGCCGCCCTCCCCGCCGCCCCGCCCCATCCCGCCCCCCAGTCCGGCCAGGGGCGGGAGCGCGCCATCGGCCTGGCCTGCGCCTTCGCCGTGGTGCTGGTCTGGGCCGGCTTCGCGCTGTCCGGCCGGCTCTCCGCCCGCCAGGCCTTCACCCCCTGGGATGTCGGCGCGCTGCGCTATGCCGGCTCGCTGCTGGCCGGGCTGGCGCTGGCCTGGCGCTTCGGCTGGCCGCGCCTGCCCTTCCACCAGATCGCCGGGCTGACGGCGGGGGCGGCGTTCGGATTCCCGCTCGCCGCCTATTGGGGCTTCAGCTTTGCGCCGGCCGCCCATGCCGGGGTGCTGCTGACCGGCACGCTGCCCTTCGCCACCGCGCTGCTGGCCGCCCTCTGGCTGGGCGAGGGCTTCTCGCGCCAGCGCCTGCTCTCGCTCGGCGTGGTGGGGATGGGCATCGCGCTGCTGGCCTCCGACACCTTCGCCGCCTATCCCGGCGCCTGGCGGGGCGATCTGCTGTTCCTGGCCGGCAGCCTGTCCTGGGCGGTGTTCACCGTGCTGCTGCGGCGCTGGCGGGTGCCGGCCATCACCGCCACCACCGTGCTCGCCCTCTACCCGCCCTTTCTCTACCTGCCGCTCTGGGCGCTGTTCCTGCCCTCCCAGCTGGCCGAGGCCGCGCCGGGCGCCATCGCCTACCAGTTCCTCTATCAGGGCTTCGTCGCCGTGGTGGTGGCGGGCTTCCTGTTCTCCCGCGCCGTGGTGGCGCTGGGCGGCGCGCTGACCACCACCATCACCGCGCTGACCCCGGCGCTCTCGGCCCTGGCCGCCTGGCCGCTGCTGGGGGAGGCGCTGGGGCCGCTGGGGCTGGCCGGGGTGGCGCTGGTCTCGCTGGGCATGGCGCTCGGCGTGCTGCGGGGGCGCTGAGCATGCGCATCGCCCTCTGCCCCGCCGGCCTGCCCGACACCCTGCCCGCGGCCGACCTGCTGGTGCTGCCGGCCGAGCGCGCCGGGCTGCACCCGCCCGGTTTCGCCCGCGCCGCCTGGCCCGCCGGGCTGGCGGCGGAGGAGGCCTGGCTGGCGGCGCTCGCGGGCCACACCGGTGGCGCTGGCCCCGGCATCCTGACGGGCAGCTTCTGGCTGGAGGGCGGCGTGCCGCGCCAGGGCGTTGTCCTGCTGGGCGAGGGCAGGGTGCTCACCCGCCGCGCCCGGCATCTGTTCCACCCGGCCGAGCCCGGCGCCGCCCTCTTCACCCCTGGCCCGGCGCCGGGGCCGATGGTGTTCCGCTCCCTCCGCCTCGGCGTGATGAGCGGGGCGGAGGCGACCGACCCCGCCATCGCCGAGACCCTGGCCGAGACCGGGGCCGAGCTGCTGCTGCATCTGGCCGGCGCGCCCTTCATGCGCGAGGCCGGGGATGCCGCGGTGGACGCCGCCGTGCCGCGTGTGGTGGAGACCGGCCTGCCGATGCTGGGCGTCTCTCCGTTGGGCGCCTGGGGGGCACGGGTCTGGGCTGGCGGCGCCTTCGCCCTCCGCGCCGATCGCCGCCTGCTGGCCCTTCTGCCTCGCTTCGCGGCCGCGCCGCTGCTGATGGCGTGGGAGGAGGGCGAGGAAGGCTGGACCAGCCCGCCCCTTCCCCTGCCACCCCCCGCCGCGCCGCTGGAAGAACTCTGGCAGGCCCTGATTCTGGCCCTGCGCGCCGCCCTGCGCGAAAGCCGCCGCCCCCGCGCCGAGGCCGCGCCGGACCAACCCTTGCTGGCGGCCCTGGCAGCGGCGGCGGGCACAAACGCGGGCGAGGGACCCGCCTTGCGCCTGACCCCGCTCGACCGCACCGCCCTGGCGCTGGGCGAGGCCGCGCCCCCCGGCGACCACGCCCCCTTCCGCGACCTGTTCCGCGCCGAACTCGCCGCCCTCGCCGCCCATCGCGCCCTGCCGCCGCCCCTGCCGCCCGACCCGGCGCTGGAGGCGTCGCTGGCCGCGCTGCTCACCCGCCATGCCGCACCGGTGGACGCGGCCGCTTCGGGCGGCTACGACCCGGCGGAGGCCGCGCGGCTGTGGCAGCGCGTGGCGGCGGCGTCCTACACGCGCCGCCTGGCCCCGCCGGGGCCCTGCCTCTCCCGGCGCCCCTGCGGGCCCGACCCCTTCAGCGACGGAATGACAAGCCCCTTCCCATGAGCGGCGATTTCGACACCTCCATCTTCGCGCCGCCGGGCGGCTACAGCGTGCGCATCCGCGACCTCTCCGGCGGCAATGGCGCGGAGCCGGTGGAGACCATCCGCGGCTTCCAGACGCTCGCCCAGGCCAATGCCTTCGCCCGCCGCTATGTGCGCGACAGCGTCGAGCGCTGCCGCGCCGCCGGCCTGACCCCGGACGAGGTGCTGGCCGCCTGGTTCGCCTTCGGCGAGGATGCCGAGGTGACCGGCGGCCCCGGTGGCCAGGGCTGGTCCTCCGGCGCCGAGATCCAGGATTTCGCGGCCAGGCCGGTGAAGGACCGGGAGGAGCGCAACTGGCGCGTGCTCGACCCCCGCCGCCAGGATGAGGACGAGGCGGAGGACGAGGCATGAGGCTGCGCTTCGCCCCGAGCCCGACCGGCTATCTGCATGTCGGCAATGCCCGCGTCGCGGTGGCCAATTGGCTGGTCGCCCGCCAGCAGGGCGGCCGCTTCATCCTGCGCTTCGACGACACCGACACCGAGCGCAGCAAGCCCGAATACGCCTCCGGCATCGAGGAGGATCTGCGCTGGCTCGGCCTCGACTGGGATGAGAGTTTCCGCCAGTCCGACCGGCTGGAGCGCTATGAGGCTGCCGCCGAAAAACTGAAAAAAAGCGGCCTGCTGTATCCCTGCTTCGAATCCGAGGAGGAGCTGCGCTTCAAGCGCGAGCAGCGCCAGAAGCAGGGCCGCCCGCCGGTCTATGACCGCGCCGCGCTGAAGATGACGCCGGAACAGCTCGAGCGCGCGCTGGCCAATGGCAAGACGCCCTATTGGCGCTTCAAGCTCGGCATGCGCAGCGTCGAATGGCAGGATGGCGTGCTCGGCCGCCGCCAGGTGAAGCTGCCGCCAATCTCCGATCCCGTTCTGATCCGCGCCGATGGCTCCTTCCTCTACACCTTCACCTCGGTGGTGGACGATCTCGAGACGGGCATCACCCACATCATCCGCGGCGAGGACCACGTCACCAACACCGGCGTGCAGATCGACATCCTGGAAGCCCTTTCGGGCCGGCCCTGCGCCATCCGCTTCGCGCATCTGCCGCTGCTGACCGATGCCGATGGCGGGCCGCTCTCCAAGCGCCTGGGCTCGATGGGGCTGCGCCAGCTGCGCCGCGACGGCATCGAGCCGGCGGCGCTGGTCGGCTACCTCGCTGCCCTCGGCTCCTCCGCCGATCCGGTGGCGGCGCCGGCGGCCGGGCTGGTGGCGGGCTTCGACCTGTCGCGCATCTCGAAGAGCACGGCGCGCTTCGACCCGGCCCAGCTGCTCGGCCTCAACCGCCGCTACCTGCACGGGCTGGACTACGCCACGGTGAAGGACCGCCTGCCGGAGGGCGCCGACGAGGCCTTCTGGCTGTCCATCCGCGGCAATCTCGACCTGCTGGCCGAGGCGCGCGACTGGTGGGAGGTCGCGCACGGCCCGCTCTCCGTCCCGCACCAGCCGGAGGAGGCGGAGTTCCTGCGCCAGGCGCTCGACCGCCTGCCGCCCGAGCCCTGGGGTGACGACACCTGGGGCAATTGGGTGAAGGCGCTGGGCAACGCCACCGGCCGCAAGGGCAAGGCGCTGTTCCTGCCGCTGCGCCGGGCGCTGACCGGCGAGGAGCATGGGCCGGAGCTGCGGCTCTTCCTGCCCGTCATCGGCCGCGCCCGCGCCGAGGCGCGGCTGCGCCAGGCCGCCGGCCTCTGATGCCGGTGGCGCCGGACGGCCCGGTCGCCATCATCGGTGCCTCGGGCCGCTCGGGCTCGGCCCTGTGCCGGGCGCTGGCGGCGCGCGGCCTGCCCTTCATCCCCGTGGTGCGCGACGCGGCGCGCTGGGCGGCCACCGGCCTGCCCGGCACGCCGCGCCTGGCCAGGCTGGAGGATGCCGCCGCCCTGCGCGCCGCGCTCTCCGGCGCCGGGCGCGTCGCCAGCGGCGCCCATGCGCGCTGGGCCGGCGCCATCCTGGCCGCCGCGCCGGAGGGCGCGCCGGTGGTGCTGATGGGCTCCACCCGCCGCTTCTCCCGCTGGCCGGATGCGCATGGCGACGGCGTGCGGGCGGGGGAGGCGGCGCTGCTCGCCAGCGGCCGCCCGGGCGTGATGCTGCACCCGACCATGATCTATGGCGCCGAGGGCGAGAACAACGTCCAGCGCCTGGCCGCCCTGCTGCGGCGCCTGCCGGTGGCGCCGCTGCCCGGCGGCGGCCGGGCCCTGGTGCAGCCGATCCACCAGGATGACGTCACCGCCTGCCTGGTCGCCGCCCTGCAGCGCGACTGGGACGCGCCGCAGGCGATGGTCATCGCCGGGCCGCGGCCCGTGGCCTATCGCGACTTCCTGGCCGCCGTGGCGCGTGCCGCCGGGGTGCGCGTGCCGCCCATCCTGCCCATGCCGGCGGCGCCGCTGCGCGCCCTGGCGCCGCTCACCCGCCTGCTGCCCTTCCTGCCCGAGATCGGCCCGGACGAGATCCGCCGCCTGACCGAGGACAAGGATTTCGACATCGCGCCGATGCGGAGCGAACTGGGCGTGGAGCCGAGGGAGTTAACAGAAGGCCTCAAGCAGACCTTTAGATGAAAGATCGGGGGAAGAAAGAATTCTTCCCCCAGACCCCCATCATCTTTTTCTGTCAGGCTGCCGCCGTCTCCCGGCCAGGCGGGCCGCCACACTGATGGCGGGGTCCGGGGGGACCCTGTCAACCTGGCGGGCTCTGACGCACTGCGTCAGAGGGGGGCGGAGCCCCCTGCCTTCCACTTCTCCGCCGCCGCGTCGTCGCTCTCCTTCGCCTCCACCCAGCGCTCCGACCCGTCGGCCAGTTCCTCGCGCTTCCAGAAGGGCGCGCCGGTCTTGAGCCAGTCGATCAGGAAGGCAGAGGCCTCCAGCGCCGCGGCGCGGTGGGCGGAGGCTGCCAGCACCAGCACGATCGGCTCCCCGGGCAGGATCCGCCCGACGCGATGGATCACCGTGCAGCCGGTCAGCGGCCAGCGCCGCTCCGCCTCGGCGGCGATGCGGGAGAGCGCCTTTTCCGTCATGCCGGGATAGTGTTCCAGCACCAGCGCGCGCAGCCCGTCATCGGCGCGGCAGATGCCGACGAAGCTGGCGACACCGCCGACATCGACCCGGCCGGCGGACAGCGCCGCCATCTCCGCCGCCATGTCGAAGGCGGCCTCCTGCACCAGGATGCGCGCCATCTCAGCCACCGGTCACGGGCGGGAAGAAGGCCACCTCGTCACCATCCTTCACCGGATGGGCGGGGGTCACGAAATCCTGGTTCACCGCGGCGCGGATCTGCTTCGCATGGGCGAAGGCCTCGGCATGGCCGGGGCTCAGCGCCGCCAGATGCGCGATCAGCCCGGCGATGTCATGCGTGCCGGGGGGCAGCGCGACGCGCTCCGCCCCCTTGCCGACCTTCTGCCGCACCCAGGCGAAATAGAGGATGTCGACGGCCATCAGCGCGGCGTCGGCACCTGGCGCACGGTGCCGTCCTGGCCCAGCAGCGTCGTGGTGCCGCCCTGCGGGATGGCGATGCCGGAGCCGCCGCCCGGGGTGGTGTAGGTGCTGTAGCCGGCGCCGCCGCCGGTGGTCACCGCCGGGCCCTGCGGCGTCGGGATGACGCGCCCGTCGCGGCGCGGCGGCGGGGGCGGCGGCGGCTCGGCCGGCGTGGCGAAATTGGGCGGGGTGGCGCCGACATTGGTGCCCGGCGCCAGCAGGTCCGGCGGGGTGGAGCTGCCGCGCTGCTGGCGGGGCAGGGGCTGCGGCACGGCGAGCGGATCGGCCGGGCGCACCTCGGGGTCGGCCAGGGTGGCGCGGCGGGTTTCCTCGCCCGCCGGCCAGACATTGCCGGCGACCGGCAGCAGCGGCGGCACCTCGACCGGCTGGCCCAGGATGCGCTGGGCGGTCAGGCTGTCGGTCGGCACGGTGTCGCGCGCCCCGGTGAAGGAGGAGGCGCCGCAGCCGGTGAGCCCGGCCAGCAGGGCCAGCCCGGCGAGCCGGGCGAGGCCGCCGCGGTCCCGCTGGCTGGGAATGGTGCCGATCACGTCGCGGGCCATGCGCCCCTCCTGTCCTGTCACCGTGAAGATGGTCTGGCCCCTCTACGCCTCAAGGGCGGGAGAGTTCCTTGGGCGGCGCGGTTCTCGCCATGTCCTGCTGCTCGGCATGGCGCAGCCCGGCGCGCAGATAGTCCCAGCCGGTCACCAGCGTCAGCGCCGCGGCCAGCCAGAGCAGCGCCTCGCCGATCCAGCCCAGCGGCAGGAAGCCGAGGCCGAGCGCCCTTGCCCCCGTATCGCCGGCCAGCAGCACCGGCAGCGCGGTCATCTGCACCCCGGTCTTCCACTTGGCGAGTTTCGTCACCGGCAGGCCGACGGCGAGCCCGGCCAGATATTCGCGCAGGCCGGAGACCAGGATCTCCCGCAGCATGATGACGATGGCCGGCAGCAGGCCGAGCAGCGACAGCCGTTCCAGCCCCGCCAGCAGCATCAGCGCGGCGGCCACCAGCAGCTTGTCGGCGATCGGGTCCAGCATGCGGCCGAAGGCCGAGATCAGCTGCCGCTCGCGGGCGATCTTGCCGTCGAAATAATCGGTGATGGCGGCGGCGGCGAACAGCGCGCAGGCCGCGACATCGGCCCAGGGCAGCCGCAGCGCCGCCAGCAGCACCAGCACCGGCACGGCCGCGATGCGCGAGAGGGTGAGGAGATTCGGCAGGTCGGTGGGCAAGGTCACTCTCTTCCCGCTGTGCGGCCCGGGCGTTTTCCCGATGCTGCCTTTCCCAAATTAGCCCCGGCCGCGCCAGGGTGGAAATGCTCATGGATGCGCACCGCCATAGACGGGCCGATGCCGGGACAGTTCTGCAGATCCTCGAGCCCCGCCTGCCGCACCCCGCGCGCCGAGCCGAAATGGTTCAGCAGCCGCCGCTTGATGGCGCTGCCGACGCCGGGGATCTCGTCCAGCTCGCTGCGGGTGATCGCCTTGCTGCGGCCGGCGCGATGGGTGGTGATGGCGAAGCGGTGCGCCTCGTCGCGCAGCCTTTGCAGATAGTACAGCACCGGGTCGCGCGGCGGCAGCTGCAGCGGCGGGTGGCCGTCGCGGTGGAACCATTCGCGCCCCGCATCGCGATCCGGCCCCTTGGCCACCGCCACCAGGTTGAGGTCGCCGAGGCCGAGCTCCGCCATCACCTCGCGCGCCGCGGAGAGCTGGCCGGCGCCGCCATCGATCAGCACCAGGTCGGGCCAGCCCTCGCCCTGGCGCTCGGGGTCCTCCTTCAGGGCGCGGCCGAAGCGGCGCTCGAACACCTCGCGCATCATGGCGAAATCATCGCCGCCGCCGCTGGCGATGCGGTCGCCACCCCCCGCCGGACGGGTTTCCTTCAGGGCGCCCGCCACCTCGGCCACCAGGGCGGCGGGGATGCGCGGCGGTGTGGCGCCGGGCAGGGCCGGGGCGACATCGCCCGGATCGCGGGGGGGCGCCTCCGCCGCCGCCTGCGGCAGGGCGGCGCTGGGGCCCGGGCCCTGGGTGGCGGCCGCGCGCCCCGTGCCGCCGCCCTGGATGGCGTATTTGCGGTAGGCGTTCTTCATGAAGCCCTCGGGCCCCGCCACCACCATCACGCCATAGGCATGGCTGCCCTGGATATGGCTGTTGTCGTAGATCTCGATGCGGCGCGGCGGCTCCGGCAGGTCGAACAGCCTGGCCACCCCCTCCAGCAGCGCCACCTGGGCGGTGCCCTCGGCCAGGCGCCGCTCCAGCGCCTCCCGCGCATTGGTGGCGGCGTGCTCGACGGCCTGGCGCTTCTCGCCACGCTGCGGCGCGTGCAGCTCCACCTTGCGCCCGGCCTTCAGCGTCAGCGCCTCGGCGATCAGCCCGGCATCCGGCAGGGCGTGCGAGAGCAGCACCAGCGGCGGCGGCGGCAGATCGTCATAGAGCTGGGTCAGGAAGGCGGAGAGCACCTCCTCCGGCTCGGCATCATCCTTCAGATGCGAGGGGAAGAAGGAGCGGTTGCCATTGTTCCGCCCGCCCCGGAAGAAGAAGACCTGCACGCAGGACTGGCCGGCGATCTGGTGCAGCGCCACGACATCGGCATCGCCCACGCCGTCGAGGTTGATGGCGTTCTGCCCCTGCACATGGGTCAGGCCGCGGATGCGGTCGCGCAAGGCCGCGGCGCGCTCGAATTCCAGCGATTCGGCCGCCTGCTCCATCTCCTTCGCCAGCGCCTTCTGGATCGAGGGCGTCTCGCCTGACAGGAATTTCTTCGCGTCGCGCACCAGCCCGGCATAGTCGGCCTCGCTGATGCGGCCGACGCAGGGGGCGGCGCAGCGCTTGATCTGGTGCAGCAGGCAGGGCCGGTCGCGGCTGTCGAACACCGTGTCGCGGCAGGAGCGCAGGAGGAAGACCTTCTGCAGCGCGGTCAGCGTCTGGTCGACCGCCCAGGCGCTGGCGAAGGGGCCCCAATAGCTGGCGCCCTTGCGCTTCTCGCCGCGATGCTTGGCGATCTGCGGATAGGCATGGTCCTCGGTGATCACCAGCCAGGGATAGGATTTGTCGTCGCGCAGGACGATGTTGAAGCGCGGCCGCAGCTTCTTGATCAGATTGGCTTCCAGCAGCAGGGCCTCGGCCTCGCTGCCGGTGGTGATGATCTCCATGCGGCGGGTGGCGTGCACCATGCGGCGCAGCCGCTCGGGCAGGCGGGAGAGCTGGGTGTAGGACACCACACGCTTCTTCAGGCTGCGCGCCTTGCCGACATAGAGCGCGTCGCCCTTGGCATCGAGCATGCGGTAGACGCCCGGGGCGAAGGGCATGGTGGCCAGCGCCGCCTCGATCACGGCGACGCCCTCCATCACCGGCGCGTCCGGGTCGCTGCCCGGCTGCGGCGGCCCGGCCTCCGGCCGCGCCTCGGCGGCCCCGGCTTCGGGGGTGGCGTCGTCGGGGGCGCGCTGTTCGGGGGCCGGCTCCTCGGGGGGGCGATCCTGCATGGCCAGGATGAACCATGCCGGAGGCCGCCGCTCAAGAGGGCGCCAGACTTGTCCACCGAAGCTGTGGATAAGTCTGTGGACGAGGCTGGGGTTAACCCTTCTAAATCGCTGTCATCTGCGGGTCACACGAGGATGCCCAGAGTTTGGGCATTTCACTAAGTATCTGATTTTAAACGAAATGCTGAAAAACCACAGTGTGACAAGGCGTCAAGAGCAACAATGCGATTGACGCGAGGACGGGACGCCCGGCTGCGGAACGAGCGGTGGACAAATCCCGGCAGGGCAAGAGAATTTTGCTCACAACCGCGTGACGGGGGCGGCCGCCCGGCCCCGCCGCGAATCGCGCGGTGGCGCCCGGCGCGGCCCTGGCCATGCCCCACAAGCCCGGCCGGGGCGCTGCGGCGGCGCCCCTCTGCCGCCGGTGGCGGCCGGCTCTGCCCATCCTCTGTGCAGTGCAGCACAGGGCGGGCGAAAGCGGCGGCAGGCCGAGTTTTCCACCGTTTCCGTGGACAGAGGCGTGGACAGGGTTGGGGACATGTCGTGCATCCCCTTGATCCCGCGCGGTTTCCAGCGATCACGCGGGCGGGAGGCGCCGCTCTCACCCCGGCCCGGCCCGCCGCAGCCGCTCCACCGTCACGCCGACCGCGGCGACATCCGCGATGATGTCGGGCTTCTCCACCGTCACCCGGGCGGCCACGATCCGCGCATCGCCCTCCAGCACGGCGCAGGCGATGCGCTCGGCCAGCGTCTCGGCCAGGCGCACATGGCCATCGAGGGCGATGCGGCGCGCGGTGTTGGCCACCGCCTCGTAATCCACCACCCGCTCCAGCCGGTCCTCGCCCACGCCATGCGGCGCGGCGTCGTCCTCGGCCAGCAGCTCGACATCGATGCGCACGCGCTGCGGCGCCGCCTCCTCATGCGGGTAGATGCCGATGCGCGCCTCCACCGCCAGGCCGCGCACCACGATGCGCCGCAGCCCGCGCGCGGCATCCGGGGCGTAGCTCATTCCGGCAGCCCCTGGCCGCGCGAAGGCGACCATTGCAGATGCTGCCCGCCATCGAGCGCGATCATCTGCCCGGTCATCGCCGGCAGCGACAGGATGGCGAGCACGGCGCGCGCCACCTCCTCCGGCCCCGTGCCGCGGCCGAGCGGCGTGCTGGCGCATTGCGCGGCGAATTGCTCGGGGCTCTGGCGCGGGCTCGGGATGGCCGGGCCGGGGCCGATGCCATTGACCCGGATGCGCGGGGCCAGCGCCAGCGCCAGGCTCTGGGTCAGCGCCCAGAGCCCGGCCTTGGAGACGCTGTAGCTGACGAAATGCGGCGTCAGCGACCAGACGCGCTGGTCGAGCATGTTGATCACCACCCCCTCGGCCGCCGCCGGCAGGGCGCGGGCGAAGGCCTGGGCCAGCACGAAGGGCGCGCGCAGATTGGGCTCGATGTGATGGTCCCAGCTCTCCCGCGTGGCGTCGTGCCATTCGTCGCGCTCGAAGGTGGAGGCGTTGTTCAGCAGCACCCCGACCGGGCCCAGCGCGGCGGTGGCCTCGGGCAGCAGCCGCGCCACCTCCGCCTCGCGCTCCAGCGCCGCCGGCAGCAGCGCGGCGCGGCGGCCGAGGCCGCGGATCTCCGTGGCGGTGGCCTCGGCCTCCTCCCGGCTGCGGCCGTAATGCAGGGCGATGTCGAAGCCGGCGCCGGCCAGGGCGAGCGCGCTGGCGCGGCCCAGCCGCCTGGCGCCGCCGGTCACCAGGGCGACGCGGGGGATGGTGTCAGGGATCAGCATGGCGGCAGCTTTGGCCGCCCCCGGCGGCTTCGTCCAGCGCCTTGCCGCGCCCAGGGGCCGTGCGCGTCGTCCGGCGGATGGCCTTCCGGCGCGGCGGCGGCGCTGCCGGGGGTGCCGGCAGGTGTCGCTCCTGTCCATGCTCGTCTTCCGGCCGGCGGGGTGATGCGGCGAGCCCGGCGCCGGGCGGGGCGGCCTGTCGGCGCGGGCCCGCCGCAAATTCTTCGCCCCCAATCCCCGCGTCCCGGACAGGCGCCTCAGCCGAGCAGCGGCGCCGTCGCCTCCTGCTCCGCCAGATGGCAGAGGAAGCAGAGCACCGCGCCGTAATAGCCCTCGGCCTCCGAGGGGCGCGGCGGGCGCAGGGTGGAGGCCTGGCCGCTGGCGCTGCGCGCCGCCAGCCGCGCCACCGCCTGGATGCCCGGCGTCGCCGCATAGGGGGCGATGCTGTCGGTGCGCAGATCGGCCCAGGCCGGGCGGTAGGGATTGGCGGGGTCGTACCAGAAATCCGCCGCCGCCCGCAGCGCCGGCTCCTGCCGCAGCCCGCCCCAGGCCAGATGCAGCGGCACCCGCAGTGCGTCATAGGAGAAGCGCGGCAGATGGGCGCGGCTGAGGCTGGGGCGGCCGCCGCTGCGCGGGATCTCGAACCAGTCGGCCGGCAGGTGCCAGCGGCCGAACTGCGCCTGGCGCAGCAGCGCCGCGCCATCCTGCGCCAGCCGGCGCCAGGGCGCCGCCGGGCCCAGCCCCGCCAGCGCCTGCAGCGCCGGGAAGACGTAGTAGGAGGGGTTGATCACCACCCGCTCGCGATCGGTGAAGCCCTGGGCACCGGGCAGCAGCAGCAGCCTTCCCTCCACCTCCAGCGTGCAGAGGCGCAGCAGGTCGGCGGCGATGGAGGCGGCGCGGCGGCGCAGCTCCGGCAGGCGCCAGCGCTCGGCGCCCTGCAGAAGCGCCCAGGCGATCAGCAGATCGCCATCGCTGGCATTGTTGGCATCGGGCGGCTGGCCCGGGGCGTGGCGCCAGGCATGCAGCGCATCCTGCGGGCGGCGCAGCGCCGTGGCGGTCCAGCCGGCGATGCGCTCGAAGGCGGCGCGGTCGCCGGCGGCGAGGGCGATCAGCAGCCCGTAGCCCTGGCCTTCGGAATGGCTGATGCCGCCCTGGCCGTCATCGAGGATGCGGCCCTCCGGCGCCAGGAAGCGGCGCCTGAAGCCCTGCCATTCCTCGGCCAGGTCCAGCCCGCCGCCGGGCAGGGCGGCCAGTGCCAGCAGCCCGGCCCCGGCGGTGAGCAGCCCGCGGCGCGGCAGGGCGCCGCGGCGCGCAACGCCATGCCGCAGGGCGCCGCGCGGCAGCGCGGGGGATGGGGGCAGCAGCAGCATGCCGGCGATCCGGTCCGGGCCAGTTCATTTCTTTTATGAACCGAAATTGCCAAGGAATCACCAAGGATCGGCCGGCCTCAGGGCATGGCGCGGCCGCGCAGCGGCAGGATCACCTGCCCGGCGCGGGAACAGCGCAGCAGCGCCACCTGCCCGCTGGCGGCGCCACAGGCGCTGCAGCGCAGGAAGGCCGCCATCTCGTGCAGCGGCAGGTTGCCGCGCGCTTCCAGCATCTCCTCGACCGGCACGGCGCGGTTGGCGGGGCAGGGGCCCTCGGCGCAGCGGGCGCGGATCTGCCAGCCGCGCCATTCCTGCAGCCGGGTCTGCAGGGCGGCCTCGCGGTCCAGCGGCCAGGCGGGGGCGGGGAGCGTCATGACGGGTCTCCGGGGCGAAGGGGCAGGGCCAGCCTAGTTAAAGAACAAAAACAGAACAAGCCGGTTGCATGGCTGCCCTGCGGAGCGCTTCGCGGGGGCGGGGCCATATGCGCGCAGAGGCGCCCTCGCGCCGGATGGGAGCGGCATGAGCGACAGACCCTGCATCAAGGTGTGCGAATTCGACGAGGAGAGCGGCTGGTGCCTCGGCTGCGGCATGAGCAAGCCGGAGCGCAAGGCGTGGAAGAAGGTGCCGGGCTATCGCGACGCCATCCTGGCCAATCTGCCGGCGCGGCTCGCGGCCATGGCGGGCGAGGGGCTGCGGGTCGGCGAGGCGGCCAAGGCCAGGCGCAAGAAGTGACGCGCCGGGTGGGTTGGCGATCCCTCGCCCGGAGCCGCCGCCATGGCCCGGCCGGAATGGTCCGATGGCCGCGCATGGCCCCGCATGGATGGCCCGTCGCGCCGCCCGGTCCGGCCCGGCACGCCGGCGGGAGGGTGACGCGGCCCTGAATTGACGCGCTGCCCCGGCGCCGCGAAGCTCGCCGGGCCATCAGGGGAGCCGCGCATGCCGCGCCGCCGGGACCTCGCCTTGCGGGTGCTGTTCGGGTTCGAACTGCTCCTGCTGGCGCTGCCCTCGCTCTACATCCTGTTCATCTTCGGCGCGGTCCTGACCATGACGGGCGCGATGATCGCGACCTATGGCTTCTCCGGCGAGGTCGGGCTGGCGGATGGGCTGCTCGGCCCTGCTGCTGGGCGGGCTGGCGGCGGCGCTGCCGCTCTGCGGCGCCTATGCCATCTGGCATTTCCTGCAGGCGGCGACCGGCTATCTGCGGCACGGCCCGGCCGGGCTGTCGCGCCGCCAGCTGCGCGCGCTGCCCTGGGCCATCCCGCCTCTGGCCCTGACGCTGCCGCTGGGCATGCCGGGGCTGCTGGGCCTGCAGGGCTGGCCCTGGCTGCTGGCGGTGCAGGTCAGCGGCCTCGGCCTGCTGCTGCCGACGCTGCATCTCTGGCTGGCCTGGCGCGGCGCCGGATCGCCGCGCCAGGCCGGCACCTGAGCCTTCAGCCCAGCGCCGCCTTGCGCACCTCCTCGCGGATCTCGGCCATCAGCCGGGCCTTCAGCTCGGCGAAGATGGGTGTGGTCTTCACCGTCCAGTCGCGCGGATAGGGCAGCGGCACCGGCACCTCGGCCTTCACCCGGCCGGGGCGGGCCGACATCACCAGCACGCGGTTGGCCAGGAACACCGCCTCGTCGATGTCATGGGTGACGAACAGCACCGTCTTGCGCGTCTCCGGCGTGTCGCTGCCCCAGACCTCCAGCAGCAGCTCCTGCATCAGCTCGCGCGTCTGGTGGTCGAGCGCGCCGAAGGGCTCGTCCAGCAGCAGGATGTCGGGGTCGTTGGCCAGCGCGCGCGCCAGCGCGGTGCGCTGCTGCATGCCGCCCGAGAGCTGGCGTGGCCAATGATCCTCGAAGCCGCGCAGCCCGGTGCGGGCGATGAAGCGCGCCGCGATCTCCTGCGCCTCGCGCTCCGGCACCCGCCGCTCCTGCAAACCGAACAGAATGTTCTGACGAACCGTCAGCCAGGGGAACAGGGTGTAGGACTGGAACACCATGCCGCGGTCCGGCCCCGGGCGCGTCACCGGCCGGCCATGCAGCGTCACCGCGCCGGCGGTCGGGCGGTCGAGCCCGGCCACGATGCGCAGCAGCGTCGACTTGCCGCAGCCCGAGGGGCCGAGGATGGAGACGAACTCGCCCGGCGCGACGTCGAGATCGGTGGGCTGCAGCGCGAGCGTCGGCGCCGCGCGGCCCTGGCCGGGGAAGGAGCGGGTGAGGCCGCGCACCGACAGGCCGCGGACACCGGAAACAGGATCAGCCATCACAGCGACGCCCAGCGGAACAGGCGCCGGTTCAGCGCCTTGAAGAGGAAATCCGTCACCAGCCCGATCAGCCCGATGATGACGATGCCGAAGATCATCTGCCCGGTGTCGAGCAGCCGCTGGCTGTCCATGATCATGTGGCCGATGCCGCTCTGCGCCCCGATCAGCTCGGCGACGATCACATAGGTCCAGGCCCAGCCGAGCACCAAGCGCAGCGCCTCCATCACCTGCGGCGCCGCGGCCGGGATGATGACGCGCTTCAGGATGCCGCCCTGGCGCGCGCCCAGCGTGTAGGCGGCCTCCACCAGGTCGATGCGCGTGGCGCCGGCGATGACGGCCACCATGATGACGATCTGGAACACGCTGCCGAGGAAGATGACCGACAGTTTCTGCGCCTCGCCGACGCCGGCCCAGAGGATCAGCAGCGGGATGAAGGCCGAGGCCGGCAAATAGCGGGCGAAGGAGATGAAGGGCTCGAAGAAGGCCTCGATGCCCTTGTAGGCGCCCATGGCGAGGCCCAGCGGCACGGCGATCGCGCTGGCCAGCACGAAGCCGCCGAGCACGCGCCACACCGTCATGCCGATATCGCCGGCGAAATTGTACTCGGTGAACAGCGACCAGCCGGAGGCCAGCGCCTGCCAGGGCGAGGCGAGGAAGAGCGGCTGCACGAAGCCGGTCGCCGTGACCAGCGCCCACAGCCCGATGAACAGGACAAAGAACAGGATGCCGAGGACGATCCGTGCCGCGGCGGGGATGGGTTTCAGCGGTTCCAAGGGGGCTCGCTCATGGATGTGCGGGGCGGGAGGCGCAGCTTGGCGGGCACCGGAAAGGTCAGCAAGCCTGCATCAATCGCCGGAAGGAGGAGGAAGCGGCGCGCGGCCACGCGACGCGGCCCGGCCGCAGCGCTCGGCTGCCGCCACGCCGGCGCCGGATCGCCCCGGCGCCGGGGCGACCCAGGGCTGGGACGACCCGCCGGGTGCGGCCCAGGCGCCGCCCCGTCGTGCCTGAAACCCCGGGCGCGCGCAGCCCCGGACATGCAGCCAGGGGCGCGCGGCGCCGGCGCGGCCCGGCCGGGCGTCAACCGGCCAGGAAGCGGGTGTCGAGCAGCTTGCCCAGATCCGGCGCCTGGCGCAGCACGCCGGCCTCCTTCTGCACCTCCAGCGCCTTGGCCATGAATTGCGGCAGGCCATCGGCGGCATAGGCGCGGTTCTCGGCGGCGTCCTGCCAGTCGATGAAGGCGGCGCTGGCGCGGAAGGCCTCGGCCGACTGGTTGACGCGCTTGCCCATGATCTCGAAGGATTTCTCCGGCTCGCGCTCGATCATCGCCAGGGCGTCGTACCAGCTCTTCACCATCAGCCGCACCGCCGCCTCGTTCTTCGCGACGAAATCCGGGCTGAAGGCCAGGGTGTCGACGACACAGGGATACTGGCTGGTGGTGGCCAGGATGCGGCCCTTGTCCTCGCCCATGGCGCGCACCTGGGAGAGATAGGGCTCATAGGTCGAGCAGGCGTCGAACTGGCCGGCGACGAAGGCCTGGGCGGCGGGCTGCGGCGCCAGGGTCGCGGTCTGCACGTCCTTCACCGACATCCCGTTCTCCCGCAGCATATAGGCCAGGGTGAAATAGGGGGTGGTGCCGGGGCCGTCGACCGCCACGGTCTTGCCGCGCAGCCCGGCCCAGCTGGTGACCGAGGGGCGCACGGCGATGCCGTCGCCGCCCTTCGACTTGTCCAGCACCAGCACCTGCACCAGCGGCATGGTGCTGCCCCACAGGATCATGGTGTCGACCGTGGTGACGACGCAGTTCAGCGCGCCGGCGGCCAGCGCCAGGTTGCGCTCGCGCTGCGGCACGAATTTGGTCTCGACATCGAGCCCATTGGCGCGGAACAGCCCGGCCTGCTCGGCGAGCGTCAGCGGCGCGAAGCCGGTCCAGCCGGACATGCCGATGGTGATCTTCGGCAGGCTCTGCGCCCGCGCGACATAGGGAAGGGCGAGCGCGCCCGCGGCGGCCCCCAGGAACAGGCGGCGTTGCATGGATTTTCGTCTCCTCAGGCCCGGCGGCCTCCCGATCGCGTGAGACTAGTCCGCCGCCCGCGCCGCGAAAAGCGATTCAGCCGCGCCGGTCGAGCAGCAGCGTCAGCGCGCTGACCGCCAGGCAGAGCAGCAGCAGCACCAGGCCGAGCGCCAGCGCCAGCGGCAGGTCGCCCTTCTGCGTCTCCAGCGCGATGGCGGTGGTCATGGTGCGGGTCTCGCCGCGGATATTGCCGCCGACGATCAGGATGGCGCCGACCTCGGCGATGGCGCGGCCGAAGGCGGCGAGGAAGACGGTGGCCAGCGCCGACCGGCCCATCCGCGCCAGCTCATAGCCGCAGCGCAGCCGGCCGGCGCCGTCGATGCGCAAGGGGTCGCGCACCTCCTCCCAGAGCGGCGCCAGCACCCGATGGGCGAGCGCGGTGACGATGGGCAGCGCCAGCAGGGCCTGCGCCAGCACCATGCCCTGCGGCTGGAACAGCCAGCCCAGCGCGCCGAGCGGCCCGCTGCGCGACAGCAGCAGGTAGCAGGCCAGCCCCACCACCACCGGCGGCAGGCCGAGCAGCGCATTGGCCAGCAGCAGCAGCCCGCCGCGGCCGCGGAAGCGGGCGATGGCCAGCAGCGCCGCCAGCGGCACGCCGAGCAGGAAGGCGGCCAGCGCCGCGCTGCCCGAGACCCGCAGCGACAGCGCCACGATGCCCCAGAATTCGCGGTCGCCGCCGCCGATCAGCCCCAGCGCCAGCGAGAAGGCGGCCGCCATGTCCTGCATCGGGCCGAGATGCCGGGCCGCGCCGCGCCGGGCAAGCCTGGGCCCTCCGGCATTTGCCGGAATCTGCCAGGGGAGACCGGTCTCGCCCCGGCGGTGGATCAAGGATATCTTTACTGAACCGTTCCATTCTCGCCGCGAACCAGAAGGGATTCGCCATGTCGCAACACGCCTTGCTCCGCCCCGCCGCGCCGGATCCGGCGCCGCTTTCCGCCCTCTGGCAGGCGGAAGGCCGGGAGAGCGCGGCGGCGCCCGCCCTGCTGGTGCTGGACCCGCGCGCCCCGGGCTGGACGCTGCGCCTGGCCGCCTGCGGCGAGGAGGAGGCGGTGCTGGTGCTCGACCCGCAGCGCGACGGGCTGCTGCAGCTGGCCGAGCTGGCGGCGGAACGCGCGCCGCTGCGCGGCCTGCGCCTCTGCGGCGGCGGCGAGGCCGGGCGGCTGCTGCTCGGCCAGGCCGAGCTGACCGAGGCCGGGCTGGAGGCGCGCGGCTGGGTGCTGGCGGCGCTTGGCCGCAGCCTGGACCCGCGCGCGGTGATCCGGCTGGAAGGCGCGGCGGCCGAGGGCGCCGGCGGCGCGCGGCTGATGGCGGCGCTGGCGCATCGCACCGGCCGCGACGTGCTGGAGGGCGAGGCCCCTTCGCGCTGGTCATCGCCCGGCGCCGCGCGGCCGGCCTAGCCGGCGGGCGCCGCGGCGGCTGGGGCCGGGGCTGGCCCTGGCGGCGCGGCGATGCTGTGATGCCGCCGCGCGCCCGCCGGCCGCGCCCGCATCGCCGCCGAGGGACCGCCCGCGTGAGCATCACCATCTACCACAACCCGGCCTGCGGGACCTCCCGCAACACCCTGGCGCTGATCCGCAACAGCGGCGAGGCGCCGGAGATCGTCGAGTATCTGAAGACCCCGCCCTCCCGCGCGCAGCTGGCCGAGCTGATCCGGCAGATGGGCGTGCCGGTGCGCGTGGTGCTGCGGCAGAAGGGCACGCCCTATGCCGAGCTCGGCCTCGACGACCCGGCGCTGAGCGATTCGCAGCTGATCGACGCCATGGTCACCCACCCGATCCTGATCAACCGGCCGATCGTGGTGACGCCGCTCGGCGTCCGGCTGTGCCGGCCCTCGGAGACGGTGCTGGACATCCTGCCCCGGCCGCAGCGCGGCGCCTTCGCCAAGGAGGATGGCGAGGCGGTGGTCGATGCCGAAGGGCGGCCGGTGGCGCAGCGCGGCGCCGAGTGACCTCTGGCGGCCCGGCGGCCTGAGGTCGCGCGGGCCTGGCGCGGCTGCGCCGCCGACCCGGGGCGGCTGATCAACTCGCCGCGCTCCCGGCCGTCGGCATCCGGGGGCCGCGCCGGCCATCCGCCTGATGCCGCAGCAAAGCCGCGCCGCGCCAGGGCGGCCCGGCCGGCCGGCGCCTGCTTGACAGCAACATGAACGGGTCCGAAACGAAAAGGCCCACCCGCGAGGAAACGCCATGCCGGCCCCGACCCGCTTCACCCCCCGCCTGCTGGCCCTGATCGAGGGCACCGAGGCGGGCGAGCAGCTCATCGGCACCGAGGGGGATGACGACATCCGCGGCAGGGGCGGCCATGACCAGCTGTTCGGCCGCGGCGGCGATGACCGGCTGGAGGGCGGTGCGGGCGATGACTACCTCAGCGGCGGCACCGGCAACGACACGCTGGTCGGCGGCACCGGCAACGACATCTACCTGGTCGACAGTGCCGGCGACCGGGTGGTCGAGGCCGCCGGCGAAGGCATCGACACGGTGCAGAGCAGCGTCAGCTACAGCATCGGCGGCAGCTTCATCGAGAAGCTGACGCTGACCGGGAATGCGGGCATCCAGGGCACCGGCAATTCCCTCGCCAACCAGCTGCTGGGCAATCGCGGCGCCAATCTGCTGCGCGGCCTCGGCGGCCATGACGTCATCGATGGTGGCGCCGGCAACGACACGCTGCATGGCGATGAGGGCAATGACCGGCTCTATGGCGGCAGCGACGACGACGCCCTGTATGGTGGTGCCGGCAACGACATCCTCCTGGGCGGCGCCGGCCGTGACATCCTGCAAGGCGGCACCGGCCATGACGACCTGCAAGGCGGTACAGGCGACGACACCCTGCAGGGGGAGGATGGCGACGACACGCTGCAGGGCGGCGACGGCAACGACACGCTGCAAGGCGGCGACGGCAATGATGTCCTGCAAGGCGGCGACGGCAACGACACGCTGCAGGGAGGTGCCGGCGACGACATTCTGCAAGGCGGCTATGGCAATAACGTCCTGCAGGGTGGTGCCGGCAACGACACCTACTATGTCAGCCGCCTCAGCGAGCGCCTGATCGAGGCCGGCAACCAGGGCCGGGACCATGTCATTTCCGGCGTCGACTTCTCCCTGGCGGGGCAGTTCATCGAGGATCTGACGCTGACCGGCGGCAGCCAGGGCACCGGCAACTCCCTGGCCAATGTCATCCGCTACCAGGGCACGGCGTGGCGCTATACCCTCTCCGGTGAGGGCGGCAATGACCAGCTCTATAGCGGCGGTGACGGCATTGGCGTGCTGGATGGCGGCGCCGGCGCCGATCTGATGGTGGGCGGGCGCGGCGACGATTTCTATGTCGTCGACAATGTCGGCGACCGTGTCATCGAAGGCGATTATTTCAGCCTGCACGACACGGTCCAGACCAGCATCAGCTTCAACCTGCGCGGCCAGTTCATCGACGTCCTCCATCTGACCGGCAGCGACGATATCGACGGCATCGGCAACAGCATCGACAATTCCATCACCGGCAACGAAGGCAACAACCGCCTGGAGGGGCTTGGTGGCCAGGATGTCCTGGAGGGCCGCGCAGGGGATGATGTCCTGGAAGGTGGCGCGGGCAACGACCTGCTGGATGGCGGCGACGGCAATGACGTGCTGGATGGCGGCAGCGGTCAGAACCAGCTGCTTGGCGGCGAGGGTGAGGATACCCTGATCGGCCGTGAGGGCTCCGGCGTCCTGATGGGTGGCGCCGGCATCGACCGCTTCATGCTGTATGGCGGCAACTATCGGATCGATTTCACGCTCGGCGAGGATCACATCCTGCTCTCCGCCGCGGCCTTCGGGGGCGGGCTGCAGGAGGGCATGGATCTGGACGCGGCAGGCTTCTCCGTCGTCACGCCGGATGCGGCGCCGGATTCCGGCCCCTGCTTCATCGTCGCGCCCGACCCGATGTCGGGCAGTCGGACCTTGAGCTTCCGCTCGGCCGATGGCACCGAACGGCACATCGCAACCATGGGCCTGCCATGGACCGGCATCGACAGCCTGCCGCTTCTCGAGGATTTCATCATCATCGCCTGAGCGGCGGGCGGCTCCCGGCATTGATACGTTTCTTGATGAAGCCGAAACGAAAAGCCCCGCCCGCGAGGATCTGTCATGCCGGTTCCGACCCGCTTCACCCCCCGCCTGCTGGCCCTGATCGAGGGCACCGAGGCGGGCGAACAGCTCCTCGGCACCGAGGGGGATGACGACATTCGCGGCGGCGGCGGCAATGACCGTCTGTACGGCCGCGGTGGCGATGACCGGCTGGAGGGCGGGTCGGGCGACGATTATCTCAGCGGCGGCGCCGGCAATGACACGCTGATCGGCGGCACCGGCAACGACATCTACCTGGTCGACAGCGCCGGCGACCGGGTGGTGGAGGCCGCCGGCGAAGGCATCGACACGGTGCAGAGCAGCGTCAGCTACGATATCGGCGGCAGCTTCATCGAGAACCTGTCGCTCACCGGCGAGGCCGGCATCCAGGGCACCGGCAATTCCCTGGCCAACCGGCTGGTCGGCAACCGCGGCGACAATCTGCTCCTTGGCCTCGGCGGCCACGACATCCTCGATGGCGGCGCCGGCCATGACACGCTGCTGGGGGATGAGGGCAATGACACGCTGTATGGCGGCAGCGGCCAGGACAACCTCCAGGGCGGCGAGGGCAATGACGTGCTGGATGGCGGCACCGGCAACGACCTCATGCAGGGCGGCGCCGGCAACGACACCTACTTTGTCGACAGCCTTGGCGACCGGGTGATCGAGGGCGGCAGCCAGGGCCGCGACCATGTCATCTCCAGCATCAGCTTCTCCCTGGCCGGGCGGTTCATCGAGGATCTGACGCTGACCGGCAATGGCCCCGGCACCGGCAATTCCCTGGCCAATGTCATCCGCCATCTGGGCCAGGGGCTGTCCTTCCTGGACGGTCTGGGCGGCAATGACCAGCTCTATGGCGGCGATGGGGGTGGCCGGCTGGATGGCGGCAGCGGTGCCGACCTGATGGTGGGCGGCGCCGGCAACGACGTCTACATCGTCGACCATGCCGGCGACCGCGTCCTCGAAGGCGATCACCCGAGCCATGACCTTGTGGAGGCCAGCGTCAGCTTCAGCCTGCGCGGCCAGTTCCTGGATGATCTGACGCTGACCGGTCTGGGCAACATCGACGGCACCGGCAACAGCCTGGCCAATGTGCTGACCGGCAATGACGGCAACAACCGGCTGGACGGGCTCGCCGGCCCCGACACGCTGTTCGGCGGTGCGGGCGACGATGTGCTGAATGGCGGCGACGAAAACGACATGCTGTTCGGCGGCGACGGCAATGACGTGCTGGATGGCGGCGGCAGCGGCAATGAGCGTCTGGATGGCGGCGCGGGCGACGATGTCCTGATCGGCCGCGGCTGGGGGGGCAGCCTGACCGGCGGCGACGGGGTCGACCGCTTCATGCTGTACAGGGGCGATTACCGCATCGGCGATTTCGCCCCGGGCGAGGATTACATCCTGCTCTCGGCCGGCGTCTTCGGGAATGGGCTGCAGACCGGGATGGATCTGGACGAGGCCGGCTTCACCGTCGCCCGCGCCGAGGCGGCGCCGGAATCCGGCCCCTGCTTCCTGGTCACGACGCAGCCATTCGGCTTGCTGCGGTTGAGCTTCCGCCCGGCCGAGGGGGTCGAGCGGCAGATCGCCATCCTGGACCCGCCGCGGCCCGGCGCCTACGACCTGCCGCTGCTCGAGGATTTCATCATCATCGCCTGAGCGGTCGACAGGCCGGGCGGGGTTTCGCCCGCCCGCGCCTCAGGGCGCCAGCAGCTCCTGGATGCGGCGCGTCAGCTCGCCCATGGCGAAGGGCTTCACCAGCACCTGC
Organism: Pseudoroseomonas cervicalis; assembly: GCF_030818485.1. NCBI lineage: Bacteria > Pseudomonadati > Pseudomonadota > Alphaproteobacteria > Acetobacterales > Roseomonadaceae > Roseomonas > Teichococcus cervicalis. Next base: position 1,323,441 of record NZ_JAUTAJ010000004.1, on the reverse strand, counting down.
ATGCCGGCGGGCAGGATGCCGTTGCTGGCCAGCGCCGCCTCGGCATAGCCGGTGACGAACAGCACCCGCAGCTCCGGCAGGTGGTCGCGCGCCGCATCGGCCAGCTGCCGGCCATTCATGCCGCCCGGCATGCCGACATCGGTCACCAGCAGGTCGATGCGCGGCGCGGCGCGCAGCCGCTGCAGCCCCTCGCGGCCGCTCGCCGCCTCCAGCGTGACATGGCCGAGATCCTGCAGCAGCTCGGTCACCAGCAGCCGCACCGAGGGCTCGTCATCGACGACCAGGATCACCTTCTGCGTGTCGGCCGGGTCGGCGCCCTGCGCCATCTCGGCCTCCGGCTCCAGCTCCTCCGGCCCCTGGTGGCGCGGCAGGGCCAGCCGCACCGTGGTGCCGCGCCCCGGCTCGCTGCTGATCTGCACATGGCCGCCGGATTGCTGCACGAAGCCATAGATCATCGACAGGCCGAGCCCGGTGCCCTGGCCCAGCGGCTTGGTGGTGAAGAAGGGATCGAAGGCGCGCGACAGCACCTCGGGCGACATGCCGCTGCCGGTGTCGGTGACCGAGAGGGTGACATACTCGCCCGGCCGCGCCTCGCCCAGCGCGCCGGCCTCGCGCGCGTCCAGCCGCAGATTGGCGGTCTCGATCACCAGCCGCCCGCCGCCCGCCATGGCGTCGCGGGCATTGATGCAGAGGTTCAGCAGCGCGTTCTCCAGCTGGTGCGGGTCGCACAGCGTCAGCCACAGCCCCGGCGCCTGCCGCACCTCGACCGCGATCTCCGGCCCGAGGGTGGTGCGCACCAGGTTCAGCATGCCCTCCACCAGCGCATTGACCTGCGTCGCCTTGGCATCCAGCGTCTGCCGGCGGGAGAAGGCCAGCAGCCGGTGGGTCAGCGCCGCGGCGCGCTCCGCCCCCTGCTGCGCCATGCCGATATAGCGGCCGAGCTGGTCGATCCGCCCCTGCTCGAGGCGGATCTGCATCAGCTCCAGGCTGCCCGAGATGCTGGCCAGCATGTTGTTGAAATCATGCGCCAGGCCGCCGGTGAGCTGGCCCACCGCCTCCATCTTCTGCGCCTGGGCCAGGGCGCTGGCGATCTGCCGCCGCTCGGCCTCGGCCGTCTCCAGCGCGGCGGTGCGCTCGCGCACCCGCGCCTCCAGCTCGGCATTGGCGCGGGCGGCGCGCGCCGCCTGCTCCTCGATATGGGCGCGCAGCTGGCGCTGGCGCTGGCGCGCCCGCAGCGCCGATTTCACCGCGCTGACCAGGGCCAGCGCGTTCAGCGGCCGCTCCAGGAACAGCACATTGCCCAGCCGGCCGGGCAGGTTCATCTCCGCCATCTGCCGCCGCGCCGCGATGCCCGACTGGGTCAGCACGATGAAGGGCAGGTCGGACCAGGGCGGCTGCCGCGCCACCCGCGCGGCCAGCGCCGCGAGATCGGCGCGGAACAGCGCCTCATCGGCCAGCAGCACCAGGCCGGTGCTCTCGCCCACCGCCTGCTGCAGGCTGTCCAGCGAGGGGTGGATGGCGCTGTCGATGCCCTCGCTGCCGAGCAGCCGGGCGGCGCCCTCGGCATCCCGCCCGGTCGGCGTCAGGATCAGCACCGGCCCGGCCGCCGGCGGGGCGGGCGCCTCGATCGGGGCCGGGCCGGCCAGCGCGCCGCCCGGCATCGCCGCCTCACTCACCCTGGGGGCGGTCCGCCAGCAGGGGGGCCGTATGGCCGACATAGCTCGGCGTGCCGGTCAGCACGCCCTGGAAGGCGGCCAGCGGCCCGCCGATGCGCAGCCCGCTGCCGTCGATGCGCAGCTCGCGGATCGTCGTCTCATGCGCGCCGCCGCGGTTCTTCAGCACCGCCAGCGCCTTGCGCACCTGGCCCTCGGCCTCGAAGAAGCGCAGCAGCAGCACGGCGTCGGCGATGTAGCTGATGCTGAGGGTGGAGTGCATGCTGCCCACCAGCCCCTGCTGGGCGCTGATCAGCAGCGTGGCCACGCCCTGCTGGTTCAGGTAGGACAGCATCTCGTGCATCTGCAGGATCAGCTGCTTCTCCTGCGGCATCGCCGCCTCGTAGCCGCTGAGCGAATCGATCACCACCAGCCGGACCTGCCCGCGCTCCACCTCGTGGCGCAGCATGGCGGAGAACTGGCCGGGCGAGACCTCGGCCGGGTCGATCTGCCGCAGCAGCAGCAGCCCGTCATCGATCAGCGCCTGCAAATCGATGCCCTGCTTGGCGGCGCGGGTCATCAGCGTGCCGATGCGCTCGTCGAACTGGTAGAGCACGCTGCGCTCGCCGCGCGCCCCGGCGGCGGCGATGTATTGCAGCGCGATGGTGGTCTTGCCGGCGCCGGCCGGGCCGGTGACCAGGGTGCAGGTGCCGCGCAGCGGCCCGCCGCCCAGCAGCGCGTCCAGCTCGGCCAGGCCGCTCGGCACCGGCTCGCCGGCGAAGGGCGCGTGGTGCTCGGCCGCGACCAGGCGGGGGAAGACCTCCAGCCCGCCGCGGTTGATGACCAGGTCGTGATAGCCGGCGCGGAACTCGCTGCCGCGCATCTTCTGCACCTGCAGCCGGCGCCTTGCGGGGCCGAAATCCAGCGTCAGCCGCTCCAGCGTCACCACGCCATGGCAGATGCTGTGCAGCTGCAGGTCCTGCTGCCCGCCGCCGCCGGTCTGGTCGTCCAGCAGCAGCACGGTGGCGCGGCGCCCGGCGAAGAACTGCTTCAGCGCCAGGATCTGCCGGCGGTAGCGCAGCGGGTCCTGCGCCAGCAGCCGCATCTCGGACAGGCTGTCGAACACCACGCGGGTCGGGTTGATGCGCTCGATCTGGTCGGTGATGACCTTGACGGTCTCGCCGAGCTCGACCTCCCAGGGGTGCAGCAGCGTCATCTCGCGATCGGCGCTGAAGGGGGTGTCGGCCGAGCCCAGCTCGAACACGTCGACCCGCTCCAGCGACAGCCCGTGCGAGGCCACCACCGCGTCCAGCTCCTCCTGCGTCTCGGAGAGGGTGACGTAGAGGCAGCGCTCCCCGGCATCGCGCCCGGCCAGCAGGAATTGCAGCGCCAGCGTCGTCTTGCCGGAGCCCGGCATGCCCTCGACCAGGTAGAGGCGGTTCGGCGCCAGCCCGCCCGACAGCACGTCGTCCAACCCCTGGATGCCGGTGCTGATGCGGTCAGCACGCTCCGGCGGGGCGGCGGGGGTGGCTGTGCTGGCAGGCATGGAAGGATCCAGGTGAGGGTGTCCCGCCCTGGATAATGCAATTGATTTCCGCATGCCACCGGCAGCCGGCACAACCGGTGATTTTGCGGCAACCGCCGGTTTGCGCCCGGCGGGCGGCGCGGCTCAGCCCGGGCCGGCGGGGCGGGAGGCCGCCCAGAAGGACTCGGCGATGGCGGAGAGCGGGCGCAGCGGCCGGAACAGGCGGATCTCCACCGCGACATGGTGGCCCTCGCCGCCGGCCTCCACCAGCCGGCCCGCCGCCAGATCCTCGGCCGCCATGGTGCGCGGCAGCCAGGCCAGGCCCTGGCCCTGCCGCGCCATGGTCTGCAGCGCCGCGGCCAGGGGCGAGGTGAAGACGGTCTCGAGCGCGGGCAGGGCCGGGAAGCCGGGCCGCGCCGCGTCGAGGATGCGGCCGAGCCCCGAGGCCTCGCTATAGGCCAGCAGCGGCACCGGCCGCGCCGCGGGCCCCGCCAGCGTCCAGCGCGGCCGGCCGGCCGCGCCCGAGGCCCTGTCCGGCGCCGCCACCGGCAGCAGCAGATCGGCGCCGACCGCCCGGCTGGCGAAGCCGGCCGGGGAGAGCCGGTTCGGCGCCCCCTCATGATGGTGGCAGAGCAGCAGATCGGCATCGCCGGCGAGCAGCAGCCGCTCGCTCGCTGCCATGGTGTCGGAGACCAGGTTCAGCCGGCCGGCCGGCTGCAGCGGCGGCAGGCCGCGCATCCAGCCGGGGAAGAAGGTGAAGGACAGCGCATGGGTGGCGGCGATGGACAGCGCCGCGCCCTCCAGCCCGGCGGCGCGGCGCGCGCCGCGCCGGGCCTGCTGCAGCTCGCGCAGCAGCGCCGCCGCCGGCTCGCGCAGATGCTCCCCCGCCGCGGTCAGCGCCACGCGCTGGGGCGAGCGCAGCACCAGCTTCGTGCCGATCCAGGCCTCCAGCGCCTGGATGCGGCGGCTGAAGGCCGGCTGGGTGACCGAGCGCGCCGCCGCGGCGCGGGAGAAATTGCGCTGCTCGGCCAGCGCCAGGAAATCCTCGAGCCAGCTCAGCTCCATGCCCGATGCCGATCCTGCATGATGAATTCCCCAAACGGCATTGGATCGCCGCGCCCCCGCCAGCCTACAGGGCTTGGCATTGCAGAGCCAAGGGCGGGGTGGGCGGGCAGGGGCCCGGCACCGCTGGCCCAGGGAGCCATGCCCGATGCGCATCATCGACATCCGCGAGATCACCCAGCCGATCGCCTCGCCGATCCGCAACGCCTATATCGACTTCTCCAAAATGACCACGAGCCTGGTCGCCGTGGTGACCGATGTGGTGCGCGATGGCCGCCGCGTGGTGGGCTATGGCTTCAACTCGAATGGCCGCTACGGCCAGGGCGGGCTGATCCGCGAGCGCTTCCGCGGCCGCGTGCTGCAGGCCGACCCCGCCAGCCTGCGCGACGAGGCGCGCGACAATCTCGACCCGGCCAGGGTCTGGGCGGCGATGATGGCGAATGAGAAGCCGGGCGGGCATGGCGAACGCTCGGTCGCCATCGGCACGCTGGACATGGCGGTGTGGGACGCGGTGGCGAAGATCGAGGGCAGGCCGCTGTTCCGCCTGCTGGCCGAGCGGCATGGGCGGCAGGCCGACCCCTCCGTCTTCGTCTATGCCGCCGGCGGCTACTACTATCCCGGCAAGGGCAATGACGCGCTGCGCGCCGAGATGCGCTCCTATCTCGACCGCGGCTATAACGTCGTGAAGATGAAGATCGGCGGCGCCTCGCTCACCGAGGATCGCGCCCGCATCGAGGCGGTGCTGGCCGAGATCGGCGGCCAGGCCCAGCTCGCCGTCGACGCCAATGGCCGCTTCGACCTGGAGACCGCCATCGCCTATGCCAAGGCGCTGCGGGACTATCCGCTGTTCTGGTACGAGGAGGCGGGCGACCCGCTGGACTACGCGCTGCAGGCGGCGCTGGCCGAGTTCTATCCGGGCGCCATGGCGACGGGGGAGAACCTGTTCTCGCACCAGGATGCGCGCAACCTGCTGCGCTATGGCGGCATGCGCCCGGACCGCGACTGGCTGCAATTCGACTGCGCCCTGTCCTACGGCCTGGTCGAATATCTGCGCACGCTGGAGGTGCTGCAGCAGGCCGGCTGGTCGCCATCGCGCTGCATCCCGCATGGCGGCCACCAGATGTCGCTGAACATCGCCGCCGGCCTCGGCCTCGGCGGCAATGAAAGCTATCCGGACCTGTTCCAGCCCTATGGCGGCTTCCCCGACGGGGTGCGGGTGGAGCAGGGCCGCATCACCATGCCCGAGCTGCCGGGCATCGGATTCGAGGGCAAGTCGGATCTGATCAGGGTCATGCGCGAACTGGCGGAATAGCGGGCGGGGCAGGGCGGTCGCCGCCGGTCCGGCAACCGGCGGGCGCAGACCGCCCGGCGGCCGGGCCGGGGACGGGCGGCGCCGGCACCCCGCTCAACCCGTGGTCGGGCCGCGCCGCTTCCATCCGCGCCGAGGCGCGGTTTTCCGGACCGCAACGAATTCCCCGCTGCTATAGGCTGGAGCCTTGCGCGGCGCTCCCGCCGGCGCGGAGACATCGCCATCATGCCTGTTGCCCCCGAGCGGCTCGTCAAGCTGGAGCTGGAAGACCTCGAACAGGTGCTGGGGGGAAACCAGACGCAGATGCCGGGCGGGCCCCAGGCGAGCGAGGCGCAGCAGCAGGCCATGGCCGAGGCCGCGCTGGCGCTCCGGAATGCCGAGGCGGCGAACCAGCCGCAGCCGCAGCCGGTCAACTCGCAGGAGATGAAGGACCGGCTCACCGCCCTCCAGGACAAGCAGGACGGGATCCCGGACAACACCACGGGCCCCGCCATCACCGGCACCGCCGGGCATGATTCGCTGCGCGGCACCGCGGGCAACGACCTCTTCCGCGACGGCAATGGCGTCGACTACATGCATGGCGGCGCCGGCGACGACGTCTTCATCAGCAACACCGGCGACCGCTTCAGCGACCAGGCCTTCGGCGAGGCGGGCAACGACACCTATGTCTGGTCCCCCGGCAGCGGCCATGACAGCTTCGATGGCGGCCAGGGCCAGGACACGCTGATCCTGCGCGGCGTCGACCCCTCCGCGGCGATGCAGGGGCTGCGGGTGGAGGGCGGCGGCAATGGCTGGTTCGGTGGCCCGCAGGGCGAGCTGCGCCTCGCCGATGGCGTGATCACCTTCGTCAACCAGCAGGGCCAGCCGCAGAGCTTCTCCGGCACGCTGCAGATCGGCGGCGAGATCCTCCGCTTCCAGAATGTCGAGCAGATCTTCGCCAGGCGGTGAGGCCCCGGGCGGCGGGCCGCCCGACAGCCCTGGGGGCGGTGAGCCGCCCGGCGGCGCCGGGGGCGGCGGGCCGCCGCCTCAGCCCTGCAGATAGCGCGAATAGTCGCAGACCTCGCGCGCGATCTCGGCGACCGAGGAGATGAAGGCGCTGGGCCGGTCCATCCGGTAGATGGCGGCATAGGGCACTTCGGGCAGGGCGGGCTCGGCCTCGATGATGGCCAGCTTGCCCTCGCGCACCAGCGGCTCGAAGCAGTGGCGCGGCAGGTAGGAGACGCCGAGCCCGGCGATGGTCAACCCGACCATGGCCATCAGGCTGTCGGTCGCCAGGGTGCGCCGCAGCGAGATGCCCTCGGCGCGGAACCATTTCTCGAAGAACAGGCCGGAGCCCGAGCCGCGCCCCTGGATCAGGATCGGATGGGCGGCCAGGTCATGCATGGTCAGCGGCCCGGGCCGGGTCACCAGCCCGGGCCGCGCCATCCAGGCATTGCGCACCCGCGCCAGCGGCAGCACCGCCATCTCGGCATCCGCCAGCCCCTCGGGGGCGATGATCAGGTCGATGCGGCCCTCGGCCAGGCGCTCATACAGGTTGCGGCTCAGCTCCACCTCCGGCTCGACGGTCAGGCCGGGAGAGGCCTGGCCCAGCGCCGCGATCAGCTGCGGCAGCCAGGTGATGGCGCAGAGCTCCGTCACGCCGAGCCGCAGCCGCCGCGCCGGCGCCGGGCCGCCATCCTTCAGCGCCACCATGCGGTCCTGCAGTGCCAGCATCTCCCGCCCCATGGCCAGCAGCTGCTCGCTCCACTCCGTCAGCCGCGCGCCGCGCTGCGAGCGGTCGAAGAGCGGCCGGCCGAACCCCGCCTCCAGCTGCTGGATGCGCTTCGAGATGGTCGATTGGGTGGTGCCGAGCTGCGCCGCGGCGCGCTCGAAGGAGCCGAGCTCGGCGATCCAGTGCAGCGCCTCGAGCTGTTTCAGGGTGAGCGTCATGCGGTGTCGTCATATTCCATAAGGCGATGCGATCGGATCATTTTTTATCGTTTGAGTCGATCCTCCACCCGGCCTAGGTCTGGGGCAAAGACCGGCCCCGCCGGTGCTGCGAAAAGGAAACGAGGATGTCCAACGAGGCAGGCGCGACGCTCGCGCCGGAGCTCCTGGCCGGGTTCGGCGCGGCCAGCACGGCCGTGATCAGCGACAATCTGCAGCGCCTGCCGGGCGCCGTCGGGCTGCGCCCCTTCCATCGCGGCGGCACCATGGTCGGCCGCGCGCTGACGGTGCGCACCGCCGCCGGCGACAACCTGACCATCCACAAGGCGCTCGACCTGATCCGACCCGGCGATGTGCTGGTGGTCGATGGCGGCGGCGACACCGCCCGCGCTTTGGTGGGCGAGATCATGGCCGCCGTCGCGAAGTCGCGCGGCGCCGCCGGCATGGTGATCGACGGCGCCATCCGCGACGCCCGCGCCATCGCGCAATCCGACTTCCCCTGCTTCGCCCGCGCCGCCATCCATCGCGGCCCCTACAAGAACGGGCCGGGCGAGCTGAACGTGCCGGTCAGCATCGGCGGCATGCTGGTGCGGCCGGGCGACATCGTCGTCGGCGACGAGGATGGCGTGGTGGCCTTCCCGCCCGACAACGCCGCCGCGCTGCTGCAGGCCGTGCATGCGCAGGAGGCGCGCGAGGCGGAGATGCTGCGCAGCATCGCCGAGGGGCGCTATGTCGGCGCCTATGGCCGCTGAGCCCGCCATGAGCGAGACGCGCGAACAATTCCGCCTCGGCCTGGTGGGCTTCGGCGAGATCGGCAGCACGGTGGCGGCGGGGCTGCGCGCGGCGGGCCTCGCCTCCGTCGCCGCCTATGACAGATACGCCTTCGACGGCCCCTTCGCCGGGCTGATCCAGCAGCGCGCCCAGGCCTCAGGCGTGACGCTGCTGCGCTCGAATGAGGCGCTGGCGGCGGCGGCGGATGTCATCGTCAGCGCGACGCCCGGCGTCGCCTCGGTGGAGAGCGCCGCCGCCTCGGCGCCCTTCCTGACGCCGCGCCATGTCTTCGTCGACTTCGCCTCGGCGACCCCGGGCATCAAGCGCGAGGTGGCGGCGCGGCTGGCCGCCAGCGGCGCGCTGCTGGGCGATGGCTCGATCGAGGGCACGCCGCTGCAGGGCTACGCCATGCCGATGCTGGCGAGCGGCCCGGCCGGCGCGCGCATCGGCGAATTGCTGAACCCCTGGGGCATGAAGATCGATTTCGTGGGCGAGGAGCTCGGCACCGCCTCCGGCATCAAGATCCTGCGCTCGGTGCTGCTGAAGGGCATCGAGGCGCTGCATGACGAGATGCTGCTGGCCGCGCGGCATTACGGCGTGGCCGATCGCGTCCTGGCCTCGGCCGCCAAGACGCTGGCGCGGCCCTGGAACGACACGGTGCACAGCCTGCTGCCCTCCGGCGCCATCCACGCCAAGCGGCGGGCGGAGGAGCTGGAGATGTCGGCCGAGGCGGTGCGCGATGCCGGCATCGAGCCGATCATGGCCCAGGCCATCGCGGCGCGGCTGCGCTGGAAGGAGAGCCTCGGGCTGAAGGCGCATTTCGACGGCGTCGTGCCCGCGACGCTGGAAGAGGTGCTGGCGGCCATGGAACGGAAGATGGGCCGCGCCCGCTAGAGATTGCCGACCACCCCCGCCGGCCCGGCGGGGCCCAGGACTGCCGGAGGAAACAACAATGCATCTGACCCGACGCGGCCTGCTGGCCGCCAGCCTCGGCGCGCTCGCCACCCCGGCGCTCGCCCCCCCGGCGCGCGCCCAGGCTTTCCCCAACCGCCCGGTGCGCATCGTCGTGCCCTTCCCGCCCGGCGGCGGCACCGACAATCTGACGCGGCTGGTGGCCGAGCGGCTGAGTGCTGCGCTCGGCTGGTCCGTGGTGGTCGAGAACAAGCCCGGCGCCGGCGGCAATGTCGCGCTGGACGGCGTCGCCAAGAGCCGGCCGGATGGCTACACCATGGTGATGGCGCAGACCGACAATGTCGTGCTGAACCCGCTGACCTATTCGCGCCTGCCCTATGACCCGGATCGCGACCTGATGCCGGTCGGGCTGATCGCCAGCGGCGCCGCGGTGCTGGTGGTGCGGGCCGATGCGCCCTGGAAGAGCCTGGCCGAATTCACCGCCGCGGCGCGCGAGAAGCGCGGCCAGCTGACCTTCGGCTCGCCCGGCATCGGCACCGTGTCGCACCTGATCCTGGAGCTGTGGCAGCGCAGCGCCGGCATCCAGCTGAACCACATCCCCTATCGCGGCATCGCCCAGTCGCTGCCCGACCTGATCAATGGCCAGATCGACAGCTATATGGGCTCGATCCCGACGCTGCGCGGGCATATCGAGGGCGGGCGGGTGCGCGCGCTCGCCGTCAGCTCCGGCCAGCGCTCCGCCACCCTGCCGGAGGTGCCGACCTTCCGCGAGGCGGGCATCGAGGGGGTCGAGCTGGCCAGCGTCTGGGGCCTGATGGCACCCACCGGCACGCCGCAGGAGATCGTCGAGCAGGTGAATGCCGCGGTGAACCGGATGATCGAGGAGCCGGAGACCCGCAAGCGCATCGTCGAGAGCGGCGCCGATGTGCTGGGCGGCACGCCGGCGGCGATGGGGCAGTTCTACGCCTCGGAGCGCGAGCGTCTGGGCCGGGTGGTGCGCGACGCCAATATCCGGCTGGAGTGAGGCGCGCGGAGGCCCGGCGGTTCAGCCGGGCGCCAGCGCGCCCGGCAGCGCCGTGCCGCTGCGGATCAGCGCCCGCAGCGCCGCCGCGCCGGCGGCACCCAGCACCGGCCCGGCCAGCTCGTCGAATTTGGCGTCCAGCTCGGCATCGGTGAGCGGGTCCTCCGGGTCGCCCTTGCGGGTCGGCTGCTCATGCGTCAGCACCGTGCCGTCCTGCAGCTCCAGGCGCAGCCTTGCCGCGCGGCGGCGCGGATAGGCCTCGGCCAGCTCCGGCGCCAGGCTGACCGAGACCTTCGACATGAAGGCCCGCAGCACCGGGTCGCGCAGCCGCGCCGGCGCGAAGGCGTCCAGCCGCACCGCGCCGTGATGCAGCAGCGCGGCGGCGCAGTATTGCAGGCTGAACCGCGCCTGCTGCGCATCCTCGGCCTGCGGCCTGTCGCACATCTCGGCGGTGGCGCGGTAGCCGGCCACATGCAGGCGCGCGACTTCCTCCGGGCGGAAGGGATGCCGCGCCCGCAGCGCCAGCAGCCCGTCCAGCGCCGGGAAGATGTGGCCGCAGCAGCCATGGTTCTTGAAGGTCATCGCCGCGATTATGGGGCGCGTGCCGAGCCCGTCCAGCGCCAGCTCCCAGCGCCCGGTGGACTCGCTGGTGGCGGCGGCGAGGCCGGCCGGGCCCTCCAGCACATCCGGCGCGCCGGTGACGCCGGCGGCGGCGGCCTGCGCCGCCAGCAGCCCGGCCTCGGCGGCGCGGCCGGCATGCATCGGCTTGCTCATGCCGCTGCCGCGGAAGGCCTGCTGCAGCCCGCCCGTCATGGTGGCGGCCAGCGCGATGGCATGGCCGGTGCGCGCAGCATTGCAGCCCAGCAGCACCGCGCCGGCCGCGGCGGCGGCGAGGGTGCCGATGGTCGCGGTGGTGTGCCACATGCGGTAGTGGCTGGGCTGCACCGCGAGGGCCACGCGCCCGCCCACCTCATAGCCCGCGACCATGGCGCGCAGCAGCGCATCCATGCCGGCGCCATGGGCCTGCGCCAGGGCCAATGCGGCGGCCACGGTCGGGCTGCCCGGATGCAGGCCGGAATCGCGGTGGATGTCGTCGAACTCCACCGTGTGGCTGGCGACGCCGTTCAGCAGCGCCGCGTGGCGCGGCGCGCCGCGCTGGCCATCGACATAGCAGAGCGCCGCGCCCTGGCCGCGCTCGGCCGCCAGCGCCGGCGCCAGCAGGGTCGCCGGTGCCTGGCGGGTGCCGGGCAGGGTGGCGGCGAACCAGTCCAGCAGGGCGCGCCGCGCATGCCGCTCCAGCCCCTCCGGCCAGGGCGCGTCGCGCCAGGCGGCCGCATGCGCGGCCAGGACCGGCAGCGGCGCCAGCCTCACCGCAGCACCGCCAGCCCGTCCGCCGCCCGCGCCCCCTGGCCCTGCGGCAGCACGAAAAGCGGGTTGATCTCGGCCTCCAGCAGGCGATCCCCGGCCACGCCGGCCATGGCGGCGAAGGCCAGCACGGCATCGACCAGGGCCGGGATGTCGGCCGGCGGCGCGCCGCGATAGCCGCGCAGCAGCCGCGCCGCCTTCAGCTCCTCCACCATGGCCTCGGCATCGGCGCGGGCGATCGGCAGCAGGCGCAGCGTGCTGTCCTGGAACAGCTCCGCCGCGACGCCCCCGGCGCCGAGCAGGATCACCGGCCCGAGCTGCGGATCGCGGTGGAAGCCCAGGATCATCTCGACCCCGCCGCGCACCCGCTCCTGCACCAGGAAGCCTTCCGGGGCGGGCGCCCCGGCCTCGGCCGCGCGCCGCAGCATGGTGGCGCAGGCTTCCGGCACCTGCTCGGCCGACAGCCCGACCCGCACGCCGCCAATGTCGCTCTTATGCGCGATGGCGCGGGAGAGCAGCTTCAGCACCACCTCGCCGCCGAGCTTTTGCGCCGCTTCGGCGGCGGCCGGCGCATCGGCGGCCACCTGCTCGCGCGCCACCGGCACGCCGAAGCGGGCGAAGAGCGCCTTGCTCTCGGCCTCGTTGAGATTGCCGGCGGGCAGGCCGGCCAGCAGGGAAGGGTCCTCGGCCATCTTCGCTGGCAGCGGCGGCAGCGCCGCCGGGCGCAGCGCGCGCAGCACGCTGGCGCAGCTTTCCGGCGTGGCGAAGGCGGGAATGCCCTGGCCGTTCAGCAGCCGCAGCAGATGCGGCGCGTGCGGGCTGACATAGGCCAGCACCGGCTTGTCGCTGCGCGCCTGGCATTCGACGATGGCGCCCGCCACGATGTCGGGTGTCGCCAGCGCCGAGGAGCCGATCACCACCACCGCTGCGTCATAGGAGGGGCTGTCCAGCAGCGCGTCGATGGCGCCGCGGAACAGCTCCGGCCGCAGCCCGGCCAGCGTCACATCGACCGGGTTGCGGCCGATGGCGGCGGGGTCTTCGTTCAGCAATGTCGCCAAGCGCTGCGTCGTCGCCGCATCGGGGGCCGGCACGGCGATGCCGGCCAGGCCGCAATTGTCGGCCAGCAGCGTGCCGGCGCCCCCCGTCGAGGTCAGGATGGCGACACGCTCGCCCCGCATGCGGCGGCCGCAGGCCAGCGCGGCGGGGATGTCGAGCAAATCGGTGAAGCTCTCGGCGCGGATCACGCCATACTGCCGGAACAGCGCGTCATAGACGCGGTCGGCGCCGGCCAGCGCGCCGGTGTGCGAGGTCGCGGCCCGGGCCCCGGATTCCGAGCGGCCGACCTTGTAGACCACGACCGGCTTGCCGAGCTCCGCCGCGCGCCGCGCCGCCCGCTGGAACAGATCCGGCCGCCGCAGCCCTTCCATGTAGACGGCGATGACGTCGGTGGCGTCATCCTCGACCAGATGCGCGATCATCTCGCTGCTGTCGATATCGGCCTCATTGCCGGTGGAGACCAGCTTGGCGAAGCCGATGCCGCGATCGGCGGCGCGTGACAGCAGCGAGCCCAGGATGCCGCCGCTCTGCGACACGACCGAGATGCGCCCCGTCGCGAGATTGCCGACCTCCAGCGCGCCGGTGGCGGACAGCATCATGCGGTCGGTCAGGTTGACCAGGCCGATGGTGTTGGGGCCGAGCAGCCGCATCGGCCCGGCGGCCTGCTTCAGCGCCTGCTGGCGGCGCGCGCCGTCCTCATTGGCCTCGCCATAGCCGCTGGCCAGCACGATGGCCGCCTGGCAGCCGCGCGCCGAGAGGTCGCGCACCGCGGCTTCGGCCCGCTCCGGCCCCAGCAGCACGATGGCGGCATCCGGCGCGGCGGGGAGCGAGGCGATATCGGCATAGCAGGGCAGGCCGGCGATGCTCTCGGCGCGCGGGTTCACCGGCCAGATCTCGCCGGCGAAGCCGTATTTCTGCAGATAGCCGACCGGGCGGCCGGTCATCTTGCCGGCATCGGCCGAGGCGCCGATCACCGCGACGCTGCGCGGGCGCAGCAGGGCGCCGAGCGCGTTCATGCCGCATCGCCCTTCGCCTTGGCGGCGCGGCGCTGCGCCACGCCGTCGAGGAAGGCCGCGACCGAGTCCTGGTGCTCGCGCGAGCTGTAGCAGATCGCCTGCGCCTGGCTGCCCATGGCGAAGACCTGCTCGACCGAAAGCTCGAAGCTCTGGTCGAGGATGTTCTTGCTCAGCGCCAGCGCGGCGGGGGCGCCGCGGCCGAGCTCCTCGGCCCAGGCCGTTGCGTCGTCGAGCAGCGTCTCCGCCGCGGTGATGCGGTCGATCATGCCGAGGCGCAGCGCCTCCTCCGGCTCCACCGTGCGGCCGGAGAAGATCAGCTCCTTGGCGCGGGAGAGGCCGACGCGGCGCGGCAGGAAATACATGCCGCCGCCATCCGGGATCAGCCCGCGCAGGATGTAGGTCATGGCGAAGCGCGCGGCGTCGGAGGCGATGATGAAGTCGCAGCACAGCGCGATGTCGCAGCCAAGCCCGGTGGCGGCGCCATTGACGGCGGCGATGGTGGGCTTGGGCAGGGCGTGCAGCATGGCCACCGCGTGATGCGTGCGCTGCTGGCGGCGCCAGCCATTCAGCGCCACCTCGCCCTGCGGCACGGCGAGCCTGGCCTGCATCGACTTCACATCGCCGCCGGCGCAGAAGCCCTTTCCGGCGCCGGTGATCACCAGCGCCTTGATGCTGTCGGTGCGCGCCACATGGTCGAGCGCTGCCATCAGCTCGGCGCGCATCTCGTCATCGATGGCGTTGCGCGCGGCGGGGCGGTTCAGGGTGAGCAGGGCGACCGGCCCATCCGCCTGCAGCAGGATGGCGTCGCTTCCGGTGGAGGTCGCGGTCATGACAGAGAAAAATCCTTCAGGCTTGGGCGGCGGCGTTCAGCGGCCGGGGCAGGGGGGCGCCGTCATTCCAGGCGCGCAGGCATTCCACCGCGCCCTCGAAATACCGGCGGAAATTCTGCTGCGTGACGTAGCCGAGATGCGGCGTCAGGATGGTGTTCGGCGCCTGGCGGATCGGGTCCTCCGCGCGCATCGGCTCCGGCTCATGCGTGTCGATGGCGGCGCCGCCGAGCCGGCCGCTGGCGAGCGCCGCGATCAGCGCGGGCTGGTCCACCAGCGGGCCACGCGCGGTGTTCACCAGCAGCGCGCCCGGGCGCATCAGGGCCAAATCCGCTTCAGCAACGATGCCGCGCGTCGTGGGGCCGAGGCCCAGATGCAGCGTCAGGATATCGGCCTCGCGGAACAGGGTGGCCTTGTCGACCAGGGTCGCGCCGGCTTCCTCGGCGGTGGCCTCCGTCATGTTCGGGCTCCAGGCCAGCAGCCGCATGCCGAAGGCGCGGCCGATGGCGGCGACGCCGCTGCCGATGCGCCCGAGCCCCGCGATGGACAGCGTCGCCCCCTCCAGCCCCAGCCCCGCCCCCTGCTGCCACAGCCCCTGGCGCAGGCGCTGCTCCTGCCGCGGCAGGTCGCGGGCCAGCGACAGGATCAGCCCCCAGGTGAGTTCCACGGTGGGCGAGGCGAGGGAGGGCGTGCCGCAAACGGCGATGCCGGCGGCGTCGCAGGTCTCGAGGTCCAGCAACCGGTTGCGCATGCCGGTGGTCACCACCAGCCGCAGCCCGGCCAGGCGCCGCACCAGCGGGGCGGGGAAGGCGCTGCGCTCGCGGATCAGCACCAGCGCATCGGCCCGTTCCGCCGCGACCCGCGCGGCGAGCCCGTCCTCATCCAGCTTGTCGGTCAGGAAGGTGACGGGCAGGCCGGCCCAATCGGCGGCGCCGCGCGCGGCATCGCCGAAATCATCCAGCACCAGGATGCGCCGCAGAGGAGAGCGCATCACTCGGCCCGGATATTGGCGCGGGTGACGATCTCCTGCCAGCGCTGGCGATCGGCCTCGATGAAGCGGCCATAATCGGCGGGCGTCGGGCTGGTCTCGATCTCGACCCCCTCCTCGGCCAGGCGCTGCTTCGCGGCGGGATCGGCCAGGGTGGCGTTCAGCGCGGCGTGCAGCGCCGCGACCCGCTCGGCCGGCATGCCCGCCGGGCCCAGCAGCCCGTACCAGGTGGAGGACAGCACCCTCGGAAAACCCTGCTCCACCGTGGTCGGCAGCTCGGGCAGGAAGTCCAGCCGCTTCGGCGCCGCGACCGCCAGCGCCCGCAACCCCCCCGAGGCGATGTGCGGCCGCAGCGGCGCCGCCGCATTGGTCAGGATGTTCACCCGGCCGGCCAGCACATCGGTGATGGCCGGGCCGGTGCCGCGATAGGGGATGTGCTCCATCTCGGCGCCGAATTCGAGGCTGAGCAGCGCCCCCAGCACATGGCCGGTGGTGCCGACGCCGGGGCTGGCATAGGAGAGCGGCGGGCGGGCGCGGCGCGCCAGATCGCGCAGCCCGGCCATGTCGCGCGCCTCGACCTGCGGGTTCACGGTGATGACGTTCGGCGCATTGCCGATGAAGCCCACGGGGGCGAAGTCGCGGATGATGTCGTAGGACAGCTTCGGCTGCACCAGGCTGCTGATCAGGAAGCTGCCGCTGCCACCGAGCAGCAGCGTGTAGCCATCCCTGGCCGACTGGGCCACGGCCTCATTGCCCAGCACGCCGCCGGCGCCGCCGCGGTTTTCCACCACGAAGGACTGGCCGAGCCGCGCGCCCATGCCCTCGGCCACCACGCGGCCGACGATGTCGTTGCTGCCGCCGGCGGCGAAGGGGATGATCAGCCGGATCGGCCGCTCGGGGTATCGCCCCTGGGCCAGGACGGCCGGGGCGCGCAGCCCGGCCAGAGCGGGCAACAGCATCAGCGCGGTGCGACGGTGCATGGGACGATCCTCCGGTGGCCCGTGCGGCGATGCCGCCGGGCGCCTTGTTTCCGGCACTCTCATCCCGCCGCCGGCGGCCGCGAAGTCCCAGATTTCCTTGCCGTACCCCAACCTGGTGTTAGGGTGCGGCATGCGCCGCGCCCCGCTGCCCTATGAGAGCCTCTGGGCCTTCCGCGTCATCGCGGAGACCGGCAGCCTGGCCGCCGCGGCGGCGGCGCTCGGCGTCACCCAGCCGGCCGTCAGCAAGCGGCTGCGGGAGCTGGAGGCGCGGCTGGGCTGCGCGCTGGTGCGGCGCGGCGTCAACGCCATCGCGCTCACCGCGGCGGGGGCGCGCTTCGCGGCGGCGCTGCAGCCGGGCTTCGCGCAGATCCAGGCGGCGGTGGACCAGCTGCAGGACCGGCCGGCGCCCCTGCGCATCCGCGCCTACACCACCTGGGCGCTGCGCTGGCTGATCCCGCGCCTGCCGCGTTTCCACGCCGCGCATCCGGGCATCGATGTCGAGGTCTCCACCTCCACCGCCGTGGTCGATCTGGTGCGCGAGGGGGTGGATGCCGCCGTGCATACCGTGCCGGCCGGCGCGCCGCCGCCCTTCGGCGGGCGGCGCCTGCAGCCGGTGGAGATCTCGCCCTTCGCCGCGCCCGCGCTGCTGCCGCAAGGCGGCGGCTGGCCCGCCGCGGCGCGGCTGCTGGGCAGCAAGGTGCGGGCGGGGGATTGGGCGCTCTGGCTGCGGCAGGATGGCCGCGCTGCGGCGCAGCCGCCGCTGCTGTTCGAGAGCACGACGCTGGCCATCCAGGCGGCGCTGGAGGGGCTCGGCATCGTCATCTGCTCGCCCGCCTTCGTGCGCGAGGAGGTGGAGCAGGGCCGGCTGGCGGCGCTGTCGCCGACCAGCATCCCGACCGGCGACCTTTACTGGCTGTTCCTGCCGACCGGGCAGGTGGGCGGGGCGCTCGGCATTTTCGCGGATTGGCTGGTGCGCGAGGCGCGCGGCGAGGCGCCGCAGGGAGAGAGCAGCGATGACAGGCGATGAAACCCGCGACGCGGCCTTCTGGGCCGAGCTGCGCGACTGGCGCCGCGACTTCCACGCGCATCCGGAATTCGGCTTCGAGGAGCACCGCACCGGCCGCCTGGTGGCCGAGCGGCTGCGCCGCTTCGGCATCACCGACATCGCCGAGGGCGTGGGCGGCACCGGCGTGGTGGCCAGCCTGCGGCGCGGCACCGGCGATCGCTGCATCGCGCTGCGCGCCGATATGGACGCGCTGCGCATCGCCGAGCAGGCCGGGCCGGCCCATGCCTCGACCCATCCCGGCGTGATGCATGCCTGCGGCCATGACGGCCACACCACCATGCTGCTGGGCGCGGCGCGCATCCTGGCAGCGGAGGGCGGCTTCGACGGCACGGTGCGCTTCATCTTCCAGCCGGCCGAGGAATGGGGCCGCGGCGCGCTCGCCATGCTGGCGGACGGGCTGGCGGAGCGTTTCCCCTTCGACGAGATCTACGGCCTGCACAACTGGCCCGGCCTGCCGGTGGGCAGCTTCCGCACCCGCGCCGGGGCGGTGATGTCGGCCGAGGACAATTTCGAGATTGTGCTGCGGGGCGTCGGCGGCCATGCCTCGCAGCCGCAGCGCGGGCGGGAGGTGCTGGTGGCCGCCTGCGCCCTGGTGGTCAATCTGCAGACCGTCATCTCCCGCCGCGTGGCGCCGACCGAGGCGGCGGTGCTCTCGGTCACCGAGCTGCTCACCGACGGCACCCGCAACGCGCTGCCCGGCACCGCCCGCATCCTGGGCGATGCCCGCAGCTTCCGCCCCGAGATCAGCGCCACCATCGAGGCCGAGCTGCGCCGCATCGCCGCCGGCACCGCGGCCAGCTACGGGGTGGAGTGCCAGGTGGCGTATAGCCGCGAATTCATCCCGACGATCAACGACCCGGGCGCCACCCTGGCGGCGCTGGCGGCGGCGCGCGCGGTGCTGGGCAGCGAGCGCGTCGGCGAGATGGCCGAGCCGAACACGGGTTCGGAGGATTTCGCGCGCTTCCTGCAGCACGCGCCGGGCTGCTTCGCCTTCATCGGCAATGGCGAGGCGTCGAAGCCGCTGCACCATCCGGAATATGATTTCGACGATTCGGCGCTGCGCGGCGGCACGGAATTCCTGGTGCGGATCGCCCGCGACCGGCTGCCGCCGCGCGGCTCCTGAGCGCGCCGCTCAGCGCCCGGGCGCGGCTTCCGCGCCCGCGGGCAGGCGCTGCAGCCGGGTGGTGTAGGAGAAGCGCTCCGCCGGGTGCAGGCTGATGGTCACCGCCAGCGGCGCGCCCTCGGGGTCGATGTAGCGGCGGGTGATCTCCAGCGCGTGGCCGCCCGGCGCCGCCAGTAGCGCCTGCGCCACCGGGCCTTCGGGGATGCCGGCGGCGCGGATCTCCTGCGTCACCTCCTCGATCGGCCGGCCGCTGCCATCGGCCAGCAGCGTCGCGATCAGCCCGCGATGCGCGCCCTCGGCCAGGCGCTGCCGCAGGTCGCGCGGCGCGGCGGCGGCATCGGCATAGCTGTCCGTCCAGCACAGCGGCGGCGCGTCGCCGCCCGGCGGCACGCGCAGGCTGGAGACGCGGATCCAGCGGCTGCCGGGCCGCACCGAGAGGCGGGCGGCCAGCCTGTCATCGGCCACCACGGGGGCGATGTCGAGCACGCGCCGCTCCGTCTGCACCGCGTATTGCAGCAGGTCGTCGATGCCGGCGAGGGATTGCGCATAGCGCCCCGGCCGGCGCGGCAGGTCGCTGGTGACATGGGTGCCGGAGCGGCGGCGGCGCGACACCAGCCCCAGCTCCTCCAGCCGCAGCAGCGCCGCGCGCACCGTGGCGCGGCTGACGCCGCGCGCCGCGGAGAGCTCGATCTCGGTCGGCAGCCGGGCGCCGGGCGGCAGCTCGCCGCGGGCGATCTCCTCCGCCAGCTCCTGGGCCAGGGCGGCATAGCGGGGGGAGGGGGCGGGAGCGGGGAGCGGCATGCCGCCAAGGTACGGACCATAAACCCGTTGACAAGCCGGATCGCGCCTTCCTATTGGTTCGTACCAATCAATAAGTCCGAACCAATTTAGGGGAGAAACCGCCATGCCGAGCCGCCGCGCGCTGATCGCCTCCGCCCTGGCCCTGCCGGCCCTGCGGCCGGCCGCCGCCGGCGCCCAGGCTGCGGCCTATCCGGACCGGCCGGTCCGCCTGGTGCTGCCCTTCGCCGCCGGGGGGCCGACCGACACGCTGGGCCGCGTCTTCGCCGAGCAGCTCGGCCGGCAGCTGGGCGGCCGGGTGGTGGTCGAGAACCGCACCGGCGCCGGCTCCACCATCGGCGCCGATGCCGTCGCCAAGGCGCCGAAGGATGGCTACACGCTGCTGTTCAACAACCTCTCTCATTCCATCAACCCCTTCCTCTATCCGCGCCTGCCCTACGACACGGCGGGGGATTTCGTGCCGGTGGCGACGCTGATGGAAGGGCCGGTGATCCTGCTGGTCGGCGCCGATTCCCCGTTCCGCAGCCTGCAGGACCTGATCGCGGCGGTGCGGGCGCGGCCCGACCATTATGATTACGGCTCGGCCGGCAATGGCTCGGCCGCGCATGTCTCCACGGTGCAGATCCTGTCGCTGACGAAGACGCGCATGAACCACGTCGTCTATCGCGGCGTGGCGCCGGCCATGGCCGATCTGCTGGCCGGCAGCATCGCCCTGGTGAACGACACCTCGACCACCGCGCTGGGCAGCATCCGCGGCGGCATGGTGCGGCCGCTGGCGGTGACCTCGGTCGCGCGCGTGCCCTTCCTGCCGGAGCTGCCGACGGTGCGCGAAAGCGGCATCCCGGAGCTGGCGAATTTCAGCATGTCGACCTGGAACATGCTGCTGGCGCCCGCCGGCACGCCGCAGCCCATCGTGGCGCGGCTGCATGCGGAAAGCCGCCGGGCGCTGGCCGACCCCGCCTTCGTCGCCCGGCTGGCGGAGCTGGGCAATGTGCCCATGGCGCCGACCGACCTGGCCGGGGCGCGCGGCTTCCTGCTGGCCGAGATGGAGCGCTGGCGCGGCGTGCTGTCCGAGGCCGGGGTGCGGCCGGAATAGCAGCCCCCGACGACCGCAGCCGCCGCACCGCCAGAGCAGGAGAAGACCCACCCGTGACCCAGTTCGCCGACACCGCCAGCCCGCTCGATTCCGCCCTGTTCCGCGACGCCTTCGGCACGCCGCGCATGCGCGAGATCTTCTCCGACCGCAGCCTGGTCGCCCGCTATATCGAGGTGGAGATCGCCCTGGCCCGGGCCGAGGCGCGCTGCGGGGTCATCCCCGCCGAGGCCGCCGAACGCATCGCCGCCGCCTGCGACATCGGGGCGCTGGATGTCGACCGGCTGCGGCGGGAGACCGACAATGTCGGATACCCCATCCTGCCGCTGCTGCACCAGCTGGTGGCGCAATGCGGCGAGGCCGGGCGCTACCTGCATTGGGGCGCCACCACCCAGGACATCATGGACACCGCCGATGTGCTGCGCCTGCGCGCCGGGCTCGACGTGGTGGCGGCGGAGATCGCCGCGCTGCGCGGCATCCTGGCCGATCTGGCGGTGGCGCATCGCGACACGCCGATGGCCGGGCGCACCCATCTGCAGCAGGCGCTGCCGATCACCTTCGGCTACAAGGCGGCGATCTGGCTGGCCATGTTCGACCGCCATGCCGAGCGGCTGCGCGAGCTGCGGCCGCGGGTGCTGGTCGGCCAGTTCGCCGGCGCCGCCGGCACGCTGGCCTCGCTGGGCGAACAGGGGCTGGCGGTGCAGCAGGCCTTCTGCGCGGAGCTCGGCCTCGGCCAGCCCGCCACCACCTGGCATGTGGCGCGCGACGGCTTCGCCGAGGTGGTGAACTTCCTCGCCCTCGTCACCGGCTCGCTCGGCAAGATCGCCTATGACATCATGCTGCTGGCCGCGACCGAGTTCGGCGAGCTGTACGAGCCCTTCGTGACCGGCCGCGGCGCCTCCTCCACCATGCCGCAGAAGCGCAACCCGATCTCGTCGGAGCTGATGCTGGCCGCGGCCAAGGGGGTGCGGCAGCAGGCCGGGCTGATGCTGGACGCCATGGTGCAGGATCTGGAGCGCGCCACCGGCCCCTGGCACGCCGAATGGATGGCGGTGCCGCAGAGCTTCGTGCTGACCGCCGGGGCGCTGCACCAGGCGAAATTCGCGCTGGGCGGGCTGATCGTCGATGCGGGGCGGATGCGGCGCAATCTCGGCCTCAGCCAGGGGCTGATCGTCGCCGAGGCGGTGATGATGGGGCTGGCGCCGCATACCGGCCGCGATGCCGCGCATGACATCGTCTACGCGGTCTGCCGCGAAGTGAACGAGCGGGGCGGCACGCTGGCCGAGGCCCTGGCGCGCCATCCGGAGGTCACCCGCCATCTGGACCGCGCCGCCATCGACCGGCTGACCGATCCGGCGAATTACCTCGGCATGGCGCCGCAGATGGTGGACCGCGCCGTCGCCGCCTCCCGCGCCCAGGGGGGGTGAGGGCCGGGCCGCGGCAGCCGCCCCGCGCCGATCCCGGCCGGGGAGGTGACGCCGGGCAGCCCGGGATCGCGCGGCGCCTCGCCCCCCAGCCGCCGCGCCGCATGCAGCACCCCGGCCACGCCGCCCGGCGCGGCGGCGCGGAGGACGGGGCGGCCGGTGAAGACGCGGGCGGCGCCCAGCGCCCTCGCCTTCAGCAGCTCGCCGCCGCGCCGGATGCCGCCATCCAGCCGCGCCGGCAGGCCGCGCGCCGCCTCCGCCGGGCCGGCCTCAGCGCTGCCAGGGCGTCCTCTCCCAGATCTGGCGGTAGCGCGCCTCCTGCGCCGGCATCTGCGCCTCCCATTCGGCGCCGGGCAGATAGGCCATGGGCAGTTCCAGCTGCCGCGCCTTCTCCGCCCAGTCCGGCTTGGCCACCGTGCGGGCGACGGCGTCCTGCAGCCGCTGCGCCACCTCCTCCGGAATGTCGCGCGGCGCGCCGATGCCGCGCTCGCTGGTCATCAGCACGTCGTAGCCGAGCTCGCGGAAGGTCGGCACCTCCGGCATCAGCTCCCAGCGCGCCGCGCCCATGCCGGCCAGCGGCCGCAGCGCCGGCTTGTCCTGGCCGAGCATGCCGATCTCGCCGAGATTGAGCCCGGCCACGTCGATATGCCGCGCCAGCAGGGCGTTCTTCACCTGGCCCGCCCCGGCATAGGGGGTGTGGATGAATTCGGTGCCGGTGGCGGCCTCGAACAGGGTCAGCGCCAGATGGTCGTCGGTGCCCACGCCGGAGGTGCCGAGGCTGAGCTGGCCCGGGCGGCGCTTCGCTTCCGCCACAAGGTCGGCCAGCGACCGGATCGGGGAGTCGCGGTGCACCACGAAGGCGGTGGGGTCGTCGACCAGGCGGGCGATGGCGCGGATGCGGCTGCGGTCGTAGCGGACCCGCCGCTCGATCGGCACGGAGAGATAGCCCGGCGTGTTGATGCTGCCGATGGTGTAGCCATCCGGCCGCGCGCCCTGCAGCGCGACATAGGAGGTCTCGCCCGCCGGCGCCGGGCCGGTTGGTGATGACGAAATTGGCGCCGGGCAGCTCGACCGTGATGGCCTGCGCCAGGGCGCGCAGCATCACATCGGTGCCGCCGCCGGGGGCGAAGCCCACCACGATCTCGATGGCGCGGCCCTGCGGCCAGGCCGGCTGGGCCAGCGCCGGGCGCGCCAGCGGCGCGGCCAGCAGGCCGGCGCCGGCCGCCAGCAGGCGCCGGCGCGGCAGGTTCAGCGGCAGGTTCAGCGAATGTGTCATTCTTGGTTTCTCCTCCTCCTGAGAGCCCCGCGCGCCGCCCCGCGGGGCGGCGACGCCGGGCCTTTGGCCGGCCGCGCCGGCCGCGCGCCGCCTCAGCTCAGGACCGGCGACGAGGCCTGGCCGGCGGGCACCACCATGGCGCCTTCCAGCGCCGGCAGCCGGCCGGCCAGCACGGCGATGATGCTCTCCGCCGCGCCGCAGGCCATGCCGAGCGCGCCGCGCGGCGTGTTGGCCGCCAGATGCGGCGTCGGCACCACGCGCGGGTGGCTGCGGAGCGGGCTGTCGGCGTCCAGCGGTTCCTTGGCGAAGACATCCACCCCGGCCCAGCTGAGCTGCCCGGATTCCAGTGCCGCCAGCAGCGCCTCCTGGTCGACGATGCCGCCGCGCGCGGTGTGCACCAGGATCGCGCCGCGCGGCAGCAGGGCCAGCTCGGCGGCGCCGATCAGGCCGCGCGTCTCCGGCTCCAGCGGGCAGTGCAGCGACAGCACCTCGGCCTGCGGCAGCAGCTCGGCCAGCGACGCCACGCGCGTGCCGGGGCCGGGCAGGCCGTCGCCGGGCAGATAGGGGTCATACGCCAGGACCCGCATGCCGAAGGCGTCGGCATAGCGCGCCACCTTGGAGCCGATGGCGCCATAGCCCACGATGCCGAGCGTCATGCCGTCGATGTCGCGCGTCATGCGCGAGGTCTTCTCCCACAGCCCCTCGCGCATGCCGGCGGCGACCGAGGGCAGGTCCTTCAGCATGGACAGCATCAGCGCCATGGCGTGCTCCGCCACCGAGCGGGAATTGGCCCCGGCGGCGCGGGTGACGGCCAGGCCGCGGGCGCGGGCGGCGGCGATGTCGATGCCGTCGATGCCGGCGCCATGCCGTGCCACCACCCGCAGCTCCGGCGCCGCGGCGTCCATGACGGTGCCATTGATGAAGCCCTGGCGGTGCAGGATCGCGACCGGGCGGAGCCTGCCGATGGCCTCCAGCAGCTCCTCCTCGGCCGGGTAGCCGGTGGTGCAGTGCACGGCGTAGCCGGCCTCCTCCAGCATGGCGACGGCCTCGGGGGCCAGCCGGGCCGCCGAGACGAGGACATTGGGGCGGGGTGTGGCGGGCATGCGGCAATCCTTCGGGGCGGGCCGGCCGGGCGGGCCGGGCTTCGGTTCATCCGGGGCGGGCGGCGCGGCGCCCATTCGGCGAGCGGTGCGGGTGGGCGGGAAGGGCGGGGGCCGGGCCGGCGCCGCGGGCAGGCGCCGCGGGCAGGCGCCGGGCGCCGGGCCGGCCGGCCTCAGTCCAGCCCCTCGCAGCCCAGCCGCCGCAGCGTGGCGTCGACCCAGCTGGCGTCATGCGTGCCGGCCTCGATGCGGGCGACCTGCCGCTGCTCCGCCGCCTGCTTCTCGCCGGCGGCGGCCAGGATCGCCTCGGCCGCGTCGAAGGGCACGCAGAGCAGCCCGTCCTCGTCGCCCAGCACCAGATCGCCCGGCGCGATCACCATGCCGTCGATCGCGATGGGCACGTTGATCTCGCCCGGGCCGTCCTTGTAGGGGCCGCGATGCGTCACCCCCGCGGCGAAGACCGGGAAATCCTGCGCGCGGATGGCGGCGCTGTCGCGGATCGCGCCGTTCAGCACGATGCCGCCCAGGCGGCGCCGCACCATCTGCGCCAGCATCAGCTCGCCGATCAGCGCATTGGTCAGGTCGCCGCCGGCATCGACGATGATGACATCGCCGGGCTGGGCCAGGGCGATCGCCTTGTGGATCATCAGATTGTCGCCGGGGCGCGTCTTCACCGTCAGCGCCGGGCCGGCCAGCGCCGCGCCCGGGGCGTGCATCGGGCGCAGCCGCGCGCCGCCCGCCGTCATGCGCGCCATCACGTCGCTGACATTCGCCACGGGCAGGGCGCGGAAGCGCTCGACCAGCTCGGGCGCGACCGCGCGGCTGCGCTGGAGAATGCGGAATCCAGTGGCCAAGGCCGTGCTCCTCCCGGAAGGGCGCCTTTGCGCCCGTGTCGTTGACAGGTCTCGTTGACAGGGCGCTGCGCCGGATGCCACAAGGTGGCAGAAAAAACGTAACGCCGTTCCGAAATATCCGGTGCAGCCGAGGAAACGCAAGTGCCAAACAACCGACCCCACCATCTCTCCCGCCGCGCCCTGATCGGTGGCGGCCTGGCCCTGCCGCTGCTGGCCCCCCTGGCGCGCCCGGCGCTGGCGCAGGGCGGCTACCCCTCGCGCCCGGTGCGGGTGATCGTGCCCTGGGCGCCGGGCGGCGCGGTGGACACGCTGGCGCGCCGCCTGGCGCAGAAGCTGTCGGAGCAGCTCGGGCAGAGCTTCGTGGTGGAGAACAAATCCGGCGCCACCGGCACCATCGGCGCCGCCGAGGCCGCGCGCGCCGCGCCGGACGGCCACACGCTGCTGGCGATGGACAACACCTACGCCATGCTGCCCTATCTGTTCAGCCGGCTGCCCTTCGACTACGAGACCGCCTTCCGCCCGGTCACGGTCACCGCCTTCTCCCCCGTCCTGCTGGCGGTGGGCGAGAAATCGCCCTATCGCGACCTCGCCTCGCTGATCGCCGCGGCGAAGCGGGAGCCGGAGAAGCTGACCTACGGCACCGGCGGCATGGGCAGCGCGCCGCATTTCGCCACCCTGGCCTTCGAGCGCGCCGCCGGCGTCAAGCTCTACCACGTGCCCTTCCGCGGCGCCGGCGAGGCGGTGATCGGCGTGCTGTCCGGCAATGTGGACCTGGTGATTCTCTCGCCCGGCTCGACGCTCGGCAATATCCGCGGCGGCCAGCTGCGGCCGCTGGCGATCAGCGGCGGCCACCGCGTCACCGCCCTGCCGGAGCTGCCCACCTTCGCCGAGGCCGGCCTGCCCGGCTATGGCGTCGTCAACTGGTCCGGCCTGGCGGCGCCGCGCGGCACGCCGGACGCCATCCTCCAGCGCCTGCAGGAGGAGGCGGTGCGCGCCCTGGCCGCGCCCGACATGCGCGCCTTCATCGCCGAGCTGGGCTCGGAGCCCGGCGGCATCGCCCCCGACGCCTTCGCCCGGCTGATCCGGGAGGAGACCGCCCGCTGGCGCGACATCGCCGCCGCCGGCGGGATCGAGAAGCAGTAAGGCATCCATGATGAGCTTCTTCGCCCCGCCGCCGCGCCTCGAGACCCATCTCTTCACCCGGCTGCCGGACCGCTTCCGGCAGCCGTGCCGCTCCGCCTGGAGCGACGCCAACCGGGCCGGCCGCCCGGTGGACAGCTTCCTGGAGGGGGCCCTCCTTCGACCGGCAGGGCCGGCTCTACGTCACCGACATCCCCTTCGGCCGGGTCTTCCGCGTCTCGCCGGACGGGGCGTGGGAGCAGGTGGCCGAGTATGATGGCTGGCCGAACGGGCTGAAGATCCATCGCGACGGGCGGATCTTCATCACCGACTACAAGCGCGGCATCATGCTGCTGGACCCCGAGAGCGGCAGCGTCACCCCCTTCCTCGACACGGTGCGCTCGGAAAGCTTCAAGGGCGTTAACGACCTGGTCTTCGGCCCCGGCGGCGAGCTGTATTTCACCGATCAGGGGCAGACCGGGCTGCAGGATCCGACCGGGCGGGTGTACCGCCTGGCGCCCGATGGGCGGCTGGACTGCCTGATCGACACCATCCCGAGCCCGAACGGCATCGTCGTGGCGCCCGATGCCAGCTTCCTGCTGGTGGCGGTGACGCGGGCCAACCAGATCTGGCGCCTGCCGCTGCACGCCGATGGCAGCGTCACCAAGGCCAGCATCTTCTGCCACCTGCATGGCGGCCCGAGCGGGCCGGACGGGCTGGCGCTGGATGCCGAGGGCTGCCTGCTGGTGGCGCATGCCGGCTTCGGCACGGTCTGGCGGCTGTCGCCGCGCGCCGAGCCGCTGGCGCGCATCGCCTCCTGCGCCGGCTGGTCCACCACCAACCTGGCCTTTGGCGGCGCCGATGGGCGCAGCCTGTTCATCACGGAATCCGAGACCGGCTCGATCCTGCGGGCGGAGCTGCCGGTGCCGGGGCAGCCGCTCTACGCCGCGGCCGGTTGAGGCCGCGGCAAGGCGCCGGCTTGCTGCCGGTCCGTTCCGGCCGTAACGGTGCCGCCATGACGATTCCGATCCGCCCGAAAGCCCCGATGGAGGGCGTCGCCTCGGTCGGGCGCGCCCTGACGCTGCTCTCCGCCTTCCGCAAGGGCGACGACGCCGTGACGCTGGCCGAGCTGGCGGCGCGGACCGGCCTGGTGAAGCCCACCATCATGCGCCTGGCCATCACGCTGGAGGAGCATGGCTACCTGATCCGCCTGCCCGACGGCGCCTACCGGCTGGGGGCGGAGCTGTTCCGGCTCGGCTCGGTCTACCAGCAATCCTTCCGGGTCGAGGCGCATGTCATGCCGGCGCTGGAGCGGCTGGTGGCGGCGACGGGGGAGAGCGCCTCGCTCTATGTGCGCAGCGGCACGCAGCGTCTCTGCCTGTTCCGCGTCGATTCGCCGCACGCGCTGCGCCTGCATGTCCGCCAGGGCGACATGCGGCCGATGGATGAATCGGCCACCGCCCAGGTGCTGCACACCTTCGAGAACCCGGCCACGGCCCGCGCGGCCGGCCTCGCCCTGCCGATCTACACCAGCGGCGCGACCGACCCGCATATCGCCAGCATGGCGACGCCGGTCTTCGGCCCGGGCGAGAGCTTCGCCGGCGCGCTCAGCATCACCGGCCCGGTCACCCGCTTCAACCGGGAGGCGGCGGAGCGGGCGGCCGGCACGCTGCTGCAGGTGGCGGCGGAGCTGACGCGCGCCCTGGGCGGGGTGTTCCTGCCCGGGCCGGCGGGATGATCCGGGGCCGGTGACGACGGGCGGGGCCGCCCGCGGCTCAGTCGATCCGGGTGAGGGTGACCGTCACGCCGCCCGGGCGATCGAAGACCGAGGCATCGCCCTGCACCTGCCCGAGGATGCGGATGCCCGGCTGCGGAACGCGCCCGTCCCGGTAGTAGATGACGAAGTGGTTGCGGTTCCACAGGCCGAGCGTGCCGGCGCGGAAATCCGGCTGCCGTTCGCCGGCGGGAAGGTCGCGCGGCAGGAAGCCGGTCTTCTCCTGGCGCAGATGGTCGCGCATCGCGATCGTCAGCGGCAGCATGTCCAGCAGCGCCGCCCCGGCATCGGTATCGGCGATCTCGGCGGCGACCTCGCCCCAGGGGGAGCTGATCCGGATGCGCTCTCCTGCCATGGCGGCTCCTGTGCTTCCCAGAATGAACGCGGCGGCCAGCATGGATCGCAGCATGGCATCGCCTCCTCTGTCGGTGGTGGGGGGCGGGGCCCGGCCGGGCCGGGCCCCGCCGGGCGTCAGGCGGAGAGATGCGCCTCGAAGAAGGCCTGCAGCCGGTCGAAGGGGATCACATCCATCCGGTCATAGAGATCGACATGGCTGGCGCCCTCGATGATCAGCAGCTCCTTCGGCTCGGCGGCCGCGGCGAAGGCGGTCTCGCTGAAGTAGCGCGAATGCGCCTTCTCGCCATGGATCAGCAGCACCGGGCGGGGCGCGATCTCGGCGATATAGGTGAGGAGCGGCATGTTCATGAAGGAGAGGGGCGTGGTGACCGTCCAGGCATTGCCCGAATTCACCGCCCGCCGGTGATAGCCGCGCGGGGTCATGTAGTAGTCATGGTAGTCGACCAGGAACTGCGCCTCGCCGCCGCTGAGCCTGTTGTAGGGCGGCTGATAGGCCGGTGTGCCCTTCGCGGCATCCTCCCAGCGCTGGCGGCTGATCGTCTCCAGCGCCTTCGCGCGCTGTTCGGGCGTCATGGCGTCATTGTAGCCGCGCGCCATGACGCGGCTCATGTCGTACATCGTGCTGGCCACCACCGCCTTGACGCGCTTGTCGGCGGCCACCGCGTTGAGCGCGATGCCGCCCCAGCCGCAGATGCCGATCACGCCGATGCGCTCGCGGTCGACGGCCTCGTGCAGGCCGAGAAAATCCACGGCGGCGCCGAGATCCTCGGTGTTGATGTCCGGCGAGGCGACATTGCGCGGCTCGCCGCCGCTCTCGCCGGTGAAGGAGGGATCGAAGGCGAGGGCGACGAAGCCGCGCTCGGCCATGGTCTGTGCGTAGAGGCCGGATGATTGCTCCTTCACCGCGCCGAACGGCCCGGCGATGGCGAGCGCCGGCAGGCGGCCGCCGGACCGGCCGCGCGGCAGATACAGATCGCCCACCAGGGTGATGCCGTAGCGGTTCCGGAAGGTGACCTTCATGAGGTCGACCTTCCCGCTGCGGGGGAAACACCTTGTCCCAGTCGCTCGTCATGGTCTGTGCCTTCGCATCCGTGGCGGTGAGGAAAGAGGGGGTGCCGAGGGCGGCGAGCCCGGCGCCGCTCCGAGCCATCAGGCTGCGCCGGCCGAGGCCCGGGCTTGTCCTGTCATTCATGTCCGTCGCCATGCCGGTGCTCCGCCTCGTTCCATGTTCCGCAGCGAAGCTAGAGAGGAGAGACCCGCCGGATTAGGCGTCCAAACTGGCATGGACCCATCGACCGGTTCGATTAATCTCCATGCGGGAAGGGGAGGCCGCCCTGCCGCGCACCGATTTCAACCAGCTGACCTGGTTCCAGGTCGTCGCCGAGGAGCGGAGCTTCACCCGCGCGGCGGCCAAGCTCGGCATCGCGCAATCGACGCTGAGCCACACGATCCGGCAGCTCGAGGAGCGGATGGGGCTGCGCCTGCTGACCCGCACCACCCGCAGCGTCGCCCCGACCGAGGCGGGCGAGCGCCTGCTGCGGACGATCACGCCGCGCCTGGCCGAGATCGAGGACGAGATCGCGGCGCTGATGTCGCTGCGCGAGACGCCCTCCGGCTCGATCCGGCTGACCCTGTCCGATCATGCCCTGCACAGCGTGGTCTGGCCGAAGCTGCGGCCGGTTCTGGCGCGCTATCCCGAGCTCCAGGTCGAGCTGCGCCTGGACAGCACCTTCCGCAACATCGTCGAGGAAGGCTTCGATGCGGGCGTCCGGCTGGGCGAAAGCGTCGAGAAGGACATGGTCGCCGTCCGGATCGGGCCGGATTGGCGCCTGGTGGCGGTGGCCTCGCCCGCCTATCTGGCGGCGCATCCCCGGCCCGAGCATCCGCAGGATCTGCTCCAGCATGTCTGCATCAACATGCGGCAGGAGACCGCCGGCGGCCTCTATGCCTGGGAGTTCGAGAAGGACGGGCAGGAGCTGCGCGTGCGGGTCCGCGGGCAGCTCACCTTCAACACCTCCTACGCCATGATCGACGCGGCGGTGGCGGGCTATGGCATCGCCTATGTGCCGGAGAACATCGTCGAGCGGGAGCTGGCCTCCGGCGCGCTGGTCTGCCTGCTCGACGAATGGTCACCGCCCTTCGACGGCTACTATCTCTACTTCCCCACCCGGCGCCAGAACCTGCCGGCCTTCCGGGTGATCGTCGAGGCGCTGCGCCATCGCGGCCCGATCCGGCCCGGCATGACCGGGATCGGGCCCGGGACCCGGCAGGGTGAGGCGCCGGGGCAGGGCGTGCCCGCCCCTGGCGGAGTGCGCCGCAGGGGCCAGCGCTAGGCGCGGGTCGATCCTGGCTGCGACCCCGGCGCGCCGCGCGGCCCCGTCAGCGCGGCCCAGCGTCAGACCAGCGGTGTCAGACCGACCCTGTCAGACCGACCGGGTCAGACCGACCGGGTCAGCCCGCCATCGACGCGGAGATTCTGGCCGGTGATGTAGCCGGCCCCCTCCGAAGCCAGGAAGCTGATGGTCGCAGCGATCTCCTCGGCGCGGCCATAGCGGCCCATCGGCACGCTTTGCCGCCGTTCCTCCGTGGCGGGCAGGCTGTCGATCCAGCCGGGCAGCACGTTGTTCATCCGCACATTGTCGGCCGCGTGGGCATCGGCGAAGATCTTGGTGTAGGCGGCCAGCCCCGCCCGGAACACGGCCGAGGTCGGGAACATCGCGCTCGGCTCGAACGCCCAGGCGGTGGAGATATTGACGATGGCGCCGCCGCCCTGGCGCTGCATGATGGGCGCCACCAGCCGCACCGGCCGCACCACGTTCAGCAGATAGACGTCCATGCCCGCGTGCCACTGCTCGTCGGTGATCTCCAGGATGGGCGCGCGCGGGCCATGCCCGGCGCTGTTCACCAGCACATCGACCCGGCCCCAGCGCTGCATCGCCTGATCCACCAGCCGCTGGAGATCCGCAGGGGATTGGTTCGAGCCGGTCACGCCGAGGCCGCCGAGCTCCTGCGCCAGCGCCTCGCCCTTGCCGGAGGAGGACAGCAGCGCGACCTTGAACCCGTCGGCCGCGAGGCGCCTCGCCGCCGCCGCCCCCATGCCGCTGCCCGCCGCGGTGATGATGGCAATCTTCTCGCTCATGGTTGGCCTCCTGGCCTGGTCAGAGGATGGTATGGGCACGGCCGGCGCGATGGCCGAAGGCGGCCATGGCGCCGCACAGCGCCACGCAGGCGATGAGGGGCAGGAACCAGCCCCCCGTCATGTCGTGCAGCACACCGCCGAGCGGCGGCGCGGCGGCCGCGATGCTGTAGCCCATGGTCTGCGCCATGCCCGACAGCGCCGCCGCCTGCCGGACATTGGCGGCGCGCAGGCTGATGAAGGCCAGGGCCAGGATGAAGGTCCCCCCCGAGCCGAAGCCGAACAGCGCGACCCAGAGCATGGCCCAGCCGGGCAACAGCAGGAGGCCGAGCAGGGCCAGGCCCGCCAGCAGCGCCGTGCCCATGGCCAGGGCTCTCTGGTCCTTCAGGCGGCCGACCAGCGGCCCCAGCAGCAGGCCGGGCACGGCCGTCGCCAGCTGCGAGATGCCGTGCAGCGAGCCTGCCGCGGCCGCCGAATAGCCCGCATCGGTCAGGATGGCCGGCAGCCAGGTGACCGTCACATAGTAGACCAGGGAGTTCAGGCCGAAGAACGCCGTCACCTGCCAGGCCAGGGCCGAGCGCCAGATGCGCCCGCCATGCGGCGGCGTCGCGGTGCCCGAGGCGGGCGCGCTGCGGCCGGCGAGCTGGGGCGACCACAGGGCCAGCGCCAGCAGGGGCACCGGCAGGAAGGCGCCCAGCGCCCAGTTCCAGCCGGAGCCCGGCAGCGTGGCGATGGGCACCGCGGCGGCCGAGGCCAGGGCCGCGACCGCGCCGGCCGTGACGGCATAGGCGCTGGTCAGCGGGGCGATCTGGCGGGGGTAGTCGCGCTTGATCAGGCTCGGCAGCAGCACATTGCCGATGGCGATGCCGACACCGATGACGCCGGTGCCGAGGAACAGCGTCCAGGCGGGGCCGAGCGAGCGCAGCAGGACGCCACCCGCGATCAGCAGCAGGGCCATGAACAGGCTGCGCTCCAGCCCGTATTCGCGCCCCAGCAGCACGCAGAAGGGCGAGGCGATGGCAAAGGCCAGCAGCGGCAGGGTGGTCAGCGTGCCGGCGCCCACCGTGCCGAGGCCGGTCGCATCGCGGATCATCCCGAGCAGGGGCGCGACGCCCGTGATCGGCGCGCGCAGATTGGCCGCGATCAGCAGGATGCCGGCCAGCAGCAGGAAGGGTCGGGCCGCTGCAGGGGCGGGCCTGGTGGTGGCGTGGTTCATGGGCCTGTTGTCTGGTGGCGTCCGACTCATAGCGGCTTGCCGTTCGCCCGGATTGCGGTAGCCTGCCAAATAATCGCTAAATCCGGCCAATCGCCATGACCCTGCTCTCCTGCACCGCCGAGCATGATCCGGACCGCTCCGACCGTCCGGCGCTGGCGCTGCGCATCGATTTCCGGAACTACGTGCTGGAGGTGCCGATGCACCGGCACCGCAAGGGGCAGCTGGTGCTGGCGCTGCAGGGGGCGGTGACCTGCACCGCCGCCAATGGGCTGTGGGTTGTCCCGCCCCATTGCGGGGTCTGGATCCCGGGGGGGCAACTGCACAGCAACCGCGCCACGCCCAATGCGCTGCTGTCCTATCTGTTCGTGGAGCCGGATGCGGCCGCCCTGCCGGAGCAGTGCTGCACCATCGCCGTCTCGGCCATGGTGCGGGAGATGATCCACCGCCTGGCGGCGGCGCCGCAGGACTATGCGCCGGAGGA
The DNA here is from genome assembly GCF_030818485.1 of Pseudoroseomonas cervicalis. NCBI lineage: Bacteria > Pseudomonadati > Pseudomonadota > Alphaproteobacteria > Acetobacterales > Roseomonadaceae > Roseomonas > Teichococcus cervicalis. The sequence goes on along the minus strand of NZ_JAUTAJ010000004.1, from coordinate 1,290,214 downwards.
CCAGACCGGGCGGCTGGTGCGCGTGCTGCTCGACGAGCTGGCGCTGATGCCGCAGGAACAGCTCAACCTGCCCGTGTCGGATCACCCGAAGATCCGCCTGATCGCGGACGCCCTGGCGGCCAATCCCGGCGACCGCAGCACGCTCGGCGAATGGGCCGCCCGCGTCGCCATGAGCGAGCGTTCCCTGACACGGCTGATGCTGGCGGAGACGAAGCTGAGCTTCGGGCGCTGGCGGCAGCAATTCCACCTGATCGTGGCGATGCGCGAGCTGGCGGCCGGGGCCTCCGTGCAGCGGGTGGCGGCCGAGCTGGGCTATGAATCCGTCACCGCCTTCATCACCATGTTCCGGAAGGCGCTGGGCCGGACGCCGAGCCGCTACTTCGCCCGATCAGGCCAGGGATAGGGTCCGGGCGGATCGGGCGCCCTGGTGCCGCCGCCGCCGCGCGTCCATGGGCTCAGGCAGGGGAGGGCGGAGCAGGATCGCGCGGCGAAGGCCTGGGTGCCGGGCGCCGACGGCCGAAAATACCCCGGCCGGCCATTCAGCAGGGGCGCGTCCATCCGCAGCTCCCGACACGCGCTTCAGCAGATGGGACAGGCCAGGCCGCGGCGCTGGCCGGCGGCCATCGCCAAGGCAGCTTCTGTCTCGATCGGCGGCTCTGTCAGGCGCCCGACACCATCAGGCGTCCACCTCCTCCAGGTCCAGCTTGCCGGCATTCTCCTGGATGAAGCGGAAGCGCAGCTCGGGCTTGCGGCCCATCAGCGCCTCGATCAGCTCGGAGGTACGGGCGCGCTCCTCCGGCGGCAGCACCACGCGCAGCAGGGTCCGCTTGCGCGGATCCATCGTCGTCTCCTTGAGCGAGGCCGGCGGCATCTCGCCAAGGCCCTTGAAGCGGCTGACCTCGACCTTCTGGCCGGGCTTGAAGGCCTTCTTCAGCAGGCGCTCGCGCTCGGCATCATCCATCGCGTAGAGCGTCTTGCCCGGTGTCGCCAGGCGGTAGAGCGGCGGCTGCGCCAGATAGACCCGGCCCTGGCGCACCAGCTCCGGCAGCTCCTTGTAGAAGAAGGTCATCAGCAGCGCCGCGATATGCGCGCCGTCGACATCGGCATCCGTCATGATGACGACACGCCCATAGCGCAGCCGGGAGAGGTCGAACTTGTCGCCGGCGCCGCAGCCCAGCGCCTCGATCAGATCCTTCAGCTCCTGGTTCTGCCGCAGCTTGTCGGCGCTGGCCGAGGCGACGTTCAGGATTTTTCCGCGCAGCGGCAGCACCGCCTGGGTCTCGCGGTCGCGCGCCTGCTTGGCGGAGCCGCCGGCGGAATCGCCCTCGACCAGGAACAGCTCGGTGCCATCGGCCGCCTCGCGCGCGCAATCGGCCAGCTTGCCGGGCAGGCGCAGCCGGCGCGTCGCCGATTTGCGCGGCGTGTCCTTCTGCTCGCGCCGGCGCAGCCGCTCCTCGGCGCGCTCGATCGCCCAGGTCAGCAGATTGCCGGCCATGGCCGGGTCGCCGGCCAGCCAATGGTCGAAATGGTCGCGCAGGCCCTGCTCGACCAGCTTGGCGGCCTCGGGGCTGGTCAGCTTGTCCTTGGTCTGGCCCTGGAATTGCGGCTCGCGGATGAAGACCGAGAGCATGCCCGCCAGCCCGCCGAACACATCCTCGGCGGTGATGGCGGCGGCGCGCTTCTCCTTCTTCAGCTCGCCATAGGCGCGCAGGCCCTTGACCAGCGCGGCGCGCAGCCCGGCCTCATGCGTGCCGCCCTGCGGTGTCGGGATGGTGTTGGCATAGGTGTGCAGGAAGCCCTCGCCCTGCTCCAGCCAGGTCACCGCCCATTCGCAGCGGCCGGCACCCTGTGGGAAGGTGCTCTCCCCGGCCCAGGGGGCGGGGATGACGGGGGCGCGGTTCTCCACCGCCGCCGCCAGGAAGTCGGACAGGCCGCCCGGGAAATGCAGCGTCGCCTGGGAAGGGGTGTCGTCCTTGACCAGCGCCGGGTCGCAGGACCAGCGGATCTCGACGCCGCGGAACAGATAGGCCTTGGAGCGGCAGAGGCGGAACAGCCGGGCGGCGAGGAATTGCTGCGCCCCGAAAATCTCCGGGTCCGGCTTGAAGCGGATGGTAGTGCCGCGGCGATTGTGCACGGCACCCGCATTCTTCAGCTTGGAGAGCGGCTTGCCGCGCGAATAGGCCTGGGTGAACAGGGTGCGGTCGCGCGCGACCTCGACCTCCAGCCGCTCGGCCAGGGCGTTCACCACCGAGCTGCCGACGCCGTGCAACCCGCCCGAGGTGTCATAGGCCTTGCCGGAGAACTTGCCGCCCGAATGCAGCGTGGTGAGGATCACCTCCAGCGCCGACAGCTTCGGGAATTTCGGGTGCGGGTCGGTCGGGATGCCGCGGCCATTGTCGCGGACGGTCAGCCAGTTGTCCTTTTCCAGCGTAACCTCGATGCGGTCGGCATGGCCGGCCACCGCCTCGTCCATGGCGTTGTCGAGCACCTCGGCCGCCAGATGGTGCAGGGCGTTCTCGTCGGTGCCGCCGATATACATGCCGGGGCGCCGCCGGACGGGCTCCAGCCCCTCCAGAACCTCGATATCCTTGGCCGAATAGGAAGCGCCGGCCTGCGCCTTGGCACCACGGCCGCCAAACAGATCGTTCATGTCTTGTTCACACCCTCGCCGGGCACCGTAGCGAAGGGGCGGGGTGCGAGGCAAGCCCGGGGTGCGGAGGGGGAAGGATCTTCTTTTTCTGAAGAAAAAGAAGCAAAAAGACTTTTATGAGTTGGCGTCCCGCCTCAGGCCTGAAGCGGGACGCCAAAACAGAAAGAAGTTTTTTGGTTCTTTTTTTTCTAAAAAAGAACCCTTTCTTCTCACTTCTCCAGATGCGCTTCCAGCATCCACAGCTTCTTGTCGAGGTCGCGCGACAGGCCGGTCAGCAGGTCGGCGGTGTCGGCATCGCCGGCCTCGTCGGTGCTGTCGATGCCTTCGCGCACATGCTTGGCCAGCAGGGCGAAGCGGTCGGCCAGCTCCTTCACATGCTCGAGCGAGGCGGTGGTGCCCTGCGGATAGGCCGGCAGGCGCGACTTCTCGACCACGTTCTGGCTGGTGCCGTCGGGCGTGCCGCCCAGCTGCACCAGGCGCTCGGCCACGTCGTCGGCGGTGGCGAAGAGCTCGTTGTAGAAGCCCTCCAGCATGGTGTGCAGGCCGATGAAGTTGGAGCCGCGCAGGGTCCAATGGGCCATGCGGACGCAGTTGGTCAGGTCGATCGTGTCCGACAGCGTGGCGTTCAGGACGCTGACGGAGACCTTCTTGGCATTCTCACCAAGATCGTTGCGCGTGGCGCGGAGAGCCATGGGGTACCTCCTGTCTGGCTAAGCTAACGCTTCGCTCAGGGTGGGGTTTCCGGCGCGGTTTGTCAGCCCCGGCAGCCCCACCCCGGCCTCAGGGCGACTGGCTGATGAAGCGCGCGGCCTCCGGTCCGGTTTCACCGCCGCGGTGCAGGGCGGCGGCGCGGGCGATCACCGCGCGGTCGGCGGGCTGCAGCCGGTCCAGCTCGCGCAGATGCTCGGTCCAGCTCTCCATCGCCCAGAACTCCGCCCACATCTCGGGATGCGCCACATCCTCATAGAGCCGCCAGGAGAGGGCGCCGCTGCGCAGCCGCACCTGGCGCAGCTCTGCCATGACCGCCAGGAAGGCCACGCGGTCGGCAGGGTCGATGCGGTAGCGGACCATCTCCAGCACCCGGCCGCGGCCTTGCGCCAGCAGCGGCACCAGCTCGGCCGCCGGCGCCTCCGGCTGCGGCAGGAGGGAGGAGGCGGCCTCGGCCGCGGGGCGCGGGTCGAGCGACCAGCGCCGCATCACCAGCGCCGCCACCGCGCCGCCGGCGCCGAAGCCGAGCAGCGCCGCCTGCACGCCGAAGACATCGCCCGCCCAGCCGGCGAGTGCCGAGCCGAGGGCGAGGGCCCCGAAAAAGGAGAGCTGGTAGATGCCGATGGCGCGCGCCCGCACCCAGGCGGGGGAGGCGAGCTGGGCCGCCGCCTGCAGGGTGGAGGCGGCGGCGATCCAGGCGGCGCCGTAGAGCAGCATGCCGATGCCGGCCAGCAGCCAATGGGTGGCCAGCCCCAGCAGCAGCAGGGCGGCGGCGGCCAGCAGCGCCGCACCCGCCACCAGGTCGCTGCGGCTGAGAATGGCGCGGAAGCGCGGCAGCAGCAGCCCGGCGCCCACGGCGCCGACGCCCATGGCCGCCAGCATCATGCCGAAGGCCTCCGGCCCCAGCCCCAGCCGGCCGCGCACCAGCAGCGGCAGCAGCCCCCACATGGCGGCGCCGAAGAAGAAGAACACCACGGCGCGCAGGATGATGACGCGCAGCGAAGGCGAGGCGGAGACGAAGCGCAGCCCGGCCCGCATGGCGGAGAGGAAATGCTCCTTGGGCAGGGTGCTGCGCGGCGCCTCCCGCCGCCACAGCAGCAGGGCCACAATCAGGATGACGAAGCACAGCGCGTTGAAGGCGAAGGCGGCCTCGGTGCCGGCGAGGCCGATGATGAAGCCGCCCAGCGCCGGCCCCACGGCGCGGGAGAGGTTGAAGCCGATGCCGTTCAGCACGATGGCCTGGGTCAGGTCGGTGCGCGGCACCAGCTCGGGCGTGGTGGCGGCCCAGGCGGGGAAGTTCATGGCGCTGCCGGCGCCGATGGCGAAGGTGAAGGCCAGCAGGCTCCAGGGCCCGATGACGCCGCCGGCGGTGACCAGGCAGAGCGCGAGGCCCATGGCGCACATCCAGGCCTGGGCGAAGATCAGGTAGCGCCGCCGGTCGACGATATCGGCCATGGCGCCGGCCGGCAGGGCCAGGAGGAAGACCGGCAGCATGGAGGCGGCCTGCACCAAGCTGACCATGATGGGGGAGGGGTCGAGGCTGGTCATCAGCCAGCCGGCGCCGGTGTTCTGCACCCACATGCCGGTGTTGCTGGCCAGGTTGGCGAGCCAGAGCAGGCGGAAGGCGGGGTGGCGCAGCGGGGTGAAGGCGGAGGCGGATGCGGTGGTCTGGGACATTGGCGGCCTTGCAGGGCGGGCAGGGGGTCAAACTGCCCGCATCCCGCCTGGTCCGCCAGGGCTCGCGCCCTCAGCCGGTGCGCACTCTTTCTGACAAAAGTTTTTTGGTTCTTTTTTCCAAAAAAGAACCTTTCTTCCGGTTGTTTTCCTAGGCTGCGATCTTCCCGCGCAGCAGCGACACCAGGCATGCCTCGAAGGCGGTGAGGTCGCGCCAGCGCCGCTCTTCCGGCACCGCACGGGCGATCAGGCGGGCGCCGGAGGCGCGGATGCCGCCATCGATCATCAGGTTGTCGTGGCAGCCGAAGCTTTCCAGGTGCAGCCCCTCGCCATCCGCCCAGCCGCCCCCGGGCAGGGGCTGCGCCGCCTCCCCCAGGAAGGCGCGGGTGCGGCGGGAGAAATCCTCGGCGCTGTTGGTGTAGCCGGCGACGGGCCGGCCGAGCGCGCGCATGAATCCCACCTCATAGACCGTGCCGGCGTCGGCGGAGGGGCCGCGGAAGGGGGTGAGGTTGGCGATCATGGCGTCGGCGGCGCGGATATGCGCCTCGTTGCGCAGATAGATCTCGTACCAGCGCTCGGTCGCGGCCTCGGCGGCGGGGTCGGCGATGGGGTCGGTGGGGAAGATGCCGATGGCGCCGTGGCGGGCGCAGATCGCCTTCTTCTCCGCCGCGATGGTGGCGGCGTCAGGCAGGAAGACATCGGGGCCGGCAAGATAGATGCGCATGGCACCAATTTGCCGGGTCGAGCGCCCCGCCGCCAGGGGCGAGGCGCCTCGTTCCGCTTCAGGCGGCGCGGCCGCGCGCGCCGGTTGCCGGCAGGGCGCGCAGATCGCCCTCGAAGCGATCGCGCCAGCGCTCCAGGCTGTTGCGGCGCATCACCGAGAGCATGGCGGCGTGGCGCTGCTGGCGCTCCGCCAGCGACATGGACAGCGCCTGGTCGAGGGCGGCGGCGACCCCGGCCTCGTCATGCGGGTTGACCAGCAGGGCGGCGTCCAGCTCCCGCGCCGCGCCGGCGAATTGCGACAGCACCAGCACGCCGGGGTCGGCCGGATCCTGGGCGGCCACATATTCCTTGGCGACCAGGTTCATGCCGTCGCGCAGCGGCGTCACCAGCCCGACCCGGGCGGCGGCGTAGAGCGGCATCAGCGCGGCGCGCGGGAAGCTGCGGTTGAGGTAGCGCAGCGGCGTCCAGTCCAGCTCGGCGAAGCGGCCATTGATGCGGCCGGCCTCGCCCTCCAGCTCGCGCCGGATCGCCTGATAGGCCTCGACATCGGAGCGCGAGGGGGGCGCGATCTGCAGGTATTCGACGCGGCGGTGCCAGGCGGGGTGGGTGGCCAGGAAGCGCTCATAGGCGGCGAAGCGTTGGCGCAGGCCTTTGGAATAGTCCAGCCGCTCGACGCTCATGATCAGCTCGCGCCCGCCCAGCGCCCGGTGCAGCGCCTGCATCTGGGCGTGGCCGGCACCCGCCACGGCCTCGGCCCGCAGCGCGTCGACCTGCACGCCGATCGGGTAGACGCCGGTGCGGATCAGCCTGCCATGGACGTGCAGCAGGCCGCCGGCGGCCTCCTCGCCGCCCAGCTCGCGGCGGACATAGTCGGCGAAGGCCAGGCGGTCGCGCTCGGTCTGGAAGCCGATCAGGTCGTATTGCGCCATGGCGCGCACCAGCTCGGCATGCGCCGGCACGGTCATCAGCACCGAGGGCGAGGGCCAGGGGGTGTGCAGGAACAGGCCGATGCGGTTGCGCAGGCCGGCCTCCCGCAGCTGCTCGGCCAGGCAGAGCAGGTGGTAGTCATGCGCCCAGATGACGTCGTCGGGCCCCACCAGCTCGGCCAGATGGCGGGCGAAATGCGTGTTGACGCGGCGATAGCCGGCGAATTCCGCCCAGTCGAAGCGGGCCAGCGCGGTCTGGTCGTGCAGCACCGGCCACAGCGTCGCATTGGCGAAGCCGCGGTAATACTCGTTGTAGTCCCGCTGCGTCAGGTCGGTGGTGTAGAGCGTGACCGGCCCGCTGCGGGCGACGGCCGGGGGCAGGCCGGGCGGCAGGCTCTCGGGCGGCACCACATCGGGCAGGGTCTGGCCGGACCAGCCGAACCACAGCCCGCCATTGTGGCGCAGCGCGTCCATGACGCCGGCGGCCAGGCCGCCCGCGGTGGGCTCGCCCTCGGTGATGGGGGCGACCCGGTTGGAAACCACGACGAGACGCGACATGCGCGCTGCCCTTTCAGGCCGCATCCGGCAGGTCCGGCGGCGTGCCGGCCTGCTGCTGCAGCAACAGATCCCGATACGGACCGGGGTGGCGGGCCAGCGCCTCGGGCGGGCCATCCTCCACGATCCGACCCCGATTCAGGACAAGAATTCTGTCGAAATTTTGGAGGGTGGCGAGGCGGTGCGCGATGGCGATGACGGTGCGCCCCTGCATCAGCGTGGCGAGCGCCGCCTGGATCGCCCGCTCGCTCTCGCTGTCCAGCGCACTGGTGGCCTCGTCCAGCAGCAGGATGGGCGCGGGGCTGAGCAGCGCGCGGGCAATCGCCAGGCGCTGGCGCTGCCCACCCGAGAGCTTGACGCCGCGATTGCCGACCAGGGTGGCGAAGCCCTCCGGCAGGGCCTCAATGAAGCCGCGGCACTGGGCGGCCTCGGCGGCCTGCATCACATCGGCCTCGGTGGCGTCGGGGCGGGCGTAGCGGATGTTCTCCAGCACGGAGCGGTGGAAGAGCGCGGTGTCCTGCGGCACCACGGCCAGCGCATGGGCCAGGCTGTCCTGTGTCGCCCGGCGGATATCCTGGCCATCGACCAGGATGCGGCCCGAATCGGGGTCCCAGAAGCGCTGCAGCAGCGCCAGCACGGTGGATTTCCCGGCGCCCGAGGCGCCCACCAGCCCGACCTTCTGCCCGGCCGGGATGTCGAGGGTGAAGCCCTCCAGCACCGGAGCGCGGCCGGGATAGGCGAAGGAGACCGCCTCGAATCGGAGCGCGCCGGGGCCGGGGCGCAGCGGCGCGGCGTCCGGCGCATCCTCCAGCGCATGCGGCAGCAGCAGGGCGGAGAGCGCTTCCTCCAGCCGCGCCATCTGCTGGGTGAAATCGACCAGGGCGACGGCGATGTCGCGGGTGCCGTGCAGGATGGTCAGCGACAGCCCGGCCAGCAGCGCGACATCGCCCACCGTCGCGGCGCCGCGCTGCCACAGGGCGAGGCCAGCGGCCAGCACGCCGGCGGTGAGCAGGATGGTCAGCAGCGCGTGCAGGGTGCGCAGCTTCTCCATATGCCAGAGGCTGGCGCGGTGGCGGGCGACGTCGTGGCCGACCGCCTCGGCGATGCGGCGCCTCTCGCGCAGCGTGGCGCCGAAGGCGCGCATGACGCCGATATTGCCGACGATGTCGACCAGCTCCCCATCCACCGCGGCGGCGCTGGCGGCATGCGCCCGGTGCAGGGCGGTGCCGCGCCGCGCCAGCCGGTGCATCAGCAGGCCGATCAGCAGCGCCACCATGGCGAGCGCCAGGGCCAGCGGGACCGACACGGTGGCGGCGAAGAAGATGGCGGCCAGCACCGCGGTGCAGGGCGGGACCAGGCTCCAGGCCAGGCTGTTCTCCACCGCGAATCCGGCCTGGGCGGTGGCGGAGAGGCGGGCGGCCAGGGCGCCGGGCAGGCGGTCGGCGAAGAAGCCCGGGCTGTGCCCGGCCAGATGCGCGAACAGCCCGTTGCGGATATCGCCCGAGACGGCGGTGAAGACCCGCGTCGCCTGCCAGCCGCCCAGGCGCCAGAGCAAATTGTCGGCGGCGATCAGCGCGCAGAGCAGGGCGAAGGCGCCCCAGGCGGCGGGGGCGGATTGCGGCCCGGCGGCGATGCGGTCGATCAGCTGCTTCAGCCCGTACTGGGTCGAGACCGAGCAGAGCATGGCCAGCAGCACGGCGCCGAACACCACGGCATGGCCGGGCCCGTGGCGGGCCGCGTGGCGGGCCAGGAAACGCAGCCCGGAGGGCGGCGTTAGGAGTGGGGAAGAAGCCGGGGCAGACACCAGGGCAGACACCAGGACAGCCTACTTTTCGCCATAATGGATTTGTAGGTTCACGATGAAATATGGGCGCCCCCGGCAACGATCAAGTCACGCGGCGCTCCTGTTCCAGTAGACATAGTGATCTGCCTGAGAAAAGGGATCGCGTTCATGCGTATCGCGCAAATCTCGCCGCTGTTCGAGGCCGTGCCGCCCAAGCTGTATGGCGGCACCGAGCGGGTGGTTTCCTCGCTGACCGAAGAACTGGTGGCGATGGGCCATGAGGTCACGCTGTTCGCCAGCGGCGATTCCGTGACCCATGCGAAGCTGGCCGCGATGCGCCCCGAGGCGCTGCGCCTGGACCCGACCGTGAAGGACTGGGTCGCGCATTACATGCGCATGGTCGAGATCGTCGGCCAGCGGGCGCATGAGTTCGACGTGATCCATTCGCATATCGACTATTTCCCGCTCGGCCTGCTCGACCGCCAGCGCGTGCCCTTCGTGACCACGCTGCATGGCCGGCTGGACCTGCCCGAGTTCAAGATGATCTACGAGACCTATGGCCATACGCCTTACGTCTCGATCTCCGACCATCAGCGCCTGCCGATCCCGAAGCTGAACTGGGCGCGCACCATCCTGCATGGCATGCCGAAGGACCGGCTGACGCCGCAGCCGGTGGAGCAGAAGTATTTCGCCTTCCTCGGCCGCGTCTCGCCGGAGAAGGGGCTGGACCGCGCCATCCGCATCGCCAAGCGGGCGGGCGTGAAGCTGAAGATCGCCGCCAAGATCGACGCCGCCGACCGGGCCTATTACGAGCGCGAGATCGCGCCGCTGATGGGCCAGGAGCATGTGGAATACATCGGCGAGATCAATGACGACCAGAAGCCGGAATTCCTCTCCGGCGCGCATGCGCTGCTGTTCCCGATCGACTGGCCGGAGCCGTTCGGCCTGGTGATGATCGAGGCGATGGCCTGCGGCACGCCGGTGATCGCGATGCGCCGCGGCTCGGTGCCTGAGGTGATGGAGGATGGGCTGACCGGCTTCATCGTCGAGAATGAGGATGAGGCGGTGGCCGCCGTCGCCCGCATCCCGGAGCTGGACCGCGCCAAGGTGCGCGCCCGCTTCGAGCAGCGCTTCACCGCCCGCCGCATGGCCGAGGATTATGTGGCGCTGTATGAGGAGCTGATCGAGCAGGCGAAGTCGCCGCGCCTGCGCGCTGTCGCCGGCAACTGAGACGAGCCGGCGGACAGCGTCCGCCGGCCCTGGCAGAAAAAAGATGGGGGCCCGGGGGAATTCCTTCCCCCGGCCTTTTTTATGCTCCGACGATCACCGCCCCGCCGAAGGTCTTCTCAACGAATTCCTTGACCGCCGGGTCGGCATAGGCGCGGGCCAGCTTCTGCGCCCAGGGCCTGTTCTCGTCGCCCCGCCGCGCCACGACGAGCACGGTGTAGACGCTGTCCGTCCCCTCGATCGCCAGCCCTTCCTTCAGCGGGTTCAGCCCCGCTGGCACCGCGTAGTTGCCGGTGATGGCGGCGGCGTCGACATCGTCCAGGCTGCGGGCGATGGAGGCCGCCTCCAGCTCGACGATGCGGATGCGCTTCGGGTTGCCGGTGATGTCGGCGATGGTCGCGCGGTAGTCGGCGCCCGAGCGCAGCTCGATGAGCCCGGCCTTGGCCAGCAGCAGCAAGGCGCGGCCGCCATTGGTCGGGTCGTTCGGGATGGCGACGCGGGCGCCGCTCGGGATGTCGGCGATGGCGCGGTGGCGGCGGCTGAACACGCCCATCACCGTCAGCACCGTCTTGCCGACGGGGACGAAGTCGTAGCCGCGCTGCTGCTTCTGCGCCTCCAGGAAGGGCAGGTGCTGATAGGTGTTGATGTCGATGTCGCCGGAGGCGAGGGCGACATTGGGCTGGATGAAATCCGCGAAGGTGCGGATGTCGATGGCGAAGTTGTCGCGCTTCAGCACGTCGCGCACCACTTCCAGCACCTGCTCATGCACGCCGGCGGTGACGCCGACGCGCAGGGGCCGGGCCGCGCTGCCGAACTCGGCCGCTCCCTGGCTCCGGGCGTGGCGCGGCAGCAGGGCCGGCAGCAGCAGCGCGCCGCCGGCCAGGATCAGGGAGCGTCGGTTCAGCATCTCTCGCTTGTCCTCAGGTCAGAAGGCGGGAACGACCGAGCCCTGGAAGGTCTCGGCGACGAATTTCTTGACGTCGTCATTCTGGTAGGCCGCCACCAGCCGCTTCACCCAGGGCGCGTCGCGGTTGTCGCGATGCACGGCGATGAGGTTGGCATAGGGGCTGTCGGCGCTCTCGATGGCGATGGCGTCGCGCACCGGGTTCAGCCCCGCCGGGATGGCGAAATTGGTGTTGATGGCGGCGGCGTCGACCTCGTCCAGGGTGCGCGGGATCTGCGCCGCCTCCAGCTCGATGATGCGCAGGCGCTTCGGGTTCTCCAGCACATCGGCGATGGTGGCGCGGAAATCGGCGCCCGGCGTCAGCTTGAAGGCGCCATTGGCGGCCAGCAGGGCCAGCGCCCGGCCGCCATTGGTCGGGTCGTTCGGGATGGCGACGCGCGCGCCATTGGCCAGCTCGCCGATCGACTTCACGCGGCGGGAATAGACGCCCATGGGGAAGACCAGCGTCTTGCCGACCGCGACCAGCGGCAGGTTGCGGTCGCGCACCGCCTGGTCGAGGAAGGGCTGGTGCTGGTAGCAATTGGCGTCCAGATCCTTGGCCGCCAGCGCCGCGTTGGGCGTGATGTAGTCGGTGAAGGGCACGATGCGCAGCACGAGGCCGTCGCGCGCCGCGATCTCCTGCACCTTCTCCAGCACCTGGCTGTGCGGGCCGGCGGTGGCGCCGATGCGCAGCGGCCGCGCGGCGGTGCCGATCTCGGGCGCCTGGGCGAAGGCCGGCAGGGCGGCGAAGGCGGGCAGGGCGAGGGCGCTGCCCAGCAGGGCGCGGCGGTGGAGCGTCATGGCGATTTCCCGTTTCTTGCTGTTGGTGATCGGATGATTCAGCGGTGGCTGACGCGGCGGACCAGCCAGTCCCCCAGCGATTGCAGCCCCTGGACGAAAAGGATCAGCACGGCGACGACACTGGCCATCACCTCCGGCATGAAGCGCTGATAGCCGAAGCGGATGCCGAGATCGCCCAGGCCCCCGCCGCCCACCGCGCCGGCCATGGCGGAATAGCCCACCAGGCTGACCAGGGTGACGGTGATGGCGGCGACCAGGCCGGGCATCGCCTCGGGCACCAGCACCTTCCAGAGGATCTGCAGCCGCGTGGCGCCCATGGCGCGCGAGGCCTCGACCACGCCGCGATCGACCTCGCGCAGGGCGGTCTCGAACAGGCGGGTGATGAAGGCGGTGGCGGCGAGCGCCAGCGGCACGATGGCCGCGCCCGTGCCGATCGAGGTCCCGGCGACGATGCGGGTGAAGGGCACGATCGCCACCATCAGGATGATGAAGGGGGTCGAGCGCACGGCGTTGATCAGCAGGCCGAGCGGGCGGTTGACCAGCCCGTTCTGCGCCAGGCCACCCGGGGCGGTGGCGTGCAGCAGCAGCGCCAGCGGCAGGCCGAAGAGCACGGCGATGCCGGCGGCGGCGGCCACCATGGTCAGGGTCTCGATCGCAGCCTCGTAGAAGAGCTGCTCGATCATCGGGGAAAGCCAGGGGATCATGTCAGGCAGCCTCCGCCCGGTCGTGGATCTCAGCCTCGGTGAGGGGGGTGACGGCGAGGCCCAGCTCGGCGAACCAGGCGAGCGCCGCGTCGATGCGCTCCGGCGCGCCATAGGCGGCCAGCGCCATCAGGCCGAAGGGTTCGCCGGCGATCTCGTCGATGCGGCCGGAGATGATGTTGAGGTCGAGGCCGTAGCGGCGCGACGCCTCGGAAATGACCGAGCGCGTGCTGTGCGGGCCGGCGAAGAGCACCTGCAGCAGGCGCCGCTCCTCCCCGGCATTCGGGGCGGGCAGGCGGGCCACCGTGCCGGGCGGGACGGAATGGCCGATGGTGTCGGCGATGAAGCGCCGCGTGGTCGGGTGGGCAGGACGCGTGAAGACGTCGAAGACGCGCCCCTCCTCGATCACCTGGCCGCGCTCCATGACGGCCACGCGGTCGCAGATCTCCTTCACCACCGCCATCTCATGGGTGATCAGCAGCACGGTGAGGTCGAGCTGGTCGCGCAGCCGCTTGATCAGCGCCAGGATCTCCTGCGTCGTCTCGGGGTCGAGCGCGCTGGTCGCCTCGTCGCAGAGCAGGATCTTCGGGCGCGGGGCCAAAGCGCGGGCGATGCCGACGCGCTGCTTCTGCCCGCCGGAAAGCTGCGCCGGATAGGCGCCGGCCTTCTCGGCCAGGCCCACCAGCGCCAGCGCCTCGGCCACGCGCGACGCGCGCTCGGCGCGCGGCACCCCGGCGACCTCCAGCGGGAAGGCCACATTGTCGGCGACGGTGCGGGAGGCGAGCAGGTTGAAATGCTGGAACACCATGCCGATGCGCCGGCGGCGGTCGCGCAGCGCGCCATCGTCGAGCGCCAGCAGATCCTCGCCCAGCACCCGGACCTCGCCGGAATCGGGGCGCTCCAGCAGGTTCACGCAGCGGATCAGCGTGGATTTGCCGGCACCCGAGCGGCCGACGATGCCGTAGATCTCGCCCGGCGCCACCTGCAGGGAGACGCCGTCCAGCGCGCGGACCTCGGCCCCGCCGCGCCCGGCGAAGCGGCGTCTGAGGTCATGCAGCCGGATGGCGGCATCCTTCGTGGCGGGGGCGGGCCCCGTCGCGGCAGCGGCAGAAGACATGGCAATTCCAGTGACGTCGGGGAAGCGGGCGCGCCTGGCCCGGCTCAGCTGGGCGCGCGGTGTGGCCGGGTCTAGCGGCGGGGCATTCGACAGATCATGGGCACCTCGGGCTCTCCAACAAACCGGTCGGATGATCCACGAAGCGACCGGCGGTGCGGGGGCGTCTCCCCCGCATACCGCAGCCCGGCTTCCTGGCGCTTTAGCACTTGGTGTCGCGGCGCAAGCTGCATCCGTCAAATCCCCGCGGGAAGGTATAGTCCCCTTCCGGTGCGGAGAATGGGGAAATCACGCTGGCGGTGCAAGCGGGCGCGTGGCGATTTCTTCATGCGCGTCCTGCATGGCTCTATCCCAGGCCCACGCGCCGCGTGCAAAGCGCGCGGAAACCTTGTAGGACCCGCGCACTGGCCGGCCGATGGCCCCGAGGATGCGCCCGCTCACGGGTGGCAAGGGGGGAGGTGCCGCGCCCATATCCCCGGCGGCCCCTGAGGGGGCGCCCCACCCGATACGCGGCGGATTTTTCGAACACATGCCTTTTCCTGTGATGCCTGAAGCGCTGCTGCGCGCCCTGACCGAGCGCGGCTATGCCGAGCCCACCACCGTCCAGGCGGCGGTGCTGGAGGCCGAGACGGCCGGGCGGGACCTGCTGGTCTCGGCGCAGACCGGCTCCGGCAAGACGGTCGCCTTCGGCCTGGCCCTCGCGCCCGAGCTGCTGGGCGGGGCCGAGCGCATGCCGCATGCCGGCGCGCCGCTGGCCATCGTTGTCGCCCCCACCCGCGAGCTGGCGCTGCAGGTGCGCGCCGAGCTTTCCTGGCTCTATGCCGCGGCCGGCGGCCGCGTGGTCAGCTGCGTCGGCGGCATGGACCCGCTGGCCGAGCGCCGCGCCCTGGCGCAGGGCGCGCATATCGTCGTCGGCACGCCGGGCCGGCTCTGCGACCATCTCGACCGCGGCAATCTCCGCCCCGAGGCGCTGCGCGCCGTGGTGCTGGACGAGGCGGATGAGATGCTCGATCTCGGCTTCCGCGAGGAGCTGGAGATGATCCTCGGCGCGGCGCCGGAGGAGCGGCGCACGCTGCTCTTCTCCGCCACCGTGCCGCCGGAGATCGAGCGCCTGGCCGGCAGCTTCCAGCGCGACGCGCTGCGCATCTCGGCCAAGGCCGAGGGCGGGCAGCATCGCGACATCGCCTACAAGGCGGTGCAGGTGGCGCCGCAGGACACCGAGCGCGCGGTGGTCAACCTGCTGCGCCTGTCCGACAGCCCGCGCGCCATCGTCTTCTGCTCGACCCGCGCCGCCGTCACCCGGCTGCAGTCCAACCTGGCCGAGCGCGGCTTCTCCGCCGTGGCGCTGTCGGGCGAGCTGTCGCAGGCCGAGCGGTCGCGCGCGCTGCAGGCGCTGCGCGATGGCCGCGCCCAGGTCTGCGTCGCCACCGACGTCGCGGCGCGCGGCATCGACCTGCCGGATCTCGGCCTGGTCATCCATGCCGAGCTGCCGAAGGAGCCGGAGACCATGCTGCACCGTTCCGGCCGCACCGGCCGGGCGGGGCGCAAGGGCATCTCGGTGCTGATCGTGCCGCCGAATCGCCGCCGCACCGCCGAGCGGCTGCTGATGGCCGCCCGCGTCCAGGCCGAATGGGGCCCGGCCCCGGCGGCCGAGGAGATCCGCGCCAAGGATGCCGAGCGGCTGGCCGCCCAGGCCGGCACGCTGCTGGCCGAGGAGGCCTCGGCCGAGGATGTCGCCGTGGCGGAGGCGCTGCTCTCCGGCGGCGCCGACCCGAAGGCGCTGGCCGCCGCGCTGGTGAAGGTGCTGCGCGCGCCGCTGCCGGCGCCGGAGGAGCTGGCCTCGCCGGATGAGTATCTGCGCCGCCCGGTGCGGGAGCCGCGCGAGCCGCGGGGCGAGGAAGGCATCTGGTTCCGCATGAATGTCGGGCGCGACGGGCGCGCCGATCCGCGCTGGGTGCTGCCTTTCCTCTGCCGTCGCGGCGGGGTGCAGCGCAACGAGATCGGCCGCATCCGCATCCTGGGCCGCGAGACGCAGTTCGAGGTGGCGCCCGCCGCCGCCTCGCGCTTCGCCGCCGCGGCGCGCCGGCCGGATGCGGACGATCCGCATATCCGGGTGGAGCAGATGGCCGAGGGCATGCCGGCCCAGGCGCCGCGCGGCCCGCGCCCGCCCTATCGCGACCGTGGCGGCGAGCGCTCGGGGCCCCGCCGCGGCGCGGCCCGGCATTGAGGCGCGGCGCGGCGCGGCATTGAGGCGCGGCGCCCGGCTGCCGGCCGGGTGTCGCGCGGGACCAGGAACGGCGCGGTCCCAGGGCCGCGCCGCTGCCCCGCGACGGGGGGCGGGGAGGGAATAGCCCCTCTTCCAACCCGAATCGGCGCCGGGCGGACCGGTATCAGGAGCGGCGCCGGCTCGCCGGGAAGCCCGCCCTGAACCGGTTCCAGATATGGTCGTGATCAGGCTTAACCTCAATGGTTGCGCCTCAGCCGCTTCAACAAGGCGTGCGAGCCGGTCCGGCCCCCTGCAGCGCCGCCCTCCACACTGCTAATCCATGCCCGCCGGCGCGATGGTGCGCCGTGCGAGGGCCGGCCCGAAACGGGGCGGCCAGGAGCATGCGCGATGCCGTGGGAGGTGGGGCCCTCCTCCGATCTGCTCGAGGCGGGTGACGGGCTCGACCGGCTCGCGCTGGCGGCGCCGCTGCTCGGCGCCACGGGCTGGATCGACGCGCTCGGCCGGCTGGTCGCCGCCGGCGCAGCGCCGGCCCCGGCCGGAGAGGCGCTGCGCGACGCGCTGCGCGACATGTTCGCCCCGCTCGGCTTCGGCCTGCGCGCGGTGGCCGCCGGCGGCGGCCCGCCCAGCCTGGTGGCGGCGCGCCGCACCGGCCGGCCGCCCTGCACGCTGCTCTTCCCGCTCGGCATCGCCGGCCCCGCCCCGGGCTGGACCCGCCCGCCGCATGCGCTGACGCGCCATGGCGACCGGCTCTACGGCCTGGGCATCGCCCAGGTGAAGGGCGCGATCGCCGCCAGCTGGGCGGCGATGTGCGTGGCCGACGCGGTCGGGCTGCGGCTGCGCCACGACCCGGTGCTGCTGTTCACCGCCGATTCCGCCAACGGCCCCGGCCACGCCCTGCGCGCCCTGGCGGCGCAGGGGGAGCTGGCGGGGCCGCTGCTGAATCTGGGCGGGCTGGCCGGGCCGCGGCGCTGGTCCGGCGCCCCGGGCAGCCTGGAATTCGAGATCCGCATCACCGCCCAGGGCACCGCCGCCGCCGGCGCCGCCGCCTTGCCGGTGCTGGAGCGGCTGATGGAGCTGCGCGCCGCCCTGGCCGCGCGCGCCGGCGACCCGCGCAGCCCGGTGCCCGGCCTGTCGGTGCTGTCGGTGCGGGTCGTGCCGGCCGAGGCGGAGGGCGGCGCGCCGGTCTGCCTGCTGCGCCTGCTGCGCCGCTTCGGCGCGGCGGAGGGCGAGGCGGCGGCGGAGGCCGAGCTGCGCCAGGTCCTGGCCGGGCTGCCGGCGCTGCCCGGCGGCTGCGCCCTGGCGCTGCGCCGCCTGTCGCTGCAGCCCGCGGTCGGCCGGCCGGATGATGGCGCGCAGCTGGCCCGCTGGGAGCAGGCGCTGCGCTGGGGCCATGGCTATGGGCCGCAGCCCTTCCGCGCCTATGCCGGGACCGAGCCCTCGCCGCTTGGCCATGCCAGCCACGCCGGGCTGGTGGAGCTGATGCAGGGCGGCCTGCTGCGCCCGGGCCAGCGCCCCGGCGCGGCCGATGAATCGAGCACGGTGGAGGAGGTGGAGGCGCTGTCGCGCAGCCTGCTCGCCTTCCTGTCCGAGGCCGCGCCCTGAGCTCCCCGCCCCGGCGCTTCGCCGGGGCGCCCACGGCCCAGCCCGTCCGGCGCGCGGCGGGCCGGCCGGGCTGTGCGGCGCCGGCTCAGCCCGGCCGGAGCGCAGCCCGCCGGTTCACGCCGGCTGGGCCGCGCTCAGCCGGCCGGCCAGCCGGGCATAGCGGTCGCGGCTGGCGGTCAGGTGCCGGCGCATGGCGCTGCGCGCCGCCGCCGCCTGGCCGCTGGTGATGGCCGCGGCGATGCGCGCATGCTCCTCCTGCACCCGCTCCAGATAGGCGGTGCGCGCCTCGCCCTCCTCCAGCTGCGGCCGCACCGTCTGGCGCGGGATCAGCATCGGCCCAAGGAATTCCAGGAAGCGCGGGAAGAAGCTGTTGGCGGTCGCCGCGAAGATGGCGCGGTGGAACTCCAGATCCTGCTGCACGGCGCTCTCGCCCGCCTGCACCGCCGCCTCGAAGGCGGCCGCCGCCTGCTGGATGCGCTCCAGCGCCGCCGCGTCGCGCCGCTCGGCGGCGAGCCCCGCCGCCTCGCTCTCGATGGCGATGCGCAGCTCGATCACCTGCAGCACATCCTGCAGCGAGCGCATCTCGGCCGGGTCGATGCGGATCTGCCCGCGCGCCGAAGGGTCGGCGACAAAGGCGCCGACGCCCTGGCGGGTCAGCACCAGCCCCTCGGCGCGTAAGGCGGCCACCGCCTCGCGCACCACGGTGCGGGAGACGCCGGCCTGGCGCATCAGCGCCTGCTCGGTCGGCAGCCGGTCGCCCGGGCTCAGCCTGCCGGCGCGGATCTCGGCCGCCAGCCGGCGCACCAGCTCCGCCGTCAGATTGGCCGGCGGGGACAGCGGCGCCAGCTCGATCCCCTGCGCCGCACCCGGGTCGCGTCCGTCCATCGCTGTGGCCTCTCCTCGTCGGGGCGCCGTTCCACCCCTTTCATCAGGTTATCATATGAGAGCACGGAGGGCGAGGCGGCTCTCCGCCGCGCCCCGCCCGGCCCTGGCGGGCCGGCTCAGTGCGGGCCGGCTCAGGGCGCTCGGCGCGCGCTCATCGCCAGCGTCATCTCGTCGGTGCGCGCCTCATAGGCGAGGCCGCGCCGCATCGCCCAGGTGTTGACCTGGAAATAGAGCGGGATCAGCGCCGTCTGGTCGCGCAGCGCGGCGCGGGTCGCCTGCTGCGTCAGCGCGGCGCGCTCGGCATCGTCCATGGTCTGGCGCGCCTTCTGGATCAGCCCGTCGAGGTCGGTGTTGCTGAACCGGCCGCGATTGGCGGTGCCGAGGCCGAGCGACGGGTTCCAGCTATGGATCTGCGTCTCCAGCATGCCCAGCACCTCGGGGTTGGGCGAGAAGCCGGCCAGGTTGACCGAGTATTTCAGCTGCGCCGCCTCGGCCAGCCAGACGCCGCGCGGCCGGGTCTCGACACTGGCCACCAGGCCGAGCCGGGTCCACATCTGGGCGATGGCCTGCACCACCTGCTCGTCATTGACGAAGCGGTCATTCGGCCCGTTCACCTGCAGCGCGAAGCCCTGGGCATAGCCGGCCTCGGCCAGCAGGCGCTTCGCCCCTTCGAGGTCGTAGGGCGGCGGCGTCAGGTCGGGGGAGGTGCCGAAATAGCCGGCCGGGCCCAGATCGCCGGCCGGCACGCCCTGGCCCTGCAGCACGCGCTGCACCAGCGCGTCGCGGTTGATGGCAATCGACAGCGCCCGGCGCACCCGCGGGTCGCGCAGCGGGTTGGCGATCGGCCCGCCATCGCGGGCGCGCACATGCGGGCTGTCGACGCGGTCGCTGTCCAGCGTCAGGAACAGCAGGCGGTTGGACGGGCTCTCGGCGGTGGCGAAGCGGGCATCGCTGCCCAGGCGGCGGAACTGGTCCGGCGGCACGATCTCGATCAGGTCGACATCGCCGGCGGTGAGCGCCGCGACGCGGGCGCCGGCATTGGCGATGGGGCGGAACTCGACGCGGGCGAAATCCGGCTTCGGGCCGGCGAACTCCTCATTGCGCTGCAAGACGAGCGGGCTGCCCGGCTGCCAGGAGACATGCCGGTACGGCCCGGTGCCGATCATGGCGCGGCCGCTGTTGTAATCGGCCGTCGTCGCCGCCTCGCCCTGCGCCTTGGAGACGATCATCACCAGCGACAGGTAGTTGGGCAGCAGCGGCGTCGGCGCCGTGGTGCGGATCAGGATCGTCGTCGGATCCACCGCCTCCACCGCCGCGATCGGCCTGGTGTAGACGCGGAAGGAGGAGGGCGAGTTCGGCACGTCGCCGGCGCGGCGCAGGGTGAAGGCGACATCCTCCGCCGTCACCGGGCTGCCATCGTGGAAGCGCGCCGCGGGGTCGAGGCGGAATTCCCAGGTCAGCTCATTGACCGCGCGCCAGGCGGTGGCGATGGCCGGGCGCAGCTGCTGCCGGTGGTCCTGCTGCACCAGCGGCTGGAAGACATGCCGGCTATAGGCGATGTTGGTGATGATGCTGGCGTAATGCGGGTCGAGGCTGGTCGGCCCGCCCTCCATGCCGATGCGCAGCGTCTCCTGTGCCGGCGTGGACGCCACCGCCTGGGCCAGGGCCGCGCCGGGCTGCAGCAACAGCAGCGGTGCCGCCAGGAGGATGGCGGCGAGCGGGCCGAGACGCGGGCTGGACATGGGCGGGCTTCTCTTGCTGCCGGGGAGGGGCGGTGGTTCGCTGCGGCGCAAACTGGCATGCTGCCCGCCCCGCCGCAACGCGGCGCCCCCGCCTGTCCGTCCCGCCTGTCCGTCCCGCCGGGCCGCCCCGCCACCCATTCCCACTCCATCCAAGAGAGATGCATGACCGACACCGCCCCGCGCCGCGTGCTGATGGATTGCGACCCGGGCACGGATGACGCCCTGGCGCTGTGGCTGGCCCTGGCCTCGCCCGAGATCGATCTGCGCCTGGTCACCGTCGCCGGTGGCAATGTCGGGCTGGAGCGCACCCTGCCCAATGCGCGCGCCGTGCTCGGCCTGGCCGGCGCCACCGTGCCGCTGCTGGCCGGGGCCGACCGGCCGCTGATCGGCCGCTTCCGCCCCGAGACGCGGGTGCATGGCCAGGACGGGCTGGCCGGTGTGGTGCTGCCCGAAGGAAAACCCGCCGCGCCGGGCCTGGCCGCCGATGCGCTGCGCGCGGCGCTGCGGGAGGCGGCGCCCGGCAGCCTCACCCTGCTCGGCATCGCGCCCGCCACCAACCTGGCGCTGGCCCTGGCGACCGAGCCGGAGCTGGCCGACCGCGTCGCCGAGATCGTGCTGATGACCGGCGCGCTGGGCGAGGGCAACTGGACCGAGGCCGCCGAATTCAACGCCGCCATGGATCCGGAGGCGCTGGCGCTGCTGCTGCAGGCCGGCCCCCCGGTGACGCTGGCGACGCTGGAGCTGACCGCCCAGGCGCTGGTGACGCCGGAGCGCATCGCCCGCCTGCGTGGCCAGGGGGGCGGCCAGGGGGGCGGGCGCTGCCTGGCGGCGGCGCTGGCGATCCTGGAGGCGGTGCCGCCCTCGCGCCGCTTCGGCCATCGCGGCGCGCCGCTGCACGATCCCTGCGCCGTCGCCTGGCTGGTGGCGCCGCAGCTCTTCACCCATCGCGCGGTGGCGGCGGAGGTGGTGCTGGACGGGCGCGACCGCGGCCGCACCCGCATCGACCGCTGGGGCCGCGGCACGGCGCCGCGCAATGCCCGGCTGCTGGAGGGGCTGGACGCCGACGGCTTCTTCGCCCTGCTGGGCGACCGGTTGGCGGCGCTGCCCTGAGCCCGGCATGAGCGCGCGTTTCGTGGTGCTGTCCGGCTGTTCCGGCGGCGGCAAATCCACCCTGCTGGCGGAGCTGGCGCGGCGCGGCCATGCCGTGGTGGCGGAGCCGGGCCGGCGCATCGTGCAGGCGGAGCTGCAGGGCCGCGGCGCCGCGCTGCCCTGGGTCGATCTCGCCGCCTTCGCCCGCCGCGCCATCGACCTGGCGCTGGCCGACCGCGCGGCGATGCGGGGCCAGCCGGGCTGGGTGTTCTTCGACCGCGGCCTGGTCGATGCCGCCGCGGCGCTGGAGCATGCCACGGGGGAGCCGGCGCTGGAGCGGCTGGGCCGGGCGCATCGCTACCACGGCACCGTCTTCCTCACCCCGCCCTGGCCGGCGCTCTATGCCGAGGATGCCGAGCGCCGGCACGGTCTGGCGGAGGCGATGGAGGAGCATGCGCGGCTGCAGCGGGCCTATGCCCGGCTCGGCTACCGCCTGCTGGCGCTGCCGAGGACCGGGGTCGCGGCGCGGGCCGAGGCGCTGCTGCGGGCGCTGGGCGCCGCCTAGAAGAGCGGGCGGATCCCGCCCGAGCTGGCCCCGCGCGTGCCGCCCGCCACCCCGTCCAGCTCGCCCTGCGACAGGCCCTCAGGCGCGGCCAGCAGCGTCTCCGGCAGGTCGTAGCCGCGCCCGCGCAGCCGCGCCGACAACGCCGCCAGGCTCGGCGCCGCCGCCCATTCGGCGCGCAGCCAGGCGGCCAGCGCCGGATCGGCGGCCAGGTCCCGTTGCAGGCGGTCGAGTTCGCTGGACATGGCAGGCGCCTCCGCATTGGGTGAGGCGCCACTCTGCCACGCGGCGGCGCGGCGCGCTGTGCCGCCCGTCTCGATGATTTGGCTCCCGATGACTTGGCTCTCGATCATTGGCGGCCTGGCTCGGCTTTCCCGGCGCTCAGCCGGTCTCGGCGCCGCCCTGCCGCGCCAGCCAGTTGCGCAGCGCCGGCAGCGTCTCCTCCAGCGCCTGGCGGGCGCGCTGCAGCGGCTCGGCGGTGGGCTGGCCCTGCGCCACGGCGCGCTGGATCTCCTCCAGCGCCCGCGCCAGCCGGCGCGCCCCCATGGTGCGCGCGACCCCCAGCAGCCGGTGCACCGTGGCGCGCAGCTGCCCGGTCTCCGGCGTGGCGGAGAGCGCCTGCAGGCTGTCCCGCCCGCGCTCCAGCTCGGCCACGAACTCGGTCAGCACCGCGGCGGCGGAGGCGCCGAGATCGGCCATCAGCGCCTGGCCGGCGGCGGCGTCCAGCAGCGGCGGGGCGGGGCCGGCCTCGGGCTCGCGCGGCGGCGGGGCGGCGCCGGCGGGGCGCGCCTCGGCGAATTGCCGCACCATGCGCAGCAGCGTCTCGCGGTCGATCGGCTTGGCCAGATGGCCATCCATGCCGGCCATGCGGCAGGCCTCCACCTGCTCCGGCATGGCCGAGGCGGTCACCGCCAGCACCGGCACCTTGCCGCGCGGGGCGGGCAGGGCGCGGATGCGGCGCGTCGCCTCCAGCCCGTCCATCACCGGCATCTGCAGATCCATCAGCACCAGGTCGTAGCTGCCCTGCTGCACGGCGGCGAGCGCCGCCGCGCCATCCTCGACGCAGGTGACATGGTGGCCGGCACTGGTCAGCATGGCGCGCGCCACCAGCCGGTTGGCCGGCACGTCGTCGACCACCAGCACCTGCAGCGGCAGGGCGCCGGGCTGCGGCAGCCGCGCCGGCGCGGCGCGCGGCTCGGCCGGCTCGGCCTCGGGCAGGGCGGCGGGCGGCAGCGGCAGCTCGACCCAGAAGATCGAGCCCGGGCCCGCCGCGCCCTCCTGCCGCCCACCCTCATAGCCGATGCGCCCGCCCATCAGCTCGGCCAGCTGCGCCGCGATGGACAGGCCGAGCCCGGTGCCGATGCCGATCTCATGCGGCATGGCGATCGGGCTCGCCAGCTGCACGAAATCGCGGAACAGCAGGTGGCGCTGCTCGGCCGGCACGCCGGGGCCGGTATCCTCGACCTCCAGGCGGATGCCCGGGCCATCGCCCAGGCTGCGGGCGCGCAGCGTGACGCGGCCGCCGCCGGGCGTGAACTTCACCGCATTGGACAGTAGGTTCAGCAGCAGCTGGCGCAGCCGCGTCGCATCCACCAGCACCGCCGGCGGCAGGTCCGGCGCCAGGTCGAGCACGAAATGCAGCGATTTGCGCTGCACCTCGGGCGCCAGCAGCGTGGCGCTGCGCTCCAGCAGCGGCGCCAGCGCGGTCGGCAGCGGCTGCAGCTCCAGCTTGCCGGCGGCGATCTTGGACAGGTCGAGCAGCCCGTTCACCAGCTCGAGCAGGTGGCGCGAGGCCTCGTGCAGCACACGCAGCTGCTCGCGCTGGTCGGGCGCCAGGCGCGGGTCGTTCAGCAGCACCTGGGCGAAGCCGAGGATGCCGTTCAGCGGGGTGCGCAGCTCATGGCTCATCCGCGCCAGGAACTGGCTCTTCGCCTCGCCGGCGGCGGCGGCGGCGTCGCGCGCCCCGGCCAGCTCCTGCATGGCGCGCTTCAGCTCGGTGATGTCGGTGCGGATGCCCACCGTGCCGCCGCCCGGCGTCGCCCGCTCGGTGATCAGCACCCAGCGGCCATCCGGCAGCAGCCGCTCCATCGGCGGGTTGTCGCCGCGGTGCCAGCGCCGCATCTCGGCCAGGAAGGCGTCCAGATCCTCGCCGGCCTGCGGGTACTGGCCGCGATAGAAGCCCTCCCGCATGATGTCGTCGAAATGCGCGCCGGGCTCGATGAAGGGCGCGCTGACCTGGTAGAAATCCTTGTAGCGCGCATTGCACGCCACCAGCCGGTCATTGGCGTCCCACATGACGAAGCCGTCCGTCATGGAATCCAGCGCATTCTCCAGCATGGCGCGCCAGCGGGTGCGCTCGGCCTCGATGCGTTCGCGCTGGCGCAGCGCCAGGATCAGCGCCGCCGCCAGCGCCGCCACCAGCGCGGCGAAGGCCAGGCTGATCGCCAGGGCGCGGACCCGCTCCTTCTCCCAGTCGGCGAGGGCGGTCGCCATCTTCATGCTGGCCGACAGCGACAGCGCCGGATAGAGCAGCGGCCGCACCGCCGAGAGGGCGCGGTCATTGTCGAAGCGGCTCTGCACCTCGACCACGCTGTTCGGCCCGACCTCGTCGATGCGGCGGGCGAGCGTCGGGCTCAGCCGCGTGCCGATGCGCGTCTCGTCATGCGGCAGGCTGGCCAGCAGCGTGCCGTCGTCGCGCTCCAGCGTGATGCGCAGGCCGGCACCTTCGCCGCCCACCGCCAGCAGCGAGCCGATCACCGGCACCGGCAGCTCGGCCACCGCCAGCAGCTGGCCGAATTCCGGCAGCACCACGCGGCGCGCCATGAACAGCGACCATTCGCCGGTGGCCGGGTTGCGGAAGGGCCCGCCGATCAGCACGGCGCCGGCGCGCGGCGCGGTCTCGACGAAGGCGCCCTCCAGCGCGAAGGGCAGCGGGCGGCGGCGGGAGACGGCGAGGCCGGTCGCCACCGGCATGCCGTCCGGGCCGATCAGCAGCACGTCGCGGAAGGTGAAGTTCTGGTTGTTCAGCTCGCGCAGCACCCGGCTGACCGCGCCCTGGTCCAGCCGCCCGGCGCTGGAGAGCGGCGCCAGGATCGCCGGCAGCCCGGCCAGCATGGCGTCGACCTGCACCAGGTTGCGGTTCAGCGAGGCCTCGACGGCGCGGGCGATGCGGTTGACCGTGTCGGTGGCGCTGCCGATCGCGGCCTCCCGCGCGCGACCGACCAGCAGGGAGGTGGCGAACCACTGCCCCGCCAGCAGCGCCACCGCCGCCAGCAGGATCGCCAGACGGATGCGTCGGAACTGCTGCATCAGTCGCCGCGGGCCATGATGCCGAGGCTGGGGCCGAGATAGGTGTTCCAGGCCCGGGTGCAGTCGGCGCCGCAGCGATCGACCCAGCGCGGCAGCACGGTGCTGGTCAGCAGCGCGCGGCGGCGCTCGATATCGGCCGGCGTCACCGGCACCAGCGTCATCCGCCCCGGCCGGCCGCTGGTGCAGCCGGGCCGGCCGGTGGCGCAGTCCAGCCCCTCGCCGGTCTCGCGCTCGGCCGCGTCCCAGATGTCGCGCTCGAGATCGGCGAGGCCGGCGCGCAGGCTGCGCCGCACATCCTCCGGCAGCGCCTCCCAGGCGGCCTGGTTGGCGGCGAAGATCGACACGCCCCAGGTCAGCGCCATGGCGTGGATATGGCTGGTCACCTCATGCAGCCCGACGGTGTTGCCGGAGAGCGTGCCGGTGACGGCGCATTCCACCACGCCCGCGCGCAGTGCCGACACCACCTCGGCGAAGGGGATGACGACGGAGGTGGCGCCCAGCGCCTCGAACAGCTCGGCCTGGCCGACCGAGGAGGTGCGGATGCGCCGCCCGGCGAGATCGGCCAGCCCCGAGAAGGGGCGCGAGCACCAGGTGACCTGGGCGGGATAGGTGTAGACCGCCAGCAGCTCGATGCCGTAGCGCTCGCGCAGCAGCTGCTGCAGATGCGGCCGGTACAGCCGCACCGTCTGGCGCAGCGTGGCGATGTCCGGGTTCAGCCCGGGCAGGTCGACGGCGTTGAACTCCGGCTCCTCACTGGAGACGACGGCGACGAGGGCGGTGCCGAAGGGCACGACGCCGAGCCGCATCAGCGGCAGCATCTCCTCGGCGCGGAAGCCGGCGCGGTCGAAGGGCGCGATCTCCGCCACCACCCGGCCATGCGTCAGCTCGGCGATGCGGCGGCGCCAGAAGGGCTCCTCATAGCGGGTGTACTGGGCGACATTGGCCAGCCCGCCCACCACCTTGAGCTGCACCGGCTCGCCCGGCGCCGCGGGGCGCGCGGGGGCGGCGTGCAGCGCGCCCAGCCCCGGCGGCAGGCCGTTGCGGCCGGGCGCGGGTGCGGGGGCAGGGGCATGTGTCGGCGCAGGAGGCTGGGCCGGCTGCGCTGCGGCGGGGCGCGCGGCACCGGGTAGCCCGGGCCCCGGCAGGGCGGCGAGCGCCGCGCCGGCCAGCAGCAGGGCCGGGCGAAGGGAGCGCAGTCGGGCGGCAAGCCTTGGCAGCATCATCTCATCCTGGGGCGCCGGGGCGGGGCCGGGGATCAGCCCAGCCGGCTGCGGATCCATTCCTCCGCCTCGGCGGACAGCCCGTCCCAGCTCGGCTGGCTGAGCGGCGTGACCAGCAGCGCGCCGCCGAAGCCGGCCCGCCGCATGGCGCCGCGCAGATGCTCGACCAGGTAGGGCGCCGAGACGGCGCTCTCCACCAGCAGCGAACCGGGCAGCGTCAGATGCGATTCGGCCAGCTGCCAGACCGCATCCTCCAGCGCCGCGGCACCATCGGCCGGCTGATCGTGGGCTACCAGCAGGAGGGGCATGTCACGACCTCGCGGGAGATTTACGTCGAGTGTATCGGGCATGGCCGGGTTGCGCCAGAAGCCACGGCAGGGCAGAGCTTGCCATCATGCAGACCCCGCCCACGCAGATCGTCAGCCATCGCGGCGGCGCCTTCCTCTGGCCCGAGAACAGCCTGGAGGCGTTCCGCAACAGCCTCGCCCTGCCGATCGAGCAGGCGGAATGCGACATCCATCTGAGCGCCGATGGCGTGCCGGTGGTGATCCATGACACCACGCTGCAGCGCACCACCGAGGGCCAGGGCCCGGTCTCGTCGCGCGGCGCGGCGGAGCTGGCGCAGCTGCGGCTGCGCGGCGCCGGGCATTTGAAGATCCCGCTGCTCTCCGAGCTCGCCGCGCTGTTCCGCGGCCAGGCGATGCAGCTGCAGGTCGAGCTGAAGACACCCCCCGGCCAGGCGCCCGACCCGGCGCTGCTGCGCCGCACGCTCTCGGTGCTGGACGAGGCCGGCATCCGCGCCCAGTGCCGCATCATCTCCTTCGAGGCCGACCTCGCCGCCGCGGCGCAGCGCGCCGGCGGGCTGGCCGGGGTGATCTGGCTGTTCGAGCCCGGGCTGCTGGCCAGCATCGGCGCCGAGGGGGTGGTGGGCGTCGCCCGCGCGCATGGCTTCGACACGGTCGAGACGCATATCGCCGCGCTGGACGAGGCGCTGGCGCAGCGGCTGCGCCAGGCCGGGCTGCGCATCGGCGTCTGGGGCGCCAACCACGCGCCCGGCATCGGCCGCGCGCTGTCGCTCGGCGTCGACATGATGGCCACCGACGATCCGGTGCTGGCCCTGGCGCTGCGCGGCTGAGGCGGATGCGCCGCCGCCATCTCTGGCTGCTGCCGCTGGCGGCCGCGCCGGTGCCGCGCGGCGGCGTGGCGCAGCCGGCGCCGAATGGCCGCGCCGCGCCGCGCGGCGGCCCGGGCGAGGCGCCGGGCGGGCTGCTCGGCGCGGCTGAGGCGCTGCGGCTGCTGCGGCGCGGCGGGCTGAACCTGTATCTGCGCCACGGCATCACCGACCGCGCCCAGGCCGATACCGGCGTGCTGGAGCAGCGCGCGGCGCAGCGCAATCTCAGCCAGGCCGGCGAGGCGCAGGCGCGCGCCCTGGGCGTCGCGCTGCGCCGCCTGCGGGTGCCGGTGGCCGAGGTGCTGACCAGCCCGGTCTTCCGCGCCCGCGACACGGCGGAGCTGGCCTTCGGCGCGGCGCAGCTCCACCCGGCGCTGGTGGCCGACGACTATACGCGGCGCGACCCGCGGCAGGACGCGGCCGAGGTCTCGGCGCTGCTGGCGCGGCCGGTGGTGGGCGGCAACCGGGTGCTGGTCGGGCATATCGTGCCGCTGGGGCTGGTGCTGGGGCGCGGCCTGTCGCAGGCGGAATTCCCGGAAGGCGCCATGGCGCTGTTCCAGCCGCAGGGCGCCGCCTGGCGCTTCCTCGGCGTGGTCGCGGCGGAGACGCTGATCGACGCCCAGGGCTAGGGTTGGGCCCGGGTTGGGCCGGGGCCGGCATCCCGCCGGCGGGCAGCGGCCATACCGGATCCGGCCTTGGCGGCGGGCGCCGCCGCCGGCTCAGCCCGGCGCCGCCAGCACCCCCGCGCAGGCCGCCGGCAGGCGCGGCGGCGGGCCCGGCGGGCGGGGCGGGGGCGGCTGCCGCGCCTCGGGCGAGAACCACCAGGCCAGGCTGGCATCGCAGCCATCGCCGGCCGGCACCGGGGCCTGGTCCTGGCATTGCGCCTGGCCGGCCAGGCAGCGCAGCCGGATGTGGAAATGCGAATCATGCCCGCGCCAGGGGCGCAGCCGGCGCAGCCAGGGCTCGCCCGCATGGTCGCGGCAGATCGCCTGCTTGATCGCCGGGTTGACGAAGATGCGGTCCACCGCCGGATCCTCGGCCGCCAGCCGCAGCAGCAGCGCATGCGAGGGCGTGTACCGGCGCGGATCGATATCCATGCCATCCGGGCGGACCAGGGAGGGCACCTCGATCTGCTCGCGCTGCGCCGGGGTGGTGGGCGGCTTCGGGTTCAGCTCGAACCAGATATCGGCATCCAGCCCCAGCTGGTGGCTGGCATGGCCCCAGGGCAGCGGCCCGCCGCGCGGCTGGCCGAGATCGCCGATCCACAGCGCCGGCAGCCCGGCGCGCTGCGCCCGCGCCGCCAGGCCGCGCAGGCTGGCCAGCAGCGCCGGATGCCCCCAGAAGCGGTTGCGCGAGAGGCGGACCATCTGCCAGCCCGGCCCCTCGGCCGGCATGGCCTCGGCGCCGGCGATGCAGCCCAGGCCATGGCCGCCGATGCTGCGCGCCGGCCCCGGCGCAGGGCCGGGCACCGTGGCCCAGGCCTGGGCCGGGCTGGCGGCCGGGATCGCCTGGAGCATCGGCACCGGCGCGGCCTCGGCCGGGGGCGGCGCCGCGGCGGCGGGCGGGGCGAGGGCCAGCAGGCCCGCCCCCAGCGCCGCCAGCGCGACCTGGCGCGGCCGCATGCTCAGCCGGAGAAGCGGAAGGCGCCGGGCACGCTGTCGCCGGCCTCGGCCGGGGTGGCGGCCGGGGCGGTCCCTTGCGCCTGCTGCGCCTGCTTCACCTTGCTGTCGATCTGCTTCAGCAGCGCCAGCAGGCTGTTGGCGAAGGCCGGCAACTGCACCACCGGGATCATCAGCTGGCCGCAGGGCACCGGTTTTCCCTCCGCCCCCGACTGGGCGAGGGTGATGCGGGTGACGCCGTAATGCACGCTGGCCTCCAGGATGCCGTCGGCGAACAGCGTGGTCTTGTCGGTCATCGGGTCGGGTTCTCCTCAGGGTCCGATGCGGTGCGGCGGAAGGCGGCGCCCCCTCACTGCTCGCGGAAGGCGCGGTGGAAGCTGTCCAGCACCGGCTGCATCATGTAGCGGAAGAAGCTGCGGCTGCCGGTCTGGATCTGCGCCTCCACCGGCATGCCGGCGCGCAGCGAGACATTCTCCAGCCGCGCCAGCTGCTCCTGGTCGATGACGATCTGCACCCGGTAATGGCTGGCGCGCGTCCGCTCATCGGTGGTGACGTCGCTGGCGACATAGGTGACATGGCCGTGCAGGAAGGGCACCAGCCGCTGCTTGAAGGCGGGCAGCCGCACCTCGGCCTGCAGGCCGGGATAGACCACGTCGATATCGGTGGGCGAGAGCTGCACATCGGCGACCAGCCGGTCCTCGGCGGGCACTAGCTCCATCACCGGCTCGCCGGCGCGCACCACGGCGCCGAGGTTGAAGAAGCGGCTGCCCAGGATGGTGCCGTCCTCCGGCGCGGTGATCTCGCGCCGCATCGCCACATCCTGCGCCGCGCGCAGCTTCTCGGTCGCCTCGTGCAGCCGGGTGCGGTTCTCCCGCGCCTCGCCGGTGACCTCGGCCAGGCGCTGGTCGCGCAGCTGCTGCATCTGGTTGCGCGCCTCCTCGGCCGAGGCCTGGGCGCGCTCCACCTGGCCGTTCAGATCGACCATGTTGCCTTCCAGCGAGGCGACATTGCGCTGCAGCGCCAGCAGGCGCGGCATGCGCTCCAGCCCCTGGCGCACCAGCTCGACCACGCTGGCCTCCTCGCGCCGGATCAGCTCCAGCTGGCGGCGCTGGCTGGCGATCTGCCCCTGGGCGGAGGCGGCGGTGGCGTCATGCTGGGCGATGCGCGCCTCCAGCACCTGCAGCTGGCTCTGCAGCGAGGTCTGCCGCGCCGCGAACAGGGTGCGCTGGCCGGTCATGATCTCCAGCGCGCGGTGGTCGTTGCTGTCGCGCAGCTCGGCCGGGAAGGCGATCTCGCTGGCGCCGCGCGCCTCGGCATCCAGCCGCGCCTCCTGCGCCAGGAAGGCCCAGTACTGGGCGCGCAGCGTCTCGAGCCCGGTGGCCGATTGCACATCGTCGAGGCGCATCAGCACCTGGCCGGCGCGCACCCGGTCGCCGTCGCGCGCCAGGATCTCGCGCACGATGCCGCCCTCCAGATGCTGGATGGTGCGGCGGCTGCCCTCGGAGCGGATCTGGCCCGGGGCGATGGCGGCCTCGGCCAGCGGCGCGAAGGCCGACCAGGCGCCGAAGCCGCCGACGAAGAGCAGCGTCGCCGCCAGGCCGAAGACCAGCGTGCCGCGGGTGCGCGGCCGGGCGGGGATGGCCGGCAGCTCCGGCGCCAGGGGCGGCAGGCTGGGGCGGCGCGGCTCGGCAGGCTGCGGCGCGCCGGAGGGGGGAAGGGTGGTGACGCTCATGCCGCACCTCCGGGCTGGGCGGGTCGCGGTCCGGGCGGCGGGGCGGGCGGGGTCGGGCCGCCAGGGGCGCCGCCGCCGGGGGCCGCGCCACCGCCGCCCTGGGCGGCCAGGCGCGGCACCGGCTGGTTGCCGATCTCGGCCGGGCGCGGGCCCATCACGCGCTTCAGCACCTCGGCGCGCGGCCCGAACATCTCCACCGCGCCATCCTTCAGCAGCAGCACCTTGTCCACCGCCTGCACCAGGGCCGGGCGGTGCGAGACCAGCACCACGGTGCAGCCGCGCGCCTTCAGCCGCTCGACGCCGCGCTGCAGCGCCGCCTCGGCATCGCCATCCAGGTTGGAATTGGGCTCGTCCAGCACCACCAGCTTGGGGTTGCCGAACATGGCGCGGGCCAAGCCGATCATCTGCCGCTGGCCGCCGGAGAGATGCGCGCCGCCCTCGCCGATCTCGGTGTCGTAGCCGGCCGGCAGGCGCAGGATCATCTCATGGCAGCCGGCGAGCTTGGCGGCCTCGAAGACCTGCTCCGGATCGGCCTCGCCCATGCGGGCGATGTTGGTCAGCACGCTGCCGTCGAACAGCTCGACATCCTGCGGCAGGTAGCCGACATGGCGGCCGAAATCCTCGCGCTTCCAGGTGAAGACATCGGCGCCGTCCAGCCGCACCGTGCCGGCATTGGGCGCCAGCGTGCCGATCAGCAGCCGCACCAGCGTGGTCTTGCCGGCGGCCGAGGGGCCGATCACCGCCAGGCTCTCGCCCGGGTCGAGGTTAAAGCTGACGCCCTTGATGATCGCCACCGCCTGGCCGGGCAGGCCGTAGGTGACACGTTCGGCGGCGAGCCTGCCGGTGGGCTCGGGCAGCGCCAGCCCGGGCGGGCGGATGCGCGGCTGCGCCAGGAAGCCGGAGAGGCGCTTCAGCGCCTGGCGCGCCTGCACCAGGCCTTTCCAGCCGCCGATCAGCTGCTCCACCGGCGCCAGCGCCCGGCCCATGATGATCGAGCCGGCGATCGAGGCGCCGGAGGTCAGCTCCTGCCGCAGCACCAGATAGGCGCCGACCCCGAGGATGGCGAGCTGCACGGCGAGGCGGAAGAATTTGGTGGCCGAGAGCAGCAGCGCGGCGCGGTCGGCCGCCTGCATCTGCGGCGCCAGCCCCTCCTGCAGGCTGTCATGCCAGCGGCGCTTCACCGCCGGCATCATGCCCATGCTGTCGATGACCTCGGCATTGCGGGCCAGCGAATCGGCCCGCCGCTGGCCGACCAGAGCGGCGTTGGAGGCGCGCTTCAGCAGGTTGGAGGTGGCGAATTCGTTCAGCAGCGTCAGCAGGAAGAGCAGCACCGCGCCGCCGAGCGCGATGAAGCCCATCACCGGATGCAGCAGGAAGATGGCGCCGAGATAGACCGGCACCCAGGGCACGTCATAGACCGCCAGCGCCCCGGGCGAGGCCAGCCAGGAGCGGCAGAAGCCGAGATCGCGCAGCGCCTCCATGCGGTAGGGGCGGCCGCGCAGCTGCGCCTCCATGGCGCGCTCGAAGCCCTCCGGCGCGACGCGGGCCTCGATCCAGCTGGCGCAGCGCTGCATCAGCCGGCTGCGCACCGCCTCCAGCACCGCCAGCAGCAGCAGCGCGGCGATGGCGATCAGCGTCAGGAAGCTCAGCGTGTCCAGGCTGCGGGTGGCCAGCACCCGGTCGAAGACCTGCATCATGTAGAGCGAGACGGTGAGCTGCAGCAGGTTCACCACGCCGCTGAACAGGCCGACCGCCACGAATTCGCGCCGGCAGGCGGCGATCGCCTGGGAGAGCAGGTTGGCGGGGGCGCCGCGCGGGGCCATGGCCATCAGGGCGCTCCCGTCCCGGCAGGGCAAGGGCGGGGCAGGGCGCCCGGCGCCGCGGCGGGGTTCCGCCTGGCGGGCGCTCGGGCCGGCGTTGGCCGATGGGTCAGGGGCGCGGACATGGCCGGCGAAGAACTCCTACGGAAGTTTGGCCAGGATAAGGCGACCGGGCCAAGCGGTCACGGGGCGGCAACCGTGCTCCGCTCCAGCTTCATCGGCTTGTAACCAAGCCCCGAGGGTGGAGTTTCTTCCGCTTTGCTGACGAGTTGCTTACCCGCGCGGGGCGCGGAAGACGAAATGCCGGCTGGCCAGGAAGTTTCCGGCCATGCCGGCCAGCGCCCCGGCCGCCACGGCGATGGCCGGATGCGCCGCGGCCAGCGTCCAGAAGCCCACCAGCAGCGCGTAGCAGCCATAGTTCAGGGCGAAGCCGCCCAGATTGACCAGCAGGAACAGCGCCCATTGCCGACCGGCCGGGGCGCTGCGCGCCTGGCGGAAGGTCCAGGCCCGGTTCAGCGCCCAGTTCCAGCTGGCCGCCACCAGATAGGACAGCACCCGCCCGCCATACAGCCCGGCGCCGAGCCCCAGCGCCAGGTAGAGCATGGCGGTGTCCACCACCACGCCGCTGGCGCCGACGATGCCGAAGCGCAGCGCCTGCCCCGCCACGCCGGAGCCCGCCAGCCAGGCCAGGGCGGCGCGCCGGGCGGGCAGGCGGCGATGGCCGGGGCGGGGCGGGGCGGTCGGGTCCATGCCGGCGGCATAGGCGCGGGCCGGCAGCCTGCCAAGCGGCCGTTTTCCCCCCTTGCGCGGCACCGGGGCCTCGGCTTCCCTCTGCGGCTGAGACAGGGCGAAGCTCCCGGGGAGACCAAGATCATGTTCCGACGCCAAATGCTGGGCGCCGCGGCCGGGCTGGCCGCCGCCGGCGCGCTGCCGCGTTTCGCCATCGCCCAGGGCAATGCGCAGCGCGTGCTGAAATTCATCCCGCAGGCCGATCTGGCCGTGGCCGACCCGATCATCACCACCGCCTATGTGTCGCGCAACCACGGCTATCTGGTGTGGGACACGCTCTACGGCTTCGACCAGGACTACAAGCCGCAGCCGCAGATGGTGCAGGGCCATGTCGTCGAGGATGGCGGCAAGCTCGTCACCATGACGCTGCGCGACGGCATGAAGTTCCATGACGGGGAGCCGGTGCGGGCGCGCGACTGCGTCGCCTCCATCCAGCGCTGGGCCAAGCGCGACGCGCTCGGCCAGGTGATGGTCTCGGTGCTGGACGAGCTCTCGGCGCCGGACGACAAGACCCTGCGCTTCCGCTTCAAGAAGCCCTTCCCGCTGCTGTTCGAGGCGCTGGGCAAGCCGGCCTCGCCGGTCTGCTTCATCATGCCCGAGCGCATCGCCCGCACCGACGCCGCGGTCGCGGTGCGCGAGATGATCGGCTCCGGCCCGTTCCGCTTCAAGCAGGATGAGCGGGTGCCGGGCGCGCGCATCGTCTATGAGCGCTTCGCCGACTATGTCCCGCGCGAGGACGGGCCGGTCAGCTGGACCTCCGGCCCGAAGCGGGCGAATTTCGACCGCATCGAATGGCATGTGATGCCGGATGCGGCGACCGCCGCGAACGCGCTGCAGAGCGGCGAGGCGGATTGGTGGGAGCAGCCGCCGGGCGACCTGCAGGCGCTGCTGCGCCGCAACCGCAACGTCAACCTGGAGATCCAGGACCCGACGGGGCTGATGGGCATCGCCCGCTTCAACCACCTGCACCCGCCCTTCAACAACCCGGCGATCCGCCGCGCGCTGCTCGGCGCCGTCACCCAGGCCGATTTCATGACGGCGGTGATCGGCACCGACACCAGCCTGTGGCGCGACAAGGTCGGCATCTTCACCCCCGACACCCCGCTGGCCAGCGATGCCGGCATGGAGGTGCTGACCAGCGAGCGCGACTACGACAAGGTCAAGCGCGAGCTGGCCGCCGCCGGCTACAAGGGCGAGAAGGTGGTGCTGATCGCGGCTTCCGACTTCCCCTCGCTGAACGCGCTGGCGCAGGTCGGCAATGACATGCTGCAGAAATGCGGCGTCAATGTCGAATTCGTCTCCACCGACTGGGGCACCGTGGTGCAGCGCCGCGCCAGCAAGGAGGCGCCGGACAAGGGCGGGTGGAGCATGTTCTTCACCTTCTGGGCGGGGCTCGACATGGCCAATCCCGGCGTGCAGCAGGCGCTGCGCGGCCATGGCCAGGCCGCCTGGTTCGGCTGGCCCACCGCGCCGAAGCTGGAGGAGCTGCGCAATGCCTGGTTCGAGGCGCCCGATTTGCCGGCGCAGCAGGAGCTGGCCAGGCAGATCCAGCTTCAGGCCTTCCAGGACGTGCCCTACCTGCCGCTCGGCCAGTATTTCCAGGCCTGGGCCTATCGCCGCAACCTGACCGGCGTGCTGAAGGGCCTGCCGATGTTCTGGAACGTGCAACGCAGCTGAGCGTTCTGCACCGCAATAAGGCATGCGCGCGGCCGGGAGCCCCTCCCGGCCGCTTTTTTGTGCCGTGAAGCTGCTTGCAGGGACCACCCGCGCTGCGGTTCCATCGCCCCCGGAGACTTCACGGGTCCGTGCAGGCAAAGATCCGCCGGCCCCGCATCGGGAGACGAAGGATGAAACGACGCAGCCTGCTGGCGGGCGCCGGCGCGGGGCTTGGCCTCGCCGGCGCCGGCCTTGGCGCTCTGCCACGCTTCGCGATCGCCCAGACCCCCGCGAGCCGGGTGCTGAAATTCGTGCCCCAGGCCAACCTCACCAGCCTGGACCCGATCTGGACCACCGCGACCGTCACCCGCAACCATGGCTACATGGTCTATGACTGCCTCTACGGCACCGATGCGGGTTTCGAGCCGCAGCCGCAGATGGCCGAGGGCGCGGTGTTCGAGGAGGAGGGGCGGCGCGTCACCATCACGCTGCGCCCGGGCCTGCGCTTCCATGATGGCGAGCCGGTGCGGGCCGCCGATGTGGTGGCGAGCCTCGCGCGCTGGATGAAGCGCAGCCCGGTCGGCCAGAAGCTGGAGACGGTGGTCGACGAGCTCTCCGCCGCCGATGACCGCCGCCTGGTGTTCCGGCTGAAGCGGCGCTTCCCGCGGCTGCTGCACGCGCTGGGCTCCGCCGCCTCGCCGGCGCCGGTGATCATGCCGGAGCGGCTGGCGCGCACCGACCCGTTCCAGCAGGTGAAGGAGGCGATCGGCTCCGGCCCCTTCCGCTTCAAGGCCGACGAGTACAACAGCGGCAGCTTCATGGCCTGGGAGCGCAACCCGGATTACAGCCCGACGCCGGTCGGGGCGCCGAGCCTGACGGCGGGGCCGAAGCGGGTGCATTTCGACCGCGTCGAATGGCACATCATCACCGACCCCTCCACCGCCGCCGCGGCGCTGCAGAGCGGCGAGATGGATTGGGTGGAGCAGCCGCCGCCGGAGCTGCAGCCGCTGCTGCGGCGCAACCGCAACCTGGTGGTGGACAAGATCGATCCGCTGCCGAATGTCGGTGTGCTGCGCTTCAACCATCTGCACCCGCCCTTCAACGACCCGGCGATCCGCCGCGCCTTGCTGCCGGCGATCAGCCAGGCGGATTTCATGACCAGCATCGTCGGCCCCGAGCCCGGCGACTGGGTGGAGAATGTCGGTGTCTTCACCCCCGGCACGCCGCTCGCGACCGCCGCCGGGCTGGAGCCGCTGCAGGGGCCGCGCAGCCTCGAGCGCGCGAAGGCCGCGCTGAAGGAGGCCGGCTACGCCAACCAGCCGGTGCGGCTGATCGGCCCGACCGACATCCTGGCGCCCACCGCCATCACCCAGGTCTGCGCCGATCTCTACCGGCGGCTGGGCTTCAACCTCGATGTGGTGCTGACCGACTGGGGCAGCACGGTGCAGCGGCGCACCTCGCGCGAGCCGGTGGAGAAGGGCGGCTGGTCGACCGTGCTGACCACCTTCTCCTCCTTCGAATTCGCCGATCCGGCCGGGCATTTCCCGCTGCGCGGCAATGGGCTGGGCGGCTGGCCCGGCTGGCCCACCAGCGAGCGGCTGGAGACGCTGCGCGATTCCTGGTTCGAGGCCGCCGATCTCGGCGAGCAGAAGCGGATCGCCGCCGAGATGCAGGTCGTCGCCATGCAGGAGCTGCCCTTCGTGCCGATCGGTGCCTACTACACCAACACCGCGCATAAGCGGGCGCTGGTGGACCGTGTGCCAGGCTTCGCGCTGTTCTGGAATCTGCGGCGCGCCTGAGGGGGCGGGCCGGGTGCCGCGCGAAACTCCGCAGCGCCCGGCTGGAAGCTTTGCCGGCAACATGGTTCGTGGACGCAACAAAGCCGGCGCGGGGCGCGGTATCGCGCAGCGATGCCGGAGGCGCCGGCCGGCGGGACATGGCAGGGACAGGGCGTCGTGCCGGGCGATCGGCGGCGGGAAAGCGGCGGCGCCGCGCCACGCTTCCTTGAACAGAAGCGCGATCCGCCCGATGCTGGCGCCAATGACCGGGGGCGGGCCCCCGCGCGGCCCATCGGGGTTCACCCCGGCCGCGCCGGGACCGGTTCGTCGAAACCGGCTCCCTCAATCAGGCACGGCCGCAAAGGCCGGCGAGTGGCACGCAATGTGCCGGGGATACAGGGAACGCCGCGGGACAGGGCCGCGGCAAACGGGAGCAGGCGGCACGGCCGCTGGACGGGAGAGAAGGGTATGACGATCGAACGCAGGTCCTTGCTGAAGCTGGCCGCAGGCGGTGGCGCCCTGGGCGCCTTCGGCGGCGGCCTGGTGGGTGGGCTGTCCGCGCCCGCCCTGGCGCAGGGCGCCGCCGCGCGCACGCTGCGCTTCGTGCCGCAGGCCAACCTGGCCAATTTCGACCCCGTCTGGGGCACCCAGTATGTCGTGCGCAACGCCGCCATGCTGGTCTGGGACACGCTCTACGGCCTCGATTCGAAGCTCGAGCCGAAGCGCCAGATGGTGGAGAGCGAGGAGGTCTCCGCCGATGGGCTGACCTGGACCTTCAAGCTGCGCTCCGGCCTGAGGTTCCACGACAACACGCCCGTCCTGGCCAAGGATGCGGTGGCCAGCCTGGCGCGCTGGGCGGTGCGCGACCCGATGGGCCAGATGATCCGCGCCATCCAGAACGAGCTGGTGGCGGTGGATGACAGCACCTTCCGCTGGTCGCTGAAGCAGCCCTATCCGAAGATGCTGCTGGCGCTGGCCAAGAACAACGCGCCCTGCAGCTTCGTCATGCCGGAGCGCATCGCCAAGACCGACCCGTTCCAGCAGATCAGCGAATATGTCGGCTCCGGCCCCTTCCGCTTCGTGCGCGAGGAATGGGTGCCCGGCGCCCGCGCCGTGTTCCAGAAATTCGATGGC
Source organism: Pseudoroseomonas cervicalis (assembly GCF_030818485.1). Lineage (NCBI taxonomy): Bacteria > Pseudomonadati > Pseudomonadota > Alphaproteobacteria > Acetobacterales > Roseomonadaceae > Roseomonas > Teichococcus cervicalis. The sequence continues at coordinate 1,252,074 of NZ_JAUTAJ010000004.1, read as the reverse complement.
TATGTGCCGCGCGAGGAGCCGGCGGACTGGATGGCCGGCGGCAAGCGGGTCCTGGTCGACCGCGTCGAATGGGTGATCATGCCCGACCCGGCCACGGCCTCCTCTGCGCTGCAGAATGGCGAGGTCGATTGGTGGGAGAACCCGATCAGCGACCTGGTGCCGCTGCTGCGGCGCAACCGCAACGTCAATGTCGACATCGCCGACCCGCTCGGCAATATCGGCAGCCTGCGCATGAACCACCTGCACGCGCCCTTCAACGACCCGCGCGCCCGCCGCGCCGTGCTGATGGCGCTGAGCCAGGAGGATTACATGCGCGCGCTGGTCGGCGACGACAACGCGCTGTGGAAGGCCAACCCCTCCTTCTTCACCCATGGCACGCCGCTCTACACCGAGGAGGGCGGCGAGATCATGAAGGGCGCGCGCGACTATGACGCGGCCCGGAAGCTGCTGGCCGAGGCCGGCTACAAGGGCGAGCCGATCACCCTGCTGGTGGCGCAGGACCAGCCCATCACCAAGGCCTTCGGCGATGTCACGGCCGATCTGCTGAAGCGCATCGGCATGAATGTCGATTTCGTGGCCACCGATTGGGGCACGGTCGGCAGCCGCCGCGCCATGAAGAACCCGCCCGGCCAGGGCGGCTGGCACATCTTCCACACCTGGCATGCGGGGGCGGATTGCCTCAACCCCGCCGCCTACACCGCGATCCGCGCCAATGGCGATGGCGCCTGGTTCGGCTGGCCGAAGAACGACCAGCTCGAAGCCTATCGCGACGAGTGGTTTGCCGCACCCAACATGGAGGCCGAGAAAGCGGCGATCGCCAAGATGAACCGGGAAGCGATGAATTTCGGCCTGTACGGGCCGACCGGCTTCTTCCTCTCCTACCAGGCCTGGCGGAGGAATGTGAGCGGTGTCGTCAAGGCGCCGATCCCGTTCTTCTGGGGCGTCTCCAAGAGCTGATCGAAGAGCATGTTCGCCTACATCGTCCGACGTGTCCTGGCGACCATCCCCGTGATGGCGATCGTCGCCCTGTTTGTCTTCAGCCTGCTCTACATCGCCCCCGGCGATCCGGCGGCGGTCATCGCGGGTGACCAGGCCACGCCGGCCGATGTGGAGCGGATCCGCGCCAGCCTGGGCCTTGACCGGCCCTTCCTGGTGCGCTTCGGCGAATGGGTCTTCCGCATCCTGCAGGGCGACCTCGGCGTCTCCATCTTCACCAATCTCCCGGTGACGCGGATGATCGCCCAGCGCATCGAGCCCACGCTGTCGCTGATGATCGTCACCCTGATCCTGGCCGTCACCATCGCCGTGCCGATGGGCGTGGTCGCCGCCTGGAAGGCCGGCTCCTGGATAGACCGCTGCGTCATGGCCTTCGCCGTGCTCGGCTTCTCGGTGCCGGTCTTCGTGGTGGGCTATCTGCTGGCCTATTACTTCGCGCTCGAGCTCGACTGGTTCCCGGTGCAGGGCTACACGCCCTTCTCCCAGGGGGTGCGGCCCTGGCTGTCCAACCTGGTGCTGCCGGCCATCGCGCTGGGCGGCGTCTATATCGCGCTGATCGCCCGCATCACGCGCGCGACCATGCTCGAGGTGCTGCAGCAGGACTACATCCGCACGGCGCGCGCCAAGGGCGCCGGGCAGACCACGCTGCTCTTCGTGCATGCGCTGAAGAACGCGGCGGTGCCGATCGTCACCGTCATCGGCATCGGCGTCGCGCTGCTGATCGGCGGCGCGGTGGTGACGGAAAGCGTCTTCGCCATCCCCGGCCTCGGCCGGCTGACGGTGGATGCCATCCTGCGCCGCGACTACCCGGTCATCCAGGGCGTGATCCTGCTGTTCAGCTTCGTCTACGTGCTGGTCAATCTTCTGATCGACCTCAGCTACACCCTGTTCGACCCGAGGATCCGGTATTGAGCACCTCCATCCTGCCCCCGGGGGGCGTCTCGCCGCAGGACGTCGCCGTGGCGCCGTCCATGCCGGACATCATGGCGCAGAAGAAGACCCGCAAGGGTGTGCTGGGCTATCTGCTGCGCCATCCGACCATCGCCATCGGCGGCTTCCTGCTGCTGCTGATGCTGGCGGTCGCGGTCTTCGCGCCCTTCCTGTGGACCAAGGACCCGACGGCGCTGGCGCCCGCCATGCGCACCCGCGACCCCTCGGCGCGCTTCTGGTTCGGCACCGACATGCTGGGGCGCGACGTCTACAGCCGCGTGCTCTACGGCACCCGCGTCTCGCTGCAGGTGGGCTTCGGCGTCGCCTTCTTCGCCTCCATCATCGGGCTGGCCATCGGCCTGGTCTCGGGCTTCGTCCGCTGGGCCGACAGCATCATCATGCGGGTGATGGACGGCATCATGTCGATCCCCTCCATCCTGCTGGCCATCGCGCTGATGGCGCTGACCCGCGGCTCGGTCGGCAATGTCATCCTGGCCATCACCATCGCCGAGATCCCGCGCGTCTCCCGCCTGGTGCGCGGCGTGGTGCTGTCGCTGCGTGAGCAGCCCTATGTCGATGCCGCCATCGCCTCCGGCACCCGCACGCCGGTGATCATCTGGCGCCACATCCTGCCCAACACCCTGGCGCCCATGACGGTGCAGGCGACCTATATCTGCGCCAGCGCCATGATCGCCGAGGCGATCCTGTCCTTCATCGGCGCGGGCACGCCGCCGATCATCCCGTCCTGGGGCAACATCATGGCCGAGGGCCGGGCGCTCTGGCAGGTCAAGCCCTACATCGTCTTCTTCCCGGCGGTGTTCCTTTCCATCACCGTGCTGGCGGTGAACCTGCTGGGCGACGGCCTGCGGGATTCGCTCGATCCGCGCGCGGCGAAGCGGGTGTAAGACCATGGCCCTGCTCGAAGTCGAAAACCTGCAGACGCATTTCCGCACCCCCGATGGCGGCGTGAACCGCGCCGTCGACGGGCTCACCTTCTCGGTGGAGGCGGGCGAGACCGTCGCCATCGTGGGCGAGTCCGGCTGCGGCAAATCCGTCACCTCCATGTCGATCCTGCGGCTGATCCCGGAACCCCCGGGCAAGATCGCCGGCTCCATCCGCTTCAATGGCAAGGACCTGCTGAAGGTCTCGGACCGCGAGATGCGCGCCATCCGCGGCAATGAGATCAGCATGATCTTCCAGGAGCCGATGACCTCGCTGAATCCGGTGCTGACCATCGGCCAGCAGATCGGCGAGGCGCTGCGCCTACATCAGGGCCTCTCCCGCGGCCAGGCCGAGGCCAAGGCGGTGGAGATGCTGACGCTGGTCGGCATTCCCGCGCCGGCCAAGCGGGTGAAGGAATATCCGCACCAGCTCTCGGGCGGCATGCGCCAGCGCGTGATGATCGCGATCGCGCTCGCCTGCAATCCGAAGCTGCTGATCGCCGACGAGCCGACCACCGCGCTCGACGTGACGATCCAGGCGCAGATCCTCGACCTGATGCGCGACCTGAAGCGCACCGTCGGCGCCGCCATCGTGCTGATCACCCATGATCTCGGCGTGGTCGCCGAGGTCGCGGAGCGGGTGATCGTCATGTATGCCGGCCGCAAGGTGGAGGAGGCGAAGGTGGCGGAGCTGTTCCGCGCGCCGAAGCACCCTTACACCCAGGGCCTGCTGGGTGCGGTGCCGAAGCTCGGCTCCTCGCTGACCGGCGAGACCGAGCGGCTGGCCGAGATCCCCGGCCTGGTGCCCAGCCTGAAGCAGAAGATCCAGGGCTGCGTCTTCGCCGGACGCTGCCCGCATGTCACCGAGCTCTGCCGCGAGGTCGCGCCGGGGCTCGAGGAGAAGGCGCCGGGCCATATCGCGGCCTGCCACTACGCGGTGAAGGAGGCCGTGGCCGCATGAGCATGACCATGGGCACCCATCCGGCGCATCGCGCGCCTTCCCGCTCCAGCCGCCCGCTGCTGGAGGTGAACGACCTGAAGAAGCACTTCCCGATCAAGGCGGGCTTCTTCGGCGGCACCACCGGCCATGTCTATGCCGTCGACGGCGTCTCCTTCCATATCGAGAAGGGCGAGACGCTGTCGCTGGTGGGCGAATCCGGCTGCGGCAAGTCGACCGTCGGCAAGGCGCTGCTGCGGCTCTTCCCGCCCACCGCCGGCCAGGTGGTGCTGGACGGGCAGCGCATCGACGATCTCTCGCAGGGCAAGCTGCGGCCGCTGCGCCGGCGCATGGGGGTGGTGTTCCAGGACCCGTTCTCCAGCCTGAACCCTCGCATGCGGGTGAAGGATCTGCTGGCCGAGCCGATCCGCAATTTCGGCCTGGCGAAGGACAGCGCCGACCTCGACGAGCGCGTGGCCAAGCTGATGGACACGGTGCGGCTGCCGCGCGATGCGGTGAATCGCTGGCCGCATGAATTCTCGGGCGGCCAGCGCCAGCGCATCTGCATCGCCCGCGCGCTGGCCGGCGAGCCGGAGCTGATCATCTGCGACGAGGCGGTCTCCGCCCTCGACGTCTCGGTGAAGGCGCAGATCGTCAACCTGCTGCAGGATCTGCAGAAGGAGCTGGGCCTGGCGCTGCTGTTCATCAGCCACGACCTGGCCATCGTGGAGCACATGACGCATCGCGTCGCGGTGATGTATCTCGGCAAGATCGTCGAGATCGCGCCGCGCCGGCAGCTCTTCGGCGCGCCGAAGCACCCCTATACCGAGGCGCTGCTCTCCGCCGTGCCGGTGCCGGAGCCGGGGGCGGGGCGGCAGCGCATCGTGCTGAAGGGCGATGTGCCGAGCCCGATCAACCCGCCCAAGGGCTGCCGTTTCCACACCCGCTGCCCCTATGCCTTCGACCGCTGCCGCGTCGACGAGCCGCAGCTGCAACAGACGGAGCCGGGGCAGTGGGCGGCCTGCCATTTGCACGACCGCCCTGCGGCGGAGAACCCGCTGGCGCGCAGCCTGCCGGAGATGGTTTAAAGAGCTGAAAGTCTTCTTTTTCTGAAGAAAAAGAACTTCTTTCAGTTTGGCGTCCCGCCTCAGGCCCGAAGCGGGACGCCAACTGAAAGAAGGTTTTTGGTTCTTTTTTCAAAAAGAACATGAGCTTCTGAATCCTGCGGGCCGGGGAGGGGAACCTCTCCGGCCCGCTTGCGTCGCACTTCATTTGCGACTAAATCTCAATCGCGATCGAATCGCACCCGTTCTTCACCATGCCCCCGCTTGACGGGCCGCTGCCGCTTGGATGACCCTTCCCGCCAGGGACGCCGCGTCGCGCGGCGCCGTCTGCATGGGGGAGACGCGGCATGCCGCAAGTCACGCTGACCGTGAACGGCAAGAGCCACAGCATCGAGGTCGAGGCACGCACGCTGCTGGTCGAGGCACTGCGCGAGACGCTGCGCCTGACCGGCACGCATGTCGGCTGCGACACCAGCCAGTGCGGCGCCTGCGTGGTGCATCTGGATGGCGAGAGCGTGAAGTCCTGCACCATCCTGGCGGTGCAGGCGGATGGCGGGTCGGTGACCACCATCGAGGGGCTGGCGGCGGCCGATGGCACGCTGCACCCGATGCAGGAAGCCTTCCGCGAGTATCACGCGCTGCAGTGCGGCTTCTGCACCCCGGGCATGGTGATGAGCGCCATCGACCTGGTGAACAAGCACCCGCAGGGCCTGTCCGAGGCCGAGATCCGCGAGGGGCTCGAAGGCAATATCTGCCGCTGCACCGGCTACCATAACATCGTGAAGGCCATCGCCGCGGCCGCCGAGGTGATGCAGGGCCGCGCGGCGGAGGTGGCGCGCGCCGCCGAGTAAGCCGCCGCGACCCGTCTGCGACCGGCCGCCATAAGGCCGGCGTGACACCGAACACACGCCTTGGGAGGCGAAGTCCATGAATGTCACCCTGCCCTTCGAGGGGATCGGGGCCAGTGTGAGGCGCAAGGAGGATCTGCGCTTCCTCTCCGGCCGCGGCCAGTACACGGACGACATGAACCGTCCCGGCCAGCTGCATGCCTGGATCCTGCGCAGCCCCCATGCCCATGCGCGGATCGACGGCATCGACACGGCGGCCGCCGCCGCCATGCCGGGTGTCGCCGCCATCTACACGGCGCGCGACATCGAGGCGGCGGGGCTGGGCGGCATCCCCTGCGGCTGGCAGGTGACCGGCAAGGGCGGCAAGGTGATGGCCGAGCCGATGCACCCGGTGCTCGCCAGCGGCAAGGTGCGCCATGTGGGCGACCCGGTCGCCGTCGTCATCGCCGAGAGCAAGGCGCAGGCGCGCGACGCGGCGGAGGCGATCGAGGTCCGCTACACCACGCTGCCGGCGCTCTCCACCATGGCGGCGGCGCTGGCGCCGGGCGCGGCCGCGCTGCATGACGACGCCGCGGACAATATCTGCTTCGACTGGGAGATCGGCGACGCGGCGGCGACCGATGCGGCCTTCGCCCGCGCGCACAAGGTGGTGCGCTTCGAGACCACCAACAACCGGCTGGTGCCGAACGCCATGGAGCCGCGCGCGGCGCTGGGGGATTACGACCCCAATAGCGGCGAGCACACGCTCATCACCACCAGCCAGAACCCGCATGTCATCCGGCTGCTGATGGGCGCCTTCGTGCTGAAGGTGCCGGAGCACAAGCTGCGCGTGGTGGCGCCCGATGTCGGCGGCGGCTTCGGCAGCAAGATCTACCATTATGCCGAGGAGGCGATCGTCACCTGGGCGGCGGCGCAGCTGAAGCGCCCGGTGAAATGGACCGCCGAGCGCACCGAGAGTTTTCTGTCCGACGCGCATGGCCGCGACCATGTCACCACCGCCGAGCTGGCGCTGGACCAGGATGGCACCTTCCTCGGCCTGCGGGTTTCGACGCTGGCCAATATGGGCGCCTATCTCTCGACCTTCGCGCCCGCCGTGCCGACCTATCTGAGCGCCACGCTGCTGGCCGGCGTCTACCGGACGCCGGCGATCCATGGCCAGGTGAAGGCGGTCTTCACCTCCACCGTGCCGGTCGATGCCTATCGCGGCGCGGGGCGGCCGGAGACCACCTATCTGCTGGAGCGGCTGGTCGATGTCGCGGCCAGGGAGATGGGGATGGACCGGCTGGAGATCCGCCGGCGCAATTTCATCCGCCCCGACCAGTTCCCCTACCAGACGCCGGTCGCGCTGCAATATGACAGCGGCGATTACGAGGCGACGCTGAAGGGCGCCATGGAGGCCGCCGATTATGCCGGCTTCGAGGCGCGGCGCGCCGAGGCCCGCGCGCGCGGCAAGCTGCGCGGCATCGGCATCTCTACCTATCTGGAGGCCTGCGGCATCGCGCCGTCGAAGCTGGTGGGCTCGCTCGGCGCCCGGGCGGGGCTCTATGAGGTCGCCAATATCCGCGTCCATCCCACGGGCAGCATCTCGGTCTTCACCGGCACGCACAGCCATGGCCAGGGGCATGAGACAACCTTCGCCCAGCTGGTGTCCGAGCAGCTCGGCGTGCCGCTGTCGCAGGTCGAGATCGTGCATGGCGACACCAGCAGGATCCCCTTCGGCATGGGCACCTATGGCTCGCGCTCGCTGGCGGTGGGCGGGGCGGCCATGGTCAAGGCGATGGACAAGATCATCGCCAAGGGGAAGAAGATCGCCGCCCATCTGCTGGAGGCCTCGGTCGAGGATATCGAGTTCGACCGTGGCACCTTCCGCGTCGCCGGCACCGACCGCGCCAAGACGCTGACCGATATCAGCATGGCGGCCTATGTGCCGCACAACTACCCGATCGACGAGATCGAGCCCGGGCTGGAGGAGACCGCCTTCTACGACCCGAAGAACTTCACCTATCCGGGCGGCTGCCATATCTGCGAGGTGGAGATCGACCCGGATACGGGGGAGGTCGCGGTGGTCAATTTCACCGCCTGCGACGATGTCGGGCGTGTGATCAACCCGATGATCGTCGAGGGGCAGATCCAGGGCGGGCTGGCCCAGGGCATCGGCCAGGCGCTGATCGAGCACACCGCCTATGATGCCGACGGCCAGCTGCTGACGGCGAGCTTCAACGACTACGCCATGCCGCGCGCGGCCGATCTGCCGGGCTTCGCCGTCTCCACCGCCACCACCCTCTGCACCCACAACCCGCTCGGGGTGAAGGGCTGCGGCGAGGTCGGCGCCATCGGCTCGCCGCCCGCGGTGATCAACGCCGTGGTGGATGCACTGCGTGACCATGGCGTGACCCATGTCGAGATGCCCGCGACACCGCTGAAGATCTGGTCCATCATCCATGGCAAGGGGGCGGCCCAGCGCCAGCCCCAGGCCGCCGAGTAGGGAAGCGCGCGATGTATGATTTCGCCTACCACAAGCCGTCCAGCATCGCGGATGCGGTGAAGCTGCTGAGCGAGGATCCGGACGCCAAGCCGATCTCCGGCGGCATGACGCTGCTGCCGGCGCTGAAGCACCGGCTGAACCGCCCGACCGCGCTGATCGACCTCTCCGCCATCGCCGAGCTGCGCGGCGTGAAGCAGGAGGGCAATGCGCTGGTGATCGGCGCCATGACCAAGCATTTCGAGGTGGCGACCAACCCGCTGGTGATGGCCTCGATCCCGGCGCTCGCCAAGATGGCCGCCAGCATCGGCGACACCCAGGTGCGCAACCGCGGCACGCTGGGCGGCAGCCTGGCCAATAACGACCCGGCTGCCGACTACCCCTCGGCCGCGCTGGCGCTGGGTGCGACCTTCATCACCGACCGGCGCAGCATCCCGGCCGATGATTTCTTCCTGGGCATGTTCACCACGGCGCTGGAGCCGGGCGAGCTGCTGGTCGCCGTCTCCTTCCCGATTCCGGAGAAGGCGGGCTATGCCAAGCTGCGCAACCCGGCCAGCCGCTATGCCATGACCGGCGTCTTCGTGGCCAAGGGGCCGCAGGGCGTGCGCGTCGCGGTCAATGGCGCCGCCGCCTGCGTCTTCCGCCAGACCGAGATGGAGGCGGCGCTCGCCGCCAACTGGTCGGCCGATGCCATTGCCGGGGTGAAGCAATCGCCCGACGACCTGAACAGCGACATCCATGGCAGCGCCGAGTATCGCGCGCATCTGGTCAATGTCATGGCGCGCCGGGCCCTGGCCGAGGCCTGAGCCCCGCGGCGGCGACCGACACGGCGCGGCGGGGGCGACCCCGCCGCGCTTTTTGTTGGCCTCCGCGCCGCCCGGCGGGGTAGGAGGAGGCTCCGGGCCGGCCCTGAGACGGGGCAGGGGCCCCCTCATGCGGATCGCGCGCAGATATTGCGTGCTCTCCCTGCCGAACCGCATCGATTCGACTAGCATTCGCAGCCCGGGGGTGCGAGGATATGTGCGCCGGTCCTGCATCCCGCGGGGTCGCACACTTTTACGGATATAAGACGCAGTGCTTCCGGATAACGATTCGCAGGGCAGCGCCGGGGCCATCGAGGCCGAGGTCAAGTGGTACAACGGCCGCAAGGGGTTCGGCTTCGTGCTGGGCCCGGACGGCCAGGACGTGTTCTTCCACGCCTCGGCCCTGACCGAGGCGGGAATTGAGCCGCCCGAGACCGGCGACAAGCTGGTCTGCGAGATCGGCACGGACCGCCAGGGCCGCCGGCTGGTCACCAAGATTTTCGAGCGGAAGCTGGGCCCGGGCGCGCCGGCCGGTGACCGCCCGCGCCGCGACTTCGGCGGCGACCGTGGCGGCTTCGGCGATCGTCCGCCGCGCCGCGATTTCGGCGACCGTCCGCCGCGCCGTGACTTCGGCGACCGCGGCGGCTTCGGCGGTGGCTTCGGCGACCGTCCGCCGCGCCGTGATTTCGGCGCCCCGGGCGGCTTCGGCGGTGGCTTCGGCGACCGTCCGCCGCGTCGCGATTTCGGCGACCGTGGCGGCTTCGGCGGTGGCGATCGCGGCGGCTTCGGCGCCCCGCGCAGCTTCGGCGACCGTCCGCCGCGCCGCGATTTCGGCGGCCGTGACGAGGGTGGCCCGACCGAGTCGGTCTCCGGCACCGTCAAGTGGTTCGACCAGGTGCGCGGCTTCGGCTTCGTCACCCCGGATGATGGCGGGGCCGATGTGTTCCTGCACTCCTCCGTGCTGCAGCGCGCCGGCAAGCAGGATGTCCAGCAGGGCGAGAAGCTCTCCCTGGAGGTCCGCCAGGGCCAGCGCGGCCGCCAGGCCGTCATCCTGAAGGGCTGATCCGCCCTTCCGGCTGGGTTTCGGGAACCCCCGGCGCCGCGAGGCGCCGGGGGTTTTCCGTTCTCCGGCCCCCTCCACGCGGCATGCTGCGTGGCCTTCATCCTTCCTTCAGCCTTTTCCCGGCAGAGTGGCGCAATGGCCGGGCAGGGGCCGGGCACGCCGCAGGGCGGGCCGGGGCGCCGCGGAGCAACCGACCAGGATGGGCCGGCCGGCAACGGCTGAAGGGAAAGACGACCATGGCAATGGACACATCCTCCTCGCGGCCGGGCGGCCCGGCCGGGATGATGCCGGCGGGGCTGGCGGGCCTCGGCGCGGCCCTGGCCAGCGCGGGGCCGGCGCCGATCGGCCCGGCGCCGGGTCATCTGGCGGAGCTCGACCAGCTGCTCAACACCGGGCGGCAGCTCAGCAGCGCCAAGGCGCTGCTCGATGTCATCGGCCAGGTGATGGACGATGTCGCCCTGCTGACGGATGAGGCCGGGCGGGTGCTGAACCTGCTCTGCGAGACCAGCCTGCCCGAAAGCTCCTGGGAGCCGGCGGTGCTGCGCTACCGCCACGCCTTCCATGAGATCCTGGCGCTGCTGGCCGCCTCCCGCAATGTCGGCGCCATGCTGCTGCAGGGCCAGCCGGATCCGGAAAGCGGCCTGGCGCTTTCGCTGCAGCGCATGGACGGCATCGCCGGGCTGCTGCCGCGCGCGCCGACCGACCGGCGTGAGGCGATGCAGAACCTGCCGCATTTCGAGCGGGTGCGCATGGCGGTCGACGAGGCGCGCGACAGCTTCACGCTGGAGCGCCGCCAGGTCGAGGCGCAGCTGGCGATGAATCTCGAACGGCTCGACCATGAGAATGAGGCGATGGGCGCACTTGAGGATACGGATCTGACCAAGGAGGCCTCGCGGCTGCAGGCGCTGCAGATCCGCCAGCAGCTGGCCGGCCATGCCATTGGTTTGGGCGCGCTGGTGCCGCGCTGCCTACAGGATTTGCGCGGCGCGTAGCCCGGCGCAACATTCCGGGGCGGCAGCGGGTTTTCCGCCGGTGCCGGGCGAGGCTAGCCTTCGCCCGCATCGGTGGAGGTTCCCTTGACGACACGTCGCGCGCTTCTCGGCGGCCTGGCAGGCATGCTGCTGGCCCCGCTCCTGGCTGCTCTCGCCCCGCAGCCGCTCCAGGCGCAGGAGGCCCCCTGGCCGAACCGCCCCATCACCATCATGGGCGGCTTCCCGAATGGCTCGGGCGTCGACATCTATGCCCGCAAGCTGGCCGAGCCGCTGACCCGCGCCCTGGGCGTGCCGGTGGTGGTGGACAACCGCACCGGCGCCGGCGGCAACATCGCCAGCGACCTGGTCGCCAAGGCGCGGCCGGATGGCTATCTCTTCCTCTTCGGCACGGCCGGCACCCACGCCATCAATGCCAGCCTCTACCGCAACCTGTCCTTCGACCCGGTGAAGGACAGCACGCCGATCGCGCATCTGGGCGATGTGCCGAATGTGCTGACCGTCAGCCCGGAGAAGCGGCCGCAATTCGCCAGCTGCCAGGATCTGGTGCAGGCGGCGCGGGCGCGGCCGGGGGCGCTGAACTACGCCTCCACCGGCAATGGCGCCTCCACCCATCTGGCCGGCGCGCAATTCGCCCAGGTGGCCGGGCTCGACCTGGTGCATGTGCCCTTCCGCGGCCAGCCGGGGGCGCAGACCGCGCTGCTGGCCGGCGATGTCGACCTGTTCTTCAACCAGTCCGGCCCGGCCATCGGCTATATCCAGCAGGGCCAGGTGCGCGGCCTGGCGGTGACCACGGCGCAGCGCCTGCCGGCCCTGCCCAACGTCCCGACGGTGGCCGAGGCCTGCGGCCTGCCCGGCTTCGACAGCAGCACCTGGTACGGCATCTTCGCGCCCCCCGGCCTGCCGGAGCCGATCCAGGCGCGGATGAATGCCGAGATCCAGAAGATCATCACCGCGCCGGAATTCCGGCAGTGGCTGGTCGACACCCAGGGCATCACCCCCTCCACCCTGACCACGCCGGCCCAGTTCCGCGCCGTGCAGGAGCGCGACATCGCCCGCTGGGCGGAGGTGGTGCGCCGCTCCGGCGCCCAGGTGGACTGACGCGAAAAGGGGGCGGGATCCCTCCCGCCCCCTGCCGCCGAAGCCCCCGGCTCAGCCGCGGCCGATGAAGGGCATCTTCGTCGCCATGACGGTGACGAACTGGATATTCGCATCCAGCGGCAGCGACGCCATGTGCAGCAGCGTCTCGCCGACATGCGCCACATCCATGCGCGGCTCGGCCAGCATGCTGCCATTGGGCTGCGGCACGCCGCGAATCATGCGCTCGGTCATCGGCGTCGCGGCATTGCCGACATCGATCTGGCCGCAGGCGATGTCCCATTTCCGCCCATCCAGGCTGAGCGACTTGGTCAGCCCGGTGATGGCGTGCTTGGTGGCGGTGTAGGGCGCCGAGCCCGGGCGCGGCGCATGCGCGCTGATCGAGCCATTGTTGATGATGCGCCCGCCGCGCGGCGATTGCCGCTTCATCAGCGCATAGGCCTCGCGCGCGCAGAGGAAGGCGCCGTGCAGATTCGCCGCCACCACGCCGAACCAATCCTCGTCGCTGATCTCGTCGAAATCGACCGAGGGGCTGCCGCGCCCGGCATTGTTGAACAGCAGGTCCAGCCGGCCCCATTTCGCCTCGACGGCGGCGAACAGCGCCTTCACCGAGGCCGCGTCGCCGACATCGGTGGGCACCGCCAGGCAGCGCGGGGCGGCCTCGCCGGCGGCGTCGATGGTCTCCTGCAGCGCCTCCGCCCGGCGGCCGGCCAGCGCCACCTGCCAGCCGGCGCCCAGCAGCGCCAGCGCGGCGGCGCGCCCGATTCCGCTTCCCGCGCCTGTGACCACGGCGATCTTGCTCATGGAGTGTCCTTCCATCATGTCATGGGCCTTGAACAGCCTTGGCGGCCAGCCTGCGGCCGGCGGCGCGGCCGCGCAAGCCACCGGCCCCGCTCCAGTTGCCCATCCCTGGCCGAGATGGCCGCCGGAGGAACCCCGATGCCGCATCGCCGCCCCGCTTCCTCCCGCCCCGGCTTTTCGCGCCCCGCCTTTTCCTGCCAGGCCTTTTCCCGCCAGGCCGGGGTCATCGCCGCCGCGCTGCTGCCTGGCCTGCTGCTCGCCGGGCCGCCGGCGGTGGCCGACACCGCCCCCGCGCGGCTGCGCCCGGCGCGCGACGTCGCCGTGCTCTACCGGGTGCAGGGCGGCAATCAGGGGCCGCAGCAGGTGCCGGCCGCCTGGCTGGCCGCGCAGCAGCGGCTGCGGGTGGAGCCGCCGGGCCTGCCGGGCTGGATCCTGGCCGATGTGCCCGCGGGGCGGGCGCAGATGGTGATCGACGCCACCCGCATGGTGGTGCGCATGCCCGGCCAGGGGCCGATCCCGATGCTGGACCAGCTGCCGCCCGGCGCCCGCATGGAGCGCGCCGGCAGCGCCACCGTGGCCGGGCTGCGCTGCGACAATTGGCGCGTCACCGCGCGCGAGGGCCAGGGCGAGATCTGCCTGACGCCGGATGGCGTGGCGCTGCGCGCCAGCGGCACGCATGACGGCAAGAGCGGCAGCCTGGAGGCGCTGCAGGTGACTTACGGCCCGCAGGACCCGGCGCGCTTCCAGGTGCCGCCGGGCTACCAGCCGGTGTCGCTGCCGCAGGGCCTGCCGCCGGGGCTGATCCCCGGCCTTGGCGGGCGCTGATCGCCCCCCTGTTCGCCGGGCCCTGATCGCCGGGCCCTGATCGTCGGACGCTGAGCGGCAGGCGCCGAGCCCCGAAGCCGGGCCTCAGCGCGGCCCGGGCGGCAGGCCCAGCGCGTGCTCCAGCAGGGGCGAGGGCAGCTGCCCCGCCATCGCCGCGCGCCAGCGCGGCGGCGCCTCCTCCAGCCCCAGCCCCGCCTCCAGCGCCGGCGCCAGATCATCGGTCATCAGCGCCGCATAGGCCGGGTCGAATTGCCGCCCGGCGCAGGCGCGGATCTCGCGCAGCGCCGCCGGCAGGTCGAGATGCCGGCGATAGGCGCGGCCGGGCTCGATCATCGCCACCAGCGAATCGGCGACGCAGGCGGCGCGCACCAGCGGCGGCAGGGCGGTGCCGGCCAGGCCCTGCGGATAGCCGGCGCCGTCCCAGCGTTCATGGTGATGCCGCGCCACGGCGACGACATCGGCCGGGAAGCCCAGCGCCGCCAGCGTCTCCGCCCCCGTCTCGGGATGCGCGCGCATGCGGCGCATCTGCGCCTCGGTCAGGCGGCGGTCGGATTCGAGCAGCCCGACCGGCAGGAACAGCTTGCCCAGATCATGCAGCAGCCCGGCGGCGGCGACCCGGGCGGGCTCCCCCAGCGCCTCGGGCCGGCGGGCGCGGATCGCCAGCAGCACGGTCGCGACCCGCACCGAATGGTCGGCGGTCGGCGGGTGGTGCCGGCGCAGCGCCGCCAGCAGGCGCAGGCTCTGCCGCGTCAGCCCATCCTGCCAGGGCGGGGCGGAGGGCTGGCCCGCGGAGGGGCCGGGCGGCGGGTCGAGGGGCGGGGCGGCCGCGCCGGCCGCGTCGAGGGTCATGCTGTGGCTCACGGCATCGGCATCATGCGGCCATGGCCCGGGCGGGGGGCATCATATCGTTGTGCGCGGGACCAGCAGCTCCTGCAGCCGGCGCTGCAGCTGCGGCAGCGGGCAGGGCTTGGGCAGCAGCGGCAGCGCGTCCGGCGCCTCGGCCAGGCCGGCGGCGAAGCCCGAGATCAGCAGCACCGGCAGCTGCGGCCGGGTGCTGCGCATCGCCCGCGCCAGGCCGACGCCGCTCATGCCGCCGGGCAGCACCACATCGGCCAGCAGCAGGTCCGGCGCCGCGCCCTCGGCCAGGGCGCCGAGCGCCGCCGGCGCGTCCGGCACGGCGGTCACCGCATAGCCCAGGCCGCGCAGCGTGGCCGCCAGCTGGTCGCGCAGCGGATCCTCATCCTCGACCAGCAGCAGATGCGCCGGCCGCGCCGCGGGGGGCGGCGGCGCCTCCGGGGCGGCAGGGGCGGGCAGGGCCGGCTGCGGCAGAGGCTGCAGGCTCAGCGCCACGCCCTCGCCGGCCGGCCAGGCGCGCAGCAGCGCCTCGCCGCCCTGCGGCAGGGCCAGGCGGAGCCGCGCCGGCGCGCCGCTGGCGGCGACGCGCTGCAGCGCGGCGAAGGGCTCCGGCGCCGCCAGGCAGGGGCAGGCCTGCCACAGGCCGGGCGGCGCGCCGCCGGGGGCGCTGGCAGGCAGCAGGGCACGGCCGGCGCGGTTGGCCAGCACCACCTGCCAGGTGAGGTCGGCCAGCAGCACCGGCTCCTCCAGCGCGTCCAGCGCGGTGGTGGCGCGGGCATGGCCGGCCTCCTCGCGGCGCAGCGCGGCCAGCATCGCCTCGAAGCGGGCGCGGTGGTGCAGCGCGCCCTCGGCCATGCGGGCCAGCGGCACCAGCGCCTCGCGGTCCTGCGGCCCGAAGGGGGTCGCGCCGGCCACCAGCAGCATCAGCCCGAGCGGCGTGCCGCCGACGCCGCGCAGCGGCAGGCAGAGCGCATCGGGCAGGGCGCTGCCGGGCAGGGCCGGCAGGGCGACCGGCGCCTCCGCCCCCTGCAGCGCCGGCTCGGCGGCCAGCGCCAGCAGGCGGGATTGCTGGTCGGGGGAAAGGCCATGCCGCTCGGCCAGGCTGACCGCCGGCGGCGCGCCGCGCAGCAGCAGGATGGCCATGCGCGCATCGGCCGCCTGGCGCGCCAGCGGCGCCAGCCGCCCCAGCAGCGCCTGCAGGTCCAGCGTGGTCAGCCCGGCGGCGCCGGCCGCCACCGCGTCCAGCCGGCGCGTCGCGTCGCGCCGCGCCGCCAGCTGCCGCTCCGCCTGGCGCAGCAGCAGCAGCCCGGCCACCGCCGCGGTCAGCAGCGCCAGCGCGGCCAGCGCCAGGCTCCAGCGCGCCTGGTGCCGCCAGGGGGCCAGGATGGCGGCCTCGCTGCGCGCCGTCAGCAGCAGCGCCGGCAGGCCGGGCAGGGCGGTCGCCACCGCCTTCAGCGGCGCGCCGCCGGCCGCGCCCTCGCCGGGCAGGGCGGCCAGGCGGCCGGACCAGGAGAGCGGGCTGGCCTGCAGCACGGCGGCGGCGTCGAGCCCGGGCCAGGCCTGGCCGAGCCCGGCCGGGCGGGCCGGATGCGCCGCCAGCAGCCGCCCCTCGGCATCCAGCAGCGCCACCTGGATGCGCTCCGGCAGATCCAGCGCCGCATAGCCGCCCTCGATGCTGCGCAACGGCAGCAGGGCGATGGCCAGCGCGCCCTGGGGCAGGCCGCGCCACAGCGGCAGCAGCGGCCCGATGGTGGCGCGCAGCGGCTGGCCGAGGCCGGGCGGCGCTCCCGCCGCCTGGCGCCGCAGCGCCTCCAGCGCGCCGCGCTCGAAGCCGGCGAGATAGGCGGCGGCGCGCGGCGTGGCCAGCGGCGCGGCGCCCGGCGGCAGCACCAGCAGCGCGACGCCGGGGGGCAGCAGCGACTCGCGCAGCGCCAGGGCGGTGGGGATCTCGGCCGAGGGCAGCTCGGCCAGGCTGGCCAGCGCCTGCTCCAGCCCGCGCAGCTGGCTGGCACTGCGATCGGCCAGCACGGCGGACCAGGCGGTCAGCGCCAGCTGCGCCCGCTGCAGCACATCGCGCCGGTCGGCGGCCAACTGCAGGGCGAGCACGCCCAGCACCACCGCCGCCGCCAGGCCGCCCAGCAGCAGGCCGAGCCGCCGCCAGGGGCCGAGCGGGCCCGCATCATTCGCCGTGGGAGGGGCCAGGGACATCGACATCCATTCCGCCGCGAAAGCGCCGCCACCGGGGCCGGTCCGGGCCGGCCCCGCGGCTCACGCCATGGGCGGGCGCTCGAAGGCGGCCAGGCGCGACAGCAGCGTCAGCGCGGCCGGATAATAGTCGCTCGCCGCGTTGACGGGGGGAAGATCGCGCGCCCTTGCCGCCGGATCGGCCACCAGCAGCGCGATGGAGCGCATGCCGGTGTCGGCGGCATAGGGGGCGATGCTGTTGGCGGTGAACTCGGTCCAGGCCGGCATGCCGCCGGGGAAGGCGGTCCAGAAGGAGAGCGCGGCCTGCGCCGCCGGCTCATCCTGCCGCCCGGCCCAGCTCAGATAGAGCGGCACGCGGATCGCGTCGTAGGAGAAGCGCGGCGGCCAGCCCCAGGCCGGGCGCGGCCGCTGGCCATCGGCCAGCCGCACCCAGTCCGCCGGCAGGCCCCAGCGGCCGAAGCGGGCATCGCGCAGCAGCTCCAGCCCGTTGCGGTGCAGCTCGTCCCAGCGCCCCTCGGGGTGCAGCTGGGCCAGCACCGGGAAGGCGGGGAAGATGTAGTAGGAGGGGTTCACCACCACATAGCCGGGATGCTGGAAGCCGAAGGCGGCGGGCAGCAGCACGGCGCGGCCATCGACATCGCGCACGCAGAGCCGGTGCAGATCCTGCGCGATCGCCCGCGCCTCCTCGCGCAGCTCGGGCCGCTTCCAGCGATGCGCCGCGCGGCTCAGCGCCCAGGCGATGAAGATGTCGCCATCGGTGGCGTTGTTGGTGTCCTCGACGGCGCGCGGCCGGTCGGGCTTCCAGCTCCAGGCGGTCAGCGAATCATAGGGGCGGCGCAGCTCGCGCCGGGTCCAGCGATAGATCAGGTCGAAGGCCGGCTGGTCGTCATAGGCGGTGGCCAGCACCAGCGCCCAGCCCTGGCCTTCGGAATGCGAGACATTGCGGTTGCCGGTGTCGATGATGCGGCCGGAGGGCTCGAGATAGCGGCGCTTGAACTCGGCCCATTCCTCCTGCCCGCCCAGGGTCGGCGTGCCGCGGAACTCGGCATGGCCGGGCAGGCGGGGCACGGCCGTCATCACTGCGGTGCAGAGAGCGAAGAGGCTGCGCCTTCCGAGCGGCGACATGGTGCTGCCTGAGCGGTCCTGTCCGGGCGCGCGGGGAATCCGCGCGCTTTCGATAGAACAACGTTTACCTTTGCACCTTATGCGAGCACAAGTCCGAGAGGCACCTTTTATGCGTGCAGGCCGGACAGGGGCTGCGCGGGGCTTCAGGACGGTCGCGACAACCCTCGGTTGCCGGCCGCCGCGGCGTCACCCGGTGCCGGGGTGCGGCCCGCCAGCGCCAGGCCGATGGCGAGCGCCAGGCCCAGGCTGCACAGCCACCAGGGCTGCCAGGCGCCGAAGCTGGCCAGGAAGGTGACGAAGCCCGAGGCCAGCGCGCCCAGCGCCCCGGCCGGCAGGGCCAGCCGCCCCGCGGCCAGGCCCAGCAGCAGCAGGGCCAGGGCCGCCAGCACGGTGCCGACCCAGCCCAGCTCCAGCCGGATCTGCAGCGGGCCATTGTGCGGATGCAGCGGCATCACCGTCAGATGCGGCGCGGCGAACCATTGCAGCAGCGCCGGGCTGCGCACGCCGAGCGCCGCCAGATGCGCGGGGTCGGGGGCCGCGTCGCCGCCCGGGATGGCGCGGGCCGATTCCATGCCCCAGCCCAGCAGCGGCTTCTCCGCCGCGCGCTCCAGCCCGAATTGCCAGATCACCAGCCGGTGGATGGCCGAGGGCGGCAGCCGCTCCACCACCGGCGCCACACGCTGCAGCGCCGGCCCCAGCGCCAGCGGCACCGCCAGCAGCACCGCCGCCATGGCGGCGCCCAGCGCCAGGCCGAGGCCGCGCCCGCCGCGCGGCCAGGCCAGCGCCAGCAGCGCGACCGCCAGCCCGGCCAGCGCCGCCAGTTTGGCGGTGTCGCCCGGCAGCACCAGCAGCAGGAGGGTGCCGGCCAGCAGCAGCAAGGCGCGCCAGCGCCGCGCCCAGGGGGCGCTGGCCAGCAGCGGCAACAGCAGCGCCATCACCGACACCGCCGGCTTCAGCCCGAAGGCCAGCTGCGGCGGGATCTCCTTCAGGCCGCGCACGGCGGCGCGCAGGGCGGAGCCGCTGAGATGGTCGAACAGCGCGGCGGCCAGGCCGAGGGCCAGGCCCGCCAGCAGGGCGCGCGCCAGGGCGGTCGCCGCGCCGGGTTCCCGCCGCAGCGCCGTGCCGACGGCGGCGGCCAGCAGCAGGATCCCCGCCAGCGAGGCCGCCTCCCGCACCGAGCGCGCGGGCTCCGGCGCCCAGAGGCCGGTGAGCGCCGCCCAGAGGGCCAGCGCCAGCCCGGCCGCCAGGGCGGCGCCGCCGGGCCGCGGCCAGCGCCCCTGCCGCCAGCGCGCCAGCGCCAGGCAGGCGGCCAGCGCCACCAGGCCGAGCGGCGCCATGGCCTTGGATTGCAGCACCGCCACCAGCGGAGCGAGCAGCGCGGCGAGCAGCAGCGGCGCCGCCGGCCCGCGCCAGGCGGAGCGGGAGGGCAGGCCGCTCACGCGCTGATCCGCGCGCGGCAGGGTGAGGTGCAGGACGCCGCGCCCCGGCTATGCTGGGCCATGGCCGCCGGCGCGGCGGTCCGCTGGAGAGGGGAGAGGCGCATTGTCGATGGTCCTGCTGCGGCGCTGCGGGGGCGCAGTCTATGCGCGCCGCGCCTCTGCCCCAAATCGCCGCGCATGAGGCGCTCCCTGCTCGCGGTGCTGGGCATCGCGCTGGTCATGGCACTGGTGCTCTATGCCATGGGCCGCAACCCGATCTGCGAATGCGGCCATGTCTCGCTCTGGCACGGCGCGGCGAATGATGCCGGCACCTCGCAGCACATCGCCGATTGGTACACGCCGTCGCACATCCTGCACGGGCTGATCTTCTACGCGCTGCTGGCCTGGCTGCTGCCGCGCCGCCCCGTCGGGCTGCGGCTGGTGCTGGCGGCGCTGGTCGAGGCCGCCTGGGAGATCGCCGAGAACAGCCCGGCGGTGATCGAGCGCTACCGCAGCGCCACCGCGGCGGCGGGCTATACCGGCGACAGCATCCTGAACTCGGTGGCCGATTATGGCTGGATGCTCTTCGGCTTCTGGCTGGCGGCGAAGCTGCCCTGGCGGGTGTCGCTGCTGCTCGGCCTGGCGATGGAGCTGGTGGCGCTGATCGTCATCCGCGACAATCTGACGCTGAACGTGCTGATGCTGCTCTGGCCGGTGCCGGCGATCCGCGACTGGCAGGCGGGCCTCTAGCAGGCGGGTCTCTGGCAGTCGGGTCTCTGCCAGTCGGGTTTCCGGCAGTCGGGGCTTCGGCCGGCGGGGCTTGAGCCGGCTGCACGCCGTGGTTGCGCGGCCACGATCGGCGCTCGCGCCCTGATCGCTGGCAAAACGTCACGCCGGTGTCACGGCATCGTCGCATGGCTCGGATATGGGCTTGCCCGCACGCAACGCCCCGGCTGCCCGGCGGACTCGCCGGGGCCGGGGACCAGCCGAGGGAAGCCGGCATGACCCCGAGCCCCGCCCCGCGCCGCTACCGCGCCCTGTTCATCTCGGACACCCATCTCGGGCAGCGCGGCTGCCGCGTCGACCTGCTGCTCGACTTCCTGTCCCGCGTCGAATGCGACCAGCTCTATCTGGTGGGTGACATCATCGATGGCTGGCGGCTGCGCCGCTCCTGGTACTGGGATGCCGGGGCATGACCAGGTGATCCGCCGCATCCTGGCCATGGCGCGCGCCGGCACCCGCGTCACCTACATCCCCGGCAATCATGACGAGGTGTTCCGCGACTGGGCCGGGCCGGAATTCGAGATCGCCGGGGTCTCGCTGGTGCGGGAGGCGATCCATGTCGCGGCGGATGGGCGGCGCTTCCTGCTGATCCATGGCGACGAGTTCGACAGCGTGGTGCGCTATGCCACGCTGCTCGCGCATCTGGGCGACTGGGCCTATGACGCGGCGCTGGCGCTGAACCGCTGGTTCAACGCGGTGCGGCGGCGGCTGGGCTATCCTTACTGGTCGCTCAGCCAGTGGCTGAAGCGCCAGGTGAAGGAGGCGGTGAAGGCGATCGACCGCTTCGAGGTGGCGCTGGCCGAGGAGGCCCGCCGCCGCGGCGTCGATGGCGTCATCTGCGGCCATATCCACCATGCCGAGATGCGGCAGGTGAACGGCATCCTCTACATGAATGATGGCGACTGGGTGGAGAGCTGCACCGCCCTGGTCGAGCATGATGATGGCCGCTTCGAGCTGATCGACTGGGCGGCGGAGCAGCGCCGCCGCCATGGCGCGCCGCGCGCCCTGCCGGCGCCGGTGGCCGCCGCCAATGCCTGACGGCAGCGGCTACATCCCGGTGCGGCAGGGGGCGGGGCAGCGGGCGATGCGGCTGCTGATCGTCAGCGATGCCTGGACGCCGCAGGTGAATGGCGTGGTGCGCACCCTCGGCATGGTGGCCGAGACGCTGCGCGAGGGCGGCGACACGGTCGAGGTGATCGGCCCCGACCGCTTCCCCGCCTTGCCGGTGCCGGGCGAGCCCGGGCTGCGGCTGGCGCTGTTCCCGCGCCGGAAGCTGGCCGCGCTGGTCGAGCGGGCGGCGCCGGAGGCGGTGCATATCGCGACCGAGGGCCCGCTGGGCTGGGCGATGCGCGGGCTGTGCCGGGCGCGGGGCTGGCGCTTCACCACCGCCTTCCACACCCGCTTCCCGGATTACCTGGCGGCGCGGTTCGGCCTGTCGCCACGCCTGTCCTGGCCGGTGCTGCGGCGCTTCCACGCCGCCGGCGCCGGCACCTTCGTCGCGACCGAGGCGCTGCGGCAGGAACTGTCGGCGCAGGGTTTCGGCGGGTTGCGCCACTGGTCGCGCGGCGTCGACACGGCGCTGTTCCGCCCCGACCTGCCGCAGGCCTTCCCCGGCCTGCCGCGCCCGATCTTCCTGCATGCCGGGCGGCTGGCGGCGGAGAAGAACATCGAGGCGTTTCTCTCGCTCGACCTGCCGGGCAGCAAGGTGGTGGTGGGCGACGGGCCGCTGCGCGCCAGCCTGCAGCGCCGCTTCCCGGCGGCGCATTTCACCGGCTTCCGGCATGGCGAGGCGCTGGCCGCCTGCTATGCCTCGGCCGATGCCTTTGTCTTCCCCTCGCGCACCGACACCTTCGGGCTGGTGCTGCTGGAGGCGCTGGCCGCCGGCACGCCGGTGGCGGCCTATCCGGAGGCCGGCCCGCTGACCGTGCTGGGCGATGCCCCGGTGGGCGCGCTGGATGAGGATCTGCGCGCCGCCTGTCTGCGCGCCCTGGCGATGGACCGCGCCGCGTGCCGGGCGCGCGCCGAGGGCTTCTCCTGGCAGGCCTGCGCCGCGCAGTTCCGTGCCCAGCTGGTGCCGTTGCAGGGCTGATGCCGGCCGCCAGCGGCGGCCGGCCCTGACAGAAAGGAAGGGGGTGCAGGGGGAACACTTTTCCCCCTGCCTTTTTTTGTGTCTACGCCACCGGCGTGTAGCGCCAGACGCTGGCCGGCGGGAAATTGCGCGGTGTCCAGGCTTCGCGCCGCGCCGCCAGCCCGAGCTTCCGCCAGGGAAGGGGCGAGGTGATGCAGTAGCTGTAGAGCAGGAAGCCGCGCCCCGGTGCCACGCTCTCGACGCTGTCGAGGAAGGCGCGCTGGCGTTCCAGCGGCAGCAGCACCAGCGGGATGCCGCAGATGGCGGTGCCGATGCGCCCCCTGGGCCTCGGCCGGGATGCAATCGGCCAGGGCGAAGGCGTCGCCGCAGACCACGCGCACGCCGGGCAGGGTGCGGCGCAGATGCGCGGCCATGTCGGGCACGATCTCCACCACCACCAGCCGTTCGGGCGGCACGCCCTGTTCCAGCAGGGCGCGGGACAGCACGCCGGTGCCGGCGCCCAGCTCCAGCACGTAATCCTGCGGCCCGCGCTGCACCCGTTCGGCGATGCGGCGGCAGAGGCTGGGGGAGGAGGGGACGATCGAGCCCATCTGCAGCGGGTTGGCCATCCAGCGGCGCAGGAACAGCGCCGCATTCGCGGTGTGGCGGGCGGGAGAGGGCGGCAGGGGGTTGGACGGCAACGCGTCGGGCATTCCGTGACTCCGCGATGAAGCGTCGCAGGCTTTGGACCCACGATGGCGTCAGGCGCGTGGCGGAAGGGTGACACTCCGGCGAAGCTGCGGCGGCGGCGGCGCGACGGGGCCGCCCCCAGGGCGGGCGGGCGGCGGCATCCCGCCGCCGCCTGATGCGTTGCAGGGCAGGAGCGCGGGCAGGCAGGCCCGGGCGATGGACCCTGCCCGGCGGCCGCGACGCGGCGCCCGGGTCATGGGTGCGGCGGTGAAAGGCTCAGTGGGATGGCGAGCGGAACCGGCGCAGCAGGGCGACGAGATGGGCGGGCAGCGGCTCCTGCTCGGCCTGGTGATAGGCCTCGCGCACCCGGTCATCGATCCATTTGCGGGCGGCGTCCGGCGTTTCGGCGCCTTCGGGCGGCGCGTCCGGCGGCCCGGCGGGGGGCGCCCCGGCCTGGGCCGCGGGCGCGCCGGCGCCCGGCTGCCCGGCCTGCGGCGGCGTCTGGCGCGGCGCCGGAGCGGCCACGCCCTCCGGGCTGGCCTCGTCCTGCGAGGGGGGCGCGGCGGCGCCGTTCTTGGTGGTCACGAGGAAGCCTCACGCATTCTTGTGGGAGCTTAGCGATTTTTCGCGGCCGGCTCGACTGGAAAAACCGGTTCCACGCGGGATCGTGCCCGCGGGACATGCGGAATCGCGCCGCATGGCCGGGGAGGAGGGGATGAGGCTGACCTTCGAGGAGGCCAGCGCCTTGCTGCTGCGGCTGCGCCGCTATGCCCGCGCGGCGGTGGAGACGCAGATGCTGGCCGAGCGCGCCATGGAGGCGGCGCTGCACCAGCTGCTGGACGAGATGGAGCGCGGCCCGCCCGCCGATACGCCGCCGCGGCTGCTGCTGTTCCGCGCCTTCCACGACCAGCTGCGCGTGGCCGAGGCGTCGGCGCCGGCGCTGGAGGCTGCGCTGGGCCCGCTGGCGCAGCGCGCCCAGGCCGCGCTGACCGAGGAGGCGCTGCCCGAGGCGCTGGCCCGGCAATGGCTGCGCCGCCGGCTGCAGGGCCTGCCGGCGCAGCGGCGGCAGGCCCTGCTGCTGCACCATCTGGAAGGCTTCGGCACCGAGGAGGTGGGCTGGGTGCTGCGGCGCGGCGCCGGCTGGGTCGGCCGGGCGCTCTCGGCCAGCTGGACCGGGCTGCGCGTCGCCGCCGGGGCCGAGGTGGTGATCCTGGAGGATGAGGCGGTGACCGCGCTCGACCTCGCCTTGCTGATGCGCGAGCTCGGCCACCAGGTGCGCGGCATCGCCAGCACCCCGCGCGAGGCCGAGCTGCTGCTGGCCGGGCCGCCGCCGGACCTGATCCTGTCCGACCTGCAGCCGCGCGGCATCTGGCTGACGCCGCCGCCGCGGGTGCCGATCGTCTATGTCACGGCGCGGCCCGAGGCGGCGCCGCGGCCGCTGCGCGGCGAGGGGCCGCTGCGCCACACCGAGGCCGGCGCGCCGGTGCTGGTGGTGGCCAAGCCCTTCAGCGTCAGCCGGCTGAGCATGGCGGTGTATGACGTGCTGGCGGCGGCGGCGCGGCAGCGCCCGGCCGGCTGAGGCGGCGCCGCGTCCCGCAGGCCCGCCGCCGGGGCGCCTGCAACCCGGGTGGCCCCGGCGGGGTTGCTTCCCCCAGGGGCGGCACACCGTCCCCCGGACAAGGAGAGCCAGCATGGCCGAGCAAGACTCCAAGCAGAAACCGCAGGCGAGCGAGACGGAACGGCAGCTCGACAAGGAGCTGAAGGACACCTTCCCCGCGAGCGACCCGCCCTCCACCGCCAAGCCCGGCAGCGCCACCGGCTGGGAGCCGGCGGAGGACAGCAAGAAGCGCTGAGCCGCGCCGCCGCGCGGCCCGGCCACCCCGCCGGGATCAGCCCCGCCCGTATCCGGGCGGGGTTTTCTCATTGCCGGCGCGCGGGAAGCGGATGCGGATGCGCGAAGGCGGCCCGGCCTCCAGCGCCAGGCTGCCGGCCAGCTGCTGGGCGGAGGATTGCAGCAGCAGCAGGCCGAGCCCGCCCTCGCCGAAGGTGAAGCGGGCGGGCAGGCCGCGCCCGTCATCCTCCAGCAGCAGCTCGGCCTCCGACTCGCCGAGCGTCAGGCGCAGCGACAGGGTGCCGGCCTCGCCCTCCGGCCAGGCATGGCGCAGCGCATTGTCCAGCCCCTCGCACAGCGCCAGGCCGAGCAGCAGGGCATGGTCGGTGGCCAGCAGCAGCGGCGCCACCTCCAGCCGCAGCGCCGGCGCCGGGCGGCGCGGCGAGCCCGCCAGCACCGCCTGCGCCAGGCCGGGCAGATAGGCCTCCAGCCGCACCGCGCCATCGACCGCGGCGGGGTAGAGATCGGCATGCACCAGGGCCATGGATTGCACCCGGTGCAGCGCCGCCTCCAGCGCCGGCACCGCCGCCGGGACGGCCTGGCGCTGCTGCAGGCGCAGCAGGCTGATCATCAGCTGGAAGGTGTTGCGCACTCGGTGCACCAGCTCGCGGTTCAGCGTCTCCTGCCGGGCCAGGGCGGTGTCGCAATCCTGCCGGGCCTGCTTGCGGGCGTCGATGTCGAGCAGCACGCCGCGCTGGCCGCCATCCGGCTGCGGCTCGCCCACCAGCTCCAGCCAGCGCGTGCCGCCGCCGGGCAGCAGGGCGCGGAACTCCGCCCGCAGCGGGGTGCGGCCGCCATGGGCGCGGCGCAGCGCCTCGCGCAGCGGCTCGACATCCTCCGGGCAGAGCAGGGTGTGGAAGCGGCCGGTGCTGATCGGCGCCGCCTCGGCCGGGCGCTGCAGCAGCGCCCAGGCGGAGGGGGAGAGGCGCAGCGCGCCGCCGCCGGAGAAGGATTGCCAGCTGCCGGCGCCGGCCAGCGCCTCCAGCCGGCGCTGCCGCGCATGCAGCCGCCGCTCGGCCTCCAGCCGCTGGCGCAGCAGCCCGGCCAGCCCGGCCACCAGCAGGCCGGCCGGCAGCAGCCCGGCCAGCAGCGGCAGCCGCGCCATGCCCGGGCTCAGCAGCAGCAGCAGCGCCTCGCCCAGCAGCATCAGCAGCACGGCGCCGGCGCCGCCCGACACCCCGCCGGCCAGGCCGGCGGCGGCCAGCGGCAGGATCGCCAGGGCCGGGGCGAAGCCGGGGCCCAGCGCGGCGGGCAGCGGCACGCCATGCAGCAGCAGCAGCGCCAGCCCGGCACCCACCGGCGCCGCGGCCCAGGCGGCGGCGCGGGAGGAGGCCGGGGGCAGCCAGGAGAGCAGCATCCCGCCCGGCGGCGCCTCGCTCACCGGCCGCGGCATGGGGCGGGGTCCGGGGCGGGGGCGCCGACTCGCCCGGCATGGCGTTGCGGGCGGGGGGCGGTCAGGGCGGCCGGGCGGGGCATGGGCGCGGCGTCACGGAACATGGCGGGCAAGGGCCTGCTGCGGTGCGTCAGGGTCTCACTTGCCCCCAACAACCCGCCCTGAGGGGGGCGGTTGCAGGATACCCGTCCGCCGCGCCGGGCGGGGACCGACAGGCGGCCCCGCTTGTCCGGATGGCTGCCCAGGGCCGGTGGTGTCATCGAAGCTTCATAAAAGTGAAATCGAAGCGTCGTGGCGGTGTCCTAGAAGGCGCCTCGACCGAACCGGCCCTGCGGGAGCCCCTGGCGACAAGGCCCGGGGGCAGGGGCCCAAAGACGGAGAGATATGGTGAGCAATCGGCTTCTGGCCCTGGCGGCCGGCCTCGTGGCGACGATCGGCCTCTCGATGGGGGCCGCCGCGCAGCAGGCCACGATCACCGGGGCGGGTGCGAGCTTCCCGAACCCGCTGTACCAGAAGTGGGGCGAGGCCGCTCGCTCCGCCATCAATGTGCAGCTGAACTACCAGTCGGTCGGCTCGGGCGCCGGCCAGGCGCAGATCCGCAACCGCACGGTGGATTTCGGCGCCTCCGACGCGCCGATGACGGCCGAGCAGCTGCAGGAGCACAACCTGCTGCAATTCCCGGCCACGATGGGCAGCCTGGTCGCCATCGTGAACATCCCGGGCGTCGAGATGAACCAGATGCGCCTGACCGGCGAGATCCTGGCCGACATCTATCTGGGCAAGATCACCAAGTGGAACGACCCGAAGCTGGTCGAGATGAACCCGGGCGTGACCCTGCCGAACCTGGCGATCGCCCCGGTCTATCGCGCCGATGGCTCGGGCACGACCTTCGTGTGGGTGTCCTACCTCTCGGCCGTCTCCAACGAGTTCAAGGGCCGCGTCGGCGTCGGCACCTCGGTGCGCTGGCCCGCCGGCACCGGCGCCCGCGGCAATGAGGGTGTCGCCGGCACCGTCCGCAACGTGCGCGGCGCCATCGGCTATGTCGAGCAGGCCTATGCCGAGCAGAACCACCTGACCACGACGCAGCTGCGCAACCGCGCCGGCAACTATGTGACGCCGACGCCGGAGGCCTTCCAGGCCGCCGCCGCCAATGCCGACTGGACCGCGCCGAACTTCGCCGCCAGCCTGATCGACACCCAGGGCGAGAGGTCCTGGCCGATCGTCTCGCCGACCTTCATCCTGCTGCCGAAGAACCCGCAGGATGCGACCCGCGCCCAGAACGTGATGCGCTTCTTCGACTGGGCCTTCCGCTCGGGCGACCAGACGGCCACCGAGCTGGACTACATCCCGCTGCCGGAGAGCGTCGAGAACGCCATCCGCGCCGCCTGGGCCGAGATCCGGGTCGATGGCCGCGCCCTCTGGCCGGCGCAGTAAGCTGAACCACCGGGCGGGGCCGGCCTTGGCCCCGCCCGCTGCGGCCTGGCGCCGCAGCCGGAGAACGGGCGGGGCCGGCAGGTTCCGCCCGCTTTCGCGGATCGGCCGGGGCGGTTATGCCCCGACCCACCCCTCCCACCGGACCCCCGGAGCTTGACCTTGCAGCAGGCCGCAACCCCCACCGCCGAGATGGCGCCGCCCGGACGGGCGCTCAGCCGCGGCAAGAGCTCGGGCGCGCTGGGCGACGCCATCTTCGCCGCCGCCTGCCGCAGCGCGGGGGTGTTTGTCCTGCTGCTGCTCGGCGCCATCATTCTGGAGCTGTTCCTGGGCGGGCTGCAGGCCTTCCGCACCTTCGGCCTGTCCTTCGTCAGCTCGACGGAATGGGACCCGGTGCAGGAGGTGTTCGGCGCCGGCGTGTCGATCTACGGCACCGTCATCACCGCCGTGCTGGCGCTGGTGCTGGCCGTGCCGCTGGCCTTCGGCGTCGCCTTCTACCTGACCGAGCTGGCCCCCGCCTGGCTGAAGCGCCCCGTCGGCACGGCGGTCGAGCTGCTCGCCGCGGTGCCCTCGATCATCTACGGCATGTGGGGCTTCTTCCTGATCGTGCCCTTCATGGCGCAGACGGTGCAGCCCTTCGTCATCGACACGCTGGGCGAGCTGCCCTTCATCGGCTTCCTCTTCGCCGGCCCCCCCTTCGGCACCGGCATCTTCACCGCCGCGCTGATCCTGGCGATCATGGTGCTGCCCTTCATCGCGGCGACCATGCGCGACGTGTTCGAGACGGTGCCCCCGGTCTACAAGGAGAGCGCCTACGGCCTCGGCTGCACGCAGTGGGAGGTGGTGCGCAGCGTCGTGCTGCCCTACACGCGGATCTCGGTGGTGGGCGGCATCATGCTGGGCCTCGGCCGGGCGCTGGGCGAGACCATGGCGGTCACCTTCGTCATCGGCAATGCCAACCGCATCTCCACCAGCCTGTTCGGCCCGGGCAACACCATCGCCTCGCTGGTCGCGCTGGAATTCGGCGAGAGCGAGCTCGGCAGCCTGAAGCTCTCGGCCCTGCTGGGGCTCGGCTTCATCCTCTTCGTCATCTCCTTCATCGTGCTCGCGGCGTCGCGCTTCCTGCTGCGCCAGCGGCTGAAGGCCTGATCCCATGAGCGCCTCCACCCTGCCGCAAGGCACCCCGGACCGGCTGCAGAGCGGCCCGGCCAAGGACATGAAGGTCGCGGCCGCGCTCGGCCGCCGCCGCCGCGCCGTGGCGCTGGCGGTGAAGCTGGCCTGCTACGGCGCCACCGGCATCGGCCTGGCGCTGCTCTTCTCGATCCTCGGCACGCTGTTCTGGAACGGCTTCGCCGCGCTGGAGCTGAAGGTGTTCACCGAGGTGACGCGCCCGCCGGGTTCCGGCGGCGGCCTGCTGAACCCGATCATCGGCAGCCTGATCCAGACCGCCATCGGCACCGCCGTCGGCACGCCGATCGGGCTGCTGGTCGGCACCTATCTCGCCGAATACGCCAAGGCCTCGCCGCTGGCGAATGCGGTGCGCTTCGTCTCCGACATCCTGCTCTCGGCGCCCTCCATCCTGATCGGGCTGTTCGTCTACCAGATCCTGGTGGTGCCCTTCGGCGGCTTCTCCGGCTGGGCCGGCGCGGCGGCGCTCGCCGTCATCGTCATCCCGATCGTGGTGCGCACCACCGAGGACATGCTGCGCCTGCTGCCCGACACGCTGCGCGAGGCGGTGATCGGCCTCGGCGCGCCGAAATGGAAGATGGTGACGCTGGTCTGCTGGCGCGCCGCCGCCTCGGGCATCGTCACCGGCGTGCTGCTGGCCGTCGCCCGCGTCGCCGGCGAGACGGCGCCGCTGCTGTTCACCTCGCTCGGCAATCTGAACTGGTCGCTCAGCCTCTCGGCGCCGATGTCCAGCCTGCCGGTCACCATCTTCTCCTATGCCGGCTCGCCCTATGAGGACTGGATCGCCCTGGCCTGGGCCGGCGCCCTGATCATCACGCTCGGCGTGCTCGGGCTCAACATCGCGGCGCGCAGCCTGCTGCGCCGGAAGTGAGGACACAGATGAGCGCTTCCATGACCACCGCGAACACCGAGGCCCTGGGCGGCATCCAGGCCCGCTCCGGCGCCGCGCTGAACCCGGCGCGGATCTCGATCCGCGACCTGGAATTCTTCTACGGCGCCAACAAGGCGCTGAAGGGGATCAATCTCGACCTGCCCGACCGCCAGGTGACCGGCATGATCGGCCCCTCGGGCTGCGGCAAGTCGACGCTGCTGCGCATCCTGAACCGGATGTACAGCCTCTATCCCGGCCAGCGCGCCAGCGGCCAGGTGCTGCTGGACGGCAAGAACATCCTGGATGGCGATGTCGACATGAACGCGCTGCGCGCGCGCATCGGCATGGTGTTCCAGAAGCCCACCCCCTTCCCGATGACGATCTACGAGAACATCGCCTTCGGCATCCGCCTGCATGAGAAGCTCTCCAAGAGCCAGATGGATGAGCGCATCGAATGGGCGCTGACCCGCGCCGCGATCTGGGGTGAGGTGAAGGACCGGCTGAACAGCTCGGCCATGGGCCTCTCGGGCGGCCAGCAGCAGCGCCTCTGCATTGCCCGCACCATCGCGGTGCGGCCGGAGGTGATCCTGCTGGACGAGCCGACCTCGGCGCTCGACCCGATCTCGACCCTGAAGATCGAGGAGCTGATCGACGAGCTGAAGCAGGACTTCACCATCGCGATCGTCACCCACAACATGCAGCAGGCGGCGCGCTGCGCCGACCAGGTGGCCTTCTTCTATCTCGGCGAGCTGGTCGAGGTGGCGCCGGCGGAGGAGATGTTCACCGCGCCCAAGCAGAAGAAGACCCAGGAATACATCACCGGCCGCTTCGGCTGAGCAGGAGCCTCCCATGCAGACCGAAGCCCCCGAGCAGCAGAGCGAGCACATCGTGCGGTCCTATGAAGAACAGCTGAAGCGCCTGCGCGAGATGGTCGCCCGCATGGGCGGCCTGGCCGAGCGCCAGGTGGCCGATTCTGCCACCGCCCTGATCCGCCGCGACACCGAGCTGGCCAGCGCCGTCGTCGGCCGCGATGGCGAGATCGACGCGCTGGAGACCGAGATCGAGAATTTCTGCGTCCGCCTGCTGGCGCTGCGCCAGCCGATGGCCGCCGATCTGCGGCTGATCGTCGCCGCCATGAAGGTGTCCACCGATATCGAGCGCATCGGCGACTACGCCCGCAACGCCGCCAAGCGCGCGATCGTCGTCTCGCAGCAGCCGCAGCTCGGCAGCCTGAACGGCTTCCAGTGGATGGCCAAGCTGGTGCAGGAGAATTTGAAGGACGCGATCGACGCGCTGGTCAAGGAGGATGCCGCCGCCGCCGAGCGCGTCTGGGGTGCCGACGCGCCGGTCGACGACATCTACAACGGCATCTTCCGCGAGATGCTGACGCATATGATGGAGGATCCGCGCAACATCACCGCGGCCACCCATCTGCTGTTCATCGCCAAGAATTTCGAGCGCATCGGCGACCACGCGACCAACATCGCCGAGACCGTGCACTACGCCGTGCTGGGTCACATGCTCCCCGAGGACAGGCCGAAATCCGATGCTTCCGCATACACCGTCGTCCGCCCGCCTGCCTGATCGCGGCAAGAGGAACCCTTCGATGGCCGAGCCGCATTCCGGCATGGCCCGCCCGACCATCCTGGTGGTCGAGGACGAGGCGCCGCTGCTGACCCTGCTGCGCTACAACCTCGAGAAGCAGGGCTTCCGGGTGGACGAGGCCGCCGATGGCCAGGAAGCCCTGATGCGGGTGGCCGAGGCGCCGCCCGATCTGGTGCTGCTGGACTGGATGCTGCCGGCGCTCTCGGGGCTCGAGGTCTGCCGCCAGCTGCGCCGCCGCCCCGACACGCGCGACCTGCCGATCATCATGGTGACCGCGCGCACCGAGGACCAGGATGCGGTCCGGGCGCTGGACACCGGGGCCGACGACTACATCGCCAAGCCCTTCGTGATGGACGCGCTGATGGCGCGCATCCGGGCGCTGCTGCGCCGCTCCGGCGGCGTCGCCACCAAGGGCACGCTGGCCTGGCACGACGTGACCATGGACCAGGATGCGCACCGCGTCAGCCGCGCCGGCCGCGCCCTGCATCTGGGCCCGACGGAGTACCGGCTGCTGGAATTCTTCCTGCAGCATCCGGGGCGCGTCTTCTCGCGCGAGCAGCTGCTGGATGCCGTCTGGGGCCGCGACATCCATGTCGAGCCGCGCACCGTCGATGTGCATATCCGCCGGCTGCGCAAGGCGGTGAATGGCGAGGGCGAGGTGGACATCATCCGCACCGTGCGCAGCGCCGGCTACGCGCTGGATCTCGAGCAGCTCTGAGCGCGGCAGGGCAGGGGCGCGGCGCGCCCCTGCCGTTCAGTCCTGGAATTCCAGCCGCAGCTCCTGCCGCGGGCCCGGCCCGGCGGGCAGGCTGCGCTGCTGGAAGGCGCTGGCCTGCCTCGTCGCCAGCCAGAGCGCGAAAGCCTCCTGCGCCTCCGGCGGCCCGTCCAGATCGGCGGCCTCCGGCCGCAGGCTGGGCGGCGGCAGCGCCCTCCCGCCATGCCGCAGCAGCAGGCCGACACGGTCCTCGCGGAACACCGCCTCGACGGCCAGCCGCGTCTCGCCGCGCGCGGCCAGCAGCTCGGCCAGTTCCAGCAGCGCGTGGGCCATGCGGTCCATGGTGCTGCGCCGCGCGCCCCAGGCGCCGCCCAGCGCCGCGGCGCGGTCCTCCACCTGCTGCGCCAGCCGCGCATCCAGGGCCAGCTCGAACCGCGCCTGGCGCACCACGAAGGGCAGGGTCAGCAGGTTCAGCGCGAAGCCGACCAGCGCGCCGGCGGTCACCGGGCTCTGCAGCGCGCGCGGCAGATGCGCGGCGAATTCCGGCGCGATCACCACGCCGAGCCCGGCGCAGAGGCCGAGCCCGGCGACGAAGGTGCGCCGCGCATCCAGCATGCGGGCGGTCACCAGCTGGCAGCCCGCCGCCATCATGAAGCAGCACACATAGAGCAGCAGCGCCGCCTTCACCGGGTCCGGCACCAGCACGAACAGACCGACCAGCTTCGGCGAGCAGGACAGCAGCAGCAGCGCGACCGCCCCCGCCACCGCCACGATGCGCGCCAGGCTGCGCGAGGCGATGGCGAGCCCGACACAGGCCGAGGAGGTGCCAGGCGCCATGCCGCCGAACAGGCCGGCGAGCGTGATGGCGCCGAAGCCGGCCAGCACGCCGCGCCGCAGCGGCGGCTCGTCCGGGCGTTTCCAGTCGCCATCGGCGGCGCGCTGAAAGGCCACCAGATCGCCGAGCCAGGAGGCGATGGAGGCGCAGGCGGCGGCCAGGAAGGCCGGCATCAGCGCCCAGTCGAAATCCCGCGCATCGGGCAGGCCGGGCGCGGGCAGGGCGAACCAGGGCAGCGCCGCCAGCGTCGCCGCCGCCCCCTGCGGCACCAGCCCCAGGGCGAGTGACACCACCAGCCCGGCCAGCGCGCCCAGCAGCGCGCCGAACCGCGCCAGCCGGGTGCGGCTCAGCGCCACCAGCATCATCAGCGCCAGCGCGCCGAGCGCCACCGCCCCCGCCAGGCCGGGCAGCGCCGGGCC
The DNA here is from genome assembly GCF_030818485.1 of Pseudoroseomonas cervicalis. Taxonomy (NCBI): domain Bacteria; kingdom Pseudomonadati; phylum Pseudomonadota; class Alphaproteobacteria; order Acetobacterales; family Roseomonadaceae; genus Roseomonas; species Teichococcus cervicalis. The sequence continues at coordinate 1,218,805 of NZ_JAUTAJ010000004.1, read as the reverse complement.
GGCGGCCCCCGCCTCGGCCGCGCCGCCGGCGAAGGCGGCGGAGAGGGCGCGCGGCAGCAGGCTGACGCCGATCAGGAACACCACCACGCCGGCGACCTCGGTCGGCACCAGCCGGCTCAGCCGTGGCAGGGCCAGCACCAGCAGCATGCCGGCGAGGCCGGCCACCGCCACCAGCGCCGAGGCCTGGGCCAGGCTCGCCTGCTGCGCCGCCAGCAGATAGACGGCGACGAAGACCGGGGAGGGGATGAAGGGCAGGGCGTAGCCGGAGCCGAGCGGCCCGCGCCGTGCCGCCTGCAGCAGCCCCGCCAGGCCCAGCGCCAGGATGGAGAGGCAGAGGAAGCGCGTCGCCTCCCGCGCATCGGCGCCATAGGCCAGCGCCACCAGCCCGGGCAGCAGGAAATAGATCGACTGGATGGCCAGCTGCTGCAGCGCCAGGGCGGCGGTGTCGGCGGCGGGCGGAAGATCCTCCAGCGCGTGCACCACATCGGGCGGCCGTTCCAGCTTCTTGTCCCGCCGGCGGTCGAAAAGCTCCTGCCAGCCGCTCAGCGCATTGCGCATGGCGGCGCCATTCCCTCAGCCACGATGTTCGTCTGTCCCGGAAGCCGTTTTCTTGGGGGTCAGGCTAGCCTTGCGCCGCGGCCGCTGGGAAGGGGGCGGGGACGAGCGCGGATGCGCCGCTCAGCCCTCGGCGGGGGCGGGCTCCAGCAGCAGCGCCTGGCGACGGATCAGCCAGACGGCGCGCTCGAACAGGGCGGTGGCGCGGAACAGCAGGTCATGCCCGCCCGGCGCCAGCCCCGGCTCGGCGCGGGCGACGCGGCGGCGCAGCTGGTCCATCATGTCGGAGCGGTCGGCGGAGAGGGTGCGCAGCAGCGCCAGATCCTCCGCCTCCAGCCCTTTCGCCGCCTCCTCCAGCTGCAGCAGCAGCAGGTGCAGCGCCTCGGCCAGCGCGCGCAGCGGCGCGGCGACGGGGTCGGCCTCGCCGCGGGCGCCGGCCTGTTCCAGCGCCTCGGCGAACTCGCCCACCGTCTCGCGCAGCGCCACCAGCATCTCCTGCCGGCTCTCCAGCGCCACCACCCGCTCCAGCGAGGCCGGGGCGGGGTCGCGGGTCAGCAGCTCGGCCAGGAAATGCCGCACCGCCTGCTCGACGCTGGCGGCGGCCTGCAGCCGGGCCGGGCGCGGCGGCTGGCCCGGCGCTTCCTCCCCCGGCTCCAGCAGCGGGCCGAGCAGCCCGGGCAGGCGGGCGGTCAGGCCGGCCTGCTCGCGCTCCACCAGCTCCAGCGCGGTCGGCGCATGCTCCAGCGCCTGGTCGTAGAGGTAGCGCGGCCGGCCCAGCGCCTCCGCCGCGCCCGGCGGCGACAGGCGCTTCAGCACCGCCATGAACGCCCCGTTCAGCGGCGCCAGCGCCAGGGCGGTGATCAGCTGGAACAGCAGGAACAGCCAGCCGACGCGCTCCGGCAGGTCGTGCGACAGCCAGGCGGTGGCGGCGAGCACCAGCGGCACGCCCCGCTGCTCCAGCCAGAAGAGCAGCAGGAACAGCGCGGTGCCGGCCGCCTTGAACAGCGTCTGGTAAAGCGCCAGCTGCCGCGCCGAGCCGGACAGATTGCCCGAGAGCAGCAGCACCGACAGGCCCGAGCCGAGCGAGGCGCCATAGACCACCATCACCGTCTGCTCGAAGCCGAGCAGGCCGAGCGAGGTCAGGGTGATGGCCAGGATCGAGACGGTGGAGGAGGATTGCGCGATCAGCGTGATCACCACGCCGATCAGGAAGGGCGGCGTCAGCGCGGTGCCGGAGAAGGCCAGGATCTCGCGCACCAGCGGCAGGTCGCGCAAGGGTGCCGCGCCGGCCTTGATGGTGGCCAGCCCCAGGAAGAGCAGGCCGAGCCCGGCCAGCGCGCCCAGCAGCGGCTTCAGCCGGCCGCCGCCATCCAGCCCGAAATAGGTGGCGAAGCCGACCGCGCCGAACAGCCACAGCACCGCCAGCCGCAGATCGATGGTGGCCAGCAGCACCAGCCCCGCCGTGCCGGCATTGCACCAGGCCAGCGCCGGCAGGGCGCGGCGCAGCGGCAGCAGCCCGGCGGTGTAGAGGCTGGTGGCGATGAAGGTGACGGCGTTGGAGGATTGCGTCAGCGCCCCCATCAGCAGCCCCATCGCGGCGCTGCGCAGCGGGCCGCGCGTGGCCTCGGCCATCAGCCGGCGCATGCGCCGCCCGCCCATCGCCTGCAGCCCCGCGCCGACGCCCTTCACGCCGAGGAAGAACAGGCCGAGCCCGCCGAAGATGCTGGCCAGGATCTCCATCGCCTCGCGCTCTCCGGGCTCAGCCGCGCGGCCGCGCCAGGCCGAAGAGCAGCGCCAGCACCAGCGCCAGCCCGATCAGGCTGCCCCAGAGGAGCAGCTGCCGCGTCTCCTCGTAGCGGGCCTCGGACCGGGCGGCGAGCTCGCGCGCCGTGGCCGACCAGGCCTCGCCCAGCCGGTCGCCGACCGAATCGAGCTGCTGCTGCAGCGCCCGGTCGGCGCCGCGCAGCGCCGCATCGGCGGCGCGGGCGCCTTCGGGCGTGGCCGGGTCATGCGCGGCCAGCGCGGCCTTGTAGCGCTCGTCCAGCCCGGCCAGCGCGCGGCGCAGCGCCGGCAGCTCGCCGGCCAGCGGCGCGGCGGTGGTGTCGCGCAGCGCCGGCGCCGCGCCCTCCAGCTGGCCGAGCAGCCCGGCGGATTCCGCCGCCGCCGCGTCATAGGCCTGGCGCAGCCGCGGCGCGGCCCCTGGCTCATGGCTGCGCAGCAGGATGTTCTTCCATTCCTGCACCTGCAGCTTGAACGCCGTCTCCGCCTGGCGGCCGAGATCCAGCGCGCCATGCAGCGTGTCCAGCCGCGCCAGGGCGTCGCGCGCCTCGGCCTGGTTGCGGTGCAGCGCGAACAGGCCGAGCCCGGCCATCGCCAGGAGCACCAGCATCACCACGCCGCCGAGCAGCAGCCTGCGTTGCATCGCCCGCCTCCGCGCCGCTGCGGCGCCGTTCGAACACTGTCACGAAACTGCCACGAAGCGCCTGATTTTCCGGCAAAAAACCGCTCGTCTCCGGGGCGCGCATGGATCGCAGGCGGGAGGTTTTCCGTCAAGCGCCAGGGGAGGTGCCAGGGGAGGTGCCAGGGCGGGTACCAGGGCAGCCCCGGCCCGGCCTCAGGCGACCGCCTGACAAGCGCACCGCGCTTCGTTAGGCTGCGGCGAGTCGGAAGAAGGATACCGCCGCGCATGGCGCAGAGCACGGAACTGGCGCTTCGCCTGCGGCCCGAGGCCGAGGCGGTTCCCGCGCTGCTCGACCGGCTGGAGGCCTTCGCCGAGGAGGCCGAGCTGGCGCCCGGCGCCGCCCATCGCGTCGCCCTGGTGGCGGAGGAGCTGGTGGCCAATGTCGCCATGCATGGCGCGGGGGCGAGCTTCGTCGAGGTGGCGCTGCGCCTGCAGGATGGCGCGCTGCATCTGGGCATCACCGATGACGGCCCGGAATTCGACCCGCTGGCCGAAGCCGCGCCGGACACCGAGGCCGGCCTCGAGGAGCGCGAGATCGGCGGGCTCGGCATCCATTTCGTGCGGCGCATGGTGCGCTCGCTCGATTATCGCCGCGCGGATGGCCGCAACCATCTGCTGGCGGTGCTGGACGCCGCGTGATCGCGGCGGCACCTTAGGCACGATTGAGGAATGACGCGCCGCCGGGCGGAACCCGCGGCGCGGGACTGGACGCACAAAGGAGCGTGACGAGTATGCAGATCGCCGAGATCAAGTCCGGGGCCGTGACGGTCGCTGCCTTCGAAGGGCGGCTCGACACCGCCACCGCCGCGGCGGCGGAGGCCAAGCTGCTCGCGCTGCTGGAGGAAGGCGGCGTGGTCGCCGATCTGGAGGGGGTGCGCTACGTCTCCTCCGCTGGGCTGCGCGTGCTGCTGAAGGCCGCCAAGCAGGCCAAGACCGCCGGCAAGAGCTTCAGCGTCTGCGGGCTGCAGCCGGCGGTGCGCGAGGTGTTCGAGATCTCCGGCTTCGACAAGATCATCCCCGCCTACGCCACCCGCGCCGAGGCGCTGGCCGCCTGACCCCGCCCGGCGCAGGACCGGGCGGTCGCCGGCCGCCGGTGCCCTGCGCCGGAGCGGGTCTCGCCGCACGGCCGGGGGGCGGCGATCCGCCCCGCGGCGGCGCGGCCGCCACCGACTCGGGGCCGGCCGCCGCCCCGGATCCCGCCCGTTTCGACGCGGCGCGGGACGGGCTGGCCGCCCTGGTCGGCCTGGCGGCGAGCGAGGTGCTGTGCGGCCGGCTGCGCCGCGCCGCGCCGCTGATCGCCGCCGCGCCCGCCGCCAGCCTGGCCGCCCCCGGCCTCGACGATCCCTTCTGGGCCGCGCTGATCGACGCCGTGACGGTGCAGGAGACGCGGCTGTTCCGCACCGCGCCGCAGCTGCTGGCGCTGGCGGCGCTGGCCTTCCCGGCGCTGGCCGTGCCGGGCCGCCCCTTGCGCATCCTCTCCGCCGGCTGCGCCACCGGGGAGGAGGCCTGGAGCCTCGCCGCGCTGGCCGCCGAGGCCGGGCTGCCGGCGCGCATCCTCGGCCTCGACCTCTGCCGCCCGGCCCTGGCGCGCGCCGCCAGCGGCTGGTTCGAGCCCGGCCCGCCCGACCCGCTGCGCGAGGTGCCCGAGGCCTATCGCGGCCACTTCCCGACCGGGCCCGATGGCGCGCCCCGCGCCCGGCCCGGCGATGCGGTTGCGGTCGGCTTCGCGCGGGCCAATCTCTGCGCCCTGGCGCCCGTCGACCCATCCCCCGGCGCACCGCCCGAGACTTCGGAGCAGGACATCATTCTCTGCCGCAACGTGCTGATCTATCTGACCCAGGCGGCGCGGGAGGCGGTGCTGCGCGGCCTCTGCGCCCGGCTCGCCCCGGGCGGGGCGCTGCTGCTCGGCGCCACCGACCTGCCGCCCTCCGGGCTCGGCCTCGCGCTGTGGGATGCGGCGCAGCCCTCGCTGTGGCGGCGGGCATGAGCGGCGCCGCGCTGCTGGCCGGCGGCCGCGCCTGGCGCCTGCCGCCCGGCGCCGCCCCGGTGGAGCCGCCGCGGATCCGGCCGCTGCCCGGCGCCCCCGCCACCCTGCCGGCGCTGGCGCTGCTGGACGGGCAGGCGGTGCCGGTGCTGGCGCCGGGCGGCGCGCCCGGCCCGGTCTGGCTGGCCTGCCAGGGCCCCTCCGGCCGGCTGCTGGTGACCGGCGAGGCGCTGCTCGACACCACCCCCGACGGCGCCCTGCCGCTGCCCCTGGCGCTGGAGGCACCGGCGGGCACCGCGCCCAGCGCGCCGCCGCTGCCGCCGGGGCCGCTGCCGCCACTTTCCGGCCGCGCCCGCCATCCGGCCCGCGCCGCCGCCGCCTTCCTGGCGCTGGGCCTGGGCGAGGGCCGGCTGGTGGTGCCGCTGGCTGCGCTGCGCCGGATCGTGGCCTTTCCCGAGCTGGTGCCGGCCCCGGGCCGGCCGCGCGGCGCGCTCGGCCTCGGCCTGGCCGAGGGGCTGGCCGGCGGCCGCGCCGAGCGGCGTGCCGGCGAGGGCGCGGCCGGGGTGCCGGTGCTGGTGCTGGACCCGCTCTGGCTCGACCCGACCCTGCCCCCCTGGCCGGCGCCGCCGCTGATGGCGGTGCTGGCGGTGGAGGGAAGGCTCTACGCGCTGCCCTGCGACCGCGCCGCGCCGCAGGCCGGGCCACCGGCGGGCGCGGAGCTGGAGACGCTGCTGGCCGGCCCGGCCGCCGCGGCGCTGCGCGCCCTGGCGCCGCCGCTGCGCGAGCGGCCGCCGCCGCCGCCCGAGCCGCGCCTGCCGCTGCTGCTGGCCCGCGCCGGCGCGCTGCTCTTCGCCCTGCCGGCCGAGGAGGTCGCGGCGGTGGTGCCGCCGCAGCGCCCCTCGCCGCTGCCGCAGGCGGGCGCCTTCGGAGTGGTTTCGCATCGCGGCGATGTGCTGCCGGTGCTGGATGCCGGGCTGGCGCTGGGGGCCGGGGCGGTGCTGGCCACCGATGCGGCGCCGCCGCTGCTGCGCCTGGCCGGCAGCGCGCCGCTGGCCCTCGCCGTCAGCGCCGTGCCCGGGCTGCGGCACCTGCCCAGCGCCGGCCTGGCCGAGCTGCCGGGCGATGGCCCGGTCGCCGCGCTGCTGCCCTATCAGGGCCGCACCCTGCCGCTCTGCCGCGCCGCCGCCCTGGCGCGTTCGGCGCTGCTCTCCCCGTCGCTGGCCGCCCCCGCGTGATCCGCGTCCTGGTGGTGGACGATAGCGGCTTCATGCGCATGGCGCTGAAGCGCATCATCGAGGCGGATGGCGACCTCAAGGTCGTGGGCGAGGCCGCCAATGGCATCGCCGCGCTGGAGCTGGCGGCCAGGCTGCGCCCGGATGTGGTGGCGCTGGATGTCGAGATGCCGGAGCTGGACGGGCTGGCGGTGACCGAGCGGCTGATGGCGCTGCCGAGCCCCCCCGCCGTGGTGATGGTCAGCCACCACACCCGCGACGGGTCGGAGGTGGCGCTGGCCGCCCTGGCGCGCGGCGCGGTGGATTACCTGTGGAAGGGCTCGGCGCTGTCCGGCCTCGATCTCGGCCGCATCGACCGCGAGCTGCGCGGCCGGCTGCGCCACTGGGCGGCGCAGCGGGCGCGCGCCCTGCCGGAGGGCGAAACGCGCGCCGGCGCGCCGCTGCGCCTGCCGCAATCCCTGCTGCAGCCGGCCGCCGCCGCCGCGCCACCGCCACCCGCGCGGCCGGGCCAGGGGCGCTGCGATGTGGTGCTGCTCGGCGCCTCCACCGGCGGGCCGGATGCGGTGGCGGCGTTCCTGAAGGCGGCCGGGCCTCTGCCGGTGCCCTGCCTGGTGGCGCAGCACATGCCGGCCGAGCTGGGGCCGGAGCTGGTGCGGCATCTGGCCGCCCGCACCGGCCAGGTGGTGCGCCTCGGCGAGCGCGGCCTGCATCCGGTGCCGGGCGAGGTGGTGGTGCTGCCCGGCGGCACCGATGGCCATCTGGCGCGCGCCGCCGATGGCGGCTTCCTGTTGCGTCTGGCCGCCGGCCCGGGGCCGGTGCATCCTTCGGTCGACCTGCTGTTCCAGTCCGCCGCCCTGGTGGCGCGCCGGGCGCTGGCCGTGGTGCTGACCGGCATGGGTCGGGACGGGGCGGCGGGTGTCGCGGCGCTGGCCGCGCGCGGCGCGGTGCTGCTGCTGCAATCGGCCGCCAGCTGCGTGGTGGCCGGCATGCCGGTGGCGGCGGGCGAGGCGCTGCGCGCCGCCGGCGGCACGGCGGAGGAGGGCGAGCCCGAGGCGCTGGGCCGCCGCGCCGCCACCCTGCTGGCCCCGGCGGCGTTGCGGCTGTAGCCGAGCCGAGGGAAGGAGAGTCGCATGGCCGAGCCGCTCGACCCCGAATTGCTGGAGGCCTTCCTGCCGGAATGGCTGGAGGGCTGCGCGACGCTGGCCGAGGCCGCCGCGCCGGAGGCGGCCGGCCGCGCCATGGACCGGCTCTCCGCCATGGCCGCCGCCTTCGGCATCGCCTCGCTCGGCGGCATGCTGGAGGCGGGGCGGCCGCTGCTGGAGGAGGGTGATCCCGCCGGGCTCGGGGCGCTCGCCGCCGCGCTGGCGGCGCAGGCCGAGGCGATCGGCCGCGCCGGCACCGACCTGCCGCCGCCCGAGACGGCGCCCGGGCAGCAACCCGCCATCGAGGCGGAGGAGCCGGCGCCACCCGCCGCCACGGAGGCCCCCCGGCTGCGCGCCCTGGTCGTCGATGACAGCGCCATGATGCGCCGCCTCGTCCGGGAGACCCTCTCCGGCGACCCCGCCTTCACCGTGGTGGGGGAGGCCGGCGATGGCCGCGCCGCGCTCGCCCTGATGGAGGCGCTGCGGCCGGACCTGACCATGCTGGATATCGAGATGCCGGTGCTGGACGGCATCGGCACGCTGCGCGAATGGGCGCTGTCCGGGCATGGCGCGGTGGTCATCGTCTCCTCCGCCGCGCGGCCGGGCTCGGAGCTGGCGGCGCTGGCCCGGCGGCTGGGCGCCAGCGCCGTGGTCGGCAAGCCTTCCGGCGCCTTCAGCCCGGATCTGCGGGACCGCCAGGGCGAGGCCATCCTGCGCGCCGCCCGCCGCGCCACCGGCCTGCCGGCGCTGGCCGGCACGGAGGGCTGAGGCGATGCTGGAGGAGGATGACGCCCTCTGGGGCGAATTCGCCGCCGAGAGCGAGGAGCATCTCGACACCATCGAGGCGCTGCTGGCCAGCGGCAGCGAGCCTGGCGCCGAGCAGGTCAACACGCTGTTCCGCGCCTTCCACAGCCTGAAGGGCATGAGCGACGCGCTCGGCGCCTCCGGCATGAAGCATGTGGCGCATGCGGCGGAGGACATCCTCGGCCAGGCGCGCAGCGGCAGGCTGCTGGTGGATGCCGGGGTGGCCGAGGCGCTGCTGGCCGCCGTCGACGGGCTGCGCCGCCAGCGCGAGGCGGTGCTGGCGACCAAGCGCGACCTGGCCGCCGAGCCGGCGCTGCTGGCGCAGCTGCAGCGCATCGCCCATGGCGGCGGCGCGTCGCCGCCCGCGCCCCCGCTCTCCGCGCCGGGGCCCGCGCTGTCTGTGCCGCTGTCCGTGCCGCCGGTCGCGCCGCCGGCCGCGCCGCCGGCCGGGACCGGGGAGGGCGGCGACCCGCTGCTCGGCGTGCTGGCCTCGCGCATCGCCGGGGCGGTGCCGCTGCTGGCGCGGCTTGGCGGCGAGATCCCGGCGGCGCGCGAGGCCGAGGCGCTGCGCGAGGCCGAGGATCTGGCCGGCGCCGCATCGCTGCTCGGCCTGCACCGCCTGGCGCGCGGCTTCGCCGGCCTGGCCGAGGCGGCGGGCAGCACCGCGGCGCTGCCGGCGCTCGGCCTGTTGCGGCGGCAGCTGGAGCTGCTCGGCGCCCGCGCCGGGGAGAGCGCGGGGGCCGAGGCGCTGCCCGCCGCGGCCCAAGGCGAGCTGGCGCCGCGCCTGGCCGGGCTGGCCATGCGCGTCACCGCGCTGACCGAGGGCGGGGGCGACGCCGCCGCGCTCGCCGCCGCGGCGCGCGCCACGGCCGCCGCCGCCTGCGCCCTCGGCCAGGAGGGGCTGGAGGCGCTGCTGCTGACGCTGGAGGATCTGGCCGACCGCGCCGGCGACCCGGACGCCGCCGCGGTGCTGGCGATCCAGGGCCCGCTGCTGGCCGAGCGGCTGCAGGCGGCCGCCGAGGGCGCGCTGCATCCGGCCCGCCCGCTGCCGCTCGCCGAGCCGGCCGAGGCGCTGGACCCGCGCCTGCCGCCCGCCTTCCGCGCCAATATGGGGCCAGGCGCCCGCGCCCGGGCACTCGCCGCGCTGGGGGCCGGGCAGCGCCTCTTCGTGGCGCGGCTGGCGCTGGGGCAGGAGGCGGTGCTGGAGAATGCCGTCGGCGCCTGGCTGCATGAGGAGGCCGAGGTGCTGGCCAGCCGCAATTTGCCGGACAGCACGCCGCCCTCGATCGAGCTGCTGTTTGCCAGCGGGCTGGCGCTGCCGGCGCTGGCCGCGCATGCGGCGACGCGCGACCCGGCCGGGCAGGTGCTGCACGAGCTGTCGCTGCTGCCCGAGGTGGCGCCCCTGGCCGCGCCCGAGGCGGCGCCGGAGACCGCCGAGGCCGGCCCCGTCACCATGCGGGTGCGGCAGGAGACGATCGACGGCATCATCAACCTGCAGGCCGAGCTGCGCGCCGCCGCGCTGGCTCTGTCGGAGGCCTTGCAGGAGGGCGGCGCCCGCACCGCGATCAGCCGGCTGGCGGCGCTGGAGCAGTGGCTGCCCGGCGGCATCGCGCCGCAGATGGCGCAGTCGCTCGACCGGCTGCGCCGCCACCAGGACACGCTGGACGCCGCCGAAAGCCGCCTGACCCTGTCGCTGCGCCGGCTGGACGAGGCGGTGCTGGAGCTGCGCGTGGTCCCCGTCGGCACGCTTTTCGCCCGGCTGCCGCGGGTGGCGCGCGCCGTGGCGCGGGCCAGCGGCAAGGAGGTGGAGCTGCTGCTGGAGGGGCAGGAGGTCGCCATCGACCGCTCCCTGGTGGAGCTGCTGGCCGATCCGCTGCTGCATCTGGTGCGCAACGCCGTCGACCATGGGCTGGAGGCGCCGGCGGCGCGGCTGGCCGCCGGCAAGACCGCGCGCGGCACGCTGCGCATCTCGGCGGCCCGCCGCACCGGGCAGATCCGGGTCCGCGTCAGTGATGACGGCGCCGGCATCGACACGCAGCGCGTGCTGGACCGCGCCGTGGCGCGCGGGTTGCTGGAGCCGGGCGAGGCGGCGCTGCTGCCGCTGGCCGATATCCACGCTTTGCTGTTCCGCCCCGGCTTCTCCACCGCCGAGACGGTGACCGAGACCTCCGGCCGTGGCGTCGGGCTCGACGTGGTGCAGGAGGCGGTGCGCCGCGCCGGCGGCACGCTGGAGGTGGCGAGCGAGGCCGGGCAAGGCACCAGCTTCACCCTGCGCCTGCCGCTGACGGCGGCGGTGCAGAATGTGCTGCTGGTGGAGGTGGGCGGGCATCCCTATGCCCTGCCGGCCGGGCGGGTGGAGGCGGTGCTGGAGCCGGGCGCGCCCCTGCCGCCGGGGGCCGAGCTGCGCCGCCTGGCGGAGCTGCTGAACCTGCCGGCCGCGCCGGCGGCGGGCGAGGGCGGGGTGGTGATGCTGCGCAGCGCCGGGCGGCTGCTGGGGCTGGCGGTGGACCGGGTGCAGCGGCGCTCCGACCTGCTGCTGCGGCCGCTGCACCCGGCGCTGGCGGCGCTGCCCGGGGTGGGCGGCGTCGGCGTGCTGGGCAATGGCGAGCCGGTGGTGCTGCTGGAGCCGGACGGGCTGTAGCACCGACAAGAAAGGCCCGGGCAGCCTGGCTGCCCGGGCCGGGTCCGGCGCGGCCGGGGGCGCCTCAGCGCTTGTCGAGCGCCAGCGCGCCGGGGCCGGCGAAGACCAGGTAGAGGAAGACGAAGCAGAACAGGATCGCCGCGTCGCCGCCATTCAGCACCGGGTAGAAATTGCGCGGCGCATGGGCGAGGAAATAGGCGAAGGCCATCAGGCCGGAGAGCACGAAGGCCACCGGGCGGGTGAACAGCCCGAGCACCAGCAGCGCGCCGCCGACCAGCTCCAGCACGCCGGCGGTCCAGGGCAGGGTGAAGGCGGCGGGCAGGTTGCCGCCGGGCGGCGGGGCCGGGAAGCCCAGCAGCTTCTGCGTGCCATGCGCCATGAACAGCAGCGCCGACATGATGCGCAGCGCGGCCAGCGCCAAAGGCGCGAAGCGGTTGAGGGAAGCGGTCACTGTTATCTCCCGATCGGGGCGGGGCCGCCCCCGCTCAGGCTCCAGATAGAGTGCTGCGAAGGATTCGCAAACGGTTCTGCGTGTGACGCAAGGTCACAGCGGGCCGGACCTCACAGCCGCCAGGGCAGGGTGCCGGGCGGCAGGCGGCGGCCGAGCAGGGTGGCCAGCCCCATCAGCCCGGCCACCAGCAGCAGCGACAGGCAGGACACCGCCGCCGCCTGCGGCCCCTGGCCGCCATCCTGCAGGTTGAACACCAGCAGCCCCAGCGTCTGGGTGCCGGGCCCGTGCAGCAGGGAACTGATCGTCACCTCATTCACCGCCAGCAGCACCACCAGGATGGCGCCGGCCGCCAGCGCCGGGGCCAGCAGCGGCAGCTGCACGGCCGACAGCCGCAGCCACAGCCCGGCGCCGAGGCCGCGCGCCGCCATCTCCAGCGCCGGGTCCAGCCGCGCCGCGGCGGCGGCGACCGGGCGCAGCGCCAGCGCCTGGAAGCGCGAGAGATAGGCGAACAGGATCAGCCCCATCGTGCCATAGACGGCGCCGCCCCCCGGCAGGGTCAGCACCAGCAGGATGGCGGCCACCGCCGTGCAGGCGCCGGGCAGGGCATAGGGCAGGTCGATGCCGGCGCTGGCCCAGCGCACCGGGCGGTGCCGCAGCGACAGCGCCACCGGCAGCGCCGCCAGCGCCAGCAGCAGCGCGGCGCCGCCGGCCAGCAGCAGCGAATTGCCCAGCGCCGCCAGGGTGTGCGCCCCGGGCGCCAGGGTGGCGGCGAAATGCCGCAGCGTGACGCTCTGCGCCGAGAGCGGCACACCCATCGCCGGCACCAGCGCGCTGCACAGCAGGGCGGCCAGCGGCAGGGCCAGCACCGCCAGCAGGTAGAGCGCCAGCGGCAGCAGGGCGAGTCGGCTGCCCAGGCTTGCCGGCAGCGGCGCGAAGGGCCGGCCGGCGCGCCAGGCGATGCCGCGCGCGGCGCGGAACTGCAGCAGCAGCCCCGGCAGGGCGAGCGCCGCCAGCAGCAGCGAGAGCGCCGCCACCTGCGACAGCGCCGCCGGCCCGGTGGCGGAGAGGCGCTGCCAGATCAGCACCGTCAGCAGCGGGTAGCGGCCGGGAATGCCGAGCAGCGCGGCGATGCCGAAATTGCCCAGCGCCGCGACATAGGCGAGGCCGAGCCCGGCCAGCACCCCGGGCCAGAGCAGCGGCCAGACCACGCGCCGCAGCGCCACTCCGGGCGCGGCGCCGAGGCCGCGGGCGGCCGGCAGCAGCTCCCCCGGCAGGCGGCGCTGCAGCGCGGCGATGGCCAGCAGCACCAGCGGCGCCCCCTGGATGCCCAGCAGCAGCACCATGCCGCCCGGCCCGTGGAACGGGTTGGGCGCGCCGAGGCTCGGCGCCAGGCCGAGCGCCAGCAGCAGCGGCGAGGAAGGCCCGCCCATCTGGCTGAAGCCCAGCGCCAGGATCTGCGGCGGCACCAGCAGCGGCAGGATGCAGAGGAACAGCAGCAGGCCGCGCCCCGCTGTCTGCCGCAGCAGCAGCAGCGCCGCCTGGGCGGTGCCGATCACCCCGGCCAGAGCGGCGGCGCAGCCCGCCACGAACAGGCTGCGGCCGGCGGCGCGCCAGACGCCGGCATCGCCGGGCAGGGCGGCCAGCGCCGGCCCCGCCGCCTCGGCCAGCAGGCGCAGCGCCGGGGCCAGGCCGACCAGCGCCAGCCATAGCAGCGCCAGCCAGCCCAAAGCCGGCAGGCCGCCCCACCCTGCCGGCAGGCCGCCCCACCGTGCCGGCAGGCCGTTCAGCCGCGCCCGCACGGGGGGCTTACAGCCCCATGATGCGGTTGAAGCGGGCCAGGTCGGCCTCCGCCCCGGCGGCGGCGCGGGCGGCGTCGAAGGGCAGCAGGGTCAGGCTTTTCGGATCGGGGAAGCCGGCCGGCGGCGGCACGCCGGGATCGGCCGGCAGGAAGCCCTGGCTGGCCGCCAGCGCCTGCCCCTCGCGCGACAGCAGGAAGGCGATGAAGGCCGCCGCCGCTTCCGGGTTGCGGCTGCTCTTCAGGATCGCCGCCGGCTCGGTGATGGCGCTGACGCCTTCCTCCGGCACGATGAAGCGCACCGGCGCGCCCTTCGCCGCCTCGCGGATCGGCATGTAGTCGACGATCATGCCATAGCCGCGCTCGCCGCCGGCGACCGCCTGCATCACCGCGCCATTGCCGCCCCTCGGCTGCAGCCCGGCCGCCGCCAGCTTCTCCCAGTAGCCCCAGCCGAGGCTCGGCGTCTGCGCCACCGCCTGCACATGGATGGCGGCGGCGCCGGAGACGGAGGGGGAGGGCATGGCGGTCAGCCCGCGCGCCTCGGGGCGCAGCAGATCGGCCCAGCTCTTCGGCGTGAAGGGGGCGCGGCTGTTCATGACGATGCCGGTGGTCAGCAGCTTGGTGCCGAAATAGCAGCGCTCCGGATCGTGCCGCCCGGCCGGCGTGCCGGCGAGGTCGATCTCCGGGCTCGGCCGCAGCAGCCCTTCCTTCTTCAGCCCCTCGAAGGTCAGGCTGTCGGCCAGCAGCAGCAGGTCGGCGCGCGGCGCGCCGGCGGCCAGCTCGGCGCGCAGCCGCGGCAGGATCTGGTTGGTGCCGCCGCGGATCCACTCCACCTGCACCGCCGGGTGGCGCTGGCGGAACATCTCCACCGTGCGCGCCGCGTCGGGCTCCAGCTGGCTGGTGTAGAGCACCAGCCTGCCCGAGACACCGCCCTGCGCCCGCGCCAGGCGCGGCGCCGCCAGCGGCGACAGGCCGGCGGCGAGCGGCAGGGCCGGCAGGCTGCGCAGCAGGGCACGGCGGGGCAGCGGGATCGGCAGCCGGGTCATGATCGTCCTCGCACGAAGGGTGGCCCACGGTTCGGGGGCAGGGCGGCGCCTCACCTAACCCCGGCGGCGGCGCGGCGGCAGGGGGGTCTTGTGAAGTTTCCATGACCTGGGCCCGCCCGGCCATTGGGCAAGCCATCCGACAAGCCGGGCCGGCGCTGTCCCGGGGGCAGGTTTACAGCCTCCGGGGCGCCTCCTAATGAGGAAGCGAAGGCCGGCGCCGCCGGCCGCTGCGGCGCGCCGGCAGGATGCCCCGTCGAACGGGGTGCCGCCACGCGCCGCCGGACAGCCGGGAGGGCCAGGCCATGAGTGCGGATGACGACATCCTGTTCGAGACGCTGGAAGGCGGGCTGAAGCGCGTCACCTTCAACCGGCCGCAGGCGCGCAACGCCTTCACCTTCGCCATGTATGAGCGCCTCGCCGCCTTCTGCCAGGAGGTCGCCGAGGACAAATCGGTCCGCGCCATCATCCTGACCGGCGCCGGCGACAAGGCCTTCGCCGCCGGCACCGACATCAACCAGTTCCGCGCCTTCCAGACCCCGGAAGACGCCATCGCCTATGAGGAGCGGGTCGGCCGCGTCATCGCCACGCTGGAGGCCTGCCCGAAGCCGACCATCGCCGCCATCGCCGGCGCCTGCACCGGCGGCGGCGGCGCGCTGGCGGCCGCCTGCGACATCCGCATCGGCGCCGCCAATGCCCGCTTCGGCTTCCCCATCGCCAAGACGCTGGGCAATATCCTGTCCATGGGCGCCTTCTCCCGCCTGGTCGCGCTCATCGGCCCGTCGCGCGCCAAGGAGATGATCTTCACCGCGCGGCTGGTCGATGCCGAGGAGGGCAAGGCGATCGGCCTGCTGCATGAGGTGCTGCCGGAGGGCGCCGACCTCCAGGCCCGCGCGCTGGAGGTGGCGCGCACGGTGGCCGCCAACGCCCCCCTGACGCTGCGCGCCACCAAGGAGGCGATCAGCCGGCTGCGCCCGGCGATCTCCTCGGAGGAGGGCAAGGACCTGATCCTGATGTGCTATATGAGCCAGGATTTCCGCGAAGGCATGGATGCCTTCCTCAACAAGCGCCCCCCCGTCTGGAAGGGCGAGTGAGACCACGCCACCGATGATCCCCCGCCTTGCGGCCCTGCCGGCTCCTTCCGCCCCGGCGCTGGAATTCCTCGACGAGCTGCGGCTGCGCGGCTTCGCGGGCGATATCAGCGCCGGCTATGACGACCGGCTGATGATGGCGACCGACAATTCCATCTATCAGCGCCAGCCGCAGGCGGTCGTCTTTCCGCGGGGTGTGGAGGATCTGCAGCGCATCGCGAAGGTGGCGGGGGATCCGCGCTTCCACAGCCTCGCCATCGGGCCGCGCGGCGGCGGCACCGGCACCAATGGCCAGTCGCTGACGGAGGGCATCGTCGTCGATGTCTCCCGCCACATGAACCGGCTGCTGGAGGTGAATGCCGAGGAAGGCTGGGTGCGGGTCGAGCCCGGCCTGGTGAAGGACGCGCTGAACGCGGCGATCAAGCCGCTCGGCCTGTTCTTCGCCCCCGAATGCTCGACCAGCAACCGCGCCACGCTCGGCGGCATGATCTCGACCGATGCCTGCGGCCAGGGTTCCTGCCTGTATGGCAAGACGCGGGATCATGTGCTGTCGCTCTCCGTCGTGCTGATGGACGGCACGCTGTGGGAAAGCCGCAAGCTCTCCGACGAGGAGCTGGCCACGGTGGCCCGCCGGCAGGACATGGTGGGCGCCATCCACCGCGTCGCCGACGGCATCGCCCGCGAGCAGGCGCAGCTGATCGCCGAGCGCTTCCCGCCGCTGAACCGCTGCCTGACCGGCTATGACCTCGCCCATCTGCGCGACGAGCAGGGGCGGTTCGACCTGAATTCTTTGCTGTGCGGCTCGGAAGGCACGCTGGCGATGATCGCCGAGGCGCGCATCCAGGTGCTGCCGATCCCGAAGCGCAGCGCGCTGATCAATCTGCGCTATGACAGTTTCGACGCCGCGCTGCGCGATGCGCGGGTGCTGATGGCGCTCGGTGCTGCCTCGGTCGAGACCGTCGATTCCAAGGTGCTCGGCCTGGCGCGCGGCGACATCGTCTGGTCCGGCATCGCCGAATTCTTTCCGGACGACCCGGAAGGCCCGGCCGCCGGCATCAACCTGATCGAATTCGTCGGCGACACCGAGGAAGAGGTCCGGGAAAAGCTGGCGCCGGTCGAGGCGCGCCTGGCCGCCGAGGGCCGCGCCTTCGGCCGCCGCGGCCACACCATCGCCTGGGACGCCGCCGGCACACGCATCCAGGGCATGCGCAAGCGCGGCGTCGGCCTGCTCGGCAACATGAAGGGCGAGAAGCGGCCGATCCCCTTCGTCGAGGACACCGCCGTCCCGCCCGAGAACCTGGCCGATTTCATTGCCGAGTTCCGCGCCGCGCTCGACCGGCGCGGCCTGGAATACGGCATGTTCGGCCATGTCGATGCCGGCGTGCTGCATGTCCGCCCCGCCATCGACATGAAGGCCGAAGGCGCCGAGCAGCTGATCCGCGAGGTCTCCGACGAGGTCTTCGCGCTGACCCGGAAATATGGCGGCCTGCTCTGGGGCGAGCATGGCAAGGGCGTGCGCTCGGAATACGTGCCGGAGGTGTTCGGGCCGCTCTACCCGGCGCTGCAGGCGGTGAAGGCCGCCTTCGACCCGCGCAACCAGCTCAACCCGGGCAAGATCGCCGCCCCGGATGGCGAGGCGCTGCTGGCCATCGACCGCGTGCCCATGCGCGGCCAGCTCGACCGCACCATCCCGGCCGATGTGCGCGCTGGCTATGAGGAGGCGCTGCACTGCAACGGCAATGGCGCCTGCTTCAACTACGACACGCAGGACGCCATGTGCCCCTCCTTCAAGGTGACGGGCGACCGCCGCCACTCGCCGAAGGGGCGCGCCAGCCTGTTCCGCGAATGGCTGCGCCTGCTCTCCGCCGCCGGGGTCGACCCGGTGGCGGAGGCGCGCCGCCAGCGCGGCTTGGGCTTCCTCGCCGGGCTGCCGGCGCGCATCGGCAACAGCCTGGGCCGGCGGCGGGGGGAGGCGGATTTCTCCCACCAGGTGAAGGAGGCCATGGATGGCTGCCTCGCCTGCAAATCCTGCTCCGGCCAATGCCCGATCAAGGTGGACGTGCCCACCTTCCGCGCCAAATTCCTCGAACTCTACCACACCCGCTATCTGCGCCCGCTGCGCGACTACATCCTGGGCGGGCTGGAGGCGGCGCTGCCCAGCGCCGCGCGGATGCCGAAACTGGCCAATGCGCTGCTCGGCAGCGCGCCCGGCCGCGCCATGGGGCGCTGGATCGGCCTCGTCGATTCCCCGCTGCTGAGCGGCATCGATCTGCTCGACCAGGCCGCCGCGCGCGGCATCACCCTGGCCTCGCCCGAGGCGCTGGCCGCCATCCCGGCCGCCGAGCGCGAGCGCCATGTCGTGCTGGTGCAGGACGCCTTCACCAGCCATTTCGAGACCGGCCTGGTGCTCGACCTGGCCGAGGCCCTGTCGCGCATGGGCTTCACCCCCTGGCTGGCGCCCTACCGGCCGAATGGCAAGCCGCTGCATGTGCATGGCTTCCTCGGCGCCTTCGGGCGGCAGGCGGCGTCCAACACGGCGATGCTGCAGGGGCTCGCCGCCAGCGGCGTGGCGCTGGTCGGCATCGACCCCTCCATGACCCTGACCTACCGCAGCGAGTACAAGGAATTCGCGCCGCCCCCCGTGCTGCTGCCGCAGGAATTCCTCGCCCGCCGCCTGCCGCTGCTGCCGCAACTCCCGCCCGGCGAAGGCTTCGCCCTGCTGCCGCATTGCACGGAACGCACCAACGCCACCGCCTCGCTGCAGGATTGGCAGGCGGTGTTCATGCGCCTGGGCACGCCGCTCACCATCCTTGCCTCGGGCTGCTGCGGCATGGCCGGCACCTACGGCCATGAGGCGGAGCACCGCGCCACCTCCGAGGCGCTCTACGACCTCTCCTGGCGCGGCCATGTGGCGAAGCAGGGCGCCCGCCTGCTGGCCACCGGCTATTCCTGCCGCAGCCAGGTGAAGCGCTTCGATGGCGCGCAGCTGCGGCATCCGGTGCAGGCGCTGCTGGCGCGGCTGAAGGAGGCGCGGCCGGCTTCGGATTTGTCGAAAGCGGCATAAACCGAAAGAAAGGACCGGGAGGAAGAAGGAATTCTTCCTCCCGGACCCTCCATCATCTTCTTCCATCAGGCTGCCGCGCGCATCCTGCACGAAAGGTCCGCAGCGATGAGCGGCAGCGACGACTACGTCTATGACGAGGCCAGCGGCGAATGGCGGCCGGCCAGCGAAGTGGCCGCGGCGGCCGAGGCGGCGAAGCCCGTCGCGCGCGATGCCTCGGGGCATGCGCTGGCGGATGGCGATGCGGTCACCCTCATCAAGGACCTGAAGGTCAAGGGCACCAGCACCACGCTGAAGCAGGGCACGCTGATCCGCTCCATCCGCCTGACCGACGATCCGGAGCTGATCGACTGCAGGCATGACAGCATCAAGGGCCTGGTGCTGCGCACGGAATTCGTCAGGAAGCGCTGAGCGCATCCTCCTCCAGGAAGGCGCGCACCAGCCGGGCGCGGGCGCTGTTGCGCAGCCACAGCACACCGATGCGGCGCGGCGGGCAGGGCCGGGGCAGGGCGATGCGCGCCAGCCTCAGCCCCGCCGGCCAGGGCGGCGCCCAATCCGGCACCAGCGCCACCCCCAGCCCCCGATCCACCATCACCGCGATGGCGTCCAGCGCATCCAGCTCATAGCGCTCGCGCGGGCGGATCCGCGCCTCGCGGAGATAACGGTCGGCCAGCCGCCCGCCCCACTGGTCGCGGTCGTAGCGAATGAAAGGCTGGGTCGCGAGCAGCCCATGCGGCTCCGCATCGGCCAGCGCCTCGGGCGCCAGCAGCACCAGGGGCTCCTCCCGCAGCAGATGCCAGGCGCAGCTCTTGGGTGGCGAGAAATCCGGCTGCACGATCAGCGCCGCATCCAGCTCCCCCACCACCACGCGGCGATACAGATCGGCCGAGATGCCGGGCGAGATATGCACCTCCAGCGCCGGGTAGCGCGCCGCCATGCGCGCCAGCAGCGGCGGCAGCAGCCCGGTCAGCCCGGTGGCGATGGCGCCCAGCCGCAGCTCGCCAGCCAGCGTCTCCCCCGTCGCGGTGTCGTGCAGGTCGCGCAGCTCCCGCAGCAGGGCGCGGGCGCGCTCCAGTATGGCCAGCCCCGCTTCGGATGGCGCCACGGCGCGGCCGGCGCGCAGCAGCAGCCGCACCCCCAGCTCCTCCTCCAGCGCGCGGATGCGCTGGGCCAGCGCCGCCGGCGTCAGATTCAGCCGGCGCGCTGCCGCGGCGATCGAGCCCTCCTCCACCACGGTGACGAAACTGTCCAGGAAGCGCGTGTCCATCGGAAAAGAAATCTATCTTCCGAAAGCAGGAAAGAAAGGGTTTTCTGACGGGGACCCAGCCTCCACACTCGCCCGGTCGCGGCCTCCGGCCGCTCTGGTAGAGACTGGAAAAAACATGGATCTGGGTTTGCAGGGCAAGGTCGCGCTGGTGCTGGGCGCCGGCGGGGGCCTGGGTGGCGCCATCGCCGCCTCGCTGGCGGCGGAAGGTGCCAAGCTGGCGCTGGCCGATGTCAGCGCCGAGGGCCTGGCGCGCACCGAGGCGGTGGTGAAGGCCAAGGGCGGGCAGGCGATCAGCCTGGTCTGGGACCTGGCCGACCTCGCCGCAATCGAGACCAATGTCGCGCGCATCGAGGCCGAGCTCGGCCCCGTCGCCGTGCTGGTCAACAACACCGGCGGCCCGCCGCCGACGCCGGCCTCCGGCCAGGACCCCGCGCTGTGGGCGAAGCATTTCAACGCCATGGTGCTGTCGGTCATCGCGCTGACCGACCGCGTGCTGCCCGGCATGCGCGCCGCCAAATGGGGCCGCATCATCACCAGCACCTCCTCGGGCGTGGTGGCGCCGATCCCCAATCTCGGCATCTCCAACGCGCTGCGCTCGACGCTGGTCGGCTGGTCGAAGACGCTGGCGCGTGAGGTCGGGCGCGACGGCATCACCGCCAATATCGTGCTGCCCGGCCGCGTCGCCACCGACCGCATCAAGTTCCTCGACGAGCAGAAGGCCAAGCGCGAGAACCGCAGCGTGGACGAGGTCTCGGCCGAGAGCACCGGCTCGATCCCGGCGGGCCGCTATGGCAAGCCGGAGGAATATGGCGACACCGTCGCCTTCCTGGCCTCCGAGCGCGCCTCCTACATCAACGGCTCCGTCATCCGCGTGGATGGCGGGCTGATCCCCAGCATCTGAGGGCTCCTGCCATGTCCGTCGACGTCGCCTCGCTCGACCAGAAGATCATCGACACCCTCTCCGGCATCTCCACCGCGACGCTGACCACGGTGCTGCTGAAGAAGGGCCTGCGCAATGTGTGGATGCGCGGCACCCGCCCGCTGAAGCCGGGCCAGCCGCGCCTGGTCGGCCGCGCCTTCACCCTGCGCTTCGTGCCCGCCCGCGAGGATCTGGCGACGCCCGCCAGCTGGTCCAACCCGATCTCCACCCGCAGCGCCATCGAGGCGATGCCGGAAGGCGTCATCGTCGTCGCCGACGCCATGGGCTGCACCGATGCCGGCATCTTCGGCGACATCCTCTGCGCCCGCATGGCGAAGAAGAAGGTCGCCGCGCTGATCACCGATGGCGTGGTGCGCGATGGCGCCGGCGTCATCGGCACCGGCCTGCCGGTGTGGTGCCAGGGCAATGCCGCGCCGCCCTCCGTCGCCGGCCTCACCTTCATCAACTGGCAGGAGCCGGTGGGCTGCGGCGGCGTCGCCGTCTTCCCGAACGATGTCGTGGTGGTCGATGATGACGGCGCCGTGCTGATCCCCGCCGCCCTGGTCGACGAGGTCACCGAGCTCGCCGCCGAGCAGGAGGCGCAGGAAAGCTGGATCATGGGCGAGGTCGAGAACGGCGCCTCGCTGCCCGGCCTCTACCCGCCCAATGCCGAGAACAAGGCCCGCTACGAAGCCTCCCGCAAGAAGTAGTTTTTTCGGCGCCGCCGGACGCTGTCCGGCGGCGCAGGCAATGGACGCAGGGGGCGCCGCCCGCTGCGTCAAAAACCGAAAAAAAGCCGGACGTGGCACGTGCCCCCGTTGCAAGAGGGGCGTGGCGGCGGACCGGCTGGGGAAAAGGAACATGTCCATGCAGACCACCCGCCGCAGCCTGGCTGCGCTGGGCGCCGCGAGCCTGTTCGCGCCGCGCCTGGCCCGCGCCGCCGCCTGGCCGGCCGAGCGCCCCATCATCGTCTATGTGCCCTTCCCGCCGGGCGGCGGCGTGGACCAGATGGCGCGTGTCGTGCTGCCGCATGTGCAGCGCCACCTGCCCGGCGCCACCTTCGTGGTGGAGAACCGCCCCGGCGCCGGCAGCCAGATCGGCATGGAGGCCGCCTTCAACGCCCGTGCCGATGGCTATGTGCTGGGCGCCGTCACCTCGCCCGCCATGATGACCATCCCCTATGAGCGGCAGGTGCGCTACCGCGTGCGCGACTTCACCTACATCGCCAATGTGGTGGACGATCCGGGCGGGCTGTGGGTGAAGGCGGATTCGCCGATCCGCACGCTGCAGGACTTGCTGGACCGCGCCAAGAAGGAGCCCGGCACGCTGAGCTTCGGCACCACCGGGATCGGCTCCGACGACCATCTGGTGATGCTGGAGGTCGAGGATGCGGTGCAGGGCGTGCGCTTTACCCATGTGCCCTTCAACGGCGCGGCGCCGCTGCAGACGGCGGTGCTGGGCGGGCATCTCGATGTCGGCTGCTTCAATGTCAGCGAGGGCGGGCCCGGCTATCGCGATGGCCGCTTCCGCTGCCTGGCCCAGGCCGGCGCGCAGCGCGACCCGGCGCTGCCGGAGGTGCCGACGCTGACCGAGCAGGGGGTGAAGGTGGTGGCCGGCGCGCAGCGCGGCATCGTGGCGCCGCCGAACCTGCCGCCCGAGATCGCGCAGAAGCTGGAGGCCGCCTTTCGCGCCGCCCTGGCCGACCCGCAATTCCTGGCCGATGCCGAGCGCATGGTGCTGCCGGTGAAGGCGATGGTGGGGGCGGAGTATCGCGACGCCGTGCTCGGCCTGGATGCGCGGCTGCAGGAGATGTGGTCGCGCAAGCCCTGGCGCGATCAGTAGCCGCGCGCGGCCGCGGGGCAGGGGGCGCGCAGCCCCCTGCTGCCGCCCGCGTCAGACCGCCTTGCGCAGATTGGGCGAGGCCTTGAAGCGCACCGTCTTGCCGGCCTTGATCTTCACCGGCTCGCCGGTGCGCGGGTTCATGCCCTTGCGCGCCTTGGTCTTGCGCACGGTGAAGGTGCCGAAGCTCGGCAGGGTGAAGCCGCCTTGCTTCTTCATGTCCTTGACGATGGCGGCGATCAGTTCGCCGGCCGCGCGATTGGCGGCGACGCCGGTGCAGCCCAGGGAATCCTGCAGCACCTGCGCGATGAAAGCCTTCGACATGCCTGTGTGACTCGCTTGCTTCTACGATTTTCTTGGGAGTGTCGGAAATTCCGGCAGGCTTCGCTTAGCAAGCGGCGCAGGGCTTCGCCAGCGACCGGCCGGCCGGCGGCGGCGATCCGTGCCGCGCTGTGGCCGCGATGCCGCGCCCACCCGGCGGCGGCATGGCCGCTGTGCCTGACAGCGATCTCCGCAACCGGGCGAGGCGGGCGCTGTGCGATACGAAGCCGGGAAAAGGCCGCGCCGAAGCGCTTGATGGCCAGGCGGGACGCAGCCCGCCGGCTTCCCGCCACGTCCCTTGCGGGGCGCGGCGGGGCTCGGTGTCAGATGGCGGCGGCCAGATCGCCCTGGGCCTGCTTCCAGGCGCGCAGCCGCTGCAGCGCTTCCTCCAGCACCGCCTCGCGCTTGCAGAAGGCGAAGCGGACGAAATTCTTCGGCGCATCCGCCCCCGCATAGAAGGCGGAGACGGGAATGGCCGTCACCTTCGCCACCTCGGTGATGTGGCGGCAGAAGGCGATGTCGTCGCCGGCGAAGCCGAGCGGCGTGAAGTCGCAGGTGATGAAATAGCTGCCCTGCGTCGGCAGTACGCCGAAGCCGAGCTCGGCGAGGCCCTGGGCCAGCAGGTCGCGCCTGGCCTGCAGCTCGGCCGAGAGGCTGGCGAAATAGGCATCGTCCTTGGCCAGGCCGACGGCCACCGCGCGCTGCAGGTTGGGCGCGGTGGTGAAGGTCAGCATCTGGTGCGCCTTGGCCACATTGGCGGCCAGGCTGCGATCGGCGGTGATGTAGCCGACCTTCCAGCCGGTCAGGCTGAAGGTCTTGCCGGCCGAGCCGATGCGCATGCAGCGCTCCCGCATGCCCGGCAGCGTCATCAGCGGGATGTGCTTCCAGCCATCGAAGGTCAGGTGCTCATACACCTCGTCGCAGACCGCGTAGGTGTCGTGGCGCTGGCAGAGCTCGGCGATATAGGCCAGCTCGGCGGCGGTGAAGACCTTGCCGGCCGGGTTCATCGGGCTGTTGAGCAGGATCGCCTTGGTCTTCGGACCGAAGGCCGCGGCGAGCTCGGCGCGCGGCAGCTCCCATTTCGGCGGGCTGAGGCGCACCAGCTTCGGCACCGCGCCCAGCAGCCGCACCACCGGCAGGTAGGTGTCGTAGAGCGGCTCGAGCAGCACCACCTCGTCGCCCGGATTGATCACCGCCATCAGCGAGGCGGCCAGCGCCTCGGTGGCGCCGGAGGTGACCACCACCTCGGCATTCGGGTCGATCTCCAGCCCGTAGAAGCGGCGATTCGCCGCCGCCACGGCCTGGCGCAGCTCCGGCAGGCCGGTCAGCGGCGGGTACTGGTTGCGATTGTCGAGCAGCGCATCGGCCGCGGCCCGCACCACATCCTCCGGCCCCTCGTAATCCGGGAAGCCCTGGCCGAGATTGATCGAGCCATGCTGCACGGCCAGCGCCGACATGACGGTGAAGATGGTGGTGCCGGTCGCGGAGAGCAGGTCGTTCTGCGGCTTCATGGGCGCTGTCTGTCCAAAGCACGGCCCCGCCTTACGGCGGCGGGGGAGGGGGCGGCCCGCTGCTCCGGGGGCGATCGCCCCCCGCCCCGGCCCCGGGCGCGGCAGGATAATGGAAGCCCGGACCCGGCCATGCAACCGTGCTCTGTGCATGCCTGCCACTGAATCAGGCAGCCTGCCTCGGAAGCAGGCGGAGGCTTGTCCGGCGGCGTGTAAAATCGCGCTGCGCGCCATTGCCCGCCCGCCGCATGGCATGCGACACAGCAGCACGAACCGGCCTGCCGCGAAGGCGGCGAAGGCCGCGGAAACCCGGGAGGAAGGAAGGCCGGCACGAACCCTGCATCAGGGCCCGTGCCGTGGACGGAGCCGATGAAGAAGATCGAGGCGATCATCAAGCCCTTCAAGCTCGACGAGGTGAAGGACGCGCTGCACGAGATCGGGCTGCAGGGCCTGACCGTGGTGGAGGCGAAGGGGTTCGGTCGCCAGAAGGGGCACACCGAACTGTATCGCGGCGCGGAATATGTCGTCGACTTCCTGCCGAAGGTGAAGATCGAGGTGGTCTGCTCCGACGACCTGGCCGAGCGCGCCATCGAGGCGATCCAGGCCGCGGCGCGCACGGGCCGCATCGGCGACGGCAAGATCTTCGTCTCCGACGTGCAGGAAGTGATCCGCATCCGCACCGGCGAACGGGGCGAGGACGCGGTCTGACAGACGCTTTGCGGCTGCCGCGCGCGGGGGCGTGCGGCGCCGCCAATGCCATGCGGCGGAGGCGCGCCCCGAGGGGCCGCCCCGCTCCACGCGGCGAGGGTTCGGACCCCGCCTGCGTGACTACCGATTGTCGTTAGGGGAACAGGACCACACACGATGGCGAAGAAGCCCGCAGCAGCAACGCCCAGCGCTGTCTCCAAGGTCATGGAGATGATCAAGGAGAACAGCGTCGAGTACGTGGACTTCCGGTTCACGGACCCGCGCGGCAAGTGGCAGCACACCGCCCAGCACGTCTCCACCATCGAGGAGGAGATGTTCACGGACGGCATCATGTTCGACGGCTCCTCCATCGCCGGCTGGAAGGCGATCAACGAGTCCGACATGATCCTGATGCCGGACGCGACGTCGGCCTGCATGGATCCGTTCGCCGCCAAGCCGCAGCTGATCCTGTTCTGCGACATCATCGAGCCGTCCACCGGCCAGGCCTATTCGCGCGACCCGCGCTCGACCGCCAAGAAGGCCGAGGCGTATCTCGCCTCCACCGGCATCGGTGACACCGCCTTCTTCGGCCCCGAGGCCGAGTTCTTCATCTTCGACAACGTGAAGTTCGGCACGGGCGGCAATTACGGCATCTACCAGCTCGACAGCATCGAGGGCCCCGGCGCCAGCCTGAAGGATTATCCGGAAGGCAATATGGGCCACCGCCCGGGCGTGAAGGGCGGCTACTTCCCGGTGAACCCGGTCGACAGCGAGGTCGACCTGCGCGCCGAGATGCTGTCCACCATGATCGAGATGGGCGTCGTCGGCGAGAAGCACCACCATGAGGTGGCGCAGTCGCAGCACGAGCTGGGCACCAAGTTCGGCCCGCTGGTGATGCAGGCCGATCACATGCAGATCTACAAGTATGTGATCCACAACGTCGCGCACAGCTACGGCAAGACGGCGACCTTCATGCCGAAGCCGATCTATGGCGACAACGGCTCGGGCATGCATGTGCACCAGTCGATCTGGAAGGCCGGCAAGCCGCTCTTCGCGGGCAATGGCTATGCCGACCTGTCCGACTACGCGCTGTGGTACATCGGCGGCATCATCAAGCATGCCAAGTCGCTGAACGCCTTCACCAACCCCAGCACGAACTCCTACAAGCGCCTGATCCCGGGCTTCGAGGCCCCCGTGCTGCTGGCCTATTCGGCCCGCAACCGCTCGGCCTCCTGCCGCATCCCGTATGCGACCAACCCGAAGGCCAAGCGCGTCGAGGTCCGCTTCCCGGATCCGACCGCCAACCCCTACCTGGCCTTCTCGGCGATGCTGATGGCCGGCCTCGACGGCATCAAGAACAAGATCCATCCGGGCGAAGCCATGGACAAGGATCTGTACGACCTGCCGCCGGAGGAGCTGAAGGGCATCCCGACGGTCTGCGGCTCGCTGCGCGAGGCGCTGGAGTCGCTGGCCGCCGACCACGAGTATCTGCTGGCCGGCGACGTGTTCTCGAAGGACCAGATCGAGTCCTATATCGAGCTGAAGTGGCAGGAGGTGTACCGCTTCGAGCACACCCCGCACCCGGTCGAGTTCGAGATGTACTACTCGGTCTGATCCTGCACGGATCGACGGACGGAAGCGCTTCGGGGGAAACCCCGGAGCGTTTTTTTATGGGCCGGGGAGGATAACGATATGACAACGACGAAGGGGGCACCGCAGCTCTTCGCGCGAAAGCCGAGACTGCCCATGAACCGCAAGGAGCGCTTCTACACGGGGACGGTGCTGCCCGGGATCATCTGGTCCGACAGGCTGCAGCGTTTCCTAGCCATGTTGGGGCCGGGTTATCAGGGCATCGAAGTCTCGCCCGACGGGTCCAATGTACTGTTCTTCACCGAGTACGATCTGCGCGATGCCATACGAGGCAATCGATCCGCTGGCTGGCAGCATCTGTGTGAGGAGGAGAAGTCAGATTATTCGGGCGACACGCCGGATCTGGTAATCCTGATCGAGGGTCCTCGTCCCCTGTTGCTCGTGATCGAGGCAAAGCTGTTCAGCAATGCCACTAAGGACGGGATCACCGGCCAGATCGAAAGACAAAAGAACTGTGTCGTCGAACCGCTCAAGCGCATTCTGGGCGATTGCGAGATCCTGCAAATCGCTCTTCTGACGGACAAAGCGCGGGCGATTCTCTTCCCTTGCGGCACTCGGACGGATTTCGAAATCCTAACATGGGACTGTATCGTCGGAGGATACAGAGAGGTTTCTGAGGCCGGTTACTGGGTAGAAGTCCTGGATTACGCTCTGCGCTCCTACGATGAGCTCTTGGCAATTCGCTCGCCCAATTCCGGACATGGGGTAGATTATCTGCTGGCACAGACCATCCTCGACTATGTCGATGATTCTGTGATGCCAATCCGCTATGTGGGCGCGCAGCCAAAAACTTGGTGGGCATTGCGAGAGGAGGTGAGGCTCGGCCTTCCTCCTAAGATCAAGCTGGCGGTGACCGATGCTGAAGAGCGGCCCAGTGACCGCTACCTTAGCCTACGTGCTTTCCGACGGCTGATGAGTGTTTGGGAGAGAATGGCAGACCGCGCCCTGCGGTAGGCCGAGCTCTCACAGGACTCGCGTTCCGGAGATGAAGCGCACTGGTGATAGCGGCCCATCTCTCAACCCGGCCACGGCAGTCTGACAGAAAAAAGAAGGGGTCCAGGGGAATTCATTCCCCTGGCCTTTGTCATGCTTCCGCCAGCAGCCTCGCCCCATGCTTCAGCGAATGCTCGCTGATGCGGATGCCAAGCCCCGGCGTTTCCGGCACCACCACTTCGCCGCGGCGCTGCGGGATGCGCTCTTCCAGCACATCCTCGGTCAGCACATGGTGCGGCATGTAGAATTCGCAGCCGAGCGAGATGCCGGGCGTTGCCGCGATCAGTTGCGTGCCGGCGGCGAGCGCGATGCCGCCCTCCCACAGCGTGCCGCCATAGCCGGGGATGCCGGCGGTGTCGGCGATCGCCATCAGCGCCTGCGCCTTCAGCAGCCCGCCGCATTTCATCAGCTTCACGCTGATGGCGTCGGCGGCCTGGCGGCGGACGATCTCCAGCAGGTCGGTGGCGTCGAAGCAGCTTTCATCCGCCAGCACCGGCGTGTCGAGGGCGGCGCAGAAACCGGCCATGGCGTCCAGATGCCGGCGCGGCACCGGCTGCTCGATGAAGGTGGGGCGGAAGCGGTCGACATCGCGCAGCACATTCATGGCGCGGAACGGCTCCAGCGCCTGGTTGTAGTCCAGGCGCAGATCGATGCGGTCGCCGAAGGCGTCGCGCATCGCCTCCAGATGCGCCATGTCCTCGGCATGCGGCTTCACGCCGGTCTTCACCTTGAACAGGCGGTGGCCCTGGCCGACCATCTCCTGCATGCGCGCCAGGTCGGCGGCGAAATCCGGATCGGCGATGGAGAAGGAGAGGGGGATGGTGTCGCGCACCCGCCCGCCCAGCAGCTCCGACATCGGCAGCCCGGTCTGCTGGCCCATCAGGTCCAGCAGTGCCATCTCCACCGCCACCTTGCTTTCCGGGTGTCCGGTCAGCGCGCGGTCCATCTGCGCCATCAGGCTGCGCAGCCTGAACACCGGCGCGCCGATCACCAGCGGCCGCAGATAGACGTCGAGCGCCAGGAAGGCGCCCTCCGGCGTGCCGGTGAAGACCTCCCAGGGCGCGGCCTCGCCCCAGCCGATGGCGCCGTCGCTGGCGGTCAGCTCCAGCAGCACGCGGCGCACGCTGCCCTGCACCGAGCCCACGCCCTGGGCGCGGGCCATCCTGATCGGGCTTTCCACCAGGAAGACCCGCATGCGTTCGACGACAGGGCCGATGCTCATGGTCTCAGCCTTCCCGCTGGCGGTGGAAATGCGAGAGGAAGGCGCGCGTCGCCTCCTCCCGCGGGGTGTCGATGACCTGGCGGGCCGGTCCGTCCTCGACGATGACGCCGTCGCGCAGGAACACCACGCGGTCGGCGACGTCGCGGGCGAAGGCGATCTCATGGGTGACGATGACCATCGTCATGCCCTCGGCGGCGAGCGACTGCATCACCGCCAGCACCTCGCCCACCAGCTCGGGGTCGAGGGCGCTGGTCGCCTCGTCGAACAGCATCACCGCGGGCTGCATGGCCAGCGCGCGGGCGATGGCGACACGCTGCTTCTGCCCGCCGGAGAGGCGGGAGGGATATTGCTCCGCCTTTTCCGCCAGCCCGACCTTGCCGAGCAGCCCGCGCGCCAGCGCCTCGGCCTCGGCGCGCGGCATGCGGCGGACGGTCAGCGGGCCTTCCATCACATTGGCCAGCACGGTCATGTGCGGAAACAGGTTGAATTGCTGGAACACCATGCCGGTGGCGGCGCGGAAGCGCGCCATGGCCTGGGTGCCGGGCAGCGACACGGCGCCGCCGAAGGCGAAGCTCTGCTCGCCCACCCGCACGCGGCCGCCATCCGGCACCACCAGCAGGTTCAGGCAGCGCAGCAGCGTCGACTTGCCGGAGCCGGAGGGGCCGATGAGGGCCACCACCTCGCCCTTGCGCACCTGCAGGTTGACGTCGCGCAGCACGGTGTTGGCGCCGAAGCGCTTCTGCAGCGCGGCGACCTCGATCATGGTCTGGTCCATCGTCTCCGCCTCCTCAGTCGGACCGCGCCAGGCGGCGCTCCAGCCGGCCGACCAGCAGGGTCAGCGGGAACAGCACGACGAAATAGATGATGGCCACCACGGTGTAGATCTCGAGCGGCCGGTAGCTGTCATGCGCCGCCGCCTGGCCCTGGTAGAGCAGGTCGGGCACGGCGAGCACCGAGACCAGCGAGGTGTTCTTCAGCTGGATGATCGACTGGTTCATCAGCGGCGGCACCATGCGCTTCAGCGCCTGGGGCAGCACGATGCGGCGCATCGACTGCGCCGGCGTCATGCCGAGCGCCAGCGCCGCCTCGGTCTGGCCGCCCTCGATGGAGGCGATGCCGCCGCGCACGATCTCGGAATAGAAGGCGCCACCATAGAGGGAGAGCGCCAGCACGCCGGCGGTCGTCGCGCTCATCTGGATGCCGGTCAGCATCGGCAGGGCGTAGTAGAACCAGACCAGCTGCACCAGGATCGGCGTGCAGCGGAACAGCTCGACATAGGCCTGGGAGACCCAGCGCAGCGGCGCCAGGCGCGACAGCCGCAGCAGGCCGGAGAACAGGCCGATGGCGAGGCCGAGCAGCACGATGGCGGCGGTGAAGGCCAGCGTCACCCAGAGGCCGTTGACGAAGAGCCAGCGATAGCTCCAGACGACGGCGAAATCCCAATTGTACATGCAATCTTCCCGTCGGAGGGCGGGGGCCAGGGCCGGGGCGCGCCACAGGCGTGCCCCGGCGGCGGCGTCAGAGCGTCACGCCCGGCGGGAAATCGGACTCGGAGATGCCGACCAGCTCCATGTTGCGCAGGATGGCGCTGCGCACGGCGCCGAGGCCCTTGTTGAAGTCGATCCAGGTGTTGACGAAGTCGCGCCAGGTCTTGTCGGGCTCGCGCCGGAAGCCGGCATTGGAGGTGGTGGCGAAGACCGGCGCCGGCACCACGACATGGCCGATATTGGCGTTGCGCTTCACCGCCGTCAGCGCCAGCAGCAGCACCAGGCATTGCGCGTCGGCGCGGCCGGACTGCACCGCCATCGTCGCCTCGTCGGCGCTCTTGAAGCGGCTGATGTGCGCCTTGGGGCAAAGCCGCGTCACCACCTGGTCCTGCGAGGAGCCGCTGTCGACGGCGATCTTCACCTCGGGCGCGTTCAGCTCGTCCCAGCTCCTGGGCGAATAGCCGCGCTTGGCGATGAAGCTGAAGGCGTTGCTGAAGCAGGGGACGGAGAAATCCACCACCAGGGCGCGGCGCGGCGTCGGGTTCAGGCCGAAGAAGATGTCGATCTTGTTCGACTGCAGGTCGAGGACGGCATTGCCCCAGGTGGTCTCGGTCAGCTCCAGCTCGGCTTCCAGCTCCTCGGCCAGCATCTTCAGCAGGTCGATGTAGAAGCCGCGCCACTGACCGGAGGCGAGATCCTTGTGGTAGTAGGGCGCGCCGCCCACCACCGCCGCGCTGCGCAGCTTCTTGGTGCGGCGGATGCGGTCGAAGGTCGTCTCGTTGGCCCCCTGCGCCAGCGCCGGGGTCGAGAGGCTGGCGCCCATCGCCAAGGCGAGCCCGGCGGCGGTGCCGATCATGCGGCGTGAAACCATGAACTGTCTCCTGCGGCGGCGCGGCGCGGCCCGGGGGCCGGCGCCAGGCCGGGTGGTGATGCGTCCCTGTCGGATCTGGCGTGTGCCGTCACGTCGCGGCTTGGCTGTCTTCATAGACCCGTCCGCGCCGCACGGGGAGACGCCTTGCGCAGGGAGAGAATTGTGAAGCCCCCCGGCGCCCCCGTATCCTGCTGCAACACAGCATTCGCGGAGCACGCCGCCTTGGATCGTTTCTTCAAGCTGGCCGAGCGCGGCACCACGCCGCGGCAGGAGGTCCTGGCCGGCCTCACCACCTTCCTCACCATGGCCTACATCATCGTGGTCAATCCGGGCATCATGGCGCAGGCCGGCATGGACCAGGGCGCCGCCTTCGTCGCCACCTGCCTGGCGGCGGCCATCGGCTCGGCCCTGATGGGGCTGCTCGCCAACTATCCGGTGGCCCTCGCCCCGGGCATGGGGCTGAACGCCCGCTTCGCCTTCGTGGTCGTCGCCGGCATGGGGGTGTCCTGGCAGGTGGCGCTGGGCGCGGTGTTCCTCTCCGGCCTGCTCTTCCTGGTGGTGTCGCTGAGCGGGCTGCGCGAATGGCTGATCAACGCCATCCCGCTGTCGCTGAAGCTCGGCATCGCCGCCGGCATCGGCTTCTTCCTGCTGCTGATCGGGCTGCAGGGCATGGGGCTGGTGGTCGACCATCCGGTGACGCTGGTCACCCTCGGCTCCTTCCGCAATCCGGCGACGCTGCTCTCCTGCTTCGGCTTCCTGCTGACGGCGGGGCTGCTGGCGCGCGGCGTGACGGGCGCCATCGTCATCGGCATCCTGGCCACCGCCGCGCTCGGCGTGCCCTTCGGCCTGACGCAGTTCCACGGCATCGTCTCGCTGCCGCCCTCGCTGGCGCCGACCTTCCTGCAGATGGATCTGGCCGGCGCGCTCGGCCTCGGCCTGCTGGTGATCGTCTTCACCTTCTTCCTGGTCGACCTGCTGGACAACACCGGCACGCTGATCGCCACCACCCACCGCGCCGGGCTGATGCGCAAGGACGGCACCGTGCCGCATCTGGGCCGGGCGCTGATGGCGGATTCGGGCGGCTCGATGATCGGCGCCGTGCTCGGCACCTCGACCACCGTCTCCTATATCGAGAGCGCCGCCGGGGTGCAGGCGGGCGGCCGCACGGGGCTGACCGCCATCACCGTCGCGGTGCTGTTCCTGCTGGCGCTGTTCCTGGCGCCGCTGGCGACCTCGATCCCGGCCTTCGCCACGGCGCCGGCCCTGGTGCTGGTGGCCTGCCTGATGGCGCAGAGCCTGCGCGAGCTGCATTGGGAGGAGCCGGCCGACTACCTGCCGGCGATCATCACCGCGCTGGCCATGCCGCTGACCTTCTCGATCTCGACCGGCATCGGGCTCGGCTTCATCAGCTATGCGGCGATCCAGCTGATGGCGGGCAAGGCGCGGGCGGTCAGCGGCGCCGTCTGGGTGCTGGCCGCCGCCTCGGTGGTGAAGTTCTACCTGGCCGCCTGAGGGCGGCAGGACCACGAAAAACCTCCCGGCCCTGCGGCCGGGAGGCGACGTCCGTCCCTTGCCGGCGGCACCCGCCCGGGTGCCGCCCACGCTCAGTTGCCGGCTTCGGCCAGCTCCAGCAGCGCCGCGCCGTCGCGGCGGACGCGGGCGATCTGGCCGCGGCCGCAGGACGGGTTGCCCAGCGCGCCGCTGCCCGGATTGACCACCTGCAGCTTGGCATCCACCCGGCAGACCAGCTGCTGCGCATGGCCGCCGCCATTCCAGCGGCGCAGCGCCGCGGCCCAGTTGCCGGTGGTGTTGTAGTGCTGGCGCAGATAGCGGGCGGCCCAGTCGGCCGCGCGATCGGCATCCAGCGGCCAGTCGGCGCCGTTGCGGGCATGCACGCGCGCATTCACTTGAACACAGCCGGCCATGACCGAAGACCGGGCAGGGGCGTTCACCAGGAGGCGGCGCGCCTCGGCCCGGCTCTCCGGGTAGTAGGACCGGCCGCCGATGTTGAGGGCGTGCGCGTGCAGGCCGGACTCGGCCAGGGCGATCGCCACCAGCAGCCCATCGGGCAGGTCGTGACGCAGTTCGGCGGCGCGAACTGCTTCCAGGCAGGCATTGCGTGGCCCGGCGGCCTCGGCCGGGCTGGTGGACAGGACGGGGACCGCAAGCAGCACGGCCCCCAGGATGAACCCCCTCCACCCTCTTGGTGGCACCTTGCGGGGGCGCTGCGTGATGCCTCTGTGCCGAGGCGAGAAGGCGCTCCGGGCCAAGGAAAGGCCCGGGAACGCCGCGGAGCGGGGCCGGTGCGGGGGCACCAGCCGGCGGATCGCGGACGTCATGACAATCCCGCTATCACAGGGAACCGGGGGTGCAAAGCAAAACTCGCCGCGAGCCACAACCTTCTGGTTCATACTCATATAAAGATGAGTTGATGAAACCTTTGCTCAGGCGATCTCCCGCACCAGCTTCGCGCGCAGCGCCCGGGCGAAATCCTCGCGCCCCTCCGCGGGTTGCACGAAGGCGCCGGGGCCGGTGATGACCTGGTCCCGGTAATGCTCCACCAGGCCCGCGCGGCCGGTCAGGATGGCCAGGGCGTTGATGGTGATGCCCGCCGCCAGGGCCGCGTCGCGCGCCGCCGCCGCCGGGCGCAGCCCACGCAGATCCGGCCCGTCGCCGGACAGGTCGATGACCCGCCGCGTCGCCTCATGCGGGCAGGCCTCGAGCAGCGCCGCCGCATGGTCAATGGCATCGCCGATGGCGTTCCAGCTCTGGCGTGAGCGCGGCGCCGCCAGCAGCGCCTCCGCCAGGATCGCGGCCGAGGCCGCGTCCGACACGGCGTGCCAGCCCAGCACCGTCTCTGCCCCGCCCGGCGCGCCCCATTCGACCATGGCGATGGCGACCCGCCCGAGCGGCCCGCCGCGGATGGCGGCCAGCACGGCCGGGTGGGCCACCGCCTCGGCGCAGCCCTCGCGCTGCAGGCGGAATTCCGCCTCGCCGATGCTGCCCGAGGCGTCGACGGCCAGCACCAGCGCCACATCGACCGGCGCGGCCCCGGCCGAGGCCGGCTGCGCCCGGGCGGGCAGCGGTGGTGCGCGCAACGGCGGGGCGGCTGGCAGCAGCAGGGCGGGCAAGGCGAGGAGAGGGCGGCGTCGCATCCGGTCGCTCCCTGGCTGGGTGGGCCGAGCCTCGGCCGCCGCGCGCGCCTGGGTCAAGCGCGATCGGGCCCGGCCCGAGTCCCTCCGGCGCGGTCGCGGCCCGGATCGCCCGGCGGACGGGCAGCATTGCCGCCGGCTTGGGCACAACCATGCTGGCCAGGCGCCGCAAGCGTGACGAAGTCTGGAAACGCGGCTTGCACCTGCGCCGTTCCGCTTGCTCAACTCGATCCGTGCCGGTCCGGCCCGGCGCTTGCGGGACCAGGACCCACCGCGCCGACCGGCACGAAGCGCAATTCTTGAGGACGCCGGAACAACGTGGCCGAACGCCCAGCCTCCGCCTTCGACGAGATGAACGCCGATGGCGACATCCGCCCGCCCTATGCCGAAATGGCCCGCTTCCTGGATGCCACGGGCCTGGAGGCCCTGGACCAGAAACGCCGCGAGGCCGAGGTGCTGTTCCGCCGCATCGGCGTCACCTTCGCCGTCTACACCGAGGGCGGCGACCCCGAGCGGCTGATCCCCTTCGACGTCATCCCCCGCATCCTCTCGCGCGAGGAATGGGAGCGGCTCTCGCGCGGGCTGGAGCAGCGGGTGCGGGCACTGAACGCCTTCCTGGCCGATGTCTATGGCCCGAAGGAGATCATCAAGGCCGGGCGCGTGCCGGCC
Organism: Pseudoroseomonas cervicalis; assembly: GCF_030818485.1. Taxonomy (NCBI): domain Bacteria; kingdom Pseudomonadati; phylum Pseudomonadota; class Alphaproteobacteria; order Acetobacterales; family Roseomonadaceae; genus Roseomonas; species Teichococcus cervicalis. The sequence continues at coordinate 1,183,960 of NZ_JAUTAJ010000004.1, read as the reverse complement.
GAGCTGGTGCTGGAGAATGAGGGCTATCTGAAGCAGATGGAGGGCTTCACCCCGCCGGGTGGGGTCTACACGGTGATCTCCGGCATCGACCTGGTGCGCACCGGGCCGGACGAGTTCTACGTGCTGGAGGACAATTGCCGCACGCCCTCCGGCGTCTCCTACATGCTGGAGAATCGGGAGGCGATGCTGCGCCTCTTCCCCGAGCTGTTCACCCGCCATCGCATCGCGCCGGTCAGCCACTATCCGGAGGAGCTGCTGGAGACGCTGAAGAGCATCGCCCCCGCCGGCAGCGGGCCGGAGCCCAAGGTGGTGGTGCTGACCCCGGGCCCCTACAACAGCGCCTATTACGAGCATTCCTTCCTGGCCGATGAGATGGGCGTCGAGCTGGTGGAGGGCGCCGACCTCTTCGTGCGCGACCGCGTGGTCTATATGCGCACCACGGCGGGCGCCCAGCGCGTCGATGTCATCTATCGCCGCATCGACGATGATTTCCTCGACCCCGAGGCCTTCCGCCCCGACAGCGCGCTCGGCGTGCCCGGGCTGATGGCGGCCTACAAGGCCGGCAATGTGGCGCTGGCCAATGCGCCGGGCGCCGGCATCGCCGATGACAAGGCGATCTACCCCTTCGTGCCCGAGATGGTGCGCTTCTATCTGGGCGAGGAGCCGATCCTCTCCAACGTGCCCACCTTCATGTGCGAGCGTGAGGCCGACCGCGACTATGTGCTGGCCAATCTCGACAAGCTGGTGGTGAAGCTGGCGCGCGGCTCCGGCGGCTATGGCATGCTGGTGGGCCCGCATGCGACGGAGGAGCAGCGCGCCGATTTCGCCGCCCGCATCACCGCGCGGCCGGGCGACTACATCGCGCAGCCGACGCTCGCACTTTCCACTGTGCCGACGCTGGGCGATGGTGGCATCGCGCCGCGCCATGTCGACCTGCGCCCCTTCGTGCTGTTCGGCCGCAGCGTGCGCATGGTGCCGGGCGGGCTGACCCGCGTCGCGCTGCGCGAGGGCTCGCTGGTGGTCAATTCCAGCCAGGGCGGCGGCACCAAGGACACCTGGGTGCTGGACGACGCGCCCGCCAACCGGCCCCAGGATCAGGCACAGGGCCAGACGCAGAGCCAGGCGCAGGGTGGTGGCGAAGGCCGGGCCGAGGGCCCGGCGCAGGGCCAGAGCCAGGGCAGCGTCCCGCCGCCGATGGCCGCCAACGACGCCACCGCCGGGGAGATCTGAGAGAATGCTGTCCCGGACCGCCGACTGCCTGTTCTGGCTCGGCCGCTATTCCGAGCGCGCCGGCAATGTCGCGCGCGGCCTGGCCGCCACGCTGCGCATGGCGCTGCTGGCCAATCCGCTCAGCGCCGCCGATGAGGAATGGCGCGCCCTGATGATCGCGACCGGCTGTGAGCCGACCTTCCGCCAGCGCCACCCCGTGCATTCGCAGGATGCCGCCGTGGCCTGGCTGGCGCTGGACCCGGAGAACCCGGCCGGCATCGCCGCCTGTGTCGAGGCGGCGCGGCGCAATGCCCGCACCGTGCGCACCGCGCTGACCGTCGATATGTGGGAGGCGATCAACGACACCTGGATCGAGTTCCGCCGCCTCGATTCCAGCGCCATCAAGGGCGACCGGCTGCCCGGCTTCCTCGACTGGGTGCGCAGCCGCACCCTGCTGTTCAACGGCGCCGCCGCCGACACCATGCTGCGCGACGATGCCTGGCGCTTCTGCCATCTCGGCACCATGCTGGAGCGCGCCGACAACACCGCGCGGCTGCTCGATGTGCGCCACGCCGCCTTCGCCAGCGATGCGACGGAGGATGCGGCGAATTACGCGCAATGGCAGGCGGTGCTGCGCTCGGTCTCGGCGCTGCGCGCCTATCAGCATGTCTATCACGCGCGGCTCAGCCCGGCGCATGTGGCGGAGCTGCTGATCCTGCGGCCGGAGCTGCCGCGCTCGCTGCTCGCCTGCTACCGCCGGGTGGAGCAGACGCTGGAGCAGATCGCCATCGCCAATGACGGGGCGCGCGGCGAATGCCACCGCCTGGCCGGCGGGCTGCATGCCCGGCTGCGCTATGGCCGCATCGACGCCATCCTGGAGGGCGGGCTGCACGGCTTCCTCACCGGCATCATCGACCAGAATGTGCTGCTGGGGCAGGAGATCGGCCGGCTCTACCTGAATGGCCGGCAGACATGACCTATTGCGTCGGGCTCTGGCTGGAGCAGGGGCTGGTCATGCTCTCCGACACCCGCACCAATGCGGGCGTCGACAACATCTCGGTCTTCTCGAAGATGTACACGGCGATCGCGCCGGGGGAGCGCATGCTCTGCATGCTGGCCGCCGGCAACCTGGCCATCACCCAGGCGGTGTGGAACCGGCTGGGCGAGGGGCTGATGCTGGATGGCGAGCGGCACACGCTGCTGACCGTGCCCAGCATGTTCCGCGCCGCCCAGCTGGTGGGCGCCGCCATCCGCGCCGTCTATGAGATGGATGGCGCGATGCTGAAGGCGCAAGGGGTGGGCTTCGACGTCTCCATCATGCTGGGGGGCGAGATCGCCGGCGGGCCGCAGCGTCTCTATCTGGTCTATGCCGCCGGCAATTTCATCGAGGCGACGCCCGACACGCCCTTCCTGCAGATCGGCGAGCACAAATACGGCAAGCCGATCCTCGACCGCGCGCTGACCCACCAGACCAGCCTGGAGGATGGGGTGAAGCTGACCCTGGTCAGCATGGACAGCACGCTGCGCTCCAACCTCACCGTCGGCCTGCCGCTGGACCTGCTGGTCTATGAGGCGGGCACGCAGCAGATCCGGCTGCAGCGCCGCATCACCGAGGAGGATCCCTATTTCCGCGCCCTGCGGGAGGATTGGTCCACCGCGCTGCGCGACGCCTATCGCCGCATGCCGGCACCCGACTGGCTGTAGCCGTGCCGGCCGCGGCCGGCCCGGGCGCCCGCCGCGGTCACGCCGCCCCGGGCAGGGGCAGGGGGCGGAAGCGCGCCCAATCGATCTCGGCCGTGCCGCGCAACGGGCCGGCGCGCAGCTGCAGCGACACCTCGCGCGCCGATTGGCGGTCGGGATGCGGTGCGAAGCCCGGCGCGCCCAGGGCGAAGAGATGCAGCCAGAGCGGGGCGCGGCGATAGGCGATGCTCTCGCCATCGGTCAGCGGCGCGTCGCCGGCGGCGCGCGACAGGGCGGCGACCACCGCCAGCCTTTCATCGGTGAAGACGCGCAAGCCCGCGATGGTGATCTCCGGCCCGTCGCAGGGGGCGATGATCTCGGCCAGCGCGCCATCCTGGAAGGTCAGCAGCATTCCGTTGCGGCGGGATTGCTGCATCAGGCCCTGCTGCTGCCCGGCCACCTCGGCCATGGCGGCCTTGAGCTGGGCGATATCCTCGGCGGTGACCCACTGCCCGAAGGGCTGCAGCATCGCCTCGACATCCTCCGCGCCCTCGCCCAGCTCGCGCTCATCGGTGACCGGGCCCAGCGCCGCCCCGAGCGAGGCCACCGCCTCGCGATCCATGCCGAAGCGCAGGGGCCCGATGCCCTGGCCCGGCCGCACCTCCCAATCCACCACCATCGCCTGCTCCCTCTGTTCGCTTCCGATCTGGGGGCAGCGCCGGGATGAGGCGAATGACAAGGGCTTGCGCAGCCTTTGCCGCCGCCCAGCTGTTACCCTGCCATGGCCGCGCCGCACCCCGAGAGCTGGATCCGTCCCACCCCGCAGGGCCTCTATTGCGAGCCCGGGGATTTCCATATCGACCCGGCTCTGCCGGTGGCGCGCGCCATCGTCAGCCATGGCCATTCCGACCATGCCCGGCCCGACCATGATGCCGTGCTGGCGACGCCCGAGACCCTGGCCATCATGCAGGCGCGGCTGGGCGAGGGCAGGGCGGGACGGCAGCAGATGCCGCTCGGCTACCACCAGCCGATCCTGCAGAACGGGGTGCGCATCACTTTGGTGCCGGCAGGACACGTGTTGGGCTCGGCGCAGGTGGTGCTGGAATGGCAGGGCAGCCGCATCGTCGTCTCCGGCGACTACAAGCGGCAGGAGGACCCGACCTGCGCGCCCTTCGAGCCGGTGCCCTGCGACGTCTTCGTCACCGAGGCGACCTTCGCCCTGCCGGTGTTCCGCCACCCGCCGGTGGCGCAGGAGATCCGCCGCCTGCTGGACAGCGTTGCCCTGTTCCCGGAGCGGGCGCATCTGGTCGGCTGCTACGCGCTGGGCAAATGCCAGCGGCTGATCGCCCTGCTGCGCCAGGCGGGGTGGGAGCGGCCGGTCTATCTGCACGGCGCCCAGGCCTCGATGTGCGCGCTGTATGAGCGCTTCGGGGTGCCGCTCGGAGAATTGCGGCCGGTGCCGCGCCCGGCGAAGCGCGGGGAGAGCGTGCTGCCGGGCGAGATCGTGCTCGCGCCCCCCTCGGCCGAGGCCAATCCCTGGGCGCGGCGGCTGGCCGATCCGGTGACGGCGCTGGCCTCGGGCTGGATGCGGGTGCGCCAGCGCGCCAAGGCGCGCGGCGTCGAGCTGCCGCTGATCGTCAGCGACCATGTCGACTGGGATGATTTGCTGGCCAGCATCGAGGAGGTGGGTGCGCCGGAGGTCTGGGTGACGCATGGGCGGGAGGAGGCGCTGATCCATGCGCTGGCCGCGCGCGGTGTGCGCGGCCGCGCCTTGCACCTGGTGGGGCGCGAGGAGGATGAGGATGCGTCCGAGGAGGCGCCCGCCGCCGAGGACGCCGCCGCCACGGAGGGCGCGGCATGAGCCTGCCCGCCTTTGCCGAGCTGCTGGAGCGGCTGCTCTTCACCCCCGGGCGTAACGCCAAGCTGGCCCTGCTGAAGCGCTGGTTCGCGACCCAGCCCGACCCGGATCGCGGCGTCGGCCTCGCCGCCATCGCCGGTGAGCTCTCCTTCAGTGCGGCGAAGCCCTCCCTGGTGCGGGAGCTGGTGAAGACGCGGGTCGACCCGGTGCTGCTGGCCTGGAGCCATGACTATGTCGGCGATTTCGCCGAGACGGTGGCGCTGATCTGGCCGGAGCCGCCGCAGCGCCCGAACCGCCCGCCGCCCGATCTGTCCGAGGTGGTGGAGGCGCTGGAGCTGGCGCCGAAATCCGAGATCCCGGCGCTGCTGGAGGGCTGGCTGGATGTGCTGGACCCGGGCGGGCGGCTGGCGCTGATCAAGCTGGTGACCGGGGGCCTGCGTGTCGGCGCTTCAGGGCGGCTGGCGCGCCAGGCGCTGGCGGAATGGTCGGGCCAGCCGGTCGAGGAGGTGGAGGAAGTCTGGCATGGCATCGCGCCGCCCTATCTGCCGCTCTTCGCCTGGCTGGAGGGCCGCGCCGAACGGCCCGATCCGCGCGACGCGCCGGTCTTCCGCTCGCCCATGCTGGCGCAGCCGCTGGAGGAGCCAGATATCGCGGCCCTCGACCACAGCGCCTTCCGCGCCGAATGGAAATGGGACGGCATCCGGGTGCAGGCCTCGTCCGGGCCCGGCGGGCGGCGGCTCTGGTCGCGCACCGGCGAGGACATCTCCCAGTCCTTCCCCGAGATCCTGGAGGCGATGGAGTTCCACGCCGTGCTGGATGGCGAGCTGCTGGTGATCCGCGATGGCGAGGTGGCCCCCTTCGCCGATCTGCAGCAGCGGCTGAACCGCAAGGTGGTCGGGGCGAAGATGCTGCGCGACTATCCGGTGGGGCTCAGGCTCTACGATCTGCTGTTCGAGGCCGGGGAGGATCTTCGCCCGCTGCCTTTCGACGCCCGGCGCGACCGGCTGGAGGCCTGGTTCGCGGCCGCGAAGCCGGCGCGGATGGATCTCTCGCCGCAGGTGGCCTTCGCCTCGCTCGACCAGCTGCGGGGGCTGCGCGATGGCGCCCGCGCCGCGGGCATCGAGGGGCTGATGCTGAAGCGCGGCGACGCGCCCTATCTGGCCGGGCGGCCCAAGGGGCTGTGGTGGAAATGGAAGCGCGCGCCGCTCTCGGTCGATGCGGTGCTGATGTATGCGCAGCGCGGCCATGGCAAGCGCAGCAGCACCTACTCCGACTACACTTTCGGCCTGTGGCGCGAGGACGGGGCCGGGGGTCGGGAGCTGGTGCCGGTCGGGAAAGCCTATTCCGGCTATACCGACCAGGAGCTGGTCTGGCTCGATCGCTGGATCCGCAACCACACCACCGCCCGTTTCGGCCCGGTGCGGGAGGTGGAGAAGGCGCTGGTGCTGGAGGTGGTGTTCGACGCCGCGCAGCTTTCCTCCCGCCACAAATCGGGCGTGGCCATGCGTTTCCCGCGCATTTCCCGTCTGCGCGCCGACAAGCCGGCGGAGGAGGCCGATGCGCTGGCGACGCTGATGGCCATGGTGGAGAACCGCCCCGAGGCTGCGGAGGCGGATGCCGGCTAGGCCGCGTTCGCGATTGCCCCGGAACCGCGACGCTGCTGCCGCGTTGCAGCCCCAGGCCCGGAAGGCGGGCTCTGAGAGAGGAGAGCGCGATGCTGAAATGGGCCCTGATCTTCCTGGTGATCTCGATCGTCGCGGGCGCGCTGGGCTTCACCGGTGTCTCGGCGGTGACCGGGCGCATCGCCAAGATCATCTTCGGCGTCTTCCTGCTGCTGTTCATCCTGCTGCTGGTGATGGCGCTGATGGCGGGCGAGCTGATCTTCTGACGCTTTGTGACGCTCCGGCGGCGCTGCCCTGTTGACGGCAGGGCGCCGCCGGATTATCTCCCGCGCCACCCCGGCGCCGTCCGGCGCAGGGGAAAGATGGTTGTGGCGGCCTTAGCTCAGTTGGTAGAGCGCCAGGTTGTGGTCTTGGATGTCACGGGTTCGAGTCCCGTAGGTCGCCCCACCACCACCATCTTTCCCGGACGGGTGTTTCCAGCATGAAATTGTCGCTCGAGGGTCGCACGGCCCTGATCACCGGCGGGTCCAAGGGCCTGGGCCTGGCCATGGCGCGCGCCTTCGGCGAGGCCGGGGCGAAGGTCGCCATCGTGGCGCGGGGCGAGGCGGCGCTGGCCCAGGCCGCGGCCGAGACCGGCGCGCATCCGCTGCAGGCCGATATCGCCACGGCCGAGGGCTGCGAGGCCGCCTTTGACGGCGCGGTGGCGGCGCTGGGCCGGGTGGACATCCTGGTCAACAATGCCGGCACCAGCCAGCGCGGCGCCTTCCCCGAGGTGAGCGATGCGCTGTGGCAGCAGGATCTCGACCTGAAGCTGTTCGCCGCCATAAGGCTGTCGCGCCGCGCCTGGGCCGGCATGGCGGAGCGGCGCTGGGGCCGCATCATCAATGTGCTGAACATCGGCGCCAAGGCGCCGCCGGCGCAGGGCGCGCCGACCGCCGTCTCCCGCGCCGCCGGCATGGCGCTGACCAAGGTGATGGCGCATGAGGGCGCGCCGCATGGCATCCTGGTCAACGCCCTGCTGGTCGGCATCATCGAGAGCGACCAATGGGTGCGCCGGCATGCGGCGGATCCGCGCGGCCTGAGCTTCGAGGAATGGAAGCAGGAGATGGCCGCGCCGGTGCCGCTGGGCCGCCTGGGCCGGCCGGAGGAGTTCGCGGCGACGGCCTTGTTCCTGGCCAGCGAGGCCGGCGGCTACATCACCGGCACCGCGCTGAACGTCGATGGCGGCCGCAGCCCGGTCGTCTGATCCCACTGACAGAAAAAAGATGGGGTCCGGGGAATTCCTTCCCCGGCCTTTTTTGTCTTTTCAGATTTTGATTCTCGCCCGCTCCAGCAGCATCAGCGCCCCGCCGCCGAGCAGCCCCCAGAAGGCCGCGCCGATGCCGAACAGCGCCAGCCCCGAGGCCGTGGTGGCGAAGGTGATGACGGCCGGCAGGCGCTGCCGCTCATCGGCCAGCGCCGCGGTCAGCGCGCCGCCCAGGCTGGCGAGCAGGGCCAGGCCGGCGACGGTCTGGATCAGCAGCGGCGGGGAGGCGGCGATGAAGGCGACGGCGAAGCTGGCGCAGAGGCCGAGCAGCACGTAGCAGGCGCCGCCCGAGACGGCCGCGACCCAGCGGCGCGCCGGATCGGGATGCGAATCGCGCCCGGCGCAGAGGGCGGCGGTGATGGCGGCCAGGTTCAGCGAATGCGCGCCGAAGGGGGCGATCAGCAGGCTGGCGATGCCGGTGGCGGTGAAGATCGGCCCCGGCGCGGGGCGATAGCCATTGGCCTGCAGCACCGCCAGGCCCGGCACGTTCTGCGAGGCCATGGTGACCAGGAAGAGCGGCAGGGCGATGCTGATGGCGGCGCTCAGGGTGAAGGCGGGCGTCACCCATTCCAGCCGCGGCGCGATATCGGCCAGCGCGCCCTGCGGCAGCGGCGTCGCCAGCAGGATCAGCACCGCGGCCACCAGCACGGCGGCGGGCACCGCCCAGAGCCGGGCGAAGCGCCAGGCCAGGGCCCAGCTCAGGATGACCGGCAGGGCCAGCAGCGGCATGGCGCCGACGGCGCGCATCGGCGCCAGGCAGATCTCCAGCAGGATGCCGGCCAGCATGGCATTGGCCAGGCTGGGCGGGATGGAGGAGACGGCGCGGCCGAAGGGTTTCCACAGCCCGGCCAGGATGATCAGCAGCGCCGCCAGCAGGAAGGCGCCGACGGCCACGGCGAAGCCGCCCTCGGGCAGGCCGGTGGCCACCAGCAGCGCGGCGCCCGGGGTGGACCAGGCGGTGATGATGGGCATGCGCAGCCGCCAGCTGAGCAGCGGCGCCACCACCCCCTGCATGACGCAGAGCGCCAGCAGGCCGGAGGCGGCCTGGGACTGGCTGGCCCCCATGGCGTGGAAGCCGGCCAGCACGATGGTGAAGGAGGAGGCGAAGCCGACCACGGCCGCCAGCACCCCGGCCAGGATCGGCTGCAGCAGGCCGGGTTGGGCGGTGGCGGTGTCGGTCATGGCGGGGCCTTCATGGGGCTGGTGATGGGCGCGACGATATCGTAATCTTGGATCCAATCAACGGCTGGATTTCGGATGACGGATGCTGCCCACCCGCTGGACGCGCTCGGCCCCGCCCCGATGGCGGGCTGGCGCACCGCGGCCGCGCATGTCGAGGCGGTGCTGAAGGCGGCGATCCTGGAGGGGCGCCTGCCCGGCGGCACGGCGCTGCGGCAGGAGGAGCTGGCGGCGCGATTCGGCGTCAGCCGCATGCCGGTGCGCGAGGCGCTGCGCCAGCTGGAGGCGCAGGCGCTGGTCGATGTGCTGCCGCATCGCGGCGCGGTGGTGACCGAGATCTCGGCGCGCGACGCGGCGGATGGATATGCGATCCGCCGGGCGCTGGAGCCGGCGGCGTTGCGCCTGTCCATCCCGCACCTGACCGCGGCCGACCTGGCCGAGGCGGCGCAGCTGATCGCCGCCATGGACAGTGAGGCCGATGCCGCGCTGCTCGGCCAGCTGAACCGGCGCTTCCATATGGCGCTGTACCGCGCCGCCGGCCATGCGCGGATGCTGGCCATGGTCGAGCAGGAGCTGGCCGGCTTCGACCGCTATCTGCGCTTCCACCTGGCGGCGCAGGGGCGGGAGCACATGGCCCAGCACGACCACCGCGCCATGCTGGAGGCGGCCGCCGCGGGCGACGCGGCCTCGGCGGTGGCGGTGCTGGAGGGGCATCTGGACCAGGCGGCGGCGACCATCGCGGCGTTTTTCGCGCGCCGGGGCTGAGGGCGCGGAAACCCGCACGGCGTCACCGAAGCTTCACCGTTCCTTCATCGTGCTGTCCCGCTGCGCGGTGTTCCTGCGGGCTTCGGGCGCCGTCCCCGCGGCGCCGCCTGCACCGGGACGACATCATGACCGACCGCACCCATCACGGCGCCGAGACGCCGCGCGAGCGCATCGAGCTCGAGGATATCGGCAGCAACCCCGCCCCGCGCGAGACGATCGGCGAGCTGGTGGAGCGCCGCCTGTCGCGCCGCGCCGCGCTGCGCGGCATGCTGGGCGCCGGCGCGGCGCTGAGCTTCGCCGGCGAGCTGCTGGCCTCGGCCAGCCCCGCCGTGGCGCAGCCTGCCGCGGCGGCGGTGTCGCCGTCGGCCGCTGCCGCGGCGGGGCAGGGCGGCTCCAGCCTGTCCTTCCGCGAGATCGCGCACCAGATGACCGAGCGCGACGCGGTGCCCGAGGGTTATGAGATCCAGACGGTGATCCGCTGGGGCGACGCGGTGCTGCCGGACGCGCCCGCCTTCGACCCGCAGCGGCAGAGCGCCAGCGCCCAGGCGATGCAGTTCGGCTACAACAACGACTTCATCGAGTTCTTCCCGCTGCCGCAGGGCAGCCGTAGCGCCGATCATGGGCTGCTGACGGTCAACCACGAATACACCGACCCGCATCTGATGTTCCCCGGCCTCCCCGATGACGAGGCGGCGCGGCAGAACCCGACGCGGGAGCAGGCGCTGGTCGAGATGGCGGCGCATGGAATGTCGGTGGTCGAGATCCGGCGCCAGGACGGGCGCTGGGCGCCGGTCGCCGCCGGCCGGCTGAACCGCCGCATCACCGCCGAGACGCCGATCCGCATCAGCGGCCCCGCCGCCGGCCATGCGCGGCTGCAGACCAGCGCCGATCCCTCGGGCCGCCAGGTGCTGGGCATGCTGAACAATTGCGCCGGCGGCAGCACGCCCTGGGGCACGGTCCTGACGGCGGAGGAGAATTTCAACCAGTATTTCGGCGGCGCCGCGGCCGGCACCGGCGCGCAATCCGCCGCCTACAAGCGCTACGGCATCGTCGAGAAGGCCGGCTATGGCTGGAACAAGCATGTCCAGCGCTTCAACCTCGATGCCGAGCCGAACGAGCCGAACCGCTTCGGCTGGATCGTCGAGATCGATCCCTACGACCCGCAAGCGGCGCCGGTGAAGCGCACCGCCCTCGGCCGCTTCAAGCATGAGGGCTGCACCCATGCGGTCTCGGCCGATGGGCGTGTGGTGTTCTATTCGGGCGATGATGAGCGCTTCGACTATGTCTACAAATTCGTCACCGCCCGCGCCTGGAACCCGCAGGACCGCGCCGCCAATCGCGACCTGCTGGACGAGGGCACGCTCTATGTCGCGCGCTTCCACGAGGATGGGCGGCTGGAATGGCTGCCGCTGGTGCATGGCCAGGGCCCGCTGACCGCGGCGAATGGCTTCGCCAGCCAGGCCGATGTGCTGATCGAGACGCGCCGCGCCGCCGATCTGGTGAAGGCGACGCCGATGGACCGGCCGGAGGATGTCCAGCCCAACCCGGCCAATGGCCGCGTCTATGTGATGCTGACCAACAACACCCGCCGCCGGCCGGAGCAGGTGGACAAGGCCAATCCGCGCGCCGCCAATGCGCATGGCCATGTCATCGAGATGATCCCGCCCGGCGCCGGCACCGACCGCGTCGACCACGCCGCGACCGAGGGGCGCTGGGAGATCTTCCTGGTGGCCGGCCGGCCCGGCGTCGATGCGGGCGCGCAGTACCACCAGGGCACCAGCGCCGAGGGCTGGCTGTCCTGCCCGGACAATTGCACCTTCGACAGCAAGGGCCGCATCTGGATCTCGACCGATGGCGCGCCCGGCACCTCCAAGGTGGCGGATGGGCTGTATGCCGCCGACACTGCGGGCCCCGGGCGCGGGCTGACGCGGCTGTTCTACCAGGCGCCGACCGGGGCCGAGGTCTGCGGCCCCTGCTTCACCCCGGATGACGAGACCGTCTTCCTGGCGATCCAGCACCCGGGCGACGACAAGGGCAGCAATTTCGCCAACCCCTCCACCCGCTGGCCGGATTTCGACGCGGCGATGCCGCCGCGGCCGAGCGTCATCGCCATTGTGCGGCGCGGCGGCGGCGCCATCGGCTCCTGACGGGCGCGCGGCGGAACCGACCCGGCGCCGGGGGCGGCCTTGCCCCCGGCGCTTTTTTTGCGCCCTGGTTTTTGCGGGGGCGGCTTTTTTTTCGCCCCGCTCAGGGCAATCTCTGCGGCATGGAACCTCGCTTCCCCCCTCCGCGCCGCCCGCTGGTGACGCTGCCTCCGGGGCAGGGCGCGCTGCGGCGCTTCGGCGGCTTCGCGCTGCTGGGCGTCTCGCTCTGGCTGGTCTCGCTGCTGGCCCTGTTCCGCGCCCTGGTGGAGCTGTTCGACTGATGCCGGTCGAGCCCCTGCTGCGGGAGCTGCGCCGGCTGCGCGGCACCATGCTGGTGCTGGTGGCGCTGCCGCTGCTGCCGGCGCTGCTGATCAACCTGATCGGCGGCGAGCAGCGCGCGCTGCTCGGCATCCTGCTCGGCCTGCTGCTGCTCGGCCTCGGGGTGCGCCGGCTGCGGCGCGGCAAGCTGCGCCCCGCTGCCGTGCTGGTCGGCGTCGCCACCGGGCTGATCGCCGGCCTGTCCACCGGGGTCGCGCCGCTCGCCGCCATCGTCTTCGGCGCCATGGCCTGGTTCGGCACCCGCCTGCTCTACGAGGATGCCGAGCCGGCGGTGGTGGAGCCGGAGATCGTCCCGCCCGCCGACCCGCCGCCGCCGGCGCCCGACCTGCTGGAGGCCCCGCGCGCCCGGCTGTCCGCGCTGCAGGGCGCCGATCTGCGGCTGCGCCCGGCGGTCACCGCGCTCGGCGCGCTGCTGGCCGAGCTGTCGCAGCGCCCGGGCGCCCTGGCCGAGGCGCGGCGCTTCCTCAACCTGCAGCTGGACGGGCTGGAGCGGATCGACGGGCGGCTGCGCGCCGGCGCCGAGCCGCCGGCGAGCCTGGCCGATCTGGTCGAGGAGATGGCGCGCGGCAGCTACCAGATGCGCGACCGCCTTCGCGCCGCGGAGACCGAGGCGCTGGAGATCCAGGTGAAGGTGCTGGCCGAGCGGCTGCGCCAGGAGGGCTATGCAGCATGAGCGGCGAGATGACCCGCGACACCCAGCGTCCGGTTCCGGGCAGCCCGCAGGCTGCCGCGCCCAGCACCCCGATCGCGCCGGAGCGGGTGGAGGCGCTGGCCGCCGCCATCGACCTGGCCGACCCCGGCACCATCCTGCGCTTCGGGGCGGAGGCGCAGAACCGCGCCGCCGCCGCGGCGGATGCCATGCTCGGCGCCGCGCGCAACCAGGCGACGGGGGAGGCGGGGGATGCGCTCTCCGGCCTGCTCTCGACGCTGCGCGGCTTCGACGTGACGCAGCTCGGCGAGAAACCCTCCTGGCTCGGGCGCCTGTTCCAGCGCGGCAAGGCCGAGGCGGTCGCCATCATGCAGCGCTACGAGACGGTGCGCGGCCAGATCGAGGCGATCGGCGACCGGCTGGACGGCCATCGCACCCGGCTGCTCGAGGATGTGGAGCGGCTGGAGCGGCTCTATGGCGCGACGCTGGACTGGTTCCATGCGCTGGCCGAGCACATCGCCGCCGGCGAGGCGGTGCTGGCCCGCACCGATGCCGAGGCGATCCCGGCCGCCGAGCGCGCCGCGGCGGATGCCGCCGACCCGCTGGCGCCGCAGCGCCTGCGCGATCTGCGCGCGGCGCGGGACGAGCTGGACCGGCGGGTGCATGATCTGCGGCTGACGCGGCAGGTGGCGATGCAGTCGCTGCCCGGGCTGCGGCTGATCCAGGAGAATGACAAGGCGCTGGCGGCGAAGATCCATTCGGTGCTGGCCAACACCGTGCCGCTGTGGCGCACCCAGCTGGCCCAGGCGCTGGCCATCCAGAACATGCGCGAGGCCGGCGCCGCCGTGCGTGCCGCCACCGACCTGACCAACCAGCTGCTGACCGCGAATGCCGAGACGCTGCGCCAGGGCAATGCCGAGGCGCGGGTGGAGCTGGAGCGCGGCGTGTTCGATCTGGCGGCGGTGAAGCAGGCCAATGCGGCGCTGGTGGCGACGCTGGAGGACAGTCTGCGCATCGCCGAGGAGGGCCGCGCCACGCGGCGCCAGGCGACCGAGGAGCTGGCCAGGGCGGAGGCGGAGATCCGCCGGGCGCTGTCGGCCTCCAAGCCGTCAGCAAAGACTTAAGTTTTTTTTCTGCAGAAAAAGAAGTCTTCTTCCAGTCTGGCGTCCCGCCTCAGGCCCGAGGTGGGACGCCAAGTGACAGAAGTTTTTTGGTTCTTTTTTGCAAAAAAGAACGTCTTTCCCTCCCTTCCTATCCCCCTTGACCCCGCCGCCCTTCGGGTCTCCCATTTCCGCGTCCAAGAAAGGGGAGAAACCCGATGCGTGGTTGGGCTGTGGTCGAATGCGGCGCGCCGCTGGAGAATATCGAGCTGCCGATGGGCGAGCCGACCGGCGAGGAGGTGCTGCTGGAGGTGACGCATTGCGGCGTCTGCCATTCCGACCTGCATATCTGGGAAGGCAGCTACGATCTCGGCAGCCGCGGCAAGATGTCGCTGAAGGATCGCGGCGTGGTGCTGCCGCTGGCCATGGGGCATGAGATCGTCGGCCGCGTGGTGAAGCTCGGCCCCGAGGCCAAGGGCGTCGCGGTGGGCGACACCCGCATCGTCTTCCCCTGGCTCGGCTGCGGCAAATGCGCGCGCTGCCAGGCGGGCGAGGACAATATGTGCGCGGTCGCCGCGCGCAGCCTGGGCGTGTTCCAGAATGGCGGCTACGCCACCCATGTGATGGCGCGCAGCCCGAAGCATCTGGTGGCTTTTGACGGGCTCGACCCGGCGGTCGCCGCCACCTATGCCTGCTCGGGCATCACCGTCTATTCCGCCATCCGCAAGGTGATGCCGCTGCCGCCCGAGGCGCCGGTGGTCGTCGTGGGCGCGGGCGGCCTCGGCCTGAACGCGATCGAGGTGCTGAAGGCGCTCGGCCACAGGCGCATCGTCGTGGTCGACATCTCGGCCGAGAAGCTGGAGGCGGCGAAGCGCGCCGGCGCCAGCGATGTGGTGCAGGCCGGCGGCGAGGACACCACGGCGCGGCTGGTCGAGACCTGCGGCGGCCCGGTCGAGGCGGTGATCGACCTGGTGAACGGCACCGCCACGGCGCGCTTCGCCTTCGACGCGCTGATCAAGGGCGGCAAGCTGATCCAGGTCGGGCTGTTCGGCGGCGAGCTGACGGTGCCGCTGCCGGTGATGGCCACCAAGGCGCTGACCGTGCGCGGCTCCTATGTCGGCAATCCGCAGGAGTTGCGCGAGGTGGTGGCGCTGGCCCAGCAGGGCAAGCTCTCGCCGCTGCCGGTCAGCACCGTGCCGGCGTCGGAGGTGAACAACGTGCTGAACCGGCTGAAGGACGGCAAGGTGAATGGCCGGGTGGTGCTGACCGCCGCGTAAGGGCGCTCTCGCGCGAAGATGACCGCGACGTTGCAGGGGTGTATAGATCACCTTTGCAATGAAGCGGGGCAGCATGCGCGAGGCCAAGCTCGACCCGGCGCTGCAGCGGTCGGACCCGCCCGGCGCCGGCGCGGCGCAGGACGGTGCCGAGGCGGTGCTCGCCGCGCTCGCGGCCGCCGCCGACGCGGCCGCGGCCGCGGCGCTGCGGAACCCGCCCCCGCCGGCGCTGCTGCCGGCCGGCCCGGCCTTCGTGCCGCCGCATCCACCGCGCCCGCCCCGCCTGGCGCCGTTGCCACAATTGCTGCGCACGCTGCGCCGCTCCTTCCTCGACATCTGGCCGCAGCCCAGCTTCGAGCGCAGCTTCATCCATCGCCGCGTGCTGATGCGCGACATCTACATCTGCAACAGCCCGGAGACGGTGCAGCAGGCCTTTGTCGACCAGCCCGCCGCCTTCGAGCGGAAATCGCCGCAGATGCGCCACGCGCTGCGGCCGCTGCTGGGGGATGGGCTGTTCATCAGCGACGGAGCGCTGTGGAAGGAGCGGCGGCGGGTGGTGGCGCCGGTCACCCATGTCTCGCGCCTGGCGGCGCTGACGCCGCCGATCACCGAGGCCGCCGCCGAGCGCGCCAGCGCCTGGCTGTCCCATCCGGCGGGCCAGCCGATCGACATGCTGGCCGAGATGGGCCACCTGACCGCCGAGATCATCTGCCGCACCATCTTCGGCCGGCAGCTCGGCGGCAGCGCCGCCGCCACCGTGGTCGGCGCCTTCGCCGAGTATCAGCGGGTGGTCGGGCAGACCGACCTGCTCTCGCTGCTCGGCCTGCCGGACTGGGTGCCGCGCTGGCAGCCCTTGCGGGCGCGCCGCGCCGGCCGGCGCATCCAGCGCGTGCTGGACCGGCTGATCGGGGACATCCTGGATGGCGCGGCCGGTGGCGAGGCCAGCCTGATCCGCACCATGGCCGAGGGCGTGCACCCGCGCACCGGCCGGCGCATGGACAAGGCTGCCTTCCGCAACGAGGCGGCGGTGCTGTTCATGGCCGGGCATGAAACCACGGCCAACACCCTGGCCTGGGCCTGGTACCTGCTCAGCCAGTCGCCGGCGGTGCTGGCGCGGCTGCAGGCGGAGGCCGATGCGCTGGACGGCCCCGCCCGCTTCGCCGACATGGCGCGGCTGCCCTATACCCGCGCCGTGGTGGAGGAGACGCTGCGCCTCTACCCGCCCGTGCCGCTGCTGGCGCGGGAGGCGGTGACGGAGGGCGAGATCGGCGGCCGCCATGTCCGCAAGGGCTCCCTGGTGCTGGCGGTGCCCTGGCTGCTGCACCGGCACAGGCTGCTCTGGCAGGAGCCGGATGCCTTCTGGCCGGAACGCTTCCTGCCGGGCGGCGAGGCGGCCAGCAAGCCGCGCTACACCTGGATCCCCTTCGCCATCGGCCCGCGCGTCTGCACCGGCGCCGCCTTCGGCCTGACCGAGGCGGTGCTTTGCCTGGCGACGCTGGCGCGCGCCGTCACGCCGCGCCTGGCGCCGGGGGCGGTGGTCTATCCGGTGTGCCGGCTGACGCTGCGGCCGGGCGAGACGCTGCCCATGCTGCTGGAGAGGCGGCATGGCTGAGGCCGCGCCGCTGGGCCAGCGGCTGCGGCGCTGGCTGGACGGGGCGCGCGACCTGGCCCTGCACGAGGCGATGCGCCACCTGCCCACGCCGATGGTGTCCGATATCGGCGCGGCGCTGGCGCGGCGCGGCGCCGCCGGCCGCCACCGCGCCAAGCTGGAGCGGGCCGAGGCGGCGCTGGCGCGGCTGCGCCCGGATCTGCCGGAGGCGGAGCGGCGCGCCATGGCGCTGCGCAACTTCATCGGCGTCGGCCGCGCCATGGCGGAATTCGCCTGCATGGGCCGGCTCTGGCGGGAAGGGCGCATCGCCGTGCAGGGCCGGGAGAACATCCCCGGCGGGAATTTCGTGCTGGCCCTGCTGCATCTGGGCAATTGGGAGGCGATGAACGCCGTCATCCCCGCCCTGGGCCTGCGCGGCCGCAGCATCTACCAGCCGCCCTCCAGCCCGGTGCAGCACCGCATCGCCCGGCGGGCGCGGCAGCAGAGCGGCAATGACGCCATCCTGGCCTCGGTGATGGCGCCGCGCCAGGCGATGCGGGTGCTGGAGCAGGGCGAGATCGTCGGCATCTTTCTCGACGAGTACAAGGGCGGGCGGGTGAACGCGCCGCGCTTCGGCCGGCCGCCGGGGCCGGGCGGCAATCTGGCGCTGGCGGCGCGGCTGGCGGCGCGGGCCGGGCTGCCGGTGGTGCCGGCCTACACGCTGCGCGGGGAGGGGGCGCGCTTCACCACGCATTTCCTGCCCCCGCTGCGCATGAGCGGCGAGCTGGCCCAGGATGTCGCGGCGCTGGAGGATTTCGCCGAGCGCACCATCCACGCCCATCTGGAGCAGTGGTTCATGCTGCACGTCTTCCGCTTCGACCGCTGAAGCGGAAGACATGCGGCGGCCGCCTCAGCCGAGGCGGCGCTCCACCCAGCCGGCCCAGCCCAGCAGCGCGGCATCCTGGCCGAAGGGCGCGGCGAGCTGGATGCCGAGCGGCAGGCCGGTCGGCCCGGTGCCGGCGGGCAGGCTGATGCAGGGGCCGTGCAGCGCCGTCCACAGCGCGTTGCAGGCGGGCTCGCCGGTGGATTCGATGCCTTCCGGCGCCTCGCCCGGCGCGGCGGCGGTCAGCAGCAGGTCATAACCTTCCATGGCGGCGGCGAAGGCAGCCCGGGCGCGGGCGAAGGTGGCGCGGCCCTCGACCAGCGCCGCGGCATCATGCGTCTCGGCCCAGTCCAGCCGCTCGTTCAGCACGGCCGAGATCTTTCCGCGGGCGGCGTCGCGCTCCCAGGCGAGCGACTGCGCCGTCTCGCCATTCATCACCAGCCCATGCACCGCATCGGCCTCGCGCAGCGCGGCGGGCAGGCTCCATTCGACCACCACCGCGCCGGCGGCGGCGCAGGAATCGGCCACCCGCTGCAGCAGGGCGGTGGTCTCGGGGCTGAGCTTCGCCTCGGCCGGGCCGGGGCAGAAGGCGATGCGCGGCGCGCGCTCCGCCGGGCGCGACAGGTCCAGCCCGGTCAGCGCCCCGGCGAAGAGCGCGCAATCGCCGGCGCGGCGGCCGAACACGCCGATCGTG
This sequence comes from Pseudoroseomonas cervicalis, assembly GCF_030818485.1. Taxonomy (NCBI): domain Bacteria; kingdom Pseudomonadati; phylum Pseudomonadota; class Alphaproteobacteria; order Acetobacterales; family Roseomonadaceae; genus Roseomonas; species Teichococcus cervicalis. Next base: position 1,165,670 of record NZ_JAUTAJ010000004.1, on the reverse strand, counting down.
TCCAGGCTCTCGCTCATCACCTTCATGCCGGCGCGGTGGATCAGGCCGAAGCTCGGCTTGAAGCCGGTGACGCCGCAATAGGCGGCCGGGCGCAGCACCGAGCCCGCGGTCTGCGTGCCGAAGGCCAGCGGGAAGAAGCCGGCGGCGACGCCGGCCGCCGAACCCTGGCTGGAGCCGCCAGGGGTGTGGGTGAGGCGATGCGGGTTGCGAGTCGGGCCCGGATGGCGGGTGGCGAATTCGGTGGTGACGGTCTTGCCCATCACCAGCGCGCCGGCGCGGCGGGCCAGGGCCACCGCGGCGGCATCCGCGCGCGGCCGGTGCCCGGCCCAGATGGGGGAGCCATATTCTGTTATAAAATCAGACGTATCCAGAACGTCCTTCACACCGATCGGCAGGCCGGAGAGCGCACCCGGCAGGGGCCGGGCGGCGGCCGCGCGCACCGCATCGGGGGCATGGGCGGCGAAGGCATGGACCTCGCCCTCCCGCGCCGCGATGCGGTCCAGGCAGGCCTCGGCCAGTTCGGCGGCGGAGAGGCGGCCGGCGGCGATGCGCCGCGCGGCTTCGGAGGCGGGAAGATCGGCGAGCTCGGTCATGCCCGCGATGCTAGGCGATCCCCGGCCGGGGTCCAGGGGGTTGCGGCGTCGGAACGAGGCGCCGCCTCCGCCGCCGCGCGGGCGGCGTAGCGGCGGGCCAGGGCGGCGCAGGCGAAGAGCTGGATCTGGTGGAACAGCATCAGCGGCAGCACCACCGGCCCCACGATGCTGGCCGGGAACAGGATGTTGGCCATCGGGATGCCGCTGGCCAGGCTCTTCTTCGAGCCGCAGAACACCGCCACCACCTCATCGGCGCGGGCGAAGCCCAGCGCCCGGCTGGCGCCCCAGGTCGCCAGCAGCACCAGCGCCAGCAGCGCCGAGCTCAGCGCCAGCAGCAGGCCGAGCGTCGCCAGGCTCATCTGCCCCCAGATGCCGGCCACCATGCCCTCGCTGAAGGCGGCATAGACGGCGAGCAGGATGGAGCCGCGATCGGCCAGCGACACCACCCTCTTGTGGCGCGTCAGGAAGCCGCCGATCAGCGGCCGCGCCGCCTGGCCCAGCAGGAAGGGCAGCAGCAGATGCAGGCCGATATCGGCCATGGCCTGGGCGCTGAAGCCGCCGGCGCCGCTCTTCTGCATCAGCCAGGCGACCAGCAGCGGCGTCAGCAGCATGCCGCCGAGATTGGAGAGGGTGGCGGCGCAGAGCGCGGCCGGCACATTGCCGCCGGCGACCGAGGTGAAGGCGATGGAGGATTGCACCGTCGAGGGCAGCATGCAGATGAACATGACGCCCAGCGCCAGCGGGGCCGGCAGCCAGGGCGAGAGCAGATGCGTCAGCACCAGCCCGGCGAGCGGGAACAGCAGGAAGGTGCTGGCCAGCACCAGCCCCTGCAGCCGCCAGTGCAGCAGCCCGCCAAGGACGGCGCGCGGCGCCAGCTTGGCGCCATGCAGGAAGAACAGCAGCGCGACGCCGAGCCCGGTGGCGTGGCCGACGAGCTCCGCCGCGCGGCCCTGCGCCGGCAACAGCGCCGCCAGCGCCACCACGCCGACCAGCTGCAGCAGGAAGGGATCCAGGCGTTTCAGCAGCGTCGGCATGGCGGGGCTCCTCGGTGGCGTCCGCCCGGAAGCTAGGCGCGGGGCGGGTATTCCGCGAGCGAATGATTCCGATATCAGTCAGTGCGATCCGTGATAAACGCACGGCATGATCCCGCCGCTGCTGCTGCGCTCCTTCCTCGCCGTCGCCGAGACCGGCAGCTTCACCCGCGCCGCCGGGCGGCTGGGCCTGCGGCAATCCACCGTCAGCCAGCATATCCGCAAGCTGGAGGAGCAGCTGCGCCGCAGCCTCTTCGCCCGCGACACCCATGCGGTGGGGCTGACGCCGGAGGGCGACGCGCTGCTGCCCTTCGCCCGCCAGGTGCTGGACGCCCAGGCGCGCATGCAGCGCTTCCTGGAGGGCACGCAGCTGCGCGGCCGGATCCGGCTCGGCGCCTCGGAGGATTACGTCTCCGCCCGCCTGGCCGAGGTGCTGGCCGGCTTCACCCGCACCCACAGCGCCGTCGACCTGGAGCTGACGGTCGGGCTGAGCGGCCTGCTCTATGAGCGTTTCGATGCCGGGGAGCTCGACGTCATCGTGGTGAAGCGCCGGCGCGGCGACCCGCGCGGCCAGCTCGCCTGGCGCGAGGCGCTGGCCTGGGTCGGCCGTCCCGGCTGGCGGCCGGACCCGGCGCAGCCGCTGCCGCTGGTGCTCTATCCGCCGCCCTCGATCACCCGCGCCCTGGCGCTGGCGGCGCTGGACCAGGCGGGCCGGGCCTGGCGGGTGGCCTGCACCAGCGCCAGCCTCAGCGGGCTGCGCGCCGCCGCCCAGGCCGGGCTCGGCGTCGCGCCGCATTCGGCGCGGCTGCTGCCGCCGGGGCTGCTGCCGCTGCCGCCCTCGCGCCACCTGCCGCCGCTGGGGGAGATCGAGTTCGTGGTGATCGGCCCCGGCCCGCGGCACCCGGTCGCCGCCGCGCTGATCGAGGCGCTGCTCTCCTCCGGCGAGGGGCTGCCCTGAGGCGTGACGGCCCTGCGGCACCGCCGCTTCTGGCGCCGCGACGTCCGAACCCCCATCCTAGAGGCATGTCTTCCTCCTCCCGGCAGGGTGCCATCCGGGTCGCCGTCGCGGCCGATGGGGCGCTGCACTACGCCATTCCCGGACGCCCCGAAGCCCTGCCCGGCGTCACCCCGCAGGCGCTCAGCCTGGCCTGGGACGCGGCGCGCGCCGCCGCCGCGGCCGAGGCCTGGGGCCCGCACCGCACCCTGATGTTCGAGGGCGGCCCGGTGCTGGCGCTGGCCGATGCCGATGCCGCCTGCTGGGCCGAGGCGGTGGACCGCGCCGTGGGCCTGGAGAACCTGCAAGGGCTGGCGCTCTGCCTGCGGCTGCTGGCGCTGGTCGAGCTGCTGGGGCGGGCGCCCTGGATGCGCGGCCTGTTCGCCATCGGGGCGGAGGGCATCGAGCTGCACCCGGCGCTGCTCGGCGCCGCCGCCAGCCAGCCGCTGGATGGCGGGGCCCGGTTCGACGAAACCGCCATGAAGCGTCTATTGTCGCATCGTCTTGCCGGCACGTCCGGCGCGGAGGGGGGCCGGATCGGACCGGGGCGCGGCGCGCCCGGCTGAGGCGGGTGCCGCTCCGGCGCCGGGCCTGCCGTCTTCCCGCCTTCTCGCCCTGTGCCGGAGCCCGCCATGAAACGCCTTGCCCTGTCCCTGCTGCTGCTGCCCCCGCTGCTGGCGGCCTGTGCCGAGATGGCGCCGCGCACCGCCGAGGACCGGCAGAACGACGCCGCCCGCGCCGCCTGCCGCGCCGATGCCGAGCGGCAGATGCGCTATCGCGAGCGCGGCCAGACCATGCGGGTGGACGAGGCCGAGTCGCGCCTCGGCTCCGCCGCCTTCATGGGCAATCCGATGGAGCGCAGCCAGCTCGGCGCCCGCTTCGAGATGGACCAGATGATCCAGGACTGCCTGCGCAGCGCCAATCAGGGCCCGTCGCTCACGCCGCAGACGGCGCCGCCGGCGGGGGGCGGGCGGGGCTCCTGAGCTGCCGGTCTTCCGGTCGCCTTTCGGCGCGCTGACGCGCGCCCTGGCGACCCGGAACGCCCGCATCTTCTTCGGCGCCAGCCTGGCCTCCTGGACCGGGCTCTGGATGCACCGCATCGCCGTCTCCTGGCTCGCCTGGGAGATGACGGGCAGCGCCCTCTGGGTCGGGCTGGTCGCCTTCAGCGACCTGGCCCCGGCCGCGGTGATCAGCCCGATCGCCGGCGCCATCGCCGACCGGCTGGACCGGCTGCGGCTCGCCACCATCTCGCAATTCGTCATCGGCATGGAGGCGGCGGCCGTCGCCTCCCTGGTTGCCACCGACCTGATCACGGTGGAATACCTGGTGGCGCTGGAGCTGCTCAGCGGCACGGCGGCGAGCTTCGCCCAGCCGGCGCGGCAGACGCTGATGTCCGGCATCGTGCCGAAATCCGACCTGCCCGCCGCGGTCGCCTGCAATTCGCTGGTGTTCAACGTGGCGCGCTTCGTCGGCCCGGCCCTGGCCGGGCCGGTCATCGCCGGCTTCGGCGTGGCGCCGGCCATCGCCTGCAACGCGGTGGCCTATGCCAGCGCCGTCATCACCATGCCGATGCTGAAGGTGGACCCGGCGCATCGGCGCGGCCACCCGGCCACCGGCAGCCTGCTGGGCGAGGTGCGCGAGGGTTTTCATTACATTGCCCGCCATGCGGGGCTGGGGCCGCTGCTGCTGCACGCCGCCAGCATCGGTGTGCTGCTGCGCTGCGTGCAGGAACTGCTGCCGCCTTTCGTCGAGCGCAATTTCGGCCGCGGCGCCGAATCGCTGGCGCTGCTGACCGCCTGCTTCGGCGCCGGCGCGCTGGTGGCCGGCTTCTGGCTGGCGGCGCGCGGAAGGGTGCAGGGGGCGACCGCCATCGCCATCCGCGCCACCGCCCTGCAGGCGGCGGCGACGGCGGGGTTCGTCGCCACCGGCTGGTTCCCGCTCGGCCTGCTCTGCGCCGCGCTGATCGGCGCCACTGCCTCGCTGCACGGCATCTCGGTGCAGCAGCTGGCCCAGACGGCGGCGGACCCGGCCATGCGCGGCCGGGTGCTGGCGCTGTGGGGCATGATCACCCGCGCCTGCCCGGCGCTCGGCGCCCTGCTGCTGGGCGCTGCCGGCGAGGCCTTCGGCCTGCGCTGGCCCACCCTGGTGGCGGTGGGGCTGGCGCTGCTGGCTTATCTCTGGGCGCGCTCGCGCCAGGGTCGGATCGAGGCGGTGCTGGAACACGCGCCGTCAGAGGATGGAGAGAGACGATGAGCCTGAACGCCGCGATCATCGGCATGGGCCGCTGGGGGCGCACCCTGGTGGAGAGTGTGCAGGGCGCCAATGACGCGCCGATCCGCTTCGTGGCCGGCAGCACCGGCACGCCGGACAAGGCGCGCGACTGGGCCGCGTCCCAGGGCATCCGGCTGCTCGACAGCTACGCGGCGGTGCTGGCCGACCCGGCGGTGCAGGCGGTGGTGCTGGCCACCCCGCACCAGCAGCATGCGGAGCAGGTGATCGCCGCCGCCCGCGCCGGCAAGCACGTCTTCGTGGAGAAGCCCTTCACCCTGTCCAAGGCCAGCGCCGAGGCGGCGGTCGCCGCCTGCAGCAAAGCCGGGGTGGTGCTGGCGCTCGGCCATAACCGCCGCTTCCTGCCGGCGGTGGCGGAGCTGAAAACGATGCTCGGGGATGGCCGCATCGGCACGCTGCTGCATGTCGAGGGGCATTTCAGCGGCCCGGGGGCGGCGGCCTACAAACCCGGTATGTGGCGCGCCGACCGGCATGAGAGCCCGCTCGGCGGCATGGGCGGCATGGGCATCCACATGATCGACATGATGGTGAACCTGGCCGGCCCGATCGCCGAGGTCTCGGTCGCCAGCACCGCGCGGGTGCTGACCAACGGGCTCGACGACACCACCGCCATGCTCTGCCGCTTCGCCTCCGGCGCCACCGGCACCTTCGCCACCCTGGCCTATGCGCCGCGCTGCTGGCGCGTGGCGCTCTATGGCAGCGAGGGCTGGGCGGAGCTGACCGACCATGAGCACCTGGTCTACCGCCCGCGCGAGGGCGAGACGGTGGTGCGCGACTTCCCGAAGGTCGATATCGAGCGCGCCGAGCTGGAGGCCTTCGCCGCCGCCGTGGCGGGCGGGCCGGCCTATCCGCTGCCGCTGGAGCAGGCGGTGCATGGCGTGTCGGTGTTCGAGACCATGATCACCGCCGCCGCCTCCGGCGGCCCGATGGCGGTGGCCTGACGGCGCCCGCCCGGCGGGTGGGCCAAGGGCAGGATCAGCAGGGCGGGGGACCCCGCCTTGCCTCGATTCCGGGCGCATCCTAGAAGCGGCAGACCTCATGTCGCGGCCGGGGGAACCCTCCCGGCGCCGCGGACCATCCAGGGAGCACGACCACCCGATGAGCAAGATCACCCGTCACAACTCCGGCCCGATCCTCTCCGGCGCCATCGAGTATCATGGCTTCGTGTTCCTGGCCGGCATGACCGCCGACGACCTGACCCAGGACGTGGTCGGCCAGACCAAGCAGGTCCTGGCCAAGATCGACGAGGCGCTGGAGGGCCATGGCACCGACAAGACCCGCCTGCTGCAGGCCCAGGTCTGGCTGAAGGACATCCGCGACCGCGACGCCATGAACAAGCTCTGGGCCGAGTGGCTGCCGGAGGGCGGCGCCCCGGTGCGCGCCTGCGTCGAGGCCAACATGGCCGATCCTCGCCACCTGGTTGAGATCATGATCACTGCCTGCCGCTGAGCAGGGCTTCGCGACCGTCCCTGTGACGGAATCGCACGGATTCGGCGCCGGGAGGGGAACCTTTCGGCGCCTTTTCTGTTCCTGTTCAGGGGCTTGGCCATTCGCTGTGGCATTTCTGCCGCAACACTGTGGCATCTGATGTTGGCTCACGGTGCCGTAGGATTAATCTCTCATTAGCGGCGCTGCCATGCGCCGTGAAACTGCGAATCACGCCGCATTTCGCTCTGTAATACTCGCGACAGTTGCCGCCGCTCACGAACGCTTGCTACCGCCAGGGTGTCACGACGCAAGTCGGGGCACGGGGGAACTGGGTTTTGGGGGTCGCATGCGGGGTATGAGCACAGCGGTGGCATTTGCCGTCCTGTTCGGGGCTGTCTGCGCTGTTCCAGTGGCAGAAGCCTCCACGACACGGTCGGCACGGGAAGCCGTCAAGCAGCCTCGCGTCACCACCCAGCAGCAGAGCGCGGCCGCGCGTAGTGCCAAGCCGCTGAACGCGGCGCGCCAGAACGTGGTGAGCCGCCCGGCCGCCCCGGCCCGCGCCGCCAGCAGCGGCGGCATCTCCTGCGTGCCCTATGTGCGCTCCGTCACCGGCATGGAGATCTCCGGCAACGCCCATCTCTGGTGGGCCAATGCCGCCGGCGTCTATGCCCGCAGCCAGCGCCCCGAGCGCGGCTCGGTGCTGAGCTTCCGCGCCTCGGGCGGCATGCGCTCCGGCCATGTCGCGGTCGTCTCCCGCGTGGTCGGCCCGCGCGAGATCGAGATCGACCACGCCAATTGGGAAGGCCCGGGCATCCGCAAGGGCACGGTCATGCGCGGCGTCACCGTGATGGACGTGTCCGACCGCAATGACTGGACCCTGGTCCGCGTGCAGGTCGGCCATAGCGACGCCAATTTCGGCCGCGCCTATCCGACCAACGGCTTCATCCACAACCGCGCGGTCGGCGCCATCCGCACCGCCGGCTCGGGCTTCGAGGAAGTGGCCGAGGCGCCGGCGCCGAACCGCGCCCATGCCGACCACCTGGCCGGCGCCCTGCAGGATCTGAACCTGAACGCCACCCGCTGAGGCGGGGCAGGGGCCACCCCGGGCCCCGGCGGCACGCACCAAGGGCGCCGACCCCCGGCGCCCGCCGCCTTGCGAGAACCCCGCCCCGGCGGGGTTTTTTTGTGCCCGCGCCGCATCGCCCCAGGGGCCCCGCGCGGCATTTGCACCGCCCCGCGCCGCGGCGCATTCTCCGCCGCCGCCACGCTGCCGCCGCTTGCGCCCAGCCCTGGCGCGCGAGGTGCCGAGGAGTTCCCGACCATGGCCGAGACCAGGCCGCACGCCGCCCATTGGGGCTATTTCGACGCCGTGGTGGAGCAGGGGCGCGTCACCGCCGCGCTTCCCTTCGCGCGCGACCCGCAGCCCGGCGCGCTGCTCGAATCGGTGCCCGCCGTGGTGCATGCCGCCAGCCGCATCGATCAGCCCTATATCCGCGCCGGCTGGCTGCGCGGCGAGCGGCGCGGCGCCCTGCGCGGCGACCGCGACTTTGTTCCGGTTTCCTGGGACCGGGCGATCCGCCTGGTGGCGGAGGAAAGCGCGCGCATCCGCGCCGAGCACGGCCACAGCTCGATCATGGGCGGCTCCTATGGCTGGGCCTCGGCCGGGCGCTTCCACCATGCGCGCAGCCAGCTGCAGCGCTTCCTCGGCCTGGGCGGCGGCTTCACCACCCAGGTGACGAACTATTCCTACGGCGCCGGCATGACGCTGATGCCGCATATCCTCGGCACCAATGACGTCATCCAGGGGCCGGTCACCGACTGGTCGAGCATCGCGAAGCACACGAAGCTGATGCTATGCCTCGGCGGGCTGCCCCTGAAAAATACGCTGGTCACCGCCGGGGGTGCGGGGGCGCATGAATATGTGCCCTGGCTGAAGCGGGTGGCGGCGGCCGGGGTGCGCTTCGTCAATATCTCGCCCTTCCGCGGCGATGCGCCGGACTTCCTCGGCGCCGAATGGGTGCCGATCCGCCCCAACACCGACACGGCGCTGATCCTGGCCATGCTGCACACGCTGGTGGCGGCGGGGCTGGAGGATCGCGGCTTCCTGGCCACCCATTGCACCGGCTGGGAGCGGCTGCGCCCCTACATCCTCGGCGAGAGCGACGGCCAGCCCAAGAACGCCGAATGGGCCGCCCCCATCACCGAGGTGCCGGCCGAGACCATCCGCGCGCTCGCCTATGAGGCGGCGCGGCTGCCCACCATGCTGACCGCCACCTGGTCGATCCAGCGCGCCGAGCATGGCGAGCAGCCCTGGTGGGCGCTGGTGGCGCTGGCCGCCGCGCTGGGCGGCATCGGCCGGCCGGGCGAGGGTGTCACCTTCGGCTATGGCTCGCTGAACGGCATGGGCACGCCGCGGCGGGAGCTGCCCTCGGTCTCGCTGCCGGCCACCCGCAACCCGGGCGGCACCGCCATCCCCGTGGCGCGGGTGACCGAGCTGCTGGAGCGCCCGGGCGAGGTGCTGCACTACAATGGCCGGCAGATCACCCTGCCGGATATCCGCATGATCTGGTGGGCGGGCGGCAACCCCTTCCACCACCACCAGGACCTGAACCGCCTGCTGCGCGGCTGGTGCCGGGCGGAGACCATCGTGGTGCAGGAGCCCTGGTGGACGGCGGCCGCCCGCCATGCCGATATCGTCCTGCCGGCGACGACGACGCTGGAGCGCAACGACATCGCCTCCTCCTCGCGCGACCGCTTCATCCGCGCCATGCACCAGGCCATCCCGCCCCAGGGCCAGGCGCGCAACGACCACGACATGCTGGCCGACATGGCCGAGCATCTGGGCTTCCGCGACCGCTTCACCGAGCAGCGCGACGAGGGCGCCTGGCTGCGCCACCTCTATGAGCGCTGGCGCGCCGCCTGCGGCCGCATGGGCTTCGAGGCGCCGGGCTTCGACGCCTTCTGGGCCGAGGGCCATGTCGAGGTGCCGCCGCCGGAGGAGGATTTTGTCCTGTTCTCCGAGTTCCATCGCGACCCGGTGGCGAACCCGCTGGCCACCCCCTCGGGCAAGGTGGAGCTGTTCTCCGAGACCATCGCCGGCTTCGGCTATCCGGGTGTCGCCGGCCATCCGCGCTGGATGCCGCCGCGCGAATATCTGGGTGCCGAGCTGGCGGCGCGTTTCCCGCTGCATCTGCTTTCCTACCAGCCGGCGACGCGGCTGCATGGCCAGCTCGACCCCGGCCCGGTGGCGGCGGCCAGCAAGATCGCGGGGCGGGAGGCGATGCTGATGCATCCCCAGGAGGCCGCCTCGCGCGGCTTGCGCGATGGCGACATCGTCCGCGTCTTCAACGACCGGGGCGCCTGCCTCGCCGGGCTGCGCATCACGGAGGAGATCCGCCCCGGCGTCGTCGCCATGGCGACCGGCGCCTGGTGGGATCCGGACCCGGAGAGCGGCCTGGACCGCCACGGCAACCCGAATGCGCTGACGCATGACGAGGGCACCTCGCCGCTCGGCCAGGGCAGCGCCGCGCAATCCTGCCTGGTGCAGGTCGAGGCCTGGCGGGAGGCGCTGCCCCCCGTCACCGTGCACACCCCGCCCGCCACCGGGCAGGAGGCCGCCTGATGCCCACCACCCGCCGCGCGCTGCTGGCCGGCGCCGCTTTGCTTCCCGCCGCCGGCCTGGCCGCCACCCCGGCGCGGGCGCAGATCGTCTCGCTGGACATGCCGCCCGCCGCCCTGCCGGTGAAGCCGGATGACAGCACCGCCCCCGGCTACCGGCGCGACGTGCTGGTGCGCTGGGGCGACCGTGTCACCTTCGATGCCCGCCCCTGGGAGCCGCGCCAGCCCAGCGCCGAGGCGGCGGCCACGCAATTCGGTTGGGATGGCCGCATCTGCGGCATGGTGGTGCCACCGGCCGGCGCCGATGGCGTGGCGCGCGGCGTGCTGGCCGTGGCGCACCCGAATGTCGACCCCGCCATGGCCTTCCCCGGCGGGCGCGATCGGCCGGCGGTGGCCGCCATGATGCAGGGCGCCTCGCTGCTGAATATCGAGCAGCAAGGCGGGCGCTGGATCGTCGTCGATGGCGGCTACCAGTCGCGCCGGCTGACCGCCGGGACGCTGTGCCGCCTGACCGGCCCGGCGGCGGATCAGGTGGGCGGCGCAGTGCAGGGGCTGCTCGGCCCCTCGGGCGGCTGCGCCACCCCCTGGGGCACGCTGCTGCTGGCCGAGAACGACCCGGCGCCCTGGCTGACGCGGCTGGCCAATCTCGATGCCCGCTTCACCGATGGCACGCGCTTCGGCTGGGTGGCGGAGCTGGACCCGCTGGACCCCGCCGCCGTGCCGGCCAAGCGCACCGCGCTCGCCCGTTTCCCGCGTGGCGATGCGGCCGCCGCCCTCAGCCGCGACGGGCGGGCGGTGGTGTACCTGACCGACCACCGCGCCTTCGGTTATCTGTTCCGGTTCGTCTCGGCGGGGCCGGCGGGGCCAGATGCGCTGGATGAGGGCACGCTCTCCGTCGCCCGGCTGGAGGGGCAGGGGAACATCACTTGGGTGGCGTTGCCCGGCGGCGCCGAGACGGCGCTGAACCCGATCGCCGCCGCCGCCAGCGCCGGCGCCACCGCCTTCGACCTGCCCGCCGGCCTGGCGCTGGATGGCGGGCGGCTCTACCTGGCCTGCAAGGGCAATGCGGCGCGCCGGCCGGAGCAGATTGACGCGCTGAACCCGCGCGCCGGCAGCAATGCCGGCCATGTGGTGGAGATCCTGCCCGAGGGCGGTGATCATGCGGCGGAGCGCGCGCAAGCCTCGCTGCTGCTGCTGGGCGGCGCGCCGGGGCCGCGCTTTGCCGGTTTCGTCCGCGCCTGGCCGGAAAGCCCGGCGGTGCTGGAGCTGGACCCGGCCGGGCGGCTGTGGATCGGCACCGACCATGATGGCCGCGTCGGCGCCGCGCCGGATGCGCTGTTCGGCTGCGACACCACCGGGCCCGGGCGCGGCATCGCCCTGCCGCTCTATGGGGCGCCGCGCGGCGCGGCGATCGGCGGCACGGCGATGAGCCCGGATGGCGTCGCGCTCTTCGCCCTGGTGCGCACGCCGGGGGCCGAGCCCGGCGCCTCCTGGGACCGCCCCGGCACGCGCTGGCCGCAATTCGACCCGGGCGTGCCGCCGCGCAGCACGCTGGTGGTGTTCAGCCGGCAGGCGGGCGGGCGTGTCGGCGGCTAGGCCGCGCCCGCGCCATATCGGCTGAGCTTCGGCTTTCGGCCGGCCCCCTCCTGGCCCTGCGGCGCGGCGCGGCGCATGATGCGCGCGCTGGAGTGCCGCAGGAGGATGCGTGGAGGCGATGGAGGAACTGGGCGCGGTGCTGGACACGCCCGCGCCCGTGGTCAGCCTGGATGAGGCCGCCGCCCTGGCGCGCGACGCCTTCGGCCTCGCGGCCGAGGCGACGCCGCTGGCCGGCGAGCGCGACCGCAACATCCATCTGCGCGCGGCGGATGGGCGGGAATACGCGCTGCGGGTGATCAACCCGGCCGAGCCGGCCGAGGTCTCCGATTTCCAGAGCCGCGCCCTGCTGCATCTGGCCGAAGCGGCGCCGGATCTGCCGGTGCCGCGGCTGCACGCCCCGCTCTCCGGCGACGCACCGGAGGCGCTGTGGACCCCCGCCGGTGGCGGCGCCCCCTGCCGCGTGCGGCTGCTGGACTACCTGCCCGGCCGCCCGCTGCACCTGGCGGCGCCGAGCCCGGCGCAGCGCGCCGCTTTGGGCGCGATGCTGGCGCGGCTCGACCTCGCCTTCGCCGGCTACCGCCATGCGGCCGAGGGGCATGAGCTGATGTGGGACATCCAGCGCGCGCTGAAGCTGCGCCCGCTGGTGGCGCATCTGCCCGGGCCCGACGACCGCGCCCTGGCGGAGAGTGTGCTGGAGCGTTTCGAGCGCCACGCCTTGCCATTGCTGCCCGGGCTGCGGCCGCAGGTGATCCACAATGATTTCAACCCGCACAACATCCTGACCGACCCGGAGGATGACCGGCGCATCACCGGCATCATCGATTTCGGCGACATGGTGCGGGCGCCGATGGTGCAGGACCTGGCCACCGCCGCCGCCTATCAGGTCGCCGCCGAGGGGCATCCGCTGGAAGGCCCGGCGCAGCTCGCGCGTGCCTACCACGCCCTCTGCCCGCTCTGGCCGGAGGAGGTGGAGATCCTGGCCGATCTGATCGCCACGCGGCTGGCGGTGGCGGTGACGATCAGCGGCTGGCGCGCGGCGAAGCAGCCGGAGAACGCGCCCTACATCCTGCGCAACTACCCTCGCAGCCTCTCCGGGCTGCGCCGCCTGGGCGCGCTCAGCCGCGCCGAGGCCCAGTCCTATCTGCGGAAGGCCCTGAACGCATGAGCATGATCAACGCCTTCGACCCGAAGGCCACGAATGGCGTCGGCGCGCGCGAGCAGGCGATGATCGCCCGGCGGCAGAAGCTGCTCGGCCCCGCCTACCGGCTGTTCTACGCCAACCCGGTGCATCTGGTGCGCGGCGAGGGGGTGTGGCTCTACGACCCGGACGGCAACGCCTATCTCGACGTCTACAACAATGTCGCCAGCGTCGGGCATTGCCACCCGCATGTGGTGGCGGCGCTGGCCCGCCAGGCCTCGGTGCTGAACACCCATACCCGCTACCTGAACCCGGTGATCCTCGACTACGCTGAGAAGCTGCTCGGCCATTTCCCCGAGGAATTGTCGCATGTGATGTTCACCTGCACCGGCAGCGAGGCCAATGACCTCGCCTACCGCGTGGCGCGCAGCTACACGGGCGGCGAGGGCTTCATCGTCACCCGGCTGGCCTATCACGGGGTGACGGTCGCGATCTCCGAGATGTCGCCCTCGCTCGGCCAGCACATCACGCTGGGCAAGAATGTCCGCACCGTGCCGGCGCCGGATCTCTATCGCGGCGGGGAGGGGGTGGCGGAGCGCTTCGCCGCCGATGTGCGCGCGGCCATCGCCGACCTCGAGGCCTCGGGTATCCGTCCCGCGGCGCTGCTGGTCGACACCATCTTTTCCAGTGACGGCGTCTTCGCCGACCCGGCGGGCTTCCTGGCGCCCGCCGTCGCCGCCATCCGCGAGGCGGGCGGGCTGTTCATCGCCGATGAGGTGCAGCCCGGCTTCGGCCGCACCGGCGAGGCGATGTGGGGCTTCCAGCGCCACGGCCTGGTGCCGGACATCGTCACCATGGGCAAGCCGATGGGCAATGGCCACCCGATCGCCGCCATGGTGTCGCAGCCGCAGATCCTGCAGCGCTTCGGCGAGGCGACGCGCTACTTCAACACCTTCGGGGGCAACCCCGTCTCCTGCGCCGTCGGCCAGGCGGTGCTGGAGGTGATCGAGGGCGAGGGGCTGGTCCAGAACGCCCACGACACCGGCGCCTTCCTGCGCGACGGGCTGCGCCAGCTGGCGCAGCGCCACGAACTGATCGGCGATGTGCGCGGCGCCGGGCTGTTCGTGGGTGTCGAGCTGGTGACCGACCGCGCCCGCAAGACGCCCGCGAGTGCCGAGACCGCCCGTCTGGTGAATGGCTTGCGCGACCGGCGCGTGCTGATCAGCGCGGCCGGGCCGGATGCCAATGTGCTGAAGATCCGCCCGCCCCTGGTGTTCCGCCAGGAGCATGCCGAGCGCTTCCTGGAGGCGATGGAGGCGGTGCTGCAGGAGATCTCGCCGGCCTGAGAGAGCCTCAGGACGGTGCGCCCGGGGCGGCATGCCCCGGGCGGCGTGCTCCGGGCGGCGTGCTCCGGGCCGGCGGATGCCGGCCCGGGAGCTGGACGAACTGGTGCCGGCAGATGGATCCCCGCGCAGGGCGCTCGCGCGCTGGCCCCAGGCCGGTCGGCTGCCGCCCATGGCAACGGCCCGGTCCAGAGCCGCATCTCTTCCATACCCTGAAAACCGGCCAGGATCGCGCTCAGGGCGGCGTCGCCATCCCTGTGGTCATTGCGCTTCCTTCACGGAAATTTTCCCCTTATGTTCCCATTCCGGGGCGCAACCGGGCGGAACGCTCTTGCCTTGATGTTCTGTTTATGTTCGCATCAGCGGCATGCCGAACCTGTCCATTCCCCGCTACGCGCCGAGCCCCTGGACCCCGCCATCGCCCCCGATGGCACCCCCCTCCTGGCGGATCGCGCGGGCCGGGCGGAGACGGCTCGGCGGGGCGCGGGCAGGGCGACGCATCCTGTCCGCGCCTTTCCGCCCCGCGCTGCGGGCGCTGCCCTGGGCGCGGCTGCACCGCCTGGCGCGGGAGGTGATGCTGGGGGGCGTGATCGGCATCGGCGGCGGCTGGGCCGCCGCCCGTCTGGCCATCGCGCTCGGCCTCTAGCCGGCACGGATCGCGCCCGCCGGGGCGGGTTTCGCCACGTCGGCGGGGCAGGTGCCGGCGGGTCTGCGCGGCCCTGGCTGGGCAGGCCAGCGCCGCGGCAGGGCGGCGCCGGCCGGTTCAGCCGCCGTCGCGCCAGCGCTTGATGCGGGCGCGGCCGATGCGGAATTCCTTGGCGATGGAATTGACCGAGCGGCCCTCGGCCAGCAGCGCCAGCACCTTCGTCCGCAGCTCCTCCTCGGACGCCTTGCCGGCGGCGGCGGGGGCCGGTTCCTCGGGATGCTTGGCGGATCTGGCCGGTTCTTCCGCCACCCAATGGGCGGAATGGATGTAGCTCAGATGGCTGGGCAGGGCCTCCCCGTTCAGCCGCGCCGCGGTCATGGCCAGATGCGTCCCCTCCTGCCGCAGCGTCTCGGCCTCCAGCACGTCCCCGGCATGCACCGCGCGCTTGTCGGAGTCGGCCAATTGCCGCGAATGGGTGGTGCTGTTGGATTTGATGAAGCTGTCCGCCTTGGCGGTCAGGCGATGCGGCATCCGGGCCTCGCTGGCAGATGGGGGAGATCAGAAACCGATCCTGCGTCCAAACGGGCGCCGCTGCAAACGCCGGCATCCGGGGAGCGGCATTCAGACCGACAGGTAGCGCGCGCGCAGCGCCGCATCCGCCATCACCGCCGCCATCGGGCCCTCATGCCGGATCTGCCCGGTTTCCAGCAGATAGGCGCGGTCGGCGATGGCGGCGGCGAAGGACGGATTCTGCTCCGACAACAGGATCGACATCCCCTCGGCCTTCAGCGCGCGGATCGCCGCCGCCATGCGCTCCACCACCACCGGCGCCAGCCCCTCGGAGGGCTCGTCGAGCAGCAGCAGGCGCGGCTGGCCCATCAGGCTGCGCGCGATGGTCAGCATCTGCTGCTCGCCGCCGCTCATCCGCCCGCCCGGACGGTGGCGCATGTCCTTCAGGGCGGGGAACAGCGAGAACACGCGCGGCAAATCCCAGGCGGGCTGTCCGCGGGATGCGGCGCGGCGGCCCACCTCGAGATTTTCCAGCACGGTCAGCTCGGGGAAGATGCGCCGCTCCTCCGGCACGTAACCGAGGCCGAGGCGCGCGATGCGGTGCGCGGCCAGCCCCGCCACCTCCTGGCCGAGGAAGCGGATGCGTCCCGCCACGGGCGGCAGCAACCCGATCAGCGATTTCATCGTGGTGCTCTTGCCGGCGCCGTTGCGGCCGAGCAGGCAGACCACCTCGCCGGCCGCGACATGCAGCGACACGCCATGCAGGATGCGCGCGCGGCCATACTGGGCGACCAGTCCTTCCACTTCCAGCATCAGCCGGCGCTCCCCAGATAGACCTGCCGCACCCGCGCATCGGCGCGCACCGCCGCCGGCGCCCCCTCGGCGATCAGCCGGCCGCGTTCCAGCACCAGCACGCGGTCGGCATGGCCGAAGACGACATCCATGTCGTGCTCGGTGAACAGCACGGCGATGCCCTGGCGCCGGGCGATGGCGGCGGTCTCGGCCATCAGCGCCTGGCGCGCCTCGGGCGCCATGCCGGCGGTGGGCTCGTCCATCAGCAGCAGGCGCGGGCTGTGCGCCAGCGCCATGGCCAGCTCCAGCCGCTTGAGGTCGCCATAGGCGAGGAAGGCCGCCGGCCGGTCGGCCTGGTCGGCCAGGCCGATGCGCGCCAGCAGCGCCTCGGCCTCCGCCGTCATCTGCCGCCGCGCCGGGCGCCAGAGGTCGAAGATGCGGCGGTGATGCGACAACAGCGCCAGCCGCACATTGTCGCGCAGCGACATGGAGCCGAAGGTGGCGGTGATCTGGAAGGTGCGGCCGACGCCGAGCCGCCAGATGCGCCGCGGCGCCCAGCCGGTGATGTCGCGGCCCTGGAAGCGCACCCGTCCGGCATCGGGGCGCAGCTGGCCGTTCAGCAGGTTGAAGCAGGTGCTCTTGCCGGCGCCGTTCGGGCCGATCAGCGCCAGCATTTCTCCCCGCTCCAGGCGGAAGGAGACGCCATCGACGGCGTGCACCCCGCCCCAGCCGCGCACCAGCCCTTCCGCCTCCAGCACGGTATTCATGCCGCGCCCTCCGGAGGGCGGCGCAGCCGGGACAGGCCGGCGGACAGCGCGCCGCCCAGCCCCCGCGGGAAGAAGATGACGAGGGCCAGGATGATGAGCCCCAGCAGCAGCCGCCAGAGATCGGTGACCCGCGCCAGCTGCTCCTGCAGCCCGGCGAAGGCGACGGCGCCGAGCAGCGGCCCGGCCAGGCTGTGCACCCCGCCCAGCAGCACCATCAGCAGCCCGTCCACGCTGCGCCCGATGCCGAGGAAGGAGGGAAACACACTGCCCTTGCCATAGGCGAAGACCGCCCCCGCCAGCCCGGCCCAGAAGGCGGCCAGGGTGAAGGCGGCCCAGCGCAGGCGGAAGGCGTCGAGCCCGATCGCCTCGGCCCGCAGCGCCGAATCGCGTTGGCCGCGCAGCGCCAGGCCGAAGGGCGCGTGCACCGCGCGGCGCAGCAGCCAGACGCCGCCGCCGCAGAGCGCCAGGGCCAGATACCAGAAGGCCAGCTTGCCGCGCGCCCAATCGGCCGGCCAGATGCCGAGGATGCCATTGTCGCCGCCCGTCACCTCGACCCATTGGAAGGCGATGGACCAGAGGATCTGCGCGAAGGCGAGCGTCAGCATCGCCGCATAGACGCCGGAGAGCCGGGCGCAGAACCAGCCGAAGCCGAGCCCGGCCAGCCCGGCGGCGAAGGGCGCCAGCGACAGGCCGAGCAGCATCGGCGCCGCCCCGTATTTCACCGCCAGCGCCGCGGCATAGGCGCCGGCGCCGAAGAAGGCGGCGTGGCCGAAGCTCGCCATGCCGCCCGGGCCCATGATCAGCTGCAGGCTGGCGGCGAACAGCACGAAAACGGCGAAATCGGCCAGCAGGATCAGCGGATATTCGCCCAGCAGCAGCGGCCCCGGCAGCAGGGCGGCGGCGGCCAGGGCCAGCAGCGGCCAGCGCAGGGCAGCCGGGAGAAAGCTGCCCGGGGCGGGCAGGGGGGGCGCGGCCTCGCTGGCGGGGGGCGGGCCGGCCGGCCGGCCGAGCAGACCGTTCGGCCGCAGCACCAGCACCACCGCCATCACCAGGAAGACCAGCACCAAAGTGATGCGCGGGAAGACCAGGATGCCGAAGGCGTGCAGCTCGCCGATCAGCAGCGCCGCCAGGAAGGCGCCGGGAATGCTGCCGAGCCCGCCGAGGACAACAACGACGAAGGCCTCGACGATGATCGCCATGTCCATATGCGGCGTCACCGCCTCGCGCGGCAGCTGCAGCGCGCCGCCGAGCCCGGCCAGGGCCGCGCCCAGGAAGAACACGCCGGTGAAGAGCAGCCGCTGGTCGACACCCAGCGCCGCCACCATCTCGCGATCCTGCGTCGCGGCGCGCAGCAGGATGCCGAAGCGGGTGCGGTTCAGCAGCAGCCAGAGCAGGCCGAGCATGACCGGGCCGAGCGCGATCAGGAACAGCTCGTAGCGCGGGAAGCGCAGGCCGAGGAACTCGGCGGCGCCGCGCAAGGGCAGCGGCGCGCGCGGGCCGAACTTGTCCTCTGCGCCCCAGAGCAGCAGCACCAGATCCTGCACCACCAGGACCAGCGCGAAGGTGGCGAGCAGCTGGAACAGCTCCGGCGCGCGGTAGATCCGGCGCAGCACGCTCATCTCCAGCAGCGCGCCGATGCCGCCCGCGGCCAGCGCCGCCAGCAGCACCGCGCCGGCGAAGCCGCCCAGCCCCCACTCGCCCAGCGGCGTCAGCCGCAGCAGCGTCCAGCCCAGATAGGCGCCCAGCATGTAGAGGCTGCCATGGGCGAAATTGACGATGCGGCTGACGCCGAAGATCAGCGTCAGGCCGGAAGCGACCAGGAACAGGGAGGCGGCGCTGGCCAGGCCGTTCAGCGCCTGGACAGCCAGGTCTTGCAAGGGGTGGTTCCTCAGCCTTGCGGGGGGCGGGCCCGCTTCAATCCTGCGGGCGCCACTGGCGCACAAGCTCCTCCGGCGGCAGGTAGTGGGCGCCATCGGCATAGCGCCAATCGACCATGCGGCCGCGCTTTCCGTCCAGCTTCGTGCGGCCGACGAAGGCGCCGAGCGTCGCCTGGTGGTCGAGCGCGCGGAACTCCACCTCGCCCGTGCCATAGCCGGTCTGGTAGCGGGTGCCCTTGAAGGCCTCGACCATCGCCTCGGTCTCGGTGCTGCGGGCCTTGCGCAGCATGGCGGCGATGGCCAGCACCGTGTCATAGCCGACGATCGAGCCGCAGCGCGGCAGCTCGTTGAAGCGGGCGCGATAGGCGTCGCGCAGCGCGACATGGCCCGGATTGTCCAGCTCGTCGCGCGGATAGCCGGTGACGATCCAGCCATCCGGGCATTCCTCGCCCAGCGGCTCCAGATATTCCGGCTCGCCGCTCAGCATGGAGGCCACGGCGCGGCCCTCGAACAGCCCGCGCTGATTGCCCTGGCGCACCAGGTTCAGCAGATCGGTGGCGAAGGTGACGTTGAAGATGCCCTCGGGCTTCAGCCGCTCCAGCGCCTGCGCCGTGGCGCCGGCATCGATGCGGCCGAGCGCCGGGAACTGTTCTCCGATGAACTCGACATCCGGGCGCCTGGCCTTCAGCAACTCGCGGAACCAGCGCACGGCGGATTGCCCGTATTCGTAATTGGGCGCGACGGTGGCCCAGCGCTTCGCCGGCAGCTTCGCCGCCTCCTCCACCAGCATGGCGGCCTGCATGTAGGTGCTCGGGCGCAGGCGGAAGGTGTAGCGATTGCCCTTCGACCAGACCAGCGCATCGGTCAGCGGCTCGCTCGCCGCGTAGAGGCGGCGGTTCTGCTTCGCGAAATCGGCCAGCGCCAGCCCGACATTGGAGAGATAGCCGCCGGCCAGCAGCGCCACGCCCTCGGCATTCACCAGCTCGCCGGCCAGGCGCACCGCATCCTCGGGCTTGCCGGCATCGTCGCGGAACACCGTCTCCAGCCTGCGGCCATCGATGCCGCCGGCGGCGTTCACCTGCTCCTGCGCCAGCAGCCAGCCATTGCGGTAGGGGCCGAGGAAGGCGGGCTGCGCGGTGTAGGAATTGATCTCGCCGATGCGGATCGGCGCCGTCCCTTGCGCGCGCAGCAGGCCCGGGCGCGCCAGCAGGGCGGCAGCGCCCGCACCCAGCAGCAGGCGGCGCGGGACGGGGAGGGGGCGATGCTCGGTCATGCCATGGTCCTTCCTGGGCGTTCCTGGGGGCCCTGCCGTCGGCAAGGCCCGATGCGCCCTGCGGGGCGCGGCTGCGCCTGACAATAGTCGCTCGCGCCGCCACGGGAAGACGCCAAACGGGGGGTTATGCTCAATTTGATGATTTTATCCGCGCAAGGCGGCGCCCCGCGCTGCGGGGTGCCTTGTCTCAGGCGGGGATTCGGCTCAGCCGCAGGCGGCGCGGCAGCGCGACCAGGGTGGCGGCCTCGGCATTGGCGAAGGCCAGGCGCAGATGCCGCGCCTGGCCGGGGCCGAAGAAGCTGCCGGGCAGGGTGAGCAGCCCGCTCTGCGCCGCCAGCGCCTCGGCCGCCCGCGGCGAGTCCGGCATGTCCTCCGGCAGGCGCAGATAGGCGAAATAGGTGCCGAGCGCGTCGATGCGCCATTCCGGCGTTTCCGCCAGGGCGGCGCGGAACGCCTCGGCGCGGCCCTGCATCACCGCGCGGTTGCCGGCGCGCCATTCGGCCAGGGCCGGGATCGCCCAGGCCAGCGCCTGCTGCGCCGGGCGGGCCGGGCAGATCTGGAAGGAATCCAGCACCTTCAGCAGCTCCTGCCGGAAGGCGCCGCCGCCCAGCACGGCGCCGATGCGATGGCCCGGGATGCAATAGGATTTGGCGAAGGAATAGAGCTGCACCACACCCTGCTCCCAGTCCGGATCATCCAGCAGCCGGTGCGGCGGGGTGCCTTCCCCGGGCAGGAAGTCGCGATAGGTCTCGTCCAGCACCAGCCAGAGGCCGCGCCGGCGGCAGATCGCGGCGATGCGGTGCAGGATCTCGGCCGGGTAGATGGCGCCGGTCGGGTTGTTCGGGGTTACCAGCACCAAAGCGCGGGTCTCGGGCGTGATCGCCGCCTCCAGCCGCTCCGGGTCGGGGATGAAGCCGTCCTCGGCGCGGGTCTCGAGCGGCCGGGCATCGATGCCCAGCAGCTCCAGCGTCATGCGGTGGTTGAAATACCAGGGGGTGGGCAGCAGCACGGCATCGCCGCTGCCGGCCAGCACCGTCATCGCCATGGTGAAGGCCAGGTTGCAGCCGGCGGTGATGGCCAGCTGGTCGGGGCGGATGGGAGCGCCATAGAAGCGCGCCATCTCCGCCGCCAGCGCCTCGCGCAGCGCCGCATCGCCCTCGATGGCGCCATAGGCGGCGGCGGCGCGGCTGCCGGCGGCCTCGGCCAGTTTCTCCAGCATCAGGGGATGCGGCGGGTAGCCGGGCACCGCCTGGGTCAAATCCAGCATCGGCCCGGCCGCGCCATCATAGCGGGCGGCCCAGGCGCGGGCGGCGGGGATGGGCGGGGCGGCGGTGGCGTGCGCGCGGGGCGACAGGCGGAGGCTCGGCATGATGCGGCAGAGTGTCACGCGGCGCGCGGCCCGGCCAGGGCCGGGCCCCCGGCCGGCCCTAGCGCAGCGGCAGCAGGACCGAGGTGGTCTCCCCCTCGGCCTGGCATTCGACGCGGACCAGCTCGGCCGGCGGGCCGCTGGCCGGATCGCCGACGCGCCAGGCGCCGGTGAAGCGGCAGGCCGATCCCTGGCCGGCGCGCCCCTCCAGCAGGTCGGCGGTGCTGACCGGGGCGGGGCGCGGGTAATCGCCCAGCACCTGTGCCAGCCCGGCCACCGAGGCCTCCAGCCGCCGCAGCAGGGCCGGGATGCCGGCGCGGATCGGCGGGCCATCCTCGCCCGTCACCACCAGGGTGTCTGCCTCGCGGGTGACGGCGCGGAATGCCGAGACCAGCCCATCCGCCTGGGACAGCGGCAGGCCGCGCATGCCGCCCAGCAGGGCGTAGGGGGCGGCCGCGCCGGGCAGCGGCACCGCCTGCTCCTGCCCGGCGCGGCCCGTGATGCGATAGACCGGGTGCTGCCGCTCCTCCCCGCTGCGCCGGTCGATCACCACCAGCACGGCATCCCGGTGGGTGCCGTCATACAGGCCGAGATTGTCGCTGGTCACCCGCATCACCAGCACGCAGCAGGGCGCGACGCCGAACAGCTCGTCGCGCAGGCTGAGCGTATCGGGCGGCGTCGCCTGGGCGGCGGGCGCGGCGGCCCAGAGCAGGGCCGCGAGGAGGCTGCGGAGGAAGGGCTTCACGGCAGGATGCCTCCGGGCTGCATGTCGGGCGCCAGGATAGGCGCCGCCGCCGGCCCCGCCTGGCACATCATCGCGAGACCCTAGGGTTCCTCGCCCGCCGGGCGGCCGGTGACATGCCGCCAATGGTGCCAGAGCAGCCGCGCCGCCAGCGAGCGCCAGGGCCGCCAGGACAGGCTGAGCGCCGTCAGCGCGCGCGGCGAGGGGCGGGCTTCCATGCGCTTCAGATGCGCGGCCGAGGCGGCCAGCGCCACATCGCCCTCGGGGAAGATGTCCGGCCGGTCCTCGGCGAAGAGCAGATGCACCTGCGCCGTCCAGGGGCCGAGGCCGCGCTGCGCCGAGAGATGCGCCACCGCCTCCGCATCGCCCATGGCGGGCAGCTCCTCCAGGCGCAGCCGCCCCTCCAGGCAGGCCTCGGCCAGGCCGCGCAGATGCGCGACCTTCGGGCGCGACAGGCCGGCGCCGCGCAGGGCCTCGTCGCTCAGCCGCAGCAGGCCGGCGGGCTCCAGCGCCCCGGGCAGGGCAGCGAATCGCAGCCAGATGGCGCCGGCCGCCTGGTTGCTGATCTGCTGGCCGAGCACGGTGCGCGCCAGCCCGCCAAAGCCGCGCGGCCGGCTGCGCCAGGGCAGCGGGCCGGCCGCGGCCTCGATGCCGGCGAAATCGGGGTCGGATTCGGCCAGCGCGGCCAGCCCCGCCGCCGCCCAGGCGGGGCGCGGCGCGTCGGCCATGCGGTGGCTCATGCGCCGCAGGCCGGCTCGGCGGGGGCGCCGGCGGGCGGCAGACCGGAGGCTTCCCGCCCCAGAGCGGTGGCGAGCAGGCCGAGCCGGCGCGGCCCCACCGCCTCTCCGGCGACCAGCCACCAGGTCTCGGCGCCGCGCGGCACCAGGGCCATCGACCAGCCCGACGGGGCCCGGCGCGGCGCGGCGCCCGCCGGCCCGGCCCAGAGGCCGAGGCGGCAGCCCCCCGCGCCCTCATAGCCGCCATAGACCCCGCCGGCGACCGGCTCGGCCCGGCGCAGCGACAGGCCGAAGCGGGACAGGTCGGGCAGGGCGGCGGCCGGGGCGGTTGCAGGGGCGGCGGCCGCGCCGCCCCAGGACGCCACCAGGAATTGCCGGTGCGCCACCAGCAGCGGCGGCTCGCGCTCGTGCTCGGAGAGCAGGGCGATCAGGAGCGTGGCGCCCAGGCAGGCCAGCAGGGCGAGGCCGAGCCGCCCCCAGTCGCGCGCCCGCGGCCGGCGGTCGCGCGGAGGGCGGGCCTGGGCACGGGTCTGCAGGGGCTTGACGGTGCTCGACACGCGCCGATCCTAGCCCTGGCACCCGGCCGGCGGAAGCGTTGGCGGCCCGCAACGGGCGCGGGGCGGGCGGGGCGGCCAAAAAACACCGTCGCAATGATACGAAGCGCAACGGCGCGCGCGGCGGAAAAAGCCTGTAACATGCCGGGCAGGCATCATCGCCATATCCCGACTATGGTCGAGCTCATGGAACCGCCTCCGCATATTCTTGTCGTGGATGACGACCGGGAAATCCGCGACCTGCTGTCGAAATTCCTGGAGCGGCAATCCTGCCGCGTCACCGCCGCGCGCGATGCGCGCGAGGCGCGGCGGCTCTGGCCGCTCGGGCGCTACCACCTGGTGGTGCTCGACCTGATGCTGCCGGGCGAATCGGGGCTGGATTTCGCGCGCTGGCTGCGCGGCCAGTCCGATGTGCCCATCGTCATGCTGACGGCGATGAGCGAGGAGACCGACCGCATCGTCGGCCTGGAGCTGGGCGCCGACGATTACGTCGCCAAGCCCTTCAACCCGCGCGAGCTGCTGGCCCGCATCCGCGCCGTGCTGCGCCGCGCCCATGGCGAGGGCACCACCAGCCAGGAGCCGCCGGCGAAATCCATCCGCTTCGCCGGCTGGGTGCTGGAGCCGGCGCGCCGCCGCCTGATGAACCAGGACGGGGTCGAGGTGCCGCTGACCGGCGGCGAGTATGAGCTGCTGATGGTCCTGGTCGAGCGGCCCAACCGCGTGCTGACCCGCGACATGCTGATGGACCTGCTGCGCGGCCGGCAGGCCGGGCCCTTCGACCGGGCGATCGACGTGGCCGTCAGCCGGCTGCGGCGCAAGCTCGAGGATGACGGGCGCAACCCGACCCTGATCAAGACGGTGCGCGGCGGCGGCTATGTGCTGGCGGCGACGGTGGAGAAGATCACCGATCGCGGCGCCAGCCTTCCCGCCGGTGGCGCCGCGCCGCAGGCGGGCCAGGCGGCCGGGTGATCCGCCGGCTCCTGCCGCGCAGCCTCGCCGGGCGGACGGCGCTGTTCCTGACGCTGGCGCTGATGCTGGTGCAGGCGGCGGGGCTGACCATCCACGCGCTGGACCGCGTCGACCTGCAGCGCCTGGCGATCTCGCGCGAGATCAGCGCCCGCGCCTTCGGCGTCTGGCGCACCGTGCTGCTGGCGCCGCCCGACCGGCGCGAGGCGATGATCTACGATATCGACCTGCCGCCGGGGCTGGTGGTCGACCTCTCCGACCTGCCGGCGGTGCGGCCGGGCATGCCGCGCGCGCCGCTGGCCCTGGTCCGGCTGTTCCGGCTGGATCTGATCGGCGGCGGGCTGTCGCGCTTCCGCCCGCGGGAGGCGCTGGTGGCCGGCGGGCCGCATCCGGGCATCCTGGTGGTGGCCATGCAGCTGCCGGACGGGCCCTGGCTGAACATGCGGCTCTCCGTGCCGCCGCCGCGCCCCTGGCATTCCGAGACCTTCCTCTTCGCCTTCGTGCTGATGACGGGGGCCGCCTGGGCGCTGATCCTGTGGGCGACACGGCGGCTGACGCGGCCCGTCTCGGCGCTGGCCCGCGCGGCGGAGCGGCTGGGCCGCGACGTCAACACGCCGCCCTTGCCGGAGAACGGGCCGCTCGAGGTCGCGACGGCCGCGCGCGCCTTCAACACCATGGCCGAGCGCATCCGCCGCTTCGTCGGCGACCGCACCCAGATGCTGGCGGCCATCGGCCACGACCTGCGCACGCCGATCACGCGGCTCCGGCTGCGCGCCGAATTCCTCGATGATGACGAGCAGCGGCGGAAGATGCTGGCCGATCTCGACGAGATGGAGGCGATGGTGAATGCGACGCTGGCCTTTGCCCGCGACGATTCAGCCACCGAGCCTTCCGTGCCGCTCGACCTCGCCGCCCTCTGCCGCACCGTGCTGGACGAGGCCGCCGATGCGCGGCCGGATCTGGAAACCGAGGCGCTGTTCTACCAGGGGCCGGAGCGGCTGCGCATCCGCGCCCGCCCGATCGCGCTGAAGCGGGCGCTGGCCAATCTGGTCGGCAACGCGCTGAACTATGCCGGCAATGCGCGGCTGCGGCTGGAGGCGCCGACGGGCCGCGACTCCCTGGTGAGGCTGCGCATCGAGGATGACGGGCCGGGCATTCCGGAGGATTCGCTGGAGGCCGTGTTCCAGCCCTTCCGCCGGCTGGAGACCAGCCGCAACCGGGAGACCGGCGGCACCGGCCTCGGCCTGCCCATCGCCCGCAACATCCTGCGCGCGCATGGCGGCGATGTGGTGCTGCAGAACCGCCCCGGTGGCGGGCTGACGGCGCTGGTGACGCTGCCGGCCTGATGGCCGGGCGGCCTGCCCCGGCCGGGCTCAGGGCGGCGCCGGGAAGGGCCGCAGCCGCAGCCGGGTGCGGTGGGAGGGCGCGCTGCCGCCGCCCGGCGCCTCGCCGCGATGATAGTGGCGCTGCCAGCCCTGGCGCTGCGCCTCCGACCCGGCCTCCCTCAGCGCGGCGTTGAAGGCGTCGCGGCCCTGCTGCCAGGCGCGGTAGCCCGCCGCTTCCTCCGGCCTGTCGTCCAGCGCGCGGCTCTCCGGCCGCATCGCCTCGGCCAGGCCGAGCGGCACCGGAAAGAAGAAGCAGATCGGCTCATTGGGGCGGAAGCGCACCACCTGGTCGGGGCGGGTGAAGCGCCAGTTCATGGTGAAGGTCATCGGCGCCCAATCGGTCTCGACCAGGCCGGAGAGCGCGGCGATGCCGTCCTTCGGCGCATTGGGCGGGCCGCTGACCCAGAGGCCGATGCCCGGCGGGGTGCGCAGCAGCGCGGGGATGGGGAAGGTCAGGATGCCGCTGCCGAAATGCGCGCAGGGGGCCATGGCGCCGGGCTGCGTCACCCGGATGGTGACATCCTCCGGCGCCGCGCCACCGTTCCAGCTGGCCTCGAAGCCGGTCTGGCCCAGGATCTCCCAGCCATGGCCATTGGCCATGGTCAGCGGCAGGCAGCGATAGGCGAAGCCGTTCGGGCTCGCCTCCATCCAGTCCCGCCGCACCGCGCCGGGGCGGATCGGCGGCAGGGGCTGGTCCAGCCGGTAGGCGATCAGCCGCTCAGTCTCGTCCCGCTCCGCCATGCGCTCCTCCCGGGGGAGCGCACAGCGTTAGCGCAGGAAGCCTTTCCAGCCGCTTGAGGGCGGCCGGGCCGGCCTCAGTTGGAGCAGCGCTTCAGCGGCGCCGGGAATTCGGCGCAGTTGGGGAAGACGATCTCGCCATCGCCGCGGCGCTCGATGCGCAGCAGGTTCGGATCGCCATCGCAGCCGAAGCCGATGCCGGGGGGCACGTTGCGGGCGCCGGGCGGCGTCACCGGCGTCAGGCGGATGACCAGGCCGTTGGGCTGGGCGGTCGCCGTCTCGATCATGCGCTGGCGGTAGGGCACCTCCAGCGGGCTCGAGCGCATCACCACGTCGCGGGTGATGATGACGCTGGGCTGGCCGGTGCAGCGCGGCCCCTGGGCGTCGGCGGCGGGGAAATAGCCGCCGGTCCAGCTGCCGAAGGCCCAGGCATGGGGCGGCTCGGGGCTTTGCGCCTCGCTCGGCGTCAGGCCGAGGCCCAGCACCAGACCCGCCCCCAGAATCGCTGCCGCAATCCGCATCGGCCCTCGTCCTTCTCTTCGCATCGCCCCAAGCCAGGGCATGTCTCTCATGGTCACGCCGGCCCGGCCCGCGTTCGGGGCGAACGGGGCAGGGCCGGGCGGGTTGCGCGGCGCGGCCGCGCCTCAGGCGAGCTTCAGCTCCTCCCGCACCAGGCTGACCCAGTAGCCGACGCCGTGCGGAATGGCATCATCGTTGAAATCATAAGTCGGCGTGTGCAGGCCTTCCGAGGTGGCGCCGCCGGCGCCCTGGCCCATGAAGATGAAGGCGCCGGGCCGCGCTTCCAGCATGTAGGCGAAATCCTCGCCGCCGGTGAAGGCGGGGGCCTGGTCGTTCACCCGGTCCGCGCCGGCCAGCGCGGTGGCGGCGCGGGCAGCGACCACCGTCTGCTCGGCATGGTTGACCAGCGGCGTGCCGTTGCGGCGATACGCCACCTCGGCGGTGCAGCCGAAGCTGGCGGCCAGCCCCTCGGCCAGCTCGGTCATGCGGCGCTCCATCGTGTCGCGCACGGCGGGGGTGAAGGAGCGGGCGGTGCCGCCGAGCCGAATCTCCGCCGGCATGACATTGGTCGAGCCGAAGGAGCCGCCCTCGATGGCGCCGACGCTGATCACGGCGGCGTCGATCGCCGCGATGTTGCGGCTGACCACGGTCTGCAGCGCCAGGATGAACTGCGCCTGCAGCACGGTGACGTCGGTGGAGAGATGCGCCGCCGCGCCGCCATGCCCGCCGGTGCCGCGGAAGGTCACCACCCAGCGATCCGGGGCCGCCATGAAGGGGCCGGGGCGGATGGCGAAATGGCCGAGCGGCAGCTCCGGCATGTTGTGCAGGCCGTAGACGGCGTCGACCGGGAAGCGCTCGAACAGCCCGTCGGCCAGCATCGCCTTGGCGCCGCCGCGGCCTTCCTCGGCCGGCTGGAAGATGAACTGCACGGTGCCGGCGAAATCGCGGTGCTGCGCGAGATACTTCGCGGCGCCCAGCAGCATGGTGGTGTGGCCATCATGCCCGCAGGCATGCATCAGCCCGGCATGGGTCGAGGCATAGGGCTTGCCGGTGGCCTCGGTGATCATCAGCGCGTCCATGTCGGCGCGCAGCCCGATGGCGCGCTGGCCGGGCAGGCTGCCCTTCAGCGTGCCGACAACGCCGTGGCGGCCGACGCCCTCGGTCACCTCGATGCCCCAGCCGCGCAGCTGGGCGGCGACCAGCGCCGCGGTCCGCTCCTCCTCCATGCCGATCTCGGGATGGGCGTGGATGTCCTGGCGGATCGTCGCCAGCTCCGGCTGCAGGCCGCGGAGCTGGGTCAGTAGAGACTCGTTCACTCTGTATTCTCCCGGTTGCCCGGCGCGCGGCGGGCAGGGGACCCGTCCGCGCCTTGCGCCGCGCACCATGATGCGCGGCCTCGGTGAAGGAAAGGCCTCCACACCGCAAACCAGCCCCCGCCTGCACGAAGGGCCGGGCCCAGGCGGAACGCCGCCGTGGCGCTCCCTCGCCCCGCCCAGGCCGGGCCCAGGCGAAACGCCAACGTGGCGTCCCTCCCGTCCCGGCCCTGGCCGGCAGCCGAAAGAAGTATTCGGAGGCGGCGCGAACTCGCCCCGCCTCGGCCGGGCCCAGGCGAAACGCCAATGTGGCGTCCCTCCCGTCCCGGCCCTGACCGGCAGCCGAAAGAATTATTCGGAGGCGGCGAGGATGCGGGAGACGGCCTCGGCGCGGCCGAGGGCGAAGAGCACGGCGTCGATCGGCGGCGACTGGGTCGAGCCGGTGAGGGCCGCGCGCAGCGGCTGGGCGACGGCGCCGAGCTTGATCTCCTTCACCTCGGCATAGTCGCGCAGCCATTTGTCAAGATCGGCGCGCTCCCAGGGCGCGTCGGTCAGGAAGATGGCCAGGTCCTTCAGGCGTTCCTTGGCCTCGGGCGTCAGCTGCGCCGCGGCCTTGGGCTCGAAGGCCAGGGGCAGGGTGGCGACGGCGAAGCCGGCCATGTCGGCGGCCTCGTTCAGGGTGCGGGCGCGCGGCATGATGTCGGGCATCAGCAGGCGGACACGCTCCGCCTCCTCGGTGCCGAAGCTGATGGAGGGGCGTTTGGCCATGATCTCCAGCACGCGGCGGGCCAGCACATCCGGGTCCATCTGGCGCAGATACTGGGCGTTCAGATGGGTGAGCTTGGCGTAGTCCATGCGGCTGGCGGCGCGGCCGACATCCTTGAGGTCGAAGAGCTCGATGGCGCGCTCGCGCGGGACGAATTCCTCGTCGCCATGGCCCCAGCCCAGCCGCAGCAGGTAGTTGCAGACGGCTTCGGGAAGAAAACCCTGGTCGCGGAATTCCAGCGCGCCGACGGCGCCGTGGCGCTTCGACAGCTTGGCGCCGTCGGCGCCATGGATCAGCGGGATATGCGCGAAATGCGGCCGCCGCCAGCCCATCGCGTCATAGACCATCACCTGGCGGAAGGTGTTGGTCAGGTGGTCATCGCCGCGGATGACATGGGTGATGGCCATGTCATGGTCATCCACCACCACGGCGTGCAGATAGGTCGGCGTGCCGTCGCTGCGCAGGATGATCATGTCGTCCAGCTCGGTGTTCTGCACGCGCACCTCGCCCTGGACGAGGTCGTGGATCACCGTCTCGCCCTCGCGCGGGGCCTTGATGCGGATCACCGGCTTGACGCCCTCCGGCGCCTCGGACGGGTCGCGGTCGCGCCAGCGGCCGTCATAGCGCGGCGGGCGGCCTTCCTTCATCGCCGTCTCGCGCATCTCGGCGAGCTCTTCCGGCGTGCAGTAGCAGCGATAGGCCTTGCCGGCGGCCAGCAGCTCATGCGCCACGGCGGCGTGGCGCGGCTCCTGCGCGGTCTGCATCACCGGCGGCTCGTCCGGCGTCAGCCCCAGCCATTCCAGGCTGTCGAGGATCTGCTGCACCGCCTCGGGCGTCGAGCGCTGGCGGTCGGTGTCCTCGATGCGCAGCAGATACTGGCCGCCATGGTGGCGGGCGAAGAGGAAGTTGAAGAGGGCGGTGCGCGCCCCCCCGATATGCAGATACCCGGTCGGGGAGGGGGCGAAACGGGTGCGTACGGTCATTGCTCGGCCAATTCCTTCGAGCCGGTGCTTCTACCACCACACACCCTCGCTGTAGAGTGCGCGTGTCGGTTGAGAAGCCATGCCCTCAGATCACGCCATCGCCGCGCCGCATGCCACCGCCGCCCCGCGGGCGCGGCCGCGGCGCGGCCTGGCCCTGGCGGGGCGGGGCGTTGCGGCGGGTGTGGCGGCGCGGCTGGAGGCGGAATGGGCCCGGCTGCCGCTGTGGTGGCCGGTGGCGCTCGGACTCGGGCTGCTGCTGTATTTCGCGCTGCCTGTGGAGCCATCCGCCGCCTGGCTGGGGCTGGCGCCGCCGCTGCTGGGCGCCGCCCTCTGGCTCGGCCGGCGCGGCCGGCCGCTGCCGGGGTGGTGGCTGGGGCTGCTGGGCTGCGCCGCCATGGGCTTCGGTTGGGGGGCGTGGCAGGCCGCGCTGCAGCCGCCGCCGCTCGACCTGCCCGCGCGCGCCGTGCTGGTGCGGGGCGAGGTCGCCTCGGTGGAGCAGCTGCCCGGTGCGCTGCGGGTGACGCTGCGCGGCGCCGTCTGGGCGGAGGGCGCGGCGCCGGCGCCGCGGCTGATCCGCCTGCGGCTGCGCGCCGGGGATCCGCTGCGCCCCTGGCCGGGCGAGGTGCTGCGGGTGCGCGCCCTGCTGCGCCCGCCGCCGGCGCCGGCCGCGCCCGGCGCCTGGGATTTCCAGCGCGACGCCTATTTCTCGGGCCTGGGCGGCTCCGGCTTCGCCATCGGTCCGGCCGAGCGGGTCTCGGCCCGGGCGAAGGGCGGCGACGGGCTGGCGGCGGGGCTGCGCGCGCGGCTGGAGCGGCGGGTGATGGACAGCCTCTCGGCCGCCGGTTTCCCGGGGGCCAACGGGGCGATCAGCGCCGCCATGTTCACCGGCAGCCAGGCCGCCATCCCGGCCGAGGCGATGCAGGCCATGCGCGATTCCGGCCTGGCGCATCTGCTCTCCGTCTCCGGCCTGCATGTCTCCATCGTCATGGGGCTGGGCTTCGCGGTGACGCGCTTCCTGCTGGCGCTGTGGCCGGCGCTCGCGCTTCGCCTCGACAGCAAGCGGGTGGCGGCGCCGGTCGGGCTGCTGCTGGGCTTGCTCTATGTGCTGCTGACCGGGCTGCAGGTGCCGATGCTGCGCAGCTTCGGCATGGCGGCGCTGGTGGTGCTGGGCGTGCTGCTGGGGCGGCGGGCGCTGTCGCTGCGGGCGCTGGCCCTGGCGGCGGCCATCGTCATGCTGATGGCGCCGCAGGCGCTGCTCGGCCCCTCCTTCCAGATGAGCTTCGCCGCCGTGCTGGTGCTGATCGCAGGCGCCGAGGCGGTGGCGCCGCGCCTGGCCGCCTGGCGCCGCGCCGCGGCGGCGCGCCATGCGCTGCTGCCCTGCCTGCTCTGGCCGCTGGGCCTGCTGCTGACCTCGCTGCTGGCCGGGCTGGCGACACTGCCCTACGGGCTGCACCATTTCGGCCGGCTGCAGCTCTATGGGCTGGCGGCCAATATGGTGGCGGTGCCGCTGACCTCCTTCCTGGTGATGCCGGCCGGGCTCGCCGCCATGCTGGCCTGGCCGCTGGGGCTGGAGGATTGGCCGCTGTGGATCATGGGCTGGGGGGTGGAGGGGGTGCTGTCCGTGGCGCGCGGCGTCGCCGCCTGGCCGGGGGCGGCGCTGCCGGCGCGGCCGATGCCGGGCTGGGGGCTGGGCCTGCTGAGCCTCGGCCTGGTCTGGCTCTGCCTGTGGCGGCAGCGCTGGCGGCTCTGGGGGGTGCCGCTGATCGCGCTCGGCCTGCTCAGCGGCCTGGCGGTGCGGCCGCCGGACATCCTGGTCTCCTCCGATGCGCGGCTGATCGCCATCCGCACCGGGGCCGGGGTGGCGCTGCAGCGCCAGCCGGGCGGCACCGCCTTCCTGCGCGATTCCTGGCTGCGCGGCTGGGGCGAGGAGACGGGCAGCAGCCTGCCGATCGACCAGCCCGGCCTGCCGGGCCTGTCCTGCGACGCCAGCGCCTGCCGCTTCCAGCCCGATCCGGCGGGGCCGGCGGTGCTGCTGCTGCGCGCGCCGCGCCCGGCGTCGCGCGGCCGGGGCAGGGGGCCCGAGGCGGCCCCGCCCGAGCTGCGCGCCGAGCCGGTCTGCGGCCGGGCGGCGCTGCTGCTCTCGGCCGAGCCGATCCGTGGCCGCTGTGCGGAAAGCCTGGTGCTGGACCGCTTCAGCGTCTGGCGCGACGGCGCCCATGCGGTCTGGCTGCGCCCGGGCGGGGTGGAGATCCTGTCCGACCGCGCCTGGCGCGGCGCGCGGCCCTGGGTGCCGCCGCGCCCGCTGCCGCGCAACCGCGCTGCCCAGGCCAGCGCGGCGGCGGAGCCAGCGCTCAGTATCGGCGCAGCAGACCCACCAGACGACCCTGCACCCTGACCCGGTCGGGGCCGAAGATGCGCGTCTCGTATTGCGGGTTGGCGGCCTCCAGCGCGATGGAATTGCCCTTGCGGCGCAGCCGCTTCAGCGTGACCTCGTTCTCATCCACCAGGGCCACCACGACCGAGCCGTTCTCGGCCGTGTCGTCGCGGCGGATGATGACGGTGTCGCCATCCAGGATGCCCATGCCGATCATCGAATCGCCGGCGACCTCCAGCGCGTAATGATCGCCCTGGCCGAGGAGGGCCATCGGCACCTCGACACTGGCGCCCTGGTCGCGCAGCGCCTCGATCGGCAGGCCGGCGGCGATGCGGCCATAGAGCGGCAGCTGCACCGCCCCGGCCTCCGCCGCCGCATGCGCGACGCCGGGCAGGTTCGGCGCGAAATTGCCGCGGATGACATTCGGGGCGAAGCCGGGCGGCGCGAAGCCCGGCGCGGCCTCGGGGCGCGGCGCCTCGGCGGGGGCGGCCGTCTCGGCGAGGGGGGTGGGGGCGGCGGACTGGGCCAGGCTCTCGGGCAGGCGGATCACCTCCAGCGCGCGGGCGCGATGGGCGCGGCGGCGCAGGAAGCCCCGCTCCTCCAGCGCGGTGATCAGCCGGTGGATGCCGGATTTCGAGCGCAGCTTCAGCGCGTCCTTCATCTCCTCGAAGGAGGGCGAGAAGCCGGTGTCCCGCAGGTGCCGGTCGATGAACGTCAGCAACTCATGTTGCTTGCGGGTCAGCATGGGGGGCGCTCCCTGGCGGCATGGGGCAGCCGCGAACAAAGCGGCAACCAGAGAGATGTTCTACGAAAGTTCTTTCGCGCCGGTCAACTGCGGAATGCCGTATTTTCCGCGACTTGTCCCTGATGCCTGCGACGCTTCAGATGCCCAGCTCCGACAGCAGGATGATCTCGACCGTTTCGCCCGCCGGCAAGGCGGGGGCGTGCGGGGCGCGGCGCAGCAGCGCCTCGGCCCCGGCCAGCACCCGCATCATCGAACTGTCCTGGCGCTGCGCCGCGGTGACCAGCAGCTGGCCTTCTTCGCTGCGGCTGACGAAGGCGCGCATGTAGTCCTCTCGCCCGTCATTCTGCGGCAGGTCGGCGGCGGTGACGGCGCGGCGGAAGGGCGGCGCCGTGTCCGGCAGCCCGCTCAGCCGGGCGATGGCCGGCCACAGGAACAGCACGGCGCAGGTCAGCGCCGAGACCGGATTGCCCGGCAGGCCGAGCAGCGGGGTCTCGCCCAGGCGGCCCCAGATCAGCGGCTTGCCCGGGCGCATGGCGATTTTCCAGAAATCCACCTCGAGCCCCTGCGGGGCCAGGGCCTTCTGCACCAGATCATGCTCGCCCACGCTGGCGCCGCCGGTGGTGACCAGCAGGTCGCAGCCGCGTGCGGCGCGGGCGGCGCCGGCGATGCTCTCCACGCGGTCCTCGGCGATCGGCAGCACCACGGGCTGGCCGCCAAAGGCGCGCACCAGCGCCGCCAGCGCATGCGCGTTGGAGGAGACGATGCCGCCCTGCGGCAGCGGCTCGCCCGGCAGCACGATCTCGTCGCCGGTGGCCAGGATGGCGATGCGCGGGGCGCGGTGCACCGCGAGCCAGGGATGGTTGGCCGCCGCCGCCAGCCCGATATCGCGCGCCGTCAGCCGGCGCCCGGGAGCGAGAAGAATATCGCCGGCGCGGAAATCCAGCCCCTCGGGGCGGATCCAGCGCCCGGCGCGCACGGTTTCCCGCACCGTCACCACGCCCTCGCCGGCGGTCGCATCCTCCTGCAGCAGGATGGCATCCGCCCCCTCGGGCAGCACGGCGCCGGTGAAGATGCGCACCGCCTCGCCAGGGCCGACCCGGCCAGCGAAGGGATGCCCGGCCGGGGCGCTGCCGGTCACCCGGAGTGTCGCGCCCTCCACCCCATCGCCGGCGCGCAGCGCATAGCCATCCATGGCGGAGACGGCGGCGGGGGGCTGGGTCAGCCGCGCCGCCACCGGGGCGGCCAGCACGCGGTTCCAGGCCTCGGGCAGCGACACCGTCTCGGCGCCGGTGGCGGAGAGGGCGGCGAGGATGCGCGCCCTGGCTTCCTCGACCGGCAGCATCAGGCGGCGTCCCAGACGCCGGATTTGCCACCCGATTTATGGGCCAGCCCGATCCCCTCGATGCGCATGCCCCGGTCGATCGCCTTGCACATGTCATAGACGGTGAGCGCCGCGACCGAGACGGCGGTCAGCGCCTCCATCTCCACCCCGGTGGGGCCGGTGGTCTTCACCCGCGCCTCGATGGCGATGGCATTCTCGCCCTCCGGCACCAGGTCGAGCTGCACGGAGGAGAGCGCCAGCGGGTGGCAGAGCGGGATCAGGTCGGACGTTTTCTTGGCGGCCATGATGCCGGCCAGCCGCGCCACGCCCAGCACATCGCCCTTGCCGATGCCGCCCGTACGGATCGCGGCCAGCGTCGCCGGCGCCATCTCCACCCGGCCGCGCGCGATGGCGAGCCGGGCGGTGGCCGGCTTGGCCGAGACATCGACCATCACGGCACGGCCCTCGGCATCGAAATGCGTCAGCCCGCCGGGGCCCAGGGGCTGCCCGGCGGGCTGCTCGCCGCTGTCGCCGCTCACCCGGCCTGCACCATGGCACGGGCGGCGCCGGTGACGTCGGGCTGGCGCAGCAGATGCTCGCCCACCAGGATGCAGCGGGCGCCGGCATCGGCCATGCGGCGCACATCCGCCGGGTTGCGCAGCCCGCTCTCGGCCACCGGGATGCGGTCGGCCGGGATCAGCGGCACCAGCTCCTCGGCGGTCGCCAGGTCGGTCTTCAGGCTGCGCAGATTGCGGTTGTTCACCCCGATCAGCCGCGTGTGCAGGCCGAGCGCGCGGTCCAGCTCGCGCCGGTCATGCACCTCGGCCAGCACCGACATGTCGAGGCTGCGGGCGATCTCCTCCAGCTCCCGCGCCTGGGCGTCGGACAGCGCCGCCAGGATCAGCAGGATGCAGTCGGCGCCCATGGCGCGCGCCTCGAACACCTGGAAGGGGTCGATCATGAAATCCTTGCGCAGCACCGGCAGGGCGCAGGCGCTGCGGGCGGTCACCAGATCGGCCGGGCTGCCCTGGAAATAGGGCGCGTCCGTCAGCACCGAGAGGCAGGCGGCGCCGGCGGCCTCATAGGCGCGGGCCAGCTCCGCCGGCTCGAACGGGTCGCGGATCAGCCCGCCCGAGGGCGAGGCCTTCTTGATCTCGGCGATCAGCCCGATCCGCCCCTCGGCCACCGCCGAGCAGAGCGCGCCGGTGAAGTCGCGCGGCTTGTCGAGGTCGCGGGCGCGCTTCTCCATCTCGGCCAGCGGAGTGAGGGCGGCGCGCTCGCGCACCTCCACCTCCTTCTCGGCCAGGATGCGCAGCAGGGTGTCCGGCAGGGTGTCAGCGTTCATCGGTCTTCTCGGCGCGGGGGCGCGGCAGGCGGAGCGGGGCGAGGCGGGAGGCGGGCCGGGCCATCAGCCCGGCGCGGCCCCGGCAGGAGGCGGGGTGGCGGGGGCGGTGGCACGGCGGAGCTTCTGCAGCACGCCGAAGGCCGCGCCCTCGTCGATCGAGCGTGTGGCGCGTGCGGCGGCCTCGCGCAGATCGGTCGTTTCGCCGGCGACGACAAGGGCCGCCGCCGCGTTCAGCACCACGCAGTCGCGATAGGCGCCATGCGCGCCCTGCAGCAGCGCCTCCAGCGCCGCCGCATTCTCGGCCGGGTCGCCGCCGCGCAGCGCCTCCAGCGGCGCCTCGGCCAGGCCGGCATCGGCCGGCGTCACGGTGAATTCGCGGATCACCCCGCCCTTCAGCTCGACCACCTGGCTGGGGCCGGAGAGTGTCAGCTCGTCCAGCCCGTCGCCATGCACCAGCCAGGCATGCTCGCTGCCGGTGCGGGCCAGGGTCTCGGCCATCGGGCGCAGCCATTGCGGGGCGAAGGCGCCGGTCATCTGCCGCTTCACCCGCGCCGGGCTGGTCAGCGGCCCCAGCAGGTTGAAGATGGTGCGGGTGCCGAGCTCGACGCGCGGCCCGGCGGCGTGGCGCAGCGCAGCGTGGTGGCGGGGGGCGGCCAGGAACACCATGCCGGCCTCGCGCAGCACCCGCTCCAGCTCGGCGAAGGGCAGCTCGATATTGATGCCGAGCGCGGTCAGCGCGTCCGAGGCGCCGGATTTCGACGACAGCGCGCGGTTGCCATGCTTGGCCACCGGCACGCCGCAGCCGGCGACCACGAAGGCCGCGGCGGTGGAGATGTTCAGCGTGCCGGCGCCGTCGCCGCCGGTGCCGACCAGGTCGATGGCGTTCTCCGGCGCCTCGATCGCGGTCATGCGGGCGCGCATGGCGCGCACCGCGCCGGTCATCTCCGGCACCGTCTCGCCGCGCACGCGCATCGCCATCAGCATGCCGGCGATCTGGGCGGGTGTCGCCTCGCCGCTCATGATCACGCCGAAGGCGTGCTCCGCCTCGCTCTCCGCCAGGCGCTCGCCGGCCGCCAGTCGGGCCAGCACGGGTTTCAGGGACATCAGGGCATCATCCGGGCAGGGTCGCACACGGCGCAGGAAAGGGGGCGCAGGAAGGCAGAGGTCCGGCGGGGTGCGGCGCCGCTCCGCCCCGCCCCTGGAAGCCGCCACGCCACCAGCGCCAGCTCGTCGCGCGGGCGGGGCGGCAGGGCAGGGGCGGGGCAGGGGGTGGGAGGCTCGGGATCATGCTGGCGCGATCCTTCGCCCGCGCCGTCCGCGCGGTCAAGCACGGGCTCGGGACCGCAGGACCAAATCGGCACCGGCGCGGCCGCGCCGCGTGGCGGCCGGGCATGAAAAAGGCCGCGCGGCCCTGCCGCGCGGCCCTGGTCCTGGCCCCGGAAGGGCGGGCGCTCAGTTCGCCGGGCGAAGCTGGCGCAGGGCCTCCTCATTGTAGCGGACCTCGGCGCCGCGCCGCAGCGCGTCCAGATACTGCGCCTCCAGATCGGCCAGCATCGCCTGCTCCACCGTGCCGCGCACGCGGCCCAGCGCCAGCGGGTCGGAGGCCGGGTCGAAGGGCACCACCTGCATCACCTGGGCCACGACGAAGGCGTCGCGCGTCTCGGCCATGGTCGCCTCGTTCGGGGCGGCGGCGAAGATCGCCTGCACCACCTCGCCCGGCAGGCCCGGAAGCTGCGCGTCGCGCGCCAGCGGGCCGACGCGCTGGGCGGAGAGCCCCGCCTCCTGCGCCGCCTCGGCCAGGCTCTTGCCGCCGCGGGCGGCGGCAAGCAGCGCGGCCGCCCGCTCCTCCTGCGCGCGGCGGCGCGCATCGGCCAGATAGGCGGCGCGGACCTGCGGCTCCACGCTCTCGAAGGGGCGGAGCGCGGCCGGGATCACCTCCTGCAGCTCGAAGGCGAAGAGCGCGGTCTGCCCGGCCTCGGCCAGGCGCGGCATCTGCCCCTGCTCGGCGGCGAAGACGGCGCGCAGCGCGATGTCGCGCGCCTGGCCGGAGAGCGGCAGCGTGGCCTGGCCGCCCTCCTGGCTGCGGCCGGCGGCATCCACCACCGCCTGGGTCAGGCTGAGGCCGAAGCGCGGCGCCACCTCGGCCAGGCTGCCGCCGGCGGCCAGCGCATCCTCCACCTGGTTGGCGCGCTCATAGGCCAGGTCGGCGGCGCGCTCGCGCTTCACCTGCGCCTCCACCTCGGCGCGCACCGCCTCGAAGCCGCGATCCTCGCCGGCGGCGATGGCGGTGACATGCGCCACATGCCAGCCGAAGGGGCTCTGCACCGGCTCGCTCACCCCGCCCTGCGGCAGGGCGAAGGCGGCCTCGGCCAGCTCCGGCAGCGGCAGGCCGGCGCGGTCGCTCTCGCCGAGCTCGGTCGCCTGGCCGCCGGCGGCCTCGGCCGCCTGGGTGATGGCGGCGAAATCGGCGCCCTCGCGCCACTGGCGGGCCAGCGCCTCGGCCTTCTCCCGGTCCGGCAGCAGGGCCTGCTGCAGGCTGCGGCGCTCGGGCCGCTCATAATGGTCGCGATGCGCCTCGTAGGCCGCGCGCAGCTCCTCCTCGGTGGCCTGCACGTCGCCCATCACCGTCTCCGGCGACAGCACCGCCAGGGTGATGCGGCGGTATTCGGGGGCGGAGAAGCGGTCGGCATTGTTCTCGTGGAAGCGGCGCAGCTGCGCCTCCTCCGGCGCCGCCGGCTCGGGGGCCGCCGAGAAGGGCAGGCGCACCAGCTCGGCCACGCGCTGCTCGCGCTCCCAGGCCAGCAGCGGGCGGGTCAGCGCATCCGGCCCGGCGGCGCCGGAGCGCACCGCGCCCACCATCTGCTGCCGCTCCAGATCGGCGCGCAGCAGGTTGAGGAACTCGCCCTCGCTGAGCTGGTTGTTGCGCAGGAAGGAATCGAAGGCGATGCGGTTGAACCGCCCATCCGGTCCCTGGAAGGCCGGAATGCCCCAGACATACTCGCGCACCGCATTCTCCGGCACGGCGAGGCCGAGATGCCGCGCCTCCTGCCGCTGAACGCGCTCCATCACCAACCCCTCGACGGCCTGGCGGGTCAGCGCCTCGCTCATCGCGGGTGTGATGTCGAAGCTGCCGCCGAGCTGGCGCTGCACGCGCGCCGTCTCGCGCCGGGCGGCCGCCTGGGCCTCCGGCACTTCGATGGCGTCGCGGCCCACCCGGGCGACGGCGTTGTCGCTGCCGAACTGGCGGACGATGTCCTCGATGCCCCAGACGGCGAAGGAGAGCACCAGCAGCACGAAGAGGATTTTGGCGAACCAGGTGCCGGCGAGCCGGCGGAGCGCAGTGAGCATGGTATTCCGCGACAGTGAAGGCGGGCGGGACCATAGGGAAAACCCGCCCCGTTGCCAAACATCCCGGCCGCCTGTAGCGCGTTTGCCCCAGGACGAGAGACCCAAGAGGAGCCGAGCATGACCCCTGGTGTGCGCCCGCTGATCGCCGGCAACTGGAAGATGAACGGGACCCTGGCCGAGGCCATCGACCTGGCCCGCGCCGTCGCCGCCGGCGAGGCGCCCGGTGTGGACCTGCTGGTCTGCCCGCCCTTTCCCCACCTTGTCCCCGTGGCCGGCACCCTGCTGAAGAGCGAGGTGGCGCTCGGCGCCCAGGATTGCCACGCCGCCGCCTCCGGCGCCCATACCGGCGATGTGGCCGCGCCGATGCTGGCCGATCTCGGCGCCCGCTACGTCATCCTGGGGCATTCCGAGCGCCGCGCCGACCATGGCGAGAGCGACGCCATCGTGCGCGCCAAGGCCGAGGCGGCGCTGGCCGCCAAGCTGGTGCCGGTGGTCTGCGTCGGTGAGAGCGAGGCCCAGCGCCTAGCCGGCGAGGCCGAGGCGGTGGTCGCCACCCAGCTGGCCGGCAGCCTGCCGGACGGTTTCGCCGCCGCCGGCGGCGTGGTGGCCTATGAGCCGGTCTGGGCCATCGGCACCGGCCGCACGCCGACCGAAGCCGACATCGCCGCCATGCATGCCCGCATCCGCGCCGAGCTGCAGCGCGCCTTCGGCGAGGCGGGCAGCAAGCTGCGCATCCTCTATGGCGGCTCGCTGAAGCCGGGCAATGCCAAGGCGATCCTGGCCCTGCCGCATGTCGATGGCGGGCTGATCGGCGGGGCGAGCCTGAAGTCGTCGGATTTCCTGGCGATCGCGACGGCGTACTGAGCGTCGAGGAAGGACAGGCCAGGGGGCTGAATTCCCCTTTTTTCAGGCTGCCGCCGCCTTGTGACGGGGCGGGACGCTGCACTCCGCCGAAGCGCGCCTTTTCGTCCCGCCTCGATACCGCTCTGCGTTGTCGTGTTCAGCGCCGGCCCCGTCAGGGCCGCTGACAGAAAAAAGAAGGGGGTTCGGGGGAATTCATTCCCCCGACCTTTTCCTTCTCTTTTCTCAGCGCGACACTCCCCGCCATGAGCACCGACCAGACCGCGCGGGTTCTCGCCGCGCTCGATTCCGCCCGGGCCGAGACCGAGGCCAGCCTGATCGAATGGCTGCGCATTCCGAGTGTCAGCGCCCAGCCCGCCCATGCCCCGGATTGCCGCCGTGCCGCCGAATGGCTGCTGCGGGAGCTGGAGGCGATCGGCTTCAGCGGCCGGCTGCGGGAGACGCCGGGCCATCCGGTGGTGATCGCCCACCATCCTGGCACCGGCGCCGCGCCGGGGGCGAAGCCGGTGCTGATCTACGGCCATTACGACGTGCAGCCGCCGGAGCCGCTGGAGCTCTGGTCCAGCCCGCCCTTCGAGCCGGTGGTCTCCGAGGGTCCGCGCGGCCCGCGGCTGGTCGCCCGCGGCGCGGTGGACGACAAGGGCCAGGTGATGACCTGGCTGGCCGCTTTGCGCGCCTGGCACAAGGTGGCGGGCGGCCCGCCGCTGCCGGTCACCGTGCTGGTGGAGGGCGAGGAGGAGATCGGCAGCATCCATCTCGACGCCGTGCTGGAGGAGGAGAAGCCAGCGCTGGCGGCCGGTTTCGCGCTGATCAGCGACACCAACATGTGGGCGCCCGGCGTGCCGGGGCTGACCGTCAGCCTGCGCGGCCTGGCCTATGTGCAGATCGATCTGCGCCAGGGCGACCGCGACCTGCATTCCGGCCTGTTCGGCGGCTCGGCCGGCAATGTGCTGAACCTGCTGACCCGCATCCTGGGCGAGCTGAAGGACGATCAGGGCCGCATCCAGATCCCCGGCTTCTATGACGGCGTCGCCGAACCCAGCGCCGAGCAGCGCGCCGCCTGGGATGCGCTCGGCTTCGACGAGGCCGCCTTCCTCGGCGCGCAGGGGCTGTCGGTGCCGGGCGGCGAGGCCGGGCGCAGCGCGCCGGAACGCCTCTGGGCCCGCCCGACCGCCGACATCAACGGCATCTGGGGCGGCTATATGGGCGAGGGGTCCAAGACCGTCATCGCGTGCGAGGGCCATGCCAAGCTCTCCTGCCGCCTGGTGCCGGGGCAGGATCCGGCGAAGATCGTCGAGGGCATCCGCAGCTTCGTGCAATCCCGCCTGCCGGCGGATGCGCAGTTCAGCCTGCAGGTGTTCGGGCTGGCGCCGGGTGTCGCCATCCCCACCGATTCGCCGGCGGTGACGGCGGCGCGCGCCGCGCTGGAAGAAGAGTTCGGCCGCAAGGCGGTGCTGTCGGGCGGCGGCGGCTCGATCCCGGTGGTGTCCAGCCTGAAGAGCATCCTCGGCCTCGACAGCCTGCTGATGGGCTTCGGCCTGGATGACGACCAGGTGCACAGCCCGAACGAGAAGTTCGAACTGGCCTGCCTGCATAGCGGCAGCCGCAGCCATGCCCGGCTGCTGGGGCGGCTGGCTCAGTCACAGTAGAAAAGGCCCGGGGCGCTGCCCCGGGACCCCGCTGGGGAGGCCCTGGGGAGGTAACATCCTCCCCAGACCCCGCCTTCTGTTCAGCGGCCGAGCGTGGCGCGGATGGCCGCGAGCGTCTCCTCGATCATCGGCGCCGAGACGTCGAGATGCGTGCAGGCGCGGATGCGGCCGCCCAGCATCGAAAGCTGGATGCCCTGCAGGCGCAGCGCATCGACCAGCTCCGCCGCGCTGCGGCCGGCGCCGGAGACATCGAAGAACACCAGATTGGTGTCGGGCTCCTCGACCGCCACGCCCTCGATCTGGCGCAGCCCGCGCGCCAGGGTGCGGGCATTGGCGTGGTCCTCGGCCAGGCGGTCGACATGGTGGTCGAGCGCGTGGATGCAGGCGGCGGCGCAGATGCCGGCCTGGCGCATCGAGCCGCCAAGGCGCTGCTTCCAGCGCCAGGCCTGGCCGATGAACGCCTCCGACCCCGCCAGCACGGCGCCCAGCGGCGCGCCCAGCCCCTTGGTGAAATCCAGCCAGACGCTGTCGAAGCCGGCCACCATCTCGGCCGCCGGGATGCCGCTGGCGACCACGGCGTTCATCAGCCGCGCGCCATCCATATGGGTGGACCAGCCCTGTTCGCGGGCGATCGCCACCACTTCGTCGAGCTGCGCCTGCGGCCAGACCGCGCCGCCGCCGATATTGGCGGTCTGCTCGACCTCCAGCAGGCGCTGTGGGGGCGCGTAGCGGTGCTTCTCGCGGATGGCGGCGCGCAGCGTCGCCGCGTCGAACATGCCGCGCGGCCCGCGCAGCGGGTTGATCTGCACCCCCGCCAGCGCCGCATGTGTGCCGCCCTCGCTGTGCAGGATATGGGCGCTTTCATGCGCCAGCACCTCATCGCCGGGGCGGCAATGCGTCAGGATGGCGATGACGTTGCACATGGTGCCCGAGGGCAGGAACATCGCCGCCTGCTTGCCCAGCAGCGATGCCATGCGATCGCACAGCGCATGCACGGTCGGGTCGTCGCCATGCTGCTCATCGCCCAGCTCGGCCACCATCATCGCCTGCTTCATGGCGGGCGTCGGCCGGGTCTGGGTGTCGGAATAGAGGTTGATGCGGACCGGCGGGGCGCCGGCGGGGGGGCGGGCAGGGGCGTGCACCATGCGGCGGGCCTTTCACGGCTGTGCGGGCGGGGTGCGACTCACTCGTTCATGTCGCGGATGCCGGCCCGCAGGCTGCGGTAGAGCCGCCACAGCGTCCAGAGGGCGACCAGCACCAGGAGACCCCAGAGCAGCGCGGCCGGCACGGATTGCAGCCAGGCGGGGCCGGAGGGGCGCGCGACCAGCGCGGCGCCGAGGAGAAGCAGCAGGAGGAATCGCAGGATCATCGCCGCGCAGCATGGCAGGCGGCGCCGCCCGCGTCAGCAGGGCGGCGGCCGCGGCGCGTCAACGCCTTTGTGACGCGGGCCTCAGCCCTCGGCCGGCTTCGGGCCCGGGGTCGCCGCAGCGGCGGCGGCACGGCCGTCGCGGCCATACAGCACCATGGCGCGGCGCTCGAAGGCACGCACCATCATGCGCACCGCCTCGTTGAACACCATGCCGATCACCGCCTGCAGCAGGGCCGAGCGGAACTCGAAATCGACGAAGAAATCGACCTCGGTGCCGGCCTCGTGCGGGATGAATTTCCAGGTGTTGTTCAGGTAGCGGAACGGGCCGTTCTCATAGCTGACGCGGACCTCATGCGGCCGGTCCAGCAGGACGCGGGAGCGGAAGGTCTCGCGGAACATCTTGAAGCCGATGGTCAGGTCGGCCACCAGCTCCGTCTCGGTCTGCGAGATGACGCGCGCGCCGACGCACCAGGGCAGGAATTCGGGGTAGCGCCGCACATCGGCGACCAGGTTGAACAGCTGCTCGGGCGTGTAGCGCAGGATGCGCTTTTCGGCATGCGTCGGCATCAGGCGGCGTTGACCTGCTGGCTGGCCTGCAGCCTGGCGTTGCGCGCATCGCGCAGCTGCGCGAAGTCGCGATCGGCGTGGTAGGAGGAGCGCGTCAGCGGAGTCGCGGAGACCAGCAGGAAACCCTTGCTGCGGGCCATCTTGGCGTAGTCCTCGAACTCCGCCGGCTCGACGAAGCGGTCCACCGCCGCGTGCTTCACCGTGGGCTGCAGATACTGGCCGATGGTCAGGAAATCGATCTCGGCGCTGCGCATGTCGTCCATCACCTGCAGCACCTCCATCCGCGTCTCGCCGAGCCCGACCATGACGCCGGACTTGGTGAAGATGGAGGGGTCGAGCTGCTTCACCCGGTCCAGCAGCCGCAGCGAATGATAGTAGCGGGCGCCGGGACGGATGGTGGGGTAGAGCCGCGGCACCGTCTCCAGATTGTGGTTGAAGACGTCGGGGCGGGCGGCCACCACCACCTCCAGCGCGCCCTCCTTGCGCAG
Organism: Pseudoroseomonas cervicalis; assembly: GCF_030818485.1. Taxonomy (NCBI): domain Bacteria; kingdom Pseudomonadati; phylum Pseudomonadota; class Alphaproteobacteria; order Acetobacterales; family Roseomonadaceae; genus Roseomonas; species Teichococcus cervicalis. The sequence continues at coordinate 1,121,639 of NZ_JAUTAJ010000004.1, read as the reverse complement.
GAAATCGGGCGTCAGGATCTCGACCGTGGTCTCCGGCGCGGCGGCGCGGATGGCGGCGATGGTGGCGGCGAAATGCGCCGCACCCCCATCGGCCAAATCGTCGCGGTCGACGCTGGTGATCACCACATGCCGCAGCCCGAGCTGTGCCACCGCATCGCCCACCCGGCGCGGCTCATCGGCGTCCAGCGCCTTGGGCATGCCGGTGGTGATGTTGCAGAAGGAGCAGGCGCGGGTGCAGATCTCGCCCATGATCATCATGGTCGCGTGGCGCTGCGACCAGCATTCGCCGATATTGGGGCAGGCCGCCTCCTCGCACACCGTCACCAGCTTGTTGTCGCGCATCAGGTTGCGCGTCTCGTGGTAGATCGGGTGGGTGGGCGCCTTGACGCGGATCCAGTCCGGCTTGCGCTTGATCGGGTTGTCCGGCCGGTGCGCCTTTTCCGGGTGGCGCAGCGCCGGGCGGGCCAGCGGCTCGGCCGCCGGCGTCTCGGCCGGGAGGCCGGCCGCGCCCTCGGCCGGGGGAGCGTTCGAGACGGCGCCGCCTGCCCGGTGGTCGATCAGAATACGGGTGGCCATGGCTGCTCCTCCGGCAAACGCGCCGACATCATCGCCTCTATATGGTGAAGCGCCCCCGCCTGGCGAGGGGGGACGGGGCCGCGCTGCCGCTGCCGGGGGCGCCGGGGGCCTCCGCCGCCCCCGGCGCGGCCGGTCAGATGTGGATCACCCGCCCATAGGCGTCGAGCACGCTTTCATGCATCGCCTCCGACACGGTCGGGTGCGGGAAGACGGTGTGCATCAGCTCCGCCTCGGTGGTCTCCAGGGTGCGGGCGATGGTGTAGCCCTGGATCATCTCGGTCACCTCGGGCCCGACCATATGGGCGCCCAGCAGCGCGCCGGTCTTGGCGTCGAACACCGTCTTGACGAAGCCCTCCGGCTCGCCCAGCGCGATCGCCTTGCCATTGCCGATGAAGGGGAAGCGGCCGACGCGGACCTCGTGCCCGGCTTCCTTGGCCTTGGCTTCCGTCAGCCCGACCGAGGCGACCTGCGGGCGGCAATAGGTGCAGCCCGGGATGTTGGAGACATCCATGGCATGCGGGTGCAGCCCGGCAATGGCCTCGACCGTGATGATGCCCTCATGGCTGGCCTTGTGGGCAAGCCAGGGGGCGCCGGTCAGGTCGCCGATGGCGTAGACGCCGTCCTCGCCGGTGCGGCCATATTCGTCGGTGACGATATGGGTGCGCTCGACCTTCACCTTGGTGCCTTCGAGGCCGAGATTCTCGACATTGCCGACGATGCCGACGGCCGAGATCAGCCGGTCCGCGGCAATCTCCTGCACCTTGTTGCCGGCCTCGACCACGGCGACGATGCCGTCGGCGGTCTTGCGCACGCCCTGCACCCGGGCGCCGGTGATCACCTTCATGCCCTGCTTGGTGAAGGATTTCTGCACGAAGGCCGAGACCTCGGCATCCTCGACCGGCAGGATGCGGTCCATCACCTCGATCAGCGTCACCTCGGCGCCCATGTTGAGGTAGAAGGAGGCGAATTCGCTGCCGATGGCGCCGGAGCCGATCACCACCAGCTTCTTCGGCATGATGTCGGGCTGCAGGGCCTCGCGATAGGACCAGATCAGCTTGCCATCCGGCTCGATGCCCGGGATCACGCGGGCGCGGGCGCCGGTGGCCAGGATGATGTGCCTGGCGGCAATGTCGGCGACGGGCTTGCCATCCTTGCCCGTCACGCTGAGCTTGCCGGGGCCGGCCAGCTTGCCGCTGCCGTCGAAGACGGTGACCTTGTTCTTCTTCAGCAGCCCCTTCACGCCGGAGGAGAGCTGGCCGGCCACCTGGCGGGAGCGCTTGACCACCTTGGCGAAATCGTAGCGGACATTGTCGGCGGCGAAGCCATACTGGTCCAGGCTGTGCAGCAGGTGGTTGATCTCGGAGGCGCGCAGCAGCGCCTTGGTCGGGATGCAGCCCCAGTTGAGGCAGATGCCGCCCAGATGCTCGCGCTCCACCAGCGCGACCTTCATCTTCAGCTGCGAGGCGCGGATGGCGGCGACATAGCCGCCCGGGCCACCGCCCACCACCACCAGGTCGAACTGCTCGGCCATCGTCTTGCTCTCCTGTCCGCGCCTGGCGCGGTGAGATGATCTCGGTCTTCCCCGTCCGGCGGGGGAGGCAGGCTCAGCCGGCCAGCGCGCGCAGCGCGTCGCCGGAAAGGCGCTGGTCGGTCCATTCCTCGCGCCCGACCGCGCCGATCCGCCGGTAGAAGGCGATGGCGGGCTCGTTCCAGTCGAGCACGTTCCATTCCATCCAGGCATGGCCCTCATCGAGCGCCTTGCGCGCCAGCGCCTGGAACAGCGCGCGGCCGATGCCGAGGCGGCGCTGCTCGGGCTGGACGAAGACATCCTCCACCCAGAGCCCCGCCTTGCCGGCAAAGGTCGAGAAAGTCTCGTAATAGAGGGCGAGGCCGACGATCTCGCCCTCGACCTCCGCCAGGATGCCCCTGATGCGCTTCGTCGCCAGCGCGCCGTAATAGTCCTGCGCGCTGGCCACGACCTCATGGCCCAGCTTCTCATACTCACCCAGGCCGCGGACCAGCCGCAGGACGTCTTCGGCGTCCCGCGGCCTGGCCTCGCGCAGGAAGAAGCCGGGCGCGGCCATCAGAGCATCAGGCTCAGCGGATCCTCGACCACCTTCTTGAAGGCGGCCATCCATTCGGCGGCCAGCGCACCATCGACGACGCGGTGATCGACCGAGAGGGTGCAGGTCATGACGGTGGCCACGGCCAGCGCCCCATCCTTCACCACCGCGCGCTGCTGCCCGGCGCCGACCGCCAGGATGCCGCCCTGCGGCGGATTGATGATGGCCGAGAAGCTGGTGACGCCGAACATCCCCATGTTGGAGATGCTGAAGCTGCCGCCCTGGAACTCCTCCAGCTTGAGCTTGCCGGATTTGGCGCGGGCGGCCAGGTCCTTCATCTCGTTGCTGATGGCGGCCAGGCCCTTCTGGTCGGCCTTCTTGACGATCGGCGTGATCAGCCCGTCCGGGATCGACACGGCCACCGAGATGTCCACGTCGTGGTACTGGATGATCGCGTCATCGGTCCAGGAGGCGTTGACGTTCGGATACTGGCGCAGCACCCGCGCGGCGGCCTTGATGATCAAATCGTTGACCGAGAGCTTGAAGGCGCCGGGGCCGTCCTTCGGCGCGCGGGCGTTCAGATCGGCCCGCAGCTTCAGCAGCGCATCCAGCTCGATATCCATCGAGACATAGAAATGCGGCACCGTCGCCTTGCTCTCCGACAGGCGCTTGGCGATGACCTTGCGCATGGAGGAGTTGGGCACCGCCGTGTGCGGGGCGGTGATGGCGGGCGCCGCGGCCTTCGGCGCGGCGGAAGGGGCGGGGGAGGCGGCAGCGGCGGCCGGGGCGGCGTCCTGCTTCGCGGCGGCGGGGGCCTGCTTCGGCTTGCCGGCGGCGGCCTCGACATCCGCCTTGACGATGCGGCCATTCGGGCCGGAGCCCTGGATGCCCGACAGGTCGATACCCGCCTGCTCCGCCATGCGGCGGGCGAGCGGCGAGGCGAAGACGCGACCGCCTTCGGCCTTGGTCTGCGGCCTGGCCTGCGGCGTCGCCTCGGCCTTGGCCTCCGGCTCCGGGGCCTCGGCCTTCGGCGCTTCCGCCTTCGGGGCCTCGGCCTTCGGCGCCGGCTTGGCCTCGGCCGCGTCGGGCACGGCCTCGCCTTCCTCGACCAGGATGCCGATCGGGGTGTTCACCGCCACCCCCTCGGTCCCCTCGGCGACCAGGATCTTGCCGAGGATGCCCTCATCCACGGCCTCGAACTCCATCGTCGCCTTGTCGGTCTCGATCTCGGCGATGACATCGCCGGCCTTGACCGCCTCGCCTTCCTTCTTCAGCCACCGGGCGAGGTTGCCCTCGGTCATGGTGGGCGAGAGGGCGGGCATCAGGATGTTGGTCGCCATGGTCCCGCGTCCTCTTACTTCTTGTAGGTGACGGTTTTGGCAGCCTCGACCACATGCTCGACGGTCGGCAGCGCGAGCTTCTCGAGATTGGCGGCGTAGGGCATCGGCACGTCGAGGCCGGCGACCCGCACCGGCGGCGCGTCCAGATGGTCAAAGGCGTGCTCGATCACCTGCATCGCCACCTCGGCGCCGATGCCGGAGAAGGCCCAGCCTTCCTCGACGGTGACCAGCCGGTTGGTCTTCTTCACCGAGGCGACGATGGTCTCGGTGTCGAGCGGGCGGATGGTGCGGAGGTTGATGACCTCCGCATCGATGCCCTGCTCGGCCAGCTTGTCCGCCGCCTTCAGCGCCAGCCCGACCTCGATCGAGAAGGCGACGATGGTGACGTCCTTGCCCTGGCGCTCGACCTTGGCCTTGCCGATCGGCAGGATGAAATCCTCATCGGTCGGGCATTCGAAGCTCTGCCCGTAGAGGATCTCGTTTTCCAGGAAGACCACCGGGTTGGGGTCGCGGATGGCGGCGCGCAGCAGGCCCTTGGCGTCGGCCGAGGACCAGGGTGCGACCACCTTCAGCCCCGGCACATGCGCGTACCAGGAGGCGTAGCACTGGCTGTGCTGCGCCGCGACGCGCGCCGCGGCGCCGTTCGGGCCGCGGAAGACGATCGGGCAGCCCAGCTGGCCGCCGGACATGTACAGCGTCTTGGCGGCGCTGTTCACGATCTGGTCGATCGCCTGCATGGAGAAGTTGAAGGTCATGAACTCGACGATCGGCTTCAGCCCGGTGAAGGCCGCGCCCACCGCCATGCCGGTGAAGCCATGCTCGGTGATCGGCATGTCCACCACGCGCTTCGGCCCGAACTCGTCGAGCAGCCCCTGCGACACCTTGTAGGCGCCCTGGTACTGCGCGACCTCCTCGCCGATCAGGAAGACCTTGTCGTCGCGGCGCATCTCGGCGGCCATGGCATCGCGCAGCGCCTCGCGCACGGTGATGCTCCTGGTCTCGCCCCAATCCTTCTCGGCCTCCTGCGCCGGGGCCTTGGGCTGGGCGTCCGTCTCCGGCCGCTGCTCGGTGCCCTTGGCGGCGATGGCGGCCGTGTCCTCGGCCTCCTTCGCCACCTCGGCGGTCTCGCCGCCGGCGCGCGTCGCGTTGGAGACGGGCTGCTGCGGGCCGGAGGCGGCGGCGCCGTCGCCGCCATCCAGCTCGGCGATGGCGGAGTTGACCGCGACGCCCTCGGTGCCCTCGGACACTAGGATCTTGGTCAGCGTGCCCTCATCGACGGCTTCCACTTCCATGGTCGCCTTGTCGGTCTCGATCTCGGCCAGCACATCGCCGGCCTTGACCGCGTCGCCTTCCTTCTTCAGCCAGCGCGCCAGCTTCCCCTCGGTCATGGTGGGGGAGAGGGCGGGCATCAGGATCGTGGCACCCATGGTTCAGCGGGCCTCCAGCAGCACGTCGGTCCACAGCTCGCTCTCGTCAGGCTCGGGCGAGGTCTGGGCGAATTCGGCGGAATCGGCGACGATGCGCTTCACCTCGTCATCGACATTCTTCAGCGCATCCTCCGGCAGGCCGCCTTCCAGCAGGCGCTTGCGGGCGGTCTCGATGCAGTCATGCTGCTCGCGCATCTTCTGCACCTCCTCCCGCGTGCGGTACTTCGCCGGGTCGGACATGGAGTGGCCGCGATAGCGGTAGGTCTTCATCTCGAGGATGTACGGACCCTTGCCCTCGCGGCAATGGGCGACGGCGCGCTCGCCGGCGGCCTTCACCGCCTCGACATCCATGCCGTCCACCTGCTCGCCCGGGATGCCCCAGGGCGTGCCGTCCTTGGAGCGGTCCTTGGAGGCGGAGGCGCGGTCGGCGCTGGTGCCCATGCCGTATTTGTTGTTCTCGATGATGAACACGACCGGCAGCTTGAACAGGGCGGCGAGGTTGTAGCTCTCGAACACCTGGCCCTGATTGGCGGCGCCGTCGCCATAATAGGTCAGGCAGACATTGCCGTTCTGGTTGTACATGTTGGCGAAGGCCAGGCCGGCGCCGAGGCTGACCTGCGCGCCCACGATGCCATGGCCGCCGAAGAAGCCCTTCTCGCGCGAGAACATGTGCATGCTCCCGCCCTTGCCCTTGGAATAGCCGCCCGACCGGCCGGTCAGCTCCGCCATCACGCCGCGGGCCTCCATGCCGGTGGCCAGCATGTGGCCATGGTCGCGGTAGGAGGTGATGACCTGGTCGCCCGGCATCAGGCACATCTGCATGCCGACCACGACCGCTTCCTGGCCGATATAGAGGTGGCAGAAGCCGCCGATCAGACCCATGCCGTAGAGCTGGCCCGCCTTCTCCTCGAAGCGCCGGATCAGCAGCATGTCGCGATAGGCCTGCAGCATCTGTTCCTGCGACAGGCCGCCCGAATTGCTGGGCGGGGCCTTTGCCTTGCCGCGACGCTTGGTGGTGCCCGCTTCGGCGCCTTGGACCATCCGGCTGCTCCATTCTGCCCGCCCCGCGCGAAATTGGCGGCGGCGCTTCGCCCAGATACGTGGCCGATGCGCGCACTGCAAGCTTCGCGGCGTGGCTAAGCCTCTGATGCTGCACCGCAATATAGCGATTAACCGGAATCCGGTTAAATGCCTTGTGGCAAAAGGGGTGGCGCAACAGCCACGCTGTGCGAACCGGTCTCCCCGACGCATGCTTGCGTCATGGGCGGGGCTGGCGAACAGAATGGAATGTTCGTGCCGGTTTCGCATCGCTTGCGCCCGGCGCGGGGCTGCCGCGCCGGGCGCGGGCGGCGGGCGATCGGCGCCCGCCGCCATGGATCTGTCATGCGTCCGGCTCAGCCGGCGCGGCCCGCCAGCACGCGGGAGAGGCAGGGATTCCCGCCGAGCCAGTAGCAGAGCTCCGCCGGGCGGTTGATGCCGTAGAGGGCGAAATCGGCCCGCTTGCCCACCGCCAGCACGCCGCGATCGGCCAGGCCCAGCGCCGCGGCGGCGTGCAGGGTGACGCCGCGCAGCGCCTCCTCCACCGTCAGGCGGAACAGGGTGCAGCCCAGATTGAGCATCAGCAGCAGCGACCGCGCCGGGGAGGAGCCGGGATTCATGTCGGTCGACAGCGCGATCCGCACCCCGGCCGCGCGCATGGCGGCGATGTCGGGGTGCTTCGCCTCGCGGATGAAATAGGTCGCCCCCGGCAGCAGCACGGCGACGGTGCCGGCAGCCGCCATCGCCGCCAGCCCCGCGGCGCTGGCATATTCCAGATGGTCGGCCGAGAGCGCGCCATAGCGCGCCGCCAGCGCCGCGCCGCCGAGATCGGAAAGCTGGTCGGCATGCAGCTTCACCGGCAGGCCGGCCGCCTTCGCCGCGTCGAACACCCGCGCCGTCTGCTCGGGCGAGAAGGCGATGCGCTCGCAGAAGGCATCCACCGCATCGGCGAGGCCTGTCTGCGCCGCCAGCGGAATGGCGTCCCGCACCACGAAATCGGTATAGGCCTCGGCGCCGCCCGGGAAGTCCGGCGGCACGGCATGGGCGGCGAGCAGGCTGGTCACCACCTCCACCGGATGGGCGGCCCCCAGGCGGCGCGCCACGCGCAGCATCTTCAGCTCGGAATCGAGGTCGAGCCCGTAGCCGGATTTGATCTCGACCGTGGTGACGCCTTCCGCCATCAGCCCCTGCAGGCGCGGCGTGGCCTGTTCCAGCAACTCGGCCTCGCTGGCCGCCCGCGTGGCGCGCACACTGGAAAAGATGCCGCCCCCCGCGCGGGCGATCTCCTCATAGGTCGCACCCGCCAGGCGCTGCTCGAACTCGGCGGCGCGGTTGGCCCCGAACACCAGATGGGTGTGGCAATCGATCAGCCCGGGCAGGATCCAGGCGCCGCCGCAGCGCGTCACCGGCGCGTCGTGGCGCGGCAGATTGGCGCGCGGGCCGACCCAGGCGATGCGGCCATCCTTCACCGCCAGCGCGCCATCCTCCACCAGGCCGAGGCCCTCGCCCTGCATGGTGGCGAGATTCGCCTCCTCCCAGACATGGTCGAAGCCGCTCATGCCGGCAGGCTCCCCGACAGCTCGCTGGGCAGCGCGATGCCGGCGAAGGCGCCATGCTCGACCAGCCGCTTCACGGCCGCGATGTCGGGCGCCATGTGGCGATCCTCCTCCCAGGGCGCGGCGACGGCGCGGACCGCCCGCACCGCCTCCTCCAGCGGGGCGGAGGAGGCGAGGGGGCGGTGGAACTCCACCCCCTGCGCGCCTTCCAGCAGCTCGATCGCCAGGATGGCGGCGACATTGTCGGCCATCTCCGCCAGGCGCAGCGCGGCGCCGGTGGCCATGCTGACATGGTCCTCCTGGTTGGCGCTGGTGGGCAGGCTGTCGACGCTGCGCGGATGGGCCAGCGACTTGTTCTCGCTGGCCAGCGCCGCCGCCGTCACCTGCGCGATCATGAAGCCGGAATTCAGCCCGCCCTCGCGCACCAGGAAGGCGGGCAGGGTGGAGAGCACCGGGTCGGTCAGCAGGGCGATGCGGCGCTCCGACAGGGCGCCGATCTCGGCGAGCGCCAGGGCGATGGTGTCGGCGGCGAAGGCCACGGGTTCGGCGTGGAAATTGCCGCCCGACAGCACCTCGCCCTCCTCGGTCACCAGCGGGTTGTCGGTCACCGCATTGGCCTCCCGCGCCAGCGTCGCCGCGGCGTTGTGCAGCAAGTCGAGGCAGGCGCCCATCACCTGCGGCTGGCAGCGCAGGCAATAGGGGTCCTGCACGCGGCTGTCGCCCTCGCGATGGCTGTCGCGGATGGCGCTGCCGGCGAGCAGCGCGCGCAGCGCGGCGGCGGCGGCGATCTGCCCCGGCTGGTTGCGCAGCGCATGGATGCGCGGGTCGAAGGGCGTGTCGGAGCCGCGCGCCGCATCGGTGCTGAGCGCGCCGGCGGTGATGCCGCTGCGCCACAGCCGCGCGGCGGCGAACAACCCGGTCAGCGCCAGCGCGGTGGAGACCTGCGTGCCGTTCAGCAGCGCCAGCCCTTCCTTCGGCCCCAGCTCCAGCGGCGTGAGGCCGGCGCGCTGCAGCGCTTCGGCGCCGGGCAGCACCTCCTCGCCGAGGATGGCCTCGCCTTCGCCGATCAGCACCAGGGAGAGATGCGCCAGCGGCGCCAGGTCGCCCGAGGCGCCGACCGAGCCCTTGGCCGGGATGGCCGGCAGCACGCCGGCATTGAGCAGCGCCAGCAGCCCTTCCACCACCACGGGCCGCACGGCGGAGGCGCCGCGCGCCAGGGACAGCGCCTTCAGCGCCAGGATCAGCCGCACTACCGGCGCCGGCAGGAAGGGGCCGATGCCGGCGGCATGGCTGCGCAGCAGGTTGCGCTGCAGCTTCGCCAGGTCCTCGCGCCCGATGCGCTGGCTGGCCAGCTTGCCGAAGCCGGTGTTGACGCCATACAGCGCCTCGCCGCTGTCGATGCGCGCGGCCAGCGCCGCCACGGCGCGCTCCAGCGGCGCCTGCCAGCCCTCCGGCAGTCCGAGCGCAGCGCCCTCGGCGATGGCGCGCAGCTGGGCCAGATCCGCCTGGCCCGGGGCGATGGTCAGATGCTTCGGCATGGTCAGCGCTTCCCGATCATCGGCAGGTCGAGGCCCTGTTCGCGGGCGCAGTCGATGGCGATGTCGTAGCCGGCATCGGCATGGCGCATCACGCCGGTCGCGGGGTCGTTCCACAGCACGCGCTTCAGCCGGCGCGCCGCATCCTCCGTGCCGTCGGCGACGATCACCATGCCGGCATGCTGCGAATAGCCCATGCCGACGCCGCCGCCATGATGCAGCGACACCCAGGTGGCGCCCGAGGCGGTGTTGAGCAGCGCGTTCAGCAGCGGCCAGTCGGAGACGGCGTCCGAGCCGTCCTGCATCGCCTCCGTCTCGCGATTGGGGGAGGCGACGGAGCCGGAATCGAGATGGTCGCGGCCGATGACGATGGGCGCCGAGAGTTCGCCCTTCGCCACCATCTCGTTGAAGGCGAGGCCGAGCCGGTGCCGCTGCCCCAGCCCCACCCAGCAGATGCGCGCCGGCAGGCCCTGGAACTGGATTCTTTCCTGCGCCATGTCGAGCCAGCGATGCAGGTGCTGGTCGTCGGGGATCAGCTCCTTCACCTTGGCGTCGGTCTTGCGGATGTCCTCCGGGTCACCGGACAGCGCCGCCCAGCGGAAGGGCCCGATGCCACGGCAGAAGAGCGGGCGGATATAGGCCGGCACGAAGCCCGGGAAGTCGAAGGCATTGGCCAGGCCTTCATCCTTGGCCATCTGCCGGATGTTGTTGCCGTAGTCGAGCACGGCGCTGCCCAGCTTCTGGAAGTCGAGCATCGCCTGCACATGCGCCACCATCGAGCGCTTGGCGGCGGCGGCGACGCCGCGCGGGTCGCTCTGGCGCTTCGCCTCCCATTCCTCCAGCGTCCAGCCGGCGGGCAGGTAGCCGTTCGACGGGTCATGCGCGCTGGTTTGGTCGGTGGCGATGTCGGGCTTCACGCCGCGCCGCACCAGCTCCGGAAAAATCTCCGCCGCATTGCCCAGCAGGCCGATGCTGATGGCCTTTTTCTCGGTGCAGGCCTGCTGGATCATCGCCAGCGCCTCGTCCAGGCTGTCGGCGCGGGCGTCGAGATAACCCGTCTCCAGCCGCTTCTCGATGCGGCTGGGCTGGCATTCCACCGCCAGCACCGCGGCGCCGGCGAACACGCCGGCCAGGGGCTGCGCGCCGCCCATGCCGCCGAGCCCTGCCGTCAGGATCCAGCGCCCGGAGAGGTCGCCTCCGAAATGCTGCCGCCCGGCCTCGACGAAGGTCTCGTAGGTGCCCTGCACGATGCCCTGGCTGCCGATATAGATCCAGGAGCCGGCCGTCATCTGGCCGTACATCATCAGCCCGGCGCGATCCAACTCGTTGAAGTGCTCCCAGTTCGCCCAGGCGGGAACCAGGTTGGAATTGGCGATCAGCACGCGCGGCGCGTCCTTGTGCGTCTCGAACACGCCGACCGGCTTGCCCGACTGCACCAGCAGCGTCTGGTTCTCTTCCAGCCGCTTCAGCACGTCGATGATCCGCTCATAGCTCTGCCAGTCGCGCGCGGCGCGGCCGATGCCGCCATAGACCACCAGCTCGCCGGGGCGCTCGGCCACCTCATCGTCGAGGTTGTTCATCAGCATCCGCATCGCCGCCTCGGTGGTCCACTGCTTGGCGGTCAGCGTGGCGCCGCGCGGAGCGCGGATGGCGGGGGCATTGCGCAGGCGGGTGTTGCTCATGCAGGCCACTCCTTGGATGGTCAATCGAGCGCGCCGCCGAGGCGGTAGCGCGTGCCGGGATGGGTGAGAAAGGCCCGCGTCGCCACGACACGCCAGGACCAGGTCCGGCGGTGGATCAGCAGGCAGGGTTCGTCTTGCGGGATGTCCAGCGCGGCGGCGATGTCGGGCTCGGGGCGCGTGGCTTCCACCACATGCTCCACCCGCTCCGGCGGCGCGCAGGAGGTCAGGTAGCGATAGGGGGTGATGCGCGTGAAATCCTGCTCCAGGAAACGCGGCGCGATCACCGGGTTGACGTAGCGTTCCTCGAACTGGACGGGCACGCCATCCTCGCGATGCACCAGCCGGCAGCGGAACAGCTCCGCCCCCTCCGGCAGGCCGAAGCCGGCGGCCAGCGCCGCATCGGCGCGCATCGCATGCTGCGCCAGCACCTGGGCGGCGTGGCGGCTGCCGCGCTCGGCCATTTCCTCGGCGATGTCGCGCAGCTCCAGGATGCTGGATTGCGGCTTGGCGCCGGCGACGAAGGTGCCCACCCCCTGCACCCGCACCAGCAGCCCGGCATCCGCCAGCTCCCGCAACGCCCGGTTGACGGTGACGCGGGAGACACCGGTCATTTTTACAAGTTCGTTCTCGGAGGGGACCCGGTCCTCCGCGCCCCATTCGCCGCTGGAGACGCGGCTGAGGATGAAGGCCTTGATCTGCTGGTAGCGCGGGGTCGCCGGACTCGGCGTGGGCAGCAGGGCAGGGGCGTCATCGCTGGGCATGAGGTTGAGTTTGGTTGTCTTGACAAGTTTCGTCAACCGCGATGCCATGCCACCACCGACCCCGCAGGAGGCCCCGCCATGACCGACTACTTCGCCCCCGTCGCGCTGCTGCCGCAGGGCTGGGCGCGGGATGTGCGCATCGCCACCGACGCCACGGGGTCGATCGCCAGCGTCACCCCGGAGGCGTCAGCGGACGGGGCGGAGCGCCTGCCCGGCGTCACCATCCCCGGCCTGCCCAACCTGCATTCCCATGCCTTCCAGCGCGCCATGGCCGGCCATGCCGAGCGCCGCTCCCCGCCCGAGGCGCGCACCGCCGAGGGCGGCGCCGATTCCTTCTGGACCTGGCGGCAGACCATGTACCGCTTCGTCGGCCGCTTCTCGCCCGAGGATGCCGAGGCCGTCGCCGCCCAGCTCTACGCCGAATGCCTCGAATGGGGATTCACCAGCATCGCCGAGTTCCACTATCTGCATCACCAGCCGGATGGCACGCCCTATGCCGACCCGGCGGAGATGGCGCTGCGGCATCTGGCGGCGGCGCGCCGCACCGGCATCGGCATCACCCTGCTGCCCAGCCTCTACCGGCATGGCGGCATTTTCGGGAAGGATCCGGTGCCGGGGCAGCGCCGCTTCCTCAACGATCTCGACGGCTTCTGGCGCATCGTGGACGGCGTGCGGGGCGCCATCGCGGGCGACCCGCAGGCGGGCCTCGGCCTCGCCCCGCATTCGCTGCGCGCCGTCACGCCGGAGATGCTGCGCGAGCTTTCCTCCTTCGCCGGCCCGATCCACATCCACGCCGCCGAGCAGCGTCGCGAGGTGGCCGAATGCCTCGACGCCACCGGCGCCCGCCCGGTGCAGTGGCTGCTCGACAACCTCCCCCTCGACCCCCGCTGGTGCCTGATCCACTGCACCCACATGACCGAGGACGAGGCGACGGGCCTGGCCCGCAGCGGCGCCGTCGCCGGCCTCTGCCCCAGCACCGAGGCCTCGCTCGGCGACGGCATCTTCGGCCTGCCGGCCTATCGCGCCGCCGGCGGGCGCCTCGGCTTCGGCACCGACAGCCATGTCGGCACCTCGCCGCGCGACGAGATGCGCCAGCTCGAGACCAGCCAGCGCCTCGCCCTGCAGGAACGCTCCGTCGCCACCAGCCCGGAACACCCGTGGCCCGGCCGCAATTTGGTCGAGGCCGCGCTGCAGGGCGGCGCCCAGGCCAGCGGCCGCCCCATCGCCGGCATCGCCCCCGGCCAGCGCGCCGACCTCGTGGTGCTGGACCCCGACCACCCCGCTCTGTTCGGCCGACAGGAGGATGAATTGCTGGATGCCTGGGTGTTCAGCGGCCAGGGCAACCCGGTGACCCAGGTGGTGGCCGGCGGCCGCATCGTGGTCCGCGACGGCCGCCATATCCACGCGCCCGCCCTTGCGGCAGAGTTCCGCGCCGCGATGAGAAGACTGGCCGCATGACCCTGACCATCCGCCCCGCCACGCGCGAAGAAATGCCCCTGCTGCTGGACTGGGCGGCGGCGGAGGGCTGGAACCCCGGCCTGCACGACGCCGCCACCTTCCACGCCGCCGACCCGGAGGGCTTCCTGCTCGGCCTGGAGGACGGCGCGCCGATCGGCTGCATCTCCGCCATCCGCCAGGGCGAGGGCCACGGCTTCATCGGCTTCTACATCATGCGCCCCGACCGGCGCGGCCGGGGCCATGGCATCGCTTTGTGGCGGGAGGCCATGCATCGCCTCTCGGGCCGGACCATCGGGCTGGATGGGGTGGTGGCGCAGCAGGCGAACTACGCCCGCTCCGGCTTCGCCCTGGCCTGGCGCAACATCCGCTACGCCGCCGCCACGCCGCGCCCCGTCTCCGGCGCCGCGCCCGACGCGGTCCAACAGGCAACCCTCGCCGAGGCCGCCTCCCTCGACGCCCTGGTCTTCCCCGAGGACCGCTGCGCCTTCCTCGATCGCTGGATGCACGCCCCCGGCCACCGCGCCCTGATGCTGCCCGGCCGCGCCTTCGGCGTGCTGCGCCCCTGCCGCGAGGGCGCCAAGCTCGGCCCGCTCACCGCCCGCGACCCCGCCGCCGCCCGCGCGGTCTTCAACGCGCTGATCGCGAACGCCGAAGGCCCGATCTTCCTCGACCTCGCCGAGCCCAACAGGGAGGCCGTCGCACTGGCCGAGGAAGCCGGCATGGCCCCGGTCTTCGAGACGGCGCGCATGTATGCCGGACCAGCCCCGAAGCTCGACCTCACGGCGCTCTACGGGGTCTGCAGCTTCGAACTGGGCTGAAATAAAAAATCCGGGGGAAGGAATTCCCCCGGACCCCCATCTTTCTTCTGTCAGGGCCGGGCGCCGCTGGCGCCCGGCGGTCAGCCGGCGGCGGACACGGCCTCGGCGGCGCGCATCAGCCGCAGGAAATTGCCGGACCACAGCAGATCCACCGCCTCGGCATCATAGCCGCGGCTGAGCAGCTCGGCGGTCAGGTTGGCGCTGTCGGCGGCGCTCATCCAGCCCTGCACCCCGCCGCCGCCATCGAAATCCGAGGACAGCCCGACATGCCCGATGCCGATGCGCTTCACCGCGTAATCGACATGGTCGGCAATGTCGGCCACGGTCGCCCGCACCTTGCCATCCGCATCCGGCCCGCGCAGGAAACCCGGCACGGCGGTGATCTGCATCAGCCCGCCACTGGCGCGCAGCGCATCCATCTGCTCGTCATCCAGGTTGCGCGCATGGTCGCGCAGCGCCCGCACGCAGGTATGCGTCGCCACCACCGGCGCGCGCGACACCTCGACGGCCTGCAGCATCGCCGCCTTGCCGACATGCGAGATGTCCACCAGCAGGCCGAGCGCGTTCATCTCCGCCACCGCCTGCCGCCCCAGCGCCGACAGCCCGCCATGCCGCACCGGCCCATCGCCCAGATCGGGGCGCGGAATGGCGGAATCCGCCAGCAGGTTGTGGCCGTTATGGGTGAGCGTGACGTAGCAGGCGCCCAGCCCACGCCACAGCGCGAGCCGGGAGAGATCCTCGCCCATCGCATAGCCATTCTCGACGGCCAGCAGCACGCCGGTGCCGCCGCGGCCGCGCAAGGCCTCCAGCTCGGCCGCGCGGGTGACGATGCGGCGATCCTCGCCGGCGGCGGTGGCGCGGATGGCGCGCAGCATCGCCTCGCAGCGCGCCGCGGCGGCCGCGTGGCCCTCCGGCGTCAGCGGGCCCTGCGGCAGGTAGGCGGCGAAGATCACCGCCCGCAGCCCGCCCGCCGCCATCTTGGGGTAGTCGACGCAGCGCTGCGTCACCCCGCGCGGATCGGGCGTCTCCGGCCAGGGAATGTCGACATGCGTGTCCAGCGTCAGCGTCGCGGCGTGGACGGAGCGGGGGGAGATCTGGTCGTTCATCGGGCGCGTCCGGCAGCGGAGTAAGGCCGCCAGACTCCGCCCGGCCGGCGGCCCCGTCAACCGGGGGCGAAAGGGGGAGGGGCCATGCCCCTCCCGCCCATTCCTCAGCCCCGCAGCGACGCGGTGACGCGCGCCAGCATCTCCGGCAGGGCCGCCGGGTCCAGCCAGCGGAACACCGCCACCAGCGCATGGTCGGGGTCGATCCAGATGATGTTGCCGCCCGCCCCCTGGGCCAGGAAGCTGGCGCGGCTGGCGCCCGGATAGCGGCCCTTTCCGTTCAGCCACCAGAGCAGCCCGTAATCCCCGTTCAGCGCGCAGGGCGCGGTGCAGGCCGCGACCCAGCCTTCCGGCAGCACGCGCTTCCCGCCCCATACCCCGTCCTGCAGCATCAGCTGGCCGATGCGCGCCTGGTCCTCGGCATGGGTGAAGACGCCGCCACCCCAATGCCCGCCGCCCGAGACCGACTGGATGCGCTGCCCGTCGATCTCGACGAAGCTGGTGCGGTAGCCCTCCCAGCGCATCTCGCCGCTGCCGCCGATCGGCGCCATGATCCGCTCGGCGAACACCTCCGGCAGCGGCCGGCGGAAACGGTGCAGCAGGCCGAGCGACAGGGCATTCACCCGGACGTCATTGTATTCCCAGTAGCTCCCCGGGGTCTGCAGCGGGCGGTCGATGCCCTTGGGCCCGGCGCCCTCCCGCTTAAGGTCGCGGCCGCGGTCGATGCGGTCGGCCTTGCCGAACAGCGTGCCTTCCCACTCGCTGGTCTGCTGCAGCAGCATCCGCCAGGTGATGGCGCCATTGTGGGGGCCGGCGAAGGCGGGGTCGGACACGCTGGCCGAGACCGGGCTGTCCAGGCTGTCGATCAGCCCGTCGCCCAGGGCGAGGCCCGCCAGCAGCGCCAGATAGCTCTTGGCGACGCTGAAGGTCATGTCGACGTGGCGCGTATCGCCCCAGGCGGCGACGCGGTGGCCCTGCCGCAGGATCAGCCCGTTCGGCGCGCCGCGCGGGGCGGTGTTGCCCAGCACCGCGTTGTCCGGCGGCGGCTCGAAATAGCCGGCCTCCAGATGCGCCTGGATGTCGCGCGGGAAGGGGCTGTCATGCGCCTCGGCGAAGCCGATGGCGTCGCGCAGCGCGGCGGGTTCGAAGCCGGCCTCGGCCGGGTCGCGGGGCGGGAAATCGTCGCTCATCCCGCCACGGTGGCGCTGCCCCGCCCCCTGCGCAAGCGGCCCCCGGCACCCCATCTCTGGCCCCGACAGACAAGGAGCCCCCGATCATGTCCCAGACCAAGACGCTGGAGACCGCCATCCTGGGGGGTGGCTGCTTCTGGTGCCTCGATGCCGCCTATCGCCAGCTGCAGGGCGTCGAGGAGGTGCAGTCCGGCTATGCCGGCGGCCATGTCGAGAACCCCAGCTACGAAGCCGTCTGCGGCAAGCGCACCGGCCATGCCGAGGTGGTGCAGATCCGCTTCGACCCGGCGGTGCTGTCCTATGCCGACCTGCTGCGGGTCTTCTTCACCCTGCACGACCCGACCACCAAGGACCGCCAGGGCGCCGATATCGGCCCGCAATACCGCAGCATCATCATCGCGCTCGACGACTCGCAGGCTGAGACGGCGCGGCAGGTGATGGCGGAGGTGGAGGCGGAAAAGCTCTGGCCGGCGCCGCTGGTCACCGAGCTGACCGGCCCGGCCCGCTTCTGGGTCGCCGAGCCGGAGCACCAGGACTATTTCGCCCGCAACCCCTGGGCCGGCTATTGCCGCGTCGTCGTGGCGCCGAAGCTGGCCAAGTTCCGCCAGCGCTTCGCGCCGCGGCTGAAGAGCCAGGCGGCCTGAGCGCGCCGCGCGGGCCGGGGCGCGACCCCCCGGCCCGCATCGTGATCAATGCCCAGCGGCCAGCGTCGCGCCCGGCTTGTCGTGCCGGCCCAGCCGCTCGACCATCGCGGCACTGGCCTCGTTCAGCCCGGTGACCGCGACCGCCACGCCGCGCCCGCGCAGCGCCAGCACCACCCGGTCCAGCGCATGGATGCCGGTCAGGTCCCAGAGATGCGCCTGACTGACATCGATCACCACACGTTCCACCGCCTCCCGCGTGTCGAAAGCGGCGCAAAAATCCTCGGCTGAGGCGAAGAAGACCTGGCCGCGCACGGTGTAGCGCCGCTCTCGCCCATCGGCGGAGAGGTGGCTCTCCACCGCGAACATCCGCCGCACCTTGCCGGCGAAGAAGATGCCGGAGAGCAGCACGCCCACCAGCACTCCCTTGGCCAGGTCATGCGTCGCCAGCACCACCGCGACGGTGGCCAGCATCACCACCGAGGAGCTGCGCGGATGCGTCAGCAGCGTGCGCAGCGAGGCCCAGTCGAAGGTGCCGATCGAGACCATGATCATCACCGCGACCAGCGCCGCCATCGGGATGCGCCGCACCAAATCGCCCAGCACCAGGATCAGGAACAGCAGCACCACGCCGGCGACCATCGTCGACAGCCGGGTCCGCCCGCCGGAGCGCACATTGATCACTGACTGGCCGATCATGGCGCAGCCGGCCATGCCGCCCAGGAAGCCGGTGGCGAAATTCGCCACCCCCTGGCCCACGCATTCGCGGTTCCGCTGGCTGGTGGTGTCGGTCATCTGGTCGACCACCGCCGCCGTCATCAGCGACTCCAGCAGCCCGACCGCCGCCAGCGTGGCGGAATAGGGCAGGATGATCTGCAGCGTCTCCAGCGTCAGCGGCACGTCGGGCAGCAGGAAGGCGGGCAGGGAATCCGGCAGCGCGCCCATGTCGCCCACCGTGCGCAGTTCCAGCCCCAGCGCCCAGGACAGCGCCGTCAGCACCAGGATGCAGACCAGCGGGGAGGGCACAGCGGTGGTCAGACGCGGCAGCAGGTAGATGATGGCGAGCCCCGCCGCGACCATCGGGTAGGTCAGCCAGGGCACGCCGATCAGCTCCGGCAGCTGCGCCATGAAGATCAGGATGGCCAGCGCGTTGACGAAGCCGGTCAGCACCGAGCGCGAGACGAAACGCATGACGCGCCCCAGCCGCGCGGCGCCCGCCAGCATCTGCAGCACCCCGGTCAGGATGGTGGCGGCGAAGAGGTATGGCAGCCCGTGCTCCTTCACCAGGCTGACCATCACCACGGCCATGGCGCCGGTGGCTGCCGAGATCATGGCCGGCCGTCCGCCGGCGATGGCGGTGATGACGGCGATCGAGAAGGAGGCGTAGAGGCCGACCTTCGGGTCCACCCCGGCGATGATCGAGAAGGCGATGGCCTCCGGGATTAAGGCGAGGGCGACAACGAGGCCGGAGAGGAGATCGGCACGGACATTGCCGAACCACTCGGCGCGCAGCCGGGCGGGTGAGAACATGAGCGAATTTTCCGGAACAACAGGAAGAAGATGCCAGCCACGCGCAGCAGGGAACACGCGCCCGGGGGCGCGGCTTGCAGGGCGAAGTTCGGGGCTGGCAGGGGCCTACATCGGCAGGGTCGCTCTTCCGCTCGGGCGCCTTTTGCAGCGCAACAAAGCCTCTCTAGGCCGATCCGGCGCCGCGAGGCAAGCGCCCCGCCGCCTCACAGCCCGATGCCGCGCAGCGCCAGCCCGGCCAGGGCGCTGAGCCCGAGCAGCGGCACCAGCCCGATGCGCCGGCTGAACAGCCCGATCGCCGCCAGCACCGCCAGCGCCGCCGCCGCCCCATCCAGGCTGGAGGGCACCGGCCATTCCAGCCGCAGCGGCCCGAGCAGCAAGGTGGCGCGTTCGTGGAACAGCAGGCGGATGGCGAACCACAGCGCCAGATTGGCGATGACGCCGACCACCGCCGCCGTCACCCCGGCCAGCGCGCCGCGCAGCCGCGGCTGCGCCTGCAGCCGCTCGATGAAGGGGGCGCCGAGGAAGATCCAGGCGAAGCAGGGGGCGAAGGTGACCCAGACGGTCAGCAGCGCCGCCGCCACCGCCGCCCAGGCGCCCTGCGGCCAGGCGGCCATGAAGCCCACGAATTGCAGCACCAGGATCAGCGGCCCCGGCGTGGTCTCGGCCAGGCCCAGCCCGGCCAGCATGGCGGGCGCCGAGAGCCAGCCGTAATGCTCCACCGCCTCCTGCGCCACATAGGCCAGCACCGCATAGGCGCCGCCGAAGGTGACGACGGCCATGCGGGCGAAGAACCAGGCAATGTCGCCGAACAGCCCGCTGCCGGAGAGCAGCGCCACCGGCCACAGCCACAGCGCCAGCGCCGCCAGCCCGGCGCGGCGGGCGCCGGCGGCCAGGCGCTGCGGCCGGCCGGGCTCGGCCGCCAGCAGCCGGTCGATCAGCGCCGGCGCCTCGGCCGCCGCGCCGGCGGCGGGCGGGCGCTGCAACGCGGCGGGGGCGGCGAATCCGGCCAGCGCCGCGGCCAGCACCACCAGCGGGAAGGGCAGCTGCAGCGCGAACAGCGCCAGGAAGGCGGCCAGGGCCAGCGCCCAGGCCAGCGCCCCGTGCAAGGCACGGCGGGCGACCTTGACCAGCGCCTCCACCACCAGCGCCAGCACGGCGCATTGCAGGCCGAAGAACAGCGCGGCGATCAGCGGCACCTGGCCGAAGCCGGCATAGAGCAGGGAGAGCGCCAGCATCACCGCGACGCCGGGCAGGATGAACAGCAGCCCGGCCAGCAGCCCGCCGCGCACCCCATGCATCAGCCAGCCGAGATAGGTGGCCAGCTGCTGCGCCTCCGGCCCCGGCAGCAGCATGCAGAAATTCAGCGCGTGCAGGAACCGGGCCTCGCCGACCCAGCGCTTCTCCTCGACCACGGCGCGGTGCATCAGCGCGATCTGCGCCGCCGGCCCGCCGAAGGAGAGGCAGCCGATGCGCCACCACAGGCGCAGCGCCTCGCCCAGCGAGGGCTCATCCCCCGGCACCGCCGCCGCCCCGCTGCCCTGTGGCTGCTCCTCTGGCCGCATCGCCCTCTCCGCCTGCGCGCCCTCGCGGCGCTTCCTGCTAGGCTTAACCGGCGGCGGGGTGGCGGGGCAGGGGTCTTGCGCGAAGCTTTCGCGAAACATGACCGCGCCGTGACGCCCTGGCAGCAGGGGCAGGCCAGGTCAGGGGGCCAGAATCGCGGACGGCGCCCTGGCATGGCCGGGCGCCGTCATCACGCTTTTCTCGGTCCCTTTGCGGGACTTCCTCCCCAAACTCGGCCTGCAGCGCAATCCCGAGAGACCCGACCTTAGCAGGTCTTGTATAAGACACAAGTCTGTCTTTTACCGATGCCTTGATCCGGCCACGCGGATCGTGAACACAGCCTTTCCGAACCGCGCGCCGCGCGTCACGCCTGTCTTTCCATGAGGTTCCCCGCCCGCCATGCCGATGCCCGCCGCCCCGTCGCCGCGACTGGACGCCCGCCCGCTCTACCGTCAGGTGGAGGAAATTCTCATCGGGCGGATCGTCGGCGGCGACTGGCCGCCCGGCCATCTGCTGCCCTCCGAGCCGGACCTCGCCGCCGAGCTCGGCGTCTCCCAGGGCACGGTGCGCAAGGCACTGGCGGCGCTGGAGCAGCGCCACCTGATCGAGCGGCGCCAGGGCCGCGGCACCACCGTCTCCCGCCACACCAGCGAGACGGCGCGCTACACCTTCTTCCGGGTGCGCGACCTCAGCGGCCGCGCCGTGGTCTCGCGCATCCAGGTGGTCTCCTGCATCCCCGGCACCGCCGAATCCGCCGAGGCCGCGCTGCTCGGCCTGCCGGAAGGCGCGCCGGTGATCCGGCTGCGGCGGATTCGCCTGCTCGACGGCTCGCCGCGAATCTTCGAGCGCTGCACCCTCTCGGCGGCCGTCTTCCCCGGATTCTCGCTGCCGCCCGGCGAATTGCCGACCGAGCTCTATGTGCTGTTCCAGCGCACCCATGGCGTGACCATCGCCCGCGCCGAGGAGGAGCTGGCGGCGGCGCCGGCGGATGCCGAGACGGCGGCCGCGCTGGGCAAGCCCGAGGGCACGCCGCTTCTGATGGTGCAGCGTATCGCCTATGATGTTGCCGACCGGGCGGTGGAGGTCCGGCTGTCGATGATCGACACCGAACGCCACCGCTACGCCGTCCGCCTGGACTGATCCGGGCGGCGGACAGGGGCGGGCGAGGGGCGTCTCCCGCACCCATCGCATGCCCCGCTTCGCACCGGCGCCAGGCCGTAGTGCTTGCACCTTGGGGGGTGCAGTGGTAATGGCGCCGCCTTCCTTGATTTCCGCTGACTCTACACAGCACGTTTGAGAAGAGAGGCCCGGCGCCATGGCCGTTCCGAAGAAGAAGGTTTCGCCCTCCCGCCGCGGGATGCGCCGCAGCCACGAGGCCCTGTCCACCCAGGCGCACCATGAGTGCCCGAATTGCGGTGAGCTGAAGCGCCCGCACCATGTCTGCGCGTCCTGCGGCCATTATGACGGCCGTGAGATCGTCCAGGCCGGCAAGGCCCTGAAGGCCGCGGTCCGCACCTGATACCTGCCGAACGCCTGCAGGAAATCGACACCTTGTCGCAGGTCCCAGTGCCGCAGAGCGGGGCGACACAGCCCCAGGCTGCGGGAGGCTTCGCCCTGGCCATCGACGCCATGGGCGGGGACCATGCGCCGGATTCGGTGCTCGACGGGCTGGAGATCGCCGCGGAGCGGCATCCCAAGGCCCGCTTCCTGCTGGTGGGGGATGAGGCGCGGCTGACCGCGCTGCTGGCCAAGCGGCCGCGTGCCGCGAAGGCCTGCACCATCCGCCATGCCGCCGAGGCGATCCCCGGCGACATGAAGCCGACCGCCGCGCTGCGCGTCCGCAACTCCTCCATGCGCATCGCCATCGATGCCGTGGCGGGGGGCGAGGCCGCCGGCGTGGTCTCGGCCGGCAATACCGGCGCGCTGATGGCGCTGGGCAAGATCGTGGTGAAGTCGCTGCCGGAGATCGACCGGCCGGCGCTCGCCGCCATCGGCCCCTCGGCCCGCGGCGATGTCGTGCTGCTCGATCTCGGCGCCAACATCGTCTGCGACCCGCGCAACCTGGTCGAATTCGCGGTGATGGGCGATGCCTTCGCCCGCGCCGTGCTGGGCCTGACCAATCCCAGCATCGGCCTGCTGAATGTCGGCAGCGAGGAGCTGAAGGGCGACGACCGCGTCCGCCAGGCGGCCGAGATGCTGCGCGAATCGCCGCTGGCCGGGCAGTTCCACGGCTTCGTCGAGGGGCACGACATCACCGCCGGCACCGTCGACGTGGTGGTGACCGACGGCTTCACCGGCAATGTCGCGCTGAAGACCGGCGAGGGCGCCTTCAAGCTGGTGGGCAGCCTGCTGAAGCAGGTCTTCACCTCCTCGCTGGCGGCCAAGCTCGGCTATCTGCTGGCGCGCCCGGCGCTCGACCGGCTGCGCGAATGGATGGATCCGCGCCGCTACAATGGCGCGGTGCTGATCGGGCTGAACGGCGTGGTGGTGAAGAGCCATGGCGGCACCGACGCGCTGGGCTTCGCCCATGCGGTGGATGTCGCCATGGACATGGTCACCCACCGCTTCAACGAGCGTATCCGTGAAGGACTGGCCGCCCTGCCGCCGCGCAATCGGACGGTGGTGGCCGAACCGGGCGCCGCCGCCCGCTGAGCGGCGGTCCGGCCCGGGATTGGGAAGCACGCCGCATGATTCCTCGCGCCCTGATCGCCGGCACCGGCGGCTACCTGCCCGAGCTGGTGCTCGACAATGACAGCCTGGCCGCGCGCCACGGCCTCGACACCTCCGATGCCTGGATCCGCGAGCGCACCGGCATCCGCCAGCGCCACCTGGCGGCGCCGGGCGAGAAGGCCAGCGACATGGGCGCCGCCGCCGCGCGCGCCGCGCTGGAGCAGGCGGGCATCGAGGCGAGCGCCGTGGACGGCATCATCGTCGCCACCGCCACGCCGGATTCGGTGTTTCCCTCCACCGCCGTGCGGGTGCAGGCGCTGCTCGGCATCAGCCAGGGCTTCGCCTTCGACCTCGCCGCCGCCTGCACCGGCTTCGTCTATGCCCTGTCCGTCGCCGATGCGATGATCCGCGCCGGCCAGGCGCGCTGCATGCTGGTGATCGGCGCCGAGCTGTTCTCGAGCATCCTGGACTGGACCGATCGCGGCACCTGCGTGCTGTTCGGCGACGGGGCCGGCGCCGTGGTGCTGCGCGCGGCGCAGGAGGATGAGGCCGGGCGCGGCGTGCTGTCCTGCCACCTGCATGCCGATGGCCGGCATGGCGACATCCTGCAGGTCGAGGGCGGGCTGCTGCGCATGGCCGGGCGCGAGGTGTTCCGCCACGCCGTGTCCAAGCTGGCTTCGGTGGTGGATGAGGCGCTGGCGGCCAATGGCCTGGCCAAATCCGACGTCGCCTGGCTGGTGCCGCACCAGGCCAATCAGCGCATCATCGACGCCATGGGCCGCAAGCTCGGCCTGCCGCCGGAGCGGGTGGTGGTGGCAGTGGACCGCCATGCCAACACCTCCGCCGCCTCGATCCCGCTGGCGCTGGCCGAGGCGACGCGGGATGGCCGCATCGCCCGCGGCGATCTGGTGCTGATGGAGGGCATCGGCGGCGGGCTGACCTGGGGCGCCGCCCTGGCGCGTTTCTGACCGCCCGCTGCTGACACGGCCGCGCTGCCGCTGCTTGCAGGCGGCGCGCCGCATGCCATCTTCTCTCCGGACGCCGCCGCGCCCGCACCGGGCTGGCTTCAGGAGAGGATGATGGCCGAACCGCGCGACCGCACCGCCCCCGATCCGGCCGCGACCGGGCCCGCACCCGGCCTGGCGCCGCAGGCCGCCGGCATTGCGCCGGAGGCGGGCGCCGCCGGTGAGCCCCGCCCGCGCGAGGACACCGCCCCGGCGGCCGAGGCGGAGTGGCGCAAGCCGCAGCGTCCGGCCTTCAAGCCGGAGGAGGGGGAGGGCGACCGCTCCGACTGGGCCAGCCTGGCCAAGGCGGCGCTGCTGATCCTGCTGCCCATCGCCGTCATCGCCTGGCTGCTGACGCGCTGAGACCGTCGCCGCGGCCGTTCCGGCGCCCGCGGCGCGGGCAGGCTGCGCATCCGCCGGGCAGAAACCGGACCGGCATGGAAATTTCATGCGAAGCGCGTCCGAGCTGCCTCTTGGCTTGGCACCCCTGCCGCCTGTATGGTCCGGCCGCCCTGGGGGACCGGAACCGGAACCGGCCTCCCTTCGGTCGGGGGATCGAACCACAATGCTGATCACGGTGCCGCCAGACTACCGGCCTTCTGACTCCGAAGAGTTCATGAACCCCCTGCAGCAGGAGTATTTCCGCCAGAAATTGCTGCGCTGGCGACAGGACCTGTTGCGCGAGGCCGGCGACACCCTGGCCAGCCTGAGCGAGGGCGGCATCGCCGAGGCGGACATGACCGACCGCGCCAGCGTCGAGACCGACCGGGCGCTGGAGCTGCGCACCCGCGACCGCGCCCGCAAGCTGATCTCCAAGATCGACCAGGCGCTGGACCGGATCGAGAACGGCACCTATGGCTATTGCGAGGAGACGGGCGAGCCGATCGGGCTGCGCCGGCTCGAGGCACGGCCCATCGCCACCCTGTCGATCGAGGCGCAGGAGCGGCATGAGCGCATGGAGCGGGTGCACCGCGACGATTGAGCGGTGACGCGGCGGCGCCGCGCCCGGCCCTGGAACAGCCCGGCCCGCGGATGCGGCGCCGGGCTTTTTCGTGGCCGGTGGCCGGCGCGGCCCTCAGCCGCGCAGCAGGCCGCGCTTCGGCGCCACGCCGGCGCTGTCCGGGAAGGCGGCGGCCAGCGCCGCCTCGGGCAGGCGCAGATGGTCGCGCAGCAGCCCCTTGGCCAGTTCGCGCAGATCCATGCTGGGCTGCAGGTCGCGATCCTCGAACAGCTTGCCACGGCCGAGCCCGGGCCAGTCGGCCACCACCTTCCCGCCGGCGACGGCGCCGCCCAGCAGCAGCGCCGCGCCGCCCGTGCCGTGATCGGTGCCGCTATTGCCATTGACCCGCACCGTGCGGCCGAACTCGGTCATCACCAGCACCGCGGTGTGGCGCCAGGCCGGACCCGAGGCGCTGCGCAGCGCCTCCAGCCCGTCATCCAGCTGGCCGAGCTGGTTCTTCAGCCGGCCAGGCTGGGAGGAATGCGTGTCCCACCCGCCCAGCTCGAGGGCGGCGACCCGCGGCCCGTCGGGCTCCGCCAGCAGGCGGCCGGCCGCGGCGGCCAGCACAGGGAAGGCGCTGCGGCCGCGATCCTGGTCCAGCACGCCGCTGGCATAGCCGCGGGCGCGCAGCCCCTCCTGCACCGCCGGTCCCAGCAGCGGGTCCTCATGCGCCAGGTCGGCCAGCCGCGCATAGAGCTCGGCGGGCGGGGATTCGCCGCGCTGCGGTGTGTAGATGCTGACCGGGCGCGGCCCGCGCATCAGCAGCGGCAGGTCGAAGCCCAGCGCCAGCCCGGCCCGCGCGCCCTCGGCCGGATCGGCCGGCATGGCCTGCAGGGCGCGGTTCAGCCAGCCGGAGGAGAGGCGGGATTCGGCGCCGCTCTCCAGCATGTCCTGCGCGTCGAAATGGCTGCGGGTGCGGTACGGACCCGCCACGGCATGCAGCACCATCGCCTCATTGGCCCGGTACATGGCATGCACCTTGTCCATCGAGGGGTGCAGGCCGAAGAAGCCGCCAAGGTCGAGCAGCCCGCCCTCCTGGCCGGGTTCCGGCAGCAGCAGCGGGCCGCGCAGCTCGCGCAGCTCGGCATCGCCATAGGGCTGCACCACGGCGAGGCCGTCGAGCGCGCCGCGCAGCAGCACGACGACGAGCCGCGCCTCGCCGCGCCCGGCCGTGCCGGCGGGGCTGGCCATGGCGAGGCGGGCCTGGCCGAGGGCGGCCATGGCGGTGAGACCGAGCAGCAGGCCGCGCCGGCCGATCCTCGGCTGATGGGGGCGGAGCAGGGTCATCGGCGCTGGAACTCCGGGCTGGCCAGGAGAAGGGTGAGGCCGTCGCGCAGCGAGCCGGCGCGGCGCACCGCGTCCAGCGTCTGCGGCCGGGCCAGCGGGCCGAGCGCCACCTCGGCCAGCTGCGCCGGGTCCTGGCGGCTGAAGCGGCCGGCCATGTCATGCGCCCGCTCCATGCGCTGCAGCAGCATCTCGGGCGAGACCCAGTCCTCGGCGCGGTCCGGCCAGCCCTTCGGCGCCGGCGCGGTCCAGTAGGGCTGGCCCAGCGCGCCGCAGACCGAGATGGCGAGGTTGGCGTGCCGCGCCTCGGCGCCCAGGCCGCGCAGGGCGGCATAGGTGAAGTCCTGCGGCGAGCGGATCTTGGTCAGCGGCCTGTCCCAGGCCTCCGGCGCCTCGATGAGGGCGGCGGTCGCCACGCCGAGATCGCCGCGGCTGTCCCGCAGCGCGGAGAAGACACGACGCACCGCGGCGGGCGGCGGATCATCCGCGACGAAATGCCGCACCAGCTTCTCGGCCACATGCCGGTGTGTCGCCTCATGGCCGGCCAGGAAACGCAGCGCGCGCTCGATTTCCGCCTCGCCCTCGCCAAAGCGCTGGCCGAGGATGCGCTTCTCGCCCGGCTCGTGCCGGCTGGCCGCAAAGACGGTGCCGGCCCGCTCGCCCCGCCGCAGCAGGGAGAGGCCGGTCAGCAGCAGGGCGAACTGGGTGACGTCGCGCTGGCTGTAGCCGGCGGCCGGCGACACGGTGTGCAGCTCCAGGATCTCGCGCGCCAGGTTCTCGTTCAGGCCGCGCCGGCTGCGCTGGCCGCTCGGGCTGTTCGGGCCGATCGAGCTGTTCTGGTTCAGGTACAGCAGCATGGCCGGGTGCCGCTCCGCCGCCAGCACCATGTCCTCGAGCCTGCCATTGACATGCGGACGGATGGCGCTGCGCAGATACTCCCCGGTCAGGGCGAAAACCCCCGCGGTGCGGCGGCTGACCGTGAAGTGGTTGGCCCAGAAGAGCACCAGCCTCTCGCGGAAGCTGGCGGAGGTGGTCAGGGCGTGCTCGGCCTGCGCCTGGTTCTCGGCCCGGTAGAGCTTGGCGCGCGGCGCGTTCTGGCCGGCCGCCAGCACCGCCTCGCGGCCCATGCGGTCCTCCTCCTCCCAGACGGCCATGACCTCCGACAGGGTCGGCGGATGGTCCCAGCCTTCCGGGGGCGGCGGCGGTGTGTCGGGCTGCCGCAGCTCCGCCAGCAGGGCGGCGCGCGGGTCGGACGGCAGGGGCTGGTCCGGGCGGGCGCCGAGGCCGAAGCGGATCGCGGCGTGGATGCTGCGCGTGTCCATGGCCCCCATATCTAGCACCGCGGCGCCCGCTGCTCTGCAACAAAGGGTGACCTTGAGCGGGTGTGAAGCGGGCTCGTTGCGTTCTTACCGCTTGCAATGGCGGCCGATCCGGTGCATCTGCCGGCCCGACGGTGGGTGCGGTGAATCGCCCCTGAGGGCCCGCGGGCTGCTCCGGGCATTGGCCGCCCCGTCGGTTCCGGGACACCGTTCGGCCTGTCGGCAGCGGCGGAACAGGGGCTTCCCCTGGACGCCGCCGCCCGAGCGCAGCAAGGGGCGGGGGACGGAACCGGCTTCTGCCGAGGGTGCCGACGCCTAGCCGCGCCTGGCCCCCGGTTCTGGTTCCCGCGCGGCTCGTCCGCGTGATATTGGTCAGGGCGGCGGCTGCCGCACAACATTTGTTCGCGCGGCCTCTGCCGCGACGCGTATGGAGGCCCCCGTGGCGCGCACCCCGCTCGAGAAGATCCGCAATATCGGCATCACGGCGCATATCGACGCCGGCAAGACGACGACGACCGAGCGGATCCTGTATTACACCGGCAAGTCCCACAAGATCGGTGAGGTCCACGAGGGCAACACCACGACGGACTACATGGAGCAGGAGCGTGAGCGTGGCATCACGATCACCTCCGCCGCCGTGACCGCCGAGTGGAAGGGCCACCGGATCAACGTCATCGACACCCCGGGCCACATCGATTTCAACATCGAGGTGAACCGCTCGCTGCGCGTGCTCGACGGCGCGGTGTTCGTGATCGAGGGCGTGGCCGGCGTGCAGCCGCAGTCCGAGACCAACTGGCGCCTGGCCGACCGCTACAACGTGCCGCGCATCATCTACATCAACAAGCTGGACCGCACCGGCGCCGATTTCTATCGCGCCGCGGCCACGCTGACCGAGAAGCTCGGCATCACCTGGGTCGCCCTGCAGCTGCCGATCGGCATCGAGGACAGCCTGAAGGGCATCGTCGACCTGGTCGAGATGAAGTCGCTGATCTGGGAAGGCGACGAGCTGGGCGCCAAGTACCATGAGGCGCCGATCCCCGACGACCTGAAGGACAAGGCCGCCGAGTACCGCCAGCTGCTGCTCGACACCGCGCTGTCGGTGGATGACGCGGCGATGGAAGAGTATTTCGACAAGGGCGACGTCTCGGTCGAGACCCTGAAGAAGTGCATCAAGAAGGGCACGATCTCCGGCGCCTTCCGCCCGGTGGTCTGCGGCTCCTCCTTCAAGAACAAGGGCGTGCAGCCCCTGCTGGACGCGGTGTGCGACTATCTGCCGAGCCCGGTCGAGGTCGAGGGCATCATGGTCGCCCCCGAGGAAGGCCAGGACGAGGACACCCCGCGCCGCATCATCGAGGTGAGCGAGACCGCGCCCTTCTCGGCGCTCGCCTTCAAGATGATCAACGACAAGTACGGCAACCTGACCTTCATCCGCGTCTACGCCGGCGTGGTGCGCCAGGGCGACACCGTCCTGAACACCGCCAAGGGCAACAAGGAACGCATCGGCCGCATGTTCCAGATGCATGCCGACAAGCGTGAGGAAGTGAAGGAAGTCTACGCCGGCGACATCGTGGCGATCGTGGGCCTGAAGGACACCCTGACGGGTGACACCCTGGCCGACCCCGCCGACCCGGTGGTGCTGGAGCGCATGGCCTTCCCGGTGCCGGTCATCGACATCTCGGTCGAGCCGAAGACCAAGGACGGCGTCGAGAAGATGACGCTCGGCCTGCAGAAGCTGGCCGGCGAGGATCCCTCGCTGCGCCTGAAGACCGACCAGGAGACCGGCCAGACCATCCTGTCCGGCATGGGCGAGCTGCATCTCGAGATCATCATCGACCGCCTGAAGCGCGAATACGGCGTCGACGCCAATATCGGCGCGCCGCAGGTGGCCTATCGCGAGACGATCACCAAGCCGCACACCGAGACCTACACCCACAAGAAGCAGTCGGGTGGCTCGGGCCAGTTCGCCGAGGTGAAGATCACCTTCGAGCCGAAGGAGCGGAACGAGGGCATCGAGTTCGTCAACGCCGTGGTCGGCGGCACGGTGCCGAAGGAATACATCCCGGCGGTCGAGAAGGGCATCAAGGTCCAGGCCGACACCGGCGTGCTGGCCGGCTTCCCGACGGTGGACTTCAAGTACACCCTGACGGACGGCAAGTACCACGACGTCGACTCCTCGGCCCTCGCCTTCGAGATCGCCGCCAAGGCCTGCTTCCGCGAGGGCATGAAGAAGGCCGGCCCGGTGATCCTCGAGCCGATCATGGATGTCGAGGTGACCACGCCGCAGGACCATGTCGGTGACGTCGTGGGCGACCTGAACCGCCGCCGCGGCATCATCCAGAGCCAGGACATGGCCGGCACCTCGGTCATCGTCCGCGCCCATGTGCCGCTGAAGGAGATGTTCGGCTACATCTCCAACCTGCGTGGCATGACGAAGGGCCGTGCGTCCTTCTCCATGCAGTTCCACCACTATGATCCGGTGCCGCGCAACGTCGCGGACGAGATCATGGCGAAGAGCGCCTGAGGCAGACGATGCGGCTCCGCTGGCAGCGCGGCCGCATCGAAGACCCCGGCCCCGGTGCGGCGGATCCGCAGCGGGCGCTGGAATGGGTGGGTTGTGACGACGCGGGCGATCCCATCGCCCGCGTCGTTCGCGTTCGGGGGCCGGTCTGGTTCCGCTGGCATCTACGCCACGCCGTCGCGCTGGACGAGGAGGCGCGGGTGGTCGAGCTGCGCCCGAGTGTCGCGGAGAATCGCTGGCTGGTGGTGGTGCGCGACCAGGTGGTGGGCCGCGCCGCCCTGCCGCTGCAGGCGGTGCGCCGGGCCGAGGCGGCGCTGCTGGCCCGCTAGGGCTGGCTCCGCCGGCCCGGCCTCGGTGCGGCGCCGCGGCCATTCAGCCCCAAGGGGGCCGGCCCGGGGCCGGCGCGGCGCAGGGGCCGCCAGGCACCCGGAAAAAGCCCAGCCCCGAGACGGCGCGGTTCAGACCGGCAGGCAGCGGATGATGTCGCGATGCCCGCGCGCCAGCACCGGCCGCGTGCCCTCGGGGCAGGCGGTGGTCGCGTTGCGCGCCGCCGGCGCCAGGTCGCGATCCCAGGGGGTGCGGTCGATGCCGCGGTCGCAGCGGCCCGGCGCGCCCTTCACCGGCGAGCCGCCATTCGGGCAGAGCCAGCGGCGGATCGCCTCCAGCTGCGCGGCGCTGGGCCGGCGCGGCGGCTCGGCCAGGGCAGGGGCCGCCATCCCGGCCAGCGTCAGGCCGAGCAGCAGCAGGGGAAGGGCAGGGCGCGCCATGCGCCGGCTTTACCATGCCGCGCCCGGCGCCGCGCGGCGGAATCGCGCGGCGCCGCTTCACGCCGGCCGGAGCGAGGGCGCAAAAGATGACAGGATGTTCACCCTTGAATCGCGCGGCGAACGGGACAACATTGCCCTGCATGGACCCGCGATCTTATGACCGCCCTGTTCTGGACATGACGCCGGAAGGCGAATTCCGCGACCCCGCGCCGCGCAAGGCCAGCTGGCTGGACCGCGTGCTGATGCGGCTGGGCGGGGTCGCCGCGCTGGTGGCCATCGTCGCCGCCGGCATCGTCGTGGCCGGCATTGCGGTCGCCTTCTTCGCCCTGGCCCTGCCGGTGGCGCTGGTGGCCGGTCTGGTGGCCTTTGGCAGCCTGTGGTGGCGCGCCCGCCGCAGCGGCACCGGGCTGCGCGGCTTCGCCACCACGATGCGGCGCTGACGCGGCCAGCGCCTCTCTTCCCCCTCGACCCCCGGCGGCTCTACGAGGTCGGGGAGGATGGCCGTGCCTACACGGCGGAAAGCCTGGAGGATGGGCGGCAGGACCGGCTGCGCCAGCAGGCGCGGCTGTGGTGGCTGCTGGGCACCGGCAGCAATGGGCTGAGCATGTCGGCCGCCGCCCTCGGCTACGCCTTTGGCGGGCGGGTGGTGGGGGCGGGGCTTGGCCTGTTC
Source organism: Pseudoroseomonas cervicalis (assembly GCF_030818485.1). NCBI lineage: Bacteria > Pseudomonadati > Pseudomonadota > Alphaproteobacteria > Acetobacterales > Roseomonadaceae > Roseomonas > Teichococcus cervicalis. Next base: position 1,090,129 of record NZ_JAUTAJ010000004.1, on the reverse strand, counting down.
GTGCTGCTCACCCTGCCGCTGCTGGCGGTCGCCCCCTGGCTGCAATGGCGCAGCCAGCGCCTGCGCCACCGTGTCCATCTCCGCCGGCCGGACAGTTTCAGCCGGGGCTGACCGCCCGCTCCTGCAGGCCGCGCTGGCGATAGGTCAGCGCCTCCGCCACATGAGGGCGGCCGATCCCCTCCGATGCCGCCAGATCGGCGATGCTGCGCGCCACGCGCAGGCAACGGGTGAAGGCGCGGTTGGACAGGCCGAGCTGCCCGGCGGCGCGCTCGGCCAGCGACAGCGCCTCCGGCGCCGTGTCGGCCAGCAGCGCTTCCAGCGGCAGATCGGCATTGCGCCGCCTTGCCCCGCCGGCGCGGCGGCTCTGGAAATCCCGCACCGCGCGGATGCGCGCCGCCACCTCCGCCGAGGCCTCGCCGCGCGGCGCCCGGGCCAGCTCCGCCGGGCGCACCGGGGCCATGCCGATGGTCATGTCGATACGGTCCAGCAGCGGGCCGGAAAGCCGCGCCTGATAGGCCTCGCCGCAGCGCGGCGCCTGGCCGCATTCGCGGCTGTTGTCGCCGAGATGGCCGCAGCGGCAGGGATTCATCGCCGCCACCAGCTGGATGCGCGCCGGATAGGTGACATGCGCCGCGGCGCGGCTGACCACGCATTGCCCGGATTCCAGCGGCTGGCGCAGCGCCTCCAGCGCCGGGCGGGCGAATTCCGGCAGCTCGTCCAGGAACAGCACGCCGTGATGCGCCAGGCTGATCTCGCCCGGCCGGGCGCGGCTGCCGCCACCCACCAGCGCCGCCTGGCTGGCCGAATGATGCGGCTCCCGGAAGGGCGGACGGGCGGAGATGCGCCCGCCCTCGATCAGCCCGGCGACGCTGCGCACCAGGCTCAGCTCCAGCGCCTCCTGCGGCGTCAGCTCCGGCAGCAGGGAGGGCAGGCGCTGCGCCAGCATCGACTTGCCGGCGCCCGGCGGCCCCACCAGCAGCAAATTGTGCTGCCCGGCCGCGGCGATCTCCAGCGCCCGCTTGGCGCTTTCCTGGCCGCGGATGTCGGACAGGCAGGGGCCCTGGCTGTCCATCGCCGCCCGCTCCGGCGCCGCCGGCGCCGGAGCGGAGAGGATCTGCCGCCCCGTCAGATGCGCGATCAGCTGCTGCAGGCTCTCCGCCGCCACCACCTCCAGCCGCCCGGCCCAGAGCGCCTCCGCCCCCTGGGCGGCCGGGCAGATCAGGCCGAGGCCGCGATTCGCCGCCGCCAGCGCCGCCGGCAGGATGCCGGCCACGGGCCCGATGGCGCCGTCCAGCGCCAGCTCGCCCAGCGCCGCCAGCTGCGCCAGCTCGTCGCGCGGCACGATGTCCATGGCGGCCAGCAGGGCGAGGGCGATGGGCAGGTCGAAATGCGGCCCTTCCTTCTGCAGCCCGGCCGGCGCCAGATTGACCAGAATGCGCTTCGGCGGCAGCGACAGGCCGAGCCCGTTCAGCGCCGCCCGCACCCGCTCCCGGCTCTCGGCCACCGCCTTGTCGGGCAGGCCGACCAGGGTGAAGGCCGGCAGGCCGCTGGCGATCTGCACCTGGATCTCGACCGCCAGGGCATCGACCCCGGCAAAGGCGAAGCTGGCGAGGCGGGCAATGGTCATGGAACGAAACCGTATCGTTCCACGACCCTCCCTTCAACCGGAAGGCGAGACGCTCAGCGGCCCCAGGCTTCGATGAAGCGCTGCAGCAGCGTGCCGATCACCTCGGTGTTGTAGCCGCCCTCCTGCACGATCACCGTGGGCAGGCCGAGCGCCGAGAGATGCCCGGCGGCGCGGGCGAAGCCGTCGGCGGTGACCTTCAGGAAGCTCAGCGGCTCCTGGTCCGAGGCATCGAAGCCGAGCGGCACCACCAGCGCCTCGGCGCCGAAGGCCCGGGCGCGGGCGGCGGCCTGCGACACCGCCTCCAGCCAGGCGGAATCCGCGGTGCCCTGCGGCAGCGGCAGGTTCAGATTGGCGCCTTCGCCGGCGCCCGCCCCGGTCTCGCCGGCATAGCCGACATACCAGGGGTAGTAGCCCGCCGGGTCGCCATGCACGGAGATGGTGAGCACATCGCCGCGCTCCCAGAAGATGCCCTGGGTGCCGTTGCCGTGATGCGCGTCGATGTCGATGACGGCGATTCGCGACGCGCCCTTCTGGCGCAGCCGCTCGACGGCCAGGGCGCTGTTGTTGACATAGCAATGCCCGCCGGCGCGGGCGGCATAGGCGTGGTGGCCGGGCGGGCGCGCCAGCGCATAGGCCGAGCCGCCCTCGGCCGCGGCATCCGCCGCCGCCAGCGCGCAGCTCGCCGCGCCCAGGATCGATTCCCAGCTGCCCGGCCCGATCGGGCAGGCGGTGTCGGCGGTGTACCAGCCGGTGCGGCCGACCATGGCGCTGGGCAGCGTCGCGCCCTGGGCCAGCATCTCGGGCGAGGGGTGCATGTTGGCCACCACCTCCGGCCCCTTCTCCGGCAGCTTCGCCCATTCGGCCGCCGCCTCGGACAGGAAGCGGACATAGCCGGCATCATGCACGGCGTGCAGCGCCTCGGGCGCCACGGTCGCCGGCGCCTCGACGCTCAGGCGCATCGCCCGCAGCGCGCCGAGCAGCGCCTCGGCGCGCGCCGGCACCTCGAAATGCGGGCGCACCTGGCCGCGCTGGAGGAAGAATTGCGGCGCGTGCCGCGACTGGTCGGGATGGGCAAAGGCTCGCATGGGAAAAAGGCTAGGCGCGACGGGCGCTCTTGTCGATCCGGCCGGGGCAGGTCTAGCGTTCGTTCCAGGGAAGTTTCATCGGAGACGAAAATGGGTGTTTCACGTCGCAGCCTGCTGGCTGCAGCGGCCGCTACCCCCTTGCTCATGCGCGTGGACGACGCGCTGGCGCAGGGCATCCAGCCGAAGCGCGGCGGCACGCTGACCACCATCGTCAATCCCGAGCCGCCGGTGCTGCATGTCGGCGTCAACAACCAGGCGCCGACACTGATCGTCGGCGGCAAGATCTTCCAGGGCCTGCTGCGCTACGACGCGAAGCTGAACCCGATGCCCGAGCTGGCGAAGAGCTGGGAGATCAGCCCCGACGGGCTGGAATACACCTTCCGCCTGCAGGAGAACGTGAAGTTCCATGACGGGCGGCCGATGACGGCCGAGGACGTCGTCTTCTCCATCATGAAGTTCCACATGGAGGTCTCGCCCCGCGCGCGCGGTGTCTTCGCCCGCATCAAGGAGGGCGTGGCGGTGGACCCGCACACGGCGAAGTTCGTGCTCTCCGCGCCCTTCGAGCCCTTCCTGCTGATGTTCGACGTCACCGTCTCGGCCATCGTGCCGAAGCACCTGTTCGACGGGCAGGATTACCGGCAGGCGCCGGCGGTCTCGCGCCCCGTCGGCACCGGGCCGTTCAAATTCGTCGAATGGCAGCGCGGCAATTTCATCCGGCTGGAGCGCTTCGAGGATTACTGGAAGCCGGGCCAGCCCTATCTGGACGCCATCATCTACCGCGTCGTGCCCGACAGCCAGAGCCGCCGCCTGGCGCTGGAATCGGGCCAGGTGCAGCTGACCCAGTCGAACGACATCGAGCCCTTCGACATCCCGCAGATGCGCGCCCGCCCGAATCTCGAGGTGCAGACCACGGGCTGGGAATATTTCGGCCCGCTGATGTGGGTGGAGCTCAACCACCGGGTGAAGCCGCTCGACGATGTGCGCGTGCGCCAGGCGCTGGCGCATGCGATCAATCGCGACTTCATCGCCCAGCGCCTGTGGTTCGGCATCGGCAAGCCGGCGACCGGGCCGATCTCCAGCGCCACGCGCTTCTACGATGCCAGCGCGCGCATGCCGGCCTACAATCTGGACGCCGCCAGGAAGCTGCTGGACGAGGCCGGGCTGCGGCCGAACGCGCAGGGCGTGCGCTTCTCGATCAAGCATCTCAGCCTGCCCTATGGCGAGGTCTTCACCCGCCTCGGCGAATTCCTGAAGCAGTCGCTGCGGCAGGTGGGCGTCGACCTGCAGCTGGAAAGCGTCGATGTCGGCAGCTGGGCGCAGCGCACCGCCAACTGGGAATTCGACACCACCATCAACTATCTCTACCAGTATGGCGACCCGACGCTCGGCGTCGAGCGCAGCTATGTCTCGACCAACATCAAGAAGATCCTGTTCTCCAACGTCTCCGGCTACGCCAATCCGCGGGTGGACGAGCTGTTCACCCAGGGGCGCGACGCCGCCGACCCGAAGCAGCGGCAGGAGGCGTTCAGCGCCGTGCAGAAGCTGCTGGTGCAGGAGGTGCCGCTGGTCTGGCTGATGGAGATGTCCTTCCCCACCATCCATGACAAGAAGCTGCACAACGTCATCACCTCCGGCGCCGGGGTGCATGCCAGCTTCGACGACGTGTTCCTGGCCTGATCCAGGGGCATGGAGCTGTCGCGGCTGCCCGGCTTCCTGCTGGGCCGTTTGGTGAAGGCGGCGATCGTCATCCTGGCGATCGTCGTCTGCAACTTCTTCCTGATCCACGCCGCCCCCGGCGACCCGGCGAGCATCATCGCCGGGCAGTCGGGCGCGGCCGATGCCCGCTTCCTGGAGCAGCTGCGGGCGCAGTTCGGGCTGGACCAGCCGCTTTATGTGCAGCTCTGGCTCTATCTGAAAGGCGTGCTGACGCTCGATCTCGGCTTCAGCCACCGCCAGCAGGTCGCGGTCGCGACGCTGCTCTGGGACCGGCTGCCGGCGACGCTGCTGCTGACCGGTGCGGCCTTCCTCCTCGCCATCACCGCCGGCGTCGCCATGGGGGCGCTGGCGGCGCGGCGCGTCGGCGGCTGGGGCGACACCATCATCACCATCCTGGCGCTCACCTTCTACGCCACGCCGCTGTTCTGGGTGGGGCTGATGCTGGTGCTGCTGTTCAGCGTGGCGCTGGAATGGCTGCCCTCCTTCGGCATGGCGTCCGTGGGCGTCGAGCTGCATGGCGTCGCCGCGGTGCTGGATGTGGCGAAGCATCTGGTGCTGCCGGGGCTGACGCTCGGCCTGTTCTATGTCGCGGTCTATGCGCGGCTGTCGCGCGCCACCATGCTGGAGGTGGCCGACCAGGATTTCGTCAAGACGGCACGCGCCAAGGGCGTGCCGGAAGGGCGCATCCTGCGCCGCCACATCCTGCGCAACGCGCTGCTGCCGGTGATCACCTTCGCCGGCATCCAGGCTGGGCAGCTGATCGGCGGCTCGATCCTGGTGGAGACGGTCTTCGCCTGGCCGGGCATCGGCAGGCTGGCCTTCGAGGCGCTGCTGGCGCGCGACTACCAGGTGCTGATGGGGGTGTTCTTCTGCACCAGCGTCATGGTGGTGCTGTTCAACCTGATCACGGATCTCCTTTACGCCATCGTCGATCCGCGCGTGGAGGTCGCCCGATGAGGGAATTCTGGCGCAACTACCGGCGCAACCGCGGCGCCGTGCTGGGGCTCGTCATCCTGGCGCTGGTGCTGGCCCTCGCCGCCACCGCCCCGCTGCTCTTCCCCGGCAATCCTTGGGACATGGCGGGCATGCCCTTCGCCCCGCCGGGCGAGATGGGCATGCTGCTCGGCACCGACAGCCTGGGCCGCGACCTCGCCGCCGGCATCGCGCATGGCGCGCGGGTTTCTCTTCTGGTGGGCGCTGTCTCGACGGTCGCGGCGCTGGCCATCGGCGTCAGCCTCGGCGCCATCGCCGGCTATCTCGGCGGCCTGGCCGATGATCTGGTGATGCGCTTCACCGAATTCTTCCAGACCATCCCGAGCTTCGTGCTGGCGATCCTGATCGTGGCCATCTTCACCCCGACGCTGGCCTCCATCGTCTTCGCCATCGCCATCGTCTCCTGGCCGCCGGTGGCGCGGGTGGTGCGGGCGGAGTTCCTGTCGCTGCGCTCGCGCGAATTCGTCCAGGCCTCCGAGGTGCTGGGCAAGTCGCGGCTGTCGATCGTCATCGGCGACATTCTGCCCAACGCCCTGTCGCCGATCGTCGTGCTCTCCTCGCTGATGGTGGCCTCGGCCATCCTGCTGGAAAGCGCGCTCTCCTTCCTCGGCCTTGGCGATCCTAACACCATGTCCTGGGGCTTCCTGATCGGCTCCGGCCGCAGCGTCATCCGCATCGCCTGGTGGATGAGCGTGTTTCCGGGCATCGCCATCTTCCTCACCGTGCTGTCGCTGAACCTGGTGGGCGAGGGGCTGTCGGATGCGCTGAACCCGCGCCTGGCGCGCAACCGCGGGGGCAAGCCATGACCCGTCTGCTGACCGTCGATTCCCTCACGGTGGCGCTGCCGCCGGGCGCCGACCGGCCGCATGCCGTCGAGGATCTCTCGCTGCATCTCGATGCGGGCGAGATTCTGTGCGTCGTCGGCGAAAGCGGCTCCGGCAAGTCGATCACCGCCAACACGGTGATGGGGCTGCTGCCCAAGGGCCTGCCGGTGAAGCAGGGACGCATCAGTTTCGAGGGCGAGGACATTCTCGGCCTCTCGGCCGAGGCGCTGCGCTCCCGCCGCGGCCGCCGCATGGCCATGGTGTTCCAGGAGCCGATGACGGCGCTGAACCCGCTGATGAAGGTGGGCGACCAGATCGCCGAGGCGCTCCAGGTGCATGGCAAGGGCAGCGAGGCGAAGGCGCGTGTGCCGGAGCTGCTGGCCGCGGTGAATCTGCCCGACCCGGCGGCGATCGCGCGCATGCATCCCTTCCGCCTCTCCGGCGGCCAGCGCCAGCGCGTGATGATCGCCATGGCGCTGGCCCTTGAACCCGCGCTGCTGATCGCCGATGAGCCGACCACCGCGCTCGACGTCACCACGCAGATGCAGATCCTGCGGCTGATCCGCGAGATCCAGTCGCGCAAGGGCATGGGGGTGATGTTCATCACCCATGATTTCGGCGTGGTGGCGGAGATCGCCGACCGCGTGGCCGTGATGCAGCGCGGCCGCATCGTCGAGCAGGGGCCGGCGGCCGAGATCCTGAACCGGCCGCAGCACCCCTATACCCGGGCGCTGATCGCCGCCGTGCCGCATGGCGCGCCGCCCGAACGCGCGGCGATCCGACCGGCGCCGGTGCTGTCGCTGCAGGGTGTCACCAAGACCTATCAGCGCGGCGGCTGGTTCGGCGCGCGCGCGACCGTCAAGGCGGTGCACGACGCCGATTTCACCCTGAACAAGGGCGAGACGCTGGGGCTGGTCGGCGAAAGCGGCTCCGGCAAATCCACGCTCGCCCGCTGCGTGGTGCGTCTCGTCGAACCGGAACAGGGAGAGATCCTGTTCCACGGCAAGGATCTGCGACCGCTCTCGCGCCAGGGCTGGCTGCCCTATCGCCGGCGCATCCAGATGGTGTTCCAGGACCCCTACGCCTCGCTGAACCCGCGCCGCAAGGTGGGGGATGCGATCACCGAAGGCCCGGTCACCCATGGCGTGCCGCTGGCCGAGGCGCGCGAGCGGGCGCGCGAACTGCTGCGCCTGGTGCGGCTCGACCCCTCGGCGATGGAGCGCTACCCGCATGAATTCAGCGGCGGCCAGCGCCAGCGCATCGGCCTGGCCCGCGCGCTCGCCATGCAGCCGGAGCTGCTGATCGCCGATGAGCCGGTCTCGGCGCTCGACGTCTCGGTGCAGGCGCAGGTTCTGGAACTGCTGGCCGAGATCCGCCAGCGCCTCGGCCTGACCATGCTGTTCATCACCCATGATCTGCGGGTGGCGGCGCAGATCTGTGATCGCATAGCGGTTATGCGGCGCGGCGCCATCGTCGAGCAGGGCCCGACTTCGCAGGTGTTTGGCGCGCCGAAGCACGAATACACCCGGGCCCTGCTGGACAGCATCCCCGGACGGGAGTGGACTCCTCCCGCTCTGTCCGAATCCGCCTGAAGGAAGCTCCATGCCCGCTCTCGATCCCGGTGTGCGCCGCGCCATCCTCGACGCCGTGACGGCGCTGGAGGGCGAGTCCGTGGCGGCGCTGGAGCGCCTGGTGCGCTGCCCCTCGACGCTCGGCAACGAGGCCTCGGCGCTGGAGGAGATGGCGCAGAACTATGCCGCGCTCGGCCTCGCCCCGCGCCGCGTGCCGACGGTGCCGGAGCAGCTGGCCTCGCATCCCGGCTTCTCGCCGCCGCTGATCTCCTATGAGGGGCGCGACAATGTCGTCGCCGTCCACAGCCCGCGCGAGCGGAAGGGCCGCAGCCTGGTGCTGCAGGGCCATGTCGATGTGGTGCCCGAGGGCGCGGCCGAGATCTGGGCGACGCCGCCCTATGAGCCCTCGATCCGCGATGGCCGCATGTATGGCCGTGGCGCCGGCGACATGAAGGCGGGCGACATCTCCAATGTCATGGCCTTCCGCGCGCTGCAGCTGGCCGGGCTGCAGCCGGCGGCCGAGGTGCAGTTCCAGTCGGTGATCGAGGAGGAATGCACCGGCAATGGCGCGCTGGCCTGCATGCTGGCCCTGCCGAAATGCGACGCCGTCATCATCCCCGAGCCCGGCCCGGGCGTGGAGGGGCTCTACACCGCCGAGGTCGGCGTGATCTGGGCCTGGGTGACGGTGACCGGCCGGCCGGTGCATGTGCGCGACATGCAGGCGGGCGTGAACGCCATCGAGGCGGCCTATGTCATCTCCCAGCGCTTCAAGGCCTATGAGGCGGAGATGAACCGGGCGGAGAACATCCACTCCGCCTTCTTCGGCGTGAACCACCCGGTGAATGTCAATTTCGGCACGGTGCAGGGCGGCGAGTGGAACAGCTCGGTGCCGACCCGCGCCAAGATCGGGCTGCGCGTCGGCATCATGGTCGGCAACACGGCCAAGGCGGTGAAGGCCGATATCGAGCGCCTGGTGGCCGAGGCCGCCGCCGATGAGCGGCTGCGCGGCACCAAGGTCGCGCTGGAATTCGCCGGCTTCATGGCCGATCCCTGCCTCTTCGACAAGGAATCGGAGATTGTGCGCATGGTGCAGCGCCATTTCGCCGAGGCGAATGGCCGCGAGCTGCGCGACTACCCGGCCTCCGGCCTCACCGATGGGCGTTTCTTCGAGCTGTACCAGAGCACGCGCGTCGCCTGCTTCGGCCCGGACGCCGATTCCATCCATGGCATCGACGAGAGCGTCGGGCTGGAGAGCTTCCACGCCACCACGCGCACCATCGCGCTGACCATGGCCGAATGGTGCGGGGTGGAGAAGGCATGAGCGTCCCCAGCAATCTTCCGGTCTCCGGCGCCAGGCTGTGGGACAGCCTGATGCGGATGGCGCGCATCGGCGGCACGGCGAAGGGCGGCTGCAACCGCCAGACCCTGACCGAGCTCGATGGCGAGGGCCGCGCCCTGCTGCAATCCTGGGCCGAGGCGATCGGCTGCCGCGTCACCACCGACCGCGTCGGCAACATGGTGATCAGGCGCGAGGGCAGGGATCCTTCCAGACCCGCCATCGCCATGGGCAGCCATCTCGACACCCAGCCGACGGGCGGAAAATTCGACGGCGTGCTGGGTGTGCTGGCCGGGCTCGAGGTGCTGCGCGCTTTGCATGAATCCGGCATCGAGACCGAGGCGCCGGTGGTCCTGATCAACTGGACCAATGAGGAAGGCGCCCGCTTCTCGCCGCCCATGATGGGCAGCGGCGTTGCCATGGGCCTCTTCACCGAGGAAGAGGTGCTGGCCAAGACCGACCCCGCCGGCGCCGTCTTCGGCGAGGAGCTGCGCCGCATCGGCTGGCAGGGCGAGGCCGACCCCGCCGCCCTGCAATCCCTCGGCGCCTATTTCGAGCTGCATATCGAGCAGGGGCCGCTGCTGGAGCAGGCCGGCATCCCGGTGGGCGTGGTGGACCGCGCCCTCGGCCAGCTCTGGCTCGACGTCACCGTCGAGGGCGAGGATTTCCACGCCGGCGGCGCCATGGGCCCGCGGCGCGACGCCATGGTCGGCGCCGCCATGCTGGTGCAGGCGGTGGAGGAGATCGCGCTCTCCGCCGGCGGCGATGGCCGCGGCACGGTGGGCCGGCTGCTGGTCACGCCCGACAGTCGCAACGTCGTGCCCAGCCGGGTCTGGTTCAGCGTCGATTTCCGCCATGGCGACCCTGACGCCCTGGCCGCCATGGGCCGCGCCCTGGAACAGCGCGCGGCGGCGCTGGCGGCGAAGCGGGGACTTTCCATCCGCGTCGAGCCCTTCTGGGAATTCCCGCTGACCCCCTTCGACCCGACCCTGGTCGAGGCGCTGCGCCAGGCCGCGCGCGGCCGTGGCCTGGAGTTCCAGGAGATGCCGACCGGCATCGGCCACGACGCTGTCTATGTCGCCCGCCGCCTGCCGACGGCGATGATCTTCGTCCCCTGCGAAGGGGGCATCAGCCACAACGAGGCCGAGGCCATCACGCCCGAATGGGCCGAGGCCGGGCTGGTGGTGCTGGCCGATGCGGTGCTGGCCACCGCCGGCCGCGCCACGGGAGGAGAGTGAGAGATGCGCATCGCCCTGGGCGGCTTCCTGCATGAGAGCCATTCCTTCGCCCCGCGTTCGACGGGGTGGGAGGAATTCCGCAGCCCCGGCGGCTTCCCCGGCTTCCAGCGCGGCGCCGGGCTGCTCGACACGCTGCGCCCGACCTCCGTCCCCTCGGCCGGCGCCATCGAGCGCGCCGCCGAGCTCGGCGCCACCCTGGTGCCGCTGGCCTGGAGCTTCGCCAACCCGGCCGGCCCTGTCACCGAACAGGCCTTCGAGCGCATCAGCGCCTGCATCATCGCCGACCTCGCCGACGCGCTGGATGCGGGCAAGCTGGATGGCGTCTATCTCGACCTGCACGGCGCCATGGTGGCGGAGGGCTTCCCGGACGCCGAGGGCGAGCTGCTGCGCCGCGTGCGCGCGGTGGTGGGGCCCGACATCCCCGTCACCGCCAGCCTCGACCCGCATTGCAACCTGACCCTGCGGATGGTGGAGATGGCGGACGCGCTGGTGCCCTTCCGCACCTATCCGCATGTCGACATGAAGGCCGCCGGCGCCCAGGCCATGCAGCTTCTGGCCGACCGCATCGCCCGCGGCACCCCCTTCGCCCGCGCCTTCCGCCAGGCCGAGTACTGGATGCCGCTGACCACGCAATGCACCATGGTCGAGCCGATGCAGGGCGTCATGGCCACCCGCGCCGAGCTGGCGCGGCGCCCGGGCGTCGCCGAGCTCGGCTTCTGCTTCGGCTTCCCCTATGCCGATTTCGCCGATTGCGGCGTGGCGCTGGCCTGCTACGCCCAGGATCAGGCTGCCGCCGACCAGGCCGCCGACGCCCTGCTGGCGGTGCTGGCGGAGCGGGAGCCGCTCTTCGCCGGCAGCGCCCTGCCGGCGGCGGAGGGCGTGGCGAAGGCGAAGCAGATCGCCGCATCCGCCACGAAACCTATCGTGCTGGCCGACACCCAGGACAATCCCGGTGGCGGCGGCCATGGCGACACCACCGGCCTGCTCGCCGAGCTGGTCCGCCAGCAGGCCGACGCCACCCTCGGCCTGATCAACGACGCCGAAAGCGCCGCCGCCTGCCACGCGGCGGGCGAGGGCGCCGAGCTGGAGCTGAAGCTGGGCGGCAAGTCGGATGGCGTGCCCTTCGAGGCACGGGTGAAGGTGCTGCGCCTGACCGATGGCCGCTTCACCTGCACCGGGCCGATGAGCGCGGGCAACCCGGCCGATCTCGGGCCCTCGGCGCTCATCGCCATCGGGCCGGTCAAAATCATCATCGTCAGCCGCAAGATGCAGGCGCATGACCAGGCGCTGTTCCGCCATATCGGCATCGAGCCGGCCCGGGAAAACATCCTGGCGCTGAAGAGCAGCGTGCATTTCCGCGCCGATTTCCAGCCGATCGCGGAGCAGGTGCTGGTCGTCGCGGCGCCAGGGCCGGTGCTGGCCGACCCCTCCTCGCTGCCCTTCCAGCATCTGCGCCCAGGGCTGCGCACGCGGCCGCGCGCCGCATAAGCAAGAAAAGGCCGGGGGGACAGGGTCCCCCCGGACCCCGCCTTCAGTGGGCGCCCATCAGGGCGCGCACCGCTTCGGGGCGGGGCATGGGGGCGACGGCGCCATAGCCCGTCGTCGCCAGCGCGGCGGCCGCATTGGCGTAGCGCGCGGCCTGCTCCAGGCTGTCGCCCTGGGACAGCCGGGCCAGGAAATTGCCGGCGAAGGTGTCGCCGGCGCCGGTGGCGTCCACCGCCTTCACGCTGTGGCCGGGCAGGGTGGTGCGGCCCTCCCGCGTCGCCACCATCACCCCCTGGCGGCCGAGCTTCAGGATCACCTGCGGCACCATCTCCAGATAGACATCCGCGATGGCATCGGGATCCTCGAGCCCGGTCAGCGCCATGGCGTCGTCATGGCTGGGGAAGGCGATGTCGGCCATGCGCAGCGAGGCATGGATCACCGCCCGCGCCCGCGGCAGCGGCCAGAGCGCGCGGCGCAGATTGGTGTCGTAGCTGACCATCGCGCCGCCCGCCCGCGCCAGCTCCATGGCATGGAAACAGGCATCGCAGGCGCTGGCCGAGATCGCCTGGCTGATGCCGGACAGGTGCAGGATGCGCGTCGCCTTCAGCGCCGCCTCCGGCATGTCGGCCGGCGCCATGCGGCTGGCGGCACTGCCGGCGCGGTAGAAGGTGAATTCATGCCCCTGCGGGCCATGCGTCACGAAATAGATACCCGTTGGCGCATCCTCGCGCTGGGCCACCGTGCTGGCATCCACCCCCTCGGCCGCCCACAGCGCCAGGAAGCTGCGCCCCGGCGCGTCCCGCCCGATGGCGGAGACATAGCCCGCCCGCGCCCCGGCCCGCGCCGCGGCGATGGCGGCGTTGGAGGTGTCGCCGCCATGCCCCTCCAGATACAGAGCGCGGCCTTGTTCATCCGGCGGCAGCTGGTTGAATTCCAGCATCGGCTCGCCGAGGCACAGCACATCCAGCCGGCTCATGCCTGGGCGATCCCCAGCGCCTCGCGCGCCGCCGCCTGCACCAGCTCGCGCTTGCCGGCGGCGATCGCCGCCTCGTCCACCAGCTTGCCGCCGATGCCGACAAAGGCCGCGCCGGCGGCGATGTAGTCGCCGGCATTGCGCGCATCCACCCCGCCGGTGGGACAGAAGGCGGTGGTCGGGAAGACCGCGCGGAGCGACCTGATATGGGCCGGGCCGCCCACCGAGCTGGCCGGGAAGATCTTCACCACATCCGCCCCGGCCTGGCGCGCCGCGCGCACCTCGGTCGGCGTCAGCGCGCCCATCATCAGGCAGGCGCCGGAATCGCGGCAGGGCGCCGCCAGCGCGGCATCCACCCAGGGCGAGACGATGAAGCGCGCGCCCGCCGAGAGGCAGGCCTCGGCATCGGCGGCCGAGGGCACCGTGCCGGCGCCGACCAGCAGCTTCGGGTCGCTGGCCAGGTCACGGATCACCGACAGCGCGTCCGGAATGGTGAGGGTGATCTCGAAAATGGTGATGCCCGCGTCGCGCAGCCAGGCGCAGGCGGTGGCGGCGTGCTCGGCGCTGCTGGTGCGCACCACGGGCACGATGCGCGCGGCACGGAACTGTTCGATCAGCGGATGCGGGGTCATGGGCTCGGGCCTCCCGGCGATGTTGCGGGAAGGCTAGCCCTCCCGCCTTCTGGCGGGAAGCGGGGCAGGCGGGCGGTCGCCGCCTGCTGCCGGATCCGGGCCTCAGCCCAGCGCGGACATCTTCTCGGCGGTGCGCTCCAGCGCGCGGGCGGACTCGTGCGCGTGGCGCACCTTCACCGCCGTCTCGCCCAGCGTGTCGTGATAGCGGTGCACCTGCGTCGCCAGGCCGCTGGTGGCGCTCTTCAGCTCCTGCAGATTGCTGCGGAACAGCGCCACCGCCTCGGCCTGCTCCGCCAGCGCGGTTTCCAGCTTCCGCAGCGCCAGGCGCAACCGATCCTGCGGCTGCTGCGGGAAGCAAAGGATGGAGGCGGACTGGTCCATGGCGGGGCCTCTGCTCGATCTGTTGATACCCTGTTAACAGACGACGGACGCATAAAGCCATCTCAAAAAACGAGACACTCATAAAAAATTCGGGATGGCCCCGTGGAATGGCCTGGGCGGGTTTTCCTGCCGGGCCCGATCTGCTCTAACGCGCGCCCCTCAGCGCGGAGAGGCTATCATGGCCGAAACCATCGGACTCGATTTCGGCACCACCAACAGCGTCATCGCGCTGCATGGGGAGGATGGCGCCGTCGGCACCGTCCGCTACGCGGTGGGCGGGGCCGAGATCGACACCTTCCGCTCCCTGCTCTGCTTCTGGGCCGAGGAAACCGGGCCCAGCCGCGGCCGGCTGCAGCACGCCGCCGGCCCGATGGCCATCGAGGCCTATCTCGACGATCCGCTGGGCTGCCGGCTGATCATGTCGATGAAAAGCTACCTGGCCAGCCGCAGTTTCCAGGAGACCCGCATCTTCGGCCGCAGCTTCGGGCTGGAGGAGCTGATCTCCCTCTTCCTGCGCGCCCTGCTGGCCAGCGCCCCCACCGGCAGCGCCCTGGCGCAGGCCCGGGTGGTGGCCGGCCGCCCGGTGCGCTTCGTCGGCGAGCAGGCGGATGACGCGCTGGCGACCCAGCGCCTGAGCGCCGCCTTCCGCGGCGCCGGCTGGTCGGATGTCACCCTGGCGCTGGAGCCCGAGGCCGCCGGCCACCGCTTCGCCGCCACGCTGGACGGGCCGGCCACCGTGCTGGTGGGGGATTTCGGCGGCGGCACCAGCGATTTCTCGCTGATGCGCTTCGACCCCGGCGCGGCGCCGGGCCGCCGCGTCACGGCGCTGGGCCATGCCGGGCTCGGCATCGCCGGCGATGCCTTCGACTACCGCATCATCGACCATGTGGTGTCGCCGCGTCTGGGCAAGGGCGACAGCTACCGGGTGATGGGCACGGCCCTGCCGGTGCCGCCCAGCTTCTACACCAGCTTCGCCCGTTGGCACCGGCTGTCGCTGATGCGCGCGCCGCGCACCATGCGCGAGATCGCCGAGGTGGCGCGCGCCGCCGACCATCCGGAGAAGCTGCAGCACCTGATGCGGCTGGTGGAGGATGAGACCGGCTATGCGCTCTACCAGGCCGTCTCCGGCGTGAAGGCGGCGCTGTCGCGCGCCGACAGCGCCGAGCTGCGCTTCCGCCATGGCGATTTCGTGCTGGAGGAGCAGATCGCCCGCGCCGATTTCGAGCAGTGGATCACGCCCGAGCTGACCCGCATCGGCGCCGCCGTCGACCAGGCGCTGGCCGATGCCGGCCTGGCGCCGGAGGCGGTGGACAAGGTCTTCCTCACCGGCGGCACCTCCCTGGTCCCGGCGGTGCGCGGCGTGTTCGAGCGGCGCTTCGGCGCCGGCAATGTGGCGCATGGCGGCGAATTCGTCTCGGTGGCCGAGGGGCTGGCGCTGATCGGCGCCGAGCGGGCGCTGGCCGCCTGAGGCCCGCCCGCCGGCTCAGCCGGCGCGGTGGCGCCAGGAAGCGAGGCCGGTGGCGCGGCGCGCCCGGGCCCACAGCGCCAGCGCGGCCAGCGCCGGCAGGGCGAAGCCCGCCAGCAGCCCGGCCCAGCCGGCCGAGAAGGGCAGGGCCAGCAGGGCGAGCGCCAGGAAGGTGCCGGCCTGGCTGCCCAGGCCGCGCCAGCGGCCGCGCGGGCTGGACAGGCCCAGCAGCGCCGCCGCCGCATCCGGCCCGCGCTGCGCCAGCCCGGCCAGCGCCGCCACCGCCGCCAGGCCGCGCAGCCCGCGCGGCGCCAGCAGCAGCGCCCGGCCGGCCATCGCCGCCGGCAGGGCCAGCGCCAGCAGGGCGAAGGGCAGCAGCGGCGCGGCGCTGCCATCGCGCGCCGCCAGCAGCCCCAGCGTGACCGCCAGCGCCGCCAGGGCGGCGCCGGCCCACAGCGCCTCGGCCGCCACCTGCAGGGCGGGCGCCAGCAGATGCCGGCGCTGGCCCACCGCCAGGCCGCGATGCCAGGGGCGGAACAGCACATCGGCATGGCGCCGCAGCGCATGGCCGAGGCCGGCGGGCGGCACCGCCTGGGCAGGGGCCTCGCCCATCGGCTCGGCCAGCGCGGCGCTGTCCCAGCCCTGGCGCAGCAGCCGCAGGCCGAGCTCGGCCACCGGCTCCGGCGCCGCCGCGTCCCAGCCGCCGGCCAGGCGCAGCGCCTCGGCGCGGATCAGCGCGAGGGAGGGGCGCAGCCGCGCCGCGCAATGCTCATTGGCGGCCTGGCGGGGCAGGGTCCAGGCGCCTTCATCGGCGGCATGCGCCAGGCGCTGCGCCAGCCCGGCCTCTGCGCCCGGCACCGCCTGCGCCGCCTGCACATAGCCGAGGCCGAGCCGCGCCTGCAGGAAGGGCATGCCGCGGCGCAGCCAGTCCGGCCGCACCCGGCAGCCGGGCTCGACCAGGCCGATGGCCAGCGCGTCCGGCGCCGTCTCGCGCAGCGCGAAGCCGCGCGCCGCCTGCGGGCAGGCGCCGATCTGGAAGAAGCGGAAGCGCGGGCCGAGGCGGGCGACATGCTCCGCCACCTTCTCCCAGCGCGCCGGGGCCTCGCTGCTGTCGACCACCAGCACCTCGAAGGCCGGGTAGTCGAGCTCGGCCAGCCGGTCCAGCGTGTCGCGCATCACCGCCGGCGGCGCGTCATGACTGATCAGGTGCAGCGACACCTTGGGCAGCGGCCGCGCCAGCGAGCCATCGAGGGCCGGCCAGCGCCGGCGGTGGCAGCGCAGCCCCCGCGCATCGGCCAGCAGCCGCGCCTGGTAGAGCAGCACTAGGCTGCCGGCGGCCTGCAGCAGCAGCCAGAGCAGCGCCTGCTCCGCCCCCGCCGAGGCCAGCCAGGCGGCGCCCAGCAGCTGCGCCAGCAGGCCGAGCGCCAGCCGCGCCTCGCCGCGCAGCGCCGCGCCGTCGCGCAGCGCCAGCGCCGTCAGCAGGCCGCCCAGCGAGGCGCCGGCCAGCGCCCAGGGCCAGAGGGCCGGCCAGCCTTCCGCCAGCGCGGCCGGCCACCACAGCAGCGGCTGCGCCAGGGCGGGCAGCAGCAGCGTGGCCAGCCGCCAGGCGGGCCCCGGCGCGGCGGCACGCGCCGCACCCCGCCGCGCCATGGGCGCGGCGAGCGGGCTTTCGGTCACAACCGGATGGGGAGCCTGTGCATTCATCGTGCCGAGTCCGGGTTACGGGCCTGTCGGATGCGGCTGTTCTGCCCGCTCGATGCGGCAGGGGATCGACCGCTTGATGGCAGGAATGGGGCCATGGGGCGTGACCCTGTGGCAGAGCTGCCCTAGAACCCGGCCAGGCAACGCTGCTCCGCCCCGCCCGAACGGGCTACGCCACAAGGAGATTTTCCACAGATGGGTGTCGCGCTCGAGCTCGCCGTGATCCTGCTTCTGGTGCTGCTCAACGGTGTCTTCGCCATGAGCGAACTGGCCCTCGTCTCCTCGCGCCGGGTGCGGCTGCTGGGCATGCAGCGGGCCGGGCGGGCCGGCGCCGGCGCGGCGCTGGCGCTGACCGAGGACCCGCAGCGCTTCCTGCCCACCGTGCAGGTCGGCATCACCCTGGTCGGCGTGCTGGCCGGCGCCTTCGCCGGCCAGGGACTGGCGCAGCGGCTGGGGGGCGTGCTGGCCGGGGTGCCGGGGCTGGAGGCCTATGCCGGGCAGATCGCGCTCGGCATCGTGGTCATCGGCATCACCTATGCCTCGCTGATCCTGGGCGAGCTGGTGCCGAAGCAGCTGGCGCTGCGCAATCCGGAGGCGGTCGCGGTGCTGGTGGCGCCGCCCATGTCGCTGCTGTCGCGCGTCGCCGCGCCGATGGTCTGGCTGCTGTCGCGCTCCTCCGCCCTGGTGCTGGGGCTGCTCGGCGCCTCCCGCCCGATCTCGGCGACCATCACCGAGGAGGAGGTCAAGGCCGCGGTCGCCGAGGGCGCCGAGGCCGGCGCGCTGGAGACCGAGGAGCGGCACATGATCGAGCGCGTGCTGCGCCTGGCCGACAAGCCGGTGCGCGCGCTGATGACGCCGCGCACCGAGGTGGAGTGGCTGGAGCGCGGCGCGGCGCAGGAGGATGTGGCCAGCCGCGTGCGCAGCAGCCCGGTGACCCGCTTCGTGGTGGCCGAGCGGCGCATCGACCATGTCGTCGGCGTGGTGGCGGCCAAGGATCTGCTGGACCAGCTGCTGGCCGGCGGGCCGCTCGACATGGCCGCCGCCATGCGCCAGCCGATGATCCTGCCGGACAGCCTCTCGGCGCTCTCCGCGCTGGAGCGGCTGCGCGCCGACCCGATCGGCATCGCGCTGGTGATGGACGAGTATGGCAGCTTCGAGGGGGTGGTCACCGCCTCCGACCTGCTGGAGGCGATCGTCGGCGAGCTGGGGCCGGTGGCGGTGCCGGCCGCGGGCGGCGATGTGGTGGAGCGCCATGATGGCAGCCTGCTGCTGGACGGCATGCTGCCCAGCGACGAGCTGAAGGCGCGGCTGGACCTGCCGGAGCTGCCGGCCGAGGGCAGCTACCACACCGTGGCCGGGCTGATGCTGGCGCTGCTGCACCGCGTGCCGCGCGAGGGCGACCGCATCGTCTGGTCCGGCTGGCGCTTCGAGATCATCGACATGGATGGCCGCCGCGTCGACAAGGTGCTGGCCAGCCGCGAGCAGGCGACGGGCGGCTAGGCGGCGGCAACGGGGTGGCGGCGGGCCTGGCGCTCGTCCTCTCCGGTCCTGCGGCCGGGCGCGCCGGGCGCCCTGGCCGGTCCCGCGGCGGCAGCGCCGCCGCGGCGTGACGGCGGGGGAGGCCGGAGCCTCCCCCCAATGCCTCCCCGGGGCCGGGCTTACAGCCCGGCCTGGGTCACGAATTTGGTGTTCAGATAGGCCTCGATCGCCTCCGAACCGCCTTCCGAGCCATAGCCGCTGTCCTTGATGCCGCCAAAGGGCACTTCCGGCAGGGCCAGGCCCAGATGGTTGATCGTCATCATGCCGCTCTCGACCTGGCTGGCGATGGCGTTCGCCGTCTTGGCCGAGCGGGTGAAGGCGTAGGCCGCGAGGCCGAAGGGCAGGCGGTTCGCCTCCTCCACCACCTCGTCGAAATCGCGGAACGGCACCATCAGGGCGAGCGGGCCGAAGGGCTCCTCGTTCATGGCGCGCATCTCACGGGTCAGGCCGGTCAGCACGGTGGGCTCGAAGAAATAGCCCTTGTTGCCGATGCGACTGCCGCCGGCGCGCAGCTCGGCGCCCTTCTGGGTGGCGTCGCCGATCAGCGCCTCCATGGCCGGGATGCGCCGGTCATTGGCCAGCGGGCCCATCTGGGTGCCCTCTTCCAAGCCGTTGCCGACCTTCACCGATTTGGCATAGGCGGTGAACTTCTCGACGAACTGGTCGAACACCTTCTCCTGCACCAGGAAGCGGGTGGGGGAGACGCAGACCTGGCCGGCATTGCGGAACTTGCTGGTGGCCAGCGTCTTGCTCGCCACCTCGACATCGGCGTCGTCGAACACGATGGCCGGGGCATGGCCGCCCAGCTCCATCGTGGCGCGCTTCATGTGCTTGCCGGCCAGCTCCGCCAGATGCTTGCCCACCGGGGTCGAGCCGGTGAAGGTCACCTTCCGGATGGTCGGGTGCGGGATCAGGTAGGAGGAGATCTCGGCGGGCACGCCATAGAGCAGCCCGACCACGCCCTGCGGCAGGCCGACATCGATGAAGCAGCGGATCAGCTCGGCCGGGGAGGCCGGGGTCTCCTCCGGCGCCTTGACGATGATCGAGCAGCCGGTGGCCAGCGCCGCGGAGAGCTTGCGCACCACCTGGTTGATCGGGAAGTTCCAGGGGGTGAAGGCGGCGACGGGGCCGACCGGCTCCTTCACCACCAGCTGGTAGATGCCCTCGCCACGGGCCGGGATGACGCGGCCATAGGCGCGGCGGGCTTCCTCGGCGAACCAGTCGATGATGTCGGCGCCGGCCAGCACCTCCATCTTCGCTTCCGGCAGCGGCTTGCCCTGCTCCAGCGTCATCAGCTTCGCGATGCTGTCGGCGCGCGAGCGCAGCAGATCGGCCGCCTTGCGCATCAGCTTGGAGCGCTCATAGGCCGAGACCTTGCGCCAGGTGGCGAAGCCGCGCTCGGCCGCGGCCAGCGCCTCGTCCATATCGGCCTGGCTGGCATGCGGGACGGTGCCGATCACCTCCTCGGTCGCCGGGTTCAGCACGGGAATGGTGCGGCCGCCGGTCGCGGCGCGCCACTGGCCGTCGATATGGAGCAGGACGTCCTGATACATCGCAGCGTCTCCTCGTTTGAGAGTCCGGCGGAATGTGGAGCCATGTCCGGCGCAGCGCCACCCCTTGACCCGGGATTTCCCGGCGGGGCCTCGGGTCATCCGATGAGGCGAGGGCAGGGGGCGCGAGTCGGAGGGCGCCCATGAAAAAAGGCCGGGGCGTGGGCCCCGGCCTCGGATCATCCGGCCAGTGGCGCGCCGCGCCTCAGCCTTCCTGCAGCACCGCCACACCCGGCAGCGTCTTGCCCTCGAGCCATTCGAGGAAGGCGCCGCCGGCCGAGGAGACATAGGTCATGCGGTCGGCAACGCCCGCATGGCGCAGGGCCGAGACGGTGTCGCCGCCGCCGCCGATGGTCTTCAGCCCGGCCGAGGTGGTGAGCCCCGCCGCGGTCTGCGCCACCTGCACGGTCGCGGTATCGAAGGGCGGTATCTCGAAGGCGCCGAAGGGACCGTTCCACACCAGGGTGGAGGCCCGCTTCAGCCGCGACTCGACGGCGGCCACGGTCTGCGGCCCGACATCGAGCGCCATCATGCCCTCGGGCACATTGTCGACCGAGACGGTGCGGTTGGGGGCATTGGCGGCAAACGCCTCGGCCACCACCAGGTCTTCCGGCAGCAGCACCTCGCAGCCCGCCGCCTTGGCCTCGTCGAGGATGCGCAGCGCCGTGCCGTGCATCTCCGCTTCCTGCAGCGACTTGCCCATGAACTTGCCCTGGGCGGCGAGGAAGGTGTTGGCCATGGCACCGCCGATGACCAGCACATTCACCTTCTTCGACAGGTTGCCCAGCAGGTCGAGCTTGGTGCTGACCTTGGCGCCGCCGACGATGGCCACCAGCGGCCGCGCCGGATTGCCCAGCGCCGCATCCAGCGCCTCCAGCTCCGCCTGCATCAGCCGCCCGGCATAGGAAGGCAGCTTGTGCGCCACGCCCTCGGTCGAGGCATGCGCGCGATGCGCGGCGGAGAAGGCGTCGTTGACGAACACGTCTCCCAGTTTGGCCAGCGCGTCGACCAGCGCCGGGTCGTTCTTCTCCTCCCCGGCGTGGTAGCGCGTGTTCTCCAGCACCAGGATGTCGCCATCCTTGAGCGCCGCGACGGCGGCTTCCGCCACCGCGCCGATGCAGTCATCGGCGAAGGCGACGGGCCGGCCCAGCGTGGCGGAGAGCGCCTCGGCCATCGGCTTCAGCGACATCTCCGGCACCCGCTTGCCCTTCGGCCGGTCGAAATGGCTGAGCACGATGACGCGCCCGCCCTTCTCCGCCAGCTCGCGGATGGTGGGGGCGAGGCGCTCGATGCGCGTGCGGTCGCTGATCTGACCGTCGCGCACCGGCACGTTCAGGTCGGCGCGCAGCAGGACCCGCTTGCCGGCGGGGTCGAGCTGGTCGAGCGTCCGGAACCGGGCCATGGCCGCGCCCCGCTCAGAGCTTGCCGAGATAGGCGGCGGTGTCCGACATGCGGTTGGAGAAGCCCCACTCATTGTCGTACCAGGACATCACGCGCACCAGGGCGCCATCGACCACCTGGGTCTGTGTGGCGTCGAAGGTCGAGGAAGCCGGGTTGTGGTTGAAGTCGATGCTGACCAGCTTCTCGGTGCTGTAGCCCAGGATGCCCTTCAGCTCGCCCTCGGCCGCCGCCTTGATCGCCGTGTTGATCTCCTCCTTCGTCAGCCCGGTCTTGGAGGGCACGAAGTCGAGGGAGACCAGCGAGACATTCGGCGTCGGGATGCGGATGGCGGTGCCGTCCAGCTTGCCCTTCAGCTCCGGCAGCACCAGGCCCACGGCCTTGGCGGCACCGGTCGAGGTCGGGATGGCCGAGACCGCCGCGGCGCGGGCGCGGTGGAGGTCCTTGTGCAGCGTGTCGACGGTGTTCTGGTCACCCGTATAGGCGTGGATGGTGACCATGTAGCCGCGCTCGATGCCGAACTTCTCGTGCAGCACCTTGGCGACCGGCGCCAGGCAGTTGGTGGTGCAGGAGGCGTTGGAGACGATCTTGTCCTCGGCCGTCAGCGTCTTGTGGTTGACGCCATAGACGATGGTCTTGTCGGCGCCCTCGCCGGGGGCCGAGATCAGCACCTTGCGCGCGCCGGTGCCGAGCAGCACCTGCGCCTTCTCGCGCGCGGTGAAGATGCCGGTGCACTCGGCGGCGATGTCGACGCCGTCCCACTTCAGCTTGGTCGGGTCGCGCTCGGCCGTCACCTTGATCGGGCCCCAGGTCTTGCCATGGGCCTTGATGGTGATGCTGTCGCCCTCGACGATCACCTCGCCGGGGAAGCGGCCATGCACGCTGTCATAGCGGAACAGATGCGCGTTCGCCTCGACGGAGCCCAGGTCGTTGATGGCAACGAACTCGACATCGTCGCGCCCGCTCTCGCAGGCGGCGCGCAGCACGAGGCGACCGATACGCCCGAACCCGTTGATCGCGACCTTCACAGCCATGGTGTCTTTCCTCGTCTTTCCCGTAACAGGCGAAGGGGGCAGGCGCCCCGCTCAGCCCAGCTTGCGCTTGACAGCGGCCACCGCGGCATCCGCCGTGATGCCGAAGTGGCGATAGAGATCCTCGGCCGGTGCCGAGGCACCGAACCCCGTCATGCCGATGAAGGTTGCATCACTGCCGAGCCAGCGGTCCCAGCCGAAGGGCAGCGCCGCCTCGATGCCGATGCGGGGCGCATCGCCCAGCACGGCCGCGCGGTAGCTCTCATCCTGCAGCGCGAACAGCTCCCAGCAGGGCAGCGAGACCACGGCGGTCGGGATGCCCTCGGCCTCCAGCGTCTCGCGCGCGGCCATCGCCAGCTGCACCTCGGAGCCGGTGGCGATCAGCGTCGCGCGGCGCGGGCCGGAGGCCTCGGCCAGCACATAGCCGCCGCGGGCCGATTTGTTCTCGCCCGCCTCGGCGCGCAGCGCCGGCAGGTTCTGCCGCGACAGCGCCAGCACGGCCGGGCCATCGGCGCGGGCCACCGCGATCTCCCAGCACTCCGCCGTCTCCATCGCATCCGCCGGGCGGAAGACATAGAGGTTGGGGATGGCGCGCAGGCTGGCCAGGGTCTCCACCGGCTGGTGGGTCGGGCCATCCTCGCCGAGGCCGATGCTGTCATGCGTCAGCACATGGATGACGCGCTGGCGCATCAGGGCCGCGAGGCGCAGCGACGGGCGCAGATAATCTGCGAAGACCAGGAAGGTGCCCGAATAGGGAATGGTGCCGCCATGCAGCGCCATGCCGTTCATCGCGGCTGCCATGCCATGCTCGCGGATGCCCCAATGCACATAGCGGCCGGCGTAATTGGCCGGCGTCAGCACGGGGATGCCCTTGACGTTGGTGTTGTTCGAGCCGGTGAGGTCGGCCGAGCCGCCGATCATCTCCGGGATGGCCGGCACCAGCACCTCCAGCGCCCGCTGGCTGGCCACGCGGCTGGCGATCTTCGGCTTGTCCTCGGCCAGCTTGGCGCGATAGGCGGCGGCGGCCTCGTGCCAGCCCTCCGGCAGCTTGCCGGCCATGGCGCGCTCGAACTCGGCCTTCTGCGGGTGGTTGGCCAGGCGCTTCAGCCAGGAGCGGCGGGTGCCGGCGCTGCGGCGGCCGGCGGCCTCCCAGGCGGCCTTGATCTCGGCCGGAACCTCGAAGGGGCCGGCGGTCCAGCCCAGCGCCTCCTTGGCGGCGCTGGCCTCCGGCCCGCCCAGCGGGCTGCCATGGCTGCCGGCGGTGCCCGCCTTGCTGGGGGCGGAGAAGCCGATGATGGTGCGGCAGGCGATGATGGTCGGCTTCTTCGAGCGCGTCGCCGCCTCCAGCGCCTTCTCCACCTCGGCCGGGTTGTGCCCGTCGACCCGCTTCACCGCCCAGCCATACGAAAGAAAACGCTTCAGCACGTCATCCGAGCTGGTCAGCCCGACATCGCCATCGATGCAGATGCCGTTGTCATCCCACAGCACGGTCAGCTTCGACAGCTTGAAGTGGCCGGCGATGGAGGCGGCCTCGTGGCTGATGCCCTCCATCAGGCAGCCATCGCCGGCGATCACCCAGGTGCGGTGGTCGACCAGGCTCTTGCCGAAGCGCGCCGCCAGATGGCGCTCGGCCAGCGCCATGCCGACGGCGTTGGCCAGCCCCTGGCCGAGCGGGCCGGTGGTGGTCTCGATCGCCGGGTGCTCGCCGAATTCCGGATGGCCGGCGGCCACCGAATGCAGCTGGCGGAACTGCTTGATGTCCTCGATGCCCATGCCGGCATGGCCGGAGAGATGCAGCCAGGCATAGAGCAGCATCGAGCCATGGCCGGCCGAGAGCACGAAGCGGTCGCGATCGGCCCAGCGCGGATCGGCCGCGTCATGCTTGAGGAATTTGGTGAACAGCACCGTCGCCGCATCGGCCATGCCCATCGGCATGCCGGGATGGCCGGATTTGGCCTTCTCCACCGCGTCGATGGCCAGCGCCCGGATGGCGTCGGCCATCCGCCGGTTCTCGGTCATCGGCCGCGCCAGGATCTCGGCCTGGGCCGCGATGGCGGGGTTGGCGGAAGCGTCGGGGAGGGGGGGCGATACTGGCCAAGGCGAAGAACCTCTCGGGCGTCGGGACGGCTATAAAGGCGACATGAAGACGCGGCAACCCGGCGGGGCCGGAGCCCGGGCGTCGCGTCCGGCGGGGCCCTGCCGGTGGCGGGCGGGCCGCGCGGAGCATCGGCCTGTCGGGCCGCCGCAGCCCTTACCTCGGCTGGGCCGGACTTGCCAGCCTCCCGGCGGCGGCGGCCCCCGGCCAGGCCGGTTTCCGCCGCCGCCGCGGGCCCCGGCATGGCGCAGGCTTTTGTTGCGGTGCGATGCGCGGCGCGGCAAAGCTGCCCGGCCATGAAGCTTCCCCTAGCCCTGCCACGCCGCGCCCCCGGCTTCCATGAGACCGCGCTGTTCCGCCCGCGCTCCGTGGTGCTGCTGGCCGATCCCGCCCTGCCGGAATCGGCGGTGCTGGCGCGCAACCTGGCCGCGGGCGGCTTCCGGGGCGGGCTGTTCGTCATCGGCATGGCCGCGCCCGGCCTGGTCGAGGCGGCCGACATCGCCGCCCTGCCCGAGGCGCCGGACCTCGCCGTGCTCTGCCTGGCGCCGCCGGAGCAGGAGGCGGCGATGACCGCGCTGGCGGCGCGCGGCTGCTTCGCCGCCATCCTGCCGGTGGCCGCCACCGACCTCGCCGGAATGTGCGAGCGCACCGGCATCCGGGCGCTGGGGGCGCACAGCTTCGGCCTCTGCCTGCCGGCGCTCGGGCTGAATGCCAGCCTGTCGCATCTGACGCCCAGGCCCGGGCGGCTGGCGCTGCTCTGCCAGTCCGGCGCCATGGCGCGCGCCATCATCGACTGGGCGGCCGGGGAGGAGCTGGGCTTCAGCCATATCGTCGGCATCGGCACCAATCACGGCCTCGGCTTCGCCTTGTCGCTGGACTGGCTGGCGCGCGATCCGGCGGCGGGGGCCGTGCTGCTGGACCTGCGGCGCATCAAGAACCGGCGCATGTTCATCTCCGCCGCCCGCGCCACGGCGCGCACCCGCCCCGTGGTGGCGCTGCGCCCGGGGGGGCGACAGATCGACGCCTCCGGCATCGCCGATGCGGTGATGGAGGCCGCGCTGCGCCGCGCCGGCGTGCTGCGGGTCAACGGGCTCGAGGATCTGCTGGCGGCGGCCGAGACGCTGGCGCGGCTGCGCCCGGCCTCGCGTGCCGGCAGCGACGCGCTGGCCGGCGACCGCGTCGCCATCGTCGCCAATGGCCAGGGCCCGGCGCTGCTGGCGGTGGATGCGGTGCTGCAGGGCGGGGCGCGGCTGGCGCAATGGGATGGCGCGGCGGCGGAGACGCTGCGCCTGGCCCTGCCGCCCTCGCCGGGCCAGGGGCCGGAGGGCCCGGCCAATCCGCTGCTGCTGCCGCCCGAGCAGGGCCACCGCCTGGCCGAGGCCGCCAGCCTGCTGGCCGCCCTGCCGCAGGTGGATTCGGTGGTGGCGCTGCATGCGCCGACCGCCGGCAGCGATGGCGCCGTCGCCGCCACCGCCCTGGCCGCCGCGGCCAAGGCGACGCGCGGCGCGCCGCTGCTGCTGGGCTGGCTCGGCCGCGCCGACGCCCCGGCGCGGCGCGAGCTGGCGGCCGCCGGCCTTGCGGTGTTCGCCACGCCCGAGGCCGCGGTGCGCGGCGCGCTGCATCTGGCGATGGACCGCCGCAACCGCGCCGCCGCCGCCGAGCTGCCGCCGCGCGAGGTGCTGGCGCTGGCCCCCGACCGCGCCCGGGTGCGCAGCCTGATCGACGCCATGCGCGCGGAGGGCCGCACCGGCTTCACCGAGGCCGAGGCGCTGGAGGTGCTGGAGGCCTATGGCCAGCGTGTGATCCCCGGCCATGCGGTGGCCGATGCGGATGGCGCCATCGCCGCCGCCATGCGGCTCGGCTTCCCGGTGGTGCTGAAGATCCTGAGCCCGGACCTGCCGCGCAAGACCGAGGTGGGCGGGGTGGCGCTGGGGCTGAAGGATGTCGCCTCGCTGCGCATGGCGGCGCAGGCGATGCTGGCCCAGGTGCGGAAGCTGCGGCCGGAGGCGCGCATCATGGGCTTCCTGGTGCAGCGCCAGGCCAGCGCCGGGGCGCTGCGCAGCCATGAGCTGCGGCTGCGCCTGGGCACCGACCCGATGTTCGGCCCCTGGATCGGCTATGGCCGTGGCGGCACCGCCTCGGATTTCGAGCCGGATGTCGCCTTCGACCTGCCGCCGCTGAACCGCACCCTGGCCTTCGCCATGTTGCGCCGCACCCGCAGCATCCGGCTGCTGGAGGGCTTCCGCGACCACGCGCCGGTCGACCTCACCCTGGTCGCCGATTCCCTGGTGCGGCTGTCGCAGATCGCCGTCGACTTCCCCGAGATCGAGGGGCTGATCATCAACCCGCTGCTGGCCGATGAGCGGGGTGTGGTGGCGCTCGACGCCTCGGGCGGGCTGCGGCCGCCGGGAACAGCCTCGCCGCTGGCCATCCCGCCCTATCCGGCGGAGCTGGCGCAGCCCTGGCAGGCGCGGGACGGGCGGCGCCTGGTGGTGCGGCCGATCCGCCCCGAGGATGCCGCCGCCCATGCCGAGGCCTTCCGCCAGCTGGCGCCGGAGGATGTGCGCTGGCGCTTCTTCAGCCAGCTGAAGGAGCTGCCGCCGGCGCAGATCGCCCGCATGACGCAGATCGACTACGACCGCGAGATGGCCTTCGTCGCGGTGGAGGAGCCGGCGGAGGGGCCGCCGCGCACCGTCGGCGTCGCCCGGCTGATCCGCGAGCCCGGCGGCGCCCAGGGCGAGTTCGCCGTGGTGACGCTGCCCGGCTGGAAGGGCCAGGGGCTGGCGCGCCACCTGATGCAGCGCCTGTTCGACTGGGGCCGCGCCCAGGGGCTGGAGCGGGTGGTGGGCCAGGTGCTGGCCGACAACCAGCCGATGCTGGGCTTCGTCCGCGCCCTCGGCTTCCGGCTTAGCCGCTCCACCGAGGATGACGACATCATGGAGGCGCGGCTGGATCTCTAGCCCGCCGGCGGCGCAGCCGGCGCCGGATCAGAAGCAGCAGCCCGATCCAGAGCAGCAGCAGGGCAAGGCCCGACAGGATGGCCAGCAGCGGGCTGGCCATCGGCCCGGGCCGCTCAGCGCGGCCCGACCTCGCGGATCAGGTCGCGCACCCGGGCGGCGGCGGCGGCGCCCTTCAGCGCCTGGCGCCAGGCGGCCTCGGCCACGCGCTGATGCACCGTCACCGCCTCATCCGCCGCGGTGATGGTGCCGACGCCGATGGCGGGGCTGGCGGTCAGGTCCGGGGCGAAGGGGGAGGTGCAGACATGCGCCCGCTCGCGTCCGCGCAGCACCAGGAAATTGCCCGCCGTCTCGCCGGCCAGCAGGCCGAGCTGCAGCCCGATCGGCACGCTTTCCATCAGCCCGGCGATGCTCTCCGCCTCGGCCCGCGCGGCCAGGCGGGAGCGGGTGCGGGTGCGCTCGGACAGCGCCAGGCCGGGGGCGACGCCATCCATCAGGAAGCGGCGCAGAGCCGCTTCCGACAGCATGGCGATGATGGTGGCGCGCCGCGCCTGGTGCAGCTTCTTGCGCGCGGTCAGCAGGCCCATCGCCTGGTCGGCCGCGGCGCGCGCCGCGATGCGCTCCGGCGCCGCGTCGGCGGCCTCGGCCCAGGCTTCGGCGAGCGCGCCATCGAAGGCCTCGGTGGTGGTCTGGTAGCAGACCGCGCCGCCCACCTGCAGGATCTGGTCCGACTGCTCCTCGACCTGGCGCAGCCGCTCCTGGAAGGCGATGGGGCGGGAGAAATACTCGACGCCGATGCCCAGCAGCGAGAGGGGAGAGATCTTCAGCAGCTCGGCCAGCCGGCGGATGGTGTCGAGCTTGATCACCTCGCCCTTCTCGTACCGGTACAGCGCCGCGCGCGACACGCCGAGCCGGGCCGCGATCTCTTCGGCGCGCAGCCCGGATTCGAGACGGTAGGCCCGCAGCTGCTGGCCGATATCGGCGAAACGCATGATACCTCTTGGCGATCGCGACCGGATGGGGCAGCGCCGCGCGACAATGTCTCGCGCGGCGTGGCTGGTTCTCAAAATGCGATCACTGCGCCGCAATAGCAATCGGGAATCGGTCGCAGCCGCGGCAAAGCCGCACTCCGCCGCAAAGCCGCTCGGGCGCGGGCGCGGCCCGGCGGGGCCAGGCCCGCGCGCCGCCTCAGCCGGCCACCTTGTGCGCCGCCAGCAGTTCCAGCGCCTGGACCAGGCCGGAATGGTCCAGCCCGCCGCCGCCATTGGCGACCACCGCGGAGAAGAGCTGCTGCGTCGAGGCGGTGTTGGGCAGCGCGACGCCCAGCTCCTTGGCCGATTGCAGCGCCAGGTTCAGGTCCTTCTGGTGCAGCACGATGCGGAAGCCGGGGTCGAAGGTCCGCTTGATCATCCGCTCGCCATGCAGCTCGAGGATGCGCGAGGTGGCGAGCCCGCCCATCAGCGCCTGCCGCACCTTGGCCGGGTCGGCGCCGGCCTTGGAGGCGAAGACCAGCGCCTCGCCCACCGCCTCGATGGTCAGCGCGACGACGATCTGGTTGGCGACCTTGCAGGTCTGGCCGGCGCCATTCTCCTCGCCCACCAGGGTGATGTTCTTGCCCATCGCCTGGAACAGCGGCAGGGCGCGGTCGAACTCGGCCTGCGGGCCGCCCACCATGATGGTCAGCGAGGCGTTCTTCGCGCCGACCTCGCCGCCGGAGACCGGCGCGTCGAGATAGGCGCCGCCCCGCGCGCGGATGCGTTCGGCAAAATCCTTGGTGGCGGTCGGGCTGATCGAGCTCATGTCGATCACCAGCGTGCCGGGCTTCAGCCCCTCGGCCACGCCCTTCGCGCCGAACAGCACCGCCTCGACATCCGGCGTGTCGGGCAGCATCAGGATCACCACCTCGGCCGCGCCGGCGACCGCGGCGGCATCCGGCAGCACGCTGGCGGCCTCGCGCAGCTCGGGGGTCACGCTGGCACGCTCGGGGATGAACAGTTCATGCCCGGCCTGCTTCAGGTGCAGCGCCATCGGCCGGCCCATGATGCCAAGCCCGATGAATCCGATCTTCATTGGCGGGTTCCTTCCTGTGTCGTGTCGGTGCGCGGCTCAGCCCGCGCGGGAGGGGGCGGCGCGATAGGGGGCGAACCAGCCGAGCCCGGCCAGGGTCTCGCCCTGGGGGCGGTATTCGCAGCCGATCCAGCCGCGGAAGCCGAGCGCGTCGATGCGCCGGAACACGTAATCCCAGGCCACCTCGCCGGTGCCGGGCTCGTTGCGGCCGGGGACGTCGGCCACCTGCATATGGGCGATGACCGGCAGGTGCTTCTCGACCCGCTTGACCAAGTCGCCCTCGCTCACCTGGCAGTGGTAGAGGTCGAATTGCAGGCCGAGCCGCTCCGGCCCGATGGCGTCGATGATGGCGGCGGCCTGGTCCAGGCTCTTCAGGAACAGGCCGGGGATGTCGCGCTGGTTGATCGGCTCGATCACCGGCTTCACCCCGGCCTTGGCGCATTCCTCCGCCGCCCAGTCCAGATTGGCGCCATAGGTCGCGGTCAGCGTGTCATGCGCCACACCCTGCGGCGCGATGCCGGGCATCACATGCAGCCGCGGGCAGGACAGGGCGGTGGCGTAGTCCAGCGCGCGGCGGATGCTGTCGCGGAATTCCTGGCGCCGTCCGGGCAGGGCGGCGGTGCCGCGCTCGCCATTGGCCCAGTCGCCGGGGGGCGCGTTGAACAGCACCTGCTGCAGCCCGTGATCGGCCAGCCGCGCGGCGATCTCGCTGGCGGGGAAGTCATAGGGGAAGAGGAACTCCACCGCCTCGAAGCCCGCCGCGCGGGCCGCGGCAAAGCGGTCCAGGAAGGGCAGCTCCTGGAACATCATCGACAGATTCGCGGCGAAGCGCGGCATGCTCTTCCTCCTGGATCGGCCCTCTGCGGGGCTGGCCGGGCTGGCCCGGCGGCGCGCCCGGCACGCTAGAGGGCTGAGCGGGAAGCGCAAGGGGTTGTCAGACAAGTGCGGCCGGCCCGGCCCGCGCCGGGCAAGCCCGCGTGACAGGGCGGGGGCGGCGCTGGCGGAAGCGCGGGCGCTCGGGCAATGTCACGCCATGCAATCCTCTTCCTCCCCCGAGCGGGGGCTGCAGCCGGCGCGGCTGCTCGGGCTGGCGGCGCTGGCGGCGCTGCTGATCGGCTGCTTCCTGGTGCTGCGCCCCTTCCTCTCGGCGCTGCTCTGGGCGGCCATCCTGGCCTTCTGCACCTGGCCCGCCTACCGCACGCTGCGCGACCGGCTGCGGCTGTCGCCCGGCCTGGCGGCGCTGGTGATGGTGACGCTGGAGATGCTGCTGGTCGGGCTGCCTCTGCTCTTCGCGACGCCGATCCGCGCCGAGGATGTCGAGGGGCTGCGCAACAGCGTCGAGACCCTGGTGGCCTCCGGCCTGCCCGGGCTCAGCGACTGGCTGGGGCGCATCCCCTGGGTGGGCGAATTCCTGCGCGAGCGCTGGGACGCGCTGCAGCTCGACTTCACGCCGCTGGCCGACATGCTGCGCCCCTATGCCGGGGCGATCGCGCAGCAGGCGCTGGGCGTGCTGCTGGCGGTGCTGTCGGGGCTGGCCGAGCTGATCCTGGCGATCCTGCTCTCCTTCTTCTTCTACCGCGACGGGCCGCGCATGGCGGCGGGGCTGGAAGGGCTGGTGGTGCGCATCGCCGGCTCCCAGGCGCGGCGGCTGGTGCAGCTGACCGCCAATGTCACCACCGGCGTGGTCTATGGCCTGCTCGGCACGGCGGTGGCGCAGGGGCTGATGACCGGCTTCGGGCTGTGGATCTCCGGCGTGCCGCAGCCGGCGCTGCTGGCGGTCATCGCCGGCATCATCTCGGTGCTGCCGGTGGGGGCGCCGCTGGTCTGGCTGCCTGCCGCGCTGTGGCTGTTCAGCCAGGGCTCCACCGGCTGGGGGCTGTTCCTGCTGGTCTATGGCGCCGGCGGCATCAGCAGCGTGGACAATGTGATCCGCCCCTGGCTGATCAGCCGCGGCGCCGATCTGCCGCTGCTGCTGACCATCCTCGGCGCGCTGGGCGGGGTGTTCGCCTTCGGCTTCCTCGGTCTGTTCCTGGGGCCGGTGCTGCTGGCGGTGGGCTTCACCCTGCTGCGCGACTGGGCCGAGGAAGAGCCCTCGACCCTGCGCTGACCCAGGGGCATCCGGAAATGGCAAAGGCGGGGGAGGTCGCTCCCCCGCCTTTCCTGTTTTGCGCGTTTCAGCGCCCGACTGCGTAGCCCTGCATGCCGCGCGGATTGGCACCCGCGAAGATCTGCCCATCCGGCTCCTGCCGCACGGCGGAGAGGCGGCCCTCCGACCAGTCGCCGCCCATCTCCGCCTGGTGGCCGCGCGCCTGCAGCGCCGCCAGCACCTCGGGCGCGAAGCGGCCCTCCAGCACCACCTTGCCCGGGCGCGCCACGCGCGGCCAGAAGGAGGAGGGCCAGTGCTCGGTGTGGAAGGAGGGCGCGTCGATCGCCTGCTGGATGTTCAGCCCATGGTCCAGCATGCGCGCCAGCATGATGGGCTGCCACTGGTCCTGCTGCTCGCCACCCGGGGTGCCGAAGGCCATCCAGGGCTTGCCGTCGCGCAGCGCCATGCCGGGGGAGAGGGTGGTGCGCGGCCGCTTGCCGGGCTTCAGCCCGTTCGGCAGGCTCTCATCCAGCCAGAACATCTGGCCGCGCGTGCCCAGGCAGAAGCCCAGTTCCGGAATGGCCGGCGAGGATTGCAGCCAGCCGCCCGAGGGTGTGGCCGAGACCATGTTGCCCCAGCGGTCGATGACATCGACATGGCAGGTGTCGGCGCCGGAGACGCCGAGGCGGGAGACGGTGGGCTCGCCCGCGCCGGCCGCGGCGCCCAGCATCGCCACGCGGGATTCCGCCGCATGGTCGACCCAGCCGGCATGGCCGGGGATGCTGCCCGGGCGCAGCGCCAGCGAGGCCCGATCGCCGATCAGCTTGCGGCGCTCCGCGTTGTAGGCCTCGGAGAGCAGAATCTGCATCGGCACGTCGGTGAAGTCGGGATCGCCATAGAAGGCCTCCCGGTCGGCGAAGGCGAGCTTCATCGCCTCCACCACATGGTGCACGAACTCCGCGCCCAGCGTGTCCATGGCGCCGATGTCGAAGCCCGAGAGCAGCGCGAAGGTCTGCAGCATGGCGGGGCCCTGGCTCCAGGGGCCGCATTTCAGCAGGGTGGTGCCGCGATACTCATAGGCCAGCGGTGCCTCCACGGGCGCGCGCCAGCGGGCCATGTCGTCGCCGGTCAGCACGCCGCGGTGGCGGCGGCCGGAGGCATCCAGCGCCTCGGTGCCGCGGCAGAAGCGGTCGATCGCCTCGGCCACGAAGCCTTCATACCAGGCGCGGCGGGCGGCATCGATCTGCGCCACGCGGTCCCCGCCGGCCGCCTCGGCCTCCCGCACCACGCGGGCATAGGTGGCGGCCAGCGTCGGGTTGGCCCAGAGCTTCCCCGCACGCGGCCCGCCATCGCGCAGCCAGAGCGCGGCGGAAGTCTTCCATTCCTGCTCGAAGAGCGGGCGCACGCTCTCCACCGTGGCCGCGATGCGCGGCACGTAGTGGATGCCGCGCTCGGCATAGCCGATGGCGAATTCCAGCACCTCGCCCAGCTTCCAGCTGCCCCAGTCGCGCAGCATGGTGGCCCAGGCGTCGAAGGCGCCGGGCACCATGGCGGGCAGCAATCCGGTGCCGGGGATCAGGTCGAGGCCCAGCCCGTTCTTCACATGATCGACCGTCAGCCCGGCGGGGGCCGGGCCCTGGCCGCAGATGACATGCTGCGTGCCGGCGCGGGCGTCGTGCACGATGATCGGGCAGTCGCCGAGCGGGCCGTTCAGATGCGGCTCGGCCACCTGCAGGGTGAAGCCGGCGGCGGCGGCGGCGTCGAAGGCATTGCCGCCGCGCTCCAGCACCGCCATCGCCACCTGGCTGGCGATCCAATGGGTGCTGCCGACGGCGCCGAAGGTGGCGGCGATCTCCGGGCGGGTTGTGAACATTGCATGGCTCCTGGACGCGGCGGCTTGTCGGCTGGTCTCTGCGCGCCGAAAAGGCGATGGTCAACCGCAAGCGGAGAACCTGGCATGGCGGGCAGGCTGGTGACGGTGGTGGGCGCCTCGGGCGCGGGCAAGGACACGCTGCTGGGCGCCGCGCGCGAGGCGCTGGCCGGCGATGCGCGCTTCCTCTTCGCCCAGCGCGTCATCACCCGCCCGGCCGAGACCAACCCGCATCCGGGGATCGAGCAGCATATCCCGATGAGCGAGGCGGCCTTCGCCGAAGCCCGCGAGTCGGGTGCCTTCGCCCTGCACTGGCCGGCGCATGGGCTGCATTACGGCATTCCGCGCAGCATCGAGGCGGAGCTGGATGCCGGGCGCATCGTCGTCGCCAACCTCTCCCGCGCCGTGCTGGCGGAGGCGGCGCGGCGCTACAATCTCCGCGTGCTGCTGGTGACGGCGCCGCGCGAGGTGCTGGCGGCCCGGCTGGCGGCGCGCGGGCGGGAGAGCATGGCCGAGATCGCGCTGCGCCTCAGCCGCGAGGCGCCGTTGCCGGAAGGGCTGGATGTGGTGGAGGTGGCGAACGACACCACGCCGGAGGAGGGCGCGCAGCGGCTGCTGGCGGCGCTGAAGGAAGCTTAAGATCTTCTTTTTCTGACGAAAAAGAAGCAAAAAGACTTTCTGTCAGTCTGGCGTCCCGCCTCAGGCCATCAGCGGGACGCCAGCTGACAAAAGTTTTTTGGTTCTTTTTTTCTAAAAAAGAACGTCTTCCTTTTTAACCTAAAAGCCGCAGCCGCTCCGCCACCAGGAACGGCGCCCCCGGCCCCGCCTGGGTGAACAGGCACAGCTCGCGCACCGCGCGCGGCACGCCGGCGATCCCGGCCAGCGCCGCCTCCGCCGCCGGCCGCACCACCGCCATCTCCTCCGCCGAGAGGCGGCGCGACAGGGTCAGGTGGAAGCGCCAGGCCTCGAAGACATGCGGGTAGCCCCATTCGGCCAGATAGGCGCGCTCGCGCTCCGCCAGGCGCTCAGGGCGGCGGCGGGCGATCTCGGCCTCGGTCGGCGGGGCGCGGTGGGCGTCCAGGCTGCGCACGCAGTCATCGGCGAAGGCGTGCAGGGCCGGGCAGGGCTCGGCCTCGCGCAGCGCCAGGAAGCCGTCCAGATCGGCGACCCGCAGCGGCGGCAGGGCGAAGGGCCGGGTGCGCGCCGCAAGGGCGGCGGCGGCGGCGCGCGCCTCGGCATAGGAGGTGGCGAGGCGGAAGGGGGGCTTCAGCGTGGCGTGGAAGCCGTAACTGCGCGCATCGGCGGTGATCTCGGCGATGTCCACCCCCCGCAGCGGCGCCTGGGGCAGGGTGGCGCCGGTCTCGGCGTCCCGCCCCAGCCAGGCGGAGGCCGCCCGGTGCAGCGGGTCCGAGACCTCCGGCGCCCAGTACAGGGCGAGGCGGGCGCTCACGCCACGCGCTCGCCGGCGCGCCAGACGGCGCGGACGACCGGGATGCTGCCCAGGCTGCGGATGCGCACCAGATCGCCGCGCAGCCCGGGGGCGATGCGGCCACGATCGGCCATGCCCAGCATGTCGGCGGGTGCGGCGGTGATGGTGGCGACGGCCTCCGGGATGGAGAGCCCGTTCTCGTCGATGCTGCGCCACACCGCCTCGATCATGGCGGGCGGCACGTAGTCGCTGGCGAAGACATCGACCAAGCCTTCCCGCACCAGATCGGCCGCCGCGACATTGCCCGAGTGGCTGCCGCCGCGGACGATGTTGGGCGCGCCGGCGATGATCCGCATGCCATGCCGCCGCGCCGCCTGGGCCGCCATCATGGAGACCGGGAATTCCGAGATCAGCACGCCATCGGCGGCGTTCTCGGCGATCTCCGCCTCGTCCCAGTCGTCATGGCTGGCCAGCGCGATGCCGCGGCCGCCGAACAGGTCCAGCAGCCGGCGCCGCTGCGGGGCGCGCAGCCTGTCGCGCTGCTCGGTCAGCTCCTGGATGCGGCGGTCGACCTCCCTCCACCGCCTTGCCGCCGCGCATGCGCATCTGCCGGTAGCGCTCGATATCGGCGTATTGCCCGCCGCCCGGGGTGTGGTCCATCAGGCTGACCATGCGCACCGCCGGGTGGTGCGCCACCGGCTCCAGCAGCGGCAGCATGTCCTCGGCCGGCAGCTCGCAGCGCAGATGCAGGTAGTGCTCGCTCTTCAGCAGCCCGGTCGGCACCAGCGCGTCGAGATCCTCGACCCCGTCCAGGAAGGTCTGGTTGCGCTCGGCATCGAAGCCGAGATCGCCGAGGCAGAGCGCGTCCAGCACGGTGGTGACACCGGCCGCCGCCGTCTGCGCGTCATGCGAGATGAAGGCGGAACGCGAGGGCCAGCGCGCCTGGGCGCGCGGCTGCACCTGGCGTTCCAGATTGTCGGTATGGACGTCGATGACGCCGGGGATCAGGTAGTCGCCCTCCAGGTCGATGGCGCCGGGGGCGTGGCTGAGGCCGGGCTGGATCTCGGCGATGCGGCCCTCCCGCAGCAGCAGCGTGCCGGGCTCCACGCGATCGGGCAGCACCAGCTGGGCATTGGTCAGGATGGTCTCGGCGGTCATGCGGCGTCCTGGATGGGCAGTACTTCGAAGAGACGGTCGGCGACGCGGTCGCGCACCTCCACATCGTGGAAGATGCCGATGATCGCGGCGCCGGCCTGCTTGGCCTCGGCGATGAGCCCGATCACCACCTCGCGGTTGGCGGCGTCGAGGCTGGCGGTGGGCTCATCGAGCAGGAGGACAGGGTAGAACGGGGCGAAGCCGCGCGCGAGGTTGACCCGCTGCTGCTCGCCGCCGGAGAAGGTGGCGGGCGGCAGGCCATGCAGCCGCTCCGGCAGGTTCAGCCGCAGCAGCAGGGCGCGGGCCCGGTCGCGCGCCTCGGCCTGCGGCACGCCGCGGGTGACCAGCGGCTCGGCCACGATGTCGAGGCAGGGCACGCGCGGGATGACCCGCAGGAATTGCGAGACATAGCCCAGGCTGTCGCGCCTTATGGCGCGGACCTGCCTGGCATCGGCGGTGGTGAGGTCCACGGCCTCCCCGCCATGGCGCAGCATGACGCGGCCGGAACCAGCGCCGTAATTGCCGTAGAGGCAGCGCATCAGGGTGGACTTGCCGGCGCCCGAGGGGCCGGAGAGCGCCACGCATTCCCCCGGCTGCACGGTGAGGTCGACATGGCGCAGCACCGGGATGCGGGTGCCGCCCTGCAGATGCAGGGTGAAGTCCTTGCCGAGGTCTTCGGTCCAGAGAAGGGGGGTCATGCGGCCAGCACCGAGGCGACGAGGAGTTGCGTATAGGGGTGCTGCGGGTCGTCCAGCACCCGGTCGGTCAGCCCGTGCTCGACCACCTTTCCGTGGCGCATCACCAGGATGCGGTGGGCCAGCAGCCGGGCGGCGGCGATGTCATGGGTGACCAGCAGCACGGCGATGCCGAGATCGGCCACCAGGGCGCGGATCAGATCCAGCAGCCGCGCCTGCACCGAGACGTCGAGCCCGCCGGTCGGCTCGTCCATGAAGACCAGGCGCGGGCGGGTGACCAAGGTGCGGGCGATCTGCAGCCGCTGCTGCATGCCGCCCGAGAAGGTGCGCGGCAAATGGTCGATGCGGCCCGGGTCGATCTCCACCCGCCGCAGCCATTCGGTCGCCTCGTCGCGGATATTGCCATAATGGCGGGCGCCGATGGCCATCAGCCGCTCGCCGACATTGCCGCCGGCGGAGACGCCCATGCGCAAGCCGTCGCGGGCATGCTGGTGGACAAAGCCCCAATCGGTGCGCATCAGCCGGCGCAGGGCGGCCTCGCCCATCTCATGCACCGAATGGGCGGTGCCATCGGGGGCGGTGTAGGCGACGCGCCCGGCATCGGGGCGCATCTGGCCCGACAGCACCCGCAGCAGGGTCGATTTGCCGGAGCCCGATTCGCCCACGATGGCGACGACCTCGCCCGGATGGATGTCGATCGCCACATCATCCAGCG
The DNA here is from genome assembly GCF_030818485.1 of Pseudoroseomonas cervicalis. Classification (NCBI taxonomy): domain Bacteria; kingdom Pseudomonadati; phylum Pseudomonadota; class Alphaproteobacteria; order Acetobacterales; family Roseomonadaceae; genus Roseomonas; species Teichococcus cervicalis. The sequence goes on along the minus strand of NZ_JAUTAJ010000004.1, from coordinate 1,052,515 downwards.
CGCGCACGGCGCCGAAGGCGAGGCGGAGGCCCGATGCCTCGAGCAGCGGCGCGCTCATGCCACTTCCTCCGTGGCCTGGGCATCCGCCGGCGCGGCCGCCTGACGCTCCTCGCAATAATCGGTGTCGGAGCAGACGAACATGCGGCCACCCTGGTCGTCGGTCACCACCTCGTCGAGATAGGAGGTGGCGGAGCCGCAAAGCGCGCAGCAGGCATCGGCGCGGTGCGGGCGGAAGGGATGGTCCTCGAAATCCAGGCTGCGCACCGCGGTGTAGGGCGGCACGGCGTAGATCTTCTTCTCGCGCCCGGCGCCGAAGAGCTGCAGGGCCGCCATGCGGTGCATCTTCGGATTGTCGAAGGCCGGGATCGGGGAGGGCGACATCAGGTAGCGCTCCTCCACCATCACCGGATAGCTGTAGGCGGTGGCGACATGGCCGTGCCGGGCGATGCTCTCATACAGGCTGACATGCATCAGCCCGTAATCGGCCAGGGCATGCATGCGCTTCGTCTCGGCCAGGCGCGGCTCCAGCCGGAACAGCGGCTCGGGCATCGGCACCTGGTAGACCAGGATCTGCCGCTCGGTGAGCGTGTGCTCCGGGATGCGGTGGCGGGTCTGGATGATGCTCGCCTCCGCCGTGCGGGTGGTGGTCGGCACCCCCGCCACGCGCTGGAAGAAGCGGCGGATGGAGACGGCGTTGGTGGTGTCGTCCGCCCCCTGATCGATCACCTTCAGCACGTCGCGCGGGCCGAGCAGCGCGGCGGTCACCTGGATGCCGCCCGTGCCCCAGCCATAGGGCAGCGGCATCTCGCGCGCGCCGAAGGGCACCTGGTGGCCGGGGATGGCCACCGCCTTCAGCAGGGTGCGGCGGATCATCCGCTTCGTGTTCTCGTCCAGATAGGCGAAATTGTAGCCGGGATCGTGGCTCATTCGGCCAGCTCCTGCTCGGCCGCGCGCGCCTCGTCAGCGGCGGCGGCATGGGCGGCGGCGGTGGCGCGCATGCGGCGCACCACTTCCAGCTCGCTCTGGAAATCGACGTAGTGCGGCAGCTTCAGATGCTCGACGAAGCCGGTCGCCTCGACATTGTCGGAATGCATCAGGACGAATTCCTCATCCTGCGCGGGGGCGACGCGGTCCTCGCCCAGCTCGCCCGCCATCAGCGCGCGGTCGACGAGCGCCATGGCCATCGCCTTGCGCTCGCCGCCGCCCAGCACCAGCCCGTAGCCACGGGTGAATTGCGGCGGCTCGGATTTCGAGCCGTGGAACTGGTTCACCATCTGGCATTCGGTGACCAGGATCTCTCCCAGCTCGATCTCGAAGCCGAGCTCGGGGGGCGTGAAGCCCACCGTGACATGGCCCTGGCGGATCTCGCCGACGAAGGGATGGGCGTTGCCATAGCCCCGCTGGGTCGAGTAGCCGAGGCCGAGCAGGAAACCCTCATCACCCCGCGCCAGATTCTGCAGCCGCGCCGGGCGGGCGGCGGGGAAGGAGAGCGGCTGGCGCGTCAGGTCGGCCGGCTCCTCGCCCGCATCGGCGTCGCGCGCCATCAGCCCTTCGCGGGCCAGCAGCTCGGTCACGCGCGGGGCGGGCTCCTGCGGCTCGGCCGCCTGGGGGGCGGGGGGCACGGCCCCGCCCTCCGCGGCGAGGGCGAAATCCAGCAGGCGATGGGTGTAGTCATAGGTCGGCCCCAGCACCTGCCCGCCGGGTAAATCCTTGTAGGTGGCCGAGACGCGGCGGCGGATGCGCATCGCCCCCGTGTCCAGCGGCGCCGCATGGCCGAAGCGCGGCAGGGTGGTCCGGTAGGCGCGCAACAGAAAAGCAGCCTCGATCAGATCGCCCTGGGCCTGCTTGATGGCCAGCGCGGCGAGGCCCCGGTCATGGCAGGCGCCCTCGGCCATCACGCGGTCGACGGCCAGGCCCAGCTGCTGCTCGATCTGCGCCACCTCGAGCTCCGCCAGCGTGGCGTCACCCCGGCGCGCCTCGGCCAGCCAGGCATGGGCGTTGGCGATCGCGGCCTCGCCCCCTTTGACGGCGACATAGGCCATGGCTCAGCCCTCCGTGACGCGTGTGGTGCGGGGCAGGGCGGCGAGCCGCGTGCCGGCGCAGAGGATCAGGTCGATGCCGCGCGGAAACAGCGGCCGCAGTTTTTCCCGGGCCGCCCAGAAGCCGGGCGGCAGGCCATCGACCCGCAGCGCATGCTTGTGTTCGATGCCGGGGCCAGTGAGAGTCAGCCCCGGCGCCTGCTCCAGCGCCACCACCTGCAGGATGAGCGTGGCGCTGGCCTGCGGCTCCTCATCGCTGCCGAGGGCCAGGCCATCGAGGGAAGGCGGCGCCCCGGTGGCGAGCAGGAAGGCGGCCTGCGCCGGCGCCGCGACCAGCGGGCAGCCGGCATGGAAGCGCAGCCATTCGGCGGCGGCCTCGCCGGCATCCTGCCAGATGGGCGTCTCGGCATCGGCCAGCGTCAGCAGCACGGCGGCGGTGGCGGGGGCGAGGGGGGCGGGCGGCGTGAGGCCGGCGCCCGCCTGCTGCACCAGGCCGGGGCGGCTCATCGCCTCCAGCACGGCGCGGAAGCAGGACTGCGCGTCCAGCACGGGGTCGGTGAAGCCGGGCTGCATCATCGCATCGTCGCCATGGTGAAGAATTGCACGCGGGTGGCGGCCGCCTTGCGGGCGGCGGCGGCGCGGGCCTCGGCCTCCGCCGCCGCCAGGGGCTCGATCACCTCCGCCAGCAGGGCCGGGCGGCGGGCCGTATCCTGCAAGGCGGCGTCGAGCAGCGCGGCCAGCTCGGCCTGCTGCGAATCGCGCCCGGCGACATAGGCATGGCCGATGGTGCCGTCGCCCAGGCTGACGGCGCAGCGCGTCACCGTCATCTCGGAGAGGTTGAAGGGCGCCCCGTCGCCGCCGGCGCGGCCGCGCAGCATGACCAGGCCCGTCTCCGGGCCGCGCAGGCGGGTATGGGCGGGAAGCGGTGGGGCATCGGCCAGATGGGCATCCAGCCGGGCGCGGATCGCCGCGGCGCTGGCGCGGGCGAGGATGCCCATCCAGCGGCGGCGTTCTTCGTGCGGGTGATCGGACACGGCAGCCTTCGGCGTTGTTGAGACGTCTAGACAACTAGATATCCGTCAGGCTAGCGTCAACGCGAAATTGCCATGGACCCTGGAGAGCGGGTTTGAAGTTTCCATGACGCTGCCGCCCCGAACCGACCTGAACTCCGCCGCGCTGGCGCGGGGTGAGGGTGTCTCGCTCTGGCGCCAGATCGCCCAGGCGCTGGAACAGGCCATCGCCCGGGGCGAGCACCCGCCGGGCAGCCGGCTGCCCACCGAATCGGCGCTCTCCGCCCAGCACGGGGTGAACCGGCACACGGTGCGCCGCGCGCTCGAATCCCTGGCGCTGCGCGGGCTGATCCGCATCGAGCAGGGGCGCGGCTCCTTCGTCACCGAGGATGTGGTGGACTACCCGCTCGGGCCCCGCACCCGCTTCTCCGAGGTGATCCGGGCGCAGAACCGCGAGCCGGAGGGGCGCATCCTCTCGGTGCGGCAGATCCCGGCCGAGCCGGCGGTGGCCGAGGCGCTGCGGCTGCGCCCCGGCCGCCCGGTGCTGGCGGTGGAGCGCCTGGGCCTCGCCGATGGCAGGCCGGTGGTGGCCGGGCTGCACCATTTCGTGCTGCCGCGCTTCGCCGCGCTGGAGCAGGCGGTGCGCGACACCGCCTCGATCACCGCGGCGCTGGCCGCCTGCGGCGTGCCGGATTACCGGCGCGTCTGGACCCGGCTGACCGCCGACATGCCGAGCGCCGAGCTGGCCGATCTGCTGCAGCAGGCGCGCACCCGCCCGGTGATGCTGGCCGAGGCGCTGAACGCCGACCCTGAGGGCCGGCCCATCGACTACACCCTGTCGCGCTACGCCGCCGGGCGCGTGCAGATCGTCATCGAGGACGCGGCACAGGAGAGAGGCGCGTGACGGGCTGGATCATTGAAGGCGGCGAGGTGCTGCGCGGCGGCCGGATGGTGCCGGGCGCCCTGGCGCTCGCCGGGGGCTGCGTGGCGGAGACGCCGGAGGCGGGCGCGCGGCGCCTCGACGCGACGGGGCTGCTGGTGCTGCCGGGCATCATCGACATCCATGGCGATGCGCATGAGCGGCAATTCCAGCCGCGCCCCGGCATCGACATCCCGGCCGCCCAGGCGCTGCGCGATTCCGCCGCGCAGATCCTGGCCGCCGGCATCACCACCGCCTTCCTGGGCGTGACGCTCTCCTGGGAGCCGGGGCTGCGCTCCATCGAGGCCTGGCGGCGGCTGCGCGCGGCGCTGGCGGCGGCGCGGCCGCAGCTCGGCGCCGATCTGCGGCTGCATCTGCGCTTCGAGGTGGACAATTTCGCCGCGCTCGAGGAGGCGCGGGCGGCGATCGCGGCCGGCGAGGTCGACCTGCTGGCCTTCAACGACCACACCCCCGGCATCGCCCGCAAGCTGCAGGGCGAGGCGCAGGCCGCCAAATATGCCGAGCGCGCCGGCGTGCCGGCCGAGCGGCTGCGCGAACTGGCCGCCGCCGCTATGGCGCGCCGCGCCGAAATGCCGGCGGCGCGCGAGCGCCTGGCCGAGGCCGCCCGCGCCGCCGGCATCGCCATCGCCAGCCATGATGATGCGACCATCGAGGAGCGGGCGCTGTTCCGCGCCCTCGGCGCCGCCATCTGCGAATTCCCGATGGCCGAGGACGTCGCGCTGGCCGCCCGTGCGGCGGGGGAGGATGTGGTGATGGGCGCGCCGAATGTGGTGCGGGGCGGCAGCCATCTCGGCTGGGCCAGCGCCGCGCCGCTGGCCGAGCGCGGCGTGGTGACCATCCTGGCCTCCGACTATGTCTGGCCCTGCCTGCTGGAGGCCGCCTTCGTGCTGGCGCGGCGGGGTGTGCTGGACCTGCCGGCGGCCTGGGCGCTGATCAGCGCCAACCCCGCCCGCGCCACGGGGCTCACCGATCGCGGCGCGCTGGAGACGGGGCTGCGCGGCGATGTGGTGCTGGTCGATCCGGCGCGGCCGGCGCCGCTGGCGGTGTTTGCCGGGGGGCAGCTGGCCTGGATCGCCCCGGGGGCGGCGGCGCGGATCGGCTGAGGGCAGGGGCGTCGCCCCGGCGGCGCCCTTTTTCGCCAAGCGCCGACAACGAAAAAGGGCGCCGTTTCCGGCGCCCTTTCCGATTGGCTCCCCGAGTTGGACTCGAACCAACGACCTAGCGATTAACAGTCGCGTGCTCTACCAGCTGAGCTATCGGGGATCAGCGTGTGGCCGGGCTAATAGCCGGGCGGGCGGGGGGCTGCAAGAGGGCTTCGTCATCATTCCGCCATCGCGTGCTTTTTTCTGGAAAAGCCGCGCTCGCTGCGACGCGGGCAACAAAAAAGCCGCCCTGTCGGGGCGGCTTCGCTGCGCTCGGCTGCTGTGGCAGCCTCAGGAATTGTGCCGGGGAAATCTGGAGGTCGGTGCCGGAATCGAACCGGCGTGGCAGGATTTGCAGTCCTGAGCCTAACCACTCGGCCAACCGACCATGGAGGGGCGCTTTAGCCGAGCGACAGGATGGTGTCCAGAGCGCCGGCGCGCCCCGGCATGGCGAAAGCGCAATGCGGGGTGCCTCGCGCTTGGCCGCGACGGAGGCGGCGCCTATAACCGCCGCCACGGCATGGACCCCCGCTCCATGCCCCGGCAGTCGAGGACAGCAGGCGATGGATTACGCGGCCGCGCGCAAATGGATGGTGGACGGGCAGCTGCGCCCGAACAAGGTCACCGATTCCCGCATCATCAACGCCATGCTGGACCTGCCGCGGCACCTGTTCGTCGGGCCCGGCCAGGCGGCGCGGGCGCATGCGGATGCCGATGTGCCGCTCGGCCGCGACCGGGTGATGCTGCAGCCGATGATGCTGGCCCGCCTGCTGCAGCTGGCGCAGATCCGCTCGGGCGAGGCGGTGCTGCTGCTCGGCGCCGGCAGCGGCTATGGCGCGGCGGTGCTGGCGCGGCTCGGCGCCAAGGTGACGGCGGTGGAGAGCGACGCGCTGCTCGCCGCCCAGGCGCGCCAGGTGCTGGCCGGCCTGTCGCTGGCGCCGGGCAGCGTGCAGCTGGTCGAGGCCTCCGCCGCCGCCGGCCACCCCGCCGGCGCGCCCTATGATGTCATCGTCATCGAGGGGCAGGTGCCCGCCATCCCCGCCGCGCTGACCGAGCAGCTGGCCGAGGGCGGCCGGCTGGTCGCCGTGCGCCAGCCCGAGGGGCGCTCCGGCAGCGCCGTGCTGGGCCGCCGCCTGGGCGGTACGCTCAGCGTCACCGAGGCTTTCGACTGCCGCACCGCGCCGCTGCCGGAATTCCAGAAGCAGCCGGGCTTCGCCCTCTGACGCGGCCGCCGCCCGCGGCCGCGCCGCGGGCGGAGAGGCGTGGCGCCCGTGCCACCCTCGCGCGGCGGCGTGACCGCCGCGATGCAACATGGCTGGCCGTGCCCGGCCGGCTTCGCTAGGGTGCTGGCCGCCGGGGCATGGGCCCGGACTGCCAAGGAGTGTGCCGGTGCCCCGCCTTCCTTCCTCCCTTCGCCTGACGCTGCTGGCGGCGACGATGCTGGCGCCGACGATGCTTGCCCCCGGCCAGGGCCTGGCGCAGACGCTGCAGGAGGCGCTGTCGCAGGCCTATGCCAACAACCCGACGCTGCAGACGGCGCGCGCCCAGCTGCGGGTGGTGGATGAGAATGTGCCGCAGGCGCTGGCCGGCTGGCGGCCGAGCGTGACGGTGGCCGGCAATGCCGGCTATGTGCAGGGCACGACGCGCAATCGCGGCATCTACAGCGATGCCGACCGCGCCACCGCCGGCGCCCAGGCGACGCTGACCCAGCCGATCTACAGCGGCGGCCGCACCGTGGCGGCGACGCAGCGGGCCGAGAACCAGGTGCTGGCGCAGCGCGCCCGGCTGCTGGCGGCGGAGCAGCAGGTGCTCTCCGACACGGTCGCCGCCTATGTCGCGGTGATCCGCGACCAGGAGACGCTGCGGCTGAACGTGAACAATGTGCAGGTGCTGCAGCGCCAGCTGGATGCGACCAATGAGCGCTTCCGGGTGGGCGAGATCACCCGCACCGATGTGGCGCAGGCGGAGAGCCGGCTGGCCGGGGCGCGCGCCTCGCGCGCCAGCGCCGAGGGCAATCTGCAGACCAGCCGCGCCACCTTCCAGCGCGTGGTGGGCCTCGCCCCCGAGCGGCTCTCGGCGCCGCAGCCGCTGAGCGCGGCGGTGGCCAATGGGCGCGAGGCGGCGGAGCTGGCCATCCGCAACAACCCGCAGGTGGTGGCGGCGCTGTTCGACGAGGCGGCGGCGCGCGACGCGGTGGATGTGCAGATGTCGGCGCTGCTGCCGCAGGTGAGTGTGCAGGCGCAGGCCTTCCGCTCCGACAACAGCCAGCAGCCGCATGTCCGCTCGACCGGCGAGCAGATCACCGCGAACCTGTCGGTGCCGATCTACCAGGGCGGGTCGGAGCATGCGGCGGTGCGCCAGGCGCGGCAGGATGCGCAGCGCTACCGGCAGATCGTCGACGACCAGCGGCGGCAATCGATGCAGCAGGCGACCCAGGCCTGGGAGACGCTGCAATCGGCGCGCGCCCAGGTGGAGAGCGTGCGCTCGCAGATCCGCGCCGCCGAGATCGCCCTCGATGGCGTGCAGCGCGAGGCGGTGGTGGGCAGCCGCACCACGCTCGACGTGCTGAATGCCGAGCAGGAGCTGCTGAACGCCCGCGTCAGCCTGGTGCAGGCGCTCTCCAACGTGGTGACCGCCAGCTACAATCTGGCCGGCGCGGTCGGCCGCCTCACCGCGCGCGACCTGGCCCTCCCCGTCGCCCAGTACGACATGGAGGCCTATTACCGCACCGTGCGGAACCGCTGGTTCGGCACCGGGGACCTGTATGACGGTTCCACCTCCACTTCCCCTTCCACGGGCAATGCCGCCCAGAACCCGCGTTGAGACATGGCCCAGCCTCCTGCACGACCGGCTCCCCCGATGGAGCCTTCGATGGACGACATCCTGTCCTCCATCCGCAACATCCTGAACGAGGATGAGCAGCTGGATGCCGCGCCCGCGCCGCTGGAGTTGACCGAGGATATGCTGGTCCCGACCCCGAAGACCCCCGCCGCCATGCCGGAGAGCCAGGCGCAGGCCGCGCCGCCGCCGGCCCCCGAGCCGCGCCCGGCGCCGCAGGCGCCGCGCGCCGAGGCCCCCCGCCCCGAGGCGCACCCGCAGGCGCCGGCCGCTGCCCCGGCCGAGGAGAGCGGGCTGGTCAGCCCGCTGGCCGCCGCCGCCGCGGCCGCCGCGATCGGCCAGCTGGCCCGGGCGGTGGCCGATGACCGCAAGGCCAGCGTGCAGCGCGGCAGCGGTGTCACCATCGAGGATCTGGTGCGCGAGGAGCTGCGCCCGATGCTGAAATCCTGGCTCGACCAGCACCTGCCGCCGCTGGTGGAGCGGCTGGTGAAGTCCGAGATCGAGAAGCTGCTGAGCCGCAACGCCGGCTGAGGCGCGGCCGCCGGGGGGCGGGGCAGGGCGCCCCGCCCGCCTTTGCCCGCGCGGCTGGCGCGGGCCTGGCCTGTGGGCTCTTGACGGCGGGGCGGCGGACGCACAAGCGTGCGCCATGCTCGACAAGACCCTCTCGCCCGCCAGTTTCGAACAGCGCCTCTATGAAGGGTGGGAGGCCGCCGGCAGGTTCGGCGCCCATCCCGACAGCACAGCGGCGCCGTTCACCATCATGATCCCGCCGCCCAATGTCACGGGCAGCCTGCATATCGGCCACGCGCTGACCTTCACGATCCAGGACACGCTGATCCGCTGGCGGCGCATGCAGGGCCGGGACGCGCTGTGGCAGCCCGGCACCGACCATGCCGGCATCGCGACGCAGATGGTGGTGGAGCGGCTGCTGGCCGGCCAGGGCGTGCAGCGGCGCGAGATCGGGCGCGAGAAATTCCTCGAGCATGTCTGGGAGTGGAAGGCGCAGTCGGGCGGCAGCATCACCCGCCAGCTCCGCCGCCTCGGCGCCAGCCTGGACTGGCCGCGCGAGCGCTTCACCATGGATGAGGGCCTGTCGCAGGCGGTGCGCGAGGTCTTCGTCACCCTGCATGAGCAGGGGCTGATCTATCGCGACCGCCGCCTGGTGAACTGGGACCCGAAATTCCAGACTGCGATCTCCGACCTCGAGGTGGAGAGCCGCGAGGTGAAGGGCAGCCTGTGGCATCTGCGCTACCCGGTGGAGGGCGAGGCCGGCCGCTTCATCGTGGTCGCCACCACCCGCCCCGAGACCATGCTGGGCGACACGGCGATCGCCGTGCACCCGGAGGATGCGCGCTTCCGCGACCTGATCGGGAAATTCGCCATCCTGCCGCTGGTCGGCCGCCGCATCCCCATCGTGGCGGATGAGTATTCCGACCCGGAGAAGGGCTCGGGCGCGGTGAAGATCACGCCGGCGCACGACTTCAACGACTTTGCCGTCGGCAAGCGCCACGGCCTCGCCATGCCGTCGGTGCTGGACGCCGATGGCGCGGTGATGCTGGCCGAGATCGAGGGCGACCTCACCGCCATCGAGGGCGTCGCCGACCCCGCCTTCGTGCGCGGCCTGCTGGGCCAGGACCGCTTCGCGGCGCGCAAGGCCATCGTGGCCGAGCTGGAGCGGCTGGAGCTGGTCGAGCAGATCGAGCCCCATACCCATGCCGTGCCGCATGGCGACCGCTCCGGCGTGCCGATCGAGCCGCGGCTGACCCTGCAATGGTATTGCGACGCCGCGACGCTGGCCAAGCCTGCCATCGAGGCGGTGGAGACCGGCAGGACCGAGTTCGTCCCCAAGCACTTCGAGAATATTTTCTTCAGTTGGATGCGCGACATCCAGCCCTGGTGCATCTCGCGCCAGCTCTGGTGGGGTCACCAGATCCCGGCCTGGTATGCGCCGGATGGCAGCTGTTTCGTCGCGCGCACGGAAGAGGAAGCGCTGGCCCAGGCGCGCCGGAAGCTGGGCGCGGACGTCACCCTGACGCGGGACGAGGACGTGCTGGACACCTGGTTCAGCTCCGCCCTGTGGCCGTTCAGCACCCTCGGCTGGCCCAACAAGACGGCCGAGCTGGAGAAATATTACCCCGGCGACGTGCTGGTGACGGGCTGGGATATCATCTTCTTCTGGGTCGCCCGGATGATGATGATGGGCATCCACTTCATGGGCGATGTGCCCTTCAAGACCGTCTACATCCATGGCCTGGTCCGCGACGAGAAGGGCCAGAAGATGTCGAAGTCGAAGGGCAACGTCATCGACCCGCTGGAGCTGGTGGACAGCTTCGGGGCGGACGCGCTGCGCTTCGCCATCGCCTCGCTGGCGACGCCGGGCCGCGACGTGAAGCTCGGCCGCAAGCGGGTGGAGGATTTCCGTTCCTTCGGCACCAAGATCTGGAACGCCGCCCGCTTCTGCGAGATGAACGGCATCGCGCCGGATGCCGGTTTCGACCCGTCCAAGGTCGAGACGCCGCTGGCGCGCTGGATCCTGGACGCGGCCAATACCGCCATCGCCGAGGCGAATGCGGCGCTCGAGGCCTATCGCATGGATGACTATGCGAGCGCCTGCTACCGCTTCACCTGGAACAGCTTCTGCGACTGGTTCCTGGAATTCGCCAAGCCGGCGCTGGCCGGCGAGGATGGGCCGGAAAAGGCCGAGGTGAAGGGCGCCGCCCAGCATGTGCTGGGCACCATCCTGAAGCTGCTGCACCCGGTCATGCCGTACCTCACCGAGGAGCTGTGGGACCGGCTGGGCTATGGCCCGGAATGCAGCCTGATCGGCGAGAGCTGGCCCGCCCCGGTCGCAATCCCCGGCGCGGCCGAGGCGCGGGCGGAGCTGGACTGGCTGGTCTCGCTGATCTCGGCGGTGCGCGGCGTGCGGGCGGAGATGAACGTGCCGCCCTCCATCACCGTGCCGCTGCTGCTGCAGGGCGCCTCGCCTGAGACGCTGGCGCGCGGCGCCCGCTGGATCGACGCCATCCGCCGCCTGGGCCGCGCCACCGAGTTCCGCGCGCTGGCCGAGGGCGAGGCGCCGAAGGGCGCGCAGGTGGTGGTGGGCGAGGCCACCATCCTGCTGCCGCTGGCCGAGGTGATCGACCTCGGCGCCGAGCGGGCGCGTCTGGCCAAGGAGCGCGACAAGGCGCTGGCCGAGGCGGCGAAGGTCGAGCAGAAGCTGGCCAATGCCGATTTCGTCGCCCGCGCCAAGCCCGAGGTGGTCGAGGAGAATCGCGAGCGCCTGGCCGGCTACCAGGCCGAGGCGGCGCGGCTCGAGGCGGCGATGGCGCGCATCGCCGGCTGAACGGGCAGGGGGCCGGCCCTGCGGCCGGCCCCGCTGCCGGTTACATGTCCTTTCCATGAAGAATAATTCACGGATTTATTGTCCGCTGATTTGAACGGCTGAGGCCGGATTCATGGAAGGACTGCAACGGCTGCGGGTCTTGTATAATATCCTTCAACTCGCGCCTGCGTTATCCGCTCCCTGAGCCCGCGCCCCGCCGCCAGCCCCCTGGCGCGACGCGGGTGGACAGGAGTGAGCATGAGCAGCAGCAGCACCAGCGGCACCACCTCCGCCGCTGCCCCCGCCGGGACCGCGGCGGAGCGCCCGGCGCGCGACCCGCACGACACCCGCCGGCGTGTCCTCGCCATCCTCGGCGGGTCCTCCGGCAATCTCGTCGAATGGTATGATTTCTACGTCTACGCCGCGACGGCGCTGTATTTCGCGCCCTCCTTCTTCCCCGGCGACAACCCGACCGTCCAGCTTCTCAACACCGCCGCCATCTTCGCCGTCGGCTTCCTGATGCGCCCGATCGGCGGCTGGCTGTTCGGCCGCATCGCCGACCGGCATGGGCGGCGCGCCTCCATGCTCATCTCGGTCCTGCTGATGTGCTTCGGCTCGCTGATGATCGCGGTGCTGCCGACCTATCAGAGCATCGGCATCGCGGCGCCGGTGCTGCTGCTGGTGGCGCGGCTGCTGCAGGGCCTCTCGGTCGGCGGCGAATACGGCACCTCGGCCACCTATATGAGCGAGGTGGCGCTGGCCCGGCATCGCGGCTTCTTCGCCTCCTTCCAGTATGTGACGCTGATCGGCGGCCAGCTGCTGGCGCTGCTGGTGGTCGTGGTGCTGCAGGCGGTCTACGACACCGCCGAGATCCGCGCCTGGGCCTGGCGCATCCCCTTCTTCATCGGCGCCGGCACGGCGGTGATCGCGCTGTTCCTGCGCCGCGCCCTGCACGAGACCAGCAAGGCCTCCGAGCGCGGGCGGGACGGGGCGGGCAGCATCGCCCTGCTGCTGAAGCATCCGCGGCCGCTGCTGCAGGTGATCGGGCTGACCGCGGGCGGCAGCCTCAGCTTCTACGCCTTCACCACCTATATGCAGAAATTCCTGGTCAACACGGCGGGCTTCACGGCGGCCTCCGCCAGCCAGACCATGGCGGCGGTGCTGTTCTGCTACATGCTGCTGCAGCCGCCGCTGGGCGCGCTGTCGGACCGCATCGGCCGGCGCAACTCGCTGCTGGTCTTCGCCGCCGGCATGGCGGTGATCACCGTGCCGCTGATGACCTGGCTGGCCGGGGTGCAGACGCCGGTCGCGGCCTTCTGCGGCATCCTGGCGGCGCTGTTCATCATCAGCTTCTACACCTCGATCAGCGGCGTGGTGAAAGCCGAGATGTTCCCGGCCGAGATCCGCGCGCTCGGCGTCGGCCTCGGCTACGCCATCGCCAATTCGCTGTTCGGCGGCACGGCGGAGTATGTCGCCCTCTACCTGAAGAACCAGGGGATGGAGAGCGCCTTCTTCTGGTATGTCGCGATCTTCGCCATCGTCTCGCTGGTCGCCACGCTGACGATGAGGGAGCCGCGCCAGCATGGCTATCTGAGCGCGACGGACGACGACTGAACGGGGCAGGGCGCGGCCGAACGCCGCGCCCGCCCGGCCCAGCCTGGCCTGGGCTGCGCGCCGCGTAGCCCAGCCCTGCGCCGGCCGCTCCGCGTGACCCTGTTGCCGGCGGAAGCTTGTTGCGCGATACACCCATCGGGACGCAACAGAATGAAGGTCACGCCCGCATGGCTGAGCACAAATGGGATAAGTCGCGCCTGCCGAGCCGCCATGTGAGCGTCGGCCCGGAGCGCGCGCCGCACCGCTCCTACTACTACGCGATGGGCATGACCGAGGAGGAGATCGCCCAGCCGCTGGTGGGCGTCGCCACCTGCTGGAACGAGGCCGCCCCCTGCAACATCGCGCTGAACCGCCAGGCGCAGAGCGTGAAGCAGGGCGTCAAGGAAGCCTTCGGCACGCCGCGCGAATTCACCACCATCACGGTGACCGACGGCATCGCCATGGGCCACCAGGGCATGAAGTCGTCGCTCGCCTCGCGCGACGCCATCGCCGACACGGTGGAACTCACCATGCGCGGCCACAGCTACGACGCCATGGTCACCCTGGCGGGCTGCGACAAGTCGCTGCCCGGGATGATGATGGCCATGCTGCGGCTGAACGTGCCGAGCGTGTTCATGTATGGCGGCTCCATCCTGCCCGGCAAGTTCAAGGGCAAGGATGTGACGGTGGTCGACGTGTTCGAGGCGGTCGGCCAGCACGCCGCCGGCAACATGTCGGATGAGGATCTGCACGCCCTGGAATGCGTGGCCTGCCCCTCGGCCGGCGCCTGCGGCGGCCAGTTCACCGCCAACACCATGGCGACGGTGTCCGAGGCGATCGGCCTGGCGCTGCCCGGCTCCGCCGGCGCGCCCGCGCCCTATGAGGATCGCGACCGCTGGGCCGTCGAATCCGGCCGCGCCGTGATGAACCTGCTGAAGAAGAACATCCGCCCGCGCGACATCGTCACGCTGAAGGCGCTGGAGAATGCGGCGGTCGTGGTCGGCGCCACCGGCGGCTCGACCAATGCGGGCCTGCACCTGCCGGCCATCGCGCATGAGGCGGGCATCCGCTTCACGCTCGACGATGTCGCCGCCATCATGCGCCGCACCCCCTACATCGCCGACCTGAAGCCGGGCGGGAAGTATGTGGCGCTCGACGTGCACAAGGTCGGCGGCATCCCCATCATCATCAAGGCGCTGCTCGATGCCGGGCTGCTGCATGGCGACTGCCTGACGGTCACCGGCAAGACGCTCGCCGAGAACCATGCCGATGTGGTGTTCCCGACCGACCAGGACGTCATCTACCCCGTGTCGAAGGCGCTGACGCCGACCGGCGGCGTGGTCGGGCTGAAGGGCAACCTGGCCCCGGACGGCGCCATCGTGAAGGTGGCCGGCATGAAGAAGCTGCGCTTCGAGGGCACGGCGCTGTGCTTCGATTGCGAGGAGGACGGCTTCAAGGCGGTGGAGCAGCGCGCCTACAAGGAAGGCGATGTCATCGTCATCCGCTATGAGGGCCCGAAGGGCGGCCCCGGCATGCGCGAGATGCTCTCCACCACCGCCGCCATCTATGGCCAGGGCATGGGCGAGAAGGTGGCGCTGATCACCGATGGCCGCTTCTCCGGCGCGACCCGCGGCTTCTGCGTCGGCCATGTCGGGCCGGAAGCCGCGGTGGGCGGGCCGATCGGCCTGCTGAAGAATGGCGACAGGATCGTCATCGACGCCGAGAAGGGCACGATCGACGTGCTGCTGTCGGAGGAGGAGCTGGCGAAGCGCCGCGCCGAATGGCAGCCGCGCCGCACCGACTACAATTCCGGCGCGCTGTGGAAATACGCCCAGCTGGTGGGCCCGGCGCATCTGGGTGCGGTGACGCATCCGGGCGGCGCCGAGGAAACGCATTGCTACGCCGACATCTGACGCCGGCGTCGGAAAAGCCAGACGGGACGGGGGCGGCACCGCGGGTGCCGCCCCTTTTCGCTTTAAGATTCCGTCACATCCTGCCCCGCTTCGTCATGCTTTTGCCCCAGCATCGCCATCAGCGCCGGCTTTCCTGATCCTGCAGAACCGCCCCGGGCGCCAGGATGGCCCCAGGCCCTCCGGGCGCCGCCGGGAGCGGAAAGGAGAACGCCGATGCTGAATCGTCGCGCCCTGCTGGGGCGCCTGGCAGCCGGGCTGGGCCTGGTGGCCCTGCCGGTCGGGGCCGGCGCCCTGGCGCAGCCCTATGGCCCGCCGCCGGGTCGCCCCCCTGGCCCGCCCCCGGGCTGGCGCCCGCCGCCGCCGCCGCCGCCCCGCTATGAGCGCCGCCCCGGCCCGCCGCCGCGCGGCGGCGCCGCCTGGCAGCCCGGCCATTGGGGCTGGCGGGGCGGCCAGTATGTCTGGGTGCCGGGCCGCTGGGTGGATCGCCGCCGTGGCCGCTGGCGCGAGGGGCGCTGGGTCGAGCGGCGCGGCGGCTGGGTCTGGGTCGAGCCGGGCTGGAGGTGATGCCATGCGCCGCCTGACCCCCGCCTTGCTGCTGGGCGCGGCCGCGCTGGGCCTGGCCGGCTGCGTGGTCGCCCCGGCGCCGGCCTATTACGGCCCGCCGCGCGGCTATTACTACGCGCCGCCGCCCCCTCCGCCGCCCCCGCCGCCGCGCTACTGGTATCGCGGCTGGTAGCCAGGAAGCAGGCCGGCCCCATCGCGGGGCCGGCCTCCCAGCGTGTCACCCACCGAGGACAGGATGCGTCATCTTCTGCTGCTGGGCGTGGTCGTCATCGCCCTGATCGGCCTGGCCGGCTGCGCGCCTGCGGGCCAGGCGCCGACGCTCGCGGGCGAGGGGCTGGCAGGCAGCCCGCTGCTGGCGCCGGCCGCCCTGCCGCCGCTGCGGGCCCTGCCGCTGCCCGAGGCCGGCTGAGCCTCAGCCCAGCTCGACCAGCAGCGGCGTGTGGTCGGAGGGCTGTTCCTGGCTGCGCGGCGCGGTGTCGACCCAGGCGCGGGTCAGCCGCTCCGCCAGCTCGGGCGAGAGCATGGCATGGTCGATGCGCAGGCCCCGGTTGCCCTCGAAGGACGGGCCGTAATCCCAGTAGGTATAGAGCCGCTCGCCCGGATGCAGGGCGCGCAGCGCGTCCGTCAGGCCGAGATTCGCCAGGGCGCGAAATTCCGCCCGCGTCTCGGGCCGCACCAGCGCGTCGGTGGGCGGCAGGGCGCCCGGCGCCAGGTCGAGCTCGGTCGGGCAGACATTGAAATCACCGAGGATGGCGTAGGGGGTGAAGGCATCCAGCCGCGCCGCCGCCAGCGCCCGCAGCCGGCGCATCCAGCCGAGCTTGTAGGCATAGCCCTCCGCCCCGCCGGAATTGCCGTTCGGCAGGTAGATGCCGGCGAAATGCGCGCCCTCCGCCGTCACCTCGATATAGCGGGCATGGGTGTCGTCATCCCCGCCCGGCAATTCCTCGACCACGACCTCATACGGGATGCGCCCCAGCACGGCGACGCCGTTGCGCCCGCCATGCTGGCCCACCGCGTGGCTGCTATAGCCGAGATCGGTGAACTCTCCGGCCGGGAATTCCTCGGTCTTGCATTTCAGCTCCTGCAGGAAGAGCAGGTCGGGCTGGGCGGTCTCCAGGAAGCGGCGCAGATGCGGCACGCGCTTGCGCACCGAATTGACGTTGAAGCTGGCGAGGCGCACGGGCGGCCGGTTCGCTCAGCCGACCGAGAAGGAGGCGCCGCAGCCGCAGCCCGAGGCCGCCTGCGGGTTCTTCACGCTGAAATGGGCGCCGATCAGCTCATCCGCCCAGTCGAGCTCGGAGCCCGCCAGCAGCTCCAGGCTGACCGGGTCGATCATCACCCGCACGCCCTCCTGCTCGATCACCAGATCATCCCCGGCGGGCGCATCCTCCAGCTCGAAGGAATACTGGAAGCCGGAGCAGCCGCCGGCCAGCACCGCCAGGCGCAGCCCGGCCTGCGGGCGGCCCTGGCGCGCGGCGATCTCCGCCACCTGGGCGAAGGCGCGCGGGGTGACGCGGAAGGCGGGCTCGGAAGCGGGCAGGGTGGTGCCGTCGGGCATGGTGCGGAACTCCTCGGACCCCAACATAGGCCGCGAAGGTTGGTTTTTCCAACGCCGCTGCCGCGGCCCTGCCGTGCCGGGCGTGGGGGGAGGGCGGCGCCGGCCCGGGCTTTCCGGGCCCGGCCGCCGGCCTGCGGCGTTGCGGCGCGGCGGGGCGGCTGGTAAGGCCCGCCGGTCATGCCCGACCTCGCCCCCTTCGCCGTGCGCGCCGAGACGTCACGGGGCCGCCTCCATGCGGAGCCGGCCGATGGGGGCCGCTCGCCCTTCCAGCGGGACCGGGACCGGATCATCCACAGCGCTGCCTTCCGCCGCCTGCAATACAAGACCCAGGTCTTCATCTACCATGAGGGCGACGCTTTCCGCACCCGGCTGACCCACAGCGTCGAGGTGGCGCAGATCGCCCGCTCCATGGCACGGCGCCTGGCGGTGGACGAGGATCTGGCCGAGGCGCTGGCGCTGGCCCATGACCTCGGCCATCCGCCCTTCGGTCATGCCGGGGAGGAGGCGCTGAACGGGCTGATGCGCCCCTATGGCGGCTTCGACCACAATGCGCAGAGCCTGAAGGCGGTGACGGTGCTGGAGAAGCGCTATGCCGAATTCGACGGGCTGAACCTGACCTGGGAGACGCTGGAGGGGCTGGCCAAGCACAATGGCCCGATCCGCAGCCCCTCCCGCTTCATGGCGGACTACGATTCGCGGCATCCGCTGGAACTCGGCAGCCATGCCTCGGTGGAGGCGCAGCTGGCCGCGCTCGCCGATGACATCGCCTACAACAATCACGACCTCGACGATGGCCTGCGCGCCGGGCTGTTCACGCTGGAGGAGGCCGCCGCCCTGCCGCTGGTGGGCGATGCGGTGCGCGAGGTGCGCAGCCGCTACCCGGAGGCGCCGCCCGCCCGCCAGGCCAGCGAGGCGATCCGCCGCGTCATCAACGCCATGATCCAGGACGTGCTGGCCGAGACCGGCCGCCGCCTGGCCGCGCTGGCGCCCGCAAGCGTGGCCGATGTGCGCGCCGCCGGCCGGCCCATGGTGGTGTTCAGCGCCGGCATGCAGGAGGCCAACCAGGCGGTGCGCGCCTTCCTGCGCGACCGCATGTACCGCCATTGGCGCGTCAACCGCACCACGCAGAAATCGCGCCGCGTGGTGCAGGTGCTGTTCAGCCTGCTGCATGGCGGGCCGGACATGCTGCCGCCCGAATGGCGCGACCGTGCCGGACCCGCCGGCAGCGCCGACTGCGCCGCCGTGGTCTGCGACTACATCGCCGGCATGACCGACCGCTTCGCGCTGGACGAGCACCGGCGCCTCACCGACCCTCACATTCCCGGCTGAACGGACATCATGGAACAGACCACCCCCGCCCCGCAGGACATGTTCGCCGCGCTGCGCGCCGAGGTGCTGGCCTGCCTGCGACGCCTGCTGCCCGATCTGCCGGAGGAGGCGCTGGCGCGCGTCACGGTGGAGCCGCCGCGCGATGCGTCGCATGGCGACATGTCGACCAACGCCGCCATGGTGGTGGCCAAGATCGCCAGGCTGCCGCCGCCGAAGCTGGCCGCCGAGCTCGCCGCCGCGCTGGCCGCGCTGCCGAGTGTTGCCGAGGCCGCGCCGGCCGGCCCGGGCTTCGTCAATCTGCGCCTGACGGAAGACTTCCTGCTGGGCCAGGTGGCGACCGTGCTGCGCGCCGGCGAGGCCTATGGCGACAGCCAGGCCGGCGGCGGGGTGCGGGTGAATGTTGAATATGTCTCGGCCAACCCGACGGGGCCGATGCATGTCGGCCATTGCCGCGGCGCCGTGGTGGGCGATGCGCTGGCCAATCTGCTGGCCAAGGCGGGCGCCGCCGTCACCAAGGAATACTACATCAACGATGCCGGCGCGCAGGTGCAGGCGCTGGGCTATGCCGCCTATTGGCGCTACCTGCAGGCCCTCGGCACCACGCTGACCGAGGAAGAGTACGCGGAAGCGGTCCCCGGCGGGCTGCAATATCGCGGCGACTATCTGGTGCCGGTCGGCGAGGCCCTGAAGGAAAAATTCGGCGACAGCCTGGCGCCGGGTGCCAAGCCGGCCGAGGCGTCGCTCTGGCTCGACACCGTGCGCAACTTCGCCGTTCACGCCATGATGGACGCGATCCGCGAGGATCTCGCCGCGCTCGGCGTCGCGCATGACGTCTTCATCAGCGAGGCGCAGCTGGTGCGCGACGGCGTGGCGGATGCCGCCATCGCCGCGCTCTCCGCCAAGGGCCTGGTCTATGAGGGCGTGCTGGAGCCGCCCAAGGGCAAGACGCCCGAGGATTGGGAGCCGCGGCCGCAGACGCTCTTCGCCTCGACGAAGTTCGGCGATGATGTCGACCGCCCGCTGCGCAAATCCGATGGCAGCAACACCTATTTCGCCAATGACATCGGCAACCATGCCGACAAGATCGCCCGCGGCATGCAGCAGCTGGTGCAGGTCTGGGGCGCCGATCATGGCGGCTATGTCAAGCGCATGCAGGCGGCGACCAAGGCGCTGTCCGACGGTGCCGTGCCGCTCGACGTGCTGCTCTGCCAGATCGTCAAGGTGATGAAGGGCGGCGAGCCGGTGCGCATGTCGAAGCGCGCCGGCACCTACATCACGCTGCGTGACCTGATCGACGAGGTCGGCCGCGACGCGGTGCGCTTCACCATGCTGACGCGCAAATCGGATGCGCAGATGGAGTTCGATCTCGACCGCGTGGTCGAGCAGTCGCGCGACAATCCGGTGTTCTACGTGCAGTATGCGCATGCGCGTTGCCGCTCGGTGCTGCGCCAGGCCGGCGACCCGCAGCGCGAGGCGCTGACCGATGCGCCGCTCTCCAGCCTGAAGGACGCGGCGGAGCTCGCCCTGATCCGCCGCATCGCCGCCTGGCCGCGCCTTATCGAGGCCGCTGCTGCGGCGCGGGAGCCGCATCGAATTGCCTTTTATCTCGGTGACTTGGCCGCCGACTTTCATATTTTGTGGAACCGCGGCCGGGATGATGCGACACTGCGCTTCATCCAGGCCGACGACGCGGCGGCCACCCGGGCGCGCCTTGCCCTGGTGGCGGCGACGGCCATCGTCATCCGCTCGGGCCTCGCGGTCATGGGCGTGCAACCGGTTGAGGAGATGCGGTGAGGGAAGTTCAGGTCCCGTCCTATCGTGTCCGGGAGGCGGAGGATGACGGCAGCTCCCGCCGCCTCGCCATCATGGCGGGCGGCGTCGCGGCGCTGCTGGCGGTCGGCGGCCTGGTCGGCTGGGCCATCAGCCGCGGCGGCAATGGCGCCATCCCGGTTGTCGAGGCCGATTCCCGCCCGATGAAGATCCGGCCCGAGGATCGCGGCGGGCTGCGCGTCGCCAACCAGGACGAGATCATCTTCGAGCGCCGCAACGCCGCCGGGCATTTCGAGGCCACCGGCCGGCTCGGCCCGGCCGCCGAGGCGCCGAATCTGGACGCGCTGCGCGCCGCCACGGCGCCGCCGCCGGCCGCCCCCGCGCCCGTCGCTCAGCCTGCGACAAATGGTTCGGTGCCGAATGGCGCGGTGCCGGCGCCCGGCACGGCGCAGCCGCATGCGGCCCAGGCGCCCGCCGTGTCGCCCGCCGCGCCGCACGCCGCCCCGGCCCAGCCGCATGCGCCGGCCGCGCCGCAGGCCGCGCCGCGCAGCGCCACCCCGCCCGTGGCGACGCCGCCCACCGCCCCCGCCGGCCCGGCGCCGGTGGCCGGCGCCCCCGCGCCCAGCGCCCCGGTGCGCAGCGGCGCGGTGCTGGTGCAGCTCGGCGCCCTCGATTCGGAAGCCGGCGCCCGCGCCGAGTGGGAGCGGCTGACCCGCCGCGTGCCGGAGCTGCAGGGCCGCTCGCCGCAGATCACCCGCTTCGAGCGGGAAGGGCGGCCGACCATGTGGCGGCTGCGCCTGGGCGTCGAGGATTCCGCCGGCGCCGGCGCGCTGTGCGAGGCGGTGAAGACCCGCGGCGGCGCCTGCGCCGTGCTGGGGGGCTGAGGGGCCGCGCATGGTCACGCCGCGCGCCGCCATCATCGGCCTCTCCGGCCCCGAGCTGCTGGCCGAGGAGGCGGCGCTGCTGCGCCGCTTCCGGCCCTTCGGCGCCATCCTGTTCGGCCGCAATGTGCAGAACCCGGCGCAGCTGCGCCGGCTGACCGCCGCCATCCGCGAGGCGCTGGGCGAGCACGCCCCGGTGCTGGTGGACCAGGAGGGCGGCCGCGTCGCCCGGCTGCGCCCGCCGCACTGGCCGCGCTTCGAGCCCGCCGCGCGCTTCGAGCGCCTGCCGGGCGAGGCGGCGGAGGCCAATGCCACGCTGCTCGGCCTGGAATGCGCCTCCGTCGGGCTCGATGTGGTCTGCGCCCCGGTGCTCGACCTGCGGCTGCCGGGGGCGCATTCGGTGGTGGGCGATCGCGGCTTCTCGGCGGAGCCCGCCGAGGTCGCGCGGCTCGGCGCCGCCTGGGTCGCCGGGCTGCAACGCGCCGGCACCATCCCCGTCGTCAAGCATCTGCCCGGGCATGGCCGCGCCATGGTCGACAGCCATCTGGAGCTGCCCCGCGTCACCGCCGGGCGCGAGGCGCTGCAGGCCGATTGGGCGCCGTTCCGGGCCCCTGTCGGGCAGCGGCGCCTGGGGCATGACGGCGCATATCCTGTTCGAGGCGCTGGACCCCGCCCGCCCCGCCACCCTGTCGCCCCGCATCATCGCGGACATCATCCGCGGCGAGATCGGCTTTGGCGGGCTGCTGCTCTCCGACGATCTGGCGATGCAAGCGCTCTCCGGCACGCCGGCCGAGCGCGCCGCCGCCTGCCTCGCCGCCGGCTGCGACATCGCGCTGCATTGCAGCGGCGTGCTCGGTGACAGCGCCGCGGTGCTGGAGGCGGTGCCGGCGCTGTCGGAGCCGGCGCAGCAGCGCATCGCCGCCGCCTCCGCCGCCATGCGCCGCCTGGCGGCGCTGAGCCTGCCCGACCCGCTGGCGCTGGCGGCAAGGCGGGATGCGCTGATGCGGGACGCCGCGTGATCGACTGGCTGCCGGAGCTGGCCGCCGCGATCCTCGCCACGGTCTTCGCCATCACCCTGCACGAGGCCGCGCATGGCTATGCGGCGCTGGCGCTGGGCGATGACACGGCGCAGCGCGCGGGGCGGCTGAGCCTGAACCCGCTGCGCCATGTCGACCCGGTCGGCACGCTGCTGCTGCCGGGCCTGCTGCTGGCGGTGCAGCTGCTGGCGATCGGCCGGGTGGAGGCGATGTTCGGCTGGGCCAAGCCGGTGCCGGTCGATCTGCGCCGGCTGCGCAATCCGCGCTACGGCATGGTGCTGGTGGCCGCCGCCGGGCCGGCGATGAATGTCTTCCTGGCCTGGTGCGCCGCCATGCTGGCGCATCCGGTGCAGGAATGGGGGCATCTGCTGCCGCCCGACGTCACCGGCTGGATGATGCGCTTCATCATCCTGTCGATGCTGGCCAATCTGCTGCTCGGCCTGTTCAACCTGCTGCCGATCCCGCCCCTGGATGGCGGGCGCATCATGGTCGGGCTGCTGCCCTACCGCCTGGCCATGCCGCTGGCGCGGCTGGAGCCGGCGGGCCTCGTCATCGTCATGCTGCTGATCTTCGTGCTGCCGCGGCTGTCGGACACGCTGGACCCGATCGGCTGGCTGGTCGGGCTGGCCACCGGCCCGGGCTTCCGGCTGATCCTGCTGCTCTCGGGGCATGGCGGATGAGCGCCGCCGCCCCCGCGAAGCCGGAAGCGCCCGAGACGCTGCATGTCCGGCTCGAGGTCTATGAGGGCCCGCTCGACCTGCTGCTGGAGCTGGCCCGGGCGCAGAAGGTGGACATCGCCCGCATCTCCATCCTGGCGCTGGTCGACCAGTATCTGGCGGTGATCGAGGGCGCCCGCCGCGTGCGGCTGGAGCTGGCCGCCGATTGGCTGGTGATGGCCGCCTGGCTGGCCTGGCTGAAATCCCGCCTGCTGCTGCCCGAGGACCCCGAGGAGGAGCAGGACGCCGAGGAGCTGGCCGGCCAGCTGGCCGAGCGCCTGGCCGAGCTGGAGCGCATGCGCGAGGCCGCCCGCTGGCTCGGCACCAGGCCGCAGCTGGGGCAGGAGGTGCTGGCCCGCGGCGCCCCGGAAAGCCTGGTGCGGCAGGAGCAGGGCGGGCTCACCGCCGACCTGCCCGGGCTGCTGCGCGCCTATGTCGAGGCGCTGCGGCGTTCCCACGCGAAGCGCCCCTACCGGCCCAAGCCGCGCCGGCTCTGGACGGTGCAGGAGGCGCTGGACCGGCTGCAGCGCCTGGTCGGCAGCCTGCCCGATTGGGGCGAGCTGCAGCGTTTCCTGCCCGAGACACTGCAGGACCCGGTGGAGCGCCGCGCCGCCCTGGCCGCCACGCTGATCGCGGGTCTGGAAATGGCGCGCGGCGGCGGCATCGAGCTGCGGCAGGAGGCCGCCTTCGGGCCGATCCTGCTGCGCCGCGCCGCCGGGGCGGGCAGGGACGCCGCGCCGGAGGCCGAGGCGGCCGGGGCGGCGGAGGAGATGAAGCATGACGTCGCAGCCTGAGCCGCAGCCGCCCGCCCCGGAGGAGGCCCTGACGCCGCAGGAGGCCGCCGGGGCGGGCGAGGCGGCGCAGCCGGAACGCCGCGACCCGGCCGGCATCGCGCCCCTGGAGCATGCGCTGCGCCTGGCCGAGGCGCTGGTCTTCGCCGCCGACCGCCCGGTGCCGCTGGCCCGGCTGCAGACGCTGCTGCCCGAGGGGCTGCGCGCCGATGCGGTGATGACGCTGCTCGCCGCCCGCTATGCCGGGCGCGGCGTGGAGCTGACCGAGGTGGCCGGCGGCTATGCCTTCCGCACCGCCCCCGACCTGGCGCCGCTGCTGACCCGCGTGGTGGAGACGCCGCGCCGCCTGCCGCGCGTGGCGATGGAGGCGCTGGCCATCATCGCCTACCACCAGCCGGTGACCCGGCCGGAGATCGAGGAGATCCGCGGCACCAGCCTGTCCCAGGCGACGCTGGAGGCGCTGCTGGAGCATGGGCTGATCGCCCCGCGCGGCCGGCGGGAGGTGCCGGGCCGGCCGATGCTGTGGGGCACCACGCCGCGCTTCCTGGAGCAGTTCGGCCTGCGCGAACTGTCCGACCTGCCGCGGCGCGAGGAGCTGCTGGCCGGCGAGGCCGCGCCCGGCCCGCATGGCGCCGCGCCCGAGCTGCCGCTGGGCGCCCCGCCGGCCGCCGGCCCCGGCGCATGAGCCTGCGGCTGGAGGATGTCCACCACGCCTATGGCAGCCGCGCCGTGCTGCGGGGGGTGGATCTGGCGGTGGAGCCGGGCGAGATCCTCTGCATCCTCGGCCCCTCGGGCGATGGCAAGACGACGCTGCTGCGCCTGGCCGCCGGGCTGGAGGCGCTGCAGCAGGGCCGCATCCTGATCGGCGGCCAGCTGATGGCCGAGAAGGGGCGGGAGGTGCCGCCCGAGGGCCGCCGCGCCGGTTTCGTCTTCCAGGATTACGCGCTGTTCCCGCATCTGACCGTGGCGCAGAACATCGCCTTCGGCCTGCGCCGGCTGGGCCGTGCCGAGCGCGACGCGCTGGTGGCCGAGGCGCTGGGCCGGGTCGGCCTGTCCGGCCATGCCGGGGCCTATCCGCACATGCTCTCGGGCGGGCAGCAGCAGCGCGTCGCGCTGGCCCGCGCCCTGGCCCCGCGCCCTGCCGTGCTGCTGCTGGACGAGGCCTTCGCCAGCCTGGACGCCCGGCTGCGCGAGCGGGTGCGCGACGACACGCTGCATGTCCTGCAATCGGCCGGCATCGCCACCCTGATCGTCACCCATGACGCCGAGGAGGCGATGTTCATGGCCGACCGCATCGCGCTGATGCGCGGCGGCCGGGTCGAGCAGCTGGACACGCCGGAGGCGCTCTATCTGCGCCCGGCCAGCCGCTTCGTCGCCACCTTCCTGGGCGAGGTGAATGTCCTGCCGGCCCGCATCGCCGGCGGCGTGGCCGAGACCGCGCTGGGCCATGCCCCGGCCGGCCTGCCGGACGGCCCGGCCGAGCTGCTGCTGCGGCCCGAGGGGCTGCGCCTGCTGCCCCCGGGCGAGGGACTCGGGGCCGAGGTGCAGGCCTGCCGGCTGCTCGGCGCCCATTTCCTGGTGCATCTCTCCGCCCCGCTGCCGGACGGCACGGCGCTGCACCTGCATGCCCGGCTGCCGCCCGGGCCCCGGCTGGCGCGCGGCGCGCATGTCGGTTTGGCCATGGATCCGGAACGTGCCTTCGTGTTTTCCGGGGAGAGCCCCTAGATAAGCAGCCGCGGGTCCCGCATGGCCGCGCCAGATTGGCGCTGCCTCCGGTTCCTGCTAACGGAAGCGGCCCCCGCCTCGGGGAGATGGGAAGCACATGTTTGATTTGGCCTGGTCCGAAATTGCGCTGATCGCCGTGGTGGCCGTTGTCGTCATCGGGCCGAAGGATCTGCCGGACGCGATCCGCACGGTGGCCAAGGGCGTGCAGAAGCTGCGCCGCATGGCCTCCGACTTCCAGAGCCACGCCGACGAGCTGGTGCGCGAGGCGAAGCTCGAGGATGTGCGGGACCAGATCCGCGACATCCGCAATTTCGACGTGAAGGGCACGATCGAGCGCCACCTTGACGAGGGTGGCGAGATCCGCCGCACCTTCAATGACGACCCGCTGCGCGACAATGTCTGGAAGCCGGAGAACGGCACCGGCGCCGCGACCCCGTCCGGCACCGACGCCGCCACGGCGGAGGCCGGGCCGCCCGCGCCCGCCGCCGGCCCGGCACCGGCCCGGCCCGAGGGGCCGCCGGCCTTCGTGCCGCCCGGCATGGCCTCGGCCGGCGCCGCCCCTGCCGTCAGGCCGGCGGAGGCCAGCGCCTCCGCCACGCCCGCGACCCCGCCCGCAACCCCCAGCGTCTGAGCGTGCAAGTGGCCACTGACCAGGACGATTCCATCGACGACAAGCCGATGCCGCTGATCGAGCATCTGCTCGAGCTGCGCACCCGCCTGCTGTGGTCGCTCGGCGCCTTCATCCTCTGCTTCGCGCTGTGCTACTACTTCTCGGCGCAGATCTACGGCTTCCTCGCCCGGCCGCTGGCGGACATCCTGCACCAGCAATCGGGCGGCGAGCGGCGGATGATCTTCACCGCCCTCTATGAAGCCTTCTTCACCTATCTGAAGGTGGCGCTGTTCGGCGCGGTGTTCCTGAGCTTCCCGATGTGGGCGACGCAGCTCTGGCTGTTCATCGCCCCCGGCCTGTACCGGTCGGAGAAGAAGGCGCTGCTGCCCTTCCTGCTGGCCTCGCCGGTGCTGTTCATCCTGGGCGCGGCGCTGGCCTACTACTTCATCTTCCCGCTGGCCTGGAAGTTCTTCATCTCCTTCGAGACGCCGCCCGGCGCCGGCGCCCTGCCGGTGCAGCTGGAGGCCAAGGTCAGCGAATACCTGTCGCTGGTCATGCACATGATCCTGGCCTTCGGCATCGCCTTCCAGCTGCCGGTCGCGCTGACGCTGATGGCCAAGGTCGGCATCGTCTCGGTGGCCGGGCTGAAGAAGGGACGGCGCTACGCCATCGTCGGCATGTTCGTCGTCGCCGCCGTGATCACGCCGCCCGACATCATCAGCCAGGTCGGCCTCGCCGTGCCGCTGATCCTCCTCTACGAGATCTCCATCCTGGCCGCCGGCTGGGTGGCGCCGAAGCGCGACGACGAAGACAAGAGCTGAGCCTTTCCATGCACGATATCCGCATCGTCCGCGCCGATCCGGCCGCCTTCGACGCCGCCCTGGCCCGCCGCGGCCTGGCCCCGGTGGCCGAGGCGGTCCTGGCCCAGGACGCCACCCGCCGCGCCGCCCAGACCGCGGCGCAGGAGGTGCAGGCGCGGCGCAACCAGATCTCCAAGGAGATCGGCATGGCGAAGCGCCAGGGCGGCGACACCGCCGCCCTGGAGGCCGAGGGCGCCAGCCTGCGCGCCCGCATGGAGGCGCTGGAGGCCGAGGCGAAGCAGGCCGACGCCGCGCAGACCGCGCTGCTGGAGGCGCTGCCCAACCTGCTCGACGCCGAGGTCCCCGAGGGCCGCGACGAGAGCGACAATGTCGTGCTGCACCAGGAGGGCGAGCCGCCCGCGCTGGATTTCGCGCCGAAGCAGCATTTCGAGCTGGGCGAGGCGCTGGGGCTGATGGATTTCGGCGCCGCCGCCAAGCTCGCCGGCGCCCGCTTCACCGTGCTGCGCGGCCAGCTGGCGCGGCTGGAGCGCGCGCTCGGCCAGTACATGATCTCCCTCCATGTGGAGGAGCATGGCTATACCGAGACCTCGGTGCCGCTGCTGGTCAATGACGCGACCATGTATGGCACCGGCCAGCTGCCGAAATTCGAGGAGGATCTGTTCCGCACCACGGATGGCCGCTGGCTGATCCCGACCGCCGAGGTGCCGCTGACCAACCTCGTCGCCGGCGAGCTGCTGGCGGAAGCGGCGCTGCCGCTGCGCTACACCGCGCTGTCGCCCTGCTTCCGCTCCGAGGCCGGCAGCGCCGGGCGCGACACCCGCGGCATGCTGCGCCAGCACCAGTTCACCAAGGTGGAGATGGTCTCCATCACCCGGCCGGAGGATTCGGCCGCCGAGCATGAGCGCATGACGCGCTGCGCCGAGCGGGTGCTGACCGAGCTCGGCCTGGTCTGGCGCCGCGTGCTGCTCTGCGCCGGCGACACCGGCTTCTCGGCGGCCCGCACCTATGACCTCGAGGTCTGGCTGCCGGGGCAGGGGGCGTGGCGGGAGATTTCTTCCTGCTCCAATTGCCGCGACTTCCAGGCGCGCCGCATGAATGCCCGCTACCGGCCCGAGGCCGCGCCGGGCACCAAGGCGGCGCCCGCCTATCTGCACACGCTGAACGGCTCCGGCATCGCCGTCGGCCGCGCGCTGATCGCGGTGATGGAGACGCATCAGCAGGAAGATGGCAGCATCCGCGTGCCGCAGGTGCTGGCGCCCTGGATGGGCGGGGCCACGCGCATCGGCTGAAGGCGCTTGCGGCGACCGGGCTCTGCCCATAGTTTGCCGCCAGGTCGGGGCGTGGCGCAGCCTGGTAGCGCATCTGCTTTGGGAGCAGAGGGCCGGAGGTTCGAATCCTCTCGCCCCGATACCTTTTCCCCAATTGCCGCGTGGCGTGCCCCAGCCGCCCCGGACCCTGCGGAAGCTGCGAGATCATGAGCCGCGACCTTGCCATTGCCCGCATCTATCGCCAGCCGCGCTCGGCCATGCAGTCCGGCAAGGCGCGCAACGGCCAGTGGATGCTGACCTTCGCCCCCGCCGAGGCGCGCCGGAAGGATCCGCTGACCGGCTGGTACGGCTCGGGCGACACCCGCGCCCAGCTGCGCATCAGCTTCGCCAGCCAGGAAGCGGCCGAGGCCTATGCCCGCGCCAACAACATCCCCTATGAGGTCGAGCCGCCGCGCCCCGAGGCCGGGCTGAAGCCGAAATCCTATGCCGAGAATTTCCGCTACGGCCGCGCCGAGAACTGGACCCACTGAGCGGGATCCGGCTTCGCACCCTTAGCTCAACTGGATAGAGCAACCGGCTTCTACCCGGTTGGTTGGGGGTTCAAGTCCCTCAGGGTGCGCCATTTTCGACAGCCCCAGGCCGGTCCGGCCCGGGGCTTTTCCATACGCGCGGGGCGCTCAGGGCATCGCCAGGATCTGGCGAATCTGCGGCTCGATCCCGGCCGAGAGCAGCGCATAGCCCACCATGGTCAGATGCAGGCTGTCGAAGGCGATGTCGCGCGACAGCCGGCCCTGGCCATCCAGCAGCAGCGGGCCGGGCTCGGTGTAGAAGACATGCTGCTGGTCGGCGCAGCGGGCGATCAGCGCATTCACCTGGGCGATGTTGCGGCGCATCGGCTCGGCCGCAGTGTCGCCGCGCGGCAGCAGGCCGATGATCAGGATGCGGGTCTGCGGCGAGCGGGCGCGGATGAAGCGCACCACCTCGGCGATGCCGAGCGCCACATCGGCCGGCTGGCCGCCATACTGGATGTTGTTGGTGCCGATCAGCAGCACCGCCAGGCGCGGCTTCAGGCTGGCCGGCCAGTGCCCCTGCGCCAGCCGCGCCAGCAGCCCCTGGGTGAAGTCGCCGCCGACGCCGAGATTGGCGGCGGCGCGATGCGCGTAGAATTGCTGGTAGATCGAGGGGAACCAGCCCTGCACCAGCGAATCGCCCAGGAACACCATCTGCGCCCGGGACATGTCGTTGGCGGCGATCTGCCGGTCCAGCTCGGCCACCCGGCTGCGCCATGTGGGTTCGGCCAGGTAGTCGGGCGTGGCGTCGCGCGGCATCGGGCTGCGCGGCGGCAGGCTGGGGCAGGCGGACAGCGCGGCCTGTCCCGGCGCCTGGGCCCGGGCCGGGGCCACGCCGCCCCCCAGCGCCAGGCCGAGCCCGAGGCCGAGCGCGGCCAGCAGGGCGCGGCCGGCGCGGCGCCGTCTCATCGGGCGGCGATCCGGTCGCGCACCAGGAAGCTGGTCAGCTCGCCCGCCGGCGCCACCAGCCAGACGCTGTACTGCCCGCCCGCCTCCAGCCGGCCGAGCTCAAGCGCGGCCGCCTGCCGCCCGCCGCAGCCGGCGGTGACCGTTGCGCTCACCGGGTTGATGCTGCGCGCCGTCATGCTGGAGGGCTCGACCTTGGAGAAGACCGACTGGCCGGAGGGCGCCAGCGCCAGGCTGCCCTCGGCGCAGCCCGGCACGGCGTTGTAGAAGGAGAGCCGGGCGCGCACCTGGTTGTAGTCGGTCTGGTCCTTGACCACGACCGCCTGCACCGCATCGCCCTGGCGCTGCAGCAGGATGGTGTTGTAGCCGCCGCCCTCGATGGTGACGCGCAGCTCGGTGCTGCGGCCGCCCTCGGTCACGGTCAGCCGCACCGGGCGGTTCGCCACATCCTCGGCCACGCGGTAATCGGTGACGCGGGCGGCGCCCTCGTCGCGCAGGTTCAGCGCGTCGTCGAAATCCGGCTTCACCGAGACCGGGCCGGCCAGGGTGTTGGCGAAGCGGACGAAGGCGAAGCCGTCCGGCAGGCGCTGCTCATACAGCATGGGCTGCGCCGTCGCGGCGCCGGGCTGGAAGCAGGCGAGGGCGCCCGCCATGCAGAGACCCAGCCAGGAAGTCGAAGCTCGCATCATCACCGTCCCGGATTGGCGCCTGCCTCAGGGCAGGGCGCTGGTCTGCAGCTGGGCCATGCGCAGGCGCCGCGCCATGATCAGCGCCCGCTCGGCCCGCTGGCTGTCATTCTGGCCGCGCGCCAGGCGCGCCTCCATCATGTAGAGCTGCACATTCCCGCCAGTGGCGCGCTGCGCCGCCAGCACCAGCTGGTCGGCGCGGCGCCATTGCCGCAGCGCCATGGCGGCCTCGCCCGCGGTCATCATCGCCTCCACGCTGTCGGGGCGGCTCTGCAGCACCGCCTCGGCGATGCGCTGCGCCTCCTCAGGCCGGCTGGCCTGCAGGTTCAGCCGCGCCAGCGACAGCAGCAGCGACGGGTTGCCCGGATCGGCCTGCAGCGCCGGGCCCAGCAGGGCGGAGGCGGCGGCGATATTGCCATCGGCGCTGTATTCATCCGCGGCGCTGACGATCAGCCCGGTGCGCATGCCCTGCAGCTGCTCGGCCTGGGCCTGGGTCAGCGGCGCGCTGTCGAGGGCGGCCAGCAGCGCCGCCGCCTCCTCGCGCAGCTTGGCCTCCATCAGCGCGCCGGCGATCTGCAGCCGGGCATCGACATCGACGCTCGGCACATTGGTCGCCAGGCGCAGCGCGGTGCGGGCCTGGGCCGGCATGCGGGCGCGGCCGAAGGCGCGGATGACGGCGGCGCCGGTCTGCCCCGACGGGTCGCGCCGCGCCGCCATGGCCAGCAGCGCCTGCGTCGCGGCGGGGCGGGTCGCGGCATTGGCCAGCTGCACCTCCCAGCGCGAGGCCTCGGCGCGCAGCTCGGCGCCCGCCAGCAGACGGCGCATCTCGGCGGTGCGGGCATTGGCGGGGATGCGGGAGAGGCGGTCGACCACGTCGCGGTCGCGCTCCTCCGAGGCGGCCAGCAGGGCGGCGGCGTAGAGCGCCTCCGGCCTGCTCTGCGCGGCCAGGTTGCGCTCGGCCTCGTCGGCCTCGGCCAGGCGGCCCATGCGGCGCAGCAGCCGCACCATGTCATGCGCCACCCAGGCATTGCCGGGATCGACGGTCAGGCCCTGGCGCAGCATGGCCAGGGCGCGTTCCGAATCGGCCTCGCGCGATGCCGCGTCGCGCAGCCCGGCGGCGCGGCCGGCGGCGAAGCCGGGCGGCGGCACGAAGCCGGAGGCGCGCGCCATGGCATCCGCCTCGTCCCAGCGGCCCTGGCGGTCGAGGGTGGTGTAGAGCCCGGCCTGCGCCTCGCGCGAGCCGGGGCGGCGGCGCAGCGCGTCGCGGAAGCCGGCCTCGGCCACGGCCAGCTCGCCGCGCTGCAGCGCCACCTGGGCCAGGATGGTGGCCGCCTCCGCCTGCTCAGTGGCCGAGCCGCGGCCCATGGCGCGCTGCGCCTGCCGCTCGGCCTCGGCCAGGGCGCCGCGCTGCAGCGCCTGGCGGGCCAGGTTGGCCGGGGTGCGGGGCGGCGGCGGCGGGGTGGGCGGCCGGCCATCGGGGCCGAGGCCGAGCGCCCGCTGGAACTCCGCTTGGCGCTCCGGCGCCAGCGCCATGGCGCGCTCATACAAGGCGCGCCAATCGGCCTCCCGGTTCTGGCGGCGGCGCAGGATGGCCAGGCCCATCAGCGAATCGACATCGTCCGGATTGGCCTGCAGCGCGGTGTTGAAGCCGGTCTCGGCATCGTTCAGCCGCTGCTGGGTCAGCGCGTCGAAGGCACCCTGGCGCGTCTCGTAATTCGGATCCTGGCCGAAGGTGCGGATCTCCTGGTAGCGCGCCTCGATCTCGGGATCGGCCGGGTTCTCGGCGCGATAGGTCTCGAAGGCCGCCTGCGCCTCGCCGCCCGGCCCCATCCAGAGCAGCGCCTGCCGCCAGGCGGCCCGGGCGGCGCTGGCCGTCTCCGGCTGGCGCGCCATCTCGCGCAGCGTGTCGATGCCCTGGAAGCGCGTCGTCTCGCGGAAGGTCAGCATCTGGGCCAGGGCCAGCTTCATCCGCGCATTGTCCGGCTGGCGCTGCAGCGCCGCCTCCAGCCCGCGCCGCGCCTCGCGGAAATCATCGGCCGAAAGCCCGGCCTGGGTCAGGTAGTATTCGACGGCGAAGGCATCCGGCACCTCGCTGCCGCCGAAGGCGGCGCGGTAGCGCAGCAGCGCCTCCCGCCCGCGGCCGGATTGCGAGAGCTGGCGCGCCTCGGCCAGCCCCTGCTGGTCCACCGCCGTGGCGCGCAGCGCGCTCTGCGCCCGGGCCAGATCCTGGCTTTGCGGCGCGATGGCGGCGAGGCGGTTCAGATAGGATTGCGCCTGGTCGGCCTCGCCGGCGGCGGCGGCCACCTGGGCCGCCATGGACAGGGCGCGCGGGTCGTTCGGGCGGATGCGCAGCAGGCGCTCCAGCGATTGCAGCGCCGCGTCGGGGCGGTTCTGCGCCTGCCAGTAGCTGGCCTGGTCGAGCAGCAGGGTCACCGCATTGTCGGTGCTCGCGGCGCCGCCCGCCGGCGCGCCATTGGCCGGGGCGGCGTTGCCCTGGGATGGCTGCGCCGGCTGGGGGGCGGCCTGGGGCATGGTCTGGGGCACGGCCTGGGGCGCAGGCTGCGCCGCCACCGGCCAGGCGAGCATCAGGCAGAGGCCGGCGCCGAGGGCAGGCAGGGCAGGGCGGACGGGCGCCCCTGTCGTGATACGATGCCGCACTTGCCTCTCCACAGCGCACCTCCGCCATGAAAAACCGGAGGTTAAGCGGAACCTGCCACACCCATTGCGGGCAGCCAACCAGTTTTGCCGCGTCTTTTTCAAGACGATGCCCGAATTCTGGACATCGCCGCGCCGCATCAGCCGGGGCCGGCCGGCAGGCGCCCCAGCGTCAGGGCCGGGGCGGGGCTCGGCGCCGCGGCGCTGCCGGCGGGCTCGGGCTGGGCCGCCGGCGCCGCCGGCCGGTGCGGGCTCGCCTGGGCGGCACCGACATGCAGCTCCGCCACCACCGGCAGGTGGTCGGAGGCGGCGGCGCCGGCGCGATCCACCCAGCTCCGCCCCAGCAGCTGGGCCGGGCGGCAGAACACCTCGTCCAGCCGCAGCAGCGGCAGCCGGGCGGGGAAGGTGCGGTGCCGGGTGCGCGCCGGCAGCAGCGGCGCCAGCGCCCGCCAGACCGGGCCACCCCAGCTCCAATCGTTGAAATCTCCCATCACCACCACCGGCCCCGGCATGCTGCGCACCAGCGCGGCCAGGCGCTGCGCCTGCCGCCCGCGCTCGCGCCAGCGCAGGCCGAGATGCGCGGCCACGACGCCGAGCGTGGCGCCGCCCGGCATCTGCAGCCGGGCGGCGATGGCCTGGCGCGGCTCGCGCCCCTCGACCGAGAGGTCATGCGTGCCGGCCTCGATCAGCGGCCAGCGGCTGAGCAGCATATGGCCATAGGCGCCGGCCTCGCCCTGCAGGGTCTCGGCCGCCACGGCGTGGCCGCCGAACTGCTCGCGCAGCGTGTCGAAGGAGCAGGCGCCGCGGCCGCAGGGGCGGGAATCGATCTCCTGCACCGCCAGCAGATCGGGGCGGTGCCGGCGGATCAGCCCCAGCACCCGGCCGAAATCATAGCGGCCATCGCCGCCGATCCCGGCATGGATGTTCCAAGTCATCGCCCGCAGGATCACGCGGCGGCCTCCGGCTGGGCCTGGCGGCGGCGGAACCAGGCGACCAGGCTCTGCAGCCCCCAGGACAGCCCGCCCCAGGCCAGCAGCATGACCACGAAGCCCAGGATGTCGGTGGCCGAGGGGTCGGTCATGATGCGCAGCAGCCGGTCGCCCAGCGCCGTCATCAGCACCAGCCCCGGCGCCAGCCCCAAAGCCGTGCCCACCATGTAGTCGAGCAGCGGGATGCGGATGGCCCCCGCCACCAGATTGACCAGGGTGAAGGGCGCGACCGGCATCAGCCGCACCATGGTGACCGCCATGATGCCGTTGCGCGAGATGGCCCGGCTGATGCGGTTGATGCGCGGCCCCACCAGCTTGCGCAGCATGCCGGTGCCGACCTTGCGGCCGACCAGATAGGTCAGGAAGGCGCTGACCATGGCGCCGACCGCGGCATAAAGCAGCCCGGGCCAGAGGCCGAAGGCGGCGGCCGTCGCGATGATCAGGACGTTCACCGGGAAGGCGATCAGCCCCAGCACCATGAACAGGGTCAGCGCCAGCACCGGCCCCCAGGCGCCATTGGCGTTCTGCATGGAGGCGCTGAAGGTCTCCGGGTTCAGCAGATTGGACAGCGGCGTGTAGTGCCAGGCCAGGCCCAGCAGCGCGATCGGCGCTGCCACCAGCAGGATGCGCAGCCAGAGCGGCATGCCATGCGGCGTGCCATCCTCGGCGGTGAAATCGGCCAGCAGGATGGCGGAGCCCAGGGCACGGGCCGGGTCCGCCACCGCCTCGATCGGCGGCAGCGCCTCGCCCTCCTCCAGCCTGCCATCCTGGATCGGCAGCAGCTGGTGGCTGCCGCCGCGCAGCGCGTCCAGCGCGGCGAAGAGCGACCCGCCGCGCCGCACCTCCTCCACGCGCTGCGGCGTGGCGCCCAGATGCTCGGCCAGCAGGCGGTTCTGCACGGCGCGGATGGCGGTGCGGGTGGCGGCGTCGCGCGCCTCCACCACCAGATCGCATTCGCTGTCCGTGCCCATGGAGCGGTTGCACAGATTGGCCGAGCCGACCCGCAGCAGCCGGTCATCCACGATCATCAGCTTGGCATGCACCATGACATCGGCCTGGTGGCCACGGCCCTTGCCCGATTGCGGGTAGAGCAGCCGCACCCGCTCCTCCAGCCCGGCCTCGCGCAGCACCTCCATGAAGCGGATGCGCCCCGCCAGCATGGTGCGGTGCTCCAGCCAGGTGTGGTGGGTGCGGGGGCCGAGGATCACCACCTCCAGCCCCGGCTTCTCCCGCAGCCGCTCGGCCAGGCGCTGGGCCAGGCCGAGATGGGTGAGGAACTGGTTCTCGATATAGAGGCTGCGCTCGGCGCTGCCGATCATGTCCTCGAACAGCCGCTCGACCTCGCGGATCTCGGGCTGGCCCTCGAAACTGCCCTCGGTGCGGGCGATGCCGATCTCGACCTGCTGGAAATCGGGGGTGACATGGCGGGGCCAGAGATCCGGCGCGTTCTCCGGACGCGGCCCGAGCGGCGGCAGATCCTCGCAGGCGGCGCGCGCCCAGCGGCCGCGGAAGATCTCGCCCAGGGAAGCCGCGGCCTCGCCATCCACCATCATCTGGATGTCATGGAAGGGCGGGTAGCCCTCGTCGCGCGGGTCGACGCGATGCGGGTTGTCCGGCTTGTGCTCCGGCGTGTCCCAGCGGCGGATGGTCAGGTCCAGCCCGCCGGAGAAGCCCAGCGCGTCATCCACCACGGCGATCTTCTGGTGGTGCGAGGCGCCGAAGGCCACATCGTCATCCAGGCACAGCTCGATCTGCTGCGGCGTGTTCCATTGCAGGCGCAGGGCCGGCAGCAGCTCCCGCTCCATGGCGTAGAGCATGGAGTAGTCCCACAGCAGCAGCTTGATCTTCAGCTGCGGCCGGCGCTCCACCAGCGCGGCCAGGAAGGGGCCGAGCGTGGCGGGCAGCCCGTCGCGCGGCTCGCCCTCGGGGCCCACCAGCGGCGTGCGGCTGTCGATGTCCCAGCCGGCGATCAGGATGGTCTCCCGCGCCCGCTTCATCGCCTCGCGCAGGGCGCCATAGTAGTTGGCGGCGTCCACCAGCACGGCGGCGCGGCGGGCCTGGGCCAGGCGCCAGACATTGCGTCCGGGCTGCAGCACGGGCGCCGCCCCGCCCGCCGGGGTCTCCGGGTCGGGGTGCGGCGTCGGCGGCCGAGGGGCATCCTGTCCGGCGGGAAGGGCCGTGGGGGTGTCGACGGTCTGGGGCATCACCCTGCTGCAACGCGGCAGGGCGGGGTTGGTGTCAGCCCTGGCGGGGCAGGCTCACGGGAAAATTGTCCAGCAGCCGCACATCGCCCAGCCGGGCCGCCACCACCAGCCGGGCCTCGCCCTGGCCACCCTCCGGCCAGGGCCGCAGGCTGTGCGGCTCGACCAGCGCCAGATAATCCGGCGCGAAGCCGCCCCGGCGGAGTTCCTCCCCCGCCGCGGCCAGCGCCGGGGCAGGGGCCGCGCCGGTGGCCAGGGCCCCGGCCAGCCGCCCGAGCACCGCCGGCAGCAGGGCGGCCGCGGCGCGCTCCGCTGTGCTCAGCCGCTGGTTGCGGGAGGACATGGCCAGCCCGTCGGCGTCGCGCACCGTGGGCAGGCCGATGATCTCCACCGGCAGGTGCAGATCGGCCACCGTCCGGCGGATCACCTGCAGCTGCTGCCAGTCCTTCTCGCCGAACACCGCGACATCGGCGCGGCACATCAGGAACAGCTTGGTGCAGACGGTCGCCACGCCGCGGAAATGGCCGGGGCGGGCGGCGCCCTCCCAGCCCTCGGCGGGGCCCGAGGGCTCGATGCGGGTGGCCTCGCCTTGCGGGTAGAGCACCGGCGGCGTCGGCAGGAAGGCCAGGTCGCAGCCGGCGCGGCGCAGCTTCTCGAGGTCGCCCGCCTCGTCGCGCGGATAGCGGTCGAGATCCTCGGCAGGGCCGAATTGCAGCGGGTTGACGAAGATCGAGACGGTGACCCGGTCGGCGTGCCGCCGCGCCTCGGCCACCAGCGCCAGATGCCCGTCATGCAGCGCGCCCATGGTGGGGACCAGCGCGATGCGCTGGCCATCCCGGCGCCAGTCGCCGACCGCCCCGCTCAGCCCGGCCAGGTCCCGCTCGATCCGCATGCGCCGCTCTCCCTCGCTGTCGCAGCCCCCTCCTGCCGCCTGGCCGGCGCCGGCGCAAGCCGGGGGAGGCGGCGGGCGCGGCATCATGGCTTGACGGGGCGCGCCCCGCGCGGGATCACGCGGCTGCCAGGCCCGAAAGGTGTTTTCGATGCAGCGTGTCTTCTCCGGGATCCAGCCCTCCGGCATTCCGACCCTCGGCAACTACCTGGGCGCCATCCGCAACTGGGTGCCCATGATGGCCGATCATGAGTGCATCTATTGCGTGGTCGACCAGCACGCCATCACGGTCTGGCAGGACCCGAAGGAGCTGGCGCGCCAGACGCGGGAAATGGCGGCCGCCCTGATCGCCTGCGGGGTGACGCCGGACAAGTGCACGCTGTTCGTGCAGAGCCATGTCCCCGCCCATACCCGCCTGGCCTGGATCTTCAACTGCGTGGCGCGCATCGGCTGGCTGAACCGGATGACCCAGTTCAAGGACAAGGCCGGCAAGGACCGCGAGAATGCGGGGGCCGGGCTCTATGTCTATCCGAACCTGATGGCGGCCGACATCCATGCCTACCACGCGACGCGCGTGCCGGTGGGCGAGGACCAGAAGCAGCATCTGGAGCTGGCCAACGACATCGCCCAGAAGTTCAACCATGATTACGGCGTGGATTTCTTCCCCAATATCGAGCCGATGATCCAGGGCGTCGCCGCCCGGGTGATGTCGCTGCGTGACGGCACGAAGAAGATGAGCAAGTCGGACCCCTCCGACCAGTCGCGCATCAACCTGACCGATGACGCGGATGCCATCGCGCTGAAGATCCGCCGCGCCAAGACCGACCCCGAGCCGCTGCCGGGCGAGGCGGCGGGGCTGGAAGGCCGGCCGGAGGCGCGCAACCTGGTGGGCATCCTGGCCGCCATCACCGGCGTGACGCCGGCCGAGGTGCTGCGCCAGCACGAGGGCCAGGGCTTCGGCAGCTTCAAGACCGTGCTGACCGATGCGCTGGTGGCGCATCTGGGCCCGATCCAGGCCGAGATGCAGCGCCTGCTGGACGATCCGGCGGCGGTGGATGCCGAGCTGCGCAAGGGCTCCGACAAGGCCTCGGCCATCGCCGAGCCGATCGTCAACCGGGCGGAGGAGCTGGTGGGCTTCCTGCCCCGCCGCTGAGGCTTCCCCGGGCAGGGGGAGGGGCAGGCGGAAGGGCAGGGACCGGCCGCGGAAGCGGTTTGTTCATCTTCCGGCGGGCATAGTGCGGACGGGGCCGGTCAGGCCGGCCCCGCCCCCGGAAGGGCCGGGCAGCGTCCAGGATGGCGCCGAGAGCCAGCTGAACACCTGCCACCGAGGACCTGCCCCCGATGTCGATCTTTGTGCCCCCGCCCGCGGAAGAGCGGCGCCGGATGGAGGCGCTGCTCGCCCTCAACCTGATCGACACCCCGCCCAGCGAAAGCTATGACCGCATCACCCGCCTGGCCGGGCGGCTGCTGGATGCGCCGGTCGCCGCCGTCTCGCTGACGGATGCCAGCCGGCAATGGTTCAAATCGGCCTTCGGCGTCGACCACCGGGAGATCCCGCGCCACCAGGCGCCCTGCGCCGTGGTCAGCGCCACGCGGCAGATGCTGGTGGTGCCCGACCTCGCCGCCGACCCCCGCTTCATCGGCAGCCCGCTGGCCCTGGCCGGGGTGCGCTTCTATGCCGGCGCGCCGCTGGTGACGCGGGACGGCCATGGCCTGGGCGCCATGTGCGTGCTGGGCCTGGAGCCGCGCCAGGTCAGCGAGGCCGAGGTGCAGCCGCTGCGCGACCTGGCCGCCATGGTGATGTCGCAGATCGAGCTGGAGCACGCCTTCGGCCGCATCGATCCGGTCAGCGGCCTGCCCAACCGGCTGCAATTCATCGACGAGTTCACCGCCCGCGCGCCGGCGCGCGGCGGCGCGGCGCTGCTGGTCGACCTGTCGCATTCCAGCCAGCTCGGCCAGGCGGTCTCGACGCTGGGCCCCGCCTATGTGGAGGCGCTGGCGCGGCACGGCGCGGCGCTGCTGCGCGCCGCCCTGCCGGGCCGGGGCGGGCTGTACCAGACCGGCAGCAGCGCCTTCCTGGCCCTGCTGGAGGCGGGCGGCCCCGACTGGCCGGCGGCGCTGGACGCGCTGCAGCGCGCCTTCCAGGCGCCGGTGCCCTTCGGCGAGGTGCCGGTGACCGCCACCCCGGTCTTTGGCATCGCCACCTTCGACGCCGCCGAGCGCGATGCCGAGCGGGTGCTGCGCGCCGCCGCCAGCGCGGCGGAGGAGGCGCGCGGCAGCGGCCAGGGCCATGGCCTGTACAGCGCCGAGAGCGAGGCGCGCAGCCATCGCCGGCTGCGGCTGCTGACCGACATGCTGCCGGCGCTGGAGGCGGAGGACCAGCTCGGCCTGGTGTTCCAGCCGCGCATCGCCATCGCCGATGGGCGCTGCCTGGGGGCCGAGGCGCTGCTGCGCTGGCGCCACCCGGTGCTGCAGGCGGTCTCGCCCGGCGAGTTCATCCCGCTGGTCGAGCAGACGGCGCTGACCCGGCCGGTGACGCGCTGGGTGATCGACCGCGCCGCCGCGCAGCTGGCGGCGCTTCGGCGGGACGGGATCGGGCTGCGCGTCTCGGTCAATGTCTCGGCGCTGAACCTGGCCGAGCCGGATTTCGCCGAGCGCATGGTGGAGAGCCTGTCGCGCCACGGGCTGGCGCCGCAGGCGGTGGAGCTGGAATTCACCGAGAGCGCGCTGCTGCGCAATGGCGAGGCCGCCTTCGCCCAGCTGCGCGCGCTGCGCGAACTCGGCATGGATGTCGCCATCGATGATTTCGGCACCGGCTACAGCAGCCTGTCCTATCTGCAGACGCTGCCGGCCAACATCGTCAAGCTGGACCAGTCCTTCATCCGCCGCCTGGCCACCGAGGCGCGCGACCAGCGCCTGGTCTCGGCGATGATCCAGCTGGCGCACGACCTCGGCCACCGCGTGGTGGCGGAGGGGGTGGAGGACCAGGCGGCGCTGGATTTCCTGGCGGCGCGTGGCTGCGAGGAGGCGCAGGGCTATCTGATCGCCCGGCCGATGCCGGAGGCGGCGCTGCGCGCCTGGCTGGCCGCGCGCGAGGCGGCGCCGGCCAGCGCCGCCTGAGGCGCGCCCAGGCGGCCATTGGCATCGGCCGCCATGCGACCATCCGGCCGGCAGCGCCGGCCGCCACCGGAAAGAAATCAGGCGGGCAGCAGCAGGGTCGCCGCGGCCTGGGCGGCGATGCCCTCGCCCCGGCCGGTGAAGCCGAGCTTCTCGGTCGTCGTCGCCTTCACCGAGACCCTGGCCACCGGAATCTCCATCAGCTCGGCCAGCCTGGCCCGCATGGCATCGGCATGCGGGCCGATCTTCGGCCGCTCGCAGATCAGCGTCACATCGGCATGGGTGATGATGCCGCCGCGCGCCGCGACGCGGCCGGCGGCGTGGCGCAGGAAGCGGGCGCTGTCGGCATCCTTCCACTCGGCCTCGCTGGGCGGGAAATGCCGGCCGATATCGCCCTCGGCCAGCGCGCCATAGATGGCGTCGCACAGCGCGTGCAGCCCGACATCGGCATCCGAATGCCCGTCCAGCCCCAGCGGGTGCGGGATGGTGATGCCGCACAGGATCAGCGGCCGGCCCTCGACCAGGCGGTGCACGTCGAAGCCGGTGCCCATGGCGGGCAGGAAGCGCGGCAGCAGGGCGGCCTCGGCGCGGGCCAGATCCTCGGGATAGGTC
This sequence comes from Pseudoroseomonas cervicalis, assembly GCF_030818485.1. Taxonomy (NCBI): domain Bacteria; kingdom Pseudomonadati; phylum Pseudomonadota; class Alphaproteobacteria; order Acetobacterales; family Roseomonadaceae; genus Roseomonas; species Teichococcus cervicalis. The sequence continues at coordinate 1,012,024 of NZ_JAUTAJ010000004.1, read as the reverse complement.
ACTTTCAGATTGCTCTCCGATCCGGGCAGCAGCGCCACCGGCAGGCCCATCGCCTCCAGCACCGCGGCATCGTCGGTGACCTCTTCGCGCAGGGCGCGGTGCGCGTCCAGCAGCGTGGCGTAGCGGAAGGCCTGCGGCGTCTGCGCCCGGTACAGCCCGGCGCGCGGCACGGTGCGCAGGATGCGCCCGGCCTCGCCGGCCTTCAGCGTGTCGCTGACCGGCTGGGCGGGAATGGCGCCCGGGCTTTCCTCCAGGGCCGCCAGCAGCGCGGCGATGGTGCCGCGTCCGACCAGGGGCCGCGCGCCGTCATGCACCAGCACCAGCTCCGGCGGGTCGGCCGCCAGCGCCTCCAGCCCGGCCCGCACGCTGGCCTGGCGGGTGGCGCCGCCGGTCACCGGCGGCAGGCAGGGCAGGCCGCGCAGCATCTCCGCCACCAGCCCGGCCTCGCCCGCCGGCACCACGGGCAGCAGGGCGTCGACCTGGCCATCGGCCAGCAGGGCATGGGCGGCGTGCAGCAGCACCGGCTGGCCGAGCAGGGAGAGATACTGCTTCGGCCGGTCGGCCCCGAAGCGGGTGCCGCGGCCGGCGGCCAGCAGGAGGGCAATCACGCGCATGGCGCGGAACCTAGGGGCAAACGCCGCCGAGCGGGAGGGCCCGCGCCTTCGCCGGCCGGGGTCAGGCGCGGACTGGGCGCCCCGCCGCCTCGTCCCAGCGCCAGCAGGGGTCCGGCCCGCCGGGGATGGCGACGCCGCCGACGAAGCGCGGCGCCGGGCGCAGCGACAGCGCGTCCCGCGCCCCGCCCAGCACGGCCCGCCCGGCCTCGGTCAGATGGAAGCGCTCCGGCGCCGCGCCATCGCCGGCGATGGCGGGCTCGGCGGCGTGGCGCAGCCGGCGCAGCAGGTCCAGCAGCATCAGGTCGGTCATCCAGGGCAGCGGCTCGCGCTCCCGCATCAGGGCCTGGAACAGCGCGCCGGCGTCGCGCGGCGCCTCCGCCAGCAGCTGCAGCACCAGCCGCTCGGTCAGGCCGAGACCGTCCTGCAGCCAGGGCAGCTCCTGCAGATGGCGGCGCAGCGCCGGGGCCAAAGCGGGCAGGGCGGGAAGCCGCTCCGCCGCCAGGGCGGCAAGGGCGCCCGGCTCCGGGGCGCGCAGCGCCTGCCAGGCGGCGGCGCCCTGAAGCAGCGCGTCCGCCGGCACGGCAAGCCGCTGCTCCCAGAGCAGGCGCAGCGCCTCGGGCGGCAGCTGGCCCAGGCCGATGAAGCGCGCCGCGCCCGGATAGGCGCCGGCCGAGACCAGCTCCAGCCGGGCGGGCGGCGCCGCGGCGAAATGCGCCAGGCAGCGGGCCAGGATCAGCTGGTCGTAGCTGTCATGCTCGAACCACAGCACGATTCGCGCGCCCGGGCCGCGATCGGCCTGCAGCCCCGCCTCCTCCCGCCGCAGCCGCTGCAGCGCGGCCGCCGCGTCGAAGCCCAGCGCCGCGCCATAGGATTCGGCCAGGAAGGCGGCGCGCCGCTCCAGCCAGTCCGGCGTGTCGAGCACCGGGCCCTGGCAGAGCGGGTCGGCATATTCCAGGAAGTCGCCCGTGAAGCCGGCTTCGCGCAGGGCGGGGGCGATGTCCGAGCCGCAGCGCAGATGCCAGGTCGGCATCTCGCCATCCGGCGCCGGGCCGCCCTGGCGGATGCGCGCGGCGCTGCGCTCGCTCTCGGCCACATGCGCGACCAGGCGCGGCCAGCTGGGCAGGCCGAGCTCGCGGGCGATCACCAGCTGCGCCTCGGCCAGCCGGGCCAGGGCGTCGGGCCGCAGGGTCGCGGCGCGCGGATGGTGGCGGCGGAAGCGGGCCAGCGCCTCCGCCTCCCTGGCGCGCAGCGCGCGCAGCAATTCCTTGGCGCGCTTGCGCTGCTGGTCGAGATGGATGCGGAACGGCGAGGCGGCGGGCGCCGGGCGATCGGACATGAGGACCCCTTCCTCCTGCCTGTGTCCGCCGGTCAGGCCGGAAAGGGTGCGAAGGGCAACCGAACCAGGTCTGAGAGGTGCGTGGGCGCAGCCCTTCCCGCGGACAGGGAGGCTCCGACCGAGCCCATGCAGGAGGCTTATCCAGCGCGGCGGGGGGTGGTCAAGCCGCCCGTGGCGCGGCCGGATGCGGCCTGTGCATGGCGGTCTGCCGCAAGCCTGGGCGGTTGCGCATGGACGGATGGCCAGACAGCGACTAGATTGCCCAAATCATGAGCATCGCCCCCACCACCCCCCCGGCCCCCACGGCGGCTGACGTGCCGCGGCTGCGGCCGATCATGGTCGGGCCGATCCGCATCGATGCGCCGGTGATCCTGGCGCCGATGTCCGGCGTCACCGATCTGCCCTTCCGCCGCCTCTGCCGCGAGCTGCAGGCCCCCATGGTGGTCAGCGAGATGATCGCCAGCCAGGCCATGGTGCGGGAGAACCGGCAGACGCTGAAGATGGCCGAGGTGGACGGCTTCGGCGGCCCGACCAGCGTGCAGCTGGCCGGCTGTGACCCGGCGGTGATGGCCGAGGCGGCGAAGCTGGCGGTGGACCATGGCGCCGCCATCGTCGACATCAATTTCGGCTGCCCGGTGAAGAAGGTGGCGCTGGGCCAGCAGGCCGGCAGCGCGCTGATGCGCGACGAGATCGGCGCCGCCCGCATCCTGGAGGCGGTGGTCCGCGCGGTCCCGACCCCGGTGACGCTGAAGATGCGCATGGGCTGGGACCACAACAGCCTGAACGCGCCGCGGCTGGCCAAGATCGCCGAGGAGAGCGGCATCAGGCTGGTGACGGTGCATGGCCGCACCCGGCAGATGTTCTACACCGGCACCGCTGACTGGGCCTTCGTGGCCAAGGTGAAGCAGGCGGTCGGCCTGCCGGTGATTGTCAATGGCGACATCCTGACGCCGCTGCACGCGGCCGAGGCGCTGCGCCAATCCGGCGCCGATGGCGTGATGATCGGCCGCGGCTGCTATGGCCGCCCCTGGCTGCTGGCGCGCATCGCCACCTACCTGACCACCGGCGAGGATTTGCCGGAGCCGGATCTCGCCACGCAATACGACATCCTGCGCCGGCACTACCACGCCATGCTGGAGCATCACGGCCCGCATCCCGGCGTGCGCCTGGCCCGCAAGCACCTCGCCTGGTACTCCAAGGGCCTGCCCGGCTCGGCCGAGTTCCGTGTCGCGGTGAACCGCGCCGAGACGCCGGAGGCGGCGCTGGCCCTGCTGCACGAATTCTACGCCCCGCTGATCGAGCAGGGGGTGGAGGCGGTGCGCGACGTCTATCGTGAAGAGGGGCGCGAGGCGGCCGGGCGCGAGGATGGCCGTGACGCCGAGGCGGATCCGCTCGCCGCATGAACAGCCCCGTCGCCTCGCGCCGGGCTTTGCGCGCCGCCAGCGCCACGGTGCCGGTGCCGGACAGCCTGGCCCTGCTGGCCGCGCTGCCGGTGCCCGTCGTGGTGCTGGACGAGGAGAACCGTTTCCGCTTCGCCAACCCGGCGGCCGAGCAGTTCTTCCAGCTTTCCGCCGGCACCCTGGCGCAGATGGGCCTGGCCGATCTGATCCCGGCCGATACCAGGCTCTTCGCGCTGGTCGCCCAGGTGCGCGGGCTGGACGCCCCGGTCTCCGACCACGACCTGACCCTGGAAAGCCCGCGGCTGCACCGCAGCGGCGTCGCCGCCCATGGCGCGCCGCTGCCGGAGATGCCGGGCGCCGTGGTGCTGTCGCTGCAGGATGGCAGCAAGGCGCAGAAGCTGGACCGGCAGCTGAATTTCCGCGGCGCGGCGCGCGGCGCCTCGGCCATGGCGGCGATGCTGGCGCATGAGGTGAAGAACCCGCTCTCCGGCATCCGCGGCGCGGCGCAGCTGCTGGAGCAATCGGCCAGCGAGGCCGATCGCGAGCTCTGCACCCTGATCCAGGACGAGGCCGACCGCATCCGCAACCTGGTCGAGCGCTTCGAGATGTTCTCCGAGCGCCCGGTGGAGCGCGCCGCGGTCAACATCCATGAGGTGCTGGACCATGTCCGGCGCATCGCCGGGCGCGGCTTCGCCAGCCATCTGCGCATCATCGAGGATTACGACCCCTCGCTGCCGCCGGTCTTCGGCAATCGCGACCTGCTGGTGCAGGTGCTGCTGAACCTGGTGAAGAACGCGGCCGAGGCGGTGGACCCGCTGACCGGGGAGATCCATCTCTCCACCGCCTATCACCACGGGGTGCGCATCGCCATTCCAGGCTCGCAGGAGCGGGTGCACCTGCCGCTGCAGGTCAGCGTGCGCGACAACGGCCCCGGCATCCCGGAGGAGGTGGCCTCCACCATCTGGGAGCCCTTCGTCACCACCAAGCGGGGCGGGCAGGGGCTGGGCCTGGCCCTGGTGGCCAAGCTGGTCGCCGATATGGGCGCGCTGATCGAATGCGACACGCGCCCGGGGCGGACGGTGTTCCGCCTCTCCCTGCCGATGCCGCCCGCCGAGCTTCCCGTCCCGCGCAAGACCCGAGCCGAATGACCGATACCCGCACCATCCTCGTGGCCGATGACGATCGGGCCATCCGCACCGTGCTGTCCCAGGCCCTGGGGCGGGCCGGCTACACGGTGCGCGCCACCTCCTCCGCCGCCACGCTGTGGCGCTGGGTCGAGGAGGGCGCGGGCGATCTGGTGATCACCGATGTGGTGATGCCGGATGAGAACGGGCTGGATTTGGTGCCGCGCATCAAGCGGGTGCGCCCGGAGCTGCGCGTCGTGGTGATGTCGGCGCAATCCACCTTCATGACGGCGGTGAAGGCGGCGCAGCGTGGCGCCTTCGAATACCTGCCCAAGCCCTTCGACCTGAAGGAGCTGCTGGCCGTCGTCGCCCGCGCCCTGACCGCGCCCGCCGCCGCCGCGCCGGAGGAGGACGAGCATGAGGGCGAGCGCCTGCCGCTGGTCGGCCGCAGCGCGGCGATGCAGGAGATCTACCGCACCGTCGCGCGGCTGACGACGACCGACCTCACCGTGATGATCACCGGCGAGAGCGGCACCGGCAAGGGAGCTGGTGGCGCGCGCCCTTCACGATTACGGCCGCCGCCGCACCGGCCCCTTCGTCGCCATCAACATGGCCGCCATCCCGCGCGAGCTGATCGAGAGCGAGCTGTTCGGGCATGAGCGCGGCGCCTTCACGGGCGCGCTGGCGCGCGGCGTCGGCCGCTTCGAGCAGGCCGCCGGTGGCACGCTGTTCCTCGACGAGATCGGCGACATGCCGCCCGAGGCGCAGACCCGCCTGCTGCGCGTGCTGCAGGAGGGCGAGTTCACCACGGTGGGCGGCCGCAACCCGATCAAGGCCAATGTGCGCATCGTCGCGGCCACGCATCGCGACCTGCGCCAGGCGATCCGCGGCGGCATGTTCCGCGAGGATCTGTTCTACCGGCTGAACGTGGTGCCGATCCGCCTGCCGCCGCTGCGCGAGCGGGCCGAGGATATCGCGCTGCTGGCCCGCCACTTCCTCGACCGCGCCAAGGCCGCCGGCCTGCCGGCCAAGCAGCTGGACCAGAGCGCGGTGGAGCGGCTGCGCCAGCACCCCTGGCCGGGCAATGCGCGCGAGCTCGAGAATCTGATGCGGCGCCTGGCCGCCCTCTACCCGCAGGAGGTGATCGGCGGCGACGCGGTGGCCAATGAGCTGGCCGAGGCCGAGCCGCTGGCCGACCCGGAGACCCGCGTCTCCGAGACGCTGGAGCAGGCGGTGGAGCGGCATCTGTCCAGCTTCGTCGCCGCGCAGAAGGACGGGCTGCCGGTGCGCGACCTGTATGAGCGGGTGCTGGCCGAGGTGGAGCGGCCGCTGCTGCGCCTGGCGCTGGCCGCCACCCGTGGCAACCAGATCAAGGCCGCCGCCATGCTCGGGCTGAACCGCAACACGCTGCGCAAGAAGATCCGCGAGCTCGACCTGCCGGTGGTGCGCGGGCTGTCGTGAAGCTCCCGGTGCCCCGATTCGGCGGGTCCGGCGGCGGCGGCGAGGGCCGGCCCTCGCTGGCGCGGCGGCTGCTCGACATGCTGCTCGGCCGCTTCGTCACCCTGGCGCTGGCGGTCGGCGCCCTGCTGATGGGCATCGGCACCTTCACCCTGCTCTCCGGCGGCAGCCCCTTCGGCCCCACCAGGCCGGGGCAGGTGGTGGCCATCGTGCTGGTCAACGCCGCCTTCCTGCTGCTGCTGCTGGTCTCGCTCACGGCGAGGCTGGTGCGCATGTGGGCGGAGCGGCGGCGCGGCTCGGCCGGATCGCGGCTGCATGTGCGGCTGGTGATGCTGTTCAGCGTCGTCGCCGTGGTGCCGGCGCTGCTGGTGGCGGTCTTCGCCGCGGTGTTCTTCAACCTGGGCATCCAGGCCTGGTTCAGCGACCGGGTGCGCGACACGCTGGAGGCCAGCCTCGTCGCCTCCCGCGCCTATCTGGAGGAGCACCGCAACACCATCCGCGCCGATGCGCTGGCCATGGCCGCCGACCTGAACCGCGCCGGCCGGCTGCTGGACGAGAACCAGTACGCCTTCGCCCGCATCCTGGCGACGCACACGGCGCTGCGCGGCCTGACCGAATCCATTGTCTTCGAGCCGGTGCTGAACCGCGTCGTCAGCCATGCCGGGCTGACCACCACCACCGTGCTGGAACCGCTGCCGGCCTGGGCCACCGAGCTCGCCCGCAATGGCGAGGTCGCGGTGCTGCCGGGCGAGAGCGAGGAGGGCCGCGTGCGCGCCCTGGTCGAGCTGGATATCGGCCAGGGGCTGATGCTGCTGATCGGACGGCCGCTCGACCCCGGCGTGCTGGAGCATATGCGGCGCACCGAGCTGTCCTTCCAGCAATATGACCAGCTGGACCGCAACCGCTCCGGCCTGCAGATCACCTTCGCGCTGATCTTCGCCATCGCCGCGCTGCTGGTGCTGATGGCCGCCGTGCTGATCGGCCTGGTCATCGCCAACCAGATCGCGCGGCCCTTGTCGCGGCTGATCGTGGCGGCCGAGCGGGTGCGCAGCGGCGACCTGACCGTGCGCGTCTCCGAGGGCGGGTCGGATGACGAGGTCGGCACGCTCAGCCGCGCCTTCAACCGCATGACCAACCAGCTCGCCGCCCAGCGCAGCGAGCTGATGGAGGCCTATCGCCAGATCGATGAGCGCCGCCGCTTCACCGAGACGGTGCTGTCCGGCGTCTCCGCCGGGGTGCTCGGCCTCGATTCCGAGGGGCGGATCAACCTGCCCAACCGCCGCGCCAGCGAGCTGCTGGGCCTCGACCTCGACGAGGTGCTGGGGCAGCGGCTGGACGAGGTGGCGCCCGAATTCGCGCCGCTGCTGGCCCAGGCGCTGGCCCAGCCGGAGCGCACCCGCACCGGCGAGATCCGCATCGGCCCGGCCAGCGAGCGCCGCACCCTGCTGGCGCAGATCGGCGCCGAGGCGCAGCAGGGCCGCGTCAGCGGCTTCGTCGTCACCTTCGACGACATCACCGAACTGCTCTCGGCCCAGCGCAAGGCGGCCTGGGCCGATGTGGCGCGCCGCATCGCGCATGAGATCAAGAATCCGCTGACGCCGATCCAGCTCTCGGCCGAGCGGCTGAAGCGGCGCTACCTGAAGCAGATCACCAACGACCCCGAGACCTTCGTCGCCTGCACCGACACCATCGTCCGCCAGGTCGGCGATATCGGCCGCATGGTGGACGAGTTCTCGGCCTTCGCCCGCATGCCGCAGCCGGTGATGCGGCCCGAGCCGATCGACCAGGTGGTGCGGGAGGCGCTGGTGCTGCAGCAGAACGCGCACCACGCCATCGCCTTCGAGACCCGCATCCCCGAGGGCCTGCCGCGGCTGCGCTGCGACCGGCGGCTGATCGGCCAGGCGCTGACCAACCTGCTGGCCAATGCCGCCGATGCGGTGGCCATGCGGATCCAGGCGGAGACGGAGCAGGGCATCGAGCCGGAGCAGGGCCGCATCCTGCTCTCGGTCGAGCCGGGCGAGGAGTGGATCACCGTGGCGGTCGAGGACAATGGCATCGGCCTGCCGCAGGGCGAGGAGCGGGAGCGGCTCACAGAACCGTATGTGACGCACAAGCCGAAAGGGACCGGCCTCGGTCTTGCCATCGTGAAGAAGATCATGGAGGACCATGGTGGCAGGCTGCTGCTGACCGAAAGGGAGGCGGCGGAAGGCGGCCCCTTGCCGGGCACGCGCGCGGCACTGATCCTGCCGCGCCGCGGCACGGCGGAGGACGCCGGTCCGGAACTGGCGGCGAAGAATACGGAGATGCAGCAGCATGGCGCATGATATCCTGATCGTCGACGACGAGCCGGACATCCGCGCGCTGATCGAGGGCATCCTCTCGGATGAGGGGTACGACACGCGCGTCGCGCAGAATTCCGACACCGCGCTCGCCGCCTTCCGCGCGCGCCGGCCGAATCTGGTGGTGCTCGACATCTGGCTGCAGAATTCCCGGCTCGACGGGCTCGGCATTCTGGAAGCGATGCAGCGCGACGATCCTTCCGTGCCGGTGGTGATGATCTCCGGCCATGGCACGATCGAGACCGCGGTGCAGGCGATCCAGCAGGGCGCCTATGACTTCATCGAGAAGCCGTTCAAATCCGACCGGCTGCTGCTGATCGTCGAGCGCGCGCTGGAGGCCGCCCGCCTCAAGCGCGAGGTCAGCGAGCTGAAGCTGCGCGCCGGGGCGGAGACCGAGCTGCTCGGCACCTCCTCGCTGGTGGCGCAGCTGCGCGCGGCGATCGAGCGCGTGGCGCCCACCGGCAGCCGCGTGCTGATCTCGGGCCCGGCCGGTGCCGGCAAGGAGGTGGCGGCGCGCATGATCCATGCCCGCTCCCGCCGCGCCGGCGAGCCCTTCGTCGCGCTGAACTGCGCCACGCTGAACCCGGGCCGCTTCGAGGAGGAGCTGTTCGGCGTCGAGGCCGGCACCGACGCACAGGCCGCCCCGCGCCGCGCCGGCGTGCTGGAGCGCGCCCATGGCGGCACGCTGCTGCTGGACGAGGTGGCGGACATGCCGCTGGAGACCCAGGGCAAGATCGTCCGCGCGCTGCAGGAGCAGGGCTTCGAGCGGGTCGGCGGCGCCACCCGCGTCAAGGTCGATGTCCGCGTCATCGCCACCACCAATCGCGACCTGGCCGCCGAGATCGCGGCCGGCCGTTTCCGCGAGGATCTGTTCTACCGGCTGGCCGTCGTGCCGCTGCGGGTCCCCGCGCTGCGCGAGCGCCGCGAGGACGTCCCCGTCCTCGCCCGGCATTTCATGGCGCGCTCGGCCGACACGTCCGGCGTGCCGGCGCGGGAGCTGTCCGAGGATGTGCTGGCCGCCATGCAGGCCTATGACTGGCCGGGCAATGTGCGCCAGCTGCGCAATCTGGTGGACTGGCTGCTGATCATGGCGCCGGGCGGGGCGGGGGAGCCGATCCGCCCCGAGATGCTGCCGCCCGAGGTGGGCTCCGCCGCACCGGCGGCCCTGAAGCTCGACCGTTCCAGCGAGATCATGACGCTGCCGCTGCGCGAGGCGCGCGAGCTGTTCGAGCGGCAGTATCTGGAGGCGCAGCTGCTGCGCTTCGGCGGCAATATCAGCCGCACGGCGAATTTCGTCGGTATGGAGCGCAGCGCGCTGCACCGGAAGCTGAAATTCCTGGGCGTGCAGGCGGAAGACCGGGCAGGTTCGGGATAAGCGTTCTTTTTTGAAAAAAGAACTTTTTTCAGTTTGGCGTCCCGCTTCAGGCCTGAGGCGGGACGCCAACTGACAAAGTCTTTTTGCTTCTTTTTCTTCAGAAAAAGAAGATTAGCTTTGCTTAGCTTGATGCCTTCTCTGCACAAAACGCATCCCGCCCCCCATTGCTGTCCTTCCGCATCGGCGCGAAGCTGCGCGCCCTGATTGGACCAACAGCAAAAGAGACCAGGGCATGTCCCGCATCGCCTATGTGAATGGCCGCTACGTCCCGCAGCGCGAGGCCAGCGTGAATGTCGAGGATCGCGGCTATCAGTTCGGCGATGGCATCTATGAAGTGGTGCATCTCTACAATGGCCGCTTCATCGACGAGGACCGGCATCTGGACCGGCTGGAGCGTTCGCTGCGCGAGATCCGCCTGCCCATGCCGCTGACGCGCCAGGCGCTGTCGCATGTGCTGCAGGAGGTGGCGCGCCGCAACCGGGTGACCGAGGGGCTGCTCTACATGCAGGTGACGCGCGGCGTGGCGCGGCGCGACCATCCGTTCCCGGCCAAGCCCGTGCCGCCGGCGCTGGTCATCACCGTCAAGCGCATCGCGCCCTATCCGGCCAGCATCGACAATTGGGGCGGCACCGCCATCACCCTGCCGGATCTGCGCTGGGCGCGGCGCGACATCAAGAGCGTGAACCTGCTGCCCAATGTCCTGGCCCGCCAGGCGGCGCGCGAGCAGGGCGCGATCGAGGCCATCCTGTTCGAGGAAGCCACCGGCATCGTCACCGAGGGCGCGGCCACCAGCTTCTGGATCGTCGATGAGAAGGGCGCCATCCGCACCCGCGGCCTGTCGCACGCCATCCTGCCCGGCTGCACCCGCGGCGCGCTGATCGCCGAGATGCAGCAGGCCGGGCTGACGCTGGACGAGCGCGAATTCACGCTGGACGAGATGAAGAATGCGCGCGAGGCCTTCATCACCTCGGCGACGTCCTTCGTGAAGCCGATCCTGAAGATCGACGGCCGGGATGTGGGCGACGGCAAGCCCGGCCCGGTGACGCGCCAGCTCTTCGAGCTTTTCGCCCGGCATGTGAAGGGCGCGGTGAAGAACGCGGCATGAGCGGCGCCCCCCTGCCGCCGCCCAGCGCCATCCTGTGGGACTGGGACAACACGCTGGTCGATGCCTGGGCCGGCGTGCAGGCAGGCATGAACGCCGCGCTGCGCGGCTTCGGCCTGCCGGAATGGAGCCTGGAGGAGGTGCGCGCCCGCGCGCGCCTCTCGCTGCGGGAATCCTTCCCCGCGCTGTTCGGCGCGGAGTGGGAGCGGGCGCGCGATCTGTTCTATGCCGAGGTGCGCGCCCGGCATCTGGAGCTGATCACCCCGCTGCCCGGCATCGCGGAGGCGCTGGCGGCGGCGGCGCCCTGGAAGCTGGCCGTTGTCTCCAACAAGCAGGGCCCGATCCTGCGGCGGGAGGCGGAGCATCTGGGCTGGGCGCCGCATTTCGGCGCGCTGGTGGGCGCGGGCGATGCCAGCGCCGACAAGCCGGCGGCGGCGCCGGTGCTGCTGGCGCTGGAACGGCTTGGCGTGGCGCCGGGGGCAGGGGTCTGGTTCGTGGGCGACACCGGCGTCGACATGCAGGCGGCGCGTGCCGCCGGCTGCAGTGCCGTGCTGCTGGGCGATGCGGCGCATGATGGCGGCATCGCCGCGCTCTCGCCCGATGCGGTCTTCGCGGATGGCCATGCGCTGGCCGCGTGCTTGCACGGCCTTGCCAAGACCCCCCTGCCTGCGTGATCTTGCGGGCGAACCGGCGGGCATCCCGCACGCCGGGGCGTAGCCCCGCGTGAGCCGCTGCCGGAAAGGTGCGGCCATCGATAAGGTGGCTCGCCAAAAACAAGAAGGACCGAGCCGATGGCCGCCGAGAAGTCCCAGAATGTTCAGGATGTCTTCCTGAACCATGTCCGCAAGAGCAAGACGCCCGTGACGATCTTCCTCGTCAACGGCGTGAAGCTCCAGGGCATCATCACCTGGTTTGACAATTTTTCCGTCCTGCTGCGTCGGGATGGTCACACCCAGCTGGTCTACAAGCACGCCATCAGCACCGTCATGCCGGGCGCGCCGATCATGCTGTTCGATGCCGCCTCCGCCGGGGCCGGCGCTGCCCAGGGCGCCAGCCCGGCCGGCACCGTGTCCGTGACGCGCGAGGGCACCATGACACTGCAACGCGAGGTCAATCCTGTCGGCTCCTCCGACTGACAACGGCAATGGCCAGGGCGGCAAGCCCACCCTGGCCGCCGTCATCCTGCCCTATGAACGCTCCGCGCAGCGCCCGGTGGGCGGCGAGGGCGTTCTGCCTTTTCCCGACCCCCGCAATGCCGGCCGCGCCGCCGAGGCCCGCCTGGCCGAGGCGGTGGGGCTCGCCGCCTCGATCGGCCTGACCATCGTGCACAGCGCGGTCTTCCCGCTGCGCAACCGCCGCCCCTCGACCCTGCTGGGCGAGGGCCAGGTGGAGCTGGCGGCCGAGGCCATCGAGGAGAACCAGATCGGCGTGGTCGTCGTCGACGCCGCGCTGACGCCGGTGCAGCAGCGCAATCTGGAGCGCCAGTGGCGCTGCAAGGTGATCGACCGCACCGGGCTGATCCTGGAGATCTTCGGCGAGCGCGCCCGCACCAAGGAAGGCACGCTGCAGGTCGAGCTGGCGCATCTGGAATACCAGCGCACCCGCCTCGTCCGCAGCTGGACCCATCTGGAGCGGCAGCGCGGCGGCTTCGGCTTCCTCGGTGGCCCCGGTGAATCGCAGATCGAGATCGACCGCCGGCTGATCGGCGAGCGCATCGTCAAGCTGAAGCGCGAGCTGGAGCAGGTGCGCCGCACCCGCGGCCTGCACCGCGCGGCGCGCACCCGCGTGCCCTTCCCGGTGGTGGCGCTGGTGGGCTACACCAATGCCGGCAAGTCGACGCTGTTCAACGCCCTGACCGGCGCCGGCGTCTATGCGCAGGACCAGCTCTTCGCGACGCTCGACCCGACCATGCGGGCGATCCGGCTGCCCAGCGGCCGCACGGTCATCCTGTCGGATACCGTGGGCTTCATCAGTGACCTGCCGACCCAGCTGATCGAGGCTTTCCGCGCCACGCTGGAGGAGGTGGCGGCGGCCGACATCATCCTGCATGTGCGGGATGTCGCGCATCCGGACACCACCGCCCAGCGCAACGACGTCGTCGGCGTGCTGAGCGAGATGGCCAGGGGCGAGCACCCGACGCTGGACGAGAACTGGCCCGCCCGCACCATCGAGGTGCTGAACAAGGCCGATCTGCTCGGCGGCATCGCCGAGGTGCCGGGGCTGGACGACGCCGCCTCGGTCGCCGTCTCGGCGCTGACCGGGGAGGGGCTGGATGCGCTGCGCTCCGCCCTCGACGCCCGGCTGGCCGCCGGCATGGAGATCGCGGATTACGCCCTGCCGCCCAGCGATGGCGCCCGCATCGCCTGGCTGTACCAGCATGGCGAGGTTCTCACCCGCGAGGATGGGGAGGAAATGGTGCGCCTCACCGTCCGCCTCTCGCCCGCCGACCGCGCCCGCTTCGAGCAAGGCTGACGACACGATGCGCTTCTCCGCAACCCAGGCCGGCGAGATCGCCGGCCTGCTCCGCGACGCCTCGCGCGCCGAGATCCTGCCGCGCTTCCGCCGCCTGGCGGCCGGCGCCATCCGCGCCAAATCCAACCCGATGGATCTGGTGACCGATGCCGATGAGGCGGCGGAGCGGCAGATCACCGCCGCCCTGCAGGCCCGCTTCCCCGGCTGCGTGGTGGTGGGCGAGGAAGCCTGCGCGGCGGACGAGACTCTGCTGGGCCGGCTGGCGGGGGCGGATCTGGCCTTCGTCGTCGACCCGGTGGACGGCACCGCCAATTTCGCCGCCGGCGTGCCGCTCTTCGGCTGCATGGCGGCCGCGGTGGTGAAGGGCGAGGTGGTCGCCGGCTGGATCCATGATCCGCTGGGCGACGACACCGCCATCGCGCTGCGCGGGGAGGGCGCCTGGATCGAAGCTCCGGACGGCACCCGCACCGATCTGCGCGTCGCCGCCCCGGCGCCGCTGGAGCGCATGGTCGCCGCCGTCTCCTGGACCTGGATGGCGGAGCCGCTGCGCTCCCGCGTCACCGCCCGCCTGTCGCGGCTGGCCAGCGGCGTGCAGTTCCGCTGCGCGGCGCATGAATACCGCCTGGTCGCCTCGGGCGGCGCCCATGTCGTCATCTACAACAAGCTGATGCCCTGGGACCACCTGCCGGGCTGGCTGCTGCACCGCGAGGCCGGCGGCTACAGCGCCCGCTTCGACGGCAGCGAATACCGCCCCGAGCACACCGGCGGCGGGCTGCTGGCGGCACCGGATCGGGAGAGCTGGGAAGTCGCCCGGGCGGCGCTGCTCGACTGACAAAAAAAGGCCGGGGGAAGGAATTCCCCCGGACCCCCATCTTTTTTCTGTCAGGGCCGGACGCGCTGCGTCCGGCTCATTTCTTTTCGGTTTGCTTCACCTGCTGCCACTCGGCTTCCATGCGGTCCAGGCCGGCGTCGGACAGCGACACACCGTCCGCCGCCAGGCGGCCTTCCACGGCGTTGAAGCGGCGCTCGAACTTGGCATTGGCGGCCCGCAGGCAATCCTCCGGGTCCAGCTCCAGCTTGCGTGCCAGATTGGCCATGACGAACAGCATGTCGCCCAGCTCCTCGGCCATCGCCGCGCGGTCGCCGCTCGCCAGCTCGGCGCGCAGCTCCTCCGTCTCCTCGGCCAGCTTGTCCAGCACCAGCGCGGCATCCGGCCAGTCGAAGCCGACCCGCGCGGCGCGGCGCGTCAGCTTCAGGGCGCGGGTCAGGGCGGGCAGGGCGGTCGGCAGCCCGGCCAGCGTGCCGGTCTCCGCCCGCGCCGCGCGCTCGGCCTGCTTCTGCACCTCCCAGGCCTCGGTCTGTGTCGCCGCGTCACGCGCCGCGGCCTCGCCGAAGACATGCGGATGCCGGCGGACCATCTTGTCCGAGATGCCGCGCGCGACCCGGGCGAAGTCGAAGGCGCCGGCCTCGCTGGCCATCTGCGCGTGATAGACCACCTGGAACAGCAGATCGCCCAGCTCATCCTCCAGCGCCGCCATGTCGGCCCGCTGGATGGCATCCGCCACCTCATAGGCTTCCTCGATCGTGTAGGGCGCGATGGAGGCGAAATCCTGCACCTGATCCCAGGGGCAGCCATCCGGCGCCCGCAGCCGGGCCATGATGGAAAGCAGGCGGGCCAGCTCCTGCTTGGGATCCTGGGCGGGCTGGTCCATGGCCGAACTCCTCGAAGGCGTGGTCGCTGGCAGGGGTATCGCCGAAAAGCCGGGGCCAGGCGACCGGCAGAAAACCGGAGCCTGATCCGCGGCGCGGCGGCGGAACCGGAGAGGGCGCCGTCAGGGCCCATCCAAAAGGCGCATAAGGAAGATTATGTAAAATATCTAGACGGGCTGATGCAGGATCAGGCCGTCATAAGCGGCCTCCACCCCCGGCGGCAGGTTCCGCTGCATCCATCCCCAATCGAGGTCATGGCCCATATGGGTCAGCACCACCCGCCTGGGCCGCAGCCTCTCGCGCCATTCCAGCACGCGCTCCACATGGGCATGCACCGAATGCGGCTGGCGCTGGAAGCAGCCCACCACCCAGGTCTCCACACCCTCCAGCGCCGCCAGGCTTTCCTCCGGCAGCTTCACCACATCGGTCGAATACGCGAAGCGGCCGATGCGCAGGCCCAGCGTCTCCATCACCTTGTGGTCCTGGCGGAACAGCTGCACCGGCAGCCCGGCGGGCTCGATGCGGTCCTGCATCCCCACCGCGATCGGCGTCAGCGCCGGCCGGTAGAAGACCGGCGGCGTCGGCTCGCGGAAGATGTAGTCGAAGCGGCGCTTCAGCTCCGTCAGCGTCTCTTCCGTGGCATAGACCGGAATGGCGGCGCCGAGCGCGCGGTTCAGCGGCCGGAACTCGTCCAGACCCATGATGTGGTCGGCATGGCCATGGGTGACCAGCAAGGCGTCCACCCGGCCGATCCGGTTGGCCAGCAGCTGGCGCCGTAGATCCGGCCCGGCATCGACCAGCAGCCGCCGGCCATCCCCATCCTCGATCAGGATCGACGACCGGCTCCGCGCATTGCGCGGCTCCGCCGGGTCGCAGGCACCCCAATCGCCGGCGGCATCCACGCCGCCCAGCATCGGCACCCCGGCCGAGCCACCGCAGCCCAGGATGGTAACCTTCAAATCCAAAGCCTTACGCGGCCTTGCTGAACAGGCGCAGGAAGTTCTGCGTCGTCGTTTCGGCCAGCTCCTCCGGGCTCATGCCCTTCACCTCGGCCAGCACGCGCGCCGTGTGCGGCACATAGGAGGGTTCGTTGCGCTTGCCGCGCAAGGGCGCCGGCGCCAGATAGGGCGCATCCGTCTCCACCAGCAGCCGATCCGCCGGCACATCGCGGGCGATGTCGCGGATCTCCTGCGATTTCGGGAAGGTCAGGATGCCCGAGAAGGAGACATATCCTCCCATTTCAAGGGCTTCCTCGGCGAGCTTGCGGCCCGAACTGAAGCAGTGCAGCAGGAAGGGGAAGTCCCCGCCCCCTGCCCGCTCCTCCTTCAGGATGCCGGCGATATCGGCATCGGCGTCGCGCGCATGGATCACCAGCGGCAGCCGGGTCTGCTGCGCGGCGCGGATGTGGCGGCGGAAGCCCTCCTGCTGCACCTCGCGCGGCGCCTTGTCATAGAAATAATCCAGCCCGCTCTCGCCGATGCCGATGATGCGCGGATGCTGCGTGGCGGCCACGATCTCGGCCACCTCCGGCAAGGGCGCCTCGCCGACATTCTGCGGATGCACGCCGACCGTGCCCCAGACCTGCGGGAAACGCTCGGTCAGCGCCACCACGGCGGCGGCCTGGCTCATCCGCACGCCGATGGTGACCATGCGGCCCACCCCGGCCGCGGCGGCGCGGGCCAGGATGTCCTCGATCTCGGCCTCGGTGAAATAGTCGAGATGGCAGTGGCTATCGACCAGCATCAGGCGGGCAGGTCCTGGATCTTCTGGAACAGCGGGCTCGGCGGCGGCAGGGCGATGCCGCCCGGCAGCGGCGCCGCCAGGGCGGCTACGCTGCGCGCCTCCGCCGGCACGCCGAGCTGGTCGAGCAGCTTGCCCATGCTCTCCGGCATGAAGGGCTCCAGCAGGGTCGCGAAGGCGCGCAGCGCATCATGCAGCCGCCGCAGCACCACGCGCATCCGCGCCAGATCGGTCTTCTTCAGCGCCCAGGGCTGCTCGCGGGTGATGTAGCCATTGGCCTCGCGGATCGAGGCGAAGACCAGCGACAGCGCCGCGTCAAACTTCTGCTCGTTCAGCAGGGCGTCGACCTTGGTGGCGAGCGCCAGCGTGCCGTCGGCGCCGATCTCCAGCCCGGTCTCGGCCAGGAAGGCGCGGTCGGCCTCGGCCCCGGTGCCGGCGGGCTCGGGCAGCACGCCCTCGCAATTGCGCTGGATCAGGCTGAGGGTGCGGTTCGCCAGATTGCCCAGCGCATCCGCCAGCTCGCCATTCAGCCGCGCCGCCAGGGCCTTGCGCTGGAAATCGCCATCGCTGCCGAAGGGCACCTCGCGCAGCAGGAAATAGCGCACCGGGTCCAGCCCGAACTCCTCGATCAGCGCCAGCGGGTCGATGACATTGCCGAGCGATTTCGAGATCTTCTGCCCCTCATTGGTCCACCAGCCATGCGCGAAGACGCGCCGCGGCGTCGGCAGGCCGGCGGCCATCAGGAAGGCCGGCCAGTAGATGGCGTGGAACCGCAGGATATCCTTGCCGACGAAATGCACATCGGCCGGCCAGAAGGACCAGTTTGCCGCAGATTCATCGGGATAGCCGAGGGCCGTGATGTAGTTCGTCAGCGCATCCAGCCAGACATACATCACATGCGCTTCGTCCCCCGGCACCTTCACACCCCATTTGAAGGAGGTGCGGGAGATGGACAGGTCGGTCAGCCCGCTCTTGACGAAGCTGATCACCTCGTTGCGGCGGGAGGCCGGCGCGATGAAATCCGGATTGGCCTCGTAGAAGGCCAGCAGCTTCTCCTGCCAGTTGGACAGGCGGAAGAAGTAGGAAGGCTCCCTCACCCACTCCACTGGCGCGCCGGTGGGGGCGAATTTCTGGCCATCCTTCTCGGTGATCTCGTCCGGGCCGTAGAAGGCCTCGTCGCGCACCGCGTACCAGCCCTCGTAATGGCCGAGATAGATCTCGCCGCGTTCCTCCAGCCGCTTCCACAGCGCGGCGCAGGCCAGCTTGTGGCGCTCCTCGGTGGTGCGGATGAAATCATCGTTCGAGTAGTTCATGCGAACCGCGAGGTCGCGGAAGGCCTGGCTCACCTGGTCGGTGAAATCCTGCGGCGCCATGCCGCGCGCCTCGGCTGCCTTCTCCACCTTCTGCCCGTGCTCGTCCGTGCCGGTCAGGAAATGGACCTGGTGGCCCATCATGCGCTTCCAGCGCGCCAGCACATCCGCCGCCAGCGAGGTGTAGGCGTGGCCGATATGCGGCTTGTCGTTCACGTAGTAGATGGGCGTCGTCAGGTAGAAGCGCCGCTCGCTCGTCATGCTCTTGGTCCTCAGCGCGAGGCCAGCTGCGAGAGACCGCTCAGCACCGCCTGCTTGCGGTCGAGATTCAGGGTTTCGGTCTCATCGGCCAGGCGGCCCAGGGTGTCCCACAGCACCGCCCAATCGGCAAGCGGGCGGGTGTGAATGTAGTCGGGCACGGGCTGCCCGCGCCCGGCGGCACGGATGGCGATCCCCAGCTCCTGCCGCAGCAGCTCGATGAAGGTGGTGAAGGCGCTGCCATCGCGCTTGGCCGCCAGCGTGTCGCCCAGCGCGTGCAGGGCGCGCGGGTCGGGGCGCGGCAGGGTGGCCAGGAACGCCTCCACCTGCTGCTGCAGGGCAAGGCCGTCACCCTCCGCCAGCTGCAGCGCGCGGCCCGGCGCGCCGCCGGCGATGCGGGCGAGCACGCCGCGCTGCTCGGCCGACAGCTCCGGCAGCCAGCGGGTCAGCAGCCGGTCCATCTCCGCCTCCGGCAGCGGGAAGAGGTCGACACGGCGGCAACGGCTGCGGATGGTGGGCAGCAGCCGGTCCGGCGCCGCGCTGGTCAGCAGCAGCAGGGCGCGCGCCGGCGGCTCCTCCAGCGTCTTCAGCAGGGCGTTCTGCGCCTCGGCATTCATCGCCTCGACCTGCTCGACCACGACGATGCGCCAGCCGCCCTCGGCCGCGGTCAGGCCGAGGAAGCGCGGCACCTGCCGCACTTCGTCGACGCGGATGATCAGCTTGACGCCGCGCTCCCCGGCATTCGGCGCCAGGCTGCGCAGATCGGCATGCGCGCCGGCGGCGACGCGGCGGAACACCTGATCCTCCGGCGGCAGATAGAGCGGCGGATGCGATTCCGGCCGCCCGGCCAGCAGCCAGCGGGCGAAGCGGTAGGCCAGCGTCGCCTTGCCGACGCCGCGCGGCCCGGCCAGCAGCCAGGCATGGTGCAGCCGGCCCGCGCCGGCCGCCTCGGCCAGGGCGGCCGCGGCATGCTCATGGCCGAACAGCTCCGGATTGGCGCGGGCCTCCGGCACCGCCAGGCTGGCGCTCACAGCGCCACCCCGAGCCGCTGGCTCAGCGCCGCCACGGCCTGCGCCAGCACGGCATCGGGCGGCAGGGCGGCATCCAGCACGGCGCAGCGCGCGGGCTCGGCCTCGGCGATGGCGCGGAAGGCCGCGTTCACCCGGGCGTGGAAGGCGCTGCCCAGGCTCTCGATGCGGTCCGGCGCCGCGCCGCGCGACAGGGCCCGCGCCATGCCGCGCTCCGGCGGCACATCGAGCACCAGTGTCGCATCCGGCCCGACCTCGCCCAAAGCCACCTGCTTCAGCTGGCGCCAGACATCGGGCGACAGCCCATGGCCATGGCATTGATAGGCCAGGGTGGAATCGGCGAAGCGGTCGCACACCACCCAGATGCCGGCCGCGAGCGCCGGCTGGATGGTCTTCACCCAATGCTCGCGGCGGGCGGCGAACATCAGCATCGCCTCGGCCACCGGGTCCCAGGCCACTCCGCCCGAGAGCAGCAACCCGCGCAGCGCCTCCGCCCCCGGCGCGCCGCCGGGCTCGCGGGTGCGCAGCACCGGCAGGCCGGCGGCCGACAGGCGCGCCGACAGGGCGCGGGCCAGCGTGGTCTTGCCGGCCCCTTCCCCCCCTTCCAGCGTGATGAAGCGGCCGCGCCCGGTATGCCCGCCGCTCACCTCAGCCGGACACCATGCGGGCGATCACCGCCGGGATGCGCGGGATCAGCCCGAGCTTCGGCACATCGGCCCCGGCATAGAGCGGCAGCACCATGGGCGGCACGCCCTGGCCGGAGACGTCGAGCTGCCCGACCTCCTGCCCCTTGGCGATCGGCGCCGGGATCGGGCCGTTGTAGCGCAGCTTCACCGTCAGGTTGCGGCGCCACTGGCGCGGCAGGGTCAGCACCATGTCCTTGCCGCCGACCAGCGGCACGGTCGGCTGCTCGCCCAGATAGACCGGCGCCGCCTCCACCGTGTCGGCGGCGCGGAACAGCACGACATTCTCGAATTCGCGGAAGCCCCATTCCATCAGCCGCTCGGATTCCTCGCCGCGCGCGCGCATCGAGGTCAGGCCGTTCACCACCAGGATCAGCC
Organism: Pseudoroseomonas cervicalis; assembly: GCF_030818485.1. Lineage (NCBI taxonomy): Bacteria > Pseudomonadati > Pseudomonadota > Alphaproteobacteria > Acetobacterales > Roseomonadaceae > Roseomonas > Teichococcus cervicalis. The sequence continues at coordinate 991,697 of NZ_JAUTAJ010000004.1, read as the reverse complement.
GGCGGTCGCCGCGCTTCACCGTGCCGGTGAGGCCGTAGCCCGCATCCTCGGTATGGCCGGTCTTCAGGCCATCGGCGCCGGGCACACGACCCAGCAGCGGGTTGCGGTTCTCCTGGTTGATGCCGTTCCACTGGAAGGAACGCTCGCTGTAGAAGGTGAAATACTGCGGGAAATCGTTGATCAGGTGCCGCGCCAGGATCGCCAGGTCGCGCGCCGTCATGCGGTGCTCGGGGTCGGGCCAGCCGGTGGCGTTGCGGAAGGTGCTGTCATTCATGCCCAGCTTGCGGGCGTATTCGTTCAGCAGCTCGGCGAATTGCTGCTCGCTGCCGCTGATGCCCTCGGCCAGCACGATGCAGGCATCATTGCCGGACTGGATGATGACGCCGCGCGCCAGATTCTCGACCGAGACGGAGCTGCCCAGCTCGACGAACATCTTCGAGCCGCCCATGCGCCAGGCCCGCTCGCTCACCGGCAGGGTCTGGTCCAGCCGCAGCCGGCCCTGCTTCAGCAGGTCGAAGACGACATACATCGTCATCAGCTTCGACATCGAGGAGGGCGGCATCCGCTCATCCGCGTTCTTCTCGAGCAGCACGGCGCCGGTATCGGCATCCATCAGCAGCGCCTGGCGCGCCGCCGTGTCCAGCGGCCCGAGCGGTGTGCTGGCCGGGCTGGTCGGCACGGCGGGCGCCGCCGCCCGGCCGGCCGGGCGGCGCTGCGCCTGGGCGCTCAGAGGCAGGGTGCCGGCGGCAAGCACCGCGGCGGCACCGCCCAGCAGGTCACGGCGAAGCGGCATCGCGGAAATCTCCTATTCGAAACTCAGTTGGCCGCTGCTCAGTCGACCAGGATACGGGCTTCCGATACGCCCGAGCGGTGCACCATCTCAAGAGCCCTGTCGGCTTCCGAAGGCGTCGTGAAGGGGCCGAGGCGGACACGGTATTCCGGGCGGCGCGGCGGGCCGAAGGGCTCCACCCGCGCGCCGCCGATGCGCGCCGCCTGGCGCTGCGCATCGGCGCGGTTGGTGAAGCTGCTGGCCTGGACATAGAGCCGCCCGGGCCGCGCATAGCCCTGCAGCACCTGCTCCGGCAAGCGCTCCGGCACGCTGCTGGCGCTGGCCTCTGGCAGGGCGGCGATGGCGGGGCCGGCGCGGCCTTCCCGCACCCGCCCGGCGGCCTGGGCGCCGGGCGGCGGGGCCAGGGATTCGCTCTCCAGCGCGGCGCGCGGCGCGGTGGCGACGGGCAGCGCCCGGCTCTCGGCCTGCGGCAGGCCACCGGCCAGGGCGCGGGAGGCATCGCCATCCACCGCGATGGAGAGCTGGGTGCCGCCCGCCGCCGGCACGCCCAGCAGCTCCGCCGCGCGGCGCGACAGGCCGAGCACCCGCCCCGGCTGGGCCGGGCCGCGGTCATTCACCCGCAGCCGCAGCTGCCGGCCATTCTCCAGATTGGTCACCTGCAGGATGGCCGGCAGCTGCAGGGTGCGATGCGCGGCGACCAGCGCCGAGGGATCCCAGATCTCGCCATTGCTGGTGCGGCGGCCGGCGCGGGCATCGGCGACCACCGCCGCCAGCCCGGTTTCCTGCAGCGCGAAATCCTCGCGCGGATAGGACCAGATTCCGCCCATCGCATAGGGTTCGCCGACCATGTAGCGCGGCTGCGCGGCCGGCGGCGGCGGTGCCTGGCGGGTGCAGGCGGCGGCCAGCGCCAGGGGCAGCGCGAGGGAGAGCAGCAGGATCCGGATGCGTGCCATGGCGCCTCAGCCCACCTGGTCGGACAGCAGCCCGATCGCCAGGGCATAGAAATCGGAGGGGTTGTAGCGACGGATGACGTGGAAATTCGGATAGACCGCGAAGGCCTGCCCGCCCGGCCCGTCGGGCAGCAGGATCGAGGTCTGCATCTCCAGCGGCGGCAGCTCGCTGCCATCGGCGGCGGCGACGCCCTGGCCCAGCCAGTCGCGCAAGGGGCGGCTTGTGGCACGGCCGGCCTGGGCGGTGTCGAAGCCCGGCGGCAGCGTCACCTCCCGCCCCCAGCGCTCATCGCCGCGCCAGCCATGATGCGCCAGGTAGTTGGCGATGGAGGCCAGCGCATCGGCCCGGCTGTCCCAGATGTCGCGCCGCCCGTCGCCGTCGAAATCCACGGCGAGCGCCTGGAAGCTGGTCGGCATGAATTGCGGATGGCCCATGGCGCCGGCATGGCTGCCGCGCATCTTCTCTGGCGTCACATCGCCCTGCTGCAGGATCTGCAGCGCCGCCAGCAGCTCGCGCCGGAAGAAGGCGCTGCGGCGGCCATCCCAGGCCAGTGTCGCCAGCGCCTGGATGGTGCTGAAATTGCCGGTGAAGCCACCGTAATTGGTCTCCAGTCCCCAGACCGCCAGGATGATGCGGGGGGAGACGGCGTAGCGCGCGGCGATGCGCTGCAGCAGCTCGGCATGCTGTTCCGCCATGCGGCGGCCCTGGCCGATGCGCTGCGGCACCAGCCGCCCGTCGCGATAGCGTTCCCAGCTCAGGGTGAACTCGGCCTGGCGCCGGTCCAGCTCCAGCACGCGCTGGTTGGGGGCGAGGCCGGCGAAGGCGCGGCGCAGCAGAGCGGGCGCGACGCCCTGCCCCTCCGCCTCACGCGAGACGCCGCCCAGGAAGGCCTCGAAGCTCTCCTGCGCGGCCAGGGCCGGGGCGGTGGCCGCGAGGGCCAGCGCCGGGGTCAGGGTCAGCAGGGTGCGGCGCATCGGCATGGAGGGAGAGGTGCCACGGCCGGCACCCTCCCCGCAACCGGCTAAGGCCTTCAGAAACGGAAGGATACGCTGATCGAGCCGAAGCTCTGCGTGCCCTGCTGGCCGTAGAACTCCTCCGAGCGCCAGACCTGGGTGTAGGCGAAGCGCATGCCGCGCCACAGCACGGCGACGCCGGCCTGGAAATCGCCCACCAGGATGCGCTTGTCGACGCTGCGGCTCTCCCGCCAGGTGTTGCCGTCGAGGAAGATGTCGCGCGCCACGGCGCGGCCATCGGCGCCCACGAAAACATACCAGCCGAAATCCTGCCGCGGCTGGATCCAGTGCGAGCCGGCCAGCGCCGGGCGGATGCGCGGCGGGCCGTAATCCGCCTCCAGCCCCTGGCCGATGCGCAGCAGCCCGCCCGCCCCGGCATAGGTCGCGACATTGCCCAGGCTCAGCGTGACGGCGGGGATGGCCTCCATCTGCATGCCGGCGATCTCGCCCAGCGGCAGGCGCAGCTTGCGCTCGACGATGGCGTTGATCGCGGGCTCGTCCTTCAGCTGGGTGCGCCAGCCATTGACCTGATCGACATTGATCAGGTCGTGGTAGTTGTTCTGCACGAACTCGCCGAGCGCCGAGGGACCGACCACACCCAGCTGCAGCTCGAAGGTGCTGGAGGTACGCTCGGTGATGCGGTTCAGCGTCAGCGCGCCATAGAGGAAGGCGGCATAGGGGCGGTCGCGCAGGCTGGGCTGCGTCGTCTCGGTGTCCTGCGGGGTGTAGAGGCTCTGGCCGAAGGCCACGCCCCAGCGCAGCGTGCCCGGGCCCATCATCCAGTCCAGCCGGTCGTTCAGCCAGGTCAGCGGCTCCGGCAGGTCGGCCGAGGGCGAGCGCCAAGCGAACTGGAAGCCGTTGGTGTAGTAGCGGTCGCTGCCGCCGAACATGTCGTTCTCGATCGAGAAGGTGAAGGTCCCGCGCGGATCGGGCGGCGGCGGGCTGTCCCCCGGCACCGGCGCCGGCCGCAGCGGGTTCAGGGGGGATTGCGCCAGAGCGGGGCCGGTCCAGCCAGGGCTGGCCAGCACGGCGCAGGACAGGAACAGGGTCGTCGCAAGGGCGCGCATGGTTCTTCCTTCTCGCGGCGCAAGCGGTAACGCGGCAATGGCGGCCGGGTTTACGCGCCCGGATGCCGGAATGTCATGGCGCGATCATGGCGCTGGCGGGGGCGCGAACCGCATGGCGGATGGGGTGGGATTCGAACCCACGGTAGGCTTGCACCTACGGCGGTTTTCAAGACCGCTGCCTTAAACCACTCGGCCACCCATCCAGGGGCGATCCGCGCCCTGCCCTGGCGGGATAGCCGCTTCCGCCGACATGGTCGAGGGGCGCTAATTGGTGGCGGGGCTGCGCAGCCCGTTGCGCGCCAGCAGCGTCTCCCCCGATTGCCGCAGCCCCTGCCAGGCGCTCTCCAGATCCGGCCGCGCCACGCCGGCGACCGGCGGCGCGTGGGGCGGGCACACCGCCGGCAGCTGCGGCCCCAGCACCCGGCACACGCCGGTGGCGCGCAACCCGGCATGCCAGTTGATCTGCTCATGCGTGCTGCCCCAGGCCCAGGAGAGCGCCAGCGCCACCACCAGCGGCTCGAAGGGGGAGCCGCTGCGGCAGAGCGGCAGCGCATAGGTGCCGCGCAGCGGCCAGGCCAGGCGCAGCCCGGCCGGCGTCAGCAGATCGGCCGCCAGATGCGACAGGTAGCCCACCACAAGGGGCGCGGCGATGGCCAGCGGCACCTCCTGCCGCAGCAGCAGCACGGCGCAGCCCACCACCGCCAGCAGCGAATGGGTGACGCCGCGATGCCCGAACAGCGTCGCGAAAACCGTGGAGACCGGGCGCAGCCGCTTGCCCAGCCAGGATTTCGGATGGTCGATATCGGGCAGCAGCGCACCGAACACCGCGAGGCCGAGCAGCGCGGGGTCGAGGGCGGGAAGCCCCAGCCGCGGGGCCGCGACGAACCAAGCGGCGGCCCCCAGCGCGATATGCGACCCCGCCATCATGAAGTCTTTGAATGCCTTATCCGAGGTTCATTCAAACTAGGAGTCAGGACTCTCTCCTACAAGCCTGATTCACCACGATCCTGGCAAAAACGAATCGCTCCACACAGCCGTTGCGGGGCGGGATGAAGCGCCGCGCGATCTGGCCTATAAGCGGGGGGTGAACCTGATCTCCCCGCCCCGCCCCCATCTCGAGATCGAGGTGGTGTTCGACCTGGTCTGCCCCTGGTGCTTCCTGGGCACGCGCCGGCTGCGCCGGGCCCTGGCGCGGCGGCCGGAGCTGTCGGCCGAGATCCGCTGGCGGCCCTTCCTGCTGAACCCCGATCTGGGCGCGGCCGGCGTGCAGCGGCAGGACTACATGGCGCGCAAATTCGGCGGCGAGGAACGCGCCCGCCGGCTGCACGCCACCATGACGGATCTCGGCGTGGCAGAGGGCATCGCCTTCCGCTTCGACCGCATCCAGCGCATCCCGGCCTCGGTGGATGCGCACCGGCTGGTGCGGCTGGCGGCGCAGCACGGCGTGGCGGATGCCATGGTGGATGCGCTGTTCGTGGCGCATTTCTGCGAGGGCGTGGATATCGGCAGCCATGACGCACTGGCCCTGCTGGCAGCGCAGCACGGGCTGGACCGGCGCACCGCGCTGCGCTTCCTGGCCAGCGGGCTGGAGAGCGACGCGGTGCATGCCGAGAATCTCCGTGCCCACCGCCTCGGCATCAATGGCGTGCCCTGCTTCGTCATGAGCGGCCGGCCGGGCCAGGAATCCGGCCATGCCATCGCCGGCGCGCAGGAGCCGGAGGTGCTGGAGCGGCTGATCGACGTGGCGCTGGCCGAAGCCGCGGAGTTCTGAGGCGCGGCCGGCCCGGCCGCGCCCTGCCCACTCAGGCCGCCTTGGCCTGACGCGCCACCTTGGCCAGCGCCGCCAGCATGTCCTTGGCCGCACGCATGCGGGTCTTCAGGTCCATCTCCCGCACCATGGCCAGCTTGTGGTCGGGGCGCAGCTTCACCAGCCCCTTCTGCGCCGCCACCCAGTTCACCAGCCCGCCCGGATTGCTGAAATTGTTGCGGCGGAAGGCGGCGACGATGCCCTTCGGCCCCGCATCCAGCTTCTCCACCCCCGCCTGGCGGCAGAGATGCTTGATGGAGACCACCTGCAGCAGATTCTCGACCTCGGGCGGCAGCGGGCCGAAACGGTCGCCCAGCTCGGCCGCCATCGCCTCCACCTCGGCATCGCCGGCCAGGGCGCCGATGCGGCGGTAGAGGCCGAGGCGCACCGGCAGATCGGCGACGTAGTTCTCCGGGATCAGCACCGGCAGGCCGAGATTGATCTGCGGCGTCCAGTCGCGGTCGGCGCCCTCGCCCCGCCTTCCCTGCCCGGCCTTGATGTCGGCCACCGCCTCTTCCAGCATCTGCTGGTAGAGCTCGATGCCGACCTCGCGGATATGGCCCGACTGCTCGTCGCCCAGCAGATTGCCGGCGCCGCGGATGTCGAGGTCGTGGCTGGCCAGCGTGAAGCCGGCGCCGAGATTGTCCAGCGTCTGCATCACGGCGAGCCGCTTCTCGGCCGCCGGCGACAGGCGCTGCGTGGCGGGCCAGGTCAGATAGGCATAGCCGCGCTGCTTGCCGCGGCCCACGCGCCCGCGCAGCTGGTAGAGCTGGGCCAGGCCGAACATGTCGGCGCGGTAGATCAGCAGCGTGTTCACCGCCGGCATGTCGAGCCCGCTCTCGACGATGTTCGTCGCCAGCAGGATGTCGAACTTGCCGTCGCCGAACTCGGTCATCACGCGTTCGAGCTCGGTCGGCGTCAGGCGGCCATGCGCCTGGACGACCCGCGCCTCCGGCACGATGTCGGCCAGGCGCGTGACCATCTTCGGCAGATCCTCGAGCCGCGGCACCACGCAGAAGACCTGCCCGCCGCGGAAGCGCTCGCGCTGGATCGCCTCGCGGATCACCACCGCGTCGAAGGGCATGATGAAGGTGCGCACCGCCAGCCGGTCGACCGGCGGCGTCGCGATCACGCTCATCTCCCGCACCCCGGTCAGCGCCAGCTGCAGGGTGCGCGGGATCGGCGTCGCGGTCAGCGTCAGGACATGGACATCGGCCTTCAGCGATTTCAGCCGCTCCTTGTGGGCGACGCCGAAATGCTGCTCCTCATCGACGATGACCAGGCCGAGATCGGCGAACTCCACCCCCTTGGCCAGCAGCGCATGGGTGCCGACGACGATGTTGATCGAGCCATCGGCGAGCCCCGCCTTGACCTGCGCCGCCTCCTTGGCGGTGACCATGCGGGAGAGCTGGGCCACCTTGATCGGCAGCCCCTCGAAGCGCGCCGAAAACGTCCGGAAATGCTGGCGGGAGAGCAGCGTCGTCGGCACCACCACCGCCACCTGCGCGCCGGACATGGCGACGACGAAGGCGGCGCGCAGCGCGATCTCGGTCTTGCCGAAGCCGACATCGCCGCAGATCAGCCGGTCCATCGGCCGGCCGGCGGCCAGATCCTCCAGCACATCGGCGATGGCGCGCTGCTGGTCCTCGGTCTCGGCGAAGGGGAAGCGGGCGCAGAACTCGTCCCAGGCGCCCTCGGGCGGGGTGACCAGCGGCGCGTCCTTCACCCGCCGCTCGGCGGCGATGCGGATCAGCTGGCCCGCCATGTCGGCGATGCGCTGCTTGGCCTTGGCCTTGCGGTTCTGCCACGAGGTGCCGCCGAGCTTGTCGAGCGAGACGCCGGCGCTGTCGCTGCCGAAGCGCGAGAGCAGCTCGATATTCTCGACCGGCAGGAACAGCTTGTCGCCGCCATCATAGAGCAGCCGCAGGCAGTCATGCGGCGCGCCGGAGACGTCGAGCGTCTCCAGCCCGTCATAGCGGCCGATGCCGTGATCCTGATGCACCACCAGATCGCCCTCGGCGATCTCGGTGGCGTCGGCGATGAACTGGTCGGCCCGCTTGCGCCGGCGCGGCGGGCGGGAGATGCGCTCGCCCAGCAGATCCTGCTCGCTGGTCAGGGCAATGGCGGCGGTGTCGCGGGTATCCGGCGCGGCGGGGCCGGTGAAGCCGCGCTCCACGCCATAGATCGCCAGCGCGACCGTGCCGGGGGGCAGCTTGCGCGCGGCCGACCAGTCTTCCACCGCCTGGGCGGGGATGCGGTTCTCCCGCAGCAGATTGCCCAGCCGCTCGCGCGAGCCGCGGGTCCAGGCGGCGACCACCGGGCGCTGCCCCGCCTTGGCCTGCGCCTCGGCCTGCTCGCGATAGACGGCGAAGGCGTTCTGCCCGGCGGCGCGGGCCTCGACATAGAGCCGCCCCGGGCGGCCGCCCGCGTCCAGCCCCTCGGCGCCCTCGGGCTTCGGGAAGGGGCTGAAGCCCAGCAGCGGGCCACCCGCCAGCATCGCGTCCCAGTCGCGCCGGTTCAGGTAGAGGCGGCGCGGCGGGATGGGGCGGTAGGGCACCTCGCCCTCGCGCGGGGGGGTGCGGCGCGCCTCGTAATGGTCCTCGACCATCTCCAGGCGGGTGGTCAGCGCATCCTCGACCTGATGGTCCAGGCTGACCGAGGCGCCGGGCATGTAGTCCAGCAGCGTCGCCATGCTTTCATGGAAGAGCGGCGCGTAATGCTCCATGCCCGGATGCCGCCGCCCCGCGGAGACCGAGACATAGAGCGGGTCCTCCGCCGCCGGCATGCCGAACAGGTCGCGATAGCCGGCGCGGAAGCGGGCGATGGAGTCCTCGTCCAGCAGCACCTCGCCCACCGGGCGCAGCCACAGCTCGGCCACCGCCTCGCCGCTGCGCTGGGTCTCGGTGCCGAAGCGGCGCAGCGTCTCGATCTCGTCGCCGAACAGGTCGAGGCGCACCGGCTCCGGCTCGCCGGCCGGGTAGAGGTCGAACAGCCCGCCGCGCACCGCGTACTCGCCCGGCTCCATCACGGTGGCGACGCGGTTGTAGCCATTGGCGTCCAGGAAGCCGGCCAGCTTCTCGGGGCGGATGCGCCCGCCCTTCTTCAGATGCAGCGTGGCGCCCTCGAACACCGCGCGCGGCGGCACGCGCTGCACCAGCGCGTTCACCGTGGTCAGCACGATGCGCGGGCGGGCCTCCTTCTCCAGCAGGCGGGCCAGGGTGGCGACCCGTTCGGCCACCAGCTCGGCATGCGGGGAGACGCGGTCATAGGGCAGGCAGTCCCAGGCCGGGAAGCGCAGCACCTCGACAGCGGGGGCGAAGAAGGCCAGCCCGTCCTGCATGCGCGCCATGCGGGCATCGTCGCGGCAGACATGCAGGACGAAGCCCGGGGCCTCGGCCCGGCGGCGGGCCAGCAGCAGCGCGTCGAAGCCTTCCGGCGCGCCATGGACGGTGAGCTGGCTCATCCGCGCGGCGCGGCCTCCCGCACCGCATCCGGCAGGCCGGCGCCGGAGCGCGAGCATTCCTCGGCCATGCGGGCCAGCATCGGGGTCATCACCTCGGCCGGGATCGGGCGGCGGCCGGAGAGCCAATCCGCCAGATCGACATCGAGCAGCTCCAGCACCCCCTCGAGCTCGTCCAGCTCGGCCTCCGAGAAGGTGGCGATGTTGCGGGTGACGAAGCCGCCCACCATCAGATCCGTCTCCTTGGTGCCGCGATGCGTGGCGCGGAACACCAGGCGCCGGCGGCGCGGGGACAGATCGGGGGCGGAAGGATGGCTGTTTTGATCGGTCTGGGACATGTCGGCGCCTCTGGAGGCTGGCATATAGAGGGGGATGGGAATTGTGTCAGCCCGAGAGACGGATCTGGACCGCGCCGCGCCGCTTTTCGCGCCGCTCGACAGCCTGCCCGTGCCCGAGGAGAAGCGGAAGCGCCTGGCCGCGCTGGTCGAGGGCGGGCGGGTCATGGACCTGCTCTTCCATCTGCCGGAGCGCTACCAGGACCGCCGCAACACCCAGCCCCGGGAAGGCGAGATCGCCACCCTGCCGGTGCGGGTGCTGGGCGTCACCCCGCCCGGCAGCCCGGTGCAGCCCTGGGCGGTGCGCTGCGACTCCGAGGACGGGCCGATCGACCTGATCTATTTCGGCCGCCGCTCCTGGCTCGGCGCCTGGCTGGGCCGCACCTATCCGGAGGGCGCGCCGCGCCGCGTCTCCGGCCGGGTGAAGCGCTACCGCGACCGCTGGCAGATGGACGCGCCGGATTTCGTCGAGCCGCCGGACGTCATCCCGGCGCTGCAGCCGATCTGGCCGCTGGCCAAGGGGCTGGGCCAGCGCGACCTTGGCCGCGCCATGGCCGATGCCCTGGCGCTGCTGCCGGCACTGCCGGAATGGCAGGATGCGACGCTGCTGGCGCGCCGCCGCTGGCCCGGCTTCGGCGCCGCGCTGCACGCCATCCAGGCGCCGGAGGCGGTGCCGGACGACACGCCGCGCGACCGCCTGGCCTATGACGAGCTGCTGGCCGGCCAGCTGGCGGTCGGGCTGGTGCGCCGCACCGTGCTGCAACGGCCGGGGCGCGCCCTGACGGGCGACAGCCGGCTGCGCGCCGCCGCGCTGCATGCCTTCGGCCATCAGCCGACCGCCGGCCAGGCGAAGGCCATCGCCGAGATCGATGCCGATCTGGCGGCACCGCGCCGCATGCTGCGGCTGCTGCAGGGGGATGTGGGGGCGGGCAAGACGCTGGTCGCGGTGATGGCCATGCTCCGCGCGGTCGAGGGGGGCGCCCAGGCCGCCCTCATGGCGCCCACCGAATTGCTCGCCCGCCAGCATCTGCGCACGCTGGAGAAACTCGCCGGCGCCGCCGGGGTTCCCTGCGCCCTGCTGGCCGGCTCGGTGAAGGGCAAGGAGCGCAAGCGCGTGCTGGCCGGCCTCGCCGATGGCTCGATCCCCCTGGTGGTGGGCACCCATGCGCTGATCGAGGAGGGTGTGGCCTTCCGCGACCTCGGCCTCGCGGTGGTGGATGAGCAGCACCGCTTCGGCGTCGCCCAGCGCCTGGCGCTGACCGAGAAGGGCACCACCGACGTGCTGGTGATGACCGCCACCCCCATCCCCCGCACCCTGCTGCTGACCCAGTGGGGCGAGATGGCGGTGAGCCGGCTGGAAGGCCTGCCCGCCGGCCGCCAGCCCATCGTCACCCGCATCGTCAGCCGCGAGCGGCGGGAGGAGCTGGTGGCGCGGCTGCGCGCCGCCTTCGCCGAGGGCCATCGCGCCTATTGGGTGGTGCGCGCCGTCGAGGAGGGCGAGAAGCACGACAATGCCGCGGCCGAGACCACCTTCGCCGATCTCTCCGCCCTCTTCGGAGACAAGGTGCGCCTGGCCCATGGCGCGCAGAAGCTGGAGGTGCGCGAGGCCGCGCTGCAGGATTTCGCCGCCGGCCGCGCCCAGCTGCTGGTCGCCACCACCGTGGTCGAGGTCGGCGTCGACGTGCCCGAGGCCACCATCATGATCATCGAGCAGGCGGAGCGCTTCGGCCTGGCGGCGCTGCACCAGCTGCGCGGCCGGGTCGGGCGCGGCAAGGCACAGAGCTTCTGCCTGCTGCTGCCCTCGGCCGAGCTGAACGAATCGGAGCAGCGGCGGCTGGCCGTGCTGCGCGAGACGCAGGACGGCTTCGTCATCGCGGATGCCGATCTGGAGTATCGCGGCGGCGGCGATGCGCTGGGGGTGCGGCAGGCCGGGCGGATCGGCCGGCGGCTGGCCGACCCGCAGCGCCATGGCGGGCTGATCCGCATGGCACACCAGGATGCCGCCCTGCTGCTGGAGAAGGACCCGGAGCTGGCCGCCACGCCGCGTGGGCGCGCCGCGCGGCTGCTGCTGGCGCTGTTCGGCCACGATCTCTCCCTGGCGCCGCTGGCGGCCGGCTGAGCCGCCGGAGCCTCCCTCGCCGCCCCCGGGGCGACGCTTCGATACAGGCCGAGGGGTTGCAATGCCCCCTGCCCCGATTAAACCCGGTGGCCGTCCGCTGCTGTCAGGGAATGTCCGGTTGTCCGCGCTGATCGAGATCGACCGCCTCACCAAGCGCTTCGGCGGCTTCACCGCCGTCGACGACGTGTCCTTCACCGTGGCCCGGGGCGAGGTGCTGGGCTTCCTGGGCCCGAACGGCGCCGGCAAATCCACCACCATGAAGATGCTGGCGGGCTTCGTGACGCCCTCCGCCGGCACCGCCCGCATCTGCGGCGAGGATGTGGTGGACCGCCCCGTCCAGGCCAAGCGCCATCTCGGCTACCTGCCGGAAGGCGCGCCGACCTATCCCGAGATGACGGTCACCGCCTTTCTCGGCTTCGCCGCCCGCATCCGCGGCTATCGCGGCTCGGAGGTCGCGGACCGCGTCGCCCATGCGATGAAGCTGACCATGCTGGAGGAGGTGCGGCTGCAGCCGATCGAGACCCTCTCCAAGGGCTTCAAGCGCCGCGTGGGCCTGGCCCAGTCGCTGCTGCACGACCCGCCGGTGCTGGTGCTCGACGAGCCGACCGACGGCCTCGACCCCAACCAGAAGCATGAGGTGCGGCGGCTGATCGCGCAGATGGCGCCGCAGAAGGCCATCATCATCTCCACCCATATCCTGGAGGAGGTCTCGGCCATCTGCACCCGCGCCATCATCATCGCGCGCGGCAAGCTGCTGGCCGATGCCACGCCGGTGGAGCTGGCGCGGCGTGGCCCCTCGCTCGACGCGGTGTTCCGCGCGCTGACCCTGCCGAAGGACGCCGCCTGATGCGCGCCTCCCTGATCGTCGCCCGGCGCGAGCTGGCCGGGTATTTCGCGACGCCCGTCGCCTATGTGTTCATCGTCATCTTCCTGGTGATGTCGGGGGCGCTGACCTTCACGCTCGGGAATTTCTTCGGCCGCGGCACCGCCGACCTGCAGCCCTTCTTCGGCTTCATCCCCTGGCTGTTCCTGTTCCTGGTCCCGGCGCTGACCATGCGGCTCTGGGCGGAGGAGCGGCGCCTCGGCACCATCGAGCTGCTGCTGACCCTGCCGATCACCCAATGGCAGGCGGTGCTGGGCAAGTTCCTGGCCGCCTGGGCCTTCTGCGCCATCGCGCTGGCCCTGACCTTCCCCCTGGTGCTGACGGTCAACTATCTCGGCAATCCGGACAATGGCGTCATCCTGACCGGCTATCTCGGCTGCCTGCTGGTGGCCGGCGCCTATCTTGCGGTCGGGGCCGCCATCTCGGCCCTGACCAAGAACCAGGTCATCGCCTTCGTCCTCGCGGTCGCCATCTGCTTCCTCTTCGCCGCCGCCGGCAGCCCGGTGGTGACGGAATTCCTCTCCGTGCGGATGCCGGTGCTGGCCGATATCGCGCGCGGCGTATCGGTCACCGACCGGCTCGGCGGCTTCTCCCGTGGCGTGGTGGCGCTGCGGGACCTCGTCTATTTCGCCAGCTTCATCGGCTTCTGGCTGTTCGCCAATGCCGTGGCCGTCGACCATCGCAAGGCGGATTGAGCCATGAGCGACGCCACCCACGCCCCCTCGCCTGCCTCCGGCACGCCGCGCCCGGCGCCCCGCCCGGCCTCGCGCCGCCTGGCCTATTCCATCGGCGGCCTCGGCGCCGCTCTGGTGCTGGCCGTCTCGGCCAATCTGCTGGCCGACCGGCTGCTGCCCCGGGCACGGCTCGATCTGACGCAGCAGCATCTCTACACCCTGTCGGACGGCACCCGTCAGGTGCTCGGCGGCCTGCAGGACCCGATCACCCTGCGGCTGTTCTATTCCAGCCGGCTCGGCGGCAGCATCCCGGTCTATGGCGCCTATGCCGACCGGGTGCGCGAGATGCTGCAGGAATACGCCGCCCTGTCGGATGGCAAGATCCGCCTGGAATATCTCGACCCCGAGCCCTTCTCGGAGACCGAGGACAGGGCCATGGCCGCCGGCATCCAGGGCGTGCCGGTCGACCAGTCCGGCGAGCAGGTCTATTTCGGCCTGGCCGGCAGCAACCTGCTGGATGATGAGCGGGTGCTGCCCTTCTTCCAGCCGGACCGCGAGCGCTTCCTGGAATACGACCTGACGCGCCTGGTCTATGAGCTGTCCAACCCGCGCCGCCCGGTGGTCGGTCTGCTCTCGGCCCTGCCGGTCAATGGCGACCCCAGGGCGATGATGATGCGGGTGCCCGGCGCCGGGCAGCCCTTCGTCATCGCCAACCAGCTGCGCCAGTTCTTCACGCTGCGCGAGGTCGGGCCGGACACGGCGGTCATCCCGGCCGACATGCAGGTGCTGATCGTCGCCCAGCCGCAGAACCTGCCGGAGACGACGCTCTACGCCATCGACCAGTTCGTCATGCGCGGCGGCAAGCTCTTCGCCATGACGGACCCGCACAGCGAAAGCCAGGCGAGCCGCCCCGGCCCGAATGGCCAGCCCCCGGCCGAGACGGCCTCCAATCTCGACCGCCTGCTGAACGCCTGGGGCATCGAGACGCCGTCGGACAAGGTGGTGCTGGACCAGCGCGGCGCCTGGCGCGTGCGCGCCAATCCGCGCGACCGGCTGCAGGCGGTCGACTACCTCGCCTGGTTCAACGCGACCGAGGATTCGCTGAGCCGTGGCGATGTGGCGACGGCCGATCTGCAGCAGGTCACCTTCGCCTCCGCCGGCCAGGTGCGCCGCCGCGAGGGCGCCGGCATCGAATTCACGCCGCTGATCACCAGCAGCGACCGCGCCATGCTGGTGGAGGCCGACAAGGTCCGCCGCAACCCCAACCCGGCCCAGCTGCTGGCCGGCTTCCAGGCGGATGGCCAGCGCTATGTGCTGATGGCCCGCGCCCGCGGCATCCTGCAGAGCGCCTTCCCCGGCGGCCCGCCCGCCCCCGCCGAGGGTGCGGAGCGCCCGGCCGGCTTCCCCGCCCATCGCGCGCAGAGCGACGGCCCGGCCAACCTCGTCATCGCCAATGACACCGACCTGCTGGAGGACCGCTTCTGGGTCCAGGTGCAGGATTTCTTCGGCCAGCAGGTGGCCACCCCCTTCAGCGACAATGGCGCGCTGATCGCCAACCTCACCGACACCCTGGCCGGTGGCGATGCGCTGATCGGCCTGCGCTCGCGCGGTGAATCGCTGCGCCCCTTCGGCGTGGTGGAGGAGATGCGCCGCAGCGCCGAGGCGCAGTACCGCCAGACCGAGCAGAGCCTGACCCAGCGGCTGGAAGCCACCGAGCGGCGGCTGCGCCAGCTGCGCCAGGGGACAGCGGCCGGCACCGCCCAGCCCGGCGAGCGCAACCAGAACCAGACCGTCATCACGCCTGAGCAGCGCGCCGAGATCGACCGCGCCCGGGCCGAGATCACCGCCACGCGCGGCCAGCTGCGCACCGTGCAGCTGGAGCTGCGGCGGGATATCGAAGGGCTGGAGCGCACCCTGCGCATCGTCAACATCGCGCTCGTCCCGGCGCTGCTCACCCTGTTCGCCCTGGTGCTGGCGGTGCTGCGCAACCGCCGCCGCGCTGCGGCCCGCGCCTGAGGAGAGGCCGAGATGGAACGCCGATCCCTGCTCATCCTGGGCGCCGCCGCCCTCGCCTCCGCCGGCGCCGTGGTCGCCCTCGGCCCCGGCGGCCCGAAGCCGCGCGACATTGGCGGCGCACCGCTGATGTTCCAGAACCTGGCCGCCCGCCTCGCCGGTGCCATGCGCATCGAGGTGAAGCAGCAGGGCAAGTCGCTGGCCATCGCCCGCCGCCAGGGTGATGTCTGGGTGCTGCCCGAGGCCGCCGACTACCCCGTCCGCCCCGAGAAGGTGCGCGAGCTGCTGGTCGGCCTGACCGAGCTGCGCCTGGTCGAGCCGCGCACCAGCAACCCCGAACTGCTGGAGCGGCTGGGCCTGCAGGACCCGGAGCAGGAGGGCTCCACCGCCGCGCTGCTGCGGGTGCTGGATGGCAGCAACCAGCCCATCGCCGAGCTGGTGGTGGGCCGCCGCCGCGTCCGCGTGCAGGGCAATGTGCCCGAGAGCGTCTATGTCCGCCGCCCCGGCGAGACCCAGTCCTGGCTGGCCGAGGGCCGCCTGCCGCTGGATGCCGACGCCCAGCTCTGGATCGACCGCGACATGGCCAACATCCCGCGCGAGCGGATGCTGGCCGCCACCATCCGCCGCGAGGGCGCGCCGGTGCTGGAACTGCGCCGTGGCGAGGGGCCGGATGGCCGCCTCTCCGTCACCGCCCCGGCCGAGACGCCGCCGCTGGAGCAGAGCAGCCTGGATTCCATCGCCGGCGCCTTCGAGTTCCTGACGCTGACCGATGTGCAGCGCGAGGCCGACATGCCCGGCGAGGCGCTGGGCAGCGCCCGCTTCACCTTCACCGACAGCCTGGCGATCGACGCCGTGCTGCGCCGCAAGGAGGAGGCGCTGTGGCTGCTGCTGAAGGCCGAGGGCAGCCCGGAGGCCGAGCAGCTCAACGCCCGCTGGCGCGGCTGGGCCTATCAGGTGCCGGCCCACAAGGAGCGCAGCCTGCTGCCGCGGCTGGACGACCTCCGCCAGGCCGAGCAGGCCGCGCCCCGCCCCGCGGCGCCGTGAGCGGTAGCCGCGAATATCCCGACCGGCCCTGGGTCGGCATCGGCGTGGTGGCCTTCCGCGGCAACGATGTCCTGCTGGTGCGGCGCGCCAGGCCGCCGCGCCAGGGCGAATGGTCCATCCCCGGCGGCGCCCAGATGCTGGGCGAGACCGCGGAGGCCGCCGCCCGCCGCGAGCTGCGCGAGGAAGCGGGCATCGAGGTCGGGCCGCTGACCCTCGCCGTCGTGGTAGACGCGCTGAGCCATGACGAGGAAGGCCGCGCCCGCTTCCACTACACCATCATCGACTTCGCCGGGCGCTGGCTCTCCGGCGAGCCGGTGGCGGGGGACGATGTCAGCGAGGCCCGCTTCTTCTCGCCGGATGAGGTCGCGACGCTGGGGCTGTGGCCAGAGGCACTCAGGGCAATCGACGAAGGGCGCAGGCGCATCGCCGAATTGCCGGACTGAAAAAGAATCTGGGGGAATGAATTCCCCCAGACCTCCTTCTTTTTTCTGCCAGGGCCGGCCGCCGTTGGCGGCCGGCTACAGGTACAGCCGTTCCGATTGCAGGCCCTGGTAGAGGTCGGCGACGAAGGCGCCATAGCCGTTGAACAGCTTGGTCGGCACCCGCTCATTGCTGCCGAGCAGCCGCTCGCTCGCCTGGCTCCAGCGCGGATGCGGCACCTCCGGGTTCACATTGGCCCAGAAGCCATATTCGCTGGGCTGCAGCTTCTCCCAGAAGCTCACCGGCCGCGTGTCGGTGAAACGGATGGCGGCCAGCGACTTGCCGCTCTTGAAGCCGTATTTCCAGGGGAACAGCACGCGGATCGGCCCGCCATTCTGCGCCGGCACCGGCTTGCCATAGAGCCCGACCGCCAGGAAGCACAGCTCATTGCCGGCCTCCTCGATGGTGCAGCCCTCGGTATAGGGCCAGGGATACCAGCTCTGCCGCAGCCCCGGCATCACCGAGGGATCGCGCACCGTCTCGAACACCACATATTTGGCGCTCGACAGCGGCGCGGCGATCTTCAGCAGCTCCGACATGGCGAAGCCGGTCCAGGGCACCGTCATCGCCCAGGCCTCGACACAGCGATGCCGCAGCACCCGCTCCTCCAGGCTGACCCGCTTCAGCAGATCCTCGAGCCCGATCTCCTGCGGCTTCTCGACCATGCCCTCCAGCCGGATCGTCCAGGGGCTCTGCCGCAGCCGCTGCGCCGGGCCGCCGACGCTCTTGCCGCTGCCGAACTCGTAATAGTTGTTGTAGCTGGTGGCGTCGCGCTCCGAGGTCAGGGCGCGATCGGCCGCGTAGCGCGTGTTGCGCATCGCCGCCATCCCGGCCTCCTGTGCCAGGGACGGCATGGCCAGCCCGCCGGCGATCAGCCCGGCGCCGAGGCCAAGGGCCTTGCGGCGGCCCAGCACCAGATGCTCCGGCGTCGCGGCGCTCTCCGGCAATTCCCAGCCACGCGGAATGCGGATCGGCATTGTCTCACCCTCCTGCCCAGGCCAACGCCCCAGCATGTGGGGTGGCGGGCGCCCACCGCCAGGGCTTCAAGATACCTTCAGCGCCGCGGCGGCAGCAGCGCCAAAGGCGGCGTCTCCGCCGTCACCACCACCCCATGCAGCCGGTAGCGCTCGGCCTCGATCCCCTTGCGGCTGCGGATGATGCCGCCCTGCTCCACCGCGCCCGGCCAGAGCGGCGGGCCGGAGCGGCGCTCGCTGCGCACCAGCAGCCCGCGCAGCCCCTCCGCCGGGGGGGGCAGGTCGAACAGGTCCCACCGGTCGCCCAGCGCCACCACCGCAACGCCCGGCGGCAGATGCAGCGCCAGCTCGCTGGCCAGCCCATATTCCTCGGCGGCGACAAAGCTTGCCCCGGCCTGGCGGCGCGCCGCCTCGACCTCGCCGGCGAATTCGGCCCAGCCGCCCAGCCTGGCCAGGGTCGGGTCGCTGCGGCGGGGCAGCGGCAGCGGCGCCAGCGCCGCCTGCACCAGCACCAGCAGCGTCAGCCCGATGCCCAGCGCCACGCCCCAGCGCCGCCAGCGATCCCAGCCCGGCCCCAGATAGGCGGCGGCGGCCAGGCAGGCGCTGGGATAGAGGATGGCCGGCCAATTGCCCTGCACCCGGCTGCCGGTCGCCTGCCAGAGGAACAGCAGCGCCGCCGGCACGGTCAGCGCTGCCAGCAGCCCGGCGGCGGCATCGCCGCGCCACCAGCGCCGGCAGGCCAGCACCGTGCCCGCGACGCAGAGCACGAAGATGATCGGGGTGACGAGGCCGATCTGCCCGCCCAGCAATTCGCCGAGATAGCGCCAGGGGGAGCCGGTGGCGGTCGCCCCCGCCCGTCCGCCCTGCTTGGCGAAGCTGGCCCAGTGATGCGTGGCGTTCCACCAGATGACGGGGCTGAACACCAGCACCGCCAGCGCGCCGCCCAGCCACAGCCAGGCGCTGCGCAGCCAGTGGCGCGCCCGGGGCTCGGCCAGCAGCCAGAGCACCACGGCGGCGCCCAGCAGCACGGCGGTGTATTTCGACAGCAGCGCGCCGCCCGAGAGCAGGCCGAAGCCCAGCCACCAGCGCCCATCCTGGCTGGCCTGCAGCCGCGCCAGGGCCCAGATGGCGGCGCACCAGAACACCAGCAGCGGCGTGTCCGGCGTCATCAGCACCGAGCCGGCGCCGAGCAGCAGCGTGCCGTTCAGCAGCGCCGCGGCCCAGACGCCCACCCGCCGGCCGGGCCACAGCGCCTCCCCCGCCTGCGCCAGCAGGATCGAGGCGATGGCGACGCCGATCGGGCCCAGCAGCCGCAGCCCGAAGGCATTGTCGCCGGCGATCAGGCTGCCCAGCGCCGTCCAGGCCGCGACCATGGGTGGGTGATCGTAATAGCTGGGCGCCAGCGCCCGGCCCCAGACCCAGTAATAGGCCTCGTCCGGCGCCGGCGGCAGCCAGAGCGCCGCCAGCAGCCGCAGCGCCGTCAGCCCCAGCAGCGCCTGCAGCCAGGGGTTGCGCCAGGACATCAGCGGGCGCGCCAGACCAGCGTGGCCGAGACGGCGTAGTTCCACACCACCGTCAGCGCCGCGCCGGCGGCGCCGGCCAGGCCCCAATCCACCAGCTCATCCCGCAGCAGCAGCCCGGCAATGCCGACATTGGCCGCCACGCCCACGCCGCAGACCAGGTAGAACAGCACCAGCCCGCGCCACAGCCGCGGGCCGCGCAGCCGGACATCGCTGTAGGTGACGCGGTTGTTCAGCCAGAAATTCATCGTCATGGCGACGAAGCTGGCCAGCCATTGCGCCGCATGGAAGGAGAGCGGGCCAAGCGCCAGCGCCAGCACCGCCATATGCACCAGGATGCCGAGCCCGCCGATGGCGGCGAAGGACAGGAAGCGCAGCGGCAGCAGCCCGCCCGTCGCCTTGTCCAGCAGCAGCGCCAGGAATTCCAGCAGCACCGTGGTGTCGAGCTTGGATTCCCCCGCCTGCCGGGCGCGGAAGCTGTAGGGCAGCTCGACCACCCGCAGCTTGCGGCGGGCGGAGAGCAGGATGTCGAGCAGGATCTTGAAGCCGCGCCCGGTCAGCCGCGGCGCCACCTGCTCCACCAGCTCGCGCGGCAGCATGAAGAAGCCGCTCATCGGGTCGGCCACCCGCACCGGCAGGAAAAGCTGGGCCAGCGCGATGCCGCCATCGCTGATCCGCTGCCGCACCGCCGAAAACCCCTCGGTGGAGGCGCCGCCCTCGACATGCCGGCTGCCGATGGCGACATCCGCCTCGCCGCCCTGCAGCGCCGCCAGCATGCGCGGCAGCAGCGTCTCGTCATGCTGCAGATCGCCATCGATCACCGCCACATAGGGGGCGGAGGAGGCCAGCATGCCCTCGACACAGGCGGAGGACAGGCCGCGCCGCCCGACCCGGCGGATGCAGCGGATGCGCCCGTCCCGCGCCGCGATCTCCCTGGCGACGCCGGTGGTGCCATCCGGGCTGTTGTCGTCGACGAAAATGGCTTCCCAGGCGATGCCGGCAAGCGCCTGCTCCAGCCGCGCCACCATGGGCGCGACATTCGGGGCCTCGTTGTAGCAGGGGATGACGACGGTCAGAATCGGCGGGGACATCGCCGGCGTGCTTAGCGCCCCTGGCCCTGGCGTGCCAGCAACCGAACGCAACGCCGGCCGGTTCCGCCGCCTCAGCCGCCCGGGGCGAAAGCCGCGGGTGGCCGGCCCCGTCCCAGCAAGGCCTCGGCCAGCATGCGCCCGACCAGCGGCCCCAGCGTCCAGCCATTCGAGGTGATGGCGTGGAACAGGCCGGGATGGCGCGGGCTCTCCCCCAGCACCGGGCCGCGATCGAGATGGATGTTGGGCGAGGCCCAGGCCCGCAGCACCCGCACCCCCGCCAGCATCGGCAGCGCCTGCCCCGCGACCCAGAGATTGCCCTCGATCGCCGGCCGCAGCAGCCGCGCCGCGCCATCCGCATCCAGCCGCCCCGGCCAGCCGCCGCCCACCAGGAACTGCCCGGTATCGCTCTGCTTCAGGGAGAGATGCCGCCGCGCCCATTGCACCAGGGGCCTGAGGGTCGGGGCGGCGGCGCTGGTGGCGATGACCTGCTGCACCACCAGGCGCATCGGCAGCGCCTCCCCCAGCAGCGCCGCCACCTGCATGGCATGCGGCCCGGCGGCGTTCACCACCCGCCCGGCGCGGAAGCTGCCGCCCGGCAGCTGCACGCGGTAGCCCGCGCCCTCCCGCGCCAGCCCGGTCACCGCCAGGCCGGGGGCGAGGCGCACACCGGCCCGCCGCGCCAGGCGCAGCAGCGCCGCGGTGCCGCGCAGCGGATCCATCTGCCCCTCCTGCGGGCACCAGGAGGCGCCGAGCAGCCCCGGCCGCAGCGTCGGCGCCAGATCGCGCAGTTCGGCCGGGCCGATCACCTCGGCGGCGATGCCGCGCGCGCGCTCGAACGCCGTCTTGCGGCGCAGCCAGTCGAGCAGCTCCGGCGTATCGGCCAGGATCAGCCCGCCCTCGGTGCGGATCGACAGCGACTCGCCGGTCTCGGCCGCCAGTTCCTTCCACAGCGCGACCGCCGGCGGCCCCAGCGCCAGGGCCTCGGCCAGCGGGCCGGGCGCGCCGGTGTCGTCGAAGGCATAGGCCAGCAGCTGCACATGCAGGCTGCCGGCATTGGCGGTGGAGGCGCCGAGGCCGGGCTCGTTGCGGTCGGCCAGCAGCACATCCTCGCCTTCGCGCGCCAGGAACAGCGCGGTGGACAGCCCGACCACCCCGCCGCCGATGACCAGCGTGGCGCAGTCCCGCGGCACCGGGGCCGGCGTGGCGGTCAGCCAGGCGCGCGGCGCCGGCGGGTCGGCATAGAGGGCCTCCCGCGCCGCATCGGGGCGCGGGCGCCAGATGGCGGCCGCCGGCACCGGGCGCAGCGGCGCGCGGGGGGCGGCGAAGCCGGCCTCGCCCGTGGCGGGGCCCAGGATGTCGCGCAGGGTGGAGGCGCAGAGCCGCCCGCCGCACAGCCCCATGCCGGCGCGGGTGGCGCGGCGCGCGGCCATGGCGCTGCCCCCGGCGGCGCGCAGGCTGCCCGCCGCGACGCTTTCGCAGCGGCAGGCCAGCACGTCATCGGCCGGGGCTGCCGGGGGTGGCGCGGCGAACAGGGTCCAGAGCGCGGCCTGGAAGGCGCGGGCGCGTTGCAGCGCCGCCGCGTCCTCGGGCCGTGGCGGCGCGACCAGGCCCAGCGCCCGCGCCGCCGCCCGCCCGGCGATGCGGCCCAGCGCCAGCGCCACCCGCGCGCCGCCCGCCGCCGCGCCATCACCGATGGCGAAGACGCCCGGGATATCGGTCCGGCCCTCGGCATCGGTTGCCGTTTCCAGCACCCCGGCCGGGCCGATGCGGTGCCGCGCGCCCAGGGCCCGGGCCAGCCCGGTCTCCGGCACGAAGCCATGATGCAGCGCCAGCGCCCCGGCGGCGAAGACCCGCTCGCCCTGCGGCGTGGCAGCGCGGACCCGCTGCAGCGTGCCCTCCCCCTCGCATTCCAGCACGCGGCTGCCCCAGAGGACGGGCACCCCGGCGCGGCGCAGCGCCAGCAGATAGCGCGTGCCATCCCAGGCCAGGTCCGGCGCCGCCAGGCCCATGCGCAGCACGGTGCGCCAGGCGCCGGGGCCCGGGCGTGGCGCCGCTTCCAGCACCGCCGCGACCTTCACCCCGCCCGCCACCAGCTCGCAGGCCAGCTGCAGGTTCAGCGGGCCATTGCCGGCGACCAGCACGGTTCCGGCCGGCGAGACCCGCCCGGCCCGCGCCAGGGTCTGCAGCGCGCCGGTGGTCATCACCCCGGGCAGGGTCCAGCCCGGCAGCGCCACGGGGCGCTCATGCGCGCCGGGGGCCAGCAGCAGCTGGCGCGGGCGCAACAGCACGGAGCGCCCACCCAGCAGCGCCGCGACCTCATCCCGCGCGAAGGCGCCCCAGACCAGGGCGCCCTGCTCCACCACCACGCCGGCGGCCGCCGCCTCGGCGCGCAGCGCGTCGCCGCGGCGGTGCTGGGCGTCGGGCCGGGCGGCGCGATGCGCGGCCAGCGGCTTCAGATACTGCCCGCCCGGCGCGTCGCGCTCATCCAGCACCAGCACCTGCGCCCCGGCCCGCGCCGCCTCGATGGCGGCGGAAAGGCCGGCCGGGCCGGCGCCCACCACCAGCAGGTCGGGCGCGCGCTCTTCCTCCTCCGGCGTGGCCTCGGCCAGCGGCGCCGGCCGGTCGGGCGGGGCGGAGCGGATGTCGAGCCCCGGCGCGGCCTTCAGCTGGCAGGCGCGCTCGCCGGCGCGGCCATCCACCGTCACCAGGCAGTCCCAGCACGCCCCCATGCCGCAGAACACCCCGCGCGGCGCGCCCTCCGCGGTGTGGCGCAGGGTCAGGAGGCCCTGCGCCGCCAGGGCGGCGGCCACCGTCTCGCCCGGCAGGGCGGGGATGGTCCGGCCATCGAAGGTGAAGGTGAATTCGGGGCCGAGCGGGGTGAGGCCAGGGCTGTGCAGGCGCATCGTGCGGGGGTTCGACATCCGGAAAAAGCCGCGGCCAGGATATGGCCATCGCGCGCAGATCGTATACAGTCCGTATGACGAAAACGCCCCGGAGCCGTGACTCGATGCCTGCTGAACCCTTTCGCGGCACCTACACCGTCCTCGTCACCCCCTTCACCGCCGATGGCATGGCGGTCGACCTTCCGGCGCTGGCGCGGCTGGTCGAGTACCAGATCGACAATGGTGTGCGGGGGCTGATCCCGCTCGGCTCCACCGGCGAATTTCTTTCAGTCTCGCGCGAGGAGCGCGGCGCCATCGTCGAGACGGTGCTGCGCGCCGCGGCGGGCCGGGTGCCGGTGCTGGTCGGCACCGGCGCCGAGGACACGCGCGAGGCCGTGGCGCTCTCGCGCGAGGCGGAGGCGATGGGCGCCCAGGGCGTGATGGTGATCCCGCCCTTCTACTCGGTGCCGACCGAGGATGAGCTGTTCGCGCATTACCGCGCCATCGGCGAGGCCATCGGCATTCCCGTCATGGTCTACAACAATCCGGCGACCGCCAATGTGGACCTGCTGCCCGCGACCGTGGCGCGGCTCTCGCAGATCGACAATTGCCGCTACATCAAGGAATCGACGCTCGACCCGACCCGGGTGCGCGACATCATCGCCCTTTGCGGCGAGCGGATGACGGTCTTCGCCGGCGTGCTGGGCTATGAGAGCGCCTTCCTCGGCGCGGTGGGCTGGGTCGCCGTCTGCTCCAACGTGGCGCCGAAGCTCTCCTCCGCCATGTTCGACGCCGCCATGGCCGGGGACCGGGAGACGGCGCTGCCGCTCTACCGCCGGCTGGCGCCGCTGCTGCCCTTCGTCGGCGGGCCCCGCTACGTCTCCGGCACCAAGGCGGCGCTGCGGCTCGCCGGGCTGGAGATGGGCACGCCCCGCCCGCCGCGCCTGCCCCTGCCCGAAGCCGACATCCCCGCGCTGCGCGATGTGCTGGCCGGGCTCGGCCTGCTCGCCGCCTGATCCCACCATCCGCATCCGCCCCCGGAGGCCCAAGGACCCATGCGCATCCTTCCCGCCCTGACCGGCGCCCTGCTGCTTGCCCTCGCCCTGCCCGCCGCGGCGCAGAACTGCACACCGCGCGTGCCGGATGCCGAGCTGGTGACGCCGGGCACCCTCACCCTCTCCACCAACCCCACCCTGCCGCCGATGCAGTTCGTCGATTCCACCGGCGCGCTGCGCGGCATGCGGGTGGAGCTGGGCGCGGAGATCGCCCGCCGCCTCTGCCTGAAGGCCGAGCATGTGCGGGTGGAATTCGCCGCCATGATCCCGGGCCTGGCCGCGCGGCGCTGGGACATGATCAACACCGGCATGTTCTTCACCGAGGAGCGCGCCAAGCTGATGCAGCTGGTGCGCTATGAGCAGCAGGCGATCTCGATCTCGGTGCCGCGCGGCAATCCGCGCCGCATCGCCGGCGTGCAGGACCTGGCCGGGCTGTCGATCGGTGTCGAGCAGGGCGGCTTCGAATACAACCGCGCGCTGGACATCGTGAAGCAGGTGCAGAATGCCGGCGGCCGGGCGCCGACCGTGCGCGCCTTCGACAATTTCGCCGTCTCCTTCCAGGCGCTGCGCGTCGGGCAGATCGATGCCGGCATCTCGATCGACAGCACCGCCAAGGAATACGAGACGCGCGGCGACTTCACCCGCGCCGTCAGCGGGCTGTTCGCGACGCCGATCGCCTTCGGCTTCCGCTCCCGCGTGCTGGCCACCGAGGTCGCCAAGGCGATGGAGGAGATGCGCGCCGACGGCTTCTACACGAAGCTGCTGGAGCAGTATGGCGTGCGCGGCTGGGATGAGCCCTTCGCCGTGGTCGGCCCCGCCCCGTAAGCGCGGGCGATGCGGATCTGGTCCTGGGACGGGTTCTTCGACTATCTGACGAACCCCTATCTGCTGGAGGGCGCGCTGCTCTCCATCGGGCTGACGGCCGGGGCGCTGGTCTGCGGCCTGGCCCTCGGCATCGCGCTGGCGCTGCTGCGCCTTTCCGGCAATCGCTGGCTCGCGGGCGGGGCCGCGACCTATTGCTGGCTGTTCCGTGGCACGCCGCTGCTGGTGCAGCTGCTGGTCATCTACACCGCGCTGCCGCTGTTCGGGCTGCGGCTCTCGGTGCCGGCGGCGGCGCTGCTCGGCCTGTCGCTGAACGAGGCCGCCTATCTGTCCGAGACGGTGCGCGCCGGCATCCAGGCGGTGCCCAAGGGCCAGCGGGAGGCGGCGCTGGCGCTCGGCCTGCGCGGCGTGCAGGCCTTCCGCCTGGTGGTCTGGCCGCAGGCGCTGCGCATCATCATCCCGCCGCTCGGCAACAGTGTGAATGGCTTGCTCAAGACCACCTCGGTGGCCAGTGTCATCTCGATGGACGAGCTGCTGCGGCGCACGCAGATCCTGATCCAGGAGCGCTTTCTGGTGCTGGAGCTGTTCGCCGTGGCGGCGCTCTACTACCTGCTGATGACCACGGCCTGGGATCTGGCGCAGCGGGCGCTGGAGCGGCGCTTCGGCCGCGGCCATGCGAGCGAAGCCGCGGATCGGCGCTAGGGGAGACTGAAGATGAACGAATTCGATCTTGTGGTGCGCGGCGGCACGCTGGCGACGGCGGCGGAAGTGTTCGAGGCCGATATCGGCATCCGCGACGGGCGCATCGCGGCGCTCGGGCTGAACCTGCCGCGCGGGCGGGAGGAGGTCTCCGCCAAGGGCCTGATCGTCACGCCGGGCGGCCTCGATTCCCACTGCCATCTGGAGGAGATGGGCCAGGACGGCTCGGTGCATGAGGAAAGCTTCGCCAGTGGCTCGGCGGCGGCGCTGGCGGGCGGCACCACCTCCTTCATCTGCTTCCTGCCGCAATGGAAGGGCCATAGCCTCGCCGCCTCCGCCCCCGGCTACGAGGCCCGCGCCGCGCAATCGCGCGCCGACTATTCCTTCCACCAGATCATCACCGACCCGACGCCCGAGGTGCTGGAGCGCGAGGTGCCGGCCCTGGTCGCGCGCGGCATCCGCAGCCTGAAGGTCTTCCTCACCTATGACCCGCTGCGCCTGACCGATGCGCAATTCCTCGAGGTGCTGGCCACCGCGAAGAAGCTCGGCGCCTTCGTCACCGTGCATTGCGAGAATTTCGACGCCATCGGCTGGCGCATCCAGGCGCTGCTGAAGGCCGGGCTGACCGACCCGCTGCAGCATGCCTGGTCCCGCCCGCCGGTGGTGGAGCGCGAGGCGACGCACCGCGCCATCGCCCTGGCCGAACTGGTCGACCAGCCGATCCAGGTCTTCCATGTCTCCTGCGAGGAGGCGGCGGCCGAGATCGCACGCGCCAAGGCGCGCGGGCTGAAGATCTGGGGCGAGACCTGCCCGCAATACTTCACCCTCGACCATGACGACCTGACCGGCGCGGATTTCGCCGGCGCCAAGGCGGTCTGCTCCCCGGCGCTGCGCGAGAAGGGCGAGAATGCGCGCATCTGGCGCCGCATCCAGGACGGCACGCTGGATGTCGTCACCTCCGACCATTGCGGCTTCTCCTTCGCCACGCAGAAGCGCGTCGCCGGCGGCAGCGCCTATGGCACGGGCGCGGCGGTGCAGCGCGCGGACGGCACCCCGGCCTTCAACGCCATCCCCAATGGCGTGCCGGGCATCGAGACGCGGCTGCCGGTGCTGTTCTCCGAAGGTGTCTCCAAGGGGCGCATCGACCTGCCCACTTTTGTCCGCCTCTCCTCGGCCAATGCGGCGGCGCTGTTCGGCCTGGCCGGGCGCAAGGGCAGCCTGGCCCCCGGCGCGGATGCCGATCTGGTGCTGTGGGACCCGGATGCCGAGCGGGTCATCCGCAATGCCGGGCTGCACCACGCCATCGACTACACGCCCTGGGAGGGCCTGGCGGTGAAGGGCTGGCCCAGCGTCACCATCCGCCGCGGCGAGGTCGCTGTTCGCGAGGGCGAGGTGCTGGCCCAGCCCGGCTCCGGCCGCTTCCTGCCGCGCGGCCCCTATGCGTTGGCCCGGCCGCGCGGTGTCGTGCCGGACGGGTTCGACGCCGCCCTGGCGTGAGCCGCGCCGCGAAGCCGCCCCCGCCGGGGGCGGCGCCCCGCCCCGCGGCGCGCGGCGGCGCCTCGCCTTCGCGCCCGCGCGCCGCTACAAGCCCCGGCACCATGCCGGATGTCCCGACCGACCCCGCGGAGGCCCGCGAGAGCCGGCCCGCCTCCCTCAACCTGTCCGGCCTCGCCTATCGCGCCGTGTCGGAGATGATCCGCGACCGCCGGCTGAAGGGCGGCGAGACGGTGGTGGAGCAGCGCCTGGCCGAGACGCTCGGCATCTCCCGCACGCCGCTGCGCGAGGCGCTGCAGCGGCTGGAGGGCGAGGGGCTGGTGGTGAAGGCGGCCAACCGCTCCTTCGTGGTGCGGCATGTCGATCTTGCCGAATATCTGCACAGCCTGAAGGTGCGCGAGATCCTGGAGCCCGAGGCGGCAGCGCTGGCGGCCGGGCACATCCCGCTCGGCCGGCTGCATGCGGCGCGGATCGAGGCGGTGGAGCTGCACGCCGCCAGCACCCATACGGATGCGCATTGGGTGTCGGACGACACGGTGCACCGGATCTATGCCGAGCATTGCGGCAATGAGGTGATGGCCAGGCTGATCGAGGGGCTGCGCACCACCACGCGGCTGTTCGAGATCGCCCGCCTGTCGGACCGGGTCGGGCCGGATTCCAGCGAGCATATCGCCATCCTCGACGCGCTGATCGCCGGCGACGCCAAGGCGGCGCGACGCGCCGTGCAGCTGCATATCCGCTCGCTGTCGCGCTTCACCCTGTCGATGGTGGTCTAGCGGCACCGACGTGCGGGGCGCCCGCAGCGACTGCGCGACTAGCGGCGACGGCCCTTCCGCCGCTTCGGCACCGGCCGGGGCTTTTTCCCGGCTTTCCTCTCCGGCGGCGCCAGGCGGAGCGGCTTGCTCTCCGGCATGCCTGCCGCCCCGGCATAGCGCTGCAGCGTCGCGCCGGCTGCCAGATGCGGATAGGCCTGCGCACCGGCGGGCCAGCTCCTGGCGAAGGCGGCGACCTCCGCCTGGTCATGCCCGCGGATCGCCTGCACCATGAAGGCCGCCGCCTGCGCCGGGCGCAGCCGCTGCTGGCGCAGCAGATGCAGGTGCCATTCCCGGGCGCGCAGCGGGCACCAATCCACCAGGGCCTCCTGCAGGGCCCGGCGCACCTCGAAGGGCAGTTCCTCATAGGCGCGGTAGGGATCGCCCTTCAGCCTGCTGTAGGGCTTGGCGGCCATGCTGTTGTCCATGGCCGCCTTCTAGCCAGGGCCGGGCCGGCGCGAAACCGACATGCCGAGCGTCCGGCGCCCGGCACCCATGCGGCGGCAGCCTTGCTCGGCCCCCTCAGGGGCCTGGCCGGGCAGGAAGCGGTGTTGCCGAGGGAAATGGTGTGCCCGCAGGGACTCGAACCCTGGACCCCAAGATTAAAAGTCTCGTGCTCTACCGACTGAGCTACGGGCACACGGGGCGGCTGGGAAAAAGCCGCTCGGACGGCCAAAGTCAAGGCCGCAAGGCGGGGCCTGACGCGGCCGCGCCGATGGAAAGGCCCGGGCGTGTCGCCACGCCCGGGCCCGGTCGGCCTCAGCCGGCGTCGGCGGCGATCTGCGCCTTCACCAGGCGATCCGGCTCGCGCACCATGCCATTGGCACCGGCGCCGCGCTTGATCTTGTCCACGAACTCCATGCCCGACATCACCTGGCCCCAGATGGTGTACTGGCCGTCCAGGCTCGGCGCCGGGGCGAACATGATGAAGAACTGGCTGTTGGCGCTGTTCGGGTTGGCGGTGCGGGCCATGCCGCAGACGCCGCGCAGGAAGCGCGCCTTGGAGGGGGCGCTGAACTCGGCCGGAAGGTCGGGCAGCTGGCTGCCGCCCGTGCCGGTGCCGGTCGGGTCGCCGCCCTGGGCCATGAAGCCCTCGATCACGCGGTGGAACGGCGTGCCGTCATAGAAGCCCTGGCGCACCAGGGTCTTGATCCGCTCGACATGCTGCGGCGCCAGGTCCGGGCGCAGCTTGATGACGACGCGCCCGTCCTTCAGGTCGAAGTAGAGCGTGTTCTCGCGGTCATCCTGCGCCGCGGCTTCGTTGGTGGTGGCTTCGGTCATCATGATCCCCGTAGCGGCGATGGTGCTGGCGAGCAGGGTCCGGCGGAACATCCGTGTGGTTACTCCCCAGGGTTTGGCATCCGCACCCTCTCCAGGGTGCGGTCGCGTGTCAGACGCGGGACAAAGCTGGTGATGTCACCGCCCAGCCGCGCGATCTCCTTCACGAAACGTGAAGAGATGAAGTGGTTTCCTTCGCTGGCCATCAGGAACAGCAGCTCGATCTCCGGATCGAGGCGGCGGTTCAGCCCGGCCATCTGGAACTCATAATCGAAATCGGTCACCGCGCGCAGGCCGCGCACGATGACCTGGGCGCCGACCTCGCGCGCGAAGCCGACCAGCAGGCTGTCGAAGGGCACCACCTCGATGATCGTGCCGGTCCGGCGCGCGATCGCGTCGGTCTCGGCCTTCACCAGTTCCACCCGCTCATCGAGCGGGAAGAGCGGCCCCTTCCCGGCATTCATCGCCACCCCGATCACCAGCCGGTCCAGAATACGGGCGGCACGGTTGATGATGTCGATATGCCCGTTGGTGACGGGGTCGAAAGTGCCGGGATAGACGCCGCTGCGCGGCGCCCTCCCCGCCCCGGGAGCAGCCTGCCCCGGCTCAGCCATCGGCGCCGGGCTCCAGATCCGGCTGGTCCTCGGCGGCCGCGCCATCCTCGGCCGCCCCATCCTCGCCGCCCTGCTGCTCCACCACGGTGAAGCAGGAGGTGACCTTCTCCGCCTCATTCAGCCGCAGCATCATCACGCCCATGGCCTGGCGGCCGGTGACGCGGACCTGGTCGGCCGGCAGGCGGATCAGGCGGCCATTGTCGGTGACCAGCATGACGTCGTCGCCCATCCGCACCGGGAAGGTGGCGACCACCGAGCGGCCGGTGCGCGAGGACAGGGTGATGTTGGTGATGCCCTGCCCGCCACGGCCGGTGACGCGGTATTCATAGGCCGAGCTGCGCTTGCCGAAGCCACCATCGGTGACGGTGAGCAGGATTTCCTCCTGCTCCTCCAGCTCGGCGAAACGCTCGGGCGAAAGGGCGATCTCGGCCCCCGCCGCCTCGGCATTCTCCTCGGCCAGCGCGGCCTCAGATTCGGCGGCGGCCTCGGCCGCCTCCTCGCCATTGCGGCGCTTCTGCGCGGCCTGCTTCAGATAGGCGGCCCGCTCCTCGACGCTGGCCTCGACATGGCGCAGCACCGAGAGCGCGATCACCTGGTCGCCAGTCGCCAGCCTGATGCCGCGCACGCCGGTGGAATCGCGCCCGGCGAAGACGCGCAGCGTGTCCAGGTCGGCGACGAAGCGGATGGCGCGGCCGCTGCGCGTGGCCAGCATCACATTGTCGCCCTCGCGGCAGGTGGAGACGCCGATCAGGCTGTCCCCCTCATCCAGCTTCATGGCGATGAGGCCGGAGGCACGGACATTCTTGAAGTCCGACAGCCGGTTGCGGCGGACATTGCCCTCGGCGGTCGCGAAGACGAGGTGGAGATTCTCCCACAGCACCTCATCCTGCGGCAGCGGCAGCACGGCGGTGACGTATTCATCCTCGCGCAGCTGCAGCAGCTGGCGGAGCGAGCGGCCGCGCGCGGTCGGCCCCGCCTCCGGCAGCTTCCAGACCTTCTCGCGGAAGGCCATGCCGCGGCTGGTGAAGAACAGCACCCATTGATGGGTGTGCGCGTTGAAGCTGCGGATGACGACGTCGTCCTGCCGCATATTGGCGCTGCTGCGCCCGCGCCCGCCACGGTTCTGCGCGCGGAAGGTCTCGAGCGGCGTGCGCTTCACATAGCCGTCGCGCGTCAGGGTGACGACCATCAGCCCCGGCTCGACCAGGCTCTCATCATCCTGGTCGGCCAGGCCGTCGACGATCTCCGACAGGCGCGGGCTCGCGATCTGCGCGCGCACGGCGCGCAGCTCATCGGCCATCAGCTCCATGCGGCGCGGATGCGAGGCGAGGATCTCCAGCAGCTCGCGGATGCGCGCCGCCACCTCGTCCAGCTCGGCATTGATCTTGTCGCGCTCGAGCCCGGTCAGGCGCTGCAGACGCAGCTCCAGGATGCCGCGGGCCTGCGCCTCGGTCAGCTTCACCGTCTCGTCGGTGACGATGTTGCCGGCATCATCGACCAGCGCCAGCAGCGGCCCGACATCGGCCACCGGCCAGTCGCGCGCCATCAGCGCGGTGCGCGCCGTCACCGCATCCGGGCTTTCCCGGATCAGGCGGATCACCTCGTCGATATTGGCCACCGCGATGGCGAGCCCCACCAGCAGGTGGCCGCGGTCGCGCGCCTTGGCCAGGCGGAAGCGCGAGCGGCGGAGGATCACCTCCTCGCGGAAATCGATGAAGGCCTGCAGCGCCTGGCGCAGCCCCATCTGCTGCGGCCGGCCCTGGTGCAGCGCCAGGAAGTTCACCGCGAAGGAGGTCTGCAGATTGGTGTAGCGATAGAGGTGGTTCAGCACCACCTCCGGCGTCGCGTCCTTCTTCAGCTCGACGACGATGCGCAGGCCGGAGCGGTCGCTCTCGTCGCGCAGGTCGCTGATGCCCTCGATCTGCTTGGCGCGCACCAGCTCGGCGATGCGCTCGATCAGCGCCGCCTTGTTCACCTGATACGGGATCTCGGAAATGGCGATGGCGCTGCGGCCGCCGCGCATCTCCTCGATCTCGGCCCGCGCCCGCAGCACGATGCTGCCGCGCCCGGTCTCGAAGGCGGAGCGGATGCCGGCGCGGCCCAGGATCAGCGCGCCGGTCGGGAAATCCGGGCCCGGCATGATCTTCATCAGATCCTCCAGGCTGGTCTCCGGCTCGGCGATCATGGCCAGGGTCGCGTCGATCACCTCGCCCGGATTGTGGGTCGGGATGTTCGTCGCCATGCCGACGGCGATGCCGTTGGCGCCATTGACCAGCAGGTTCGGGAAGGCGGCCGGCAGGACGCGCGGCTCCTGCGCGCTCTCATCGTAGTTCGGCGCGAAATCGACCGTGTCCTCGTCGATGCCTTCCAGCAGGGCGACGGCCGACTTGGCCAGCCGCGCCTCGGTGTAGCGCATCGCCGCCGGCGGATCGCCGTCCATCGAGCCGAAATTGCCCTGGCCGTCGATCAGCGGCACGCGCAGCGAGAAGGTCTGCGCCATGCGGACCATGGCGTCGTAGATCGCGCTGTCGCCATGCGGGTGGTACTTACCCATCACGTCGCCGACGACGCGGGCGGATTTCTTGTAGGGTTTGTCGGCGGTGAAGCCGTTCTCCTGCATGGAGAACAGGATGCGCCGATGCACCGGCTTCAGCCCGTCGCGCACATCCGGCAGGGCGCGCGCGACAATGACGCTCATCGCATAGTCGAGGTAGGAGCGGCGCATCTCCTCCTCGAGCGCGATCGGCAGCGTGCCCTCGGGCGGAATATGGCCGGCCGGCCCGGTGCCGTTGTCGCTCTCGCTCACGCGGTCATCCCATGCAGCTGAACGGGGTCTGCGCGGCGGGGGGCTGGGCCCCCGGGCAGCGGCCGGGCCGGCTTTCGCCGCCCCGCCCTTCCCCCAGGAATATCCGGAACCTTATAGCCGTTCCGGCGCGTTCCGCCAAACGGCCGCCGGCGCCGCCGCGGGCCTCCCTGCCCCCGCCTCCGGACGCCTCAGGCGGTGACGCCGGCCGGGGCGCTGCGCTTCAGTGCGGCGACGGCGAAGGCCGTCACCAGCGTGCCGGCGATGATCGCCAGCAGGTAGAGCAGCGGGTTGCCCACCGCCCCCGGAATGCCCACCACGAAGATGCCGCCATGCGGCGCGCGCAGGGTGCAGGCGAACAGCATCGACAGGCCGCCGGCCACCGCCGAGCCCGCCACCAGCGCCGGGATCACCCGCAGCGGGTCCTTGGCGGCGAAGGGGATGGCGCCCTCGGTGATGAAGGCGGCGCCCAGGATGGCGGCGGCCTTGCCGGCGTCCCGCTCCTCCTGGCTGAAGCGCGAGCGGGCCAGGAAGGTGGCCAGCGCGATGCCGAGCGGCGGCGTCATGCCGGCTGCCATGATCGCCGCCATCGGCCCGAAGGTGTCCGAGCCCAGCAGCCCGACGCCGAAGGCATAGGCCGCCTTGTTCACCGGCCCGCCCATATCGGCCGCCATCATGGCGCCCAGCAGCACGCCCAGGATGACCGCATTGGTCGAGCCCATGCCGCGCAGGAACTCGGTCAGCCAGGCCAGCGCCGCGGCGATCGGCGCGCCGAGCACGTAGATCATCAGCAGGCCGGTCGCCAGCGAGGCCAGCAGCGGGATGACCAGCACCGGCTTCAGCCCCTCCAGGCTTTCAGGGAAGGGCAGCCTGTCGCGCAGGAAGCGGGCGATGTAGCCGGCGACGAAGCCGGCCACGATGCCGCCCAGGAAGCCCGCCTGCACCGAACCGGCCAGGGCGCCGCCGACGAAGCCCGGCGCCAGCCCCGGCCGGTCGGCGATGGAGAAGGCGATGAAGGCGGCCAGCACCGGCACCATCAGTGCGAGCGCCGATTGCGCGCCGATCTGGAACAGCGCCGCCGGCAGGGTGCCGGGCTCCTTGAAGGCCTCGATGCCGAAGGCGAAGGAGAGCGCCACGCAGAGCCCCCCCGCCGTCACCAGCGGGATCATGTAGGACACGCCGGTCATCAGGTGCTTGTAGACACCCGGCGCCTGCGCCTTGCCCGGCGCCGCCGCGGCACCGGAAGCCGCCGCCGCCTGGCCTTCCGGCTCGGCGGCGAGCGCCCGGTTGATCAGCCCCTTGCCATCCTTCAGCGCGTCGCCGGTGCCGGCGACCACCATGCGCTTGCCGCCGAAGCGGCTGCGGTCGACGCCGGTATCGGCGGCGATCACCACCGCATCGGCCTCGGCGATCTCCTCGGGCGTCAGTGCGTTCTTGGCGCCGACCGAACCCTGGGTCTCCACCTTGATGGCATAGCCCAGCTGCTGCGCCGCCTTCTCCAGCGCCGCCGCGGCCATGAAGGTATGGGCGATGCCGGTCGGGCAGGCGGTGATGGCGACCAGCTTGCGGCTGCCCCCCGGGGCGGCCGCGGCGGCGGCGGCGGCCGGCGCGGCCGGGCTTGCCGCTGCGGTCGCCGGCACGGCCGGGCGCGGCAGGCTGGCCAGGGAGGAAGCGGCGCGCAGCGCCTGTTCCGGCCGGCGGATCGCCTCGACCACCGTGGTGGCGATCAGCGGGCGCCCGGCATGGCGGGCGGCCTCGGCCGTGGCGTCGCCCACCAGCAGCACCGCATCGGGCTCGGGCAGCGTGGCCGTGGCGCCCTCCCCGGTGTCGAGCGTCAGCGTCAGGCCGGCGCGCTCGGCCGCGTCGCGCAGCGCCTCGGCCGCCATGCTGGCATGGGGCTGGCTGGCCGCGTGGCGGATGACCGCCAGGAGGCGCGTGGCCGCTTCTCGGCCGGGATCAGAGGTCATGGCACTCGTCCATTGGCATGGGGCGGCAGCGCCGCGAAGACGTCAGAGGAATTCGACATGGGTGGCGCCGGCCAGCCGCTCGATCTCGGCCAGGGCCGGCAGCCCGCCGGAGGGGCGGGAGACGGCGGCGGCGGCGCAGCCGGTGGCCAGCCGCGCCATCGCCTCGGGGTCCAGGCCACGGGCCAGCGCGGCGGTGAGCCCCGCCACCATGGCATCGCCAGCGCCCACCGTGGTGGTCAGTGCCACGCGCGGCGGCTTGGCCCAGAGGCAGGCTTCGGGCAGCACGAAGAGCGCGCCCTCCCCGCCGGCCGAGACGACGACATGGCCGATGCCGCGGGCCTGCAGCTCCCGCGCGCCCTGCAGCAGCGCGGCACGGTCGGGCAATGGCCGGCCGAGCAGGGCCGAAAGCTCGTCGCGATTGGGCTTCACCAGGGCCGGCCCCTCGGCCAGGGCAGCCTCGAAGGCGGGGCCGCTGCTGTCCAGCACCACCAGGCTGCCATCCGCCTTCAGCCGGGCCAGCACGCTGGCCAGCGCCGCCGGGCCGAGGCCGGGCGGCAGGCTGCCGGACAGCACGGCGATGCGCGGCGCCGGCTGCAGCCGCCGCAGCATGGCCTGCAGCGCCGCATCGTCGACGGTCGGGCCGGGCGGGTTGATATCGGTGACCTCGCCCTCCCCGGTCTCCACCAGCTTCACATTGATGCGGCAGCGGCCGGGCACCGGCTGGAAGTCGCCCTGGATGCCGAGCGGCGCCAGGAAGGCCTCGAAGACCGGCAGATCCGCCGCCCCCAGCAGCCCCGTGGCGCGCGAGGCCTCGCCAAGGACGGCGAGCATGACGGAGACATTGACCCCCTTCCCCGCCGGCCGCAGCTCGGCCGCGCCGGCGCGGTTGACGCTGCCCCGCACCAGCTGCGGCAACGGGATGGTCAAATCCAGCGCCGGGTTCAGCGTGACGGTGGCAATGCGCGGCATGGCGGGCTCAGCCGGCATGGCCGAGCTTCCGCAGGCTGGGCAGGGCCCGCACCTCCGCCGCCGTGGCGCAGTTCAGCGCCAGGCGCGCCGCCGCCTCGGCCTCGGCCATGGACAGCGCGCGGATCTGCGCCTTCAGCGCCGCCACATTGGGGATGGAGACGGAGAGCTCGTCGACACCAAGGCCCAGCAGGATCGGCGCCGCCATCGGGTCGGCCGCCATGTTGCCGCAGACGCCGACCCAGCGGCCGCGCGCATGCGCCGCCTTCACCGTCATGTCGATCAGCCGCAGCACCGCCGGGTCCAGCGCGTCGGAGCGCGCGCCGAGCGTCGGGTGCAGCCGGTCCACCGCGAGCGCGTATTGCGTCAGGTCGTTGGTGCCGATCGAGAAGAAATCCGCCTCCCGCGCCAGCTGGTCCGCCATCACCGCGGCCGAGGGCACCTCGACCATGATGCCGACCTCCACCGGCGGCGTGGCCAGGGCGGCGCGCTCGGCCTCGATGATCTCGCGCGCGGCGCGGAGATCGGCCAGCCCGTCCACCATCGGCAGCATGATGCGCAGATCGCCATGCCGGGCGGCGCGCAGGGCAGCGCGGATCTGCGCGCGGAACAGCGCCGGCTCGGCCAGCGACAGGCGCAGCCCGCGCAGGCCGAGGAAGGGGTTGGCCTCCACCGGGTGGCGCACGAAGCGCAGCGGCTTGTCGCCGCCGGCATCCAGGGTGCGCAGCACCACCGGCAGCCCGCCGAAGCCTTCCGCCAGGCGGCGATAGAGGTCGAACTGCTCCTCCTCGGTCGGCGGTTCGGCGCGTTCGTCAAAGAGGAACTCGCTACGCACCAGGCCGCTGCCCTCGGCGCCGGCGGCGACGGCCTCGATGGCCTCCTCCGGCCGGCGGACATTGGCCGCGACCTCGACCCGGTGGCCATCGCGGGTGATGGCGGGGCGGAAGGCGGCCTGGCGCGCCGCCTCGGCCCGCGCGGCGCCCTGCTCCTTGGCGGCGCGGGCGCGCTCCAGCACCGCCTCGTCCGGATCGGGGATCAGCCGGCCGCGCTCGCCATCCAGCACGGCGCGCGTGCCATCGGCCAGCGCCAGCACGCCGGGGCCGGCGGCGACGATGGCGGGGATGCCCAGGGCGCGCGCCAGGATGGCGGTGTGCGCCGTCGGCCCGCCCGCCGCCGTGGCCAGGCCGACCACCCGCGCCGGGTCGAGATTGGCGGTCT
Organism: Pseudoroseomonas cervicalis; assembly: GCF_030818485.1. Classification (NCBI taxonomy): domain Bacteria; kingdom Pseudomonadati; phylum Pseudomonadota; class Alphaproteobacteria; order Acetobacterales; family Roseomonadaceae; genus Roseomonas; species Teichococcus cervicalis. The sequence goes on along the minus strand of NZ_JAUTAJ010000004.1, from coordinate 954,866 downwards.
CCGAGGGCGTCAGATCCTCGGCCAGGATGATGGCATCCTGCGGCAGCGGCGCCGTCGCCGCCTCCCCGCCGCCCACCAGCTGGCGCAGCACGCGGCGGGCGACATCCTTCATGTCGGTGGCGCGGGCCGCCAGCAGCGGGTCGCCCATGCCGGCCAGCGCGCCAGCCCGCGCCTCGGCCGCCCGCATCCAGCCGGCGGGGGCGGAGGCGCCGGAGTCGATCGCGGCGCGCGCCTCGGCCAGCAGCTCGGGGTCCTCGAGGAACTCCTCATGCGCGGCGAAGATGGCGGCGTGCTTGTCGCCGACGCGCTGGGCCATCTCGCTGGCCATGGTCTTCAGCTCGGCGCGCGCGGCCTCCAGCGCGGCCTCCAGCGCCGCCTTCTCGCCCAGCGGGTCGGAAGCGGTGGCCGCATAGCCCGCCGCCTCGGAGCGGAAGCGGTGCAGCACGCCGATGGCGATGCCGGGGCTGGCCGGCAGCCCGGCAATGGCGCCGGGCTCCAACGGCTCATCGGCCGCCACCGTCGCGGGGGCGGTGTCGGCGGGGCCGGATGCGGCGGCATCGTCGTCGCCCAGCTGTTCGGCGAAGGCCTGGCGCAGAGCGGCCAGCGCCGCCGCCTCATCGGGGCCGGAGACCTCCAGCGTGATGGCGGCCCCCGGCCCGGCGCCGAGCTGCAGCAGCGCGATCATGCTGCGCGCATCGGCGCTGCGGCCGCCATGATGCAGGGTGATGCGGGACTGGAAGCCCTTCGCCGCCTGCACCAGCACCCGCGCCGGGCGCGCATGCATGCCGGCGGCGGCCGGGGCCTGCACCTCGGCCGTCAGCCCGCCACCGGGCGGGGCGGCGGCGGCCGCCACCGCCGGCGCCTCGCCGCCGGCCGGCGCATCGGGATCGAGGGCGCGAAGGATCTCGGCCTTGTCGCCGGTCTGCGCCAGCCGGGCGGCCAGGTCGGACTCGCCCAGCACATCGGTCAGGCGGCGCAGCACGGCGATATGCTCATCGCCCTGGGCGGCGATGGCGACCACCAGATGCGCCACATCCTCGCCATTCCAGCGCACCCCCTGCGGCACCTGCAGCACGGCGATGCCGGTCTGCCGGATCAGCCCGCGATCGCCGCGCTGGCCATGCGGGATGGCGATGCCATTGCCCAGGAAGGTGTCCGCCTCCTGCTCGCGCCGCAGCATGCTGTCGGCATAGGCGGCGTCGATGGCGCCGGACTTGACCAGGAGCTGCGCCGCCTCGCGGATGGCGCTGTCCTTGTCGGCGGGGGCTGCGGCGAGACGGATGCGGTCGGCGGAGAGAATCACGGTATCGGGGCGTCCTGTCGTCCGTAGCGAGACGGCCCGCCGGAGCGGGCCGTTCCCGGATTGCGCTGCGATACCTAGGCCGTTCCGCGCCATCCCGGCAACCGCGGGGCGGCGTCGGGTCGGGAGCGGAACGGCCAGGATCAATACGGAGGACAGATATGGCGGTGTCCGGCGAAGTTGAACACTCACGCCCGCCGCCCCACGGCCGGCAACTTCGCGTCAGCGGGTACCCGGCGTCACCGCTGCGGCGGACCCAGGACCGAGTCCCCCGCCTCACTCCAGCCGGACGCCTGCCTCCTGGATCACCCGCGCCCAGCGCTCGGTCTCGGAGGCCATCAGCCCTGTCAGGGCCTCCGGCGTCAGCGCGGGCGCGATCTGCATGCCCTGGCTTTCCAGGAAGCCGCGGGTCTCGGGCTGGGCGACGGCGCGGTCCATCGCGGCGCGCAGCCGCTCGCGCAGCGGCGCCGGGGTGGCGGCGGCCACCACCAGACCGAAGAAGACCGAGGCGTCGTAGCCGCGCAGCCCCTGCTCGGCCACCGTCGGCAGGTCGGGCAGCACGGAAGATCGCTCCAGCGTGGTGATGCCGAGCGCCCGCACCCGGCCGCCCTGCACATGCGGTAGCGCCGTCAGCACATCGGTGAAGACCATGGCGATATGCCCGGCCAGCAGGTCGTTCAGCGCCGGGCCGGTGCCGCGATAGGGAATGTGCTCGATGCGGGTGCCCGCCATGCTGTTGAACAGCGCCCCGGCCAGGTGCGAGGAGGCGCCATTGCCGGAGGAGCCGTAGGAGAGCCGCTCCCGCTTCGACAGCGCGATCAGTTCCTGGACGTTGTTCGCCGCCACGCTGCCGTTCACCGCCAGCACGTTCGGGATCCGGCCGAGCGGCGCGATGGCGGCGAAATCCTTCGCCGGGTCATAGGCCTGGCCCGGATAGAGCATGCGGTTGATGGCCAGCGGGCCGGAGGTGCCGAACAGCACCGTCTGCCCGTCCGGCGCGCTGCGCGCCACCAGCTCCGCCCCGATATTGCCGCCGGCGCCGGCGCGGTTCTCCACCACCACCACCTGGCCCAGCGTCTCGCCCAGGCTGTTGGCCAGGCGGCGGGCGATCAGGTCGGTGGGGCCGCCGGGCGAGAAGGGCACCACCAGGGTGACCGGCCGGCCACCCGGCTGCGCCAGGGCCGGCCGGGCCAGCGGCGCCAGCGCCGCGGTGCCAAGAAGGATGCGACGTCCGATCATGCGGTCTCTCCCATGGTCGCGCCGGGATCGTTCAGCAGGCCCCGGAGCGTTGCGGCATCGGGCGATGCCGGATCCAGCGGATCGCGCGGCAGGACCCGGTGCCGCAGCACCAGCCGGGCGATCTCGTGCCGCGCCGGCTCGCCGAGGCGCGCGGCCTCCCAGGCGAGGCTGGCAGCGGAGGTGACGTGATAGAGCGCCGAGGCCGCCTGGCGGGCCAGCGCCGGGTCGGATTGCGCCGCCTCGGCCAGGGCCACAGCGCGGTCCAGCGCCGGCAGCGCCTCGGGCAGGGCGCCGCTATTGCCGAGCAGCTGATGCACATGCGCGCGCAGCACCGGCAGCGACCCCTCCCGCGCCGCGGCGCGCAGCACGTCGAGGGCGACGATGTTGCTCGTCCCCTCCCAGATGCTGCCGAGATGCGCGTCGCGCAGCAGCCGGGCATCCGACCATTCCTCGATGTAGCCGCAGCCGCCGCGCACCTCCATCGCGTCGCCCGTCACCTTGCGGGCGTCGCGGCAGGCGCGGAATTTCAGCAGCGGCGTCAGGATGCGCAGCAGGGCGTAGGCGCCCTCCTCCCCCGCATCGGCGCGGCGCAGCGCCTCGGCCGCCTGGAACACCATGCTGCGGGCCTGCTCCATCGGCAGCAGCATCTTGGCCAGCTGGCGCTGCATCAGCGGCATCTCGACCAGGCGCTTGCCGAAGGCGACGCGGCGATGCGCGATGAACAACGCCTCGGTCACCGCGCGGCGCATCATGCCGGCGGCGCGCACGCCGTTGGACAGGCGGGAATTGTTCACCATGTCGGCCATCTGGCGGAAGCCGGCCTCAGGCTCCCCTACCAGCCAGGCGATGGCGCCGTTCATGCTGACCTCGCCCGAGGCCATGGAGCGGGTGCCGAGCTTGTCCTTCAGCCGGACGATGCGGTGATGGTTGGGCGTGCCATCCGGCAGGGTCCTGGGCAGCAGGAACAGGGAAACACCCTTCAGCCCGGGCGGCCCCCCTTCCCGCCGCGCCAGCACCATGGCCAGCCCGGCATCGGGGTTGGAGCAGAACCATTTGTCGCCGCTCAGCGCCCAGCTGCCATCCTCGCGCGGGGCCGCGCGCACCACCGTGGCGGCGATGTCAGAGCCGGCGCCCTGCTCGGTCATGAACATCGCGCCCTGGTGCAGACTGTCCAGATCCTGGCTGGTCAGCGCCGGCAGGTAGCGGGCGACCAGCGCGGGGTCGCCGAATTTCCGCAGGGTGCGGGTCAGGCTGTCGGTCATGCTGACCGGGCAGCACAGGCCGAACTCCGCCTGCACGAAGAGATAGGTCAGCAGGTATTTGGCCGCCGGCGGCATCGGCGCGTCCCAGCCCAGCACACCGCCGCGATGCGACAGCGCGGCCAGGCCGAACTCGCCGAAGGCCAGCCGCTCCATCTCCCGGTAGGCGGGGTGGTAGTCGATGCTCTGGGCGTCCTCACCACGGCGGTTGCGCATGCGCAGCACCGGCGGATTGTGGTCCGCCGCCATGGCCAGCATGTCCAGCGCGCCGCCGGCCAACCCGCCCAGCCGGTCCAGCTGCGGCGCCAGATGCGCGGCGAGGTCGGGCGGCAGATAGAGCGAGGCGAGCCGCCCCAGCACCGGATCGGCGCGGAACAGGTTCAGCCCGTGGCTGTCCGGAATCGCCTCGGCACCGGCGGGCGGGCCGGGGGGACGGAGATGCATGGCGTTTCCTCTTGGTGCTGGGCCGGAGCGCGCCGGCCCGGCAAGGCTGGCCGCAGCCCCCGCCGGCGCCAATCGATTTGTTCGCAGCCCTCGTTGAGCTAGGCTCAACGCCGCATGACCTATCGCCGCCTTCCCTCCCTGGTCGCGCTGCGCAGCTTCGAGGCGGCGGCGCGCCACCGCAGCGTCACCCGCGCGGCGGCCGAGCTGTCGGTGACACCCGGCGCCGTCAGCCGCGGCGTGCGGGCGCTGGAGGAGGAGCTGCGCACCGCGCTCTTCACCCGCACGGCCGCCGGGCTGCAGCTGACCCCGGCCGGGGAGACGCTGTTCGCCGCGGCGCGGGAGGGGCTGGACCGCATCGCCACCGGCCTGGGCGCCATGCGCCACGCGGCGCCGCAGCGGCTGCGCATCGGCGCCTACACCCTGTTCGCCAGCCGCTGGCTGATCCCGCGCTGGAGCCGGCTGCGCGCCGCCCATCCGGGCTTGGAGATCGAGCTCGAGACCAGCGCCGACCCGCTGGAGCTCTCCCCCGGTGCCTTCGACGCGGTGATCGCGGTGACCGATGCCAGGCCGCGCCCGGGCCTGGCCATGCTGCCGCTGGTGCCGATCGCCATACTGCCGGTCTGCGCCCCCTCCCGCCTGGCCGGCTTCGACTGGCGGCGGGAGCCGCTGCTGCATTCGCGGCAGCGGCCGGAGGATTGGCCGCGCTGGCTGGCCGCCGCCGGCATCGAGGGGGTGGATGCAAGGCGCGGCCCGCGCTTCGAGAGCATCGCTCTGGCGCTGGACGCGGCGGCGGAGGGGCTGGGCGTCGCCCTGGCCATCCAGGCCCTGGTCGGGCCGGATTTGGCCGCCGGGCGGGTGGCGGCGCCGCACCCCTATCTGCGGCCGACCTCGCGCCACTTCACCCTGTTGCACGATGCCGAACGCGCCGGCGAGCCGGCGCTGGCCCGGCTGCGCGACTGGCTGGCGGCCGAGGCCGGCGGCGCGGCCTGAGGCCGGGCCTCAGCCGTTCAGCCGCTCGACGCTCAGCAGCCGGTTCGGCAGGGTCTGGTAGGTCTGCGCGAAGAAGCGCCACTGCCCCTGCTGGCGCAGGCCGATGATGGTCGCCCGGTTGTCCGGGTTGCCATAGGCGCGCGGCCCCGGCCGGGACTGGCGGTCGAAGATGTCCGCCATCGGGCCGAAGGCGGCCTTGCCGGCGGCCCCGCCCGCATAGGACGGGTCGGGCCTGGTGTGCGAGACGATCCGGCTGCCATCCCGCGCCGCCATGCCGAGGCCGAAGGTGCAGCCGGAAAGCTGCGAGGTCAGCGCGATGTCGGGCCCGCCCTCGCCGGGCAGCACGACATAGGAGGTCACAGCGCCGGATTGCTGGTCGCTCATCGGCACATACCAGGCGTCCAGCTGCCGGTCGGCCGCGCCGCCACCGGCGGGCCGCAGGGTGAATTTGTCGCGGCTCCGGCTGCGGCCGAGTTGCCCGGCCAGGCCGGTCTGGAAGCCCTCGAAGCTGGCGGTGTCTTCATCGATCTCGAACAGCCCGCGACGCGGCGGCACGGAGCGGGTCGGGATGGTCAGGCTGGGCGTCTCCGCGGCGCCGGCGGCGCGGAAGGACGGGAAATGCTCGCGCCGGTGCGCCGTGCCCGAGGGCAGGCCGACGACGTAGAAGACATGGCGGCGCAGGAAGGCCAGCGGATCGGCCCTCAGCCCTTCCAGAAACTCGGCAGCGTTCACGCTCTGCTCTCCCCGGACACGACGCCATCCGGAAGCCGCGTCCGGCTCCCACCCCGAGCGATGGCGGCGCCGGGGCGATGGCGCGCGGAGCTTGGCAGAGCCGGCAGGCCCGGCAATGCCCCTTCCCGGCCTTGTCAGCCAGATGCCGAAGCTGTGTGCCCGGTGCGGAGACCGGCCGGGCCGCCTCCGGAGGCCAGCCGGGAATGAAAAAACCCGCAGGCATCGATGATGCCTGCGGGCTGGGTCTCCGCACCTGCCAGGGCGGCACAAGGCCGCTCAGAACGGGATGTCGTCGTCCAGGTCGCTGCCGCCGCCCTTGGGCGCGTCCCAGCCGCCGCGCTGCGGCCGGCCGCCGCCACCCGAGCCGCCATTGCGCTCGCCGCCGCCATAGCCGCCGGAGGAGCGGCCACCGCCGCCATAGCCACCGCCGCCCTCGGAGCCGCCGCCGCCACCCATGCCGCCGCCCTCGCCGCGGCCGTCGAGCAGGGTCAGCTCACCGCCGAAATTGCGCAGCACCACCTCGGTCGAGTAGCGGTCCTGGCCGGACTGGTCCTGCCACTTCCGGGTCTCGAGCTTGCCCTCGATATAGACCTTGCTGCCCTTGCGCAGATACTTCTCGGCGATCTCGCCCAGCTTCTCGTTGAAGATGGCCACCGAATGCCACTCGGTCCGCTCCTGGCGATTGCCCTCGCGGTCCTTATATGTGTCCGTGGTGGCGAGGCGCAGATTCACCACGCGCCCGCCATTCTGGAAATTCCGCACCTCCGGGTCCTTCCCCAGATTGCCGATCAGGATCACCTTGTTGACGCTGCCGGCCATGCCGTCTGGTCCTTCACCCGTTCTGGCCCTGCGCGGCCGGGGCCCGTCCCCTGCAAACGGGGCTGGCGTTCCGGCCGGCGGGGCGGATCATCACCTTGATGTGCGCCCTTCGGGGCGCGTCGGCGCAACCTAGCCATCCCGCTGCCACGTTGCCACCCCCCGAGGTCGTCTCGCCGGTCGGTCTGGCAGCGCGGGGCCTGTTGCGCCCTCTTCCCCCCGTATATTAATCCTGGCACAACAGGAACACAATGCGAACGCTCGCCCCCAGGAGCCTGACGTGACGAAGCCGCAAACGCCCACCGGCCAAAACGACCAGATCCGCATCCGCGGCGCGCGTCAGCACAACCTCAAGAACATCGACATCGACATCCCGAAGCACACGCTGACGGTGCTGACCGGCCTGTCCGGCTCGGGCAAATCCTCGCTCGCCTTCGACACCATCTATGCCGAGGGCCAGCGCCGCTATGTCGAGAGCCTCTCGGCCTATGCGCGGCAGTTCCTGCAGCTGATGCAGAAGCCGGATGTCGATTCCATCGAGGGCCTGTCGCCGGCCATCTCAATCGAGCAGAAGACGACGAGCCACAATCCGCGCTCGACCGTCGGCACGGTGACCGAGATCCACGACTATATGCGCCTGCTCTGGGCGCGGGCCGGCGTGCCCTATTCGCCGGCCACCGGCCTGCCGATCGAGGCGCAGACGGTCAGCCAGATGGTCGATCGCGTGCTGGCCATGCCGGAGGGCACCCGGCTGCTGCTGCTGGCCCCCGTGGTGCGCGGCAAGAAGGGCGAGTTCCGCAAGGAGCTGGCCGAATACCAGCGCCGCGGCTTCGAGCGGGTGAAGATCAACGGCACGCTGATGCGGATCGAGGACGCCCCCGCCCTCGACAAGCGCAAGAAGCACGATATCGAGGTGGTGGTCGACCGCGTCGTGGTCGGCAATGACGGGCTGGCCCAGCGCCTGGCCGACAGTTTCGAGACGGCGCTCGGCCTGGCCGATGGCGTCGCCTATGCCGAGGCCGCCGATGCGAAGGAGGGCGCGGAGCCCGAGCGCACCGTCTTCTCCAGCCGCTATGCCTGCCCCGTCTCCGGCTTCACGCTGGAGGAGATCGAGCCGCGGCTGTTCTCCTTCAACTCGCCGCAGGGTGCCTGCCCGGCCTGCGACGGACTCGGCACCGAGAGCTTCTTCGACGCCGCGCTGGTGGTGCCGGATGAGGGGCGCAGCATCGCCGATGGGGCGGTGGCCGCCTGGGCCGGCAACAGCGCGCCCTATTACGACCAGACGCTGACCAGCCTGGCCAAGCATTTCGGCATCAAGACCAGCACCCCCTGGGGCGAGCTGCCGGCCAAGGTGCGCGGCGGCATCCTGAACGGCACGGGGGATGAGGTCGTCACCCTGCGCTACAAGGACGGGTTGCGCGCCTATGAGGTGAAGAAGCCCTTCGAGGGCGTGCTGCCCAACCTGGCCCGCCGGCTGCGCGAGACCGACAATCCCTGGGTGCGCGAGGATCTCTCGCGCTACCAGGCGGAGCGGCCCTGCCATGCCTGCTGCGGCGCCCGGCTGAAGCCGGAGGCGCTGTCGGTGAAGGTGGCCGGCCGGCACATCGCCGAGGCCAGCGACCTGTCGATCCGCAAGGCCCTGCCCTGGTTCGAGGGGGTCGAGGCCACGCTGACGCCCCAGCGGGCCGAGATCGCCCGCCGCATCCTGAAGGAGATCATCGAGCGGCTGCGCTTCCTGCTCGATGTCGGGCTGGACTACCTGTCGCTGGCCCGTTCCTCGGCGACGCTGTCGGGCGGCGAGAGCCAGCGCATCCGTCTGGCCAGCCAGATCGGCTCCGGCCTGACCGGCGTGCTCTACGTCCTCGACGAGCCCTCGATCGGCCTGCACCAGCGCGACAATGAGCGCCTGCTGACCACGCTGCGGCGGCTGCGCGACCTCGGCAACACCGTGCTGGTCGTCGAGCATGACGAGGACGCCATCCGCACCGCCGACCATCTGATCGATATCGGCCCGGCGGCCGGCGCCGGCGGCGGTCGTGTCATCGCCCAGGGCACGCCGGAGGAGGTGGCGGCGCATCCGGACAGCATCACCGGCGCCTATCTCTCGGGCCGCCGGCACATCGCCGTGCCGGAGAAGCGGCGCGCGCCGGACCCCGCGCGCATGCTGCGCGTGGTCGGTGCCACCGGCAACAATCTGCGCGGCGTCACGGCGGGGCTGCCGCTCGGCACCTTCACCTGCGTCACCGGTGTCTCCGGCGGCGGCAAATCGACCTTCGTGATCGAGACGCTCTACAAGGCCGTGGCGCGCCGGCTGATGGGCGCCGGCACCGTCCCCGCCCCGCATGAGCGGATCGAGGGGCTGGAACATCTCGACAAGATCATCGACATCGACCAGTCGCCGATCGGCCGCACCCCGCGCTCCAACCCGGCCACCTATACCGGGCTGTTCGCGCCGATCCGCGACTGGTTCGCCGAGCTGCCGGAAAGCCGCGCGCGCGGCTACAAGCCGGGCCGCTTCAGCTTCAACGTCAAGGGCGGGCGCTGCGAGGCCTGCCAGGGCGATGGCGTGCTGAAGATCGAGATGCACTTCCTGCCCGATGTCTACGTCACCTGCGACACCTGCAAGGGCAAGCGCTACAATCGCGAGACGCTGGAGGTAAAGTTCCGCGGCAAGTCGATCTCCGACGTGCTGGAGATGACGGTGGATGAGGGCGTCGAGTTCTTCTCCGCCGTGCCGGCGATCCGCGAGAAGCTGCGGGTGCTGCGGGAGGTGGGGCTCGGCTACATCCATCTCGGCCAGCAGGCGACGACGCTGTCGGGCGGCGAGGCGCAGCGCATCAAGCTGTCGAAGGAGCTGTCGCGCCGCGCCACCGGCCGCACCCTCTACATCCTGGACGAGCCGACCACGGGGCTGCATTTCGAGGATGTGCGCAAGCTGCTCGAGGTGCTGCACCAGCTGGTCGAGCAGGGCAACACGGTGGTGGTGATCGAGCACAATCTGGAGGTCATCAAGACCGCCGACTGGATCCTCGACATGGGGCCGGAGGGCGGCGATGGCGGTGGCCAGATCGTCGCCGAGGGCACGCCGGAGCAGGTGGCGGCGATCCCCGCCAGCCATACCGGGCGCTTCCTGCGACCGCTGCTGCCGCAGCCCAAGCCGGCCCGGCGCAAGGCCCCGGCACGCGCCGCCGAGTGACACGAAAGGCCGGGAGGGCATCGCCCTTCCGGCCTTTTTCATGACATCCCAGCCGGCCCTCCCGGCAGAGCCGGGCTCAGCGCATCCGGCGAAGCCGGGCTCAGCGCCCCCGGCGGAGCCGGGCTCAGCGTAGAGTGAAGGTCACCGGCACCGACATGGTCACCGGGTCGGTGCCCATCTCCGGCGTGAAGGCCGGCAGCCGGGCGTTCTGGATCATCTCCACCACCGCCTCGTCCAGGATGTCGTGGCCGCTGCTGCGCAGCAGGCGCCAATTGGCGACGCTGCCATCCGCCAGCACGGTGAACTGCAGCAGCGCCTGGCCCTGGATGCGGCGCAGCCGGGCGCTGTTCGGGTAGCGCTTGGCCCGCTCCAGCGCCGAGAAGAGCCGGTTGTTGTAGGTCGAGGGCGGCGCCATGGCGGCGCGCGGCACGGCGGCCGGGGCCGGCGCCACGGGGGCGGCGACGGGCGGCGGGGCCGGTGCCACCGGGGCGGCGACCGGGGCCTGCGGCGCGGGGCGCGGCGGTGTCGGGCGCGGCGGCGCGGGCGGGCGCGCCTGCACCGGCGGCGGCGGGGGGGCCGGCGGCGGCGGCGGGATGTCCGCCTGCTCCAGCGGCACGCTTTCCGGCTCGGGGGCGCGCTCGGGCTCCGGCGGCGTCGCCTCGACGATCTCCGGCTCGGCCGTGCGGGCCGTCTCGGGCGGCGGCTGGTCGGTGGGCGGCGGCGGCTCGGCCGTCACCATCTCCGGCGGCGCGGCGGTGGCCGGCTCGGGGGGCGGCGCGGCCACGGCGTCCGGCGGCGGCGCAGTGGTGGTCACGGTCTCGGCCGGCGGCGGCACGGCTTCCACCGCCTCGGCCACTTCGGTCGGCGCGGCGGCTTCCTGCACCACCGGCGCCGGCGGCGCCACTTCCAGCGGCACGATCACCGGCGGCGGTTCGTGCTGCGGCAGGCCGAACAGCAGGAAGATGGCGGCGCCGCCATGCAGCGCGACCGACGCGCCCCAGCCGAGGCCGCGTGGCAGGGAGAGGCTCTGCGTGCTCATGGCCAGGTGCTCAGCGCGCCCGGGTGACGGCGGCGCCCGCCTCCGCCTCGGCAATCAGCGAGACGCGGGTGATGCCGGCCTGGGTGACGCGCCCCATCACGCGCAGCACCTCGCCATAGGGCACGGCGCGGTCGCCCCGCACATAAACCGGCGCCTCGGGATCGTCGCGGTGCAGCTGGGTCAGCCGGCCGACCAGCTCGGCGGCGGCGATCTCCTCCTGCCGCAGGAACACCTTGCCCTCGGTCGTCACCGTCAGCACCACCGGCGGGCGGGGCGCCGCGGCGCGCGGGGCGGCGGTCTTGGGCAGGTTCACCGGCACGCCGACCACCATCATCGGCGCCGCCGGACCATGAAGACGATCAGCAGCACCAGCATGACGTCGACCAGCGGCGTGACGTTCATGTCGGCCATGGGCAGCGGGCCGTCATCGTCGCCGCCCATGCTGGGACCGGAAAAGGCCATGGCGGCTTACTCGGCCGCGGCGCTGGCGCGGGCCCCGGCCAGGGCGGGCGGGCGGCGCGACAGGCCGGCGGCCAGATCGGCGGCGGCCGCCTGCCCGTCCTGCCGCAGCCGGCCCAGCCGCACCAGCAGGCGGTTATAGGCCATCACGGCCGGGATGGCGGCGATCAGCCCGATGGCGGTCGCGAACAGCGCCTCGGCGATGCCGGGGGCGACGACGGCCAGGCTGGTGTCGTTGCTCTGCGCGATGCCGGCGAAGCTGTTCATGATGCCCCAGACCGTGCCGAACAGGCCGATGAAGGGGGCGACGGCGCCGGTGGTCGCCAGGAAGGGCAGCCCCGGCTCGACCCGGCGCAGCTCGATGCTCAGCACATGGCGCATCGCATGCTCCATGCGGTGCCGGTACTCGAAGCGGCTCTCGCCCTGCTCGCGGCCGTCGCGCCATTCGCGGGTGCCGGCCCGCAGCACACGGGCGGCGACGCCCTCGCCCTGCGGCGCGGCGATGCCGGACTGACCGGCCGGCGCGGCGGCGGCGACGATCTGGGCGATCTCGCGGCGCAGCCGGGCCAGCAGCAGCGACTTCTCGACGATGATGGCCCAGCAGATGATGGAGGCCAGGGCCAGCGAGATCATCACCGCCTTGACCACCCAGTCGGCCTGCATGAACAGGCCGAGCATCGACATGTCCGGCCCGCCATGCAGGCCGATATTCGCGACGTCAGGGAGGGCGGTGGTATCGGTCGGGTTCATCGCGACCTCCTCACTTCTCGAAGGAAACGCCGTCGACGCGCGAGCTGAGCGCCAGGCGAGGCAGGCAGGCGGCGCGGCCCTCGGGGCCGGCGCCGCAGGCCAGAAGATCATTCAGCAGCAGGGAGCCGATGCCGTCGCAGCTCTGCCCCGCCAGGTCGAAGATGCGCGCCATGGTCTTCTGCTGCGGCAGCGGCCCGACATCGAGCGCCAGGCGGCGGGCGATTACGCCCTCCTTGCCGAACACCAGCAGATCCAGCCGCAGCGGGTCCAGCGCCTCGTCGGAGGGGTTGCGCAGCAGCATCCACACCCGGCAGCCCTCGGGGCGGCTCTCCAGACGGTTCAGCTCCAGACCGATCCGCGGTTCCGACTGCGCCGCGGCGAGGCCGGGCAGGCTGAGCGCGGCCAGGGCGGCCAGCGCGGGGAGGATCCGGCGGAGCGGCATGTGGCGGAAACCCTTTCGCATCTGCGGGGGCTTATGACGCTATTGAGAGACAGTTGCAATGCGAATGACTCTCAATGCAGCGCTGCAGGCGGCAGGCCCCTCGCCCCCCGCCAGCAGAACCCCGCAGAGCCGCCCCGGGGCTTGGCCTATTCCGCCAGGGCGGCCTCGAAGAAACGCCCAGGCTCGTCGGTTTCCCGCAGCACCCCGCGCTCGACGCACCAGAACCGCGTGGCGACGGTTTCGACGAAGCGCCGGTCATGCGAGACGATCAGGCCGGCGCAGTCCTGGCGCAGCAATTCCGCCTCCAGCATTTCCTGGCCTTCGATGTCGAGATGGTTCGTCGGCTCGTCGAGCAGGTAGAAATTCGGCTCCTGGAGGCGGAGGATCAGCATGGCCAGCCTTGTCCGCTGGCCGCCGGACAGCTGCCCGGTCGCACGCCCCTGCTGTTCCGGCGCAAAGCCCGCCGCGGCGAGAAGCGTGCGGATCCGCTGGTCCCCCAGGGCGAAGCGGCTGCGGATGGCATCGTGCAGCGTCTGCTCCGGGCGCAGATGGCTGAGGGATTGATCGCAGATCCCCGCCACCACCGTCGCGCTGACGGTGAGGCCGGGCTGCGGCTGCCCCGCCAGGGCTTGCGCCACCATGCCCAGCAGGCGCGACTTGCCCGCGCCATTGGCGCCCAGCAGCACGACGCGGTCGCCTGGATGGAGCCGCAGCTGCCCCGTGGTGAACAGCCTCCGGCCATCCGGGGCCGCCACCCGGGCGCCATCGAGCGTCAGCAGCGTTCTGGCATGGGTGGCGCTCTCCGCCAGCCGGATCTGGCCGGCCGCCCCTTCGCGGTGGGCGGGGCGGGCGGCGGCCTCGATGCGCTCGGCCCGTGCGCGCAGCTGCTGGGTCTTGACCTTCAGCAGATCGGAGCCGGAGTTGACGCCGATATTGTGCAGCCTGGCCGCCTGCTGCCTGAGGCGCGTGGCCTGCCGGAGCTCGGTTTCGTGGCGCCGCGCCATCGCGGCATCGCGTTCCGCCAGGCTGGCGCGCGCCGCGGAATAGGGTGCCGCATACACCACCGACGCCTCGCGCCGCAGGAAGAGGGTGCGCCGCGTGACCGCATCCAGAAAGGCGCGGTCATGGCTGGCAACCAGCAGCGCGGTCTCCGACGGCAAGGCCGCGATCCAGCGCTGCAATCGCCCGATCCGTTGCAGGTCGAGATGATTGGTGGGCTCATCCATCAGCAGGATATCAGGCTCGACCAATCCGGCCCTGGCGAGCAGGGCCATGCGCTGCCAGCCACCGCTGAGGGTGCCCAGCGGCTGCTCCCGCATCGCGCCGGGCATGCCCACCTCGTCGAGTGCCACATCGACGCGCCAGCCTTCCCAGTCCTGGCTTTCCGCCGGCAGGGCCTGCCGCACCGCCGCGTGCACCGGCAGCGGCAGCAGGGCCGGCTCGGGGTCCTGCGGCATCAGCGCCATGCGGAGGTTGCGGCCATAGCGGCATTGTCCGGCCATCGGCTCGGCCCGCTCCGCCAGGAGGCGCAGCAGGGTGGATTTGCCGCTGCCATTGCGGGCCACGATGCCGATGCGGTCACCGGGATGGACCGTGAGATCCAGGTCGGAAAACAGAATTTGGCCCAGCGCAATGCCAAGGCCTTCGAGGCTCATCAGGGACATGAGAACATCTTTCCCCGTGCTGGCCGGACCCAAGGCCCAGGCACAACACATCCGTCAGAAGACAGGCTGACAGGGGAAAGGGAGTTGGAGGCTCCGCCGCCTGATCAGCCCTGCAAACGCATTTGCAGGGCCGGGAAAGGGCCGCGCCGGTTGTGATGGCAATGATACACTGCGGCCCTCCTCTTTGCTCGGGTTGCCAGGGCCGCGAACATAGTCGGGCCCACATGCCGGCACAAGTTCAGCCTGCGATCGGCGCGCGAGTGCCCTCAGCAGCGCATGTCGGCAGCGGATGGGGGCGCACGGGGCGGGCATGGCCATCCCTACCGTCACCTTGATGGCAGGCGCGTGCTCGAATTCGGGGCGGTCATACCTGCCCCTCTCCCGCCCCCGAAGAAGCCGGAGCGGGCCCGCCAGAACGGGAGTATGGACAGTTCCGCGGCAGGTCTTCGAAGGGGATGAAGCCACCTAGCCAAGGTCGACGTGCGACCGCGCCCGGCTGCGGCCCAGAGATCGCCTCGGGCTTCGCAGGGACTGGGATCTCGGGGTGGGGCGCTGAAATCTGTGTGGTGCCGACGCCCGGGATTGAACCGGGGACCTACTGATTACGAATCAGTTGCTCTACCGCTGAGCTACGTCGGCGCGCGGGCCGCTCTCTAGCGGGATTGCGGCGCCAGGGCAACCACCTTCCTGAACGTTCCGCGCCCGGCCGGATGACACCGGCCGGGCGCGGCCCAGATCAGTGCACCAGGGCCGGCAGCATCTCATGCTGCAGGATGGCGGCCGCCGCCAGGTTGCTGTCGGGCGCGGCGCCGATCTGCGTGCCGTCGGCCGCGTGGATGGCCACCGCCGCCACGCCATCCACCGTCACCGGGCGGATATAGGCGATGCGCTCGGCACCGAATCGCGCCCAGTCGGCGGGGGCGAGCTGCCGCAGAGCGTCGGCGGCGGCGAAAGGACGTGTGGGACCTGCCTTGTTCATGAGGGACTCTCCTGTTGCCGTCCCGTCGGGGCCCGGCGTTGTGCGGCCAGCTGCGCTGCGCCGCGATCCGCCCCCGCGTCGGTCCTCCTGCCGCCGATGCGGCAGGTCTTCCTTATCAATGCGCCCGGGGCAGGAATGGTTTTGAACGGTTTCGTGCGCGAAAGCCCGGCGGCGGCTCAGCCGCCGGATTTCTCGCCCTCGCCCAGCTGGGTGTGCACCAGCGGCCGGGCCGGGCCGCCATTGCGGGTGCCGATCTGGATCGCCTTCACCCGCACCGCCGGCTGCGGCCGCTTCAGGTCGATATGCAGCAGACCATTGTCGAGCCAGGCGCCCTCCACCTCGATCCCCTCGGCCAGGACAAAGGCGCGCTGGAACTGCCGCGCGGCGATGCCGCGATGCAGGAAGATGCGGCCCTCGCTTTCGTCGCGCTGCTTGCCGCGGACCACCAGCTGGTTGTCCTCCTGCGTCAGCTGCAGCTCGTCCATGCTGAAGCCCGCCACCGCCAGGGTGATGCGCAGCCGGTTCTCGCCGGTCTGCTCGATATTGTAGGGCGGGTAGCCGTCCGAATTCTTGGCGACGCGATCGAGCATCTGCTCCAGATGGTCGAAACCGAGGAACAGGGGCGATCCGAACAGGGACGAGCGGGACATGGCAGCGAAGGACTCCTCAGCGATGAGCGAGCGGTTGGCGGGGCCCGAAGCACCCCGCCATGCCTCATCAGTTTGTGCACAACCGGCCTGAATGCAAGGGGCCGGGCCCATGGCCGGCAGGCCATGGCGGGGCTGCGGGCAGAATGGTTGAAGCGCCGCGATGCAGGGGGTAGAGCAGCCGCTCCATGTCCGACACCTCCCTGCTGCCCATCCTGCTGGTGCCCGACGCGCGGCTGCGCGCCAAGGCCCGCCCCGTCGGCCCCGGCGACACCGAGACGGTGCGCGCCCTGGCCCCGCGCATGCTCGCCACCATGTACAAGGCGCCCGGCATCGGCCTGGCGGCGCCGCAGATCGGCGAGCTGCTGCGCCTGGTCGTGGTCGACCTGCAGCCGGACGAGAAGCCCGAGCCCTATGTCATGATCAATCCCGAGATCGTGGCCGCCAGCACCGAGCTGTCCTCGCGCGAGGAGGGCTGCCTGTCGCTGCCCAACCAATATGCCGAGGTGACCCGCCCGGCCGAGATCAAGGTGCGCTGGCTGGAGCTGGACGGCAGCAAGCGGGAGATGCAGGCCGATGGCCTGCTGGCCACCTGCATCCAGCATGAGATCGACCATCTGAACGGCGTGCTGTTCGTCGACCACATCTCGGCGCTGAAGCGCAACATGCTGCTGCGCAAGCTGGCCAAGGAGCTCAAGGCCCAGGCGCGGGACAGCGAATGAGCCGCCTCCGCCTCGCCTTCATGGGCAGCCCGGATTTCGCGGTGCCCGCGCTGCGGGCGCTGCACGCGGCCGGCCATGAGGTCGCGGCGGTCTATACCCAGCCGCCGCGCCCCTCCGGCCGCGGGCAGAAGCAGACCCCCTGCCCCGTCCACCGCGTGGCGCTGGAACTCGGCCTGCCCGTCCGCAACCCTGTGCGGCTGAAGCGCGACGCCGAGGCGCAGGCGGAATTCGCGGCGCTCGATCTCGATGTCGCGGTGGTCGCCGCCTATGGGCTGATCCTGCCGGCGGCCATGCTGCAGGCGCCGCGGCGGGGATGCCTGAACATCCATGCCTCGCTGCTGCCGCGCTGGCGCGGCGCCGGGCCGATCCAGGCCGCCATCCTGGAGGGCGATGCCGAGACCGGCATCACCATCATGCAGATGGAGGAAGGGCTCGACACCGGCCCGATGCTGCTGGCCGGGCGCATCCCGATCGGCCCGCGCGACGGCACGCCGGCCATCCATGACGCGCTGGCCGCCATGGGGGGCGAGCTGATCCTGCGCGCGCTCGCCGAGAATCCGGCGTCGGTGCCGCAGCCGGAGCAGGGCGTCACCTACGCGCCCAAGCTCAGCAAGGCGGATGGCCGGCTGGACTGGGCGCAGGACGCCGCGTCGCTGGACCGCCGGGTGCGTGCCCTGAATCCCTGGCCCGGCACCTATTTCGAGCATCAGGGCGAGACGCTGCGCGTGCTGGCGGCGGAGCCGGTGGAGAAGGCCCCGGCCGCCGCGCCTGGCACGCTGCTGGACGATGCGGCGCTGGTGGCCTGCGGCCAGGGCGCGCTGCGCCTGCTGGCGCTGCAGCGGGCCGGCCGTGGCGCCCTGCCGGCGGAGGCCTTCCTGCGCGGCTATCCCCTGCCCGCCGGCACCCGCCTCGGCTGAGATGCCGCGCTACGCCCTGCTCGTCGAGTTCGACGGCGCGCCCTTCGTCGGCTGGCAGCGCCAGCCCTCAGGCCTGTCCATCCAGCAGGTGCTGGAGGAGGCGGCGGCGCCGCTGAATGGCGGCGTGGCGGCCGCCACCCAGGCCGCCGGGCGCACCGATTCCGGCGTGCATGCCGAAGGCATGGTGGTGCAGATCGACATCGCCCTGACACTCGACCCGGTGCGGCTGCGTGAGGCGCTGAACTACCACACCCGGCCGCATCCGGTTTCCGTGCTCGGCGTGGCGGTGCCGCCGGCGGAGTGGTCGGCGCGCTTCTCCTGCATCGGCCGCGCCTATCGCTACCGCATCCTGAACCGTCGTCCGCGCCCGGCGCTGGAGGCCGGGCGGGTCTGGCATATCGGCCCTGGCCTCGACGCCGCGGCGATGCACGAAGCGGCGCAAGGGCTGCTGGGCAAGCATGATTTCTCGGCCTTCCGCGCCGCCTCCTGCCAGGCGAAGAGCGCGCTGCGCACGCTGGACCGGCTGGATGTCCGCCGCCAGGGCGAGGAGGTGGTGATCCACACCGCCGCCCGCAGCTTCCTGCACCACCAGGTGCGCAACATGGTGGGCACGCTGGCGCAGGTCGGGCTGGGGCGGCAGGGCGTCGATTGGCCGCGCCGGCTGCTCGAGGCGCGCGAGCGCAGCCAGGCCGGGCAGACCGCCCCGGCCGAGGGCCTGACCTTCCTGGAAGCCCGCTATCCGGAGCCGCTGGACTGGCGCTGACGGGATGAGGCAGGGGCTTGCGGCCGCCCTGCCCCGGCCGCACCCTGCCCGCATGACCCAGCGCTTCCACCGGACCATCCCCGAGGGCGAGGACCGCGAGCGGCTGACCTGCGCCGAATGCGGCTTCATCGCCTATGAGAACCCGAAGATCGTGGCCGGCGCCGTGGTCGAGACGGAAGGCAAGCTGCTGCTGTGCCGCCGCGCCATCCAGCCGCGCGCCGGCTTCTGGACGCTGCCCGCCGGCTATATGGAGCTGGGCGAGACGGTGGCCGAGGCGGCGCAGCGCGAGGCCTGGGAGGAAGCCCAGGCGCGCATCGCGCTGGAGGGCATCCTGGCGGTCTATTCCATCGCCCGCATCGGCCAGGTGCAGATCCTGTTCCGCGCCCATCTGGCCAAACCAGGCTATGCCGCCGGGCCCGAAAGCCTGGAGGTCAAGCTCTTCGCCTGGGAGGAGATCCCCTGGGACGAGATCGCCTTCCCCTCGGTGCATTGGGCGCTGCGCCACTGGCATGCGGGGCGCGGCCAGCCGCTGGGCGCGCCGGCCAGCAACCCGGAGATGGATGCACGCGGCATGACACCGCTGCCGCCGGGCTGATCATGTGCCGCCAGATTCCCGGGGAGAATGGCGGCGGAGGGACACCCCCATCACACCCCACCACGCGCTTTCTGAAACGCCACGCCTTCAAGTCCAGGCCACTCCGCCCACGGTCGTAGCCCACGGATCTGACCGCCTCTGAATTCCCCTCCGGCAATTTTGTAAGGACCAAGACGGCGGCGACGGGCGCTGCAATGCACGCCATCCCCAAGGTGCAGGTCGCCAGCCCGCAAGGCCCCCTCCCCCCGCCGAGACGTTTCGGCGCCCCAGGTTGTTCGCCGGTGCTGCCCAGAATCTGGTGCTGCCCAGAATCTGATGAGCCGAGCGAGGCCGACGTCCGTGAGGCGATCACGAAGCTCGCCGCAAAGCCGAGGGCCGCCAGCAACCCCTTCGTCATCGGCACCGACCCAACCATGCGGGCGCTGGCCGTGATGCACGAATGCGCCCGGGCGACGAGGGAAGCCCGGAGAGCATCATAGCGCGCGGCGGGCGCCGGAAACGTCACACCCCGCTGAAGCCGTAGACTTCGGCGGGGTTCTCCACCAGCATCCGGCGCCGCACCGCGTCGGACCCCGCCCATTCCATCGCGAGGTCAAGCAACCTGGCATCGTCTGGCTTCGCATCCACAGGCCGGGTCGGATGCGGCCAGTCCGTGCCCCAGAGGATGCGCTCGGGCGCCCGGCGCGCCAGCGCCGCCGCCACGCCACCGGCATCCGGATAGTCTGGCCCCCCGACCTGGCTGCGGATGTAGGGGCCGGACAGCTTGACCCAGGTGTTTCCCGCGTCGAGCAGCCGCCCGATGATCCCGAAGGCATCACTGTCCAGCCCGGCTGGCTGAGGAACATGCCCCAGATGGTCCAGCACCAGCCGACAGGGAAGCCGCGCCAGCACATCCTGGGCCATACGCAACTGCGCCTCGGACGCATTGAGCTGGATGTGCCAGCCCAACGCCGAGATGCGCTTCGCCAGGGGCTCCAGATCCGCCAGCCCCAGCACGCCGGGCATGGTGACGTTGAAGCGGACGCCGCACACCCCCGCCGCATCCAGCCCGCGCAGCTCCGCATCCGTCACCTCGGCGGCGACCACCGCCACCATGCGGAAGGATGCACGGCCCAGGCTTTCCAAGGCCCGCAGATGACGCCTGTTGTCCGTGCCATAGGCCGAAGGCTGCACCAGCACCCCCCGCGACAGGCCAAGGCGCTGCTGCAGCGCGCGGTAACCTTCCTCCATCGCGTCCGGGTGGTGCGGCGTGCCTGGCACGGAGGCCATGCGGGCGTCGTAGACGTGGAAATGGCAATCCGTGGCCCCGGGCGGCACATGGTGACGGGGCGGCCCTTCGCCCGCCGACCAGGGAGCTCTCACCTGCCTGTCCTGCATCCCGTTCAATCCAGCGTCGCCCCGGAGAGGCGCACGAGCTGCTCCCACATCGGCCGTTCCCGGGCCGCCCGGGCTGCGGCCTCCTGCGGCGTCGTGCCGAGCGGCCTGTTGCCGGTTGGGCGGAAGCGCTCCTGCACGGCAGGATCGGCCGCCACCTGGCGCATGGCGTCCGACAGGCGGTTCACCACCGCCTCCGGCGTGCCAGCGGGCACGGTGATCGTACCCCATGACGTCACCACGAAGTCAGGGATTCCGGCCTCGGCCATGGTGGGGACGTCCGGCAGGTCCGGCGACCGCTCAGCCGAGGTCACCGCCAGTGGGCGCAGCCTGCCACCCCGCAGGTTGGACAAGGCGGTCGGCAGGTTGTCGACGGTGAGCTGCGTGTCGCCCCTCAGCATGCTGGTGAGGGCATCGGCGCCACCGCGGAAGGGCACATGGACACCCTGGATGCCCGTGCGCCGACACAGCATCTCGCCGGACAGGTGCACGGTCGTGCCGACACCGGAGCTGCCGAAGGCGATGCCGCCGCGCCGCTGCTTCGCCCAGGCCACGAACTCCGCGATCGTCCTGGCCGGGACATGGTCGACCGGCACCACCACCACCAGCGACGCCTCCCAGGCGAGGGACACCGGCAGCAGATCCTTCTCCGGCGCGTAGGGCAGATCGCGATACAGGTACTGATTGATGGCGAGGCTGTTCACAGCGGTGGCGCCAAGGGTGTAGCCGTCCGGTGCGGCATGCGCGACCGCCGCCGTGCCGATGGTGCCGCCGCCGCCGGTGCGGTTCTCGACCACCACCGGCTGCCCGAGCCGCGCGCCGAGCGTGTCGGCGATCAGACGGCCCGCCAGATCCACGGCGCCGCCGGGCGGATACGCCACCACCATCCGCAAAGGCCGCGTCGGCCAGGATTGCGCGCGCACCAGCCCGGGCGTCGCGAGGCCCGCAGCCATGGTGGCGAAAAGAATTCGACGTTGGATCATGACTGCTGGCCTCCTTCGATGTCTGGCTGGTCAGCGGACCTTTGCGGTCCTTGGCGTCGGGCATGCTGTGCGGCACAGCCGGACAGCGCAGGGATGTTTCCCGGACCCATGGCGGTTCGGCCTGCAGCCGTCAGACACGGGAGCCGGCTTCGAGGCGGAGCAGCTGATCCGCGCCGATTTCGGACGGGGCCGAGGCGCCCAGCAATCCCAGGTCCCGCATGACCTCCGCGCCCAGCAGGTTGGCGGCGTGCATCACCCCTGCCTCCCCGGCCAGCGCGGCGGCATAGACGAAGGGGCGGCCGATGAAGACAAAAGCGGCCCCCAGGGCCAGCGCCTTCAAGACGTCCGTGCCACGCCGGATGCCGCAATCCATCATCACCGGGATGCCGCGCGCGGCCTCCACGGCCGCGGGCAGGATGCGCAGCGGCGACACCGCGCCATCGAGTTGCCGGCCGCCGTGATTGGACAGGATGATGCCATCCGCCCCCGCGTCACGCGCCATCCTCGCGTCGTCGGGATGCAGGATGCCCTTGATGATCAGGCGCCCCTTCCATTGCCGCCGGATCTGTCCAAGGTGCCCCCAGTCCAGATGATCCTTCCGTCCGAAGTCGCGCACGACGGCGCCCGACATGATGGGCGCGCCGCGCGTGGCGTAGGAGTTCTCGAAATGCGGCATGCCGTGCCGCCACAGGGTGCGGAGGAAGGTGTTGATCGTCCAATCCGGCCGCACCATCCCGTCCCAGGCGAGGCGGAGGCTGGGGCGCAGCGGGGTGGAGAAGCCGCTCCGGATGTTGTTCTCGCGGTTGGCCAGCACGGCGGTGTCGACCGTCAGCACCAGGGTGCCGATCCCCGCCCGTGCCACGCGCTCCACCAGCCCGGCGATACGGTCCGGCTCCCCCGGCAGGTAGGCCTGGAACCACATCTCCGGATTGGCCTCGAACACCTCCTCCAGCCGGATCAGCGAGGAGCCGCTCATGATCATCGGGATGTCGAGCTGCCGAGCGGCCCGCGCGAGCACGAGGTCGCCCCGATAGGCGATCAGGGCGCTGATTCCCATGGGCGCAATGCCGAACGGCATGGCGTAGGTGCGGCCGAACAGCTCGGTCGCCTGGCTGCGCCCGGAGACGTTCCGCAGGATGCGCGTGACGAAGCGGTACTCCGCGAAGGCCTGGCGGTTGTCGGCGCGGGACAGATTGTCCTCCGCCGCGCCGGACACATAGCCGAAGATCGGTCGCGGCAGATGGCGCCGGGCCGCCTTCTCCAGATCGTCCAGGCTGAGGATGCGCCGCATCCTCCGCGGCACCTCGCGGACCATTGGCCGGGTGGAACCCGGCGGCGCGCCGAGCGCACCCTCCGTCTCACCCATTCCCATAGCGACATCGGGGGCGCCGATGCCGCGCCGCTCCGCGCCTGACATCACGACATGCTTTCCGGCTGCAGCCGGTAGACCCGTGTGGCGGTCGCGCTGAACAGGGCGGATTTCTCGTCAGCGGAGGCGCCGGACACGAGACGCTTGAAGGCATTCCACAGCACCGCGTATCCGTAGCTGCCCTTGTCGACCGGGAAATTGCTCTCGAACATGCAGCGCGTCGGGCCGAAGGTCTCGATGCAGAACTCGATATAGGGACGCCAGGCTTTCGCCAGCTGCTCCGAACCGGGCGGCAGGGGCTGCTGCTCGAAGCCAAAACCGTTCACCGCCATGCCCAGCCCGCCGAGCTTCACGGTGACGTTCGGACATTGCGCGAGATGGCGCATCCGCGCGCTCCACTCCGCGAAGACTTCATCCCGCCGCCCTGCGTAAGGACCGGCGCCCAGCGGCCCGCCCGCATGGTCGAGAATCACGGGCAGGTCCGGCAGCGCGCGCGCCAAGGCCGTCACCTCGTCGAGCTGCGTGTGGTAGGCCCAGACGTCCAGGGACAGGCCATATTCGCGCAACCGACCGGCGCCGCGCAGAAAGGCGGGTTCCGACAGCAGGCCTTTCCGCGGTGGAACCGGATTGGAGTTGATCTCCGGCAGCTCATGCCAGGCGGTCTGGTTGCGGATGCCGCGGAAGCGATCCCCGCCCGCCCGGAGATGCTGCTCCAGCAGCGGCGCCACGGCATCGCCCAGCATCAGGTCCACCATGCCAACAATGCCCGCGCAGGCGCGGATCGGGCCGTAGAGACCGCTGGCGCTCTGTGCCGCCACGCCATTGGCGAACTCCGTCTCGCCAAGGGAGCGCAGATCCTCAGGACCGCCGGCCCGGTACATGCCACGCGCCTGCACATAGACCGTGGCCCGGACGTCATGCCCGCTGCCGGTGTCGCGCAGCAACTCGTCGAGCAGATAGCGGGACCCGGGCCGGTCCCAGAGATGGTGGTGCGGGTCCACGATGGGCAGCGATGGGTCCAGGATCTCCTCCCGCACCTGCGCCAGCCAATCCTCCCGCACGGGGATGTGCGGAGAGGAATGCTTGGGGACACTCATGCCCCTACTCCAGCCGGATACCGGCCTCGCGGACGAAGCCTTGCCAGAAGGTGCTCTGGTCACGGAAGAACCGGGTGAATTCGGCCGGTGAGTTCGGCCCCGCCTCCAGGTCTGCGGCGCGCAGCTTTTCCGCCAGCACAGGATCCGTGACGACCGCATTGAGCGCCGCGCTCAGGGCATCCACGATCGGCTGCGGCGTGCCCTTCGGCAGGAAGACGCCGTTCCACTCATAGGTCTCGAAGCCCGGCAGCGTCTCGGAAAGCGGCGGGAGCTCGGGCAGCGCCGCCAAACGCCCGCGGCCGGTATGGGCCAGGGCGCGCAAGGCGCCGTCGCGCACGAAGGTCGTCGAGACGTTCACATTGCCGAAGTAGAGCTGGATCTGACGTGCGATGAGGTCGTTCAGCGCCGGGGCGCCGCCCCGATAGGGCACATGGTTCAACTTCACTCCCGCCGCCCGGGCGAAGCGCTCCAGGACGAGGTGCTGCATCGAGCCGTTGCCGGCCGATCCGGTATCCAGGCCCTGGGCCGTCTCCTTGGCCAGCCTGATCAGCCCGGCGATATCCTTGGCGGGGCTGGACGGATGCACCAGCACAAGCTGCGGCACCGTCAGGGCCCGGAAGACCGGAACCAGGTCCCGCATCGGGTCGTAGGGCAGGCGCTGGAACAGGGCGGGCGTGACCGACAGGCCCGTGGCATCGTAGAGCACGGTGTAGCCGTCCGGCGCTGCCTGGACGGCCGCAGCGGCGCCAATCGTGCCCGTGGCGCCCGACCGGTTCTCGATGACGAAGGGCTGGCCGAGCCGGGCGGAGACGGCGGCGAAGAACAGCCGGGCGGCCACATCCGCCGTGCCTCCCGCAGGGTAGGGCACGATCACCCGAACGCTGCGGTTGGGCCAGCCACCCGTGTCGGACTGGGCCACGGCCCTGCCGCCCGCCAGGGTGGCGGCAGCGGCCAGGAGCGCAGCGCGACGGTTCAGCTTCACTGTTGCCATGGAGTTTTCTCCCAGATCTGACGGGGGCGGGCTTCCTGCGCCGGCATCGGCGCTTCCCATTCCGCGCCGGGCAGACAGGCCAGGGGCAGTTCCAGCTGCCGCGCCCTCTCCGCCCAGTCCGGCTTGGCCACCGTGCGGGCGATGGCCTCCTGCAGTTGCAGGGCGATGGCGTCCGGAGCGCCGCGCGGCACGCCGATGCCGCGCTTGCTGGTCATCCGCACCTCGTAGCCGAGCTCCCGGGAAGTCGGCACATCCGGACTCATGTCCCAGCACTTCGCGCCGATCCCCGCCAGCGGCCGCAGCGCCGGCCTGTCCTGGCCGAGCATGCCGATCTCGCCAAGATGAATGCCCGCCACGTCGATATGGCGCGCCGGGGCGGCGTTCTTGACCTGGCCTGCACCGGCACAGGGGTGTGGATGAACTCGGTGCCCGTGGCGAAGACCGGGAAATCCTGCGCGCGGATGGCGGCGCTGTCGCGGATCGTGCCGTTCAGCACGATGCCGCCCGGGCGGCGCCGCACCATCTGCTCGCCGATCAGCGCATTGGCCAGGTCGACGCCGGCATCGACGATGATGACATCGCCGGGCTGGGCCAGGGCGATCGCCTTGTGGATCATCAGATTGTCGCCGGGGCGCGTCTTCACCGTCAGCGCCGGGCCGGCCAGCGCCGCGCGCGGGGCATGCATCGGGCGCAGCCGCGCGCCGCCCGCCGCCAGGCGCGCCATCACGTCGCTGACATTCGCCACGGGCAGGGCGCGGAAGCGCTCGCCCCGCTCAGGCGCGACCGCGCGGCTGCGCTGGAGAATGCGGAATCCAGTGGCCAAGGCCGATCCCCTCCCGGGCGTGGGCGCCTTCTGATGCGCCGTTTCGTTTGGCAGGGTTACGGTTCCGGTTTCGTAAAGCCGAAAAACGTAACGCCGTTCCGAAATAGGCGAATTCGAAGGAGGGCCGCAAGCGTCAAATTGCCCCTTCGCCGGCATCCCCGGGCGCCCATCCCATCGGTGGTGAGGTGGATCAGCCAGACCCGGCGCCTGGCACCGCGTCCCGACAGCGCCGCCCTCCCCCGGGCGAAGTCACGGGCAGCTGCCGGAATTCATCGCGGCGGAGCATCTGGCCGCAGGCCGGTTGGAAGCGCTGCTGGCCGACTGGCGATTGGCGCCGGGCGGGCTCTACTTCGTCATACCGAAGACACGGAACCGGCCCGCGAAGGACGAGGCGCTGGCGGAGTTCCTGGCAGAGCGGTTGTCGCGGCCGGGTTGGAAAGACGCAGAGCCGTGGGGTGCTGGTGACCGGGGGCGCTGATCGTCAAAGCACAGCAGGCCGACGCCCAGCCGCATCCTCGCCGGCGATGGGCTGGGATCCTGCGCCCGCCAGGCCTCCCCTCAGCGATGGCGTGGCGGCGTCACGGTGCCATGCTCCGGAAGACGCCGTCCCGGCGGATGAAGCGATGCATCAGCGCCGCTGCCACATGCAGCAGGATCAGCAGGAAGAGGCCATAGGCCAGGACCTGATGGGCGGAGCGCAGCAAGGCATGCAGGACCGGCGAGGCCGGGAGGATGGGTGGCAGGGACAGTTGCCCATACAGCAGGATCGGCACCTGACCGGCCGACTGCATGGCCCATCCGATCAGCGGCAGCCCCAGCATCAGCCCGTACAGCAACAGGTGCGATGCGCGCGCGGCGAAGCCTTGCCAGGCAGGCAGATCCCTGGGCAGCGGGGGCGCCGGGCGCCGCAGGCGGTTCGCCAGGCGCAGGGCCGCGAGACACAGGATCGCCACGCCCAAGGGCCGGTGGATGGCAACCAGCGTCGCGTAGCGTTCCGACACGGTCGATACCATGCCGACGCCAATGAGCAGCATGGCCAGGATCAGCACCGCCATCAGCCAGTGCAGCAGCCGCGCCACAGGGTCGAAGCGTGTCATGGTGTCGTCCTTTGGCTGACCGCATGCAGCGAGATGGCGCTGGGTGACTTCGCCTCCCCGTCGCGCAGCCGGGCCGAGCGCGCATAGGCAGCCGAGCGGGCACTCAGGAGCGGGTCCTCGGAGGCGGCGACGCCATCCGGCAGGGTCAGCGGATCGAAATTGATGTCGCGGCAGGCGCCCTCATCCTCGCTCTCCACACGGGAGATGGTCAGGACGCCGAACTCCACCCGGCGACGATCCGCCGGCCAGATGACCGTCGCATCGGCGGTCTGATCGCCAGGCCCGGCGAGCGTCATGACCAGGCGCCAGCGCAGCGGGCCCTTCGCGACCTCTGCGGCGAGGTCTTCGAACACCGTGTCTCGGCCAGTGGAGGCCCGGGCGTCGAAGGGGGCGAAGGGCTGTTCGGGCACCATGGCCCAGCGCACCGGTGTCTGCCGCCCCTCGCCATTCACCAGCAGGAAGGCGTTGACGCTGTGATAGGTACCGTTGCCGAGGCCGGAGGAGGGCGGGAAGGATCTCCCCGACGCCAGCGCCCTGACGGTTTCGGGGTGCCCGGCCAGGAAGGCCTGCATTCTCGCCGGATCGGGTCGGCCGGTGGCCGGATCGGGCGCGCTGGCCTGCTGCAGGGCAAAGAAGTCGGCCGCCGTGCGGACGGGGAAGACAGGCGAACTGTTCATCCCCGTCCTCCAGACGGCGCCATCCGGGCCTGTCAGCTGCAAGGCCATGCTGCGCACCGGCACCGCGGCATCAGGCACGAAGGGATTGCCACCCGGCAGCGCGAAGCGGCCCAGCACCGGCACCGTGCCCGCCTGGAACATCGTGGCGCGCGACCATTCCCGCCCCGCGCCGCTGCTGGTGAAGCTGCCCGCGATGCAGACCCCCTTGGCGTGGTTGCGGCGGAACCCGGGATGGGTCCCCGCATTGGCCTCAAGCTGCCCGACCAGGCGCTGGGGCGACAGCCGGGAGGGGGTCAGCCACCCACCCGCATAGGCAAAGCCACCCGCGGCAGCCGCCAGCACCACGCCAATCCCCGCGAGCCTGAGCAGGGCGGGAACGCCGGTGATCGGCGTGCCCTCCCGCTCCTGTTGATCCTCGCCCATTCCGAGCCTCGTGCCTGTTGCTCCCCTGCCCTACGCAGCCGGCGCGTGATTCATTACAGCGCTCGGCCAGAATTCTGGTGGGCCGGCCGTAACACCGGAGGCACCGGGCCCGTAGAAGGGATGGATGAGGCAAGGCGAGGCGTGACGATCAGTCGCCGGGAAGAGGACTGGGCTGCCTGGATGCGTGCGGCGCGGGCGGGCGATGCGGAGGCCTATCGCCAGTTCCTGCTGGGCGTGGCGCCCTATCTGCGCGCCCTGGCGCGGCGGAGTTGCCTGCGTGCGGGGTTTCCCCGGGACAATGCAGAGGATGTGGTGCAGGACGTGCTGCTGGCGATCCACCTCAAACGGCATAGCTGGGACCAGACGCGGCCAATCGGCCCCTGGCTTGCGGCGATCGCCCGCAACCGGCTGATCGATGCCGTCCGCCGGCGCGGCGGCCGCCCGCCGGACGTGTCGCTCGAACTCGTCGCCGAGACCCTTGCCGCGGGAGACGGCGAAGCGGCCGATATCCGCCACGATATCGGCCGCCTGCTCGCGCAGCTGGCCCCGCGCCAGCGGCAGGTCGTCGAGGCGGTGTCGATCGAGGGCCGGTCGGCAGGCGAGGCCGCAGCAAGGCTGCGCATGAGCGAGGGCGCGGTTCGCGTCACATTGCACCGGGCGCTGAAACTGCTGGCGGCGTTGCACCGGAAGGAGACCGCATGAGGACGGAGGATTTCATCGCCGCTCTGGCCGCGGATCACCGGCAGCCGCGACTGGGCCTGGCGGCGGCTCTGGGATTGGCCGTGGTATCGGGGGGCATGGTCGCCCTGCTGCTGCTGGCCATGGTGGCGGGCTTTCGGCCCGGGCTGGGCACCGCGCTGGGGTCGCTCCGTGTCGGCTTCAAATTCGCCCTGATGCTGTCTTTGCTGGCCCCTGCGCTGGGCATGCTGCGCCGCCTGGCGGAACCCGGCGCGCCCCTTGGCGCCTGGCCTCGATGGCTGCTCCTGCCATGCCTGCTGGCCGTGGCCGCCCTGTCCCTGGAAGCCAGTGTCATCCCGGCTGAGGCCTGGCGCGATCGCATGCTGGGGCATAGCGCCGCGTTCTGCCTCGTCATGATCCCGCTGCTGGCCAGCATGCCCATGGCAGCCCTGATGCTGGCGGTGCGGCAAGGAGCGCCCATGCGGCCCGACCTGGCAGGACTGGTCACCGGCCTGGCTTCCGGAGGCTTGGCAGGCGGCATCTACGCCTTGCGCTGCGGGGATGACAGCCCGTTTTTCGTGGTGCTCTGGTTCAGCCTGGCCATCGGCATCGTCACGTCGGTGGGGTGGCTGATCGGGCGCCGCTGGCTACGCTGGTAGGGTCTCGCGCGGTGAGCCCCCGCAGCACCAGGCGGTTCCCCGCCGAGATCGGTATGGCCTGCCGAGGACGCCGCCCCACCGGACCCGGCGGAGTGGAGTCGAAGGTGTGAACCATCGCCAACTCGAGATCTTCAACGCCGTCATGATCAGTGGATCCGCGTCGCGGGCGGCGGAGCTGCTGCAAGTCACGCAGCCCGCCGTCAGCCGCGCCATCGCGGACCTTGAGGCGGCCATCGGCTTCTCCCTGTTCGACCGGGTGCGCAACCGCCTGGTCCCGACGCCGGAGGGCCAGCTGTTCTTCTCCGACGTCCGGTCCAGCTTCATCGGCCTCGACCGCCTCCGGACCTCGGCGGCACGCATCCGCGATTTCGGCTCCGGGACCATCCGCATCGCCAGCCTGGCTGCCTATGGCAACACCGTGCTGCCGCGCGCCATCCGCATCTTCCGCGACAAGCACCCTGACATCGCCATCACCTTCCAGATCGCCATGTCCGCGCAGGTGCGCGAACTGGTGGTGAACGGCAATTTCAGCATCGGGCTGGCCGCGGACGAGGTTGACCTCGCTGGCGTGGAGCATCGGATCTTCTCCAGCGGCCGCGCCTGCTGCGTCATGCCGCCGGGCCACCCGCTGGCGGCGAAGCCGGTGATCCGCCCCGCCGACCTGGACGGCATGCCGTTCATCGCCCTCTCGGCCGAGGACCGCGCCAGGGCACGCTTCAACGCGGTGCTGGACGCGGCTGGTTCGCGACCGAAGATTGTCGTGGAGACGCCCTTCGCCGCGACCGTCTGCGCCCTGGCGCTGGAAGGCATCGGCATCGGGCTGGCACAGGCCGTTGCCGCGGAGGGATTCGCCGAACGCGGCCTCGTGATGCGGCCTTTCGAACCCGAGGTCTACTTCAAGACCTACCTGTTGTTCCGGCCGGACACGCAGAAGTCGATGCTGGTGAAAGACTTCGTCGCCGCCCTGCTGGCGGCACGCGACCGCGGGCCCGGCAAGGCTGACCCGCAGCCGCGTTCCAGGGCCGGACGGGCCCGTTAGGCCCGCCCATCGCCCTTTCGAAGCCGGCGCCGGACTCAGGCCGCTATCACGGCGCCTGCGGGAGTGAGCGCGGCCAGCAATCTCTCCAGATCCGCCCAGAGATCTTCCTCCTGCTCCAGCCCGATGCTGATGCGCAGGACAGGTCCCTCCTGCGTCCAGGGCTTCACCGTTCGCTCGCCCTTCACCGACATGGGCGCGATCAGGCTGCGCGTGCCACCCCAGGAGGCGCCGATGGCGAAGACCTTCATCGCCGTCAGCGCCGGGTTGAGCATCGTCCCGGCGGCCGGCCTCAGCACGATGCTGAACACTCCGCCGGAGCCCTTGATGTCGCGCGCCCAGAACGCGTGGCCCGGGCAGGAAGGCAGGCAGGGATGCAGCACCTGCTCCACCAGCGGATGCTCCTGCAGGCGCCGGGCGAAGGATTCGGATACCCG
Organism: Pseudoroseomonas cervicalis; assembly: GCF_030818485.1. NCBI lineage: Bacteria > Pseudomonadati > Pseudomonadota > Alphaproteobacteria > Acetobacterales > Roseomonadaceae > Roseomonas > Teichococcus cervicalis. Next base: position 924,269 of record NZ_JAUTAJ010000004.1, on the reverse strand, counting down.
GCCGACATGGGCCAGGCGGAGGCCCATGGTCTCGATACCCCGCAGCGCCAGCGCCACCTCGTCCGGGGAGACGCCAACGCCGAGGCTGCGCAGCACCTCCTTCATGCGCTGGCGCAGATCCATGTCCCTGACCGTGACGGAGCCGAGCAGCAGGTCGGAATGGCCGCCCACATATTTGGTCAGCGCTTCCGCCGCGAAGTCGCAGCCATGGTCCAGCGGCTTGAACAGCAGCGGCGTGCACCAAGTGTTGTCGCAGCCGACCAGCACGCCCCTGGCCTTGGCGGCGCGGACGATGGCGGGAATGTCCTGCACCTCCATGGTGCCGGAGCCAGGGGATTCGACCCAGACCAGCCTGGTGCGGTCCTGGATCAGCTCGGCGATCCCGGCGCCGATCAGAGGGTCGTAGAGGGTGCAGGCGATGCCACGCGGCGCCAGATAGTCGCGGCAGACATTGCGGACCGGACCGTAAGCGCTGTCCGGCACCAGGACATGGTCGCCGGGGAGCAGGAAGGTCAGGAACACCAGTGCCACCGCCATCTGGCCGGACGGCACCAGCACGGTGCGGACACCGTTGTGCAGCGCGGTCAGCTGGGCCTCCAGGGTGCGTGTGGTCGGCGTTCCGTGCAGTCCGTAGGTGTAGCCGTCGAAGCCGCGCTCGCCGCGGGCCGCGAAACTCTCACCGTCTTCATAGATGATGGTGGAGGCGCGGTAGGTCGGCACCGCCAGGCTGCGGAAGCCATCCTGGGACACCTCGGGGTGCTGAACGCAGCGGGTCAGGTCGTGCATGGTTCTTCTCGGATCGGCGCTGTGAAGAGGGTTGACCGGGAGGCGGCCAGGGTCAGCGGACGGGCGGCGCGTATTGCAGCCCGCCCTGGGTCCAGAGGCGGTTGTGGCCACGCGGCACCCCGAGCGGGGCGATGGCTCGGTCCCACACCTCGGCATAGCTGCCGACCTGGCGGATCACCTGGAAGGCCCACCGGTTGTCGAGCCCCATGCTCCGCCCAAGGTCACCATCCACCCCGAGCAGGCGGCGGATGTCGGGGTTCGGGCTGGACAGGGAGGCCTCGACATTCGCACGGGTCAGTTCCAGCTCCTCCGCAGCCAGCATCGCGAAATGCGTCCAGCGGACGATGTCGAACCACTTGTCGTCGCCCTTGCGCACCAGCGGGCCGAGCGGCTCCTTGCTGATGATTTCGGGCAGGAGGGTGTAGGTCTCGGCCGCCTGGCCCTCGCCGAAGCGGAAGGAGGCCAGCGCTGAGGCGTCGGTGGAATAGCTGTCGCAGCGACCGTTGCGGAAGACGGCGCGCAGCTCGGACACGTTATCGATGAGGACGGGCGTGAAGCGCATATTGGTCCGGCGGAAATAGTCGGTGACGGCGAGTTCGGTGGTCGTTCCCGGCAGGATGCAGATGGTGGCGCCGTCCAGCTCTCTGGCGGAGCGGATGCCCGAGGCGCTGTGCACCATGAAGGCCGTACCGTCGTAGAAGGTGATGCCCGCGAAGAGCAGGCCGAGGCTGGCCTCGCGCCCCAGGGACCAGGTCGCCGTGCGCACGAGCAGGTCGATTTCGCCGGATTGCAGGGCGGTGAAGCGGTTGGTGGAGGTCAGCGTGACGAACCTGACCTTCCTGGCGTCGCCCAGCGCGGCGGCGGCAACGGCGCGGCAGAACTCCGCCTCGCTGCCCTGTATCTCGCCGCGGCTGTCGGCGAAGGCGAAGCCCGGATTGGTGCCTGATACACCGCAGCTCAGCACGCCCCGCGCCCGGACGGCGTCCAGGGTGGGCGACCCGGAGCCCTGTGCCCAGGCGCCTGTGGCGAGCAGCGTTGCGGCCAGACATGACAACATGGTCCTGAGCATGGGAGGCTCCTGGGGTGGATGCGGTTGGCGGACCGTGGCGCAAACCTCCCCACCCGGGGAACTGACCCCAGGCATTGACTCCATGACCAAATGTTATGGCTTCGGGGGCGCTGGCGGCGGGCCCGCTGGCGACAAGCGGCCGGCCACGCCTCTACGATACCAGGAAGGGGGATGACGGCTTCGCCCCGCAGACGCCGGCGGTGGCCGCCATGCTGGCCCGCAGGAAGCCCCGGGACACCAGCCGCACCACCGGTGTTCCCGCTGGAGTATGCCGCCTGCAATGAACGGTCCCGCCGCTGGCGCGACGCGCTGGGCCTCCCTGGGGAAGCAGCCTGCATCTGCTGCGGCCCATCTGCGCCACCGCCCTGGTAAGCGCCGGTGTGGACTGGGGCGCCCTAGGCGAATGGCCGGCCCGCCACCACGCGAGCACCACCGCCAACGACACTCCGCGGCGACGGCCGGAGTGGCGGCGCGGATCGGCCGGGTTTCGGCAGGCCCCCGCCCCCTCCCCTGAGGCGGAGAAAGTGACAGGCAGGCTTGTGACGGGGTGTGGCGGAACAGCCGCGTAGCAGCCCATTGGCCGCGTTCCTGCTGCGACGCCTGAAACGGGCTAAACCGCTGAAATTCAGGGTGGGTGGCGGAGGGGATGGGATTCGAACCCACGAAACGGGTTATCCCCGTTTAACGGTTTAGCAAACCGCCGCCTTCGGCCACTCGGCCACCCCTCCGCAGGGTGTTGAAGTTGCACGGCGTATGCGAGGCCGCTTCTAGCGTCCCGGGCCGACCACGTCAAACGGCCTGGGCGCACCGGCCACGAAAAAGCTGGGGATAGATGGCGGAAAGCCGCGGCCGGGCGCGGCTTTCCGCCAAAAGCCCTTAGCGCAGCGGCACTGCCATGCCACGGGCGACCGCCGGGCGTGCCATCATGCGCGCATACCAGGCGGCCACGGCGGAGAAATCCTGCAAGCTGCCGAGATGCCGCTCATGCCGCCAGGCCCAGCCCAGGATGGCGAAATCGGCGATGCTGGGCTCGCCCTCGGTCGCCACGAAGTCGCGCCCCGCCAGGCGGCGGTCCAGCACGCCATAGAGGCGGCGGGTCTCGGTGCGATAGCGTTCCAGCCCGTAATCGCGCGCCGGGCCCTCGGGACGGGTCAGGAAATGATGCACCTGGCCGGGCATCGGGCCGAAGCCGCCCATCTGCCACATCAGCCATTCCCAGACGGCGACGCGGCCGCGCGGATCGGACGGCAGGAAGCGCCCGGTCTTCTCCGCCAGGTAGAGCAGGATGGCGCCCGATTCGAAGACGCTGATCGGCTGCCCGTCCGGCCCCTCCGCGTCGAGGATCGCGGGGATGCGGTTGTTGGGGGAGAGCCGGAGGAAACCCGGTTCGAACTGCTCGTTGCGGGTGATGTCCACCGGCTTGACGGTGTAGGCCAGCCCCATCTCCTCCAGCGCGACGCTGATCTTGCGCGCGTTGGGGGTGTCCCAGCTGTAGAGGGTGATCATCGCGGCAATCCTCCCGGCCCTGTTGGTGCAGGACCGGGAGGGAAGCACGCGCCGGGGCCCGCGTCAGCCCCGGCGGCGGTATCAGGCCCGGCGGATCAGCCCAGCTTCTTCTTCAGCAGTTCGTTGACCAGGGCCGGGTTGCCCTTGCCCTGCATCGCCTTCATCGTCTGGCCGACGAAGAAGCCGAACAGCTTGTCCTTGCCGCTGCGGTATTCCTCGACCTTGCCGGCATTGGCGGCCATCACCTGGTCGATCACCGCCTCGATCGCGCCGGTGTCGGTCACCTGCTTCAGGCCGCGCTCCTCGACGATCTCGCCCGGCGCCTTGCCGGTCTCGAACATCGCCTCCAGCACCTCCTTGGCCAGCTTGCCGGAGAGGGTGTTGTCGGCGATCAGGTCGAGCAGCGCGCCGAGATTCCCGGCACTCACCGGGCTGTCGCCGATGCTGTGGCCGGTTCGGTTGAGGCCGGCGAAGAAATCGCCGGTCACCCAATTGGCCGCGACCTTGGGGTCGCGCCCCTTGGCGACGGTCTCGTAGAAGGCGGCCGTCTCCTTCTCCAGCGTCAGCACATGCGCGTCATAGGGCGTCAGCCCGAACTCGCCGACATAGCGGGCACGGCGGGCATCGGGCAGTTCCGGTAGGGCGGCCTTCAGCTGGTCGACCCAGGCCTGCTCGATCACCAGCGGCGGCAGGTCGGGGTCGGGGAAGTAGCGGTAGTCATGCGCATCCTCCTTGGAGCGCATGGAGCGGGTGACGCCGCGGCTGGTGTCGAACAGGCGGGTCTCCTGCACCACCTCCTCGCCGGCTTCCCACAGCTCGACCTGGCGCCGCGCCTCGGCCTCCACCGCCTGCATGACGAAGCGGATGGAGTTGACGTTCTTCACCTCGCAGCGGGTGCGGAACCCCTCGCCCGGCTTGCGGACCGAGACATTGACGTCCGCGCGCAGCGAACCCTGCTCCATATTGCCGTCGCAGGTGCCGAGATAGCGCAGGATCTGGCGCAGCTTCGTCAGATAGGCGCCGGCCTCCTCGGGCGAGCGGAGATCAGGCTCGGAGACGATCTCCATCAGCGCGACGCCCGACCGGTTCAGGTCGATATAGCTCTTGGTCGGGTGCTGGTCGTGCAGCGACTTGCCCGCATCCTGCTCCAGATGCAGGCGGGTGATGCCGATCGGCTTGCGCGTGCCATCGGCCAGCTCGATCTCGATCTGGCCGGTGCCGATGATCGGAAACTGGTACTGGCTGATCTGGTAGCCCTGCGGCAGGTCCGCATAGAAGTAGTTCTTGCGGTCGAAGCGCGACCACAGATTGACCTGCGCGTTCAGGCCGAGCCCGGTGCGCACCGCCTGCGCCACGCACTCGCCATTGATCACCGGCAGCATGCCGGGGAAGCCGGCATCGACGAAGCTGACCTGGGTGTTCGGCTCGGCGCCGAATTCGGTCGCGGCACCGCTGAACAGCTTGGCCTCGGAGGTGACCTGGGCATGCACCTCCAGCCCGATCACCACTTCCCAGGGGCCGGTCGTGCCCTCGATCGTGTAGCTCATGCCGCAGCCCTCACCGCCGGGGTGGCCTTGAAATCCGCGGCGCGCTCGATGGCGCCGCCAATCGCGAACAGGGTTTCCTCGTCGAAGGGCCGGCCGAGGATCTGCAGGCCGAGCGGCAGCCCCTTCGCGTCCAGCCCGGCCGGCAGGGCCATGCCCGGGATGCCCGCCAGATTGGCGGTGATGGTGAAGACGTCGTTCAGATACATCGCCACCGGGTCGTCCTGAGTCTCGTCGCGGCCGAAGGCGGCGGTCGGCGTGGCCGGCGTCAGGATGGCGTCCACCTTGCCCCAGGCCGCGTCGAAATCGCGCTTGATCAGCGCCCGCACCTGCTGCGCCTTGACGTAGTAGGCGTCGTAATAGCCGGCGGAGAGGACATAGGTGCCGATCAGGATGCGGCGCTTCACCTCGGCGCCGAAGCCGACGGCGCGGCTGCGCTCATACAGCTCCTTGAGGTCGCGGCCATCCTCGCGCAGGCCGAAGCGCACGCCATCATAGCGGGCGAGGTTCGAGGAAGCCTCGGCCGGCGCCACGATGTAGTAGGTCGGCAGCGCGTGGCCGGTATGCGGCAGGCTGATCTCGACCAGCTCCGCGCCCTCGGCGCGCAGCCAGTCCATGCCCTGCTGCCACAGCGCGTCGATCTCGGGCGACAGGCCCTCGAGGCGGTATTCGCGCGGAATGCCGATGCGCAGGCCCTTCACGCCGCGCGCGACGGCGGCGGCGAAATCCGGCACAGCGCGGTCGGCGCTGGTCGAATCCTTCGGATCAAACCCGGCCATGGAGCGCAGCAGGATGGCGCAGTCCTCGACCGTGCGGGCCACCGGCCCAGCCTGGTCCAGGCTGGAGGCATAGGCGATGATGCCGTAGCGCGAGCAGCGGCCATAGGTCGGCTTGATGCCGGTGACGCCGCAGAAGGCCGCCGGCTGGCGGATCGAGCCGCCAGTGTCGGTGGCCGTCGCCCCCAGCGCCAGCCGCGCCGCCACCGCCGCGGCCGAGCCGCCCGAGGAACCGCCGGGCACCAGCACCGTGTCGGGCTCACCGGCGCGCTTCCACGGATTCTCGGCCGCGCCATAGGCGGAGCTGAGATTGGAGGAGCCCATGGCGAATTCGTCGAGATTGGCCTTGCCCAGGAAGACCGCGCCGTCGCGCAGCAGCTGGGCGGTCACCGTGCTCTCATAGGGCGGCACGAAATTGCCGAGGATCCGGCTGCCGGCCGTGGTGCGGGTGCCGGCGGTGCAGAACAGGTCCTTGATGGCGAGCGGGATGCCGGCGAGCGGACCGGCCTCGCCGCGGGCGATCGCCGCATCGGCGGCCTCGGCCTGGGCCAGCGCCAGCTCGGGCGTGACGGTGATATAGGCGTTCAGCTGCGGGTTCAGCTGCTCCACCGCGTCCAGATGGGCGCGGGTGAGCTCGACGGCGCTGATCTCGCGCGCATCCAGCGCGGCGCGGGCGCCGGCGATGGTGAAATCGGTGGGCACGGTCATGGCTTACTCCACCACCTTGGGCACGGCGAAGAAGGCGTCGGCACGGTCCGGGGCATTGGCCAGCACCTGCTGCTGCAGGTCGCCATCCGTCACCTTGTCCTCGCGCAGGCGGAGCCGCTCGGCCCCGCCGCCCGCCATCGGCTCCACGCCGCTGGTGTCGACGGCCTGCAGCTGCTCGATCCAGCCCAGGATCCCGTTCAGTTCGGCCTCGAGGCGCGGCAGATCCTGCTCCTCCACCCTGAGGCGGGCGAGCGAGGCGACGCGCCGGACTGTGGCGGTGTCGAGCGACATTCTGTGTTTTCTTCCGGAAATGGTCAGGTCAGGTTTGCGCGCAAACGGGGGCGGACCATAAACACCGCCATGCCCATCATCAACCTGAGCGAGCTTCGCGCCGCCCTTTCCCCCGGCCAGCGGCTGATCGGCCTGGATCCCGGCAAGAAGATCATCGGCATCGCCCTGTCGGATGTGACGCTGATGCTGGCCAGCCCCTATCGCGGCCTGGCGCGCGGCAAGCTGGCCGCCAATGCGGCCGAGATCGGCGCCATCGCGGCGCGGGAGGGCGCTGGCGGGCTGGTGGTCGGGCTGCCGCTTGGCCTCGATGGCAGCTTCGGCCCGGCCGCGCAGGCCGCCAAGGACTGGGCTCGCGCATTGTCCGAGGCGACCGGCCTGCCCTCCGCGCTGTGGGATGAGCGGCTCTCCTCCTCCGCCGTCAACCGCATGCTGATCCAGGAGGCCGATCTGACGCGCGCCAAGCGGGCCAAGGCGGTGGATGCGGCCGCCGCGGCCTATATGCTGCAGGCGGCTCTCGACGCCAGCGCGCAATCCTGGCCAGGTTCTTGACGTTTCCCTATAGTGTCCCGATGCGGAACGACACGGTCCGGCATGGCTGAGGCCAGTCTTCACGGTCTGATCGGCGATCTTTACGACCTCGCGACGGGCGGCGGCCCGGAGGAGGGCTGGAACGCCATACTCCGCAGCCTGGCCACGCTGATCGGCGCCCAGAATGTGGCGATGCACCGGGAGGGTGGCACGCTCTCCCGCCCCACCATCCTGGCCACGCTGAACATCCCGCCCGAGGTGAGGCGCGCCTATCGCGAGCATTTCTTCAGCCGCGACATCGCCCTGCTGCGGCTGGACCGCAACATGCAGGGGCAGGTCTTCTACACCCAGAACTACCTGTCCGATGCCGAGGTCGAGGCCTCCGAATTCTACAACGACCTGCTGCGCCCGGGCATGGGCAATGCCTTCTATGTCGCGGGGGGGGAGGCGCCGCTGGGCGACCAGACCCTGATCCTCGGCCTGCACCGGGCGAGGGAGATGGGCCCCTACACGCCGGAGCAGATGGCCACGCTGCAGATCCTCTGGCCGCATCTGCTGCGCGCGCTGAAGGTGGAGGAGCAGCTGCTGGCCAGCCGCACCCTCGCGCGGGTCGGCTATGCCGCGCTGGACGAGCTGCCGAGCGGCATCGCCATCCTGCGCGCCGACCGGCGCTGCATCTTCATGAACCGGGCCGGGCGGCGCATGCTGCTGCGCCGCGGCGGGCCGATGCTGCAGGCCGGCGGCGGGCGGCTGCGGCTGCTGCAGCCCTCGGCCGATGCGATGTTCGCCACGCTGCTGGGCCAGGCGACCGCCGGCCAGCCGGCGCGCGCCGGCTCGATGCGCTGCACCAGCGCCGACGGGCATCTGGCGCTGGCGCTGATGCTGGTGCCCTTCCGCCTGCCGCTGCCCGACCGGCCGCAGGTGCCGGGCCCCCTGGCGCTGCTGCTGGCCTCCGACCCCAATGCCGCGCCGGGGCAGCTGGGCGATCAGGTGATGGCCATGTTCAACGTCACCCGGGCGGAGGCGGAGGTGGCCGCCAGCCTCGCCACCGGCCTCAGCGTCGAGGAGGTGGCGATGGCGCGCGGCGTGCGTCTGACCACCATCCGCAGCCAGGTGCAGTCGCTGCTGGCCAAGACCGGCACCAACCGGCAGGGCGAGCTGCTGCGCCTGCTGCTCAGCCTGCCGCGCCTGGCGCCGCCCGAGGAGTAGCCGCCTCCCCCGGCCAGGGCCTTCCGGTGGGCGCCGCAGGTCGGTATGGTCCCCCGCCTCTAGCCGGACTGGTCCTCATGCTGCCATATCCTCACCGGCACCTCCTGGCCCTCGAAGGCCTGGAGCCGCCTTACATCGCCGATCTGCTGGATCTGGCGGAATCCTATGCCCTGCTGAACCGCAGCGGGAAGACCCAGCGGGACCTGTTGAAGGGCCGCACCCTGATCAACCTGTTCTTCGAGGACAGCACCCGCACCCGCACCAGCTTCGAGCTGGCGGGCAAGCGGCTGGGGGCGGACATCGTCAACATGACGGTCTCCACCAGCAGCGTGAACAAGGGGGAGACGCTGCTCGACACCGCAGCCACCCTGAACGCCATGCATTGCGACCTGCTGGTGGTGCGGCACGCCCAGTCGGGCGCGCCGGCGCTGCTCAGCCGCAAGGTGGATGCCGCGGTGATCAATGCCGGCGACGGCACGCATGAGCACCCGACCCAGGCGCTGCTGGACGCGCTGACCATCCGCCGCCGCAAGGGCCAGCTGGAGAATCTGGTGGTCGCCATCTGCGGCGACGTGGCGCATAGCCGCGTCGCCCGCAGCAACATCCATCTGCTGCTGGCGATGAATTGCCGCGTCCGCCTGGTCGGGCCGCCGACCCTGATGCCGGCCGAGGCGACCCGCCTCGGTGTCGAGGTGTTCCACGACATGAAGGCGGGGCTGAAGGACGCCGATGTCGTGATGATGCTGCGCCTGCAGAAGGAGCGCATGGCGGGCGGGCTGATCCCCTCGGCGCGGGAGTATTTCCGCTTCTACGGCCTCGACGCCGCCAAGCTGGCGGTGGCCAGGCCGGATGCCATCGTCATGCATCCGGGCCCGATGAACCGTGGCGTCGAGATCGACAGCGCCATCGCCGACGACCCGGCGCGCAGCGTGATCGGCGAACAGGTGGAGATGGGCGTCGCCGTCCGCATGGCGGTGCTCGACATCCTCTCCCGCAACGCGCGGCGGAACTCCCGGCTGTGATGACCCCCATGCCTGACACGATCTTCGTCAATGCCCGCCTACTGGACCCGGCCACCGGGCTGGACGCGCCGGGCAGCCTGCTGGTCAGCCGCGGCGTCATCGCCGACCATGGCGGCAGCCTGGGCCAGCCCGACGGGGCCGAGGTGATCGATTGCGGCGGCGCCGTGCTGGCCCCCGGCCTGGTCGACCTCCGCGCCGCCCTGGGCGAGCCGGGCGCCGAGTATCGCGAGACCATCGAATCGGCGGCCCAGGCCGCGGCGGCGGGCGGCATCACCACCCTCTGCGCCCTGCCCGAGACCCAGCCGGTGCTGGACGATCCGGCCCTGGTGCAATTCGTCCGCAGCAAGGGCGAGGCCACCGGCAGCCTGTCCGTCCTGCCCTATGGCGCCGCCACCAAGGGCTGCGCCGGGCAGGAGATAGCCGAGTTCGGCCTGCTGAAGGAGGCCGGCGCCATCGCCTTCACCGATGGCACCAAGGCGATCGCCAGCGCCCGCACCATGCGCCTGGCCCTGTCCTACGCCCGGGCCTTCGGCAGCTTCGTCGTGCAGCATCCGGAGGAGCCGAGCCTGGCCCGCGGCGGCGCCGCGACCGAGGGCGAACTCGCCACCCGCCTCGGCCTGCCCGGCATCCCGCCGGCGGCCGAATCGATGATGGTGGCGCGCGACATCGCGCTCGCCCGCCTCACCGGCGGCCATGTGCATTTCGCCCATGTCTCCACCGCCGAGGCGCTCGAGCTGATCCGCCGCGCCAAGGCGGAGGGGCTGGCCGTCACCTGCGACACCGCGCCGCCCTATTTCGACCTGAACGAGACGGCGATCGGCGATTTCCGCACCTATGCCAAGCTCTCGCCCCCGCTGCGGCGGGAGGCGGACCGGCTGGCGGTGGTGGCCGCACTCGCCGATGGCACGATCGATGCCATCGCCTCCGACCACCAGCCGGCCGATCCGGACGACAAGCGCCTGCCCTTCGCCCAGGCCTCGGCCGGCGGCACCGGGCTCGCCACCCTGCTCGGCATCACCCTGGCGCGGGTGCATGGGGGCGATCTTTCGCTCAGCGCCGCGCTGGCGCTGCTGACCAGCCGCCCGGCCGACCTGCTCGGCCTGCCGGTGGGGCGGCTGGAGCGCGGCGCGCCGGCCGACCTGGTGCTGTTCCATCCGGAGCGGGCCTGGAAGGTCGAATCCGGCCGGCTGCCCGGCAAGGCGCAGAACTCGCCCTTCGACGGGCGGGCGCTGGAGGGCAAGGTGCTCGGCACCTGGAAGGCCGGCCGCCGGGTGTTCGGCGCATGATGCTGCTGCTGGCGGCCCTGCTCGGCTATCTCTCCGGCTCGGTGCCCTATGGGCTGCTGCTGACGCGCGCCGCCGGCCTCGGCGATATCCGCCAGATCGGCAGCGGCAATATTGGCGCCACCAATGTGCTGCGCACCGGCAACAAGAAGGTGGCGGCGGCGACGCTGCTGCTGGACGCGCTGAAGGGCGTGGTGCCGGTGCTGCTGCTGGGGGCGCTCTGGGGGCGGGAGGCCGGGCTGGTCGCCGGCCTCGCCGCGCTGATCGGCCATCTCTTTCCCGTCTGGCTGGGCTTCAAGGGCGGCAAGGGCGTGGCCACCGGCGCCGGCGTGCTGCTGGCCGCCGCCTGGTGGGTGGGGCTGATCTGCGCCGTGCTGTGGCTGGTGATGGCCAGGGTGACGCGCATCTCCTCCGCCTCAGCGCTCACCGCCTGCGCCGCGGCGCCGGTCGTCGCTCTCCTCTCGGGTGATTTTCTGCTGGCCGGTTTCGCCTTGGTGCTGGCGCTGCTGATCATCGCCCGGCATCATGAGAATATCCGCCGCCTGATGGCCGGCACCGAACCGAGGATCGGCGAGAAGAAAAGGTGAAGCCAAGGGCGGCGCTGTCGCTTCTGCGCCTGGCGCGGACGGAGGGGGTCGGCCCCCTCACCTTCCGCCGCCTGCTCGAACGCCATGGCTCCGCCGAGGCCGCGCTGGACGCCCTTCCCACCCTGCCGCAGCGCGGCTTCAGCCTGGCCCCGCCCCCTGCCGACGCCATCCACCGCGAGATGGAGGAGGTGGAGGGCATGGGCGGACGTTTCCTCTTCCTGGGCGAGCCCGGCTACCCGCCCCTGCTGGCCGAGCTGGACAGCGCCCCGCCGGCCCTGGCCTGCATCGGCGATCCGGCGCTGCTGCTGCAGCCGCAGGTGGCGCTGGTCGGCGCCCGCAACGCCTCCGCCCTCGGCCGCCGCATGGCGGAAGACCTGGCCGAGGCGCTGGCCGAAGCCGGGCTGGTGGTCACATCCGGCCTGGCGCGCGGGGTGGATGGGGCGGCGCATCGCGGCGCGCTGCGCGGCGGGGCTACCATCGCCGTCATCCCCGGCGGTCTGGACCGCGCCTACCCGCCCGAGCATGCCGAGCTGCAGGCGCTGATCGCCGAGCGCGGGCTGGTGCTGGCCGAGGCGCCGCTCGGCACCGCGCCCATCGCCCGGCATTTCCCGCGCCGCAACCGCATCATCGCCGGCCTCAGCCTGGGGGTGGTGGTGATCGAGGCCGGGCTGCGCTCCGGCACGCTGATGACCGCCAGGCTGGCGCTGGAGGCCGGGCGGGAGGTCTATGCGGTGCCGGGCAGCCCGCTCGACCCGCGCTGCGCCGGCTCCAACGACCTGCTGCGGCACGGCGCCCAGCTGACCGAGCGGGCGCAGGACGTGCTCGACACCCTGCCCGCCGCACCGCGCCGTCCAGGGGTGGCGGCGCGCCGCCCGGCGCCGGTGGAAGCCGCCCTGCCGCTGGCCGCCGCCTCCGACGAGGCCGGACAACTGCTTGATCTGATAGGGAGTTCTCCGGTTGTGGTTGACGAGCTGTTGCGACGCTGCCACCTCTCTGCCGCTGCGGTGCAGGCGCTCCTGCTCGATCTGGAGCTGGAAGGGCGGATCGAAACCCTTCCAGGCAACCGCGTGGTCCGCAGCGGATTACGGTAAAGACACCGCCAGGCCGCAACGCCCGCAGGCGACAAGAGAGAGCGCACCGCACCCGCCATGACCGACGTCGTCGTCGTCGAATCGCCGGCCAAGGCGAAGACCATCAACAAGTATCTCGGGCAGGATTTCACGGTGCTGGCCAGCTTCGGCCATGTGCGCGACCTGCCGCCCAAGGATGGCAGCGTCCGTCCCGAGGAAGACTTCGCGATGGATTGGAGCTCCGAGGACCGGGGCGAGAAGCAGGTCGCCGCCATCGCCAAGGCGCTGCGCGGCGCCCGCAACCTCTACCTCGCCACCGACCCTGATCGCGAGGGCGAGGCGATCTCTTGGCACGTCCAGGAGATGCTGCGCCAGAAGGGCGTGCTGAAGGGGGTGCAGGTCCATCGCATCACCTTCAACGAGATCACCAAGCGCGCCGTGCAGCACGCGCTGGCGCATCCGCGCGACCTGGATACCCCGCTGATCGAGGCCTATCTGGCCCGCCGCGCGCTGGACTACCTGGTGGGCTTCACCCTCTCCCCCGTGCTGTGGCGCAAGCTGCCGGGCAGCCGCTCGGCGGGGCGCGTGCAATCGGTCGCGCTGCGGCTGATCTGCGAGCGCGAGGCGGAGATCGAGGTCTTCCGGGCCCGGGAATACTGGACGGTGGAGGGGCGCTTCCTCACCGCCGACGCCGCCCCCTTCTCCGCCCGGCTGACGCATCTTGAGGGGAAGAAGCTCGACCAGTTCGACCTGCCGGACGAGGCCGGCGCGATGCGCGCCAAGGCCGCGGTGGAGGCCGGGCGCTTCAGCATCGCCAGCGTCGAGAAGAAGCGCAGCCGGCGCAACCCGCCGCCGCCCTTCACCACCTCCACCCTGCAGCAGGAGAGCTCGCGCAAGCTCGGCTTCGGCGCGCAGCAGACCATGCGCCTGGCGCAGCAGCTCTACGAGGGCGTGGAGATGCAGGGCGAGACGGTCGGCCTGATCACCTATATGCGGACCGACGGCGTGCAGATGGCGCGGGAGGCGATGTTCGCCATCCGCGACCATGTGAAGGAGAGCTTCGGCCCCGACTACATCCCGGCCGCGCCGCGTGAATATTCCTCCAAGGCCAAGAACGCGCAGGAGGCGCATGAGGCGATCCGCCCCACCGACGTGACCCGCACGCCGGAGCAGGTGGCCCGCTTCCTGAACCCCGAGCAGCGCCGGCTCTACGAGCTGGTCTGGAAGCGCGCCGTGGCCAGCCAGATGCAGTCGGCCGAGCTGGACCAGACCGTGGTCGATCTGGCCGACGAGGCCGGCCGGGCGCGGCTGCGCGCCAATGGCAGCGTCATCGCCTTCGACGGCTTCCTCAAGCTCTACCGCGAGGATGTGGACGACGCCCCGGCCGGTGCCAGCGCCGGCGAGGAGGAGGACACCCGCACCCTGCCGCCGATGCGGGAGAAGGATCCGGCGAAGCTCTCCGCCGCCCAGGCCGACCAGCACTTCACCCAGCCGCCGCCGCGCTATTCCGAGGCGAGCCTGGTGAAAAAGATGGAGGAGCTCGGCATCGGCCGCCCCTCCACCTACGCCTCCATCCTGCAGACACTGCAGGACCGCGACTATGTGAAGCTGGACAAGCGGCGCTTCGTGCCGGAGGACCGCGGCCGGCTGGTCACCGCCTTCCTGGTCAATTTCTTCGAGCGCTACGTCAATACCGGCTTCACCGCGACGCTGGAGGAGCAGCTCGACGACATCTCCGGCGGCCGCGCCGAGTGGCGGGAGGTGATGCGGCAGTTCTGGCGCGACTTCAACGCCGCCATCGCCGCCACCAAGGACCTCACCATCAGCGAGGTCATCGACGCGCTGGATGAGGAGCTGGGGCCGCATTTCTTCCCCGCCCCGGCCGATGGCGGCGACCCGCGCGCCTGCCCGGCCTGCGGCAATGGAAGGCTCGGCCTGCGGCTGGGGCGCAATGGCGCCTTCATCGGCTGCTCCAACTATCCGGAATGCCGCCACACCCGCCCGCTGTCGGTTTCCGGTGCGGAAGCCGAGCAGGAGGGCGCGCTGGCCGGCGGCATCAAGGAGCTGGGCACCGATCCGGTGACCGGCGCGCCGGTGACGCTGCGCCGTGGCCCCTATGGCCTCTATGTGCAGCTCGGCGAGGGCGGCACGGATGCCAAGGGCAAGCCGACCAAGCCGAAGCGAGCCAGCCTGGCGCGCGGCATGGACCCGGATACACTCGATCTCGACCGGGCGCTGGCGCTGCTGGCCCTGCCGCGCATCGTCGGCCTGCATCCGGAGACGGGGGAGGAGATCTCCGCCGCCATCGGCCGCTTCGGCCCCTATGTGAAGATGGGCAGCATCTACAAGTCGCTCGACAAGGATGACGACGTGCTGACCGTCGGCATCAACCGCGCCGTGGCGCTGCTGGCGGACGCCAAGGCGAAGCTGCGCAGCATGGGCCCGCATCCGAGGGATGGCGAGCCGGTGGAGATCAAGCGCGGCCGCTTCGGCCCCTACGCCCAGCATGCCGGCATGGTGGCCAGCCTGCCGCGCAACCTGACCATGGAGGAGATCTCCCTGGAGCAGGCGGTGCAGCTGCTGGCCGAGAAGGGCAAGAAGCTGCCGCCGCTGGGCGCCAAGAAGGGCGCCGCCAAGGGCAAGGCGCGCACCGCAAAGGCGGCCCCTGCGGCCGAGGGCACCGAGACGGCCAAGCCGGCCCGCAAGGCGCCGGCCAAGGCGGCCGCCACCAAGGCCGCGCCGAAGGCGGCTGCGGCGAAGAGCGTCGCGGCCAAGCCGAAGGCGGCGGCGAAGGCTCCGGCCAAGGCCAAGGCAGCCGCCAAGGCGAAGGCGTAGGCGTGGCCGGGGAGACGCCCCCGGCCCCGCTGCCCTCGCGCGACGCGCTGCGGCGCTTCCTGCGGGAGGCGCCCGGCCGCGTCGGCAAGACCGAAATCTCCCGCCATTTCGGCCTGACCACCGATCAGCGCCCGGCGCTGCGCGACATGCTGCGCGAGCTGGAGCGCGAGGGCAGCCTGCTGCGCGCCGGCGGCAAGCAGCTGCGGCACCGCGAGGCGCTGCCGGAAATGGCACCGGTCGAGGTGTTCGGCATCAGCCCGGATGGCGAGCCGATGGCCCGCCCGCTGCACTGGCAGGGCGAGGGCCGTCCGCCGCTGGTGCTGATGCGGCCCGAGCGGCCGGGCCAGCCGGCGCTGGCGCCCGGCGAGCGGGTGATGGCGCGGCTGAAGCCGATCGGCCCCTCTCGCTATGAGGGACGCAGCTTCAAGCGGCTCGGCCGCTCGGAGGGGGCGCGGATCCTCGGCGTCTACCAGGAAGGCCGGCTGCAGCCGACCGACCGCCGCCAGAAGGCCGAATGGAGCGTGGCGCCCGAGGATACCGCCGGTGCCGAGCCGGGCGAGCTGGTGCTGGCCGAACCCCTGCCCGGCCGCCCCTTCGGCCTGCAGCCGGCGCGCATCGTCGAGCGCCTCGGACCCATGCAGGCGGCGGGCGCCGTTTCCATCCTCTGCATCCACGCCCATGGCATTCCCGATGCCTTCCCGCCCGAGGCGGTCGCCCAGGCCGAGGCCGCCGCGCCGGTCGGGCTGGCCGGGCGGGAGGATCTGCGCGACCTGCGCCTGGTCACCATCGATGGCGAGGATGCGCGGGATTTCGACGACGCCGTCTGGGCGGCGCCGGAGGGCAGCGGCTGGCGCGTGGTCGTTGCCATCGCCGATGTCGCCCATTACGTCCGCCCCGACAGCGCGCTGGACCGCGCCGCCTGGGGCCGCGGCAACAGCGTCTACTTCCCCGACCGCGTCGTGCCGATGCTGCCCGAGGCCCTGTCCAACGGGCTGTGCAGCCTGCGCCCGGGCGAGGAGCGCGGCTGCCTCTTCGTCGAGATGCGCTTCGACGCCAACGGCCAGAAGCTCGGCCACCGCTTCGGCCGCGGGCTGATGCGCTCCCTGGCCCGGCTGACCTATGAGCAGGTGCAGGCGGCGCGCGACCAGGGCGCCCCGCCGGAGCTGCCGGGCGAGGAGATCGCGCATCTCTACGGCGCCTTCGCCGCCCTGCACGCGGCGCGCCAGAAACGCGGCACGCTCGACCTCGACCTGCCGGAGCGGCGCGTGCTGCTGGACCCGGATGGGCAGCTGCGCGACGTGCTGCCGCGCGAACGCCTCGATTCCCACCGGCTGATCGAGGAGTTCATGGTCGCCGCCAATGTCTGCGCGGCGGAGGAGCTGGAGCGGCTGTCCCAGCCCCTGCTCTACCGCGTGCATGACCGCCCCTCCGACGCCAAGCTGGAGGGGCTGCGGCAATTCCTCGATTCGCTCGATCTCGACCTGCCGGCGGCGGGGGAGCTGCGGCCGATCCACTTCGCCCGGCTGCTGGAGAAGGTCGAAGGCCGGCCCGAGGCGCGGCTGCTGCATGAGACGGTGCTGCGCGCCCAGTCCCAGGCCGCCTATGCGCCGGACAATATCGGCCATTTCGGCCTGGCGCTGTCCCGCTACGCGCATTTCACCAGCCCGATCCGCCGCTATGCCGATCTGGTCGTGCACCGGGCGCTGATCCGCGGCCTGAAGCTCGGCCCCGACGGGCTGACCGAGGCGGAGATCACCCGCCTGCCCGACACCGCCGAGCACATCACCCGCACCGAGCGCCGCGCCGCGGCGGCGGAGCGCGAGGCGGTGGAGCGCTATCTGACGCTGCACATGGCGTCACGCGTCGGCAGCATGTTCGCTGCGCGCATTTCGGGGGTGACACGCTTCGGTCTGTTCGTCACGGTTGAGGAGAATGGCGCGGGCGGTCTCGTGCCATTGTCATCCCTGCCGGACGATCAATGGATCTTCGAGGAAGCCGAAAGACGGCTTTCCGGTCGCTACACGCGCCTTGCCTTCACCCTGGGGCAGGAGGTGGAGCTGCGCCTGGCCGACGCCATGCCGCTGACGGGCGGGCTGGTCTTCGAGCTGCTGCAAGGCGCGCCGCCCCCCGGCGCGCGGCGCAGCCGGGTGCGGCGAATCGCGCCCAGGGACGAGAAGGGTACGAAGAGGGACCGCAGCAAGGGAGCCGCGACCGCCGGGCGCGGCAGCACGGCGCGCTAGCCCGCCCCGCCTTCGCCCCGCGGTCAGGATTGCTGCTGGCCGTGCTGCTGCTGGGCATGCTGCTCCTCTCGGCCTGGCCGCTTCCCGCCGCCGCGCAGCAGGAGACCGGCTTCTCCCGGCCGCAGATCCGTCTGGTGCTGCGCGAGGCCTTTGCCGCCATCCTCGAGCGCCATCTGGAAGTGGCGGCACCAGGCGAGCTGGCGCTGTGGTCGCTGCGCGGCCTTGGCGCGCTCGACACCGGCTTCGCCGCCGATGTGCAGAACGGCCAGCTGAGGCTGCGCCAGGACGGCGCCACGCTGCGCGAGGCGCCGCTGCCCGACGCGCCGCTGCCGCCCGCCGAGGGCGCGCGCCGCCCGGCCGCGCCGCGCAACCCGGCCGATGCGCTGGCCGACAGCCTCTCCGCCTTCTATGCCGAGGCCTGGACCGCCTCCCCCGCCCTGCGCCGCGCCGGGGTGGAGCGGGTGATGCAGGCGGGGTTCGAGGAGGTGTTCAACCATCTCGACCCCTATAGCCGCTACATCACCGCCGAGGAGGCCTGGCAGGCGCGGCAGCGCCGGGTCGGCCAGTCGGGCCTCGGCCTGCGGGTCGCGGCCGGGGCGCAGGACCGGCTGGTGATCGCCACGCTGCAGCCGGAGGGCGAGGCCGCCCGCGCCGGGCTGCGCGAGGGCGACGAGCTGCGCAGCATCGATGGCGTACCGGTCAGCGCCCGCCGCATCATCATGGCGGCGGAGATGCTGGAAGGCCCTCCGGGCAGCGAGGTGGCGCTGGAGCTGCGCCGCGGCAGCCAGCGCCTGCGCGTGGTGCTGCGCCCGCGCCAGCCAGGCGCTGCAGCCGCTGCTGACCGAGCTGCAGGACGGCATCCTGTGGATGCGCCTGCCTGTCTTCTCCGCCAGCAGCACGGAGGAGCTGAGCGAGGCGCTGGCCAATGCCTTCTCCTCGCCGACCCCGCCACGCGGGCTGGTGCTGGACCTGCGCGGCAATCGCGGCGGCGTGCTGAGCCAGGCGATGAGCGTGGCCGATGCCTTCCTGTCGGATGGGCTGGTGGCGCAGAGCATCGGCCGCCACCCCGATGCCCGCCGGGTCTGGGACGCCGCCGGCACCGACCTGGCCCAGGGCCGGCCGCTGGTGGTGCTGGTCGATGGCCGCACCGCCAGCGCCGCCGAGATCGTCGCGGCGGCGCTCGGCGACCGTGGCCGCGCCGTGGTGGTGGGCAGCGCGACGCTGGGCAAGGGGCTGATCCAGGTGGTCATCCCGCTCTCCAACGGGGCGGAGGTGCTGATCTCCTGGTCGCGTGTCCTGGCGCCCGCCGGCTGGCCGGTGCAGGGGCTTGGCGTGCTGCCGGCGCTCTGCACCTCGCTGGGGCTGGAGGCGGCGCGCAGCGGGCTGCAGGCGCTGGGGGCCGGCATGGCGCCGATGGGGGCGGTGCTGCAGCGCCAGCGCCGCGCCCGCGCGCCGGTGCCGGCCAGCGAGGTGGCGGCGCTGCGCGGCACCTGCCCGCCGGCCGAGGGGCGCGAGCTGGACCTCCAGGCGGCGCGCGCGCTGCTCGACAATCCCGGTGCCTACAGGGCCGCTCTGCCCCGCTGACAGGGCCGCGGCGCCACCTTTCCCTTGACTGACCGGCCCAGATGGCTAGGTTGCGGCCTCTCGCGTCGCACCCGGGTGCGCGGCCTTCTGCCGCCAGGCTTGGGGTGCCCGTCGGCGCCCACGGAAGAATGTCATGGCCAAGTCGAACACGATTCTGATCAAGCTCGTCAGCACCGCTGACACCGGGTACTTCTACGTGACCAAGAAGAACACCCGGAACACCACCGGCAAGCTCGAGATGCGCAAGTACGACCCCGTCGCGCGCAAGCATGTCGCGTTCCGCGAATCCAAGATCAAGTAAGGTGCCGCGCCGGCCACGGCGCGATGCCTGAACGCCGAAGGCCGCCCCACCGGGCGGCCTTCTGCTTTTCGGGGCAGTCAGGCTGGCCGGGCTCCCGGTCAGCCTGTGCCGCTCAGGCGACGCCGTCCTGGTGCGCCCAATCCTCGCCGCAGGCCAGCTCCACCCGGTTGCGGCCATTCGCCTTGGCCCGGTACAGCGCCGCATCCGCCGCTGCCATCAGCCGCGGCAGGGCCTCGCCCCCCTTGGCCAGGGCCACGCCGATGCTGGCGGTGATGCCCAGGCGGCGCTCCGGGCTGATCGGCACCGGATTCTCCGCCATGGACAGGCGCAGCCGGTCGGCGATCTGCAGCGCCTCCTCCTGCGTGGCGCCCGCCATGGCGACGACGAATTCCTCGCCGCCGAAACGGGCCACCACATCGACATCGCGCAGATGGTGCTTCATGCGCGCCGCCACCTCGCGCAGCACGATGTCGCCGACGCCATGGCCATAGGTGTCGTTCACCGCCTTGAAGCGGTCGACATCCAGCATCAGCAATGCCGCCGGCCCGTTGCGCAGCAGCCCTTCCAGGTGCCGGGTGACATAGCGGCGGTTGCGCAGCCCGGTCAGGCTGTCGGTCACCGCCAGCTCCAGCGAGCGATCCAGCTCGGCGCGCAGCCGCTCCTGGTAGCGGCGGCGGCGCACCTGGTTGCGCACCCGCGCCCGCAGCTCGTTCGGGTCCACCGGGCGCAGCACATGGTCATTGGCGCCGAGGTCGAAGCCACGCAGCACCAGCGCCCGCTGGTCGGCATCGGCGATCAGCAGCACCGGCAGGTCGCGCGTCCCGGCCTGGGCGCGCAGGCGCGAGGCGAGGCGCAGCCCCTCCCCGCCATCCAGCGACAGGCTGAGCAGCGCCAGGTCAAAGCCACCCTCCGACAGCGCCTGCCAGGCCTGGGCGGCGGTCGCGGTCAGCCGCAGCGTCACGCCATCCACCGCCAGCACGCCGGTCAGCAGCTCGGCCTCGTTCACATCCTCGGTCGCCAGCAGGATGCTGGCGCCGGCGATCTGCTCGGAGGGCGGCGGCGTCGGCTCGAAACCCAGATCCAGCGCCGTCTCGGCGCGCAGCCGGAACGCGTCCATCACCTGCTTCACCCGCAGCAGCGCGCGCAGCCGGGCAAACAGGGTGGAATGGTCGACCGGCTTGGAGAGGAAATCATCCGCCCCCGCCTCCAGCCCGCGCACCCGCTCGGTCGCGTCGACCAGGGCGGTGACCATGACCACCGGGATATGCGCCGTCGCCGGGCTTGCCTTCAGATGGCGGCAGACCTCGTAGCCATCCATGCCCGGCATCATCACGTCGAGCAGGATGATGTCCGGCATCCAGTCCTCGGCGCGGCTCAGCGCCTCGGGGCCGGAAGAGGCCAGGGCGACCTCGTAGTATTCGGCGTTCAGCCGCGCCTCCAGCAACCGGAGATTGGCGGCGATATCATCGACGACCAGAATCCGCGCACTCATGCCAGCTCGTTCTCTCTCCGCTGGGGCCCCATGACATGGCCGAGCCGCAGCCTTTTGCTGGGCATGTTGCACTGAAAGAGGATGGGGCTGCGGACCCGCAGCCCGATCGCCGCCCACGGGCGGGTGCCGAGGGGGCAGCCCGGGGACGGATCAGGACGCACCTGACATTGTCGCGAGCATAGCACAACAGGACCGTTCGGCCACAGCCCGCAACGATCGGCCGGTGCGCCATGGGCCCGCGACGGATCCCAGGCGCGCTGACGCGTCCGGAACCGTCTAGATGCGTGTCAGCAGCGCCTGGATGAGCCCGGCATAGAGGCGCGACAGGGCGCGCAGCTCCTCCACCGGCGTCGATTCGTCGGCCTTGTGCATGGTGGCGCCAACGGCGCCGAGCTCGGCCACCGGGCAGTGGCGGGTGATGAAGCGCGCATCCGAGGTGCCGCCCCCGGTGTCGAGCTGCGGCGCCACGCCCGTGACCTGCTCCACCACCTGGCGCAGCGTCTCGACAAAGGGGCCGGGTTTGGTCAGGAAGCTCTCGCCGGAGCAGCTGGCCTCCAGCGTGTAGCGCGCTTCCTCCGCCTGCAGGGCGGCATGCAGCATGGCGATCAGGCTGTCGCTGCTGTGCAGATCGTTGAAGCGGATGTTCAGCTGCGCCCGCGCCGTGCCGGGAATGACATTGGTGGCCGGGTTGCCGACATCGACGCTGGTCACCTGCAGGGTCGAGGGCTCAAACCAGTCGCTGCCGGAATCGAGCGGCTGCGCCGTCAGCCGGTGCAGCACCCGCACCAGCCGGTGCACCGGGTTGTCGGCGCGCTGCGGATAGGCGGCGTGGCCCTGCACGCCCTGCAGGGTGATGGCGGCGTTCAGGCTGCCGCGGCGGCCGATCTTGATGGTGTCGCCCAGCACCGCCTTGCTGGTGGGCTCGCCGACGATGCAGAGATCCGGCGTGTGGCCATGCTCGGCCATCCATTCCAGCACCTTCACGGTGCCGTACCGGGCCGGGCCTTCCTCATCGCCGGTGATCAGCAACGACAGGCTGCCGGGGAGGTCGGCCGGCAGGCTGGCGATGGCGGCGACCCAGGCGGCGATGCCACCCTTCATGTCCGTGGCCCCGCGGCCCATCACCAAGCCGTCGCGCAGCTCGGCGCCGAAGGGGTCCGTGCTCCACAGCGCGGCATCGCCAGGCGGCACCACATCGGTATGGCCAGCAAAGCAGAGATGCGGCGCGCCGCTGCCGCGCCGGGCGAAGAGGTTCTCCACCTCCTCGCCGGCCGGACCGAAGACCAGCCGGGTGCAGGTGAAGCCGAGCGGCCGCAGCGCCGCTTCCAGCACGCCGAGCGCGCCGCCCTCCGCGGGCGTCACGCTCGGACAGCGGATCAGATCCTGCAGCAGCGGAAGCGGGTCCATGGCCGTCGGCTCCTCAGTCGCGCAGCAGCTCGTTGATCGAGGTCTTGCTGCGGGTCTGCGCATCCACCCGCTTGACGATGACGGCGCAGTAGAGGCCGGGGCCCTGGCTGCCATCCGGCAGCGCCTTGCCCGGCAGGCTGCCCGGCACCACCACCGAATAGGGCGGCACCTGGCCGATGAAGACCTCGCCCGTGGCGCGGTCGACGATCTTGGTCGAGGCGCCGAGAAACACGCCCATCGACAACACCGAGCCCTCGCCGACGATCACGCCCTCGGCCACCTCGGACCGGGCGCCGATGAAGCAATTGTCGCCGATCACCACCGGATTGGCCTGCAGCGGCTCCAGCACGCCGCCAATGCCGGCGCCACCGGAGATGTGGCAGTTCTTGCCGATCTGGGCGCAGGAGCCGATCGTCGCCCAGGTGTCGACCATCGTGTTCTCGTCGACATAGGCGCCGAGATTGACGAAGGAGGGCATCAGCACCACGCCCTTGCCGATGAAGGCGGAGCGGCGCACCACGGCACCGGGCACGGCGCGGAAGCCGGCCTCGCGGAAGCGGTTCTCGCCCCAGTCCGCGAACTTCAGCGGCACCTTGTCATAGGCGCCGAAGCCGGTCGGCATGACCTTGGAGTCTTCCAGGCGGAAGGAGAGCAGCACCGCCTGCTTCAGCCACTGATTGACCTTCCAGCCGCCCTGCCCGTCCGGCTCCGCCACGCGCGCGCGGCCGGAATCGAGCAGCTCCAGCGCGCTCTCGATCGCCTCGCGCTCGGCGCCCCGGGTGGCGGGCGAAAGCTCGGCGCGGCGCTCCCACAGCGCTGCGATGGTGGCGGCAAGGTCCATGGCTGATCATCCCGCGTCGGAGGAGAAAGGTCGCGCGGGTATCGGGGTGGCTGCCGGCCCTGTCAACGCTGGCGGCAGCCTCGGCCGCCCCGGCGGCCCTGCAGCGCGGCGCAGGGCCGCGCTGCCCTTGGCCTCAGGGCACGATCAGCGTGCCGGCGCCGCCATCGGTGAACAGCTCGATCAGCACGGCATGCGGCACGCGGCCATCGACGATGACGGCGCCCTTCACCCCCTGCTCGATGGCGTAGATGCAGGTCTCGATCTTCGGGATCATGCCGCCGGAGATCCAGCCCTGGGCGATGCCGGCGCGCGCCTCGGCCACCGTCATCTCCGGGATCAGCTTCTTCTCGGCATCCAGCACGCCGGGCACGTCGGTCAGCATCAGCAGGCGGGAGGCGCTGAGCGCGCCGGCGATGGCGCCGGCGGCCGTGTCGGCATTGATGTTGTAGGTCTGGCCATCGGCGCCGACGCCGACGGGCGCCACCACCGGCACGATGTCGGCAGCGATCAGCAGTTCCAGCACCTGCGGGTCGACCTGCTCCGGCTCGCCCACGAAGCCGAGGTCGAGCACCCTCTCGATGTTGCTCTCCGGGTCGCGATAGGTGCGGGTCAGCTTGCGGGCGCGGATCAGCCCGCCATCCTTGCCGGAAATGCCGACCGAGATGGCGCCGGCGCGGGTGATGCAATCGGAGACCTGTTTGTTGACGGTGCCGGAGAGCACCATCTCGACCACATCCACCACCGCCGCGTCGGTGACGCGCAGGCCGTTGACGAAGGTCGACTGCACATTCAGCCGCTTCAGCATGGCGTTGATCTGCGGGCCGCCGCCATGCACGACCACGGGGTTCACCCCCATCTGCTCCAGCAGGGCGATGTCGCGGCCGAAGCGCGCGGCGGCCGCCTCCTCGCCCATGGCGTGGCCGCCATACTTCACGACGACGATCTGCTCGTCATATCGCTTCAGGAAGGGCAGCGAACCGGCGAGGATTTCCATCTGGTTGCGCGCGTCGTCGGTCATGACCTTGCCTTGTCCGGTCCCGTGTGGCGCTTCGCCATAGGGAAGCATGGCGGGGGGGTCAAGGGCGGGCCAGCCGGGCCGCCGGCGGTCTCCGGGAAGCCTCCGGGGGCCATGGGCGAAGGGTGCGCCTCTCGCGGCAAGGCCTGCCGGGGCGGCCAGGCACGCCAGGCCCGCAAGCGTAAGGACCACGGCCACGCCCCGGCAGGCGTGGCGGATGGCGGGCCGGGCCGGGCATGGCTTCACCCCAGGTCCAAGCAATGTTAAGCGCTTAGCCGTCTTGCTTATCACGGCTTCATAGGTATTTCGCATGCGCATCGTCCTCCTCCCTGCCCTGCTGCTGCTGGGCATGGCCCCGGCGGCCCTGGCCACCGACCTGTCCGCCAGCCTGGGCGAGAATTACCGGCGCTTCGAAGGCCGCACCGATCTGGGGCCGGTCGACCTCTCCGCCGGCTGGACCGACCGCAACGGGCGCGGCGATGTGGTGGATCTGGGGGTCGGGCCGTCCATCGGGCTCGGGCCGCTGACGGTGGGTGTGCAGGCCAAGGGCATCTACACCCGCCCGGTGCGGGGCGATGGAGAGATCGGCGCCGGGCTCGGCGCCTCGGCCTCGCTCGGGCTGATCCCGGGGCTGCTGTCGGCAGGGGTTGATGCCAGCTACGCGCCCGGCGAACTGGCCAGCGGCGACCGTGGCGATTACCGCTCCGCCTCGGCGCGGCTGACGGCCAATGTGCTGCCCTTCCTGTCGGTCCAGGGCGGCTACCGGATCGAGCGGATGGAAACGCGCGAGGGCGGCGGCGAGGCCGATCTGGCCAAGGGCTTCTTCGTCGGCGGCGCGCTGCGCTTCTGAAGCGCGAACCGCCCCGGGGACAGGCCCCGGGGCGGTTCGCCTCAGGCCGGTTCGGCCAGGGCGGTCAGCTCGGCCCGCAGCTCGGGAATGCCGAGCCCGGTCTCGCTGCTGGTGGTGATGACCAGCGGATGCGCGGCGGTGTGCTGCTTGACCAGCGCCGCCGCCTCCTCCTGCCGCTGCTTCAGCCAGTAGGGCTTGGCGCTGTCGGCCTTGGTCAGCACGATCTGGAAGTTCACCGCCGCCTCGTTCAGCAGCTTCATGGCGGCGCGGTCGCTCTCCTTGGTCTCGATCCGCGCATCCAGCAGCAGCACCACGCGGCGCAGCACCGGCCGGCCGCGCAGGAACTCGAACATCAGCCCCTGCCAATCCTCCTTCACGCTCTTGGAGGCCTGGGCATAGCCATAGCCCGGCATGTCCACGAGGGTGAGGCGCCCGCCCAGGTCGAAGAAGTTCAGCTGCTTCGTCCGGCCGGGGGTGGAGGAGACGCGCGCCAGGCTGTTCTGCCCGGTCAGCGCGTTCACCAGCGAGGATTTCCCCACATTGGAGCGGCCGCAGAAGGCCACCTCCGGCAGGCGCGGCTCCGGCAGCTGGTCCAGCCGCTGGGCCGCGAAGAAGAACTGGCAGGGGCGGCAGAACAGCAGCCGCCCCTGCTCGATCAGTTCGGCGCGCTCGGCCTCGTCGCGCGCCTCCAGCAGGCCCCCGCTCACCCCTTGGCCTTCGCGCCGGTCTTGCTCAGCGCCTTCTCCTGGCGCCGCGCTTCGCGCTCATGCCGCATGATGTACCACTGCTGGGCCACCGAGAGCAGGTTGTTCCAGGACCAGTAGATCACCAGCCCGGCCGGGAAGCTGGCCAGCATGAAGGTGAAGATGACCGGCATCCAGGTGAAGATCTTGGCCTGGATCGGATCGGCCGGGGCCGGGTTCAGCTTCTGCTGCACGAACATCGTGATACCCATGATGATCGCCCAGACCGGCATGTGCAGCAGCGCCGGCGGGTCCCACGGGATCAGCCCGAACAGGTTGAACAGATTGGTCGGGTCGGGCGCCGAGAGATCGCGGATCCAGCCGAAGAACGGCGCGTGCCGCATCTCGATGGTGACGAACAGCACCTTGTACAGCGCGAAGAAGACCGGGATCTGGATCAGGATCGGCAGGCAGCCCGAGGCCGGGTTGACCTTCTCCGACCGGTACAGCGCCATCATCTCCGACTGGGCCTTGGCCGGGTCGTCCTTATAGCGCTCGCGGATCTCCTGCATCTTCGGCGTCAGCACCTTCATCCGCGCCATCGACTTGTAGGCCTTATTGGCCAGCGGGAAGAAGGCGAGCTTCAGCGCCACGGTGAAGACCAGGATGGCGATGCCGAAATTGCCGAACAGCTTGAACAGGTAGTCCAGCGCATAGAAGAACGGCTTGGTCAGGAAGTAGAACCAGCCGAAATCGATCGCCTTGTCGAAATCCGTGATGCCCAGATTGTCGCGATAGGCGTCGAGCAGATGCACCTCCTTGGCGCCGGCGAAGAGCCGGGTGGAGATGCTGCCGGTGGCCCCGGCCGCCACGGTCTGTGGCTGCGGGGTGGCGAAATCGACCTGCCAGCGATCCTCGCCATTCTCCGCCACATGGCGCCAGGCGGCGCGCAGCGGCTGCGCGGCATCGACGGGCGCGATGGCGGCCAGCCAGTACTTGTCGGTGAAGCCGGCCCAGCCACCGCTGGTCTCCTGCTCCAGCGCCACGCCGCGGGTGCGGGCACCCTCATCCTTGGCGGCCTTGTAGGTCTGCTCGGTCAGGCGGCCGTTCAGCACGCCGACGAAGCCCTCATGCAGGATGTAGAAGCCGGCCACATGCGGCGTGCGCTCGCGGCGGATGCGGCTCCAGGGCAGCACCAGCACCGGATCGGCGGCGCTGTTGATGACGCGCTGCTCGGCCTGGAACATGAAGTTCCGGTCCAGGCTCAGCACGATCTGGAAGGTCTGGCCCTGGCCGTTCTCCCAGGACAGCGTCACCGGGCTGTCGGGGCCGAGCGGGCCGCCGCTGGCGGTCCAGTCGGTCTCGTTGTCCGGCACGCGGGTGCGGCCATCGGCGGCGGACCAACCCCACTGCGCGAAATAGGGCTGCAGCTCCTCACGCGGGGCGAACATGCGCACCAGCGGCGAGGAGGCGGCCGTCGTCTCGCGATAATCCTTCAGCACCAGATCGTCGAGCCGGGCGCCGCGCAGCAGGATGCTGCCGGAGACGCGCGGGCTCTCCACCCGCAGCCGCTGCGGCGGCGGGCGGTTGGCCTGGGCAGCGGCGTTGGCATCGCTGCTGCCGGGGTTGGCGGGCGCCACCGCCGCCGGGGCGGTGGGCGTGGGCGCCTGCTGGGTGACCGCGGCGGGCGCGTCGGGCGCCGGCGGCGTGGTCTCGCGCTTCCACAGGTCGAAGGCGAGCAGGATGCCGATCGAAATCGCAATCGCGGCGAGGAGTCGCTTCTGGTCCATCGGATCCGTGCCGTCAGGCCTTGTTCTGGGCCACCGCGCGGGGCGGCGGGCATGGGGAGGACGCCGGCTCGGGGTCCTCAGGAAAACGGGTCGCTTGCGCGGCCGCCGGCGGCACCGGGTCGTAGCCACCGGCATGCCAGGGATGGCAGCGCAGGATGCGCCGTGCGGCGAGCCAGGAGCCGCGCGCCGCGCCATGGGTGTCCAGCGCCTCGATCGCATAGGCGCTGCAATGCGGGTAGAAGCGGCAATGGCTGCCGATCACCCCGCGGAGCGTCAGCTGGTAGCCGCGGACCGCCCCTTTGAGCAACAGGGCCGCCGGATCGCGCCGCCAGCCGTTGCGCAGGCGGTTCATGGCCGGGCCGCGGGCGGCTGAGCCGGGCGCGGGCCGGCGGAACCGGACTGGCCGGCGCCGCCCTGGCTATGGCTGCCCTGGCCATGGCTCCCCTGGGGCAGCACCCCGGCCTGGCGCAGCGCCCCGCGCAGATCGGCCAGCAACTGGTCGAAGCGGCGGCTGCCGGTGCCCTCCCGGCCGATCAGCACCAGGTCCCAGCCGGGCGGGGCGTCCTGGCCGAGCAGCAGCCGCGCGGCTTCCCGCAGCCGGCGCTTGGCGCGGTTGCGCACCACGGCATTGCCCAGCTTCTTGGTCGCGGTGAAGCCCACGCGCAGCGGCCCCGCCGTTTCCGGCAGGGCCTGCAACACCAGGCTGGGCCTTGCGGCTCTGCTGCCCTTGCCGGCGACGCGAAGGAATTCGCGCCGCCGCTTCAGGCGAGGCGGCGAGGCCATGGCGGACTGTCGGCTCCGCCTGGATCAGCTCAGGCGGAGAGCTTCTTGCGGCCCTTGGCGCGGCGGCTGGCCAGCACATTGCGGCCGCCGACCGTCGCCATGCGGGCGCGGAAACCGTGCCGGCGCTTCCGGACGAGCTTGGACGGCTGATAGGTACGCTTCACGACGCGCTACTCCGTAAGATCGAGATCGGGACCGTGCGCGCCCCGAAGACCGCCACGGCACAAGCCGGACCACCCTGGGGCGCCCGGCGAAGGTGGCGACGTATAGGGAGGTGCATCGCGTCGCGTCAACCGCAGACGGCATGGACGGCACGGCATGGCAGGCCCTTCCGCCCGGCGGCCGGCGGCCCCATCTCGGGCGCGAGAATGCGAATCCCCCCGTCGCCCGCCCCACTGGGGTGCCCTGCCGCCCGCCATGCCCCGCCGCGCCGGCACGTTTCCGCCGCGCGGACCGGCCGCCGCCGCCCGCGCTTGCGCCCGCGGCCCGGCTGCGCATCCTGCCCCCGCCCCGCGACCCGCCACCTTCCGCGCCCTGCCGCGGTG
Organism: Pseudoroseomonas cervicalis; assembly: GCF_030818485.1. Lineage (NCBI taxonomy): Bacteria > Pseudomonadati > Pseudomonadota > Alphaproteobacteria > Acetobacterales > Roseomonadaceae > Roseomonas > Teichococcus cervicalis. The sequence continues at coordinate 895,524 of NZ_JAUTAJ010000004.1, read as the reverse complement.
CCGGCGGCGGGGCGGGGCGCTGTCTGCCGAGAAGGATTCTCCCATGCCTGACCATGATGTGGCGATCATCGGCGCCGGTGCCGCCGGGCGTTCGGTGGCTGCCACCGCCGCTTCCCTCGGCCTGACGGTGGTGCTGTTCGAGCGGGACCGGCTGGAGGACGGCTTCGGGCGCGGCAAGGCTGCGGGCCAGGCGCTGCTGGCCGCGGCGCACCGCGCCGCAGCCCTGCGCGGCACGGCGCTCGGCATCCGGGCGGAGGGCGCCAGCATCGACTGGACGGCGCTGCGCCGCCATCTGCGCGAGGCCGGCGCGGCGGCGCTGGCGGCCGAATCGGCCGCGCGGCCGCAGGGCCCCGGCATCACCCTGGTGCAGGCCAGCGCGCATTTCGTCGCCCCCGACCGGATCGAGGCGGCAGGGCGCGTCCATTCCTTCCGCCGTGCCGTCATCGCCGCCGGGCGCGCGCCCGTGGTGCCGGATTTGCCCGGGCTGGTCGGCCTGCCCTGGCTGACGCGCGAGACACTGCTGGAGCTGGAAGAACCGCCGCGCCACCTGCTGGTGCTGGGTGGCGGCGCCACCGGGATGGAGATGGCCCAGGCGCATGCCCGACTCGGCTGCAAGGTGACGCTGATCGAGGCGGCACCGAACATCCTGTCCGATGCGGAGCCGGAGTTCCGCCTGCCGCTGCGTGAGCAGCTGCGCCAGGACGGGGTCGAGATCCTGGAGAACAGCCGCGCCGTGGCGCTGGAGCCGGCGCCCGACGGCCTGGCGGTGGTGATGGAGGGCGGGGCGCGGCTCGCCGGGTCGCATCTGCTCTTCGCCGTCGGGCATGCGCCGCGCCTGGCGCCGCTGGACCTGCCGGCCGCCAACATAGCCGCCACGCCGCGCGGCATCGACACCGGGCGCGACCTGCGCAGCACCAGCAACCGCCGGATCTGGGCCGCCGGCGACATCGCCGATCCGCAGGGCGTCGACCCGCGCCATGCCTCGGATGCCGCCGGGCAGCATGCCGCGCTGCTGGTGCGCTCCATGCTGTTCCGCCTGCCGGCGCGGCTGGACGATGCCGCCCTGCCCCGGCTGATCGGCACCGCGCCGGAGCTGGCACAGATCGGCCTGACCGAGGCGGAGGCCCGCGCCGCCGGGCACAGCCCGCGCATCCAGCGCCAGGGCTTCACCGGCAATCTCCGCGCCATCGCCGAGGGCGACACCGCCGGCATGGTCAAGCTGGTGCTAGATGGACAGGGCCGGCTGCTCGGCGCCGGGCTGCTCGGCCGCGGCGCCGGGGAGCTGGCGGCGGCGCTGGGGCTGATGATCGGGCGCAGGCTGCCGCTCTCCGCCCTGGCGGAGCTGCCCCTGGCCTCGCCCAGCCGGGCGGAGGCGCTGCGCCAGGCGGCGGCCGCCCTCTATACGTCCAGGCTGACGAGGCCGATCATGCGCCGCCTGGCCGGGTGGGCCACCCGCCTACCCTGACCGTTTTCCCGCGCGGTCCGCCGCGCAAGCAAGGAGTGCCTCGCATGGAGCAGAGTCTCGCCGGCCGGACCGCCCTGGTCACCGGCTCCACCAGCGGCATCGGCCTCGGCATCGCCCGGCTGCTGGCCGCGGCCGGGGCGAAGGTCATGCTGAACGGCTTCGGCAAGCCCGAGGAGATCGAGGCCGCCCGCCGCGCCGTGGCGGAGGCCGGCGATGGCAGCCTGCCGCCGCACTCCGCCGCCGACCTGTCCAAGCCCGACCAGGTGCGCGCCATGTGCGCCGAGGCGGCGGAGACGCTCGGCCAGGTGGACATCCTGGTGAACAATGCCGGCATCCAGTTCACCAGCGCGGTCGAGGATTTCCCCGACGACAAATGGGACGCCATCATCGCCATCAACCTCTCGGCCAATTTCCACGCCAGCAAGGCGGTGCTGCAGGGCATGCGGGCGCGCAACTGGGGCCGCATCGTCAACATCGCCTCGGCGCATGGCTTGGTCGGCTCGCCGGAGAAGGTCGCCTATGTCACCGCCAAGCATGGCGTGGTCGGCATGACCAAGGTGATCGCGCTGGAGGTGGCGCAGACCGGCATCACCTGCAACGCCATCTGCCCCGGCTTCGTCCGCACCCCGCTGGCCGAGGCGCAGGTCGGCCCGCTGGCCAAGAAGCATGGCGTGTCCGAGGAGGCGGCACTGAAGGACTATCTGCTGGCCAAGCAGCCCAGCAAGCGCTGGGTCGAGGTCGATGAGGTGGCGCAGATGGCGCTGTATCTCTGCGGCCCGGGCAGCGGCGCGGTGAACGGCTCGGCCCTGTCGATCGATGGCGGCTGGGTGGCGGCCTGAACCGACCTCGCCGCGGGCGCCCCCGTGCCTGCGGCGACAATCTTTCAAGAACAGGGAGATGGACGGTGAAGCTCAATGATGGTCTGCGATTGGTTCTGCTCGGCATCCTGGCCCTGATGGGGCTGCTGATCGCCCGCAGCAACATGCCCGTGATCACCACCCAGCATATCGGCCTGGCCCTCTTCCTGTTCGCGGTGGGCTATGGGCTGCTGCTGGTGAAGCGGCATTTCGACCGGACCCTGGGGTCGTGAGCGGCGAGGCCGTGCGCGGCAATCCGAGTTGGAACCCCGAGCAATATCTGCGCTTCGGCGATGAGCGGCTGCGCCCCGCCATCGACCTGATCGGCCGCCTGACGCTGCCGGCGGCGCAGCGCGTGGTGGATCTCGGCTGCGGCGCCGGCAATGCCCTGCCGCTGCTGGCGGCGCGCTTCCCGGGCGCGCGGGTGCTCGGGGTCGATGGCTCGGCCGCCATGCTGGCCAAGGCGCGGGAGAATGGCTTCGAGACGCAGCAGGCCGATCTCGCGGACTGGGCACCGGTCGAGCCCGTGGACCTGCTCTTCTCCAACGCCGCGCTGCATTGGCTGACCGGGCATGAGCGGCTGCTGCCGCGCCTGCTGCAGAGCCTGGCGCCGGGCGGCATGCTGGCGGTGCAGATGCCGGCGATGCACGCCGCGCCGCTGCGGGCGCTGCAGGATGGGCTGGCCGCCTCCTCGCGCTGGGTCACGCGGCTGGGCGACATCCGCTCCGCCCCGCCGATCCTGGAGGCCGGCGCCTATTACGACCTGCTGCGGCCGCTGACGCGCGCGCTCGATCTGTGGTTCACCGAATACGTCCATGTGCTGCGGGGCGAGGAGCCGGTGGTGCAATGGGCCATGGGCACCAGCCTGCGCCCGTATCTGGACGCGCTGCCCGAGGCCGAGCGCCCGGCCTTCCTTCAGGATTATGCCGAGAGGCTGCGGCCGCATTATCCGCGCCGCGAGGATGGCACCGTGCTGCTGCCCTTCCGCCGCTTCTTCCTGACCGCGACTGTTTGACGATCAGAGGCTTGGCGGGCGCGGCAGCCTGCCGGCCTGAACGCCCGCGGGCCGCTGCGCCATGTTCACGCTACTCGGCAAGATGCAGCAGCAAGCCCTTCAGATAAGAACTTTCCGGAAGCAGCGGATGCACCGGATGGTCGGGGCCGGCGCCCACCGTCGCCAGCAGCCGGGCCGGGCGGCGGGTGCGGCTGATGCCATGCGCCACCGCATCGGTGAACTCGCCCGGCGAGACATGGTGGGAGCAGGAGGCGATGAACAGGAAGCCGCCCGGCGCCACCAGCCCGGCCGAGATGCGCGCCAGCTTGGCATAGGCCCGCATGGCGGCCGGATTGTCCTTGCGCGTCTTGGCGAAGGCCGGCGGGTCGGCCACCACCACCTCGAAGCGCTGCCCCTCGCCCAGCATGCGTTCCAGCGTCTCCAGCGCCTCGCCCTTCACCGCCGAGACACGCTCGCCGAAGCCGTGGCGCTGCGCCGTGTCCATGGCCAGCGCCAGGGCGTGCTCGCTGCGGTCCAGCAGGGTGACGCGGCTCGCCCCCGCCGCGGCGGCCAGCAGGCCGAAGCCGCCGGTGTGGCAGAAGGCGTCCAGCATGGTCGCACCCTGGCACAGGGCGGCCACACGGGCGCGGTTGTCGCGCTGGTCGAAGAACCAGCCGGTCTTCTGGCCCGAGAGCAGGTCGATCGAGAAATCCAGCCCGCCCTGCTGCACCCGGGCCGAGGCGTCCTCGCCCAGCAGCAGCCGGCTTTCCTCCGGCAGGCCCTCCAGCTTGCGCACGGAGGCATCGTTGCGCGCGACGATGGCGCGCGGCGAGAGCAAATCCTGCAGCGCGCCGACCAGCAGTGGCGTCGCCCGCTCCATGCCCGCCGTGTTGGCCTGCAGCGCCAGCGTGTCGCCATAGCGGTCGATCACCAGGCCCGGCAGGCGGTCGGCCTCGGCATGCACCAGACGGTAATAGGGCGCGCCGACCACCCGGTCGCGCAGGCTGAGGCACTCGGCCAGGCGCTGCCGGAAGAAGCGCTTGTCCAGGTTGACGCCCTGATGCGGCGAGAGGATGCGCGCGGCGATCAGGCTGTGCGGGTTGAACAGCCAGGTGCCGTGGCGCACCCCGTCATCCCCCTCCAGCCGCACCGGCGTGCCGGGCGGCAGGGCGCGGACCTCCGGCGTCATGGCGATCTCGTTGGAGAAGGCCCAGGGGTGCCCGCCCTTCACGCGCCGGTCGCGGCCGGGCAGCAGGCGCAGGATCGGGCGCTGGTCGGGATGGTCGAGCGGGGGAAGCGGCGCGGCGTCACTCATGCCGCAGGGCTCTATGCGCTTCAGCCGCGCAACGCCAGCACCACGCCGCTCAACGTCAGCGCCATCGCCACCCCCTGGCGCCAGCCCAGCGGCTCGTCCAGCAGGGCGGCGCTGGCCAGCATGCCGATCATCGGCGTCAGCAGCGTGCCCATGGCGGCGGTGTTGGCGGACAGGCGCCGCAGCGCGCCGAACCAGGTGACGTAGCAGAGGGAGAGCGGCACCACGGCCATGTAGAGCACGCCGCTCCAGGCGACCGGCCCGGCGCCGCTCCAGACCGGCTGCTCCAGCAGCAGGGCGCCGGCCAGGATGGGCAGGCTGCCCAGCCCCACCTGCCAGATCACCGCCGAGACGGGATGCAGCCGCAGCGGCCGCTTCTTGCTGAGCACCGCGCCGAGGGCGAAGCAGAGCGCCGCCAGCAGCACCAGGCCGACGCCCGGCAGCTTCTCCGCCCCCGCCTGCACGCCCTGGGCGCTGACCAGCACGCCGACGCCGGAGAAGCCCAGCAGCAGCGCGCCGATGCGGGCGGCGCTCGGCTTCTCGCCCAGCACCGGCCAGGCCAGCAGCGCCGCCCAGACCGGCATGGTGTAGGCGACCAGCGCCGCCTCCCCGGCGGAGAGCCAGAGCAGGCCGAGGGTCGAGAAACCCATCCAGGCGGAGAAATTCAGCAGGGCGGCCAGCAGCAGCGCCCCCCGCTCACCCGCCGGCAGGGCGAGCGGCAGCCGGGCCAGCAGCGCCACCCCGGTCAGCAGCAGGAAGGCCAGCAGCCCGCCCAGGCCGCGGGCGGTCAGCGGCGGCAATTCCTGCAGCACCGCCTTCAGCACCGGCCAGGTCAGGCCCCAGCCCAGGGCGGTCACCAGCAGGCAGGCAAAGCCGATCCGGCGCTGGCGGGCGACCGGGCCGCCGGCGGGCTCAGTCGAGATAGTCCGGTTCCTCCCGCGCCAGGATGCGCTTGCAGCTTGCCAGATGCAGGCGGGCGCTCTCGCTGTCGCCGCTGCGCATCTGCTCGTAGGTGCGCCGCGCCAGCTCGGCCGGCACCGGCTTCAGCGGGCGGCCGGTCGCCAGCGCCAGGCGCTGCACCTCGCAGGCGCGCTCCAGATAGTAGAGGTCGTCCCAGGCCTCGGCGATGGAGGGGCCCACCACCATGACGCCGTGATTCTTCATGAAGACGATATCGGCGTCGCCCATGGCGTCGGCGATGCGGTCGCCCTCGGCCTCGTCCAGCGCCAGGCCGTTGTAATCCTCGTCCACCACGGTGCGGCCGTAGAATTTCAGCGCCGTCTGCCCGGCCCAGACCAGCGGCGGCCCCTCCAGCATGGACAGCGCCGTGGCGTTGGGCATGTGGGTGTGGAAGGCGGCCCGGGCGCGCGGATGGCGCATATGCAGCCTTGCATGGATGTAGAAGGCCGTGGCTTCCGGCGTGCCCTCGCCCGCCACCACATTGCCCTGGAAGTCGCAGACCAGCAGGCGGGAGGCGGTGACCTCGGCGAAGGCCCAGCCATAGGGGTTGACCAGGAACAAATCATCCCGCCCCGGCACCATGGCGGAGAAATGGTTGCAGATCCCCTCCTGCAGGCCGAGCCGCGCCGCCATGCGGAAGCAGGCCGCCAGGTCGATGCGCGCCTGGCGCACCGCGGCGGCGTCCAGGTCCGAATTGCGCAGGATGGCCGGGTTGCGCGGCGCGCCGAGGGCATGGGCCATGCGGGATCTCCTTTCGAAGGCGGGCCCAGGCTTGCAGAGCGTCACCCGGGCGGCAAGATGGCCCCGCCTGCAAGCCAAGGGGAATTCGATGTCCGGCACCAATCAGCGGATCGACGCCAAGCGTCTCTGGGACAGCCTGATGAGCATGGCGGAGATCGGTGCCACGCCGAAGGGCGGCGTGAAGCGGCTGACCCTGACCGAGGTGGACAAGGCCGGGCGCCAGCGTTTCACCCAATGGTGCGAGGCGCTCGGCCTGACGATGCGGGTGGACGCCATCGGCAACATGTTCGCCCGGCGCGAGGGCCGCGACCCGTCGCGCAAGCCGGTGCTGATGGGCAGCCACCTGGACAGCCAGCCCTCGGGCGGCAAGTTCGACGGCGCGCTCGGCGTCATCGCCGGGCTCGAGGTGATGCGCACCCTGCACGACCTCAACATCCAGACCGAGGCGCCGATCGAGCTGGTGAACTGGACCGATGAGGAAGGCAGCCGCTTCGGCCATTCCCTGATGGGCAGCGGCGCCTGGGCCGGTGTCTATGCGCTCGACAAGGTCTATGCGCTGCAGGATGTCGAGGGCGTCAGCGTCGGCGCGGCGCTGGAGGCGATCGGCTACAAGGGCGAGCACGAGGCCGCCCCCTTCCCCGCCGATGCCTATTTCGAGTTGCATATCGAGCAGGGCCCGATCCTGGAGCGCGAGGGCAGGCAGATCGGCATCGTCACCGGCGCCCAGGCGCAGGTCTGGTACGATGCGGTGATCACCGGCCAGGACGCGCATGCCGGCACCACCCCGCCCTCCGCCCGGCGCGACGCGCTGGTGGCCGCGTCCCGGGTGATTGAGCGGGTCGACGCCCTGATGCGCGAGCGCGGCGAGGATGGGCGCGGCACGGTGGGCCAGCTGCACGTCCTGCCCAACAGCCGCAATGTGGTGCCGGGCGAGGTGCGCTTCTCCATCGAGTTCCGCCACCCCGAGGATGCCGTGATCGAGCATCTCGCCACCACCTTCCCCGCCGAGATCCAGGCGCTGGTCGAGGCCAGTGGCTGCCGGCTGGAGCTGAAGGAACTGTTCCGCATCCCGATGCAGCCCTTCGACCCCTCCTGCGTCGCGCTGGTGCGGCAGGGTGCGGCGAAGCTCGGCTACAGCGCGCGGGAGATCATCTCCGGCGCCGGGCATGACGCGGTCTATGTCGCCCGCCATGTGCCGACGGCGATGATCTTCACCCCCTGCAAGGACGGCCTCTCGCACAACGAGGCGGAGAGCATCCTGCCGGAGGAGGCTGAGGCCGGCTGCCAGGTGCTGTTCGAGGCGGTGCTGGCACGGGCGAATCGTAGCCTGTGACCAACCCTGGATTGTGGCGCCGGCCGCGTTGTGGCAGCGCCACAATTCCAGATTGCAGACCGCTTCAACCAAGGCGAGGATGTCTCATCGGACAGAAATTGATCCGGATTACCTAACGATCATTAAAAATCAAAGGGAAACAGGATGTTTTGCTCAGGCCGGGCGGCGCTCCGGCCGGGGAGGCTGTCTCCTTTCCTTGCAAACACATCCAAATATTTGACATTATGGGCAGGCCGGTGGGGCGACCTTCCGGCCCAGGACCGTATGCCCGCGGCCCTGCCTGCCGTGTCTGGCTCGAACTGGGTGGCGCAACACTATGTCCCAAGGGGACCTCCATCTTTTCCTGGCGCGTTGCCCCCTGCCCGCCTTCCTGGCCGGGCGGTTCGATGGCGTATACCGTTTTGTCCTGGTCAATCCGGCCCTGGCCCAGGCCGCGGGCCGCAGTGTCGAGGCGCTGACCGGCCGCAGCCCCGAGGAGCTGTTCCCGCCCGAGCTGGCGCAGCATCTGAACGACCAGTTCGACGCCGCCTGGGGCGGCCGGCAGGTGATCGACCTGACCGCCTGCCTGCCGCATGAAGCCGGCCCGCGCGACTGGGACATGGCGCTGGTGCCGCTGCCGGATGCGACGGGCGCGACCGCGCTGCTGGTCGGCTACGGCATCGACCCGGGCGAGATGGCACGCCGACGCATGGCGCACCAGACCGGCGGCCAGCTGGTGGTGGACACCTTCCTGGCGCAGGAGGCGCTGGTCTGCCGCACCCTGCCGGACAGCACCTTCACCTTCGTCAACGCCGCCTATGCCCGCGCCATGCAGCGCGGCCCGCAGCATCTGCTGGGCCGCCGCCTGTCCGAGCTGCTGCCGGACGAGGAATGGGCGGCGGTGATGGGCCACCGCGCCCAGCTGAGCCCGGCCGAGCCGCTGCTGGGCCATATCCTGCGACAGCGCCAGCCCGGCGGCGGCTATCGCTGGCGCCATTGGGTGGAGATCGCCGCCTTCGACGAGCATGGCCGCATGCTCGAGATCCACTCCATCGGCCGCGACATTACCGAGCTGCAGGACGCCATGCAGCGCGTCTCGGAAAGCGAGCACCGCTTCCGCGCCGTGGTCGAGAACATCGCCGAGGGCGTGGTGCTGGCCGACAGCCATGGCCACATCCTCTACGCCAACCGCAAGGTGGTGGAGATCCTGGGCTGGGGGGTGGAGGAGCTGCATGGCCGCCACGTCTCGCAGATCGGCAACCCGCTCGATGCCGGGGAGCTGGGGCCCTATCTGGAGCGCTATCTTCGGGTGCGCCCCGCCCCGGTCGGCAGCGCCGGCCAGGAGAGCTTCGCCCGCCATCGCGACGGGCGGATGCTGCGCATCCATTTCAGCCTGAGCGAGGTGGAGCTGGACGGGGTGCGCCACTTCATCGGCGTGCTGCGCGACAACACCGCCATCCATGAGGCGCAGCAGCGCATCGAGCGCCTGGCCTTCAATGATGAGCTGACCGGCCTGCCCAACCAGCGCCGGCTGAAGGAGGAGCTGGGCCGGCTGCTGGAGCGCCCCGGCGCCCGCTGCACCCTGCTGCTGGTCGACCTGGTCGATTTCAGCGCGCTGAACGGCACGATCGGCTTCGCCGCCGGCGACCGCGTGCTGCGCACCGCCGCCCGGCGCATCGCCGACGTCCTGCCGCATGACAGCCTGCTGGCGCGCTTCGGCAATGACCGTTTCGCCGTGCTGCTGCGCGATGTCGCCGATGCCGAGGCCGGGCAGGTGCTGGCCGGGCGCATCGCCGTCTCGGTCGAGGGCGCGGTGCCGGAGGGGCATGGCGAGAGCGGCTTCCGCCTGCCGCCGGTGACCATCGGCATCGCCATGGCGCCGCATGACGACACCCGCCCGGACGGGCTGCTCGAAGCCGCCGAGATCGCCCTGCTGGACGCCAAGGGCCGCGCCCCGGGCAGCATCCGCAGCTTCGTCGGCGCCATGCGCAGCAAGGCGGCGCGCCGCTTCGCCACCGCCCAGGGGCTGCGCCGCGCCCTCGACCAGGGCGGCCTCTTCATCGAGGTGCAGCCGCGCTACACCGCCGACCAGCGCCGCCTGACCGGCGGCGAGGCGCTGGTGCGCTGGCGGCGCGAGGATGGCTGCCTGATCCCGCCCACCGATTTCGTGCCGCTGGCCGAGGAGACCGGGCTGATCCAGCCGGTCACCGAATTCGTCTTCGACCAGGTGATGCCGCTGCTGGCGCGGCTGCGCCCGGGCCAGCGCCTGTCGATGAACTTCCCCCCCGCCCAGCTGGCCCGTCACAACCTGACCGCCATGATCGCGGCCCGGCTGGCGCGCCAGGGCGTGCCGGGCGACCGCCTGGGCATCGAGCTGACCGAGAGCGCGCTGATCGGCGGCCCCGGCCTGCTGGACGAGAATCTGCGGGAGCTGCAGCGCCTGGGCTGCGCCGTCGCCATCGATGATTTCGGGACCGGCTATTCCTCCCTCTCCCGCCTGCGGCACCTGCCGATCGACGAGCTGAAGATCGACCGCGTCTTCATCCGCGATGCGGCGCGGGATGCCGCCGGCGTCGCCTTCCTGCAGGCGATCGGCGCCATGGCCAATGCGCTGAGCCTGCGCCTGGTGGCCGAGGGCGTGGAGACCGAGAGCGAGCTGGAGCAGGCGCGCAGCATCGGCTGCCATGAGGTGCAGGGCTGGCTCTGGGGCCGCCCGATGGCGCCGGACGAGTTCATCGCCCTCTGCCTGGAGGGCGATGCCAGCCAGCTGCTGGCAGGCTGAGCCGGCGGCTCCCGCCCCCCTGGCTGAAACAAGAAAGGCCCCGCCCCTGCTCACCAGGGGTCGGGGCCTTGTTTCAGAAAACCCTGCTCCGGCCGGCGCCCGCTGGCCGGACCGGCCGCTTCAGGCGGCCTGGCGGTGCGTGCGGGCCAACTCGCCGGCCAGGAAGGCGGCCAGCGCGCCAGGGCCGGAGCGCTCGGTGCCTGCGACACCGGCTTCGGCCTCGGCCTCCGCATTGTAGTTGGTGTTGGTGTTGACGTCGTAGACGAAGACCTGGCCCTCGGCGTCACGGATGAACTCGATGCCGGCCACATCGACGCCGGCGCGCGCCAGGAAGCCTTCCAGCTTGCTGCGCAGGCCGGGCTCGATCCCTTCCTTCAGCACGCGGAAACGCGGCGCGGGCGGCGGCGCGGCCGGGGCGGTGCCGACCGGGCAGAAAGCGTCACCCACGGCGCAGACATCGGCCGGGCACAGCTCGAAGCCGGCGCTGGTGTCCACCTCCACCGCATAGACGAAGCGGCCGCCGGCGAATTCGGCGCGGGTGATGACCGGGCGCGTGGCGCGGATCTGCTCCTGCAGCAGCCAGATGCCGTCGACCGGCGCCTCCTCGGCCGGGGCGGCCTGCAGATGCTCGGCCAGGGCCTCGACCGAGGCGAAGAGCCGCACGCCCAGCCCCTTGCCGCCGCGATTGGGCTTCAGGATCAGCGGCCCCGGGGCGAAATGCCGGCGCGCCGCGGCCAGCAACGCCTCATGGTCGTCCTGCACCATGACGGTGCGTGGAATGGTCAGACCCGCGCTTTCCAGCGCCGCATATTGCCGGACCTTGCTGATCTCCAGATCCAGCGCGGCCGGGCCATTCACCACGCGGCGGCCATGCCGCGTCAGCCAGGCCAGCACCCCTGCCGTCAGCTCCGCCGCGTAGCGATGGCCGCGGGTGTGCGAGGAGGCGCTCATGCGGTTGTAGAACACGCCTTCCGGCGGCGGCCGCGACAGGTCGAACACGCCGCGCGAGAGGTCCATCTCCGCCCAGGGCAGGCCGATGCGGTCGAAGGCCTCGGCCAGCGGCGGCAGCCAGGCGGGATTCTCGTGGATGACGTGGACGGTGCTCACGGGACGCTCCTGCGGAATTCGTGACATATACACACACAGAGATGTGGTATTTGTCAATTTCCCCGCAAGAGCATCCCGGGCGGGTCAGAGCGCGCCGGCCGCGCCGCCCCATTGCCGCAGCACCGCATCCTCCGGCAGCACGCCATCGAACCACAGGCTGGCGCAGACGCGGGACATGGCGGCGCCGTCATGGCCGATATGCGGCACCTTCACCAGCTGCCAGCGGCATTCCACACCACGCCGCGCGGCTTCCGCCCGGCCGGCGGCAAAGTAGTTCTGCGCGCGGGCGAAGCGGTGCGGCCCCTGGGCCAGGGCGGCCGGCTGGGCCGGCAGGCTGGGGCCGGAGGTCTCGATATCCTGCTCGCCGGCCAGGATGGTCATGGGATAGGCCAGCAGACGCAGCAGCGCCGCCTCGTCCAGCCCGATGCCACCCATCCCTTCAGGAAAGGCTTTTTCCAGCGTGGGCAGGGTGTACCAGCCGGGATTGCCCACGGTGATGGCCTGGAACGGGGCCAGATCCTGCGTCGCCGCCATGCGGTGGCCGAACTGGCCGCCGGCCGAATGGCCGAACAGGAAGGCTTTTTCCTGCCGTGTCACCCCGGCCTGGCGCAGCCAGGCAAAGACGCGGGCCGGAATGGCGTAGCCCCATTGCGCGGCGGGGCGCAGCTGGCCGGCGGAATCCAGCACATGGCCGTTATTGTACAGCTCGGCGCCGGGATATTCGGCGTCCGCGAAGGTCGGCGCCACGATCAGCAGATTGTGCCGGTCCGCGGCCGGGATCCAGAAATCGCGATACTCGTCGCCATTGCGACCCATGCCGTGCTGCACCAGGACAACGCGGCTGTCCGGCGTGCAGCCTTCCGGGCGGTAGCAATGCAGCGTCACCGGGCGGGTGGGATCGCCGGCCTCGTCGGTGAAGGGAATGGCGTGGCGGCCGGGCGTGGCAAGCGCGCGGGCCAGGGTGTCGGCAAAGGACATGGCAGGATCCTGCAGCGGGGCCCCGCCGGCACGGCATCAGCCGCCTCCGGCCGGGCAGGAAAAGACGGCCCGGCACCGCAGCGGCACCGGGCCCAGGCGGGGCAGCGGGCGGCTCAGGGCGCCGGCTTGACCTCGGTGGCCATCGTCGTCTGGTCGACGCGGCCGGCGTAGCGGAAGCCCTGGCGCGAGGCCCAGACGGCATTCTCGAAATGCACCGGGATCACCGGCATCTGCTCCAGCGCCACCTGGCTCGCCTGGCGCAGCAGCGCGTCGCGCGCGGCATCGTCCATCGTCGCCATGGCCTGCTGCGCCGGGCCGTCGAAGCGCGGCTCCGACCAGCCACCGTAATTGCTGGTACCGATGCCGCGGTCGCGGTTGGTGCTCATCAGCCAGGAGCGGAAGAACATCAGCGTCTCCGCCGCATCGGCCGACCAGCCGCCCATGGCGACGCTGAACTCCCGCTTGCCACGCCGGCCGAAGAAGACCGAGCTCGGCATGGCGTCGAGCTCCACCTTCACCCCGATGCGCTGCCAGAACTGCGCCAGCACCTGGGCCAGCCTGGCATCGTTGATGTAGCGGTTGTTGGTGGCGTGGAAGGTCAGGCTGAATCCGTCCGGATAGCCGGCCTCGCGCAGCAGGGCGCGGGCGCGGGCGGGGTCATGGGGCAGCACCGGCAGGCCGGGCACGGTGCCGGCCATGCCCTCCGGCAGGTACTGGCCGGCGGGTGTGGCGATGCCGTCCATCACCCGCTGCTGGATCGCCTGGCGGTCGATCGCCAGGGACAGCGCCTGGCGCACCCGCACATCCTGCAGCGGGTTCGCCCCCTGCCCGCCCTGCACGAAGGGGCTGGGCGCGCGCGCCACGTCGAGCTGCAGGAAGATCAGCCGGGTGGTCGGCTTGGCCGAGACATGGATGGCGGCATTCTCGCGCAGCCGCGGCAGGTCGCCGGTGGCCGGGCTCTCGATCAGGTCGTGGTCGCCGGCCAGCAGCCCGGCCAGGCGTGGCCCGGCGGCGGTCACCGGCGTCAGGCGGACGGTCTCCCAATGCGGCTTCTCGCCCCAATAGCCGTCGAAGCGGGTGAGCTCGGTGGCCGCGCTGCGGCTGTAGCTGCGCAGCCGGTAGGGGCCGGTGCCAATGGCCGCGCTGGTGTCGTTGAACTGGGCGGCGGTGGGCCAGGGGCCGGCATGGCCGCAATTGTCGCTCGCCGAGAAATCCAGCGAGGCAGCCTGGATCAGATTGCGCGGCAGAATCGCCAGATTGCTCAGATCATTCAGCAGCAGCGGCTCGGGCTCACGCGTGGTCAGGCGCAGTGTGCGCTCATCGAGCACCTCGACCTTGGCCAGGCGCCGCGCCAGGCGGGAATAGGAGGAGACCACCTCCCCCTCATTGTTCAGCGTGCGGCAATAGCTGAACAGCACGTCCGGCGCGCCGAATTCCTGGCCATTGTGGAAGCGCACGCCGGGGCGGAGATGGAAGATCCAGCTCAGGTCGCCCTGCCGCTCCCAGCGCTCCGCCAGGGCCGGCTGCACCCGGAGGTCGGCATCGATATCCACCAGCGCCTCGAAGACATGCTGGCGCAGCGTGTTGTTGGGCGTCAGCGCGTAATTGTGCGGGTCGGCCGAGGTGGTCTCGGCGGAGAGCGCGATGCGCAGCGTCTGCGCCGAGGCCGGCCCGCCCAGCAGCAGCGCCGGCAGCAGGGCCAGGGCGGGCAGGCCGCGCCGTGTCAGGAAAGCGGTCGGACGTGGCATGGCGGCATCTCCTGGCTTGCTCGGGCCAGGGAAACGCCCTTTTCGCCGCGCTGGCAACCGTCTCGCCGCAGCCGCCGAAAAATATCCATCCCCCTGTATCGCAAGGCGATTTCGGGCCGGAAGCGGTCACAGCAGATGTTCGCGCCGGAAGGAGAAATGCCGGCCATTGCCGATGATCAGATGGTCATGCACCACCACCGAGAAGACCTGCGCGGCCCGGCGGATCTCGGCCGTCATCTCGATATCGGCGGCGCTCGGTGTCGGATCGCCGCTCGGGTGGTTGTGCACCAGGATCAGCGCCGTGGCGTGCAGCTCAAGGGCCCGGCGCAGCACCTCGCGCGGATAGACCGGGGTGTGGTTGACCGTGCCGCGCGCCTGCGCCTCATCGGCGATCAGCCGGTTCTTGCTGTCGAGGAAGAGGATGCGGAACTGCTCGATCCGCTCGCGGGAGACGGCGGCATTCAGGTAATCCAGCAGCCGCTCCCAGTTGTTCAGCACCGGCTGCTCCGCCACCTCGGCGCGCGCCAGGCGCAGCGCGGCGTCCTGCACCAGCTTGAGGGCGCTGACGCTGTGCTCGCCGAGGCCCGGGGTCTCCAGCAATTCCTGCTGCGGCGCGGCGAGCACGGCGGCGAAGCTGCCGAAGCGATTGATCAGCGCCTTGGCGAGCGGCTTGGTGTCGCCGGTCTTGAAGGCGAAGAAGAGCAGCATCTCCAGCACCTCGTAATCCGCCAGGGCGCCGGGGCCGCGTTCCAGCAGCCGGTTGCGCAAGCGGCCGCGATGGCCCTGCGGCCCGGTGCCGGGAAAGGGCGAGGCCTCCGCCGCTGCCCCGCGGCGCGACGCCGGCGCGGAGGGCAGGCGCTCCTGCGGCCGTGGCGAAAGGCCACGCGGCGCGGGCGGGAAGGCCAGGCTGGACAGATCCTCGGCGAAGCCTGGCGCGGCACGGCCAACCGGTTCGGGGAGATAGGCGGGCGGGGCCGTCCTGCCCTCGTCCCGTTGGAAGAAGCGCTGCAGCCACATGCCTTGCCCTCCACGATACCGGGCAATCTTCACTCAACTTAATGGTTCATCAAGGCAAATCATCACGGATTCGTGATTTTTACCGAGCAGCCTCCGCAGCCTGCCCCTCGCGGATGTGGCGGGGGTCCCGGCAGCCGGCATGAGCGGGAGCGATGCTGGCGGAGCACGGGCCTTGGCCCGGCGGAAGCAGGCCTGCCTGGGAGGGGGATGGGCCGATCAGGTCAGGGCCTGAAACGGAAACAGGCAGGCCCGAGGGCCTGCCTGTCACAACCCGGATCGGGGCTTGTTGGTAGCGGCGAGCGGACTTGAACCGCTGACCCCGGCATTATGAGTGCCGTGCTCTAACCAGCTGAGCTACGCCGCCACAGCGTCCCGATCGGGTGGCGGCGAATTAGGCGGCCCGGCCTTCGCTGTCAATGGCCTGCGTCGCGCGCCGGATGAAACCGCCACCGAGCACGCGATCGCCATCGTAGAGCACGCAGCCCTGGCCCGGCGCGGCGATCGCCGGCTGCTCCAGCACCACCCGCAACAGGCCGGATTCGGGCTGCCAATGGGCGATGGCGGGCTGCGGCATCTCGCGCGCGCGCAGCTTCACCTGGCAGGGCAGCGGCACGGCGGGCGCGTCGATCAGCCAGTTCACCTCGCCCACCAGCACCTCGGGCGAGGCCAGGGCGCCGCGCGGCGCCACCACCACACGCTTGCGGGCAGGGTCGAGCGCGGTGACGTAGAGCGGCTCCTCCCCGTCGGCGGGAGGCCATGCCGAGGCCCCGCCCCTGCCCGACCGTGTAGCGGGCAACACCCTTGTGGGTGCCGAGGACACGGCCATCGACATGCTCGATGCTACCTTCCGCCACCGCCTCCGGCCGCAGCTTGGCAACCAGGTCGGCATATTTGCCCTGCGGGACGAAGCAGATGTCCTGGCTGTCCGGCTTCTCGGCCACCGCCAGGCCCAGGCGAACCGCCTCCGCCCGCACCTCCGCCTTGGAGGCGTAGTCGCCGAGCGGGAAGCGGCAGAATTCCAGCTGGGCGCGGGTGGTCGCGAACAGGAAATAGGACTGGTCGCGCGCCGGATCGGCGGCGCGGCGCAGCTCGGCGCCGGCCTCGCCCTCGGTGCGGCGGACATAGTGGCCGGTGGCCAGGGCGTCGGCGCCCAGGTCGCGGGCCAGTTCGACCAGATCCTGGAACTTCACCGTCTGGTTGCAGCGCACGCAGGGGATCGGCGTCTCGCCGCGGGCATAGGCCTCGGCGAAATCCTCGATCACCGCGTCGCGGAAGCGACGCTCGCGGTCCAGCACGTAATGCGGGATGCCGAGCCGGTCGGCGACATCGCGCGCGTCATGAATGTCCTGGCCGGCGCAGCAGGCGCCCTTCTTCTCGATCGCGGCGCCATGGTCGTAGAGCTGCAGCGTGGCACCGATGACCTCGTGCCCCTGCTCCTTCAGCAGCCCAGCGACAACGGAGGAATCCACCCCGCCGGACATGGCGACGACGATCCTCATGGCGCGGCGTCCAGCCCCATCTGCCAGAAATCGGCCTCCAGCCGCGCCGCTTCGGAAAAGGTGGCCGAGAGGCTGGCGAAGCGCGCCTCGCCGCCATGGCTGCGGCCCAGCGCATCCAGCCGCTCGGCCGCCGCCCGGGCCAGCGCCTGGTATTCGGCGCCGCCATAGGTGGCGATCCAGCTCTCATAGGGATTGCCGTCGCGCCTGCGGCCGCGATGCGCCTCGATCCGCTGCGCGATCTCGCCATAGCCCACGGTGCAGGGGGCCAGCGCCACCTCGAGGTCGAGAATGTCGCCGGCCATGCCGCGATCCAGCACCCAGCGCGTATAGGCCACGGTCTGCGGCGCCTCCTTCTCGGCCAGCACATCGGCTTCCGAGAGGCCCCAGTCGCGGCAATAGGAGAGATGCAGGTTCATCTCGCCCAGCAGGCTGTTCAGCGCGGCGGACTTGCCGCGCAGCGCCTCCAGGCTCTCCGCCTTGAAGGCGGCCAGCGCCTTGGCGCGGGCGAACTGGATCAGGAACAGCCAGTCCTGCACCAAATAGCGGCGGAAGGCCGGCAAGGGCAGCGTGCCCTCGGCCAGCCCCTGCACGAAGGGATGCCAGCAATACGCGTCCCACCGATCGGAGGCAGCCTCACGCAGCCGGTGCAGCAACCCGCCCGGCGCGCCATAGGGGGACGCGATCATGGCATCTCCTTCCCTCAGCTGGCGTTGCGGGTGCCCGAAGGCAGCTTCACCACAAGCCCGTCCAGCTCGTCCGACATGATGAGCTGGCAGCCCAGGCGCGAGGTCTCCTGCAGGTCGAAGGCGAGGTCGAGCATGTCCTCCTCGTCCTCGGTCGGCTCGCTGAGCTTGCCGAACCAGCTGGCGTCGACGATGACATGGCAGGTCGAGCAGGCCAGGCTGCCCTCGCAGGCGCCCTCGATATCGACACCATGCTTGTGGGCGATCTCCAGCACGGAGAGGCCGAGGGGGGCATCCACCTCGCGGCGCGTTCCGTCGCGCTCGATGAAGGTCATCTTCGGCATCGCCGTTCGTCTACTCCGCCGCGTCTCGGGTTTCGGAAAGAGCGTGGGTCCAGGCGCGCGCCAGCAGGGTGGCCGCGCGTTCCACATCGGCGGGCGACGTAAACCGCCCGATGCCAATCCGCAAGGTCGCGCGCGCCGCGGCCTCGTCCAGCCCGATGGCGCGCAGCACATAGGAGGGCTCGACCTCGGCCGAGGAACAGGCAGATCCGCTGGAGACGCAGAGTTCCGTCAGCGCCGCCAGCATGGACTGGGCCGAGACGCCGCCGGGGAAGGTCAGGTTCAGATTGCCCGGCACGCGGCGCCCGGCGCTGCCATTCAGGGTGACGCCCGGCAGTTCCGCCCCCAGCGCCGCCAGGAAACGGTCACGCTGGGCGGCGATGCGGCCCTGATCCAGTTCGCGCTCGGCCAGGGCCAGGCGCGCGGCCTCCCCCAGCCCCACCAGCAGCGGCGCCGGCAGGGTGCCGGAGCGCAGGCCGCGCTCCTGCCCGCCACCGGAGAAGAGCGGCGCCAGCCGAACCCGCGGGCGGCGGCGGACATAGAGCGCGCCCACCCCCTTGGGCCCGTAGATCTTGTGACCGGAGAGCGAGACGAGGTCGACCGGCAGGGCACGGACATCCAGCGCGATGCGCCCGGCCCCCTGGGCGGCGTCGCTGTGGAACAGAGCGCCCGCCTCCTTGGCCATGGCGGCCAGGGTGGCGAGGTCCTGCACCACGCCGATCTCGTTGTTCACCGCCATCACGGAGACCAGCAGCGTCGGCACCGTAAGCGCCTCGCGCAGCACCTCCGGGTCCAGCAGCCCGTCCGGGCCGACCGGCAGGATCACCGGCTCGAAGCCTTCGGCGGCCAGGTCGCGCACGCTTTCCAGGACGCATTTGTGCTCGGTGGCCAGGGTGATGACGCGGCGGCGTTCATCGCCCTGCTGGGCGGCGAAGCGGGCCGCGCCCTTGATGGCCAGATTGTTGGATTCGGTCGCGCCGGAGGTGAAGATGATCTCGCGCGGGTCGGCGCCGAGCAGGTTGGCGACGTGGCGGCGCGCCTCCTCCACCGCTTCCTCGGCGGCGCGGCCCAGCGCGTGCTCCACGCTGTGCGGGTTGGCGAAATTCTCTTCCCACCAGGGCCGCATGGCGGCCAGCACGCGCGGATCCAACGGCGTGGTGGCGTGGTTATCCAGGTAGATGGGGCGGTTCGCGGCGGCCATGGCGTGAATATGGTCCCCCGTGCCGCCGGACGGAAGGCGATGTTGAAGCGACCCCGTCGCCAGGGGCGGGCGGCAGCCTTGCAGAAAAGAAGGGGGTGCGGGGGAACACCGTCCCCCGCCCCTTTCCTGCTTACTTTTCAGACACTTCCCGGACCCCGCACCAATCGGCGATGAAGGCGGCGATGCAGAGGGTGGTCTTGCGCAGGCTGTCGAGGTTGGTGCGCTCGTCGAAGCCGTGATTGCCCTCGCCGGAGGGGCCGTAGCAGAGCGCCGGCATGTTGTAGTAGCGGCCGTAATAGCGGGTGTCGTTCACCGCCGTGGTGATGCGCTCCTGCATCGCCGCGCCGAAGACGCCCTGATGCGCGGCGGCCAGCACCGCCTCGGCCTCGGTCCCCGGCTCCTGCACGAAGCCATCGGCCTGGAAGCCATGCCAGGAAACCTCCGGCGGGTTGTTGGCCAGGAAGGTATCGCCGGCGCGGCTGGCCTCGATGCAGCGCTCCACTGCGGCCATGGCGTCGGCCACCTCCATGCTGGGCAGCAGGCCGATGCGGCAATCCACCTCGCACCAGGCGGGGGTGGAGCTGGCCCAGTCGCCGCCGCGGATGATGCCGGGGTTGAACTTGATCGGGTCCTGCATGCCGGCATACCAGCGATCGGATTTCGCGGCCTCGTTCAGGGCGCGGGTGTGCTGCTGCAGCGCCTGGATGATGTGCATGGCGGAGAGGATGGCGTTGGTGCCGGTCTGCGCCTGGGCCACATGCACCGGCACACCGCGCACGCGGATGCGGAACCACAGCGTGCCGGTATGGGCGCGCGTCATGGTGTGGCCGGTGGGCTCGGGGATCAGGCAGGCCTCGGCGCGGTAGCCGCGCGCCAGGGTGGCCAGCGCGCCGTTGCCGGTGCTCTCCTCCTCCGTCACCGTCTGCAGATGGACATCGGCGGCGGGTTCCAGCCCGGCCTTCCGCAGCGCCTCCATCGCCCAGATCATGCAGGCGACGCCCGCCTTCATGTCATTGGCGCCACGGCCATAGAGCCAGCCATCGCGCACCGTGGCGGCGTAGGGGGCGTGGGTCCACATCTCGGCCGGGCCTTCCGGCACCACATCGATATGGCCCTGCAGGATCAGGCTGCGGCCGGAGGGGTCCTTGGCGCGGTGCGTGGCCACGACCTGCACCGAGGCCGCCGGGTCGGCCTCGACCATCGGCGCGGCCTTGGCATGGGCGGCGAGCGGCGTCTCGGCGATGGTGAAGCGGTCCACCGCATAGCCGCGCGCGGCGAAGTGGCGCGCCAGCCAGTCCTGCAGCGGCGCCTCCTGCCCACGCAGGCTGGGGAAGCGGACGATCTCGGCGAGGAAACCGACCTCGGCATCGAAATTGGCGTCCACGGCCTGGCGCAGACGCTCCAGGAGGGCAGGATCGGGCATGGGTTCGTTCCTCGCAGCGGGCGGAGGGAGAGAAAGGCGCCGTGCTGGTCCGTTGGTCCGGACTCGTCTGCGGAGGACGCTAGCACCGCCGCAAGGGGGCGCCAGTTCCGCCCCGCCGCCCGGCGAGATCGCAATGCTGCACAGGAAAGAACGCGCCCGGCCGGGCGCGCCGCCCGGCCAAGGCATCGCCTGGCGATACGCTCAGCCGCGGCGCGCCAGGCGCTGCTGCATGGCGCGGTGCAGGGCGATGAAGCGCTCCGCCGCATCCTCCGGCGCGTTCCAGGGCAGCGAGACGCGGATGGCGTGGCCCGCCTTCTCGCCCAGGCCCATGGCCAGCAGCGCGGCGCTGGCGGCGACCTTGCCGGAGGAACAGGCGGCACCGGCCGAAACCTGGGCACCGGCGAGGTCGAGGGCGATGACCTGGGTCTCCGCCGCCACGCCGGGCAGGATCAGGCAGAGGGTGTTGGGCAGGCGCGGCGCGCCGGCGCCGGCCACCTCCAGGCCAAGCTCCGCCTCGATGCGGTCGCGCAGGGCGGCCAGGCGCGGCGCCTCGCTCTCCGGCGCCAGCGCGGCGACGGCGGCGGCGAAACCGGCGATGGCGGGCAGCGCCTCGGTGCCGCCGCGGCGGCCGCGCTCCTGCCCGCCGCCGGGCAGCAGGGCCTGCAGGTCCAGGCCCGGGCGCAGCAGCAGCGCCCCCGCACCCTTGGGCCCGCCCAGCTTGTGGGCGGAGAGCGCCAGGGAGTCGGCGCCGAGCGAAGCGAGATCGAGCGGCAGCCGACCGGCCATCTGCACAGCATCGACATGCAGCAGCGCGCCATGGGCGCGGCAGAGGGCGGCGGCCTCGGCCAGCGGGTGCAGCACGCCGGTCTCGTTGTTGGCGGCCATCAGGCAGAGCAAAGCCGGACCGCCCTCGGCCAACGCCCGCTGCAGCGCCGCCAGGTCGATGGTGCCATCCGCCAGCACGGGCAGGATCTCGATGCCCGGGGCGGCGCGCAGGATGGCCGGGTGTTCCGTCGCGCCGGCCAGGATGCGGCGCCCCTGCCCCAGCCCGTGCAGGGCCAGGGCATTGGCCTCGGTCGCGCCGGCGGTGAAGACCAGGTCGCGGGCGCGGCCGCCGAAGCGGGTGGCGATGGTGGCGCGGGCGCGCTCCAGCAGCTGGCGCGCCGCCCGCCCCTCGGCATGGACGGAGGAGGGATTGCCCAGGCAATCCAGCGCCTCCAGCACCGCCTGCCGGGCGGCGGGGCGCAGCGGCTCTGTCGCGTTGGCGTCGAGATAGAGGGTCACGGCGCCGGCGGGGTGGGGGCGATGGCCCGGCCGCAGACGCGGCCCTCCACCACATCGGCCAGCGTCATGTTCTGCAGGAAGAGGCGGATCTGCTCGCCCAGCTCGTGCCAGAGGTCATGGGTCAGGCAGCGATTGCCGGAGAGGCAACCGGGCGAGCCCTCCTCACAGCGCGTGGCGCTGATCGGCTCGTCAACCGCCTCGATGATGGTGCCGATGGCGATGGACTCGGCCGGGCGCGCCAGGCGGTAGCCGCCGCCGGGGCCGCGTGCCGAATCGACAAGCCCGGCCCGGCGCAGCCTTGCGAAAAGTTGCTCCAGATAGGCCACCGACAGCAGCTGCGCCTGGGCGATCTCCGCCAGGCTCACGGGACGCTCGCGGGCCGCCGCGCCTTGCGCATGGCAGTCATTTGCTATTTGCCGGTCTCGTTCGCGGGCCGCCAGCTCGACCAGGGCCATGACCGCATAACGGCCACGCGTTGACAGGCGCATGGCTCAGTTTTCCGGGGTCTTGACGGCCAGCCCGGAGCAGACCGGAGTGCCCGAGTCGCGGTGCAGCTCGATGATGGCCATGCCATGAATCCGTTATGAAAGAGGCGATCTGTTGCCTATATTGACCGCATCGCGGGGAGCGGAAGCCTGCCCCGGGATGACACAGGCATGAGGAGAGCCGGGTCGTCGCGGCCCTGGGCTGCGCGGTGGAAGCTATTGATCCCGACTCCGGGAGTCAACCATTCGGGCTTCCCCTGACCCTGCCATCCACCCCAGAAGGGGCATGCCTCTGCCGGTCCGGCGGATCCCTCGGGGACCGGGCCTGATGGCTTCCCAACCGGGCGCTGCCGCGCCCACCGCACTGGATGCAAGGGGACGATGCCTGAAGTGATGTTCGCCGGGCCGGATGGCCGGCTGGAGGGTCGTTACCATCACGCGAAGCAGCCCAATGCCCCTGTGGCGCTGGTCCTGCACCCGCACCCGCTGCATGGCGGGACGATGAACAACCGGGTCGTTCACGCGCTGTATACGCGCTTCCAGGATATGGGTTTCTCCACGCTCCGCTTCAATTTCCGCGGGGTGGGGCGCAGCCAGGGTCGCTATGATGGCGGCATCGGGGAGATTTCCGACGCCGCCGCGGCGCTGGACTTCCTGCAGGCGGTGAACCCCAACGCCTCCATGCTCTGGGTCGCCGGCTATTCCTTCGGCGCCTATGTCGGCATGCAGCTGCTGATGCGCCGGCCGGAGATCGGCGGCTTCGTCAGCATCGCGGCGCCCGCCAGCCATTATGATTTCGGCTTCCTGGCGCCCTGCCCCTGCTCCGGCCTGATCCTGCATGGGGCCGAGGACGAGCTGGTGCCCGAGGCCTCGGTGCGCAAGCTGGTCGACAAGCTGAACACCCAGCGCGGCATCGCCATCGACTACCGGGTGCAGGAAGGCGCCGGCCATGTCTTCACCGCGGCGCAGACCGAGAAGGTCGCCGACGCGGCGGAGGACCATGTCCGCACCATGCTGAACCGCGCCCGCATGGCCATGGCGGCGGACTGACCCGCCGGCATCTCGGCTTTCGAAAGGGCCGGGTGGCGCTGCCACCCGGCCCTTTCGCGTTCCAGGGCCCCGTCAGGCCCGCTGCAGCGTCACCATGCGCCCGCCTGTGAGCGGCGCGGCGACGCCGGTGGTGCCGGGGAAGGTCAGCGGCAGGCCATGCGCCACACGCGCCGCCAGCACGCCGAAGGCCTGCGCCTCCAGCGCATCGCCATCCCAGCCGGCGACTTCGACCGGGCGCACCGGCTCCGGCAGGGCGCCGGCCAGCGCCCGCATCACCGCCGGGTTGCGGCGGCCGCCGCCGGTGACCAGCCATTGCAGGGGCGGCTCCGGGAAATGCCGCTCGGCCGCCGCCACGGCGCAGGCACAGAAGGCGACCAGCGTCGCCGCGCCATCGGCCGGCGACAGCGCACCCGCCCCGGCATCACGCAGCGCCCGGTCGAAATCCAGCCGATCCAGCGATTTGGGCGGCGCCGCCTGCAGATAGGGATGCGCCAGCATATGGCCGAGCACCGCCCCGCAAGGCTGGCCGGCCAGCGCCAGCCTCCCATCCTTGTCGTAATCGGCGCCGATCGAACGCCGCGCCCAGTCATCCAGCGGGCCATTGGCCGGGCCGGTGTCGAAGGCCACCAGCCGGCCGTCGCGGCCGATCCAGGTGACATTGCCGACCCCGCCCAGGTTCAGGATGGCCAGCGGCTTGGGCAGGGCGTCCGCCAGCACCGCATGCACCACCGGCACCAGCGGTGCCCCCTGCCCGCCCGCCGCCACATCGGCGCTGCGGAAATCATGCGCCACCGCGACACCGGTCAGCCGCGCCAGCAGCGCCGCGTCGCCGATCTGCCAGGTCCGCCCCTCCCCCGGCTTCCCGGCCACCGGCCGGTGCAGGATGGTCTGGCCATGGAAGCCGAGCAGATCGGCCTCCAGCCCCAGCTTCAGCACCGCCTCGGCATGCCGCTCGGTCAGGCGGCGCTCGCAATCGAGCAGGAAGGGGTCATCCGCCGGCAAGGCCTCCGCCAAATCCAGCAGCTTGCGCAAATCGCGCCGCAGCGACGGATCATAGGGCAGCGTCAGGCTTGGCCCGACCCGCCCGATCCGTTCCCCGTCCGTCTCCACCCATGCGGCATCCACGCCATCCAGCGAGGTGCCGCTCATCAGCCCGATGGTTCGCAGCATGCCCCTACTGTGCTAGGGGCAGCGTCCCGGTGGAAGTGCCCCCGGCCCAGAACTGGACAGAAGCGACCATGGACGAGTTCCTGCAGGTCGCGCGCGAGCGCGGCTATATCCACCAGGTGACGGACGAGGCGGCGATGGCCGCCCGGATGAAGCAGGGCCCGCTTCCCGCCTATGTCGGCTTCGACTGCACGGCGGACAGCCTGCATGTCGGCCATCTGCTGTCGATCATGCTGCTGCGGCTGCTGCAGAAGACCGGCCACCGCCCGGTCGCGCTGCTGGGCGGCGGCACCACCCGCATCGGCGATCCCTCCTTCCGCGACGAGGCCCGGCCGCTGCTGAGCGACGAGCAGATCGAGGTCAACAAGGCCGGCATCCGCCGCACCTTCGACGCCTTCCTCGACTTCGCCCCCGGCCGCGGCGCGATGATGGTCGACAACGCGGAGTGGCTGGACAAGCTGCTCTACATCCCCTTCCTGCGCGACATCGGCCGGCATTTCAGCGTCAACCGCATGCTGACCATGGACAGCGTCAAGCTGCGCCTGGACCGGGAGCAGCCGCTCTCCTTCCTCGAATTCAACTACATGCTGCTGCAATCCTACGACTTCCTGGAGCTGCAGCGGCGGCACGGGGTGGGGCTGCAGATGGGCGGCTCCGACCAGTGGGGCAACATCATCATGGGGGTGGAGCTGAACCGGCGCTGCGACGGCGCCGAGGTCTACGGCCTGACCACGCCCCTGCTGACCACCGCCTCCGGCACCAAGATGGGCAAGACCGCCGGCGGCGCCGTCTGGCTGAACCCCGACCGCCTCGCGCCCTATGGCTACTGGCAGTTCTGGCGCAACACGGAGGATGCCGATGTTGGCCGCTTCCTGGCGCTGTTCACCGAGCTGCCGATGGAGGAGGTGCGCCGCCTCGGCGCGCTCGGCGGCTCGGAGGTGAACGAGGCCAAGAAGATCCTGGCGACCGAGGCCACCGCCCTGCTGCATGGCCGCGAGGCCGCGGAGCTGGCGGCCGAGACCGCCCGCCGCGCCTTCGAGGAGGGCCAGGCCGCCGACACCCTGCCCAGCATCGCGGCCAGCCTGCCGGCGCCGGTGATCGACCTGGCCGTGCAGGCGGGCTTCGCCGCCAGCAAGGGCGAGGCGCGCCGGCTGATCCGCCAGAACGGGCTGCGGCTGAATGACGAGGCCATCACCGACGAGGCTCTGGCGGTGACCGAGGCGGACCTGCGCGATGGCGCGGCGAAGCTCTCCGCCGGCCGCAAGCGGCATGTGCTGATCCGCGCCGCCTGACATCCCGGCGCTGGACAGGGCGTGCGGGGCGGCGATGATGCCGCCCATGCGCGCCCTGCTCCTCCTGCCCCTGCTGGCGGCCTGCGCCGCCCCCTGCCCGCCCGGCCAGCAGGAGGCCAGCGTGGCGGAGCTGCTGTTCGGCCGCTCCATCCCCGGCGGAGGCCCCGGCGGTGGCCCCGGCGGTGGCCCCGGCGGCGGAGGCACGGTGTCGGAGGCCGAGTGGCAGGGCTTCCTGGCCGACACCGTCACCCCCGCCTTCCCCGACGGGCTGACCGTGCAATCCGCCGAGGGCCAGTGGCGCGGCGCCGATGGCACGCCGCAGCGCGAGGCCGCCAACCGCCTGCTGCTGGTGCTGCCGGGGGTGGATCTTGCCGCCGCCGCGGAGCGCAGTGGCGCCCTGGCCGAGGCCTATCGCAGCCGCTTCCGGCAGGAGAGCGTGCTGCGCCTGCACCACAGCGCCTGCATCGCCTTCTGATCAGCGCCCGGCGGGGGGCGCCGGCTCCTGCCCCGCCGAGCCGCCGAACAGCCCGCGCAGGAAACCCGGGGTCAGCGCTGCCAGCGGGTTGACCGAGACGGTCGGATCCTGGGTCGGCCCGCGCATGCGCCAGGTCGCGGCGAACAGGCCACCACCGCGCTCCGGGCTGAACAGCCGCCCCAGCAGCGGGATCTGCCCCAGCAGCGAGTTCAGCACATAGGCCGGCACGATCGTGCCCTCGAGGTCCAGCATGCCGTTGCGCCGGCCGATGCTGCCCTTGGCGGTGACGCCAAGCGAGGCCGAGAAGGCCCGCGCCTCGCGCAGCACCAGCGCCTCATTGCTCAGCGAGAAGGGCGCCTCCATGCGGGAGAAGCGCAGCCCCGGCCCCTGCACCGCGTCGAACACGCCATAAACGGTCAGCGCCTGCAGCAGCTTGCCGATGCCGGCGGCCTCCTGGACGGTGAACTCCTCCATCTCCGCATTGCCGGACAGGATGGCGTTGGGCTGATTGCTGCCCCAGCGCCCGGCGACGCTGAGCCGGCCGCCCTCCACCGTCTGCAGCACATCGAAGGCGCGCAGCAGCGCGCCGGCATTGGCCGCGTTCAGCCGCAGCTCGCGCCCCGCCCCGGCGGGCGAGATGGTCAGGTCGAAGGCGCCGCCCTGGCCGGCCTGGCCGGTCACCCGCGCCTCGCGCCAGACACCACGCGCATCGGCGCTGGCGCGGCCCTGCACGGCGGCCAGCGCCCGGCCCTGCCCCAGCAGCACACGGTCGAAATGCCCCTCCAGCATCACCGGCAGGGAGTCGGAGGCCGTGGCGCCCGGCGGCGCGTCGGGCGCATCCAGGGCGGGGCCGAGATCGATCACCGGGCCGGAGCCGCGGAAACGCCAGGGCCCGCCGCGCTGGGCGGGCGGCCGCGCCTCGGCGGTGAAGCGGCCCTGGAAGATGCGGGCCTCGGACAGCTCGATCCGCTCCAGCCGGCTGGCCTCGCCAAAGGCCACCTGGCCGCGGCCGAAGAGCTGCGGCGCCTCGACCTGGAAGCTCTCGACGCTGCGCAGCGATTCATTGGCGATGCGCAGCTCCGCCCGGGCGCTGGCCGCCTGGCCGGGCGGCTTGACCCAGGCGAAGGGCGAGACGCTCATGCGGCTCTCCTGCAGATCGCCGGTCAGACTGAGCCGCGTCTCGCCGGCCCGCCGCTTCTCCATCACCGCCACCACGCCGACCGGTCCGGCGACGAAGCCGTCCAGGTCCAGGCCGAATTCGGCGATGCGGCTGGCATCCGGCCGCGCCTCGGCGCGGATGCGCTCCACCACTTGGCCGGGCGGGCCCTGGCGGAAATCCATCTCCATCTGCAGCTGGGTCGGGATGCCGGCGAGCTGGGCATTGCCGCTGGCGCGCAGCCGGCTGTTGTCGATGGTCAGATCGGCGGTGCCGCGCTCCAGCCGCTTGCCCATCACCACATCGGCCAGGCGCATCTGCGTCAGCCGCGCCTGGACGTTCACCCGCAGCACCTCGGAGGGGATGTCCTCCAGCAGCGGGAAAGCCAGGCGCAGCGTGCCCTCCATCTGCCCGCCCGGCTCCTTCAGCTCCAGCGGCCGGCGCTCGAACAGCTTCAGTCGCGGATGGCGGATCAGGTTGACCACATCGGGGATCGGGCCGCGCAGCCGCGCCTCGATCTCCGCCTGCTCCTGCCCGGCATCGAGGCTGTGGAAACGGATGGTGGCGCCGGGGCTGGACAGCGCCGTGCCGGATTGCCGCGCCTGATCGACCTGCACCGAGATCTCGGGCAGCGAGAAACGGATGGTAGCGCCCACCCCCTCCAGCGGCGCGATCGGACGCAGCCAGTACACCGTCGCGCCCTCGACCCGCAGCGTGCCATCGAGCTGCCGCACGGCCAGGCCCGAGAGATCCGCGCCGGCCTCGGCCTGCAGGGCGAAGCGGCCCTGGCGCAGCGTGCCGCCGGTGATGTTCTCGACGATCCAGTGCCGCGCGCCCGGCACCACGCCCTCCGGCCAATAGGCGCCGATCTCGGCGGCCTCCAGCCGGTCCAGCCGCAGCGTCAGCCCGGCGCGCCAGCGGCCCTCGGCCAGGCGCGCCTCGCCCTCGGCCTCGATCACCGGGGCGGGGTGCTGGGCGCCGCCCTCGCGCGCCACCGGCGGCAGTTCCAGCCGCAGCCGGCGCAGCCGCAGCGCTTCCGGCGTGCCCTCGGCCTCCAGCTGCAGATCGGCGAAGCCGGTGCGCCGCCCCTCCAGCGTCACGCCGCCCGGGCCGGCCGAGAGGCGCAGCGCCAGCTCCGGTGCCGCACCCTCGCGCCCGGCATCGAAGCGGCCCGAGAGTTCCAGCGCGGTGCTGCCATCCACCAGCGACAGCGGCGCCAGCGCCGGCAGCAGGGTGGCGATGCGCGCCGGCTCCAGCGCCGGCAGCATCAGCTTGCCCTGAAACGCCGGCCCGTCGCCGCGCGCGCTGCCCTCCAGCCGCACCGGCAGGGTGCCGCCATGGCCGGGCAGCACCAGCTCCGCCTCGCCACTGCCGCCAACCCCGCCCTCGGGCAGCCGGCGCAGCGCGATATTGGCGCGCTCCAGCTGCCAGGTCAGGTTCAGCTGCCGGTCGATGATGCTGAGCCGGCCCTGGCTGATGCTGAGCTCCCGCAGCGCGCCGAAGCGGCTGTCGCCGCCGCCGCGGCCGAGCAGGTCGCGCAGCAGCGCCCCGCCCTCATCGTCATGCGCCTCCGCGCTGTCCGGCGGCGGCTCGGCCGGCGGGCCGGCGCGGCCCATGGACAGCGTCACCTCGCCCGCCGGGCTGCGCTCCAGCACGATGGCGGGCTGCCGCACCGAGACCTGCAGCGGCGCCACCTGGCCCTGCAGCAGCCGGGCGAAGGAGAGGGTGATGCTGGCATCCGGCAGCGACTGGCGCACCGCGCCGGCGGCGTCGCGCAGCTCCACCTGTTGCAGCCGCAGCCGCAAGGGCGAGCCGGCGCCGCGCTGATAGCCCTCCCAGGCCAGGGAGATGCCGCCGATGGCCAGCCCCGGCTCCGGCGTGTAGCGCTGCACCAGCGTGGCCAGCATGGGCAGCGGCAGCGGCCCCTGCGACAGCCGCCAGACCAGCGCCCCCGCGCCCAGCATCAGCAGCAGCGACAGGCCCAGCGCCAGCCGCACCGCCCAGCCGCAGAAACGGCCGCAGACACGCAGGGCTTGACCGCCTACCCCCGGCACGCGTTCGCTCCCGCCCCATGTCTCACGCGACGATTCCGAATCGCCTGCCGCGGCCGCATGACGCGGAGGCCGCGGCCCGGCTGGCGGAGGCCTTCGCCGCCCGCGGCGCCGCCGAGCGCGCCTATGCCGCGAGCCCGGAGGGCGCCGCGCTGCTGGCCGCGCTCGGCGGCAACAGCCCCTATCTCTCCGACCTGGCGGAGCGCGAGAGCGCCATGCTGCTGCGCTTCGCCGAGCGCGGCGCGGAGGATGCCTTCGCCCTTGCCCTCGACCCGCTCAGCCGCGCCGATCCGGATGCGGCGCGCCCGGCGGTCGCGGCGCTGCTGCGCCAGGCCAAGCGGCAGACGGCGCTGATCATCGCGCTGGCCGATCTGGCCGGGCAATGGCAGCTCGACCGCGTGACCGGCGCGCTGTCCGACCTGGCCGAGGCGGCGATCGACTATGCCTGCGCGCATCTGCTGCGCGAGGCCGCGGCACGCGGAGAGCTGAAGCTGCCGCGCGGCGGCACGCGCGAGCCGCGCGGCGTCGCCCGCGGCTCGGGGCTGGTCATCCTCGGCATGGGGAAGCTGGGGGGGCGCGAGCTCAACTACTCCTCCGACATCGACCTGATGGTGCTCTACGATCCCCTTGCGGCGGCTTACCAGGCCGAGCGCGCCGGTGCCGTCTATGTCCGCATCGCGCGCGAACTGGTCAAGCTGATGGAGGAACGCACCGCCGGCGGCTATGTGTTCCGCACCGATCTGCGGCTGCGCCCCGACCCGGCGGCGACGCCGCTGGCCGTCAGCATCCCGACCGCCATCTCCTACTACGAATCGATGGGGCAGAACTGGGAGCGGGCGGCGATGATCAAGGCGCGCCCGGTCGGCGGCGACCGCGCGCTGGGCGAGCAGTTCCTGACCGAGATCCGCCCCTTCGTCTGGCGCCGGCATCTCGACTTCGCGATGATCGCCGACATCCACTCGATCAAGCGGCAGATCCATGTCGCGCATGGCGGCCGCGGCGCGCATGCCGAGGTGCGGGTGGCCGGGCACGATGTGAAGCTGGGCCGCGGCGGCATCCGCGAGATCGAGTTCACGACGCAGGTGCTGCAGCTGATCTGGGCCGGGCGCGATCCCGGGCTGCGCGACCCGACGACGCTGGGCGCGCTCGCGGCCCTGGCCGGCGCCGGTCGCCTCGAGCGCCGCGCGGCGGCGGATCTGGCCGACGCCTATGTCTTCCTGCGCGATGTCGAGCACCGGCTGCAGATGGTGGCCGACCGCCAGACCCAGCGCCTGCCGGAGGATGAGGAAGGCCTGGCGCGCATCGCCACCTTCCTGGGCTTCGACGACCAGCAGGGCTTCGCCGCCACCCTCACCCGCCACCTGAACCGGGTCGAGCAGCATTATGCGCAGATGTTCGAGCGCGAGGCGGCGGCGGAGCTCGGCGAGGAGGAGGGCCAGGCCGAGGGCAGCCTGGTCTTCACCGGCACCCAGGACGATCCGGACACGCTGGAGACGCTGCGGCGGATGGGCTTCACCAACCCCGCCCATGTCGCCGGCATGGTGCGCGGCTGGCATCACGGCCGCCCGCGCGCGACGCGCAGCGAGCGGGCGCGCGAGCTGCTGACACGGCTGATGCCGGCGCTGCTGGCCGCCTTCGGCCGGCAGCGGGAGCCGGATGCGGCGCTGGCCCGCTTCGATGCGGTGCTGTCGCAGATGCCGGGCGGCGTGCACATGTTCTCCCTGTTCCAGCGCAACCCGGCGCTGCTGCAGCGGGTGGCCGGCATTCTGGGCGCCGCGCCGGTCCTGGCCAACCACCTCGCGCACAACCCCGCCTCGCTGGAAGGGTTGCTGGCCGGCGGCGGCCATGGCGGCGCCGCCGCCGGATTGCCCGCCCTGCTGAAGGAGGCGCGGCATTTCGAGGAGGCGCTCGACGGCGCCCGCCGCCTGGTGACCGAAGGCAAATTCGAGATCGACGCCGCGGCGCTGGAGGGCAGCCTCGACGCAGACGCGGCCGGCGCGGCGCGCAGCGCCCTGGCGGATGCCGCCATCGCCGCGCTGCTGCCGCATGTGGCCGGCGAATTCGCTACGCGCTTCGGCAAGGTGAAGGGCGGCGCCCTGGCCGTGGTGGCGCTGGGCAAGCTCGGCGGGCAGGACATGCTGCCGGCCTCCGACCTCGACCTGGTGCTGATCTACGACCATCCGGAGGAGGTGCAGGAAAGCCATGGCGGGCCGCGCAGCCTGCCGGTCAGCACCTATTTCGGCCGGCTCGCGCAGCAGATGGTCGCCGCGATCACCGCACCGGGGGCGGAGGGCAAGCTCTACGAGGTCGACATGCGGCTGCGGCCGACCGGCAACAAGGGGCCGGTCGCCACCTCGCTCTCCTCCTTCATCCGCTACCATGCCGAGAGCGCCTGGACCTGGGAGCGCATGGCGCTGACCCGCGCCCGCTGCGTCGCCGGCCCGCCGGCGCTGCGCCGGCGCATCCAGGCCGCCGTGCGCGACGCCATCGTCAGCCATGCAGGCGAGCAGGCCATCGCCGATGCGCGCGCCATGCGGGCGCGCATGCTGCGCGACCTGCCGGCGGAAGGCCCCTGGGACATCAAGGCCATGCCGGGCGGCATGGTGGAGGTGGAGTTCATCGCCCAGGCGCTGCAGCTGGCCCATGCCGGCCGTCATCCGGCCATCCTGGCGCCGACCACGCGGGTGGCGCTGGCCCGGCTGGCCAAGGCGCGCATCCTGCCGGCCGAGGAGGCCGAGGCGCTGATCGCCGCCGACCGGCTGTGGCGCAGCATGCTGAGCCTGCTGCGGCTGACCGTCGGCCGCTGGCGGCACGAGGACCTGCCCGCCGCCACCGCCGCCGCCATGCTGCGCGCCACCGCGCCGCTTCTGGGCCAGGGTGCGGTTGACGGAACCGCATTGCGCGAACAGATGCGGGAACAGGCCGGGCGGGTGCGGAGCATTTTCGAACGCCGCCTCGGCCCTCTCACTGGAGGCACAGCATGAGTGTTGCGGAAGGCGCCCCGGCGCCGGATTTCAGCCTGCCGGCCAGCGGCGGCCGCCAGGTGTCGCTCGCCGCCATGAAGGGCAGGCCCTTCGTGCTGTATTTCTACCCCAAGGCCGACACCTCGGGCTGCACCAAGGAGGCCTGCGACTTCCAGGAAGCGCTGCCGGCCCTTGCCGCGACCGGGCTTGAGGTCATCGGCGTCTCGCCCGACCCGATGAAGCCGATCGAGAAATTCGCCGAGAAATACGGCCTGACCTTTCCGCTGGCCTCGGATGCCGAGAAGCAGGCGGCCGAGGCCTATGGCACCTGGGTCGAGAAGTCGATGTATGGCCGGACCTATATGGGCATGGAGCGGTCCACCTTCCTGATCGACCGGGAGGGCAAGGTGGCGCGGATCTGGCGCAAGGTGAAGGTGCCCGGCCATGCCAAGGCCGTGATGGACGCGGCCCAGGCGCTGGGCTGAAGCGCGCGGCCGGGGGTGGCTGCCACCCCCGGCGCGGCGGCGCCTAGATCAGGCGAATCGCCGCGATGCCGCCGAGGATGGCGATGGCGGCGAGGGTGGTCAGCAGCGTCAGCCGCTTCTCGACGAAGCCGCGCACCGGTGCCCCGTAGCGGCGCAGCAGCGCCGCCAACAGGAAGAAGCGCGCGCCGCGCGTGACGATGCTGGCCAGCAGGAACACCCAGGGGTCGAAGGCCGCAGCGCCGGCGGCGATGGTGACGACCTTGTAGGGGATCGGCGTCAGCCCCTTGATCAGGATGACGGCGGCGCCCCAGCGGTCGAACCAGGCGCGGAAGCTCTGCAGCGCCTCGGCATGGCCATAGGCGGCGAGCACCGGCTGCGCCACCGCCTCGAACAGGAAATAGCCCAGCGCATAGCCGGCGATGC
Organism: Pseudoroseomonas cervicalis; assembly: GCF_030818485.1. Lineage (NCBI taxonomy): Bacteria > Pseudomonadati > Pseudomonadota > Alphaproteobacteria > Acetobacterales > Roseomonadaceae > Roseomonas > Teichococcus cervicalis. Next base: position 862,273 of record NZ_JAUTAJ010000004.1, on the reverse strand, counting down.
CGCCCAGCACCGAGGCGATGGTGCAGATCGCCGCGTAGCGCCAGGCGCGCTCCGGCCGCGCCAGGCACATCGGCAGCAGCATCGCATCAGGCGGAATCGGGAAGACGCTGCTCTCGGCGAAGGAGATGGCCGCCAGCCAGCGCCCGGCATGGCGGTGCGCGGCAAGGCGCAGGATGCGCTCATACAGGGCATGCAGCATGCCCCCCCTTCCCATGCTTCCAGCGGGGGAGCAATCCCCGGCGCCATGCGGCGGGCGAGCTTGTGCCATGCCGGGGCGGACCGCATGCTGCTGCGCGAAAAGCGAAGGAAGCGCCTGCATGTCCGCCCCCATCGCCGCCCCGGAAAGGCGGCGCGTCTCGCCCATGATGATCCTGATCGTCTGCGCCGTGCTGACCGCCGCGCTGGCCATGGGGCTGCGCCAATCCTTCGGCCTGTTCCTGGCGCCGATGACCAATTTCCATGGCTGGAGCGCCAGCGGTTTCGCCTTCGCCATCGCGTTGCAGGTGCTGATCAACGGCGTGTCGCAGCCGATCTGCGGCCAGATCGCCGACCGGCTGGGCGGGCGCGTGGTGCTGATGGGCGGCGCCGCGCTTTACGCCGCCGGCACGCTCGGCATGGCGCTGGCCGATGGGCTGCCGCTCTTCACCTTCTTCGCCGGCCTGGTCATGGGAATCGCCGTCTCCGCCGCCGGCATGCCGGTCATCATGGCCAGCATGACGCGCCTCCTGCCCGAGGAGCAGCGCGGCCGCGCCACCGGCCTCGGCACCGCCGGCTCCTCCTTCGGGCAGTTCCTGGTCGTGCCGCTGGCCGGCTTCGGCATCGCCGGCTTCGGCTGGCAAGGCGCGCTCTTCGCCATGGCGGCGGCGGCGCTGCTGATGATCCCGCTCTCCCTGCCGCTGAACGACCGCCCTGCCCCGGCCCCCGCCCATGCGGCGCAGGTCGCCGCCGAGGAAGGTGCGATGCAGACGCTGAAGCGCGCCTTCGCCAGCCGCTCCTTCTGGTGCCTGTTCTTCGGCTTCTTCGTCTGCGGGCTGCATGTCAGTTTCCTCTCGGTGCACCTGCCCGGCTTCGTCGCCAGCTGCCACCTGCCGAGCTTCGTCGGCGCCGGCGCCATCAGCCTGATCGGGCTGTTCAACGTGCTGGGCTCGCTGCTCTCGGGCGAGCTGACGCAGAAATGGCGGCGGCGGGAGCTGCTGGTCGGCATCTATGCCAGCCGCGCCGTGCTGCTGCTGATCTTCTTCCTGGCGCCCAAGACCACCGGGACGGTGCTGGCCTTCTCGGCCGTGATGGGCGTGCTGTGGCTGTCCACCGTGCCGCCCACCGTCGCGCTCTGCGCGCGCAATTTCGGCACGCGCTGGCTGGCCACCGTCTTCGGCCTGGTCTTCCTCGGCCACCAGATCGGCGGCTTCACCGGCGCCTGGCTGGGCGGCGTGGTGTTCGACCGCACCGGCAGCTACGACCTGATGTGGATCATCAGCATCCTGGCGGCCGTCTTCGCCGCCCTGGTGCATCTGCCGGTGCGCGATCAGCGCGTGGTGCCGGCGGTCGCCTGAAGCACCCCCCTTGCCGGTGCGGCGGGGCGCGCAGCATGCTGCGCGCTCCAACAGGGGAAACATCCATGCTGATCGACCACCGCACCTATGTCTGCAAGCCCGGCACGCTGAAGAAGCATCTGGCCCTCTATGAGGCCCATGGCTGGAAGGCGCAGACCCGCCATCTCGGCCAGCCCGTCGCCTATCTCACCACCGAGACCGGCGACGTGAATTCCTACGTCCATATCTGGGCCTACAAGGACGCCGCCGACCGCGCCGCGAAGCGCGCCGCCATGCAGGCGGATCCGGAGTGGATCGCCTTCCTCGAACGCAGCGCGGAGGCCGGCTACCTGGTCAGCCAGGAGACCAAGCTGATGGTGCCGGCGAGCTTCGCGCCGAAGCCGATGACGGCGGAAGGCTGAAAAAGAAAAGGGCGGGGGAAGGAATTCCCCCGCGCCCCCATCCTTCTTCTGTCCGGGCCGGGCGCCGCTGTCGCCCGGCGGATCACTCCGGGTCGCCGGTGTCCGCGACCAGCCCCGCGGCCTCGATGCCGGCCACGGCGCAGACCTCGTCCTTGTCGGATGCGTCGCCGGAGATGCCGACGGCACCCAGGATCGTGCCCTGCGCGTCACGCACCAGCACGCCGCCCGGCACCGGCACGGCGCGGCCGCCGCACAGATCCGAGAAGGCGTTCATGAAGCCCTGCATCTTCGCCGCGCGGCGCGCCAGCTCGCGCCCCCCGAAGCCCAGCGCCATGGCGCCGAAAGCCTTGCCCATGGCGATCTCGGGGCGCAGCAGGCTGGCGCCATCCTCGCGCAGCACCACCTTCTGCTGCGCTGCCTGGTCCAGCACCACCACAGTCAGCGGGGCAAGGCCAAGCTCGCGCCCCTTGGCCAGGGCCACCTCGGCGATCTTGCTGGCGACGGCGAGCGTCAGGCCCGGCGCGAAGCCGGTGGGCGGGTTGGGCATGGGCGTTCTCCTCAGGCGGCCTGGTTCAGCGCGCGCCAGATGACCTCCGGCGTCGCAGGCATGTCGATATGCGTCACCCCGCGCTCCGACAAGGCATCGACCAGCGCATTCATCACCGCGGGCAGGCTGCCGGCGCAGCCGGCCTCGCCACAGCCCTTGGCGCCGAGCGGGTTGGTCTGCGCCGGCGTGGCATGGCTGGCGAAGTGGAAGGACGGCACGTCCGAGGCGCGCGGCAGCGCATAGTCGGAATAGGAGCCGGAGAGCAGCTGCCCATCCTCGCTATAGGCGGTGCGTTCCATCAGCGCCTGGCCGATGCCCTGCACGATGCCGCCATGCGCCTGGCCCTCGACCAGCAGCGGATTCACGATGACCCCGAAATCATTCACCGTGACATAGCGGTCGAAATGCACCGTGCCGGTCTCGGGGTCCACCTCCAGCTCCACGATGTGGCAGCCATTGGGGTAGGCCATCGGCGCTTCCTGGAAGACATGCTGCACGTCGAGGCTGTCCGGCACGCCCTCGGGCAGGCCGGTCGCCTGGCGCAGCCGGGCGGCGAGTTCCAACAGCCCCACGGCCCGGTCGGTGCCGGCGATGACGAAGCGCGCGCCGCCCTCGGCATGCGGCTCGAAATCCAGATCCGCCTCCGACGCCTCCAGCAGATGGGCGGCGGCAAGGCGCGCCTTTTCCACCACCTTGGCCGAGGCCTCGATGATGGCGGCGCCCGAGGCCATCAGGGATTTCGACCCGCCGGTGCCGCCACCGGCGATCAGCTGGTCGGAATCGCCCTGCAGCAGCCGGATCCGGTCGAAGGGCACGCCCAGCGTCTGGTGCAGCACCTGGGCGAAGGGTGTCCAATGCCCCTGCCCGTAATCCAGCGTGCCGGTGATGATGGTGACGCCGCCATCCGCCTCGAAGCGGATGCCGCCCATCTCCTTGGCCGGCGGCGCCGTGCATTCCAGGAAATTGCCGACGCCCCGGCCGCGCAGCAGGCCGCGCTCGGCGCTCGCCGCCTTGCGGGCCGCATAGCCTTCCCAATCCGCCTCGCGCATCGCGCGGGCCAGCAGCCCGTCGAAATCGCCGCTGTCGTAGCGGGAGCCGGAGGCGGCGGCATAGGGCATCTGCTCGGGGCGGATGAAGTTGCGGCGGCGCAGCTCCAGCGGGTCGATCCGCATCGCCGCCGCGGCGGTCTCGATCAGCCGCTCCATGAAGTAGTTGCCCTCGGGGCGGCCGGCGCCGCGATAGGCCGAGATCGGCGTGGTGTTGGTCACCAGGCAGCGCGTCGACACCTCGATCAGCGGCGTCGCGTAGTTGCTCTGGATGTTGCGCACGAAGTTCATCGTGCCCATCAGCGGCCCGACCGTGGCCAGGTAGCCGCCCATATTGGCCAGGCTGTTCAGCCGCACCGCCTGGAAGCGCCCCGCGGCGTCGAGGGCCAGCTCCGCCGTCACCTCATGGTCGCGGCCATGCATGTCGGAGAGGAAGCTGCCGCTGCGCTCATCCGTCCACTTCACCGGGCGGCCGAGCTGCTTCGCCGCATGCAGCAGGCAGACATATTCGGGATAGGCCGAGGCCTTCATGCCGAAGCTGCCGCCGACATGGCCGGTCAGGATGCGCAGCTTCTCGACCGGCACCTTCAGCAGGTCGTTGGCAATCTGGTTGCGCAGGCCGAACACGCCCTGGCAGCCCAGATGCAGCGTGTAGCGCCCCTCGCCCGGCTCGTATTCGGCGATGGCGCTGCGCGGCTCCATGGCGCAGACCACGACGCGGTTGTTGCGCAGTTCGAGCCGCGCCACATGCGCCGCGGAGGCGAAGGCATCCCGCACCTTCTCCGCATCGCCGTAATGGAAATCCAGCACCTGGTTGCCGGGGATGTGGTCGTAGATCTGCGGCGCGTCCGGCGCCGCGGCGGCGCTGGCCTCGGTCACCGCCGGCAGCGTGTCGACATCCGCATAGACGGCCTCGGCACCGTCCTTGGCCGCTTCGCGCGTCTCGGCGATGACGCAGGCGAAGGGGTCGCCCACGAAGCGCAGCCGGTCCACGGCCAGGGCCGGCCGCTCGATATTCACCAGCCCCTGCAGCGGGATGGTGCAGCGCAGATGGCCATAGCCGGCCGCCTGCAGATCCTGCCCGGTATAGACGGCGACGACACCCGGCACCTCCAGCGCCGCGCTGGTGTCGACGCCCTTCAGCACCGCATGCGCATAGGGGCTGCGCACGATGGCGCACCAGAGCTGGCCGGGCAGTTGCAGATCGTCGGTGTAGCGCCCCTGGCCCTGCAACAGGATCGGATCCTCGTTGCGCGGGACGGGCTGACCGATTCCGAATTTCAGGCGGGAGGGGTCGAAAGGCAGGGAATCCGCCATGGCAGGGCACTCCGTGGGGGCGGGCAAGGCCGGAAGCCTAGAAGCTTCCGGCGCCCGAGGCGACCCCCCGCCCCGCCGGCCTGCACGGGCGGAGCGACCTCCGGTTGTAGCTCACAACCGCGGGTCGGTCCGGCCGGTGCGGCTGCGCTCAGCTGGCGCGGCGCGCGGCGCTCTCGGTGTTGGCCGGCTGCGACGGCGCCACGGCGCGGGAGGCGTTGTCGGCCTCGACCATGATGCCGCGGATCTCGCGCAGGAAGGCCGCGCCCTTCACCGTGCGCTGGACCAGCACGCTGCGGCGGTCCTGCGGGTCGGTCTTGCGGCGGGCCAGGTCCAGCTCGCCCAGGCGGTCGAGGGCGCGGGTGATGGCGGGCTTCGACACGTTCAGCGCCGCGGCCAGGCCCCGCACCGTGTGCGGCCCCTCGCTCATATAGACGGTCAGGAAGACGCCGAGCTGACGCGCCGACAGGTCATGCCCGTCGCGCCGCACCAAAGCGACCACCGTATCCCGCAGGATACCAATCAGTTGATCGGGAGCGTTATGAACGGGCATTTGGGGCGAATTCCCTTAGCAAAACGGATCCGGCGGCGGGTTGCGCCGTGCGGAAGTTGAAGAACGGCGGCTGGCCCTGCGGCCGGTCACCGAGACGGTGTCTTATTTGGGATGACAGGATCATGGTTTCGATATGACCTCGTCACCTTCTCCACCAGACAGGAGTTTCTCGATGCCGGCATGCAAGGCTCGCATCGCTTGAGCTTCGCCGCCCTCAGGCCGTCCGGGCCTCGTGGAATCGTTCCACCCATACAGGTCCAGATGCGCCCATCGAAGATCTTCCGGAACAAATCTTCGTAGAAATAGGGATGCGACGATGGCACCGGCCATCGGGCGGCTGGCCACGTTGTTGAGGTCCGCGATCGAACTGTCGAGCCACGAAGCGTAACCACTGTGCAATGGCAGCGGCCACAGCGGATCATGCGCCTCCTCCCCCGCCTGCTGCAGCAGGGCGGATAGGGCGCGGTCCGGCGTGAACAGCGCCGGCAGGTCGGGGCCCAGGGCGACTCGGGCCGCGCCGGTCAGCGTCGCCGCGTCGATCAGCAGCCAGGGCTTCTCGGCGGCGGCGCAGGCCAGCAGATCGGCCAGCACCAGACGCCCCTCGGCATCGGTGTTGCCGATCTCGACGCTGAGCCCGGCGCGGGTGCGGATGACGTCGGAGGGGCGCATCGCCGTGCCGGACACCGCATTCTCGACGCAGCCCACGGCCAGAAGCAGGCGCAGCCGCAGCCCGCTTTCCATCACCATGCGCGCCAGCCCCATCAGCATGGCGGCGCCGCCCATGTCCTTCTTCATGCGCCGCATGCCCTCGGCGCTCTTCAGGTCCAGCCCGCCGGTGTCGAACACCACGCCCTTGCCGCACAGCGCCAGCAGCGGGTCACCCGGCCGGCCCCAGCGCAGCAGCGCCACGCGCGGCGCGCGCGGGCTGCCCTGGCCGACCGCGGCGATGGCGGGAAAGCCCTGCGCCAGCACCGCGCCCTCGACGATCTCGACCTCGGCGCCATGCTCGTGGCCGAGCGCGGCCACCGCCTCGGCCAGTTCCGCGGGGCCCAGATCGGCGGCCGGGGTGTTGATCAGGTCGCGCACCATCCAGGCGGCGCGCAACGCGATCAGGCTGCGCCGCGGCGCCTGGCGCAGCTGCAGCCGTGCCGGCTGGCGGGGCGCGGCCCGGTAGCGGCCGAAGCGATAGGCGCCGAGGCCCCAGCCCAGCGCGGCGGCGGCATCCGTCGCCGCATCGGCCCCGGCCAGCTGCCAGGCACTGCCCTCCGGCAGGGCCATGGGCAGCCCGCCATAGCTCCAGGGGGAGGCGATGGCCCCCTCCTCCCGCCCCAGGCCGAGCACGGCGCCCGCCAGGCCATCGGCATCCGGCAGCAGCCGCCATTCCCCCGCACGCGCCGCGAAGCCGCTGGCCGCGAGGAAGCCGGCCTGCTCCGGCCGCGCCGCCAGGAAGGCGTCGAGCCCGGCGGCCGGCACCAGATGCAGCGGCAGGCCGTCGGGACGGTCCAGGATGTCGAGGGGCAGCATGCGATCCTTCCGGCGCCAGGGATGGACCCTAGGGCCCATCCCGGTAACGCCGCGGTGAAGCGTTAGCTTCGCAGGATCTGTTCAACAATTTGTTGCACCGTCAGCGCTTCACGCAGCGTGGCCAGGCCGGTGCCCGTCTCGCCGCGGGTCAGCGCCGCCAGCTTGCGCATCTGGCCGCCCAGCACCATGGGCCGCATCGCCTCATTGGGCACGGCGTCGGGCGCGGTGCGCCAGGCGCCATCGGCCTCCAGCCGCTCGGCCAGCGACCAGTTGCGCAGACGGATCGCGCCCGCCTCGCCGCGCAGCACCCAGGCATTGGCCTCATCCTCGGCGATGCGGCCGACGCTGCCGGTAAGCCGCACCGGCACGCCGCCGGCGCGCAGCTCGGCCTCGATCGCCGTCTCCGCCCGATCGCCCTCAGGGTAGTCGACCCGCGCCGAGACCAGCTCCAGCGCGCCCAGCTGGCGCAGCGTCAGGAACAGGAAGTGGGAGACCACCTCCCGGGTGAAACCGCCCTCCGCCCGGCGCGCCAGCCAGGTGGCGGCGCCATGCTGCCAGCCGCGCGGCCAGCGGCCGAAATCGGTGGCGATCTGCAGCGCCTGCGGCGCCCCGACCGCGCCCCCCTGGCGCCAGGCGGAAAGCTGCGCCACCGCCGGGGAGGAGGCCATGGGGAAGTTCACCGCGGCGCGGGCGCCCATCGCCTCGGCCTCATCCACGAAGGCCGCGGCCTCGGCGAGGTCGGTGGCCAGCGGCTTCTCCAGCAGCACGGCGCGGCCAGCGGCCAGCGCCGCGCGCGCCAGCGGGATATGCGCGGCCGGCGGCGCGGCGATGTAGAGCGCGTCGCAATGCTCGATCACCGCGGCGGCGTCGGGCAGCATCGGCGCCTCGGGCGCCACCTCGCGCAGCCGCGACACGGCCTCCGGCGAAGGGTCCCAGACGCCGGCCAGGCGCACCTCCGGATGCGGGAAGGCGGTGCGCAGCAGCCGCTCCCCCATGATGCCGAAGCCGACGATGCCAAGTGCGATCTGGGCCATGTCGCCCCCCTCCTGCTCGCGAAGCCGCGGAACCTAGGCGAGGCGGCGCGGCCCGACCAGCCCCCGGCCGAGCTCATGGTTGACGCGGCGCCGCGCACCGCGCATCCATGCGCCATCCCCTCTGGATCGGAGACTGCGCGCATGCGTCGCGTGTTCCTCATCGGCCTGGCGTCGCTGCCGCTGCTGGCGGCCTGCACCCTTCCCGGCGAAGCGCCGCCCCCGGCGCCGCCGGTGCAGGTGGTGTTCTTCACCGAGGACAGTTCCTCGCTGGACGATGCCGCGCAGGGCGTGGTCGCGCAGGTCGCCCAGGCGGCCCAGGCGCAGCCCCAGGCCCCGGTGCAGGTGCTGGGCTTCGCCGATCCGGATGGCGGCCGCGCCTACAACCAGGCGCTCTCCGCCGCGCGGGCCGAGAATGTGGCCGCGGCCCTGCGGGCCCAGGGCGTCGCGCCGGCCCGCATCCGCGTGTCGCCGCGCGGGCCCGTGCCGTTCGAGATGATGCCTCTGGAAAGCCGGCGGGTGGAGATCCGCATCGGCCAGGAACAGGTGACGCCATAAACGCACAGGATGTTGCCGCGTGGCAGGACCCACTCGAGGTCCTGCACCGCGTGTTCGGCCATACCGGCTTCCGGGGCCTGCAGGAGGAGGTGGTCCGCCATGCGGTGGCGGGCGGCTCCGGCCTGGTGCTGATGCCGACCGGCGGGGGCAAGAGCCTCTGCTTCCAGGTGCCGGCGCTCTGCCGCCCCGGGCTCGGCGTGGTCGTCTCCCCCCTCATCGCGCTGATGGAGGATCAGGTCGCGGCGCTGCGGCAGCAGGACATCGCCGCCGCCGCCCTGCATTCCGAGTTGCCGCCCGACGAGGCGCGGGCGGTGTGGCGCGACCTCGATTCCGGCCAGCTGAAGCTGCTCTACGTCTCGCCCGAGCGGCTGACCGGCGAGGGCACGCTGGCGCGGCTGGACGAGATGCGCATCGCCCTCTTCGCCATCGACGAGGCGCATTGCGTCAGCCAATGGGGCCATCATTTCCGCCCCGAATACCGCGCCCTGCCGGTGCTGGCCGAGCGCTTTCCCAAGGTGCCACGCCTGGCGCTGACGGCGACGGCCGATCCGCGCACGGTGCAGGACATCCAGCGGCAGCTGAAGCTGGAAGACAGCCCGCTGTTCCGCGCCAGCTTCGACCGGCCGAATATCCGCATGGCCGCCCTGCCCCGCGACCATGAGCGCGGCCAGCTGCGCGGCTTCATCAAGCGCGCCGGCGATGGAACCGGCGCCGGGCTGATCTATTGCGGCACCCGCCGCAAGGCGGAGCAGACCGCCGAATGGCTGCGTGGCGACGGGCATGACGCGCTGGTCTTCCATGCCGGGCTGGAGCCTGCCGAGAAGCGCGAGGCGCATCGCCGCTTCGCCCGCGGCGACGCGGTGGTGATGGCGGCGACCATCGCCTTCGGCATGGGCATCGACCGGCCGGATGTGCGCTATGTCGCCCATACCGACCTGCCGCGCAGCCCGGAGAGCTGGTACCAGGAGATCGGCCGCGCCGGGCGCGACGGGCTGCCGGCCGAGGCGCTGCTGCTCTATGGCGCCGGCGACATCGCGCTGGCCCGCCACCGCATCCAGGAAAGCGCTGCCAGCGACGAGCAGAAGCGCGTCGAGCGGCAGCGGCTGGATGCCATGGTCTCGATCGCCGAGGCCTCGACCTGCCGCCGGCAGATCCTGCTCCGGTGCTTCGGCGAAGAGGCGCCGGAACCCTGCGGCCGCTGCGACATCTGCCTCACGCCGCCCAAGCTGTTCGACGGCACGGTGGCGGCGCAGAAGCTGCTCTCGGCGGTGCTGCGCACCGGGCGGCGCTTCGGCGTCGGCCACATCATCGACGTGCTGCAGGGCAAGACCACGCAGAAGGTGACGCAGTTCGGCCATGACCAGCTGCCGACCTTCGGGGTTGGCCGCGACCTGCCGGAGACCGCCTGGAAGGGCATCGCCCGCCAGCTGGTGGCGCAGGGCGCGCTGGATGTGGCCGTGGAGAATCACGGCGAGCTGGTGCCGACCGACGCGGCGCGGCCGATCCTGAAGGGCGAGCAGCCGGTGATGTTCCGCGAGGAGCTGGTGGCCCCCGCCCCCGGCGCCCGCAGGGCCGGGCGCGGCACGCTGCCGGCAGCCGCCAGCGCCGACCCGGTCTTCGCCGCGCTGCGCGACTGGCGACGCCGGGTCGCCTCGGCCCAGGGCGTGCCTTCCTACGTCATCTTCCAGGACCGCACCCTGGCGGAGATCGCTTCCACCCTGCCCGGCACGCTCGACGCGCTGTCGCAGATCCCGGGCGTCGGCGCCACCAAGCTGGAGCGCTACGGCGAGGCGGTGCTGAAGGTGCTGCGAGAGTGCGAATGACTTGCAATTGGAATTGCGAACGTCTATCAACCGCATCGCCAGCAACGACGCGGTGCCTTTCATGTATGTCTGCATCTGCAACGGCCTGACCGACAGCCAGATCCGCGGCGCCATCGCCGCGGGCGCCAACCGGCCGAAAGAGGTCTATGCCGCCTGCAACTGCAATGCCCAGTGCGGCTGCTGCACCGGTACCATGCTGAGCATCATCCGCGACCAGAGCCCGGCCGAGGCCCAGGCGGCCTCCGGCGACTGAGCGGCGCGCAAGGCGATTGAGATCGCCACGCAATTGCAGATTTTGAGGAAAAACAAAGGCTTGACCTGAAAGGGTCAGCTCGGCACTCTGCGCCCCATCTTGTCCGGGACGGAGATTCCTCATGCTGCGCGACCCCAAGGTCATCGAGCACCTGAACACCCAGCTCACCAATGAGCTGACCGCCATCAACCAGTATTTCCTGCATGCGCGGATGCTGGACAATTGGGGCGTGACCAAGCTCGGCAAGCACGAATACGAAGAATCCATCGAGGAGATGAAGCACGCGGATGAGCTGATCGAGCGCATCCTCTTCCTCGGCGGCCTGCCCAATGTCCAGCGCCTGAACCAGATCCTCATCGGCGAGAATGTCGAGGAGGTGCTGCGCTGCGACCAGAAGCTGGAGGAGAAGGCGATCGCCGATCTCCGCGAGGCCATCGCCTATTGCGAGACGGCGCGCGACTTCGTCTCCCGCGACCTGTTCGTGCGCATCCTCATCGACGAGGAGAAGCATGCCGATTTCGTCGACACGCAGTTCGAGCTGATCCGCCAGATCGGCCTGCCGAAATATATCACGCTGAACAGCGACGCGGCGCCGGACCAGCACAAGGCCTGACGCCGCCCGGCCCGGTCCCGGTCATGGGGCCGGGCCTCGCAGGGGGCGCCGCCCCCTGCCCCGCCGCGCTCAGTCGCGGCCATCCTTCCAGCGGAACAGCGCCTGGTTCCAGGCCACACCCAGTGGCGCGAAGCCATGCAGCGCGATGCGCCGCAGGGTCTCGACCGGCGCCGCGATCTCGCGCAGCGGCACGCCCAGGCTGGCGCGCGCCATCTCCTGCCCCAGCGCCGTCGCCAGCGCCACGCCACGGCCATTGCAGCCGCTCCAGCCCAGCACGCCCGGCGCCAGCTCGTAGAGATGCGGCGCCTTGTCGTCGGTGGCGGCGATGTAGCCCCACCAGGCATGGCTGAAGCTGACCGGGCCGAGCTGCGGGAAAACCCGCTCCACCCGCGCCGCGATGCGGCGGCGGATGCGGCTGTCCCATCCCACGGGCAGGATCAGCCCGCCGCCGGTGACCAGCCGACCCTGCGCGTCGAAACGGAAAAAATGCAGATCGCCCTGGGTGTCGGACAGCGCGTGGCCCTGCGGCAGGATGCTGCGGCGGAGATTGTCCGAGAGCGGCGCGGTGGCCATCTGGTAGGAGCGCACCGGCACCATGCTGCGCTCGAAGCCCGGCCACAGCCCGGGCGGGGTATAGGCATGCGAGGCCAGGATGATGCGCGAGGCCACCACCTCACCAGCCGGCGTCGCGATCCGCCAGGACGGGCCCTCGCGGGTGATGGCGGTGGCGGGGCTGTCGGTGTGCAGCCGGGCGCCGGCCTCGATCGCCGCCGCCGCCAGGCCGCGCGCGAAGCCCATCGGGTTGATGCGGCCGCCCGTCCGGTTCTCCCAGCCGCCCTGCCAGAAGCTGCTGCCCGACAGGGCCTCGACCTCCGCCTTATCCAGCAGCCGGACGGGCGCGCCGCGGCGGCCCCATTGCTCGGCGCGCCTGCGCACCAGCGCCATGCGGGAGGGGCGGTGCGCCGGCTGCATCCAGCCATTCTGCACCGCCTCGGCCTCGATGCCGTGGCGGCGGATCAGGTCGAAGACCAGGCTGGCGCTGTCGCGGATCAGCCCGACCAGCTGCTCGCCCTTGTCACGGCCGCCGAGCTCCGGCGCGACACGCGCGGCGATGTCGTCGGGGTCGAGGCGCGAGAGGTTCGGGATGACCTGGCCATTGTTGCGGCCCGAGGCGCCATAGCCGATCGGCCCCGCCTCCAGCAGCAGCGTGTCGGCGCCGCCCTCGGCCAGATGCAGCGCGGCGGAGAGGCCGGTGAAGCCGCCACCGATCACCGCCACATCGGCCCGCACCGGCCCCGCGAGCGGCTGGGTCGCCGGCGGTGCCGGCGCCGTCGCGGCCCAGAGGCTCGGGGGCAGATCCAGTGTGGTCACGGCGGCGACTCCTGTCAGGCGGAAGAAAGCCCCGACAGACTGCGCCGCTCAGCCGGCATAGACCAGATTGACGTCCTCGCCGAAGCGGTCGAAGGCGGCGCCATAGACATGGATGGAAATCGCCTCGCCGCTGCTGAGATTGGCCAGGCGATGGATCAGCTTCGGGTCGGCCGGGCCGTGGCAGGTGGCGCCGGGCGGGCGCAGCACGCTGCCGGTCTGCACCGGCTGGCCGCAGGCATCGGGGGTGTAGAAGCCCTCGGTCAGGATGCCGGCATGGACGCCGAGCGCGCACCAGGTGCGGTGCGCATGCACCGGGCTCATCTGCCCCGGCCGCCAGGCCAGCGCCACCACGGCATAGCCGCCCTCGGGATCCGCCTGCAGCAGGTGGCGCACATAGCGCTCCGGCGAGCAGGGGCAGGGCTGGCCCTCCAGCAGGTCGGGCGCGGCCAGATGCGCGCCGATGGCTTCCGCGATGCGGGCCTCCCGCCCGGCCAGCTCGCTGCGCGCGGCGATGGCGATGTCGGCCAGCATGCGGCGCAGGCTCGGGCTGTGCGAGCGCAGGGCGGGCTCGGCGCGCGGGGCGATGAAGGACATCGGGCGGCCTCCTTCGGGTTCAGATGACGGTGTTGGAATGCGGCGAGGTCAGCGCCTCCAGCACCATGGTGCGGGAGGCCAGGACCTGCTGATGCATGATGACGGCGGCATCCTCGGCGCGGCCGAGCGCCATGGCCTCGATCAGCTCGTGATGCTCATGCGCCATCTCGCCGGTGCGGTCGCGCGCGCGCAGGCCAAGGGTGAGCATGCGCGTGCTCTCATCCAGCAGCCGGTCGATCTGCCGCGCCAGGCGGTTGTTGCCGGCGAGTTCGGCCACCGCGACGTGGAAGGCCTTGTTGGCCCCCAGGAAGGTCTGGGTGCTGTCCTCGTCCTCCGGCCGGTAGCCGCAGGCGCAGACATTGTCGAGCCGGCGCAGCGCCTCGGCATCGACGCGCCCGGCGGCGCGGCGCGCGGCCTCGGGCTCCAGCAGCAGGCGCAGGTCGAACACCTCATGGATGTCGCGGATGGTGACCAGGGAAACGATCCAGCCGCGCCGCGGCACCGCCTGCACCAGCCCCTCCTCCGCCAGCCGGGCGAGCGCCGCGCGCACCGGCGCCTTGCCCAGGCCCAGCAGCTGCGCCGCAGAGGCCTCGCTCAGCGTCTCGCCGGGCAGCAGGCGGGTGGTCAGGATCTCGCGCCGCAGCGCGGCGACGGCCTGCTCGGTCAGCGAGGGCGGAACTTCGACGGGCAGCAGGACGGACATGACAGGGCGCTCCTCATGTCACTGACATGTCAACAACATGCCGAAACGGCCGTCTGGCTGCAAGCGCCCTGTTGGCGCCGGCACGAAAAAACCCGGCGGCCATCCGGCCGCCGGGTTCATCCAAGCCCTGAGAGACGGTCAGGCGTCAGCGCGCGCGGGCGATGCAGAACTCCACCACCCCGGCCAGGGCCCGCTTCTCCGGGCCGTCGGCGAAGGGCGCCAGGCCCTGCAGCGCCAGGTCTCCATAGTGGCGGGCGCGGGCGATGGTGTCCTCGATGGCGCGGTGGCGGTGCATCAGCGCCAGGGCATGGGCGAGATCGCCCTCCTCCTGCTGCCTCTCCTCCAGCACCCGGCGCCAGAAGGTCTTCTCCGTCTCGTCGCCGCGGGCGAAGGCCAGCAGCACCGGCAGGGTGATCTTGCCCTCGCGGAAATCGTCGCCGACCGTCTTGCCCAGCCGCTCCTGCTCGGCCGAGTAGTCCAGCGCGTCATCCACCAGCTGGAAGGCGATGCCGAAATTGCGGCCATAGGCCTCCAGCGCATCGGCCTCGGCCTTCGGCCGCTCGGCGACCACGGCGCCCACGCGGGTGGCGGCGGCGAAGAGCGCGGCGGTCTTGCCCTCGATCACCTCGAGATACTGCGCCTCGGTCGAGCTGGTGTCGTTCTGGATCACCAGCTGCAGCACCTCGCCCTCGGCGATGGTGGCGGAGGCGCCGCAGAGGATGTCCAGCACCTCGAGCGAACCGTCGGCGGTCATCAGCTGGAAGGCGCGGGCGAAGAGGAAATCGCCCACCAGCACGCTGGCCTTGTTGCCGAAGATGGCATTGGCGCTGGCCTGGCCGCGGCGCAGATCGCTTTCGTCCACGACGTCGTCATGCAGCAGCGTGGCGGTGTGGATGAACTCGACGCAGGCGGCGAGGCCGACATGCCGCTGGCCGCGATAGCCGCAGAGCCGTGCGGCGGCCAGCACCAGCAGCGGACGCAGCCGCTTGCCGCCGGCGGCGATCAGATGCGCGGCCAGCTGCGGGATCAGTTGCACGGGGCTCTGCATCCGCGCGATGATCTCGCGGTTGCAGGCCTCCAGATCCTCGCGGACCAGGCTGACCAGGGCGGTCAGCGCATCCTCGGCATCCGGGGAAGAGGCGGGAGGGATTGCGTTTTCCGGCGCGGTGCGCGTCGGCGCGGCGGGGAAGCTCACGCGGCCATTGACCTCTGTGCTGGGGCGGGCACCATAGCCACCGGGGTCCGGGCCAGCAAGCTTGCCTCCGGACGCGCCGCCGCGGGCGGGCGCTGCATCCCCTTCTCTCTCGACGGAGCATGATCGACCATGCGGGTGGTGGCCGAAAGCCTGGACCCGGTGCGGCTGACCTTCCTGGCGGCTCTGCTCTCCGACGCCGGCATTCCCAGCCTGCAGCTGGACACGCATGTCTCGGCGCTGCATGGCGGCATCGGTGCCTTTCCCCGCCGGCTGGCCGTGCTGCCGGAGGATCATGGCCGCGCCGTCTCCGTGCTGCGCCAGGCCGGCTTCCCCCCGGCGGAGGAGGCGGGGGCATGAGCCTCGCCCAGCCCGATGCCTGCAGCGAGGACCGGCTGCTCGGCGGCCGGGTGGCCCTGCGCCAGCCGCGCCAGGGCCTGCGCGCCGGGCTGGACGCGGTGATGCTGGCCGCCGCCATCCCCGCCCGCCCCGGCGAGACGGTGCTGGAGGGCGGCTGCGGCAGCGGCGCCGTCTTCCTGTGCCTGCTGGCCCGCCTGCCGGGGCTGCGCGTCATCGCCGTGGAGCGCGATCCGGAACTGGCGGCGCTGGCGCGGGAGAATGCGGCGCGCAACGGCCATGCGGCGGCGGTCGAGGTGCTGACCGGCGACATCGCCGACCCGGCCCTGCGCCGCGCCTGGCCGCGCTGCGATCACGCTTTCGCCAATCCGCCCTACTGGCCGGAGGGCAGCGCACCGCCCGTGCCGCTGCGCGCCGGCGCCACCCATGCCGGCGAAGGCCCAGGCCTCGAGGCCTGGGCCGCCGCCCTGGCGGCCCCGCTGCGCCATCGTGGCAGCCTGACCCTGGTGCTGCCGACCGCCCGCTTCTCGGAAGGCGCCGCCGCGCTGCGCGACGTAGGGTGCGGAGAAGTGTCGCTTTTTCCGCTCTGGCCGCGCGCCGGGCGGGAGTCGCGCCGGGCGCTGCTGCGCGGGCGGCGCGGTGGCCGCGGGCCGGACGGCATCGCGCCCGGCATGGTGCTGCATGACGGCCAGGGCTGGTCGGCGGCGGCGGAGGCCGTGCTTGGCGGTGGCGAAGCCCTGCCCTGGCGCTGACCGCACCGCCAATTGCACGCCCCGGGGGGCTGCTTTACGAGGATGCGGCATGAGCCTCGATCTCGATCCTGCCCCTTCCGAAGCCGACGCGCTGCTCGCCGCCGCCGATCAGCGCCGTGACGCCGCGTCCTGGACCGAGGCCGCCGAACTCTATGGCCGCGTCGTCGCGCTGCGGCCGGAGGCCTGGCCGCTGATGGTGCAGCAGGGCCATTGCCTGAAGGAGGCCGGCTATCTGAGCGAGGCGCTGGCGCGCTACCAGGATGCCGAGCGGCTGGCGCCGGAGGATGCCGATCTGCAGCTGCAGCTCGGCCACGCGCACAAGCTGCTGGGCCAGCGGCGCGAGGCGGCGCAGCATTATGCCCGCGCCGTGTCGCTGGACCCCGGCAATGCCGATGCCTGGCGCGAGGCCTCCGCCACCGCCTCCTGGCTGGAGGGGCCGGCCGAGACGCGCATCGCGCCGGTGCCGGCCTTCGACCCGCCGCCGGCGGCACAGCCCGCCGAGCCGCCGGCCGAGGCGCTGCCGCCCGCGCCAGACGCCCCGCCCGCGCTGCTGGTGGAGCCGCCGGCCACGCCGGAGCTGCCCGCCGCGGCGCCCGAGGCCGAGATCCCGCCCGCGCCGGCCGCGGAGGAGCCGCCGGCCGAGCCGGCCGCGCCGGTCCTCTATCACGACCCCTTCGCGCATGATCCCTTCGCCGAGCCGGCGGCGCCGGCCGCCCCGCCGCCTGCCCCGGCCCCTATCCCTGAACCGGCGGCCCCTGCCCCCGCCCCGGTGATCGCCGCGGCGCCGCCCGCCGCCAGCGTCGCGCCGGCAGTGAGCGGCACGACGCATCTCTACCTCGATGTCTCGGACGTCCTCGTCTATTTCAACGGCTTCCGCACGCCCACCGGCATCCAGCGCGTGCAGATGGGCATCGTCCGCCGCGCCATGTCCGAGGGCGCGCCCGCCGGCCTGCGCATCCAGCTGGCCGATTACGACCGCCAGGCCCTGTGCTGGCGCGAAGTGCCCGCCGAGGCCTTCGACGCGCTTTGCGCCCAGGCCGGCACCGGCGCCGACCCGGCCGAGCCGGGCTGGGTGGCGGCGCGCGACGCGTTGCGCGCCCGCATCGCCGGCAGCGCGCCGATCGCCTTCCCCGCCGGTGCCATCCTGGTCAATCTCGGCAATTCCTGGGGGCTGTCGGAGTATTTCCGCGCGCTGCGCGACATGCAGCGCCGCCATGGGCTGCGCTACATCCCCTTCCTGCATGATTGCGTGCCGCTGATCGTGCCGGAGCATTGCCAGCAGAGCATGGTGCGCGACTACGCCCGCTGGTTCGCCGCCATGGCGCTGCATGCCGACGGGCTGATCTGCAATTCGCAGAACACGCTGCAGGATGTGCGCCGGCAGATGGAGGCGCTGCTGCCCGGCATCGCCCCGGCCGGCCATGTGGTGCGGCTGGATGCCGACCCGCGCGAGCTGATGGCCCGCGCCCCCGGCGCCGGGCTGGAAGCGCTGCGCGCGCTGCGGCCGGGCGAGAGCTACGCGCTGTTCGTCGCCACGCTGGAAAGCCGCAAGAACCATCTGCTGGTGTTCAGCGCCTGGCTCCAGCTGCTGCGCCAGCACGGCCCGGGCCGGGTGCCGCGGCTGGTCTGCGTCGGCAAGCCGGGCTGGCATGCCGAGGCGGCGATGACGCTGCTGCGCAACGCGCCTGAGCTGCAACGCCATGTGCTGCTGCTCTCCCAGGTCTCCGACCAGGAGCTGGACGCGTTGTATGAGGGCTGCGCCTTCACCGTCTACAACAGCCATTACGAGGGCTGGGGCCTGCCGATCACCGAATCCCTGGCGCATGGCAAGGTGGTGGTGACGCCGCGCCATTCCGCCCTGACCGAGGCGGGTGGCGAAGCGGCGCTGTATTTCACCCCGCAGAACCTGCCGGAGCTGGTGGCGCTGCTGGAGCGCGTGGCCTTCGATGCCGGCTTCCGCCAGGCGCAGGAGGCGGTGGTGCGCGAGCGCGGCCGGCCGCGCAGCTGGTCGGCGGTGAAGGACGATGTGCTGGCCGCCATCGCCGATCTGGCGCGCCAGGCGCCGCGCCCGCCGCTGCAGCAGGCGCAGCTGGCGCTGGGCCAGCGCTACGCCACCCGCCGCAGCATGGCGCCGCGGCCGGAGCTGGCGCAGGCCATGGCCGATGCGACGCGGGAAGGTCCGGGCTGGCACCGCATGGAGGAATGGGGCGTGTGGTGCCGCGAGGGCAGCGCGGCGCTGCGCCTGCCGCTGCCGCCCCAGGCCGCCGGCGCGCCGCTGCGCCTCTATCTGGAGCTGCGCACGCCGCCCGAGGCGCTCAACGTGACGCTGCGCGCCGCCGCCGATGGCAGCGTGCTGGCGGTGGCCGAGCTGGCATTGCAACCGCAGGGCGATGTCACCTATATGCTCGACCTTCCGGCGCTGCCCGCCGGCACACCCCTGGATCTGGAACTCGACAATGGTGCCGGCATTCCGGCGGAAGGAATTGCCGGCGAGGCGGAGACCCGCATCGGCGCCGGGCTGCGTGGCTTCATGCTCTGCCGCCTCGACGACCATGCGTCGCGTCTTGCCTTTCTTGAGCAGCAAAGCTTCCTGACACCCGCCTCGTGAACGCAATCCCCTCCCCCGCCCCGGACCTGACCGGCGCGCGCGTGCTGGTCACCGGCGCGGCCGGCTTCATCGGTGCCGCCCTGTCGCAGCGCCTGCTCGCGGCCGGCGCCGAAGTCACCGGCGTCGACGTCCTGACCGACTATTACGATCCTGCCCTGAAGCAGGCGCGGCTGCGGCGCCTGGGCGCCAGCCCGGGCTTCCGCTTCCGCGAGCTCGACATCGCCGAGCCCGGCGCGCTGGCCACGGTCTGGGCCGAGACGCGGCCGGACTATGTCATGCACCTGGCGGCGCAGGCCGGCGTCCGCTACTCGCTCGACAATCCGCGCGCCTATACCTCGGCCAATGTCGACGGCTTCCTCGAGGTGCTGGAGGCGGCGCGCCACCACCCGGTGCGCCACCTGATCTACGCCTCCTCCTCCTCGGTCTATGGCGCCAACACCAAGGTGCCGTTCCAGGAGCGGGATGCGGTGGAGCAGCCGGTCTCGCTCTACGCCGCCACCAAGCGCGCCAATGAGCTGATGGCGCAGACCTATGCACATCTCTATCGCCTGCCGGTGACCGGGCTGCGCTTCTTCACGGTCTATGGCCCCTTCGGCCGCCCCGACATGGCCTATTGGAAGTTCACCCGCGCCCTGTTCGCGGGCGAGCCCATCCCGCTCTATGATGGCGGCAAGCTGTGGCGCGACTTCACCTATATCGACGAGATCGTCGAGGCCATCGCCCGCCTGGCCGTGACACCGCCCTGCGCGGCCGAGGAGCCCGGCCGCATTTCGCCCTCCGTGCCGCATCGCCTGTTCAATATCGGCAATGACTCGCCGGTGATGGTGAACGAGGTGGTGACGCTGCTGGAGCGCTTCACCGGGCGCGAGGCGATCCGCCAGGAACTGCCGATGCAGCCCGGCGATGTGGAGCGCACCTGGGCCGATGTCTCGCTCCTGCGCGCCGCCATCGGCTTCGCTCCCTCCACCCCGCTGGCGACGGGGCTTGAGCGCTTCGTCACCTGGTACCGCAACCACCACGGCCTCAACTGAGGCCAGGCTGGCGCTGGCCCTTCCCGGCCACGGCCCTGTGAAGGCACCCGTACCGCCCTGTCGCGTTGTGGCCCCGAGATGCGGGTTCACAGCAAGCGGAGACGGGATATGGGCGAGGTTCGCGAAAGGGCGCCGTCCGTGGCGATGCGCCAGGACGCCACCATCCTCCTGCAGGTCAATGGCCAGTCGCACCGGCTGAGCCTGGATGTGCGCACCACGCTGCTCGATGCGTTGCGCGACCATCTGGGCCTGACCGGCGCCAAGCCGGGCTGCAACCAGGGCGCCTGTGGCGCCTGCACCGTGCTGGTCGACGGGCAGCGGGTGAATTCCTGCCTGACCCTCGCCGTCGCGGCGCAGGGCAAATCCGTCACCACCATCGAGGGCCTGGCCGAAGGCGACAGGCTGCATCCGATGCAGCAGGCCTTCATCGACCATGACGCCTTCCAGTGCGGCTATTGCACGCCGGGGCAGATCATCTCGGCGGTGGCCTGCGTGCGCGAAGGCCATGCGGGCTCGGCCGAGGAGATCCGCGAATACATGTCCGGCAATCTCTGCCGCTGCGCCGCCTATCCGAAGATCGTCGAGGCGATCCAGGATGCGGCCGCCAAGGGGGGCGTGTGATGCAGGGCTTCTCCTATCATCGCGCCACCGATCTGCAGGATGCGCTGCGCGCCGGTGCGCAGCCGGGCACGTCCTACCTCGCCGGTGGCACCACGCTGGTCGATCTGATGCGCATCGGCGTGATGCGGCCCGAGCATGTGGTCGATCTGCAGGATGTGGCCGAGCTGCGCGGTTTCCAGCTCGCCGGGCGCGAGCTGCGCTTCGGCGCCCTGGCGCCGATGGCGGAGGTCGCCGACGACATCGTGCTGAACCAGGACTACCCGGCGCTGGCGGAAAGCCTGTCGCTGGCGGCCTCGGCCCAGCTGCGCAACATGGCAACCGTCGGCGGCAATCTGCTGCAGCGGACGCGCTGCACCTATTTCCGCGACACCCGCTATGAGCAGTGCAACAAGCGCAAGCCGGGCAGCGGCTGCGCCGCGCTGGAGGGTGTCAACCGCACCCATGCCATCCTCGGCGGCTCCGACCAGTGCATCGCCACCATGCCCAGCGACTGGGCCGTGGCGCTGACCGCCTTCGACGCCATCGTCGAGATGACCGGGCCGGGCGGGCGGCGCAGCCTGCCGATCGATTCCTTCCACATCCCCTATGGCGAGAAGCCGGACGCCGAGACGGCGCTGCAGCCGGGCGAGATCCTTACCGCCATCCGCGTGCCCGCCACCGAGGCCGGGCGCGCCTCCTGCTATGTGAAGGTGCGCGACCGGGAATCCTTCGCCTTCGCCATCAGCTCCGCCGCGGTGGCGCTGCGGCTGGAGGGCGGGCGCATCGCCGAGGCACGGGTGGCGCTGGGCGGCCTGGCCACCACACCCTGGCGGGCGCATGCGACGGAGGAGCTGCTGCGCGGCCAGGCGCCCAGTGCCGCGCTGCTGCGCGGCGCGGCGGAGCGCGCCATGGATGGGGCGCGCCCGCGCCCGGGGCAGGAATTCAAGGTGACGCTGGGCCAGGGCACGGTGGAGGAAGCGCTGCGCCTGGCCCTGAAGCGCGGCGGGCAGGAGATCGCGGCATGAACGCCATCATCGGAACCCCGGTGCCGCGCATCGACGGCCGCGCCAAGGTCACCGGCCGCGCCGCCTATGCGCTGGACCATGGCTATGCCGGCATGCTGCATGCCGCGCTGGTCCTGGCCCCGATCGCCCGCGGGCGCGTGCTGTCCATCGACAGCGCGGCGCTGCTGCGCGAGCCGGGCGTGCAGCTGGTGCTGACGCATGAGAACATGCCGAAGCTGCAGGCGGATTCCGGCCTGCTGGCCGGTGGCCATGCGCATTCGGATTTCCGCCCGCTGGAAGGCGACGAGATCCGCTATCATGGCCAGATCGTCGCCATGGTGGTGGCCGATCGACGCGAGCTGGCCGAGGAGGCCGCCGCCCGGCTGCAGCCGCGCTACCGGGCCGAGAGCGGCGCCATGGGGTTGATGCCCGAGGGCGCCGAAGCCGATGAGCAGGCGGGCGAGCTGGAGGTCGGCGATGCCGATGCCGCCTGGGCCAGCGCCGAGGCACGCATCGAGGCGGAGTATGAGGAGCCGCCGCAGCACCACAACCCGATCGAGCTCTATGGCACCCTGGCCATCTGGGACGGCCAGAGCGATGTCGAGGTGCATGTGCCGAGCCAATGGGCCGGCGGCATGCAGGCCGGCATCGCCCAGGCCTTCGGCCTGCCTAAGGAGAAGGTGCGGGTGCGCTCCGCCTATGTCGGCGGCGCCTTCGGCGGCAAGGCGACACTGCTGCCGAGCAGCCTGCTGGCCATCGCCGCGGCGCGCATGCTGGGCAGGCCGGTGAAGCTGCAGCTGTCGCGCCAGCAGGGCTTCAGCAATTCCTCCTTCCGGCCGCAGACGCGCCAGCGCATCCGCCTGGGCGCCACGCGCGACGGGCGGCTGACCAGCCTGCATTACGAAGGCGAGAACCAGACCAGCCGCACCGATGATGTCGGCTTCCCGGCCGGCGATGTGCTGGCCCGGCTCTATGCCATCCCGGCGATGCGGTTCCGCGAGGGCATCATCCGCACGGATGTGAACGCGCCCGGCTTCATGCGCGCGCCGGCCGAGACGCCGGCCATGTTCGCCTTTGAAAGCGCGCTCGACGAGATGGCCGCGGCGCTGCGCATGGATCCTGTGGAGCTGCGCCGCCGCAACGAGCCGGAGCGCGATCCGGTCAATGGCAAGCCCTGGTCCAGCCGCTCCCTGCTGCGCTGCTACGAGCGCGGCGCCGAGCTGTTCGGCTGGTCGCGCCGGGACCATGCGCCGCGCAGCATGCGCGAGGGCGACGAGCTGGTGGGCTGGGGCTGTGCTACCTCGGTCTATCCGACCTTCATCACCACCAGCGCGGCCCGTCTGCGCATCACCGCCGAAGGGCGGGTGGAGGTGGGCACCGCGGCGGCCGAGATCGGCACCGGCACCTACACCATCCTGGCGCAGATTGCCGCCGAGCGGCTGGGCCTGACGCCGGACAAGGTGACGGTGCGGCTGGGCGACAGCGCGCTGGCGCCGGCCAATGCGGCGGGCGGCAGCACGACGGCGCTGGCCACCGGCAATGCCGTCGGCCAAGCGGCCGAGACGGCGCGGGCCGAGCTGTTTGCAGCACTTTGCCAGGCGGAAGGCCCCTTCCAGGGTGAAGCGCCGGAGCGCCTGCGGCTGGAGGACGGCGAAGTCGTCAGCGGCAACAGGCGCCAGAGCCTGGCCGAGGCCGTGGGCAGCCTGCCGCGCGGCCAGGTCGAGGTGCTGAGCCAATGGGCGCATCCGGAAATGCCCGCCAAGCAGTCGCGCATGCTGTGGCGCGCAGGCTTCCCGCAGGCCGGGCCGGATATGGAGAGCTTCACCACCATGGCGCTGGGCGCGCAATTCGTGGAGGTGCGGATCAACCCGCGCACCCGCATGCTGCGGGTGCCGCGCATGGTGGCGGTGTTCGCCGGGGGCACCATCCTGAACCCCCAGACGGCGCACAGCCAGCTGATGGGCGGCATGATCTGGGGCCTGTCCAATGCGTTGCGCGAGAAATCCGAGATGGATGAGCGCTTCGCCGCCTGGGCCAATGCCGACATGGCCGAGTACCACATCGCGGTGAATGCCGATGTGCAGGAGACCAAGGTCGAGATGCTGGACGAGCGGGACGACAAGATCGGCCCGATCGGCGCCAAGGGCCTGGGCGAGATCGGCATCACCGGCGTGGCGCCAGCCATCGCCAATGCGGTGTTCCACGCCACCGGAAGGCGGCTGCGCCGCCTGCCAATCCGGATCGAGGATCTGATCGACTGATCCGCCGGCAGCGCAGCGGCTGAAAGGCGCGGGGAGCCCCTCCCCGCGCCTGTCGCGTTCAGCGCCCGTGCCGGCGCAGCAGGTCGCGCAGCGCGTCGAGGTCGATGGCCTCGCCGCGCCGCTTGCGTCGGGTCAGCGGGTCGCGGCTCTCGATGGTGGTGGCCATCAGCAGGGAGTTCAGCACCGCCTCCTCCACCGCCTCGATCGCGGCGACGAAGAGCGGTGACATCCGTTCATTCGGCCAGTCGGCATAGGCCGGCTGCGGCCGCCGCACCCCGGCATGGGTGGAGAAGGCGATGGCATAGTCGCCCGAGCCATCGGAGAAGGCGGCGCCGGTGCGCGCCAGCCCGCCCATCGCCCGCAGCGCCAGGCGCTGCAGGTTGCGGTCCGACAGCGGCGCATCGGTGGCGATGACCACCATCACCGAGCCATCGGCATCGCCGCGATCGGCATGCTCCTTCAGGTAGAAATGGCCCAGCGCCTCGCCCACCGGCACGCCCTGCATCAGCAGCGCGCCGCCATAATTGCTCTGCACCAGCGCGCCCAGGGTGAAGCCGCCCAGCGCCTCCGGCAGGCGGCGGGAGGCGGTGCCGATGCCGCCCTTCCAGCCGAAGGCCATCGTGCCGGTGCCGGCGCCGACGCTGCCCTCCGCCACCGGGCCATCGCTGGCCTCGGCGAGAGCGCGCAGCACATCCTCGGCGCCGATGCCGCGGGCGCGGATGTCGTTCAGGCGTCCGTCATTGGTCTCGCCCACCACGGCGTTGACCGAGCGCACATCCTCATTGCCCGGCAGCGCCAGGGTCCAGTCCACCACCGCCTCCAGCGCGCGGCCGACGGAGAGGGTGTTGGTCAGGACGATCGGCGATTCCAGCTCGCCCAGCTCCTGCAGCTGAGTGGCTCCGGCCAGCTTGCCGAAGCCGTTGATGGTGGCGAGGCCCGCCGGCACCCGCTCCCGGAACAGGTTGCCGCCATGCGCGCGGATGGCGGTCACGCCGGTGCGGGTGAACTCACCCTCGATCCGCGTCACCTGCCCGACCAGCACGCCCGCCACATCGGTGATGGCGTTCAGCGCCCCCGTGGGCAAACTGCCCCGGGCGCAGGCCGAGATCGCGGGCACGGCAGCGCGGCGCTGCCGCCCCCGACACCTCGCTGCTCATCCGGCCAGGGCGGCCTTCATGGCGGCCAGGGCGTCCTCGGCCTTGTCGGCCTCGGGGCCGCCGGCCTGGGCCATGTCGGGACGCCCGCCACCGCCCTTGCCGCCCACCGCGGCACTGCCGGCCCGCACCAGCGCCACCGCATCGGCGCGGCCCTTGGCGGAATCGGCCACGCCGGCCACCAGGCTCGCCTTGCCCTCGGCGGTCGAGACCAGGGCGACGACATCGACCGTGCCGGATTTCAGGATCGCCTCGGCCAGGCCCTTCAGGTCGCGCGGCGGCACCTCGCCCAGGTTGCGGGCGGAGAAGCGCAGGCCCCCCACCTCCTCGACCGAGGCCTCGCTGCCGCCGGTGGCGAGCTTCTTGCGCAGCTCGGCGACATCGCGCTCCAGCTTGCGGCGCTCCTCGACCAGGCTGGCGATGCGCGCCGGCAGCTCGGCCGGGTTCACCTTCAGCGTGGCGGCGGCCTCGCGCAGCGCCTTCTGCTCGGCCTCGATCAGCGCCAGGGCGGCGGCGCCCGTCACGGCTTCCACGCGGCGCACGCCGGCGGAGACGGCGCCCTCGGCCACGATCTTGAACAGGCCGATATCGCCGGTGCGGCGGACATGGGTGCCGCCGCACAGCTCCAGCGAATAGACGCCGTGCTTCTCCGTGGCCTCCGGGTCATGGCCCATGCCGACGACGCGGACCTCATCGCCATATTTCTCGCCGAACAGCGCCATGGCGCCGGCCTCGACGGCGGCTTCCGGCGTCATCAGCCGGGTGATCACCTCGGCATTCTCGCGGATGCGGGCATTCACCTCGGCCTCGACCCAGGCCAGATCCTCGGGCTGCATCGGCGTGGGCTGGCTGACGTCGAAGCGCAGCCGGTCCGGCGCATTGAGAGACCCCTTCTGCGCCACATGGGTGCCGAGCCGCCGGCGCAGCGCCTCATGCAGCAGGTGGGTCGCCGAATGGTGGGCGCGGATGGCGCTGCGGCGCTCATGCTCCACCTCGGCCTGCACCGGCTTGCCCGGCGCCGCCTCGCCCGCCTCGACCGTGCCGAGATGCACGAACAGGCCGAGCTTCTTCTGCGTGTCGCGCACCGCGATGCGCAGCCCGTCGGCCCCGGTGATGCGGCCGGTGTCGCCCACCTGGCCACCGCTCTCGGCATAGAAGGGGGTCTGGTTCAGCACCACGGCGACCTCGGTCCCCGGGCCCGCCCGCTCCACCACCGCACCATTGGCGACCACGGCGAGGATCTCACCCTCCGCCTTCTCGGTCGAGTAGCCGAGGAACTCGGTGGCGCCGAGCTTCTCCTTCAGGTCGAACCACAGCGTCTCGGTCGCCGCCTCGCCGGAGCCGGCCCAGGCGGCGCGGGCACGCTTCTTCTGCTCGGCCATCGCCGCCTCGAACCCAGCGACATCCACCGCCTTGCCCTCGCCGCGCAGCGCGTCCTGCGTCAGGTCCAGCGGGAAGCCATAGGTGTCGTAGAGCTTGAAGGCGACGTCACCGGGCAGCGTGCCCTTCTCGCCGAGCTTGCCGCTCTCCTCCGCCAGCAGGCCGAGGCCGCGCTCCAGCAGGCTGCGGAAACGGTTTTCTTCCAGCTTCAGCGTCTCGGAAATCAGGCTCTCGGCGCGCACCAGCTCGGGATAGGCGGCGCCCATCTGGCGGATCAGCGCGGGCAGCAGGCGATAGAGCAGCGGCTCCTTGGTGCCCATCATATGGGCGTGGCGCATGGCGCGGCGCAGGATGCGGCGCAGCACATAGCCGCGCCCCTCATTCGAGGGCATCACGCCATCGGCGATCAGGAAGGCGCCGGAGCGCAGATGGTCGGCGACCACCCGGTGGCTGATCTTGAACGGCCCATCCGCCTCCTGGCCCGTCGCCTCGGCCGAGGCCAGGATCAGGGCGCGGAAGGTGTCGATGTCGTAATTGTCGTGCTTGCCCTGCAGGATGGCGGCGAAGCGCTCCAGCCCCATGCCGGTGTCGATCGAGGGGCGCGGCAGCGGGTTGCGGGTGCCCGCTGGCTCCTCGAGATACTGCATGAACACGAGGTTCCAGATCTCGATGAAGCGGTCGCCATCCTCGTCCGGGCTGCCGGGCGGGCCGCCGGGGATGGAGGGGCCGTGGTCGTAGAAGATCTCCGAGCACGGGCCGCAGGGGCCGGTATCGCCCATGCGCCAGAAATTGTCGGAGGTCGGGATGCGGATGATCTTCTCATCCGGCAGGCCGGCGATCTTGCGCCACAGCGCCGCGGCGTCCTCATCCTCGGAGAAGACGGTGACCAGCAGCTTCTCCTTCGGAAGGGAGAAATCCTTGGTCAGCAGGGTCCAGGCATGCTCGATCGCCTGGTCCTTGAAATAGTCGCCGAAGGAGAAATTGCCCAGCATCTCGAAGAAGGTGTGGTGCCGGGCGGTGTAGCCGACATTGTCCAGGTCGTTGTGCTTGCCGCCGGCGCGCACCGACTTCTGGGCGGTGGTGGCGCGGGAATAGGGCCGCTTCTCCTGACCGGTGAAGACGTTCTTGAACTGCACCATGCCGCTGTTGGTGAACATCAGCGTCGGGTCGTTGCGCGGCACCAGGGGCGAGGATTCCACCACCGTATGGCCATGGCGGGCGAAGTAGTCGAGGAAGGTGGCCCGGATGTCGTTGCTGCTGGTCATCGTCCGCTCTGTCGCCTTCCGCTCTCTAGCCCTGGGCGTGATATTCCGTGGCCGCTGACGTAGCGCGGCCGGAAGGGAGTGGGAAGAGCGGCCTTCCGGGCATGTCCCGCGGGTCCCCTATGCAGCCCTGCCGCGCTGCGGCGTTATAAGGGCGCCATGCCGCGCAAAGCCCAGACCGACGACCTGTTCGGCGCCCCGCCTGCCGCCCCCGATGACGACGCCGCGCCGGAGGGCATGGCCGAGGCCGCGCGCCCCCTGGCCGACCGGCTGCGCCCGCGCGCTTTGCCCGAGGTGGTCGGGCAGGAACATTTGCTGGGGCCGGAGGGCGCCATCACCCGGATGCTGGAGCGCGGCGCCCTGGCCTCGCTGATCCTCTGGGGCCCGCCCGGCGTCGGCAAGACCACCATCGCCCGGCTGCTCGCCGAGGCGGCGGGGCTGCGCTTCGCCGCCCTCTCCGCCGTCTTCTCGGGCGTGGCCGATCTGAAGAAGGCCTTTGACGAGGCCCGCGCGCGGCGCCGCGCCGGCCAGGGCACGCTGCTCTTCGTCGACGAGATCCACCGCTTCAACCGCGCCCAGCAGGACGGTTTTCTGCCGGTGGTGGAGGATGGGACGGTCACGCTGGTGGGCGCCACCACGGAGAACCCGTCCTTCGCGCTGAATGGCGCCATCCTGTCGCGCTGCCAGGTGATGGTGCTGCGCCGGCTGGATGATGCGGCGCTGGAGCGGCTGCTGGCCCGGGCCGAGGCCGATTCCGGCCGCGCCCTGCCGGTGGACGAGGCCGCCCGCGGCGTACTGCGTGCCATGGCCGATGGCGATGGCCGCTATTTGCTGAACATGGCCGAGCAGCTGCTGGCCCTGCCGGAGGGCAGCGCGGCGCTGGACCCGGCCGGGCTCTCCGCCCTGCTGGCCAAGCGGGCGGCCCTCTACGACAAGGACCGGGAGGAGCATTACAACCTCATCTCCGCGCTCCATAAGTCGCTGCGCGGCTCCGACCCGGATGCGGCGCTGTACTGGTTCTCCCGCATGCTGGAGGGCGGCGAGGACCCGCGCTACATCGCCCGCCGCCTGACCCGCTTCGCCGCCGAGGATATCGGCCTGGCCGACCCCTCCGCCCTGCCCGCCGCCATCGCCGCCTGGGAGACCTATGAGCGACTGGGCAGCCCGGAAGGCGAGCTGGCCCTGGCGCAGCTGGTGGTGCATCTGGGCGCCGCGCCCAAATCGAACGCCGTCTATGTGGGCTACAAGGAAGCCCGCCGCGCGGCCAAGGAGACCGGCAGCCTGATGCCCCCCGCCCATATCCTGAACGCGCCGACCAAGCTGATGAAGCAGCTCGGCTATGGCGCCGGCTATGCCTATGACCACGACCAGGAGGAAGGTTTCAGCGGCCAGAACTACTTCCCCGACGGCATGCCGCGGCAGCGCTTCTACCGCCCCGCCGGGCGCGGCATCGAGGCGCGCATCCTCGACCGGCTGGAGGAGTGGGAGCGGCTGCGCCAGGCGCGGGCCGAGGAGGAAGCGGCCGCAGCGGCGCAGGAAGCGGGCGGCCCGGCGCGGCGGACGCGGCGATGAGCGGCGCCTTCTCCCCCCTTGCCCTGGCGCTGGTGGCGCTCGGCGGCGCCGCCGGCTCGGTGCTGCGCTATGCGGTGGGCGTCTGGTCGGCCGCCTGGTTCGGCACCGCGCTCCCCTGGGGCACGCTGGCGGTGAATGTCGCCGGCAGCGCGGTGATCGGCCTGCTGGGCGGCGCCATGCTGGCCGGCATGCCCTTCCCGCAGGAGGCGCGGCTGCTGGCGATCACCGGAATCCTCGGCGGCTTCACCACCTTCTCGGCCTTCGCGCTGGATATCGGCGTGCTGTGGGAGCGCAACCCGGCCGTGGCGCTGGGTTATCTGGCGCTGACCATGGCGCTCGGCCTCGGCGCTTTCGCGCTGTGCTTCGCACTGGGACGGAGATTCTAAGATCTTCTTTTTCTGAAGAAAAAGAAGCAAAAAGACTTCTTTCGGCTGGCGTCCGCAGATGGCCTGAGGCGGGACGCCAGCTGAAAAAATGCTTCCTTCACAACCCACCCATTCTTGGGGTGAGCCGCGCGGCGCCCCCTGCTACAAGCCGCGCGCACGCGTTGATCGAGACTGCCATGACCATCCAGCACCGCACCGTCCACGCCGCGGACGCCGATTCCCGACTGGACCGCTGGTTCCGCCGGCACTTCCCCCAGCTGACCCAGGGCGCGCTGCAGAAGATGCTGCGCACCGGCCAGATCCGCGTCGACGGCAAACGCGCCGAGGCCAACACCCGCCTGGCCCGCGGCCAGGAGATCCGCATCCCGCCGCTGCCCGAGGGCCCGGCGCCGGAGCCGGTGGCGCGCGACCGCCAGGTCTCGGCCGAGGATGCCAAGGCGCTGGAGGCGATGATCCTCTACCGCGACGATTACATCATCGCGCTGAACAAGCCGCATGGCCTGCCGGTGCAGGGCGGGCCGAACATCAAGAAGCACCTGGACGGGATGCTGGACGCGCTGACCTTCGAGAAGGAGGAACGCCCGCGCCTGGTGCACCGGCTGGACCGCGACACCTCCGGCGTCATCCTGCTGGCGCGCGACGCCTCGGCCGCCGGCTTCCTGGCCAAGGCCTTCCGCGGCCGCGATGCCGAGAAGACCTACTGGGCCATCGTGGTCGGCCAGCCGCAATACCAGGGCGGCCGCATCGACATGCGCCTGGCCAAACAGGGCGGCGGCCCGATGGGCGAGCGTGTGGTCCCGGCCGAGGGCCGCGACGGCGCCCATGCCATCACCGAGTTCGACACGGTCGACGTCGCCCGCCGCCACGCCACCTGGCTGGAGCTGCGGCCGCTGACCGGCCGCACCCACCAGCTGCGCGTCCACTGCGCCGCGGCGCTGTCCTGCCCAATCCTGGGCGATGGCAAGTATGGCGGCCAGGCGGCGCATCTGGAGGGCATGTCCAACGCCCTGCACCTGCATGCCCGCCGCATCGTGGTGCCCCACCCCGAGGGCGGCACGCTGGAGGTGACGGCGCCGCTGCCGCCGCACATGGTGGAGAGCTTCGCCACGCTGGGCTTCGAGAAGCCGCGCAACACCGCGCCGAAGCGCCGGGGCTGACCGCATGGCCCTGCCCCGCCGCCGGCGTGGCCGCGCCGCGCTGATCGTCCTTGGCGTCGCCATCGCCCTGCCCGCCGCCGGCTGGGTCGGGCTGAACCTGCTGCTGCGCGACGAGGTGCTGCGCCCGCGCCTGATCGCCGCCGTCGAGCAGGCCACCGGCCGCAGCCTGACGCTGTCCGGGCCCGTCGGCATCAAGCTCTCCCTGGTGCCCACCGTGACGCTGCGCGGCGTCACCCTGGCCAATGCGCCGGGCGGCAGCCGGCCGGAGATGCTGACCGCCCGCCGCGTCGAGGCTGAGCTGGCCCTGCTGCCGCTGCTGCGCCGCCAGCTGGCCTTCGAGCGGCTGACGCTGATCGAGCCCGACCTGCTGCTGGAGCTGGATGCCGAGGGCCGCTCCAACTGGCGCTTCGGCCCGCCCCGCAGCGCCCAGCCGGCCCAGCCCTCCTCCCCCGCCACCGGCGGTTCCGAGCCGCTCGGCCTGACCATCGCCGCCATCGAGATCGAGGGCGGCAAGCTGAGCTGGCGCGATGCCAGCCGCGGCGTGGCCGAGACGCTGGAGATCCGCCGCTGGGCGCTGGAGGCCCCGGGCCCCGAGGCGCCGATGCGCTTCCAGGGGCAGCTGGGCTTCCGCGGCGTCACCGTGGCGGCGGAGGGCAATAGCGGCCCGCTGCCGCGGCTGCTCGGCGCCACCGCCGGCGGCGACTGGCCGCTGCGCCTGGCGCTCGCCGCGCCCGGCATCCAGCTGGTGGCCGATGGCGCGGTGGCGCAGCCCGAGGCGGGCGCCGGCTGGCGCCTGTCGCTCAACGCCACCGCCGACCGCGCGGCACGGCTGGCGCCCTTCCTGCGCGGCGTCACCCTGCCCGAGGCGACCGGCCTGGACCTGACGGCGGAGCTGCAGGATGCCGGCCCCGGCGCCCTGCCGCTGCTGCGCTCGGCCGCGCTGAAGCTGGCGACGCTGGAGGCCGGCGCCTGGCTGCCCGGGCTGCGCCTGGGCGCCACGCGGCTGACCCAGCCGGCACCGGACCAGCCCCTGGCGCTGAACGCCGCCCTGTCCCTGCGCGGCATCGCGCTGCAGGCCGAGGGCAGCCTGCCGCCGCTCCCCGCCCTGCTGGGCGACGGTCCCTGGCCGCTGCGCCTGGCGCTGCGCGGCGAAGGCCAGGATCTCACCCTGGAAGGGCAGCTTCAGAGCCTGCAGCCCCTGGCCTTCGCCGGCGGCCTGAATGGCGGCCTGGCCGACAGCGCCCCCTGGCTGCGCGCCTTCGCCCTGCCCGGCCCCCGCCTGACCGAGGCCCGGCTCGCCACCGGCCTCGCCCTGGCGCCGCAGCGCCTGGCGCTGGACGGGCTGCGCCTGCAATCCCGCCAGGCGGTGCTGGAGGGCGAGGCGGCGCTGACCCTCTCCGGCCGCCCTGCCCTGACCGGGCGGCTGGCGGCGCAGCGCCTGGATCTGGACGCGCTGCTGCAGCCGCCCCCCGCCGTGCCGGCGGCCAGCCCCGCGGCGCCGGACGGGGCCGCGCCGCAGCTGCCGGCCGTGCCGCCGCGCCCGCCTGCCGCCGCCCCCGCCGGGCCGCGCCGTGTCATCCCCGACTGGCCGCTGCCCTTCGCCCTGCTGCAGGCGCTGGATGCCGATGTGCCGCTCACCATCGCCGAGCTGGTGGCGGGCGGCGTGACCTATCGCGACCTCCGCGCGCCGCTGAAGCTGGCCGAGGGCAGGCTGGGGCTGGAACCCTTCGGCGCCACCCTGCCGGGCGGCCGCGTCAATGGCCGCCTGGCGGTGGACGGCGCCCCCTCGCCGCCGCGCCTCGCCCTGACCCTGCGGCATGAGGGGGGCGGGCTGGACCTGCGGCCGATGCTGCAGGCCTATGGCCTGCCGCCCCAGGGCAGCGGCCGGCTGGAAGTCGAGGCCGATCTGACGGCCCAGGGCGGCACGCCGCGCGCCCTGGCGGCCAGCGGCAATGGCGTCCTGGCCCTGGCCATGGCCAATGGCCAGATCGACAACCGGCTGATCGCCTCGCTGGCCGGTGATCTGCGCCGCCTGCTGCTGCCCAACGCGCCGACCGATGGCAGCACCGCCCTGCGCTGCCTAGCGCTGCGCCTGCAGCTGCGCGACGGCATCGCCCGGCCGCAGGCCATGCTGGTGGAAACCTCGCTGGCTGATGTCGTCGGCAGCGGCGAGATCGACCTGCGCGAGGAGCGCCTGGCGCTGCGCCTGCTGCCGCAGATCCGCCTGGGCGGTCTCGGCCTCTCCGCGCCGGTGCTGGTGGGCGGCAGCTTCGCGTCGCCCAGCTACCGGCTCGATCCGGCGGGCGTGCCGGAAGCGGCCGCCGGCATCGTCGGCGACTTGGTGGCGCGGCAGCGCGATGGGCAGGGCGGCATCCTGGGGCAGCTGGCGCAGCAGCTGGCCGGGCGTCAGGCCGGCAGCCTGCCGGATTGCGCGCAGCAACTGGCCGTGGCGCGCAACGGGCGCGGCGGCCCGGTGCCGGCCGAGGCGCCGCAGCGGCGCAACAGCCAGGAACGCAGCAATCCGATGGATCTGCTGCGGGGGTTGTTGGGGCGGTAGCGGTTCTGAAAAACAGAAAGGATCCAGGGGAATGAATTCCCCTGGACCCCTTCTTTTCTCTGTCAGGGCCGGCCGCCGCTGGCGGCCGGCTCCCGCTCACTCGGCGGCGGCGGCGTCGTCCGGCTCGCTTTCGGGGCCGGCCATCATCGCGCTGGTCACCAGGCCGGCCTGGGCGCGGATCCGCTGCTCGATGCTCTCCGCCATCGACGGATTGTCGCGCAGGAACTGCTTCGCGTTCTCGCGCCCCTGGCCGATGCGCTGGCTGTCGCAGCTGAACCAGGCGCCGGACTTCTCCACCACCCCGGCCTTCACGCCGAGATCGAGCAGCTCGCCCACCTTCGACACACCCTCGCCATACATGATGTCGAACTCGACCTGCCGGAACGGCGGGGCCATCTTGTTCTTCACCACCTTCACGCGGGTCTGGTTGCCGACCACCTCCTCGCGATCCTTGATCTGCCCGACACGGCGGATCTCGAGACGGATCGAGGCGTAGAACTTCAGCGCGTTGCCGCCCGTCGTGGTCTCCGGATTGCCGAACATCACGCCGATCTTCAGGCGGATCTGGTTCAGGAAGATCAGCAGCGTGTTGGAGCGGGCGACAGAGCCGGTCAGCTTGCGCAGCGCCTGGCTCATCAGGCGGGCATGCAGGCCGACATGGCTGTCGCCCATCTCGCCCTCGAGCTCGGCACGCGGCACCAGCGCGGCGACCGAATCGACCACCAGCACATCGACCGCGCCGGAGCGCACCAGCGTGTCGGCGATCTCCAGCGCCTGCTCACCGGCATCCGGCTGGCTGATCAGCAGGTTGTCGACATCGACACCCAGCTTGCGGGCATAGCCGGGGTCCAGCGCGTGCTCGGCATCGACAAAGGCGCAGGTGCCGCCGCGCTTCTGCGCCTCGGCGATGGCATGCAGCGCCAGCGTCGTCTTGCCCGAGCTCTCGGGGCCATAGATCTCGACGATACGGCCGCGCGGCAGGCCGCCAATGCCAAGCCCCAGATCCAGCCCGAGCGAGCCGGTCGGGATCACCTCCACCTCGTCGGATTGCTGCTTGGCGCCCATGCGCATGATCGAGCCCTTGCCGAAGGCCCGCTCGATCTGGCTCAGCGCGGCGTCCAGCGCCTTGTTCTTGTCCATTCTGGGAACCCCTTTGCCCTTCGGCTGTCTCTCAACGGGTGTCTGCCGCGCCATGCAGCTTCCCAGCAAGGGAAGGGACTGCCAAGCGGGAAGGACGCCCTCTCCTGAAACGCACTCTTCCTGGCCTGTCCTGCGCGTCGCAAGCGAAACCCGGCAGGACGGCCCGGAATTCTTGTTCGCTATATGTTCACAACAGCATCGTTCTGCAAGGGGGATTCGGCACCCGCCGCGCGCCGCGCCGCCTCCACCAGCTCGGCCGGGCGATAGGGCTTGGCCAGGAAATGCAGCGCCCCGCCAGGGAGCCCCTGCTCCACCATGGAAGGCGCATAGCCGCTCACCAGCAGCACCGGAAGCCCCGGAAACCGTTCCCGCAGCTGGGCGGCCAGCGCGACGCCGTCCATGCCCGGCATCACGACATCGCTGACCAGCAGCGCCGGCGGTTCGGCAGCCGCCTCCACCAGCGCCAGCGCGCTCTCGGCATCCTCCGCCGCCATCACCGCCCAGCCGGCCCGGGCCAGGGCGCGCTCGGCCAGGCGGCGCAGCGGCGCCTCGTCCTCGACCAGCAGCAGCCGCCCCGGGGCCGCGGCGCCGGCGGCGAGGGCCGAGGCCGGCGTCGCGGCCGGCTCGGCCGCGTCCTCGACCCGCGGCAGCAGGATGCGGAACAGGGCGCCCTCGCCCGGCCGGCTGCGCACGCTGACATAGCCGCCGGATTGCCGGACGATGCCATGCACCGTGGCCAGCCCCATGCCGGTGCCGCCCTGCGGGCCACGCCCGGTGAAGAAGGGCTCGAAGATGCGCGGCAGGATGGCGGGGGGAATGCCTTCGCCGCTATCCTCGACCTCCAGCACCGTCCAGCGCCCGGCGGGGATGCGCTCCGCCCCCTCCCGCTGCGGCTGCAGCAGCAGGGCGCGCCCGGTGCGCAGCACCAGCCGGCCGCCGCGCGGCATGGCCTGGCGGGCGTTCATCGCCAGGTTCATCAGCACGCGGTCCAGCTGGGTCGGGTCGATGCGCACCATGCGCCCGGGCGAATCCAGCTCCACCACCAGCGACACCGAGCGGCCGAGCAGCGGCCGCAGCAGCTGCGCCATGCTCTCCACCGCCGCGTTCAGGTTCACCAGGCGCGGCGCCAGCACCTGCTGCCGCGCATAGGCCATCATCTGCCGCACCAGCGCGGCGCCGCGCCCGGCGGCCTCCTGCACCTGCGCCAGCTCGGCCAGCAGGGCGGGCGGCGCATCGGGGCCGGCCAGCCGCACCGCATCCTCGGTGGCGCCCAGCACCACCGCCAGGAGGTTGTTGAAGTCATGCGCGATGCCGCCCGCCAGCACGCCCAGCGCCTGCAGCCGGTCGCCCTCCGCCACCCGGTCGGCCATGGCGCGATCCTGGGTCAGGTCGCGCAGCACCAGCACGCCGCCGCCCTCCGGCAACGCGATGCGATGCGGCGCCACCGGCATGCCCTGCCCGCCCTCCGGCGCCGCCAGGCGCAGCGCGGCAGGCGTGGCGCCCCCCTCCAGCCAGTGCCGCAGCGCCTCCCGGTCGGCGGCGGCGAAGAGCCGTTCCACCGGCAGGCCGGGCTTCACCGGCAGGGACGGCCCCAGCGCCTGGCGCAGCGCCGCATTGCCCTGCTTCACCTGGCCCGACGCATCCAGCCACAGCGCCGGCTCCGCCAGCCCGGAGAGCAGCGCGAGGAAGGCGGGCTGGGCCTTGGTCGAGGCCGCACCCCAGGGGGGTCGGAGGCGCATGATGCGCGAGCGTAACATCACGGAAGCGTGATGTCAGCCATCACCTTCGAGCAGCGCGATCGCCTCGCCCAGCAGCTGATGGCTGGTGCGCAGCGAGGCCAGGCTCTCCTGGCTGGCCGGGGCGGGCTCCGCCTCCTCGGCGGCGGCGCCCCAGCCGGGCAGCGCCTCCTCCTCCTCGGCCAGGGCGGCGCTGCGGTTCAGCTGCTGCGCCATGCCGAGCAGCCGGTGCGACTGGGCGGCCATGTTGGCGGCCACCAGCCGGAGCGCTTCATTCATGTCCATCGGGCATGTCCATCGGGCGGCCTCCGCAGAAGCGCCAGAGACTAGGCGGCCTCGCTTAGGAGGAGGTTAAAGCCGACCCGGGACAGGCGGAGCGGCACCGCAGCTAAAGGGTCCGTTAACCGTGCCGGCCCAGCCTGTGGCGATGGCGTCCGCCTCCCTGCAGGCCGTGCTGGCCACCGCCGAATCGCTGCGCACCACGCTGAGCCTGGCGCGCGCCCTGGCCCAATCCGGCCGCCGCGTCGATCTGGCGGGGCTGGAGCAGGACATCGCCCCGCTCTGCGCCGCCGCCCTGGCGCTGCCCCCCGCCTGCGGGAGGGAGGCGCGCCAGGCCCTCTACGCATTGCGGGCGGAGCTGGAGAGCCTGCTGGCCCTCCTGCCCCGCCCGCACACCGGCTGAGGCCGCGCCTCAGCCCTGCTTCGGCAGATGCTTGCTGATATAGGGCGGCAGGTTGAAGGCGCCGGTGTGGATCTCCGGCGTCCAGTACTGCGTCTGGCCCAGAATGCCGGCCGCCTCGGCGCGGGCGCGGATGGTGGCGGTGTCCACCTGACGCAGCGTCGCGTCCTTGGCCGCCCAGCCCAGCGTCATGAAGCCGCCGACATAGGTCGGCACCGCGGCGACATAGGCCCAGATGTCCGGGAACACCTTGCCCCGGCGCAGCGAGGTCTCGGCCAGCTCCTCGGCCTGCATCGCCGGCACGCCGCACTGGTTGACGATCAGCCCGCGATCCGACAGCAGCCGCGCCGCATTGGCATAGAACTCGTCGGTGAACAGCACCTCGCCCACGCCGATCGGGTCGGTCGAATCGACGATGACGACGTCGAAGCTGCCGGCCGGCGCTTTCCGCACATAGTCGATGCCGTCGCCCACGATCACCTCGGCGCGCGGATCATTCCAGGCGTCGCCGGCGATGTCGGGCATGTGCTCCTTGCAGAGACGGATCACCTCGCCATCGATCTCGACCATCACGGCCTTCTCGACATCGCGGTGCTGCAGCACGCGCTTCAGCACGCCGCCATCGCCGGCGCCGATGATCAGCACGCGCCTGGCCTCGCCATGCGCCAGCAGCGGCACATGGGTCAGCATCTCCTGATAGACGAACTCGTCCTTCTCGGTGATCTGCGTGACGCCGTCGAGCAGCATGACGCGCCCATGGCTGTAGCTCTCGAAGATCATGATGTCCTGGAACTCGCTCTGCACGCGGGCGAGCTCGCGCTTCACCAGGAAGCGCTGGCCCCAATCGGGGTACAGGGTCTCGTTGACCCAGGAATCGGTCGGCATCAGGGAAATCCTCGGGAAGATACGAAGAGGGCGGGACCCTAAGGTCCCGCCCCCCGCTGCGTCACGTGACAGGCGAGTGTCAGGCGGGCGTCAGCCGATCAGGCCGCGCTTGTGCTCGGCCAGCTGCACGCGCTCGGGCTGGAAGCCCTTCTTCAGCACCGGCACCGCGTTGTACGGGTTGCAGATGCCGCAGACGAAGATGTCCAGCGCGGCATAGGCCCGCTCCGGCCAGGTGTGGATCGAGACATGGCTCTCGGCCAGGACCAGCACGCCGGAGACGCCACCATTCGGGGAGAAGTGGTGGAAATGGCCGTGCAGGATGGTCGCGCCGGTCTCGATCGCGGCCTCGCGCAGGACGGAATCGATATGCGCGGGATCGTCGAGATTCGTGGCACCCCACAGATCGACGATCAGATGCGTGCCGGCAAAGCGCACACCATCACGCTCGACGAAGTAATCCTTCGCCTCGCCGTGAGTATCAACAGACTGGGCTTCGCTCGGGCTGTTATCCGAGACCATCCCCAGCGGAGAAACGAGAGCGTCCATGATTTGCGGGCTCCTTCCCACCAGAAGATGACCAGGGTGATCGTGATCGATCAGGTCAACGGCGGCGCATATGGGGCAACACCCTCCCCCCCTGCAAGGAAAATCGGGACCTGGAGGCCGAAAAAATCGCGGGTCGTTCCTGCGTATAGCGCGTGTCTCGCCGTGCAAGCCCCTGGGAGGGTCCGGAAGGCCGGCGGTGACCCCCTGGGGGGCTTCGGAAAATCTCCGGTCCCGACCGGCTGCATCATTCCGGCTGCAACTTGGCCGCGCGAAACCCCTTGCCGGCCGCCAAAAGGCTGCTATACCCCGCCGCCTGCGCTGGATGGGTGGCCGAGTGGTCGAAGGCGCACGCCTGGAAAGTGTGTATACCTCAAAAGGGTATCGTGGGTTCGAATCCCACCCCATCCGCCATTGACCGACCGAGTCCACCGGACCTGGCCGGTCCGCAAAGGTCCCGCGAGGGGCCTTTTTTCGTGGCCAGTCGCCAGAGGCGCATCGCGGCGCCGCCCGCTGGCGGCGCCGCGATCCGGCGGCGTCAGCTGCGCAGCCCCGGCGCCTCCTGCCCGGTGCGGGCGACATATTCGGTGTAGCCGCCATCATACTGATGCAGGCCCTCCGGCGTCAGCTCCAGCACCCGGTTGGACAGCGCCGCCAGGAAGTGGCGGTCATGCGAGACGAACAGCATCGTCCCCTCGTAATCGGCCAGCGCCGCCACCAGCATCTCCTTGGTGGCCATGTCCAGATGGTTGGTGGGCTCGTCCAGCACCAGGAAGTTCGGCGGATCGTACAGCATCATCGCCATCACCAGCCGCGCCTTCTCGCCGCCCGACAGCACGCGGCACTTCTTCTCCACCTCGTCACCGGAGAAGCCGAAGCAGCCGGCCAGCGCCCGCAGCGAACCCTGCGTCGCGCGCGGGAAATTTTCTTCAAGTGTCTCGAAGATGGTGCGGTCGCCCTGCAGCAGCTCCATGGCGTGCTGGGCGAAATAGCCCATCTTCACGCTGCCGCCGAGCGTCACGCTGCCCTCATCTGGCGCGGTAGCGCCGGCCACCAGCTTCAGCAGGGTCGACTTGCCGGCGCCATTGACGCCCAGCACGCAGCAGCGCTCGCGCCGCCGCACCAGCAGGTCCAGCCCGTCATAGATGCTGCGCTGGCCGTAGCGCTTCGACACGCCGCGCAGCTTCACCACATCGTCGCCCGAGCGCGGCGCCGGCTGGAACTCGAAGGAGACGCTCTGCCGGCGCTTGGGCGGCTCGACGCGGTCGATCTTCTCCAGCTTCTTGACCCGGCTCTGCACCTGCGCGGCGTGCGAGGCGCGCGCCTTGAACCGCTCGATGAAGGCGATCTCCTTGGCCAGCATCGCCTGCTGGCGCTCGAACTGCGCCTGCTGCTGCTTCTCGTTCAGCGCCCGCTGCTGCTCGTAGAATTCGTAATTGCCGGTGTAGGAGGTCAGCGTGCCGCCATCGATCTCCAGGATCTTGTTGACGATCCGGTTCATGAATTCGCGGTCGTGCGAGGTCATCAGCAGCGCGCCATCATAACCGCGCAGGAAATTCTCCAGCCAGATCAGGCTTTCGAGGTCGAGATGGTTGCTCGGCTCGTCCAGCAGCATGACATCGGGGCGCATCAGCAGGATGCGGGCCAGCGCCACGCGCATCTTCCAGCCGCCCGAGAGGCGGCTGACATCGCCCTCCATCATCTCCTGGCTGAAGCTGAGCCCGGCCAGCACCTCGCGCGCGCGGCCCTCCAGCGCATAGCCGCCCAGCGCCTCGAAACGGCCCTGCACCTCGCCGAAGCGCTCGATCAGGCTGTCCATCTCATCGGCGCGGTCGGGATCGGCCAGGGCCGCTTCCAGCTCGGCCAGCTCGGCGGCCACCTCGCTCACCGCGCCGGCGCCGTCCATCACCTCGGCCACCGCGCTGCGGCCGGACATCTCGCCCACATCCTGGCTGAACAGCCCGATGGAGACGCCGCGATCGACCACCACCTGGCCCTCATCCGGCGGCTCCTGCCCGGTGATCATGCGGAACAGGGTGGATTTGCCGGCGCCATTGGGCCCGACCAGGCCGATCTTCTCGCCGCGCTGGAGCGCCGCCGAGGCCTCGATGAAGAGGAGCTGCTGGCCGTTCTGCTTGCTGATGTTGTCGAGGCGGATCATGGGTCCCGGGACGGTCTGGCGTGGGGGGAGGCGTCTGCGGGCGGGCTTATGGCACAGCCCGGCCCCTGCCGCCGAATCGCCCCGTTGAATCGCCCGCTGGACGCGCCGGGTTGAACCGCCTGGCGCGGCAGGGGCGGACGGCCCCTGCCCGCCCCTTCACTCCGCCCGCAGCAGCCGGCGGGAGCGGGTCCAGCCGCGCGCCAGCGCCCGGCAATGGCAGGCGATATGCGGGGCGATCGCCTCGCACCATTCCCGCGCCCCCGCATTGGCGGCGCGCAGCCGGTCGGCCGCGGCCTGGGCCTCGGCGGCCAGCTTCGCCTCGTCCAGCCCCAGCACGCGGCGGTCGCGCAGCTTCCAGGCGCCGCCCACCAT
This sequence comes from Pseudoroseomonas cervicalis, assembly GCF_030818485.1. Classification (NCBI taxonomy): domain Bacteria; kingdom Pseudomonadati; phylum Pseudomonadota; class Alphaproteobacteria; order Acetobacterales; family Roseomonadaceae; genus Roseomonas; species Teichococcus cervicalis. The sequence continues at coordinate 821,600 of NZ_JAUTAJ010000004.1, read as the reverse complement.
GACATCGGTCACGGCGCTGCCATCCTCGGTCCAGACCAGCTGGTTGGCGGCGTCGTTGAAGGGCATCCAGTTGATGTGGCCGAGGTCGAGCAGCACCAGATCGGCGAGCCTGCCGGGCGCGATCTCCCCCGCCTCGATGCCCATCAGCGCGGCGGAGCCGGCGGTGGCCAGCCGGAATGTCTCGGCGGTGCCGAGCCAATCTGCCTCCTCCGCCTCCTCCCAGAGGCGGGAGGCGAAGGCGGCCAGGCGCATCGCCTCGAACATGTTCTGGTTGTCGGAGGAGGAGGAGCCATCGGTGCCGATGCCCAGCGTGACGCCCGCGCGCAGCGCCGCGCGGGCGGGGGCGATGCCGGAGGCCAGGCGCATATTGGCGCCGGGATTGTGCGACAGCCCAGCCCCGCGCCGCGCCAGCAGCTCCAGATCGCCCTGGGTCAGCCAGACGCCATGCGCCACCGAGAAGCGCGGCCCGACCAGCCCCATCCGGTCCATGTGCTCGAGCAGGGTGGCGCCGCCATAAAGCTGCTCGCCGGCGGCGGCCTGGTAGCGCGCCTCCGCCACATGGCTCTGCACCCGCAGCCCGAATTCCTCTGCCAGAGCCGCGCATCCCCGCAGGAACTCCTGCGAGCCATGCAGCGGGATGGTCGGGCCGAGGCCGAGAGCGATGCCGGCGGCGCCGTGCCGCCATCCCTTCGCGGCGCTGTGCAGCGTCGCCAGGGTCTCGGCGGCGGGGGCCATGCGCATCGATGCGGCACGCGCGCGCTGCGCCTCGGGCAGGGCATCCACCAGCCCGGGCGTCGCCTCGAAGAAGGTCAGGTCGGCCACCATCGGCGCCAGCACGGCGCGCAGCCCGACACTGGCATAGGCCTCGGCCATCGCCTCCAGCCCCTCCGGCGTCGGGCCGGGGAATTCGGCCGGCAGGTCGAAGGCGGCGGTGCAACCCTTCTTCAGCAGCTCCACCGCATTGAGCTGGACGGAGAGCTTCTTGTCGGCAAGGCCGCGCCCGCCGCCCACCCAGGGGGCATGGGCCAGCAGCAGCGCCAGATCCCATTTGTCGCCCGAGCCCTTGGCCAGGCCGCCATGGCCATGGGTGTGGCCATTGGCCAGGCCCGGGATCACCAGGCGGTTTCCGGCCTCGAAGATCTCCGCATCCTCGACGGCGCTGCCCGGCGGCAGCAGGGCGGCGATGCGGTCGCCTTCGACCAGGATATCGGCGAGCGGCGCGGAGAGGGCATCCGGCGCCAGGACACGGGCGCCGCGCAGCAGCAGGCGGTGCGTCACAGCATGCGCTCGGAGCGCGGCGGCAAATAGCGGTCGGTGAACATGCTGGCGGCCTCCGGCGGGTTCTGGATGCCATAGGCCTCGGCATTGACCCGCACCAGCTGCGTGGCGCGCGCCATGTCGAGCACGCCGAGCCCGCCCTCCCGGCTGTTGGGCGTGATGATGGACCGATCCCGCGTCATGGCAAAGCGGCGGCTCTCCAGCGCCTCGTCGAACAGCGGCTCGCGCTTCTTCAGCGAGGCCATGCCGGCCGGCACGTCGTTCAGCAGCAGCTTCAGCCCGCCCATCGAGGCGCGGACGAATTTCGCCGCCGTCTCGCCATTGCGCTCCAGCCAGTCGGCGCGGGCGAACAGGCCGGAGCCCAGCAGGTCCAGCCCATGCTCGGCATAGGGCCAGCCGAGGATCTGGTCCTCCGGAATGCCGAGGCCCACCAGGTTGAAATGCACGGTGAAGAGGAAGCCGCTGACGGCATCCACCTGGCCGGTGCGCAGCATGGTGTCGCGCAGATTGGCGGCCATGGAGGTCCAGCGCATGCGGCCCGTATCGATGCCGGCGACGCGGGCGAAGGCGGGGAACAGCATGCGGCTCCCCTCGCCTTCCGGCGCGCCGAGATGGCGGCCGGCGACATCCTGCGGCTTCTCGATGCCGCGGCCGCGCAGGGTGACGATGGCGGCGGCGGTGCGGTCGAAGACCGGGTAGATCATCACCAGCCGGTTCTGCGGGTATTCGGCGTTGAACTTCACCGCGCCGGAGAAATCGGCGAAGCCCATGTCATAGGTGCCGGACCCCACCTTCACCAGCGCATCGCCCGAGCCGAAGCCGCGATCCATGCGCACCGACAGCCCCTCGCGCCGGTACAGCCCATGGTCGTCGGCGAGCGAGAACATGGCGTGGTTGCCCTGCAGCGCCCAGTCCAGGCTGAAGCGCAGCGGCGCCTGGGCGCGGGCGGCGTGCAGCGCCGGCGCGGCCAGGGCGGCGCCCAGCAGCAGGCGGCGGGGCAGCTTACGGGTGGGCTCGGTCATGGCGTCTCTCCGGCATGGGCGGAGCCTGGCTGTGCAAAAGGCGGACCAGCCGCGGCGGCCGGCGGCGCGGCGCTGCCCCTGGCAGCGCCAGCGCCGCCATTGCACAGAAAGCGGGCAGGCCTGTCCAGCTTTCCGGCCGCCTCGCCGCGCCATGGCTCAGCCGGTCAGCTCGGCCACGCTGATGCGCCCCTCCGACACCGGCCAGAGCCGCGCCACGATCCGCTCCTCGTTGAACTGCGCCGTCACGGGCTGGCCGAGGCGCTCCGCCGGCGCCCGCAGCGTGGCGGTGGCGCTGCGCGCCAGGCCGCGCGGGATGTCCGCGGGCTCCCGCCCATCCAGGATGATGGCGTCGCGCGGCAGGCCGAAATAGCCGCGCGGCCGGGTGAAGAGCAGCACCGCCCCCGAAGCCCGGTCCTGTTCGGTGAGCGGCCGCGCCGGGCGCAGATGCACGATATCGGAGGAGCGCGGAAAGCCCGCGCGGTAGAGATGCGTGGTGGGATGGCCAGGGGCCGCCACGACGAATTCCAGCGCCCAGTCCGGGCTGACCTCCACCGGCCCCCACACCCCGTCCGCGCCGGTCCTGCGGCGCAGCAGCGCCTCGCCCAGCCGCGCGCCGGTCTCGGGGTCGGTGCGCCAGATGTCCACCTGCGCGCCCTCGACCGGGCGGTTGGTCGGCACGCCGCCCGGTGTGCCGGTGACCTGGCCGTTCAGCACCGGCCGCGCCTCGGGCAGGATGGCGATGCGCTCCGGCTCCCGCCCGGCGATCCAGCGGAACATCTCGCGGAAGGCGCGCGGGTGGTAGGCGATTTCGCGGTGGTCGAGCTGGCCCAGCACCAGGTTGGTGGCGCCGCGCAGCTCCGGCCCCGCCGGGCCGGTGCCGGTCGGCCGGCCGGGCTGGCCGAGGGCGAAGCCATCCGCCTGGGCATAGACGTCATTGCCGTCGCTGCGCAGCGTCAGGAACTGCGTGCCGGGCACTACATCGCTCTCGCCGCCATTCAGCTTCCGCAGCAGCTCGGACTGGGCGTTGAATTCGCGGTTGCGGGTCTCCGGCCAGTCATAGACGCCCCGGTTGGGCGTGCCGCAGAGCACGGCGTGCGAGACCTGCGCCGCGCCGCCCCCATGCAGCACGAAGTCGCGGATCGGGTAGCCGCCGCGGCTGTTGCCCACTAGCGCGACGCGCCCGGCGCCGGCCGAGGCGCGCAGCGCCGCCACCGCCTCCGCCACCGCGGCGGTGAAATCGGCGGAGGAGGAGCGGCGCGGCTGCGCCACCCCGTCATCGTCGCGCGCCAGCGGGTCCGGCAGGTTCAGCGCGGCGAGGCGGCCGCGCGGCACGCCTTGGCTCTCGAAGCGCCAGAGGGTGGTCTGCCACAGCGCCGCCTGGTCGCCATTGCCATGGATGAACAGCACCGGCGGCATGGCGGCTGGCGCGGACTGGGCCCAGGCGCGGCCGGGCCGCAGGGCGGGGGCGGCCAGCGGCGCCAAGGCGGCCGCCAGCAGCAGGTCTCGGCGTTTCATTCCCATGCGCGCAGCACAGCAGGGAATGCGCGGCAGGGGAAGCGGTCAGGCGCGCCCCGCCGCCTCCCCCGCCGCATGGCCCAGCGCCACCGCCGTCAGCAGCCCATTGCCGGAGAGATAGCCCTCCGCCCGGCTGCCGGAGACGCCGCAGGCGGCGCCGCCGGCAGCAAAGAGATTGGGCAGCGCCGAACCATCCGGCCGCAGCACCCGCGCCGACGCATCCACCACCAGCCCGCCCTGGGTGTGGAACAGCGCCCCGGTGACGCGCACGGCGCGATAGGGCGGCGTCAACGGCGCCACCCCGGCGAAGTCGCGGCCGAAACCATCCGTCGCGCCATCGGCCTTGAGGCGCTCAACCTCCGCCAGCGTCGCCCGCAGCGCGGCCTCGGGCAGTTTCGTCGCCGCCGCCAGGGCGGCGATGTCGGGCGCGCTCAGCACCACCCCGGCGGCCTCGGCCTGGCGGAAATCCTCGAACTGCCGGGCGATGCCGGCGATGCGCTCGTCGAATAGGCTCCAGGCCACGGCTTCGGGCTGCTGCAGCACCAGGGCGGCGGCCTCGGAATAGCCATGGCTTTCATCGGCGAAGCGGCTTCCCTCCAGATTCACCTGGATGCCGCCCTGGGTCATGGTGGCCCAGGAGATCAGGATGCCGATCGGATGCGCCACCGAGCCATGCCCCTGATGGCCGGAGAGATGCCGCGTCGCCGCCCCCAGCGCCTGGCCCCAGAGCAGCGCGTCGCCCTGATTGCCGGCATGGCCGAAATACAGCGCGCCGGAGAGAAGCGGCACATGCTCGGCCACCAGCGCCGGATTGCCGCCATAGCCGTTGCAGGCGAGGATCAGCGCGTCGCAACCCAGCCGCTCCTCGCTGCCATCGGGGCGGCGGAAGGCCAGGCCATGGATGCGGCCATCGGGGCCGGCATAAAGCGCGGTGACCTGCGCCTCGCAGAGGATCTCCACCCCGGCCGCCTCGGCAGCCTCGCGCAGCCGGTCCACCAGCTCCTCGCCGGAGCGGCTGGGCAGGCCGTGCATGCGGCAGGCGGAATGGCCGGGATAGCGGAAATCGGTGATCACCGAGAAATCCAGCCCATGCCGGTCGGCCAGCCATTCCAGCACCGGGCCGATGCGGGCCGCCAGCGCCTCGACCAGCGCCGGGTCGGGCTCGCCGCCGGCCTTGGCCAGAATATCGGCGGCGAAGAGGGTCGGGCCATCCTCCTCCCCCGCCGCCTTCTGCCAGCGCGTGCCGGGGGCCGGGATCAGCCCGGCGGAGAGGGCGGTGGAGCCGCGCGGCACCGGGTCGCGCTCCAGCACCAGCACCTCCTGCCCGGCCTCGCGCAGCGCCAGCGCCGCGACCAGCCCGGCGGCGCCGGCGCCGATGATGACGACCGGCAGGGTCAGCTCGAATTCGACGCCGTTGGCGGGCAGGATGCTCATGCCGCCTCCAGCTCCGCCATGGCCTGGGCGATGCTGGCGATGCGGGCGACCGGGCGCAGCGCCGCGATGGCCGTCGCATGCGTCTCGGCGCCGAAGGCGGCGCAGCCATCCTCCAGCACCGTCACATCGATGTCGCGCACATGCGCGTCCCGCACCGTCGAGGCGACGCCGCCATTGGTGACGATGCCGCCGACATAGAGCTTGCGGACGCCGGCCTTGCGCAGCACCCATTCCAGCCGGGTCATGTAGAAGGCGGAATAGGCCAGCTTCTCGACCGAGAGATCGGCCGGCTGCAATTCATCCACCAGCTGGTGGCCCCAGGCGCCGGGGCAGAAATCGCCCTTGCGCAGGAAGGGCCGCAGCGCCTTCAGATGCGGCGAGATCATCGGCTCGCCCCCCTTGCCCGGCACCAGGGTGAACTGGGTGGAGACCACCCAGCCATTCTTCTTCCGGATGGCGTCCGCCAGGGGCTTCAGCCTGCCCGGCAGGGCGGCGATGGAAGGGTCGCCCTGGCCGCCGCGCGCATAGGCGCCGTCGGGGTGGATGAAATCATTCTGCAGATCGACGATCAGCAGCGCCGTCTCGCTGGCGGGGATCGGTTCGTGGCTCATGCGGCGCGCTCCACGATGATGTTGCCCAGATGGTCCACCCGCGCCACCAGGCCGGGATCGACCACGGTGGTGGCGTCCGGCTGCTCCAGGATGGCCGGGCCCGGGATGGTCGCACCCTCCGGCAGCTCCAGCCGGGCATAGATGGCGGTGTCATGCCAGGCGCCCTCGAACCAGACCGGGCGGCTGCCGCGCCGGGCGGCCTCGATGCTGGCGCCCGGCTCGGGCTTCAGCAGGCCGAGATCGAAGCGCGGCCGCCGGCCGATCGCCGCCGTGCGCAGATTGACGATGCGCACGCCAAGCCCCGGCAGCAGGCGGGAGAAGCTGGTCTGGTAGGCACGCTCGAAAGCCTGCCGCACGATGGCGCGGGAGAGGCCCGTGCTGCCATCCCTGACCTCGACCGGCAGCGGCACGGCGACGGTGTGGGTCTGGCCGGCATAATGCATGTCCAGCTCGAACACCGTGTCGATGCGCTCGACGGCGAGGCCCGCCGCCTCCACCACGGCACGGGCGGAAGCGGCCTCCGCCACCATGCGGCGGTCGAGCGCGGCCTCGTCCAGCGCGTCCAGCGTCAGATTCACCGTCTGCACCTGGTCGTGCCGGATATCGGCGATGACGCAGCCCAGCGCCGAGGTGACGCCGGGGAAGCGCGGCACCAGCGCCGCCTTCAGCCCGACCTCGCGGATCAGCGCGCCGGTGTGCAGCGCGCCGCCACCGCCGAAGGGCACCACGGCGAAGCGCGACGGGTCGTGCCCGCGCTCGATGGAGACCAGCCGGATGGCGCCGGCCATGCGCGCATTGGCCACGCGCAGAATGGCCTCCGCCGCCGCCATGGCGTCGAGCCCCAGCGGGCGGCCGACATGCTCGAGGATCGCGGATTTCGCCGCCTCGACATCGAGGCGCGCCAGCTTGCCGCCGATCGGCCGCTCGGCATTGATGCGGCCGAGCACGACATTGGCATCCGTCAGCGTCGGCCGCGTGTTGCCCTGGCCGTAGCAGACCGGGCCGGGGCGGGAGCCGGCGCTCTCGGGACCCACCTGCAGCAGCCCGCCGGCATCGACATGGGCGATGGAGCCGCCGCCGGCGCCGATGGTGCTGATCTCGATCATCGGCGTGCGGATGACCAGGCCGAAATCGATGGTGGTCTGCGCCGCCAGCGCCGTGCCGCCCCCCACCACCAGCGAGACATCGAAGGAGGTGCCGCCGAGATCGCCGGTGATGACATCCGGGAAGCCCGCCTCCCGCGCGATGGCGGCGGCGGCGATTACACCGGCGGCCGGGCCGGAGAGCGCCGTGCGCACCGGCAGGCGCCGCGCCGTGGCGGTGGACATCACGCCGCCATTCGACTGCACGATGTGGAACTGGCCGGTGAAGCCCTCCCCCGCCAGGGCCTTGTCGAGCTTGCCGAGATAGGAGCCGACGACAGGCTGCAGATAGGCGTTCAGCGCGGTGGTCGAGGTCCGCTCGAATTCGCGGATCTCGGGCAGGATCTGGGTCGAGCAGGCGATGGTCTCGCCGGGCCAGATGGCGCGCGCTGCCTCGAGCGCCGCCTGCTCGTTCGCCGGATTGGCATAGGCGTTGATGAAGACGATGGCCAGCGCCTCCGCCCCCTGGGCGATCAGCTGGCGCACCGCCGCCTGCACCTCGGCGGCATCCACCGCCTGGCGGACCGAACCATCGGCCAAAATGCGCTCGCTGACCTCCAGCCGCATATCGCGATCGACGACGGGAAGAAAAATCGCCCCAGAGGCCCCAGGTGTGGAGGCGGTCGCGGCGGCGCATCTCCAGCACGTCACGGAAGCCGCGCGTGGTGATCAGCCCGACCTTCGCGCCCTTGCGCTCCAGCAGCGCATTGGTGCCGACGGTGGTGCCATGCACCACGGAGGCGAGCTGCGCCACGGGGCCGAAGCTCTTCAGCCCTTCCAGGAAACCCACCGCCTCATCGCCGCGGTTGGATGGCACCTTGGCGGTGCGGAAGCTTCCCGCCGCCTCGTCATAGCAGAAGAGATCGGTGAAGGTGCCGCCGACATCGACGCCAACAATGGTCGCGCTCATGCCGCGCCGTTCTCCGTCACATAGCCCAGCCGGCGGTCGCGCGCGGCCTTTTCCGGGTTGCGCTGCGCCGGGTCGCCCCAGCCGCCGCCGCCAGGTGTTTCCAGCTTCACGCTGTGCCCGGCCTTCAGCGCGATATCGGTGATCTTGGACACCATGGGCGGGTGATGCGCGCCGGCTTCATCGGTCCAGGTGAAGCGGTTCAGCGCCGCCGGCGTGCCGCCGGAGACACCGAAGGGCGCCGCCTTGCCGCGCTCGCCCAGCAGCGAGACGCGCGCATCGGTCAGCGGCTCGATCTCATAGACCGCGCCGAGCCCGCCGCGATGCGCGCCCTGCCCCGCCGAATCCGGCCGCAGCGCCCATTGGCGGAACAGCACGGGATAGGCGGCCTCCAGGATCTCCACCGGCGGGATGGTGGCGGTGGAGATCGGGTTGTTGGCGTGGCTGAGCCCGTCGCTCTCCGGATTGCCGCCGAGGCCGCCGCCGAAGAAGGAGAACATCACCCAGCGCGAGCCATCGGGCCGATGCCCGGCCAGCGACAGCGCGTTGATGGTGCCGAAGGGCGCGGCGGTGGCGCGCGCCGGATCGGCCTTGGCCAGCGCGCCGAAGATGACACCGATGAGGCGCAGGATGGTCTCGGTGTAGCCCGCCACCGGGCGTGGCGCCTTGGCGCCCAGCAAGGTGGTGTCGGGCACACTGAAAGTAATCGGCCGCAAGCAGCCGGCATTGGCCGGAACCTCGGTGAAGACGTGCTTCAGCGCCACATAGCAGGCGGCGATGGCGGTGGAGCGGGCGATGTTCACCGGCCCCTGCACCGGCGGCGAGGAGCGGGAGAAATCCAGCGCCATGGTCTCGCCGGCGATGGTCAGGTCGAGCGCGATGGTCAGCGTCTCGTCGCTGATGCCATCATTGTCCAGCACGTCCTCGAAGCTGTAGAGCCCGTCGGGCAGGCTGGCGATGGCGGCGCGCATCATCGCCTCGGCGCGGGCCGAGAAGGCGTCGAAGGCCTGGCCCAGCACCGCCTCGCCATATTCGTCGAGCAGCGCGGCGAAGCGCCGCTCGCCGAGATCGAGCGCGTTGAGCTGGCCGTTCAGATCGCCCCAGTTGGAATCCGGCACGCGCGAATTGGCCGCCAGGATGTCGAGCAAATCCTGGTTCATCCGCCCCTGGCTGATCAGCCGCACGGGCGGGAAGCGCACGCCTTCCTGGAAGCTCTCGGTGGCCTTGGGGTTGTAGCCGCCGGGGACATTGCCGCCGATATCCAGCCAATGGCCGACGGAGGCCATCCAGCAGAACAGCCTGCCGCCGCGGAAGATCGGCCGCACCAGGCGGAAATCATTCAGATGGGTGCCGCCATCATAGGGGTCGTTGAACAGGAAGGTGTCGCCCTCCTGCACCGCATCGCCGGCGGCGACCTTGTCGATCACCGCCTTCACGGCGAAGGCCATGGCGCCGACAAAGATCGGCAGGCCGTTGGCGCCCTGCACCAGGGTCTCGCCGGTCTCGGCATGGTAGAAGCCGTGGCAGGCGTCGCGTGCCTCGGCGATGATCGGGTTGAAGGCGGAGCGATACAGCGTCGCGTCCATCTCGTCCGCGATCTGCTCCAGCCGCCCCTTCAGGATGGCGAGGGTGACGGGGTCGATGGCGCTCACGCCGTGCCCTCCTTGCGTTCGAAATCCGCGTAGGTTTCGCCCAGCGCCAGCATCTCCGGCGTGCCGATCAGCGCGTTCAGCGCGCCGAAATCGAACATCCGTTCGGCGAAGGGCTGGTTGCTGCCATGTGCCGCCAGCGAGGCGTAGTAGTCGCGCGCCGTATGCGCCAGCGCGCGGACGATGCCGCCGGGGAAGATCACCAGGCGGAAGCCCATCTCGCCGAGCGCGGCGGCGCTGGAGATCGGCGTGTCGCCGCCCTCCACCATATTGGCCAGCAGCGGGCGCAGCCCGCCGAGCTCGGTGGCGATGCGCGCCATCTGCTCGCGCGAGCGCGGCGCCTCGACGAAGAGGACATCCGCGCCGGCCTCGGCATAGAGGCGGGCGCGGTCCAGCGCCGCCTCCATGCCCTCCACCGCCACCGCATCGGTGCGGGCGATGACCAGCGTCTCCGCGCTGTGGCGCGCATCGACGGCGGCCTTGACCTTGCCGGCCATCTCACCGGCGGAGATCAGCGACTTGCCCTGGAGGTGGCCGCAGCGCTTCGGCAGCGTCTGGTCCTCGAGCTGCAGGGCGGTGGCGCCGGCGCGCTCGAACATGCGCACGGTGCGCTGGGTGTTCAGCGCATTGCCATGGCCATTGTCGGCATCGACCACCAGCGGCAGGCCGACGCGGTCGCGGATCAGCCCGACCGTCTCGGCCACCTCGGTCATCGAGACCAGGCCGATATCCGGGCGGCCGAGCCGCGTATAGGCAATGGCGGCGCCGGAGACATAGAGGGCGCGAAAGCCGGCATCGGCGGCGATGCTGGCGGTCAGCGCGTCATAGACGCCCGGGGCGACGACGGGCGCCGCGCTCGCCAGGCTGGTTTTCAGGCTCATCGGGCAGGGCTCCGCGGCGGTGCCGCCAAGAGGGGTGTCAGCGCATCCAATCCGCCGGTCCGGTCGACGCCCTGCACCGCCTGGATCAGCGCGGTCGCATGCGCTGTTCCCCAGACGGGTTCCGCCAATTCGCGGAATTTCTGCAGGATGTCGTCCTCGGAATAGGGGTCCTCGGTGTCGCCGCGATTGGTCAGCACCTCGGCCTGGTGCCGCGTGCCGTCGCGCAGGATCAGCGCCACGCGCGCGGGACGCAGCCCGGGCAGGCGCGCGGTCAGCGCCGCATCCTCCCGCACCACCACCCGCGCGGCGAGGGCGCGCACCGCCTCATTCCGCAGGGCCGGCGGCCGGAAGGCGGGCACGCTGGCGCTGCCATGCAGCAGCGTCGTGGCCAGGGCGAAGGGGATGGAGAATTTCGCCGACAGCATGTTGGAGGGCGCCGGCAGGTCGAGCTGCGCGGCCCAGACATAGGTGTCGACCTCGATGCGCTCGATCTGCTCCGGCGCCAGCTGCGGCAGACGTTCGCGCAGCTCGGCCAGCGCATCCAGCGCGCCATGGGTGTAGCGGCAGGCGGCGTGGCGCTTGAAGTAGTTGCGCGCGATCTCCCAGCGCGTGCCGAGTTCCTCGGTCATCGTCGACTGGGAAAAATCCTCGGCGATGATGCCGCCATAGACGGCGCCGATGCCATCCGTCTCGCCGGTGAAGCCGGATTGCACCAGGTCCCAGGCCATCAGACCGAGCTGGTTGGAGAAGCCGGCATAGCTGTTCCGCACCGTCGCCCCTTCCAGCATGGTGCGGCGGCTGGTGGAGAGGCCGAAGCTGGAGGCGATGTTCAACCCCTGGATGATCGTCTCCGCCTGCGCGCCCCGCAGATGCGCCACTGACAAAAAGGCGGCCGGGGTGCCCCAAGTGCCGTGCGGGTGCATGGTGACGCGCAGCTTGCTGGCGATGCCGATGCGCGCGCCGAGCTCATAGCCCAGCGCGATGGCGCCCAGCAGCGCCGCGCCATCGCGGGGTGCGGCGGCCAGCACGGCCGGCACCACATGGATGGCGGGGTGGCCGCGCGCATACTGGTTGCCCTCATCCAGCTCCAGCATGGTGCCGGCGGTGCCATTGGCGAAGGCGGCGAGCAGCGGCGGCAGCGCGCGCCCCGCGCCGATCGCCATGGCGGAGCCGCCGCCGGCATAGTTCGGCTGCGCCAGCAGGGAGGAAAGCTCCGGCTCCTGCATGCCGGCGGCGATGACACCGATGCTGTCGAGCAGCACCAAGCGCGCGCGCTGCAGCGCCTCCGGCGGCAGATCGGCGGTGGAGAAGCCGGCGGCGAAGCGGCCCCATTCCGTCAGCCAATCCGGGCGCCGCTGTTGCAGCAGCACGGAGGCCGGAAGGATCCCGGGCGTGACAATGCTCATACTGGACCTCACATGCCGAGATAGGCGCGGCGCAGCTCGGGATCGTCGCGCACCTCGGCGGCGCTGCCCGACAGGGCGAAGCAGCCGTTTTCCAGGATGTAGGCGCGCGAGGCGATCTCCAGCGACTGCACCACATTCTGCTCGACCAGCAGGATGGGCAGGCCGTCGGCATTCAGCCGGCGGATCAGGGTGAACATCTCCTCGACCAGCAGCGGCGACAGGCCGAGCGAGGGTTCGTCGAGGATCAACAGCTTCGGCTCGGCCATCATGCCGCGTCCGATGGCCAGCATCTGCTGCTCGCCGCCGGACAGGGTGCCGGCGGCCTGGCCCATGCGCTCGCGCAGGCGCGGGAACACCTCGAAGACGTGCTCGAGGTTGCGCGCACGGCGCGGCTTGCCGCGGCGATAGGAACCAAGCTCGAGATTCTCCCGCACGCTCATGGTGGGGAAGATGCGGCGACCCTCGGGCACATGGATCAGCCCGGCGGCGACGATGGCATCCGGCGTGGCGCGGCCGATGCGCGTGCCGTCGAAGCGGATCTCCCCCGCGCTCGGCCGCAGCACGCCGGAGAGCACCTTGTTCAGCGTCGTCTTGCCGACGCCATTGGCGCCCAGCACGGCGACGATCTCGCCCTGCCCCACCTGCATGTCGAGGCCGCGCAGCACCTCCACCGCGCCATAGCCGGCGCGCAGGCCACTGACCTCAAGCATGGGATTCGCCCTCCGCCCGGATGCGCGCCGCCGCGCCATGGCCGAGATAGGCCTCGATGACGGCGGGGTCGTTGCAGACGGCGCGCGGCGGCCCCTCGGCGATCATCCGCCCCTGGGCCAGGACATGCACATGGTCGCAGAGATTCATCACCGCCTGCATCACATGCTCGATCATCAGGATGGTGACGCCGCGCGCGCGGATGGCGCGCAGCACCGGCAGGATGTCGCGCACCTCGGAAGGGTTGAGGCCGGCCAGCACCTCGTCCAGCAGCAGCAGGCCGGGCTCGGTGGCCAGCGCGCGGGCCAGTTCCAACCGCTTGCGGCCGGCGACCGTCAGCGCGGCGGCGGGGCGGTCCAGCAGCGGGGCGAGGCCGACCTCCTGCGCCACCGTCTCGGCCATCTGCAGCGCGTCGTCGCGCCGCTTGTGGCGCAGATAGGCGCCAACGGCGATGTTCTCCCGCACCGTCAGCCCCTGGAAGGGCTGCACGATCTGGAAGGTGCGGGCGATGCCACGGCGGGCGCGCAAATGCGGCTCCTCCGCCGTCACATCCTCGCCGGCGAAGGCCACGCGGCCGGCGCTCGGCGCCAGGAAACCCGAGGCCAGGGCGAAGAGCGTGGTCTTGCCGGCGCCATTCGGCCCGATCAGCCCGGTGATCGAGCCTTCCGGCACCGACATCGAAGCGTTGTCGACGGCGAGCAGCCCGCCGAAGCGCTTGCTCAGCCCTTCCACGACCAGCAGCGTCATGGCAGCGCCCTCCCCGGCCACAGGCGGCGCAGCGCGCCGACGAGCCCCGCCGGCACGAAGGCCACGGCGCCGATCAGGATGATGCCGAACAGCACCAGATCGATGCCGGTCAGCCAGCCCAGCAGCCCCTTGGTGATCTCGCCCACGCCATGCAGCGCCAGCGCGCCGATGACCGGGCCGAGCACGGTGCCGAGCCCGCCGACGATGGCGGCGATCAGCAGCTCGACCGAGATCCAGGTGCCATAGGCGATGTTGGCATCGAGATAGAGAAAATTCTGCGCATAGAGGCAGCCCGCCGCGCCGGTGATGGCGCCGGAGAGGGTGATGGCGCGCAGCTTGGTGGCCAGCACATCGACGCCGAGGGCACGCGCCGCATCCTCATTCTCGCGCACCGCGACCAGATGCGCGCCGAAGCGGCCGCGATCGATCCACAGCGTCAGGAGTGCCACGGCCAGGATGCAGGCCAGCACCACCCAGAGCGCCTCGGCGCGGGTGGCGAATTGCAGGTTGGCCAGGCCCGGCTGCAGCTTGATGAGCAGGCCGGCGGCACCACCGGTGAAGTCCGCGGCATTGGCCAGGATGCGCAGCACCTCGGCGAAGGCCAGCGTCACCAGCGCGAAATAGGAGCCGCGCAGCCGGGCGCGGAAGCTGAGGAAGCCGATCACCCAGCCGGCCAGCGCGGCCAGCGCCACGCCGGCGGCGAAGCCCACCCAGGCATTCAGCCCCAGCTTGGTCTGCAGGATGGCGGTGGCATAGGCGCCGGTGCCGAACAGCGCGGCATGGCCGAAGGAGAGCTGGCCGCCATAGCCGCCGAGCACATTCCAGCCCTGCGCGCCGAGCGCGATGATCAGCGCCGAGACGAGGAAGTTCAGCAGCAGGTTGCTGGCGAAGAGCGGCGTCAGCGCCAGGGCGCCGAGCAGCAGCAGCAGCGGGATCAGGTCGCGCGGCTTCATGCGCGGGCCCCGAACAGGCCGGTGGGCCGCAGCAGCAGCACGAGGATGAAGATCACGAAGATGCCGAGCTGGCCCAGGCTCTCACCCAGGAACAGCCCGCCCAGGCTTTCCACCACGCCGATGAACAGCCCGCCCACCAGCGCGCCGGCCACCGATCCCATGCCGCCGAGGACCACGATGGTGAAGGCCACCAGCACGAAGGCATTGCCGACGCGCGGATTGACGTAGAAGGTCGGCAGCAGCAGGCAGGCGGCGACCGCCAGGCAGGCGCAGCCGATGCCGAAGGTGACGGCGAAGATGTGGCGCGGGTCGATGCCGACCAGCTGCGCGCCGAAACGCTCCTTCGCCACCGCGCGGATGGCGCGGCCGGTGTCGCTGCGCGCCAGCAGCAGCCAGAGCAGCGCTGCCACCAGCAGCGCCACGGCGAAGCCGATCATGCGCGGGCGCGACAGCAGCATCGGCCCCAGCTCCACCACATCGAAGCCGGCCTCGCCCGTCAGGCTGCGCGTGTCGGACCGGAAGGCGGCGAGCAGGGCATTCTCCAGGATGATGGACAGGCCCAGCGTCACCAGCAGGGTGTTGCGGTCCTCGCCATGGCTGGAGGGGCCGATGACATAGCGCTGCAGCGCGTAGCCCAGCCCGTAGAAGAGCAGCGCCAGCGGCAGGATGGAGGCGTAGGGGCCGATGCCCAGCAGCAGCTCCATGCCCAGCACGGCGAACATGGCGCAGGTCAGCAGCGCGCCATGGGCGAAGTTGACGATGTGGAGGACGCCATAGACCAGGGTGAGGCCGAGCGCGACCAGGGCGTAGGCCGCCCCGGTCATCAGCCCGTTCACCATGGCCTCGGCCACGATGGCGGGAGAGTACATGGTCCCGCGGTCAGCCCTGCACGGGGAAGACGGGGCGGGCGTCGGCGAAGGTGTCGGGGAAGATCACCTTGATGTCGCCGCCCTGCACCTGGGTGTTGACCGGGCCGGCGCCGGTGTTCTGGCCGTTCTCGAACTTCGTCGGGCCATAGGGCATGATGTGGCCGGCGAAGTTCGAGGCGGCCAGCGCCTCGATCAGCTTCACGCGGTCGGCGCCGCCCGCCTTCTCCAGCGCATCGGCCACCAGCTTCACGCAGGAATAGTTCAGCGGCACGTTGTAGGCCCAGAGGCGGCTGCCCTGCTCCACCTGCGTCTTCAGCGCGCGGGCTTCCTCGCTGCGCGGATCGTGCCAGTGGTTGCAATCCATCACCGCATCGGCCGCGTCCGGGAACTCCTTGACGAAGCGGTAGTTGGAGGCGGCGCCGTTCAGCACGGCGTAGATGCCCTTGGGGCGGATGCGCTGCTGCCGCATGGTGCGGGCCAGCAGCACGAATTCGCCATAGTAGCTGGACGGGATGACGAGGTCCGGGCGCAGCGAACGGATGCGCAGCGCCACATTCGACATGTCGCGCGCCGGCGTCGGATGGGCGATGGTCTCCAGCACCTCGAAGCCGAGCTTGGGCAGCTCGGTCTGCAGCAGCCGGGCGAGGCCGGAGCCGAACAGCCCATCCTCATGCACCAGCACCACCGTCTTGCAGGGCTTGCCGGCGGCGTCGTTGAGGCGGACCAGGTTCTCCAGCGCCGTCTTCGTCACCATGCCGAAGCCGGGGGCGAAGCGGAAGGTGTTGCGCAGGCCGCGCGCGGTGATCTGGTCGGAAACGCCGACATCGACGATATAGGGCAAATCGTAGCGCGAGGCGGCCTGGCTGGCGGCCAGGCAGATCGGGCTGGCGAAGCCGCCGACGATGGCGGCGACACCCTCGGCCTGCAGCTTCTCGACCTCCTGCACCGCGGCTTCGGGGTTGGAGCGCGCATCGGCCACGACGAGTTCGAGCTTGGCGCCGCCCAGCGCCTTCAGCCCGCCCGAGGCATTGATCGCCTCCGCCGCCAAAGTGGCGCCGAGCCGGCCGAGATCGCCATCCTGCGCCAGCGCGCCGGTCAGCGGCTGCAGGATGCCGAGCTTCACCGCGGCGGGCTGCGCGCGCAGCAGGCCGGGCATGGCCAGCGCCGGCAGCAGCGCGCCGGCGCGCAGCGCGCCACGGCGCGTGATGGTCAGGCGGGGCATGGTCATGATGACGAGTTCCTCTTGCTGCGCGGGGACCGTGACGTGGCGGTTTCTTCGGTATTGGCCGCACGGGGCGGCAAGGGGCTCCAGCGGCGGGCGCCATCGGCCCCCGTGCGCTGCAGCTGCATCTGGAAATTGAAGCGGTCGGGCCGGTAGAGGGCGTGCAGATGCTCGACCGCCCTGCCCTCCTCATCCTCGACCAGGCGGGTGAGCGAGAGCAAAGGCGCGCCGATCTCGAGCTGCAGCAATTCCGCGACCTCCGGCCCGGCCAGCGTGGCGCCGATGCTCTGCCGGGCGCGGGCCACACGCAGGCCGCTGCGCTCCAGCAGCGTCAGCAGCGGCTGCGAGGCGAGCTCGGCCTCGGAATAGGTCTGGCCGATGCGCTCCGGCACATGGGTGGTCAGATGCGAGAAGGGTGCGCCGTTCATCAGACGCATGCGCACCGCACGCTGCGCGCGGTCCGCCGGCGCCAGGCCCAGCGCCGCGGCGACATGCGCCGGCGGCTGGGCATAACCGAAGGAGAGCAGCCGCACCTCGGTGCGCCGGCCCATCTCCTTCAGATGCGAGAAGACGTCGGAGAAATCGACGATGGTCGGCGCCAGCAGCGCGCCGCCGCGGACGAAGGTGCCGACGCCGGCGCGGCGCTCGACCAGCCCCTCGGCCGCCAGCTGGTCCAGCGCGCGGCGGATGGTGACGCGGGAGACGCCATGCTCGGCCGCCAGGTCCGGCTCGCCCGGCAGGCGCGCGCCCACCGCCAGGGTGCCGCCGGCAATGCGGTCCCGCAGCAGCAGATAGACCCGGCGCGCCTTGAAGGGTTCGACGGCGGCGTCCACGCGACATGACCTCCTGTCCTATTCCTGTCTGGTTTTCCAGACCGGATGCTGTCTAGCCTACGAGACAGGAGCATTGCGTCAACGATTTTCCTGCGGCATCGTGCCGATGGGACGAAGCGGAGAATGGACGATGCCGGAAGGCCGCGCGCCGCGCGCGCTGTTCGACAAGGTGTGGGATGCGCATGTCGTGCTCACGCGCGAGGATGGGCAGAGCCTGCTCTGGATCGACCGGCATTTCTTCCATGAGGGCTCGCACCACGCCTTCGCCCAGCTGCGCGCCCGCCAAGCGCGCGTGGCGCGGCCGGAGCTGAATATCGGCATCGCCGACCATTACGTGCCGACGCGCACGCCCGGGCGCAGCATCCCGGATGCGGGCATCGCCGGCATGGTGTCGGGGCTGGAGGCGAATGCGGCGCAGCATGGGATGCGGATTTTCGGGCTGCATGATCCGCGCCAGGGCATCGTGCATGTGGTGGGGCCGGAACAGGGGCTGACCCTGCCGGGGCTGACCATCGTCTGCGGCGACAGCCACACCTCCACCCATGGCGCCTTCGGCGCGCTGGCCTTCGGCATCGGCGCCTCGGAGGTCGCGCATGTGCTGATGACGCAGACGCTGTGGCAGAAGCGGCCGAAGCGCATGCGCATCCGCACCGATGGCGCGCTGCGCGCGGGGGTGTCCGCCAAGGATCTGGCACTGTCGATCATCGCGCGCATCGGCGCCGATGGGGCGCAGGGCCATGCGGTGGAATATGCCGGCAGCGCCGTGCGCGGCTTGTCGATGGAGGGGCGGCTGACGCTGTGCAACCTCGCCATCGAGAGCGGCGCGCGCTGCGGCATGGTGGCGCCGGATGAGACCACAATCGCCTTCCTGCGCGGCCGGCCGCACGCGCCGCAGGGTGCCGCCTTCGATGCCGCCGCCGAGGCCTGGCTCGCCCTGCCCAGCGATGCGGATGCCGCATTCGACCGCGAGGTGGCGCTGGACGCGGCGGAGATCGCGCCCACCGTCACCTGGGGCGTCAGCCCGGAGGATGCGCTGCCGGTGACGGCCGCGCTGCCCGACCCCGACCGCGCGACCGACCCGGCGAAGGCCGCGCAGATCCGCGACGCGCTGGAGTATATGGGCCTGCGGCCGGGCCAGAGGCTGGAGGAGATCGCGGTGGACCGGGTCTTCATCGGCTCCTGCACCAACAGCCGGATCGAGGATCTGCGCGCCGCCGCCGCCGTGCTGGCCGGGCGGCGGGCGGTGGTGCCGGGGCTGGTCTCGCCGGGCTCGACCCTGGTGAAACAGCAGGCGGAGCAGGAAGGGCTGGACCGCATCTTCCGCGCGGCCGGGCTGGAATGGGTGGAATCCGGCTGCTCCATGTGCGTCGGCATGAATGGCGATCTGGTGCCGGCGGGGGAGCGCTGCGCCTCGACCACCAACCGCAATTTCAAGGGAAGGCAGGGCAAGGGCGCGCGCACGCATCTGATGTCGCCCGCCATGGCCGCCGCCGCGGCGCTGACCGGCCATATCGCCGATGTGCGGCCGATGCTGGAGGGAAGGTCCTGATGCGCCCCTTCACCCGGCTCGACGCCACCGCCTGTCCACTGCCGCTGGCCAATGTGGACACGGACCAGCTGATTCCCGCGCGCTTCATGAAGCGGCCGCGCAGCGAGGGCTATGGCCAGTTCCTTCTGTACGATCTGCGCTTCGCCGAGGATGGCGCGGTACGCGGCGATTCGCCGATCGACGCGCCGGAGCGCGCGGGGGCGGAGATCCTGGTGGCGCGGCGCAATTTCGGCAGCGGTTCCTCGCGCGAGGCGGCGGTGTATGCGCTGGTGGATGGCGGCTTCCGCTGCGTGCTGGCGCCCAGCTTCGGCGATATTTTTTCGAGCAATGCCGTGAACAACGGCCTGCTGCCGGCGCGGCTGGCCGAGGGGGAGATCGAAGCCCTTCTGGCGTGGCTGCGGGATGGCGGCCGCAGCGTGACGGTGGATCTGGAGGCCTGCACGGTCGCCGCGGGCGAGTTGCGCTTCGGCTTCAGCATCGACCCGGTGTGGCGGGTGAAGCTGCTGAATGGCTGGAACGACCTCGACCTGACGTTGAGTCATGCGGAGGCGATCGCCGATTTCGCCACGCGCGATGCGCAGCTCCGCCCCTGGGCGCAGTTGCCGGCCAAAAACTGACAAAAAGGAAGGGGGCGCGGGGGAATACTTTTCCCCCGCCGCTTTCTTACTCTGGCTCTGGAATTTCCATCGACAGCAGCAGGAAGGACAGTGTCTTCCCATGCCCGTCGAGGTTCAGCGCGCCGTTGACGCCGCCCTGCAGCACATCCTCGACCACGAAGTTGAAGGCGCCGAGCCCTGGCAGATCGTAACGCCGGACCGAGGTCGCGCCGCGATGCGCGAAGAGGGCCAGCACCTTCGCCTCCGTCACCTCCCGCGCCAGATGCGCAAATTGCGCCGGATCATGCGCGATCAGGGAGAGGTTCAGCCGGTTGCCCTTGTCCCCGGCGCGGGCATGGGCCAGGCGGTGCAGCGCGATCATGCATCCTCCAGGGTCAGGAGCGAGACGGTGGGCGAGAGGCGCTCGCGCGGCACCAGGAAGGACAGGGTGCGGATGCGGTCGGTGACGCGGCTGCGCACGCCACCGCCCCCGGCCGGGCCGCAGCAATAGAGGGAGAGCACCTCGCGCACCGCCTGCTCCGCCTCCTCCCGCGTCGCGGTCGCCACCGCCAGGCGCAGGCGGAGGTCGGGCGGCGTGGCATCCTCCAGCCCCGCCGGCACGCCGGCATCGCCGCCGAAGACACTCACCACGCCGATCAGGTCCAGCCGGGCGCGGGCGGCCAGGCCCAGCTTCTCCAGCCGCTGCGTCAAAGTGCGGCCGGCGAGCTCGGCGCGGGCGCGGGCATTGGGGCCGGCATAGGAGATCTCGCCCTCCCCCAGCCAGCCGCCGGGCAGGCTGACGGTGGCCTTCAGCGTCGGCGGGCGCGGGCGGCCGCGGGCGCCGGAGAGCCGCACACGGTCCGGCGCTTCCTCGGTGATGGTCACGCCGGTGATGTCCAGCACCACATCGGGCGTCAGATAGCCGGCGGGGTCGTGCAGTTCGTACAGCAACTGCTCGGTCACGGTGCGGCGGTCGACCACGCCGCCGGTGCCGGCAGGCTTGGTGATCAGCACGCTGCCATCCGCGCCGATCTCGGCGATGGGGAAGCCGAGATCGGCCATGCCGGGCACGTCCTTCACGCCCGGGTCGGCGAAATAGCCGCCCGTGACCTGCGCGCCGCATTCCAGCAGATGCCCGGCCATGGTGCCGGCGGCCAGGCGGTCCCAATCCTCCTCGCCCCAGCCGAAGCGCGCCAGCATCGGGCCGAGCGCGAGCGCCGGGTCGGAGCAGCGGCCGGTGATGACGATGTCCGCGCCCTGGCGCAGCGCATCCGCGATCGGCGCCGCGCCGAGATAGACATTGGCGGCGATCACCTCCTCCGGCCGCAGCACGGCGCCCGCATCGCCCTCCCACGGGTCGAGGCCCGAGAGCGCCGGGGTGCCGCGGATGTCGTCGCCCTCCACCACACCGATGCGCAGGGTGGAGAGGCCCAGCTCGCGGGCCAGGGCCAGCACGGCCCGGGTCGCGCCGCGCGGGTTGGCGGCGCCGCCATTGGTGACGATGGGAATGCCATGCGCCACGCAGCGCGCCAGGATCGGGCGCAGCAATTCCACCAGAGCGGGTTCGAAACCAGCGTCAGGCTTGTGCAGGCGTTCGCGCTGGGCCAGGGCCAGGGTGCGCTCGCCCAGCACCTCCAGCATCAGCGCGGCGGGGCCGCCGGCGGCGATCAGTGCCTCCACCACCGGGATCGGGGCGTCCAGCCGGTCGCCTGAGAAGCCTGAGCCGCAGCCGATGCGGAGAATGTCCATGAGAGACTCCAGCTATCTTCTTTTTCTGAAGAAAAAGAAGCAAAAAGACTTCTTTCAGTTTGGCGTTCCGCCTCAGGCCATCAGCGGGACGCCAACTGACAAAAGTTTTTTGGTTCTTTTTTACAAAAAAGAACTCTGTCCTTAATCAGCCTTGGCGCCCGACACCCGCACCACCTCCCGCCATTTGGCGATATCCCGCTCCAGCCAGGGGCGGAACTCGGCTGGCGGCATCGCCACCGGCTCCAGCCCCTGGTCCAGCAGCTGCTGCTTCAGCTCGGGGGCAAACAGCGCCTCGCGCAGCGCGGCATAGATCCGGTCGCGCAGCGGCTCCGGCAGCCGCGCCGGGGCGAACAGCCCATGCCAGGCGGAGACGTCGAAATCCGCGATGCCCTGCTCCATCGCCGTCGGAATCTCGGGCGTCAGCTGCAGCCGCTGGGCGGAGGTCGCGGCCAGCGCGCGCAGCGTGCCCTCACGCACGAAAGGCAGCACCGCCGTCACCTGGTAGATGATCATCGGCACATTGCCCGCCACCACATCGGTCACCGCCTGGGAGCCGCTGCGATAGGGCACATGCTCGAAGGGCGCGCCGGTGCGCAGCTTCAGCAGTTCGCCCGCCAGATGGCTGGAGGTGCCATTGCCGGCCGAGGCGTAGCTGACCCCCTGCCCCTGCTGCTTCGCCCAGGCGATGAACTCCGGCAGGGTGCGCGCCGGGATGCGCGGCGAGATGACCAGCAAATTCGGCGCGTTGGTCACCAGCGAGATCGGCGTGAAATCGCGCAGCACGTCATAGGGCATGTTCGGCATCAGCGAGACATTCACCGAATGCGAGGCGATGCTGCCCATGCACAGCGTGTAGCCATCCGGGGCGGATTTGGCGACGCCGTCGCTGCCCACCACGCCACCGGCCCCGGCCCGGTTCTCCACCACCAGGGGCTGGCCCAGGATCTGGCTCATCCGCGTGGAGACGAGCCGCGTCATGATGTCGGTGCTGGTGCCGGCGCCGAAGGGCACCACCACGCGGATCGGCCGCGTCGGCCAGTTCTCCTGCGCCCACGTGGCGCGCGGGGCGAGCATGGGGGCGGCGAGCAGCGCACCGCCCAGCAGGGCGCGGCGCTTCAGATGGGTGGGGTGCATGTCCGTCTCCTCGGCGGGGGCTCGGGCGGCCCCGTTTCATGGCATCAGGCCGCAGCCCGACCCATCAGTCCATTGAGTTTTTCCGGGGCAAGCCATAGGGATTCCTGATGACCCCTTCCCTGCGCCAGCTGCGCGCCCTGGTGGCGGCGGCGGAGACCGGCAGCTTCGGCCAGGCGGCGCTGCGGCTGCATGTGTCGCAGCCCGCGCTGACCCTGCAGATCCGCGAACTGGAACAGGGCCTCGGCGTCACCCTGTTCGACCGCACCGCGCGCGGCGCCCGGCCGACCCGGGCCGGGGCGGCGCTGGCGCAGGCCTTCCAGCGCGTGCTGGCCGATCTCGACGCCGTGGTGGACAGCGCGCGGGACGAGGCGGCGCGGCGCGCCGGCGTGGTGCATCTGGCGGTGCTGCCCTCGGTCGCGGCGACGCTGCTGCCGCCGGTGCTGGCACGGCTGCGCGCGGCGCATCCCGGCATCCGGGTGATGCTGCGCGACGCGGTGGCGCGGCGGGTGGGCGCCCTGGTCAAGGCGGGGGAGGTCGATCTCGGCATCGGCCATGCCGCGGGGCCGGAGCCGGAGCTGGCGGCGCGGCTGCTGTTCGAGGATGCGCTGGTCGCCGTCCTGCCGCCGGGCCACCCGCTGGCGGCCCAGGCGCTGCTGCCGCTCGCCGCTTTGTCCGACCAGCCCCTGATGCTGACCGACCCGGAAAGCAGCCTGCGCGCTTTGGCCGAGGCCGCCTTCGCCGAAGCCGGCCTGCCGGCGCCGCGCCCGGCCTATGAGGCGACCTACATGTCGACGGCGGTGGCGCTGGCGCGGGCCGGGCTCGGCATCGCCATCCTGCCGGAAAGTGCGATGGATCTGCGCGCGGCGCCGGAGCTGCAGACCCGCCCGGTCGACAGCCCCTTGCTGCGCCGCCGCATCCTGCTGCTGCAACGCCAGGGCGCCGCCCTCTCCCCGGCGGCGGAGGCGCTGGTGGAAGCGCTGCTGGCCGAGGCGCCCACTCTCAAGTTGACTTGAGGGGGCTCCCATGCCGAGATCGGTTCCAGGGAGAGACACGTCGTGGTGGCAGACAGGGCAAGGCAATGGTCCGTCTCCGCGCTGGCGCGCGAATTCGGCCTGACCGCGCAGGCGCTGCGCTTCTATGAGGAGCGCGGCCTGCTGGCGCCCCGCCGCGTCGGCGGCGTGCGGGTCTATGATTACCGCGACCATGCGCGGCTGCGCCTGATCCAGAAATTCCGCCGCCTCGGTTTCTCCCTCGACCAGATCGCCGAATACCTGGCGCAGTACCGCGCCGGGCAGCCCAATGCCGCGCAGTACCGGCTGGGGCTGCGCCGCATCGAGGAGCGGCTGGCCGAGCTGCGCCAGATGCGGCGCGAGCTGGACGAGACCATCCAGGAGCTGGAGGGCATGCGCGGCGATGCCGAGGCGCGGCTGCGCCATTGCGCGCCCGAATCGGTGCCCGCTGCCTGACCCTATCGAGGAGAAAGCGATGCCCGCCTACACCCCGCCGGTCGAGGAGATGATGGCGCTGCTGGAGGAGGTGCTGCAGGCCGGCCCGGCGCTGGCCGCCCTGCCCGGCGCCGAGGGCGACCCGCTGCCGCTGCTGCGCGACGTGCTGGAGGAGGCCGGCCGCTTCGCCGCCCAGCGCCTGGCGCCACTGAACGCCAGCGGCGACGCGGAGGGCTGCCGGCTGGAGAATGGCGTGGTCCGCCTGCCGCAGGGCTTCGCCGAGGCCTATGCCGATTTCGTCGCCGGCGGCTGGGGCGGGCTGGCGCAGCCCGTCGAATGGGGCGGCCAGGGCCTGCCGCGCGTGGCGCAGATCGCGCTGGACGAGATGCTGTCCTCGGCCAATTTCGCCTTCGGCCTGCTGCCCGGCCTGACCCGCGGCGCGGCGCCGAGATGGTCGAGCGCTTCGCCCCCGCACCGCTGAAATCCACCTATCTGCCGAAGCTGGTCAGCGGCGCCTGGGCCGGCGCCATGGCGCTGACGGAAGCCCATGCGGGCACCGATCTCGGCCTGCTGCGCACCCGCGCCGAACCGCAGCCGGATGGCACGCTGCGCGTCACCGGCAGCAAGATCTTCATCACCGGCGGCGACCACGAGGCGGCGGAGAACATCGTGCATCTGGTGCTGGTGCGCCTGCCGGACGCCCCGCCCGGGGTGCGCGGCATCAGCCTCGCCTTGGTGCCGAAATACCTGCCGGATGCCGAAGGCCGGCCGGGCGCGCGCAATGGCCTCTCGGCCGGGGCGCTGGAGCACAAGATGGGCATCCATGCCTCGCCCACCTGCGTCATGAATTACGACGGCGCCACGGGCTGGCTGATCGGCGAACCGCATCGCGGCCTGGCCGTGATGTTCACCATGATGAACACCGAGCGGCTCTTCGTCGGCCTGCAGGGGCTGGGCATCGCCGAGGCCGCCTATCAGGGCGCCGCCCGCTACGCCCGCGACCGGCTGCAGGGCCGCGCGCCGCTCGCCGCCGCCGAGGCGCAGGGCCCGCAGCCCATCCTGGGCCATCCCGATGTGCGACGCATGCTGCTGACCATCCGCGGCTTCACCGGCGCGGCGCGCGCCCTGGCGCTGTGGATGGCGATGGAGATGGAGAAGACCGCGCGCCACCCCGACCCGGCCGAGCGCGCGGCGTCGGAGGGGCTGATCGCCCTGCTCACCCCGGTGATCAAGGCGAGCTTCACCGATCTCGGCTTCGAAGCCACCGTGCTCGCCCAGCAGGTCTTTGGCGGCCATGGCTATGTGCGCGAATGGGGGATGGAGCAGCTGGTCCGCGATGCCCGCATCGCCCAGATCTATGAGGGCACCAATGGCGTGCAGGCCATGGACCTGGTCACCCGCAAGATCGGCATGGAGGAGGGCCGCCTGCCCTTCCGCTTCTTCGCGCTGATCCGCAGCAGCATCGAGGCCGGCGCCGCCATCCCCGGCGCGGCGGACTACACCGCGCCGCTCGCCGCCGCGCTGGAGCGGCTGGAGGCGGCGACCGAGCGGCTGCAGGCCCGCGCTGGCGATCCGGTGGAGGCCGGCGCGGCGGCGGCGGAGTATCTGCGCTTCCTCGCCCTGGTGGCGCTGGGCTGGATGTGGCTGCGCATGGCGCTGCACGCCCTCTCGCTGGGCGGGGCCGCCCTGCCCCGCCACCGCGACCATCTCGCCGTGGCGCAGTTCTTCCTGCGCCGCCTGCTGCCGCAATGCGTGGCGCTGGACCTCGCCATCGCCGAGGGCGCCGCGCCGCTGCTGGCGCTGCGGGAGGAGGCCTACTAGCCGCTGCGGGGCCGCGTCACGAGCCGGAAAACCGGCCGGAACAACAGGGAGGAACTGGGATGCGTGGGCTGATGATGGATGTGCCGCTGCTGGTCAGCGCCGTGCTGCGCCACGCCGCGACCTATCACGGCGAGACCGAGATCGTCTCCCGCAGCGTCGAGGGGCCGATCCACCGCACCAATTATGCCGAGCTGCATGCGCGCAGCCAGCGCCTGGCCCGCGCGCTGCTGGCGCTCGGCCTGGGCCCTGGCGACCGCGTTGGCACCCTCGCCTGGAACACCCACCGGCATCTGGAGATCTACTACGCCGCCGGCGGCGCCGGCATGGTCTGCCACACCATCAATCCGCGCCTCTTCCCCGACCAGATCGCCGGCATCATCCAGCACGCGCGGGATGCGGTGCTCTGCGTCGATCTCACCTTCGTGCCGCTGCTGCAGGGGCTGGCCGGGCGGCTGGGCGAGGTGCGCGCCATCATCCTGATGACGGATGCCGCGCATATGCCGCCCCAGCCCGAGGGGCTGCCGCCGCTGCTCTGCTACGAGGATCTGCTCGCCGCCCAGCCGGCAGAATTCGACTGGCCGCTGCTGGATGAGAACGAGGCCTGCGGCCTCTGCTACACCTCCGGCACCACCGGCATGCCGAAGGGCGCGCTCTACAGCCACCGCTCCTGCATCCTGCACGCCATGGCCTGCTGCCTGCCGGATGTCTTCGCCCTCGGCGCCAGCTCGGTGGTGATGCCGGTGGTGCCGATGTTCCACGTCAATGCCTGGGGCATCCCCTATGCCGCGCCCATCGTCGGCGCCAGGCTGGTGCTGCCGGGGCCGAAGCTGGACGGCGCCTCGCTGCAGGAGCTGATCACCACCGAGGGCGTCACCTTCTCCGCCGGCGTGCCCACCATCTGGATGGCGATGCTGGACTGGCTGGACGCCAACCAGGCCGGCACGGGCCGGCTGCAGCGCGTCGCCATCGGCGGCTCCGCCTGCCCGCCCGTGGTGATCCAGCGCTTCGAGGCGCGCGGCATCTCCGTCCTGCACGCCTGGGGCATGACCGAGACCAGCCCGGTGGGCCTGGCCAATTCGCCCAAGGCGCGGCATGCCGGGCTGCCGGAGGCGGAGCGCCAGGCGCTGGCCGCCAGGCAGGGGCGGCCGCTCTTCGGCATGGAGTTCCGCATCCAGGGCGCCGACGGCGCCGAGGTGCCGCGCGACGGCACCGCCTTCGGCCGGCTGCTGGTGCGCGGCCCCTGGGTCGCCGCCGCCTATCACGACACGCCGCCCGGCCCCGCCCATGCCGAGCCCGGCTGGTTCGACACCGGCGATGTCGCGACCATGGACGCCGATGGCTATGTCGCCATCGTCGACCGCACCAAGGACGTCATCAAATCGGGCGGCGAATGGATCAGCTCCATCGAGCTGGAGAACATCGCCGTCGCCCATCCCGCCGTGCAGGAAGCCGCCGCCGTGGCGCGGCCGGATCCGAAATGGGGGGAACGGCCGCTGCTGGTCATCGTGCTGCGGCCCGGTGCCGAACTGACACGGGAAGAAATGCGCGCGCATTTCGAGGGGCGCGTGGCGCGCTGGTGCATCCCCGACGACATCCGCATCGTCGAGGAACTGCCGCACACGGCCACCGGCAAGCTGCTGAAGTCGAAGATCCGGGAGCTTTACGCCGCGCCGGCGAGCGCAGCCGCCGGCGACTGACGGAAGAACGGGGGAATGAATTCCCCCGGGCCCCCTTCTTTTTTCTTCCGGGGCCGGCCGCCGCTGGCGGCCGGCTTCGGCATCCACACAGGGCCCGTCAGAGGCCCGGCAGGGAGATCAACGCATGAGCCTCATTCTTCCGCGTCGTACGCTGCTGGCGGGTACGGGGGCGGCGCTGCTGGCCGCCCCGCGCAGCGGGCGCGCCCAGGGCAGCCGGCCGATCCGCATCGGCGTGCTGACCGACATGTCCGGGCCCTATCGCGACCCGACGGGGCCCGGAAGCGTCGCCTGCACCCAGCAGGCGGCGGCCGAATTCATGGCCGCCAACCCCGGCATCACCGTCGAGGTGCTGCAGGGCGACCATCAGAACCGCGCCGACACCGGCTCCACCATCGCCCGCCGCTGGTACGACCAGGACGGGGTGGACATGATCGTCGACGTGCCGACCTCCTCCGTGGCGCTGGCCGTGGCCGATGTCACCCGCGACAAGGACCGTGTCTTCGTCAATTCCGGCGCCGCCACCACCGACCTGCACGGCGCCCAGTGCAACCCCAACACGGTGCACTGGACCTATGACACCTACATGCTGGCCAAATCGACCGGTGGCGCGCTGACCCGGGCGGGCGGCGACAGCTGGTACTTCATCACCGCCGACTACACCTTTGGCCACCACCTGCAGCGCGACACCACCCGCTTCGTCGAGGAGGCCGGCGGCAAGGTGCTGGGCAGCGCGCGCTACCCCTTCCCCTCCACCACCGATTTCTCCTCCTACCTGGTGCAGGCCCAGGCCAGCCGGGCGAAGATCGTGGGCCTCGCCAATGCGGGCGCGGATACGGTGAACGCGGTGAAGCAGGCGCGGGAGTTCGGCCTGACCCGCCGCGCCAAGATGGCGACGCTGCTGATGGCCATCGCCGATGTGCACGGGCTGGGCCTGGAGAACGCCCAAGGGCTGCTGCTGACCGAGAGCTTCTACTGGGACCTGAACGACCGCACCCGCGCCTTCGCCCGCCGCGTCACGCCGCGCATGCCGGCCGGGCTGCCGATGGGGATGATCCATGCCGGCTGCTATGCCGGCACGCTGCACTACCTGAAGGCGGTGGCCAATCTGGGTGTCGAGCAGGCGCGCCGCTCCGGCCGCGCGGTGGTGGAGCGCATGAAGGCGATGCCCACGGATGACGATGCCTTCGGCGCCGGCAGCATCCGCGCCGATGGCCGCAAGCTGCACCCCTCCTACCTGTTCGAGGTGAAATCCCCGCAGGAGAGCCGCGCGCCCTTCGACTACTACAAGCTGGTCGAGACCACCGCGCCCGAGCAGGCCTTCCGCCCCGTCTCGGAAGGCGGCTGCGCCCTCACCCGCACCTGATGCCTGCCGGCCGCCAGCGGCGGCCGGCCCTGACAGGAAGAAGAAGGGGGCCCGGGGGAATTCATTCCCCCGGACGCTTATATGAGGGTCTCCTTTCCGGAGACCCCTTGCCCATGCAGGCCGTGCTTGCCGCCCTGACGCTTCCCTTGCAGCAGCTGACCGATCCCGGCTTCCGCGGCCCCCTGCTGAAGGGGTTGGGCATTGCCCTGCTGGCCTTTGCCGGCCTGGCCTTCCTGGCCGATTGGGGGGTGGGCGCGCTGGCCGGGGGCGAGGGCTGGCTGGCGACGCTGGCCGGGCTGCTGGGTGGCGCGCTGGTGCTGGTCTCGGCCGTGTGGCTGTTCGTGCCGGTGCTGCTCGGCATCACCAGCCTGTTCCTGGACGAGGTGGCGGAGGCGGTGGAGCGGCGCTTCTACCCCAGCCTGCCGCCGGCCGAGGGGGCCTCGCTGGCGGCGCAGGTCTCGGCCGGCATCGGGCTGTCGCTGCGGCTGCTGCTGCTCAGCCTGTTGATCCTGCCGCTGGCGCTGCTGCTGCCGCCGATCGGGGTGGTGCTGTATTTCGCCGTCGCCGCCGTCTCGCTCGGCTATGGGCTGTTCGACGGGGTGGCGCAGCGGCGCGTCGATGTCGTGCAGTCCCGCGCCCTGCGCCGGCGGCAGCGGGCGCAGATCATCGCCGTCGGCATGGCGCTGGCGGCGCTGGCGGCGGTGCCGCTGTTCAATCTGCTGGTGCCGGTGCTGGGCACCGCGGCGATGACGCATCTGCTGCACCGGGGCCAGGCCTGGGGCCAGGCCGGGGGCCGGCCGGCTAACATCTGATCCATTCACCCGGCCGTGGATTGCGAAGCGGCGGAGAGATGTGCTGCGCTCACGCCGCGCTGCGCCGATCCGGCGTGGCGCGGGAACCCGCATCACAGACGGGGAAGGACAAGTCCATGATGAGCATGACCCGCCGCGGTCTGCTGGGCGGCGCGGCCGCGCTGGCGGCCGCCAGCCAGCTGCCGCGCCCGGCCGAAGCCGCCGCCCCCTTCCGCAACGCGCTGCCGCCGGCCTGGCACCGTTTCCGCTTCGGCGAATACGAGGCCACGGTGATCTCCGACGGGCGGCTGCCGCTGGGCAAGCCAGCGCCGGCCTTCCCGGCCTCGCCGCCGGAGGAGATCGCCCGGCTGATGAGCAGCAATTTCCTGCCGACGGACGAGGCGACGCTCGAGCAGAACATCCTGGTGCTGAACACGGGGCGGCAGCTGATCCTGTTCGACACCGGCATGGGCGACAGCATGGGGGCGGACAGCCAGATGTTCGGCCCGACCACGGGCAAGGCGCTGGCCAATCTGCGCGCCGCCGGCATCAGCCCGGAGCAGATCGACCTGGTCATCCTGACCCATGCCCATTGCGACCATTGCTGGGGGCTGGTGGATGCGCAGGGCAACAAGGTCTTCCCCAACGCCCAGGTGGCGGTGTCGGAGGCCGATCTGCGCTTCTGGACGGATGATGCCAACAAGCGCGGCCCGGCCTTCATGACGTCCTTCATCGAGGGCGCGAAGAAGAACCTGTCCGCCTATCGCGACCGCATGATCATGGTGCGGGACGAGCAGGAGGTGGTGAGCGGCATCACCGCCCTGGCCGCGCCGGGCCATACGGTCGGGCATCATTGCTATGCCATCAGCTCCGGCAACCAGGTGATGGTGAACACCGGCGACCTGGCGCATCACCATGTGCTGCTGCTGCGCAAGCCGATGTGGGAATTCTCCTTCGACACCGACCCGAAGCAATCCGCCCAGACCCGCAGCCGCATGCTGGACCGGCTGGCCACCGACAAGCACGCCATCCTGTCCTACCACTTCCCCTGGCCGGGCCTCGGCCATGTGGCGAAGGAGGGCGAGGGTTACGCCTGGATCCAGGAACCCATGAACCTCTCCACCCTCTGATTCTCTCGGCTGCCGGTCAGGGCCGGGACGAGAGGGGCGATACTGGGCCGGGGATACTCCGGCCCAGGCTTGCAGGAGCTGTGCCCTGTGGCAGACCGGAACGCTGGCGTGAGTGCAGCGTCCCGCCTCTCCGCCCGGCTGGGGCCGCGCGAAAGAATAATTTGACCGATGTTTTCCACAGGAGGATACCGGACCGCGTCGGTGCGGTTTGCACCGGCGTGTCTTCACTGGCCGGATCCCTCCCCCATGCTACGGCGCTTCTTTGCCTATTACCGGCCCCATAAGGGGCTGTTCCTGCTCGACTTCTCCTGCGCCATCCTGGCCGGCCTGCTGGAGCTGAGCTTCCCGATCGCGGTGAAGCTGTTCGTGGACAATCTGCTGCCGAGCCAGAACTGGTCGCTGATCCTGCTGGCGGCCGCCGGGCTGCTGGTGGTCTATCTGGTGAATACCGGGCTGAACGCCATCGTCACCTATTGGGGCCATGCGCTGGGCATCAATATCGAGACGGAGATGCGGCGGAAGGCCTTCGACCATCTGCAGAAGCTTTCTTTCAGATTCTACGACAACCAGAAGACGGGCCATTTGGTGGCCCGGGTGACGCGCGACCTGGAGGAGATCGGCGAGGTCGCGCATCACGGGCCGGAGGATCTGTTCCTGGCGGTGATGACGCTGATCGGCGCCTTCGCCCTGATGTTCACGGTGCACTGGCCGCTGGCGCTGATGACGGCGGTGGTGGTGCCGGCCATCACCTGGGCCTCGGCGCATTACGGCGCGCATATGACGCGCACCTGGCGGGAGATCTATGGCCGCGTCGGCGCCTTCAACGCCCGCATCGAGGAGGCGGTGGGCGGCATCCGCGTGGTCAAGGCCTTCGGCAATGAGGATCACGAGCGCACGCTCTTCGCCCGCGACAATGCCCGCTACCGCCAGACCAAGCTGGAGGCCTACAAGATCATGGCCGCCAGCATGTCTCTGAACTATCTGGGCATGCGGCTGACGCAGATGATCGTCATGATCGCCGGCAGCTATTTCGTGCTGCAGGGCCAGCTGTCGAACGGCGCCTTTGTGGGCTTCCTGCTGCTGGTCGGCGTGTTCTTCCGCCCGATCGAGAAGATCAGCGCGGTGATCGAGACCTATCCCAAGGGCATCGCGGGCTTCCGCCGCTATGCCGAGTTGCTGGACACCGCCCCCGACATCACGGACGCGCCGGACGCCATCCCTGCCCCCGCCCTGCGCGGCGACATCCGCTATGAGCAGGTGAGCTTCGGCTATGGCACCGGCCGCCCGGTGCTGGACGGGGTGGATCTGGCCATCCGCGCCGGGGAGACGGTGGCCTTTGTCGGGCCCTCCGGCGCCGGCAAGACCACGCTCTGCTCGCTGCTGCCGCGCTTCTACGAGGTCACGGGCGGGCGCATCACCATTGATGGCATCGACATCCGGCGGATGACGCTGGCCTCGCTGCGGGCGCAGATCGGCATCGTGCAGCAGGATGTCTTCCTGTTTGCCGGCACGCTGCGCGAGAACATTGCCTATGGCCGCCTCGGCGCCAGCGAGGCCGATATCCTGGACGCGGCGCGCCGCGCCCGGCTGGACGGCGTCATCGCCAACCTGCCGGACGGGCTGGACACGGTGATCGGCGAGCGGGGCGTGAAGCTCTCGGGCGGGCAGAAGCAGCGCCTGGCCATCGCCCGCATCTTCCTGAAGAACCCACCCATCCTGATCCTGGACGAGGCGACCTCCGCCCTCGACACCGAAACCGAGCGCGCCATCCAGCAGAGCCTGACGGAGCTGGCCGAGGGCCGTACCACGCTGGTCATCGCCCACCGCCTGGCGACGATCCGCGATGCCGACAGCATCGTGGTGGTGGACCAGAGCGGCATCGTGGCGCGCGGCCGGCATGAGGAGCTGGTGGCGCAGCCCGGGCTCTATCAGCGGCTGCATTCGGTGCAGTATGGGGTGACGGCGTGAGAGAGCTTGGAGGCTAGCGGTGGCTGCCCTGTCTGAAACGCCTCAGGCCGGCCTTCGGGCCGGCTTTTCTATGCCTTGGCTGCTTGTTGGATGGTGTCCGTGCAGCCGTGACGGCCGGCAGCTCTGGGCTCTGTAGCGCGCCTCATCGGGCCGACGCTGGAGCTTTGGGTGTCGGAGGGCTGGCTGTCGTCGGAGGCGGAGCGGCCTGTGGCGGAGCTGGCGCGTGTGGCGCTGATCCGGGATCTGACGGAGGAGCTTGGGGTGAATGCCGCGGGTGTGGATGTGGCGCTGCGGCTGCTGGACCAGTTGCATGGTCTACGCGCGGCCTTGCGAGCGGTGCTGGAGGGTCTGCCGCCGGAGGCGCGGGCCGCGGCGCTGGCGTCGCTGCGGGGGGATCTGGAATGACGAAACCCCCAGGGCGAGTGCCATGGGGGTGTGGGATGCGGGGACAGGATTTGAACCTGTGACCTTCAGGTTATGAGCCTGACGAGCTACCGGGCTGCTCCACCCCGCGGTGGTGGGTTTGTTCCGTTCATGGTGGAAACCAAAAAGAAGGTCCGGCTTGGTGGCCTGGCGGCGACCTACTCTCCCGCGCCTTGAGGCGAAGTACCATGGGCGCTGGGGTGTTTCACGGCCGAGTTCGGGATGGGATCGGGTGTATCAACCCCGCGATGGCCACCAGGCCACCAAGCCGGATCTTCTTTTTGGGTGTGAACGGATGGTGTGTCTGATTTGGTGATGTGAGTGAGTGTGAGTGCGGATTGGTGCTGCGTGCGGTGTCGGTTTTGAGGCCGACAGCGATGGGAGAGATGAGATCGTTTGGGCTATTAGGACCGCTTAGCTGAGCCTGTTACCAGGCGTATACATGCGGCCTATCGACGTGGTGGTCTTCCACGGCCCTTGGGGAGACCTCGTTTAGAGGCTGGTTTCCCGCTTAGATGCCTTCAGCGGTTATCCGTTCCGTACTTAGCTACCCAGCGATGCTCCTGGCGGAACAACTGGTGCACCAGAGGTACGTCCATCCCGGTCCTCTCGTACTAGGGACAGATCCTCGCAAGTCTCCAACACCCATGGCAGATAGGGACCGAACTGTCTCACGACGTTCTAAACCCAGCTCACGTACCGCTTTAATCGGCGAACAGCCGAACCCTTGGGACCTGCTCCAGCCCCGGGATGCGATGAGCCGACATCGAGGTGCCAAACCTCCCCGTCGATGTGGACTCTTGGGGGAGATCAGCCTGTTATCCCTAGAGTACCTTTTATCCGTTGAGCGATGGCCCTTCCACGCGGGACCACCGGATCACTAAGGCCGACTTTCGTCTCTGTTCGCGCTGTCGCGCTCACAGTCAGGCGGGCTTATGCCTTTGCACTCAACAGCCGATGTCCGACCGGCTTGAGCCCACCATCGCGCGCCTCCGTTACCATTTGGGAGGCGACCGCCCCAGTCAAACTGCCCGCCACGCAGGGTCCTGGCCCCGGCTATACGGGGCTCAGTTAGATGCCAGAAAGGCGCAGGGTGGTATTTCAAGGATGGCTCCGCCGAAGCTGGCGCCCCGGTTTCATAGCCTCCCACCTATCCTACACAGCCCCTTCCTGGCACCACTGCGAAGTTGCAGTAAAGGTTCATAGGGTCTTTCCGTCTGACCACGGGTACCCCGCATCTTCACGGGGAATTCAATTTCGCTGAGCCCATGCTGGAGACAGTGGGGAGGTCGTTACGCCATTCGTGCAGGTCGGAACTTACCCGACAAGGAATTTCGCTACCTTAGGACCGTTATAGTTACGGCCGCCGTTTACCGGGGCTTCGGTTCGGAGCTTGCACTCCTCCCCTTAACCTTCCGGCACCGGGCAGGCGTCAGACCCTATACGTCATCTCTCGATTTCGCAGAGCCCTGTGTTTTTACTAAACAGTCGCCACCCCCTGGTCTGTGCCACCCACCGCTGGTTGCCCAATGGTGGGTCTCGCTTATCCCGAAGTTACGCGAGTAATTTGCCTAGTTCCTTCAGCATGGTTCTCTCAAGCGCCTCGGTATACTCAACCAGTCCACCTGTGTCGGTTTCGGGTACGGTCTATATGTCAGAGCTATTTCCTGGAGTGATCTGGCAGCCTCTCCAATCCGATAAGGAGAGACAACGTTTCACACTCGTCACTTCTGACAGGCCCAGGAATATTCACCTGGTTTCCATCGGCTACGGCTGTCGCCCTCGCCTTAGGGGCCGGCTCACCCTGCGCGGATTGGCCTTGCGCAGGAACCCTTGGACTTTCGGCGAGAGGGGTTCTCACCCTCTTTGTCGCTACTCATGTCCGCATTCGCACTTCCGATACCTCCAGCAAACCTCACGGTTCACCTTCGCAGGCTTACGGAACGCTCCGCTACCGCGCTCTTACGAGCACCCAAAGCTTCGGCACGTGGCTTGAGCCCCGTTACATTTTCGCCGCAAGACAGCTATTAGACCAGTGAGCTATTACGCTTTCTTTAAAGGATGGCTGCTTCTAAGCCAACCTCCTGGTTGTTTTGGCCGTCTCACATGCTTTCCCACTTAGCCACGATTTGGGGGCCTTAGCTGTTGGTCTGGGCTGTTTCCCTCTCGACAATGGACCTTAGCACCCACTGTCTGTCTGCCAGGTAGCACTCACCGGCATTCGGAGTTCGGTAGGGTTTGGTAGGACTTTGGGTCCCCCTAGCCCTTCCGGTGCTCTACCTCCGGCGGTGTTCGCCTGACGATCTACCTCAATAGATTTCGCGGAGAACCAGCTATTTCCGAGTTTGATTGGCCTTTCACCCCTAGCCACAGCTCATCCCCGACTTTTTCAACAGGCGTGGGTTCGGCCCTCCAGTAGGTGTTACCCCACCTTCAGCCTGGCCATGGCTAGATCACTCGGTTTCGGGTCTTCTGCCTGCAACTCGGCGCCCTGTTCGGACTCGCTTTCGCTGCGCCTACACCTAACGGCTTAAGCTTGCTGCAAACAGAAACTCGCGGACCCATTATACAAAAGGTACGCCGTCACTCCACGAGGGAGCTCCGACTGCTTGTAGGCGTTCGGTTTCAGGTCTCTTTCACTCCCCTTGTCGGGGTGCTTTTCACCTTTCCCTCACGGTACTTGTGCACTATCGGTCACCAAGGAGTATTTAGGCTTAGAGGGTGGTCCCCCTATGTTCAGACAGGGTTTCACGTGCCCCGCCCTACTCAAGGATCTTTGCAAGTCTTTCGCCTACGGGGCTATCACCCGCTCTGGCCAGACTTTCCAGACTGTTCGACTGAACTTGCAAAGACCACTGGCCTGGTCCCCTTTCGCTCGCCACTACTCGGGGAATCTCTGTTGATGTCTTTTCCTCCGGCTACTGAGATGTTTCAGTTCACCGGGTTCGCCTCCCGACCCTATGTATTCAGGCCGGGATCTCCCTAAGGAGGGGTTGCCCCATTCGGACATCCGCGGATCAACGATCGCTCGCATCTCCCCGCGGCTTATCGCAGCGTGCCACGTCCTTCATCGCCTCTTGGTGCCAAGGCATCCACTGAACGCCCTTCTCATACTCATCTCGTCACCGCCCGCACGCAGGACCAAGCCGCACCCGAAAGCGCGTCTCGCCCTTGCATGTCCAATCGGACAGCAACGCAACACCGAGACACTCACTCCTGACAAGGAAGTCAGCCTTGCCAGGCACTCGATATCACCAAATCAGATTCACTTGTAAAACAGCGCGGATCACCCCGATGATTGCTCATCGTGATGGGGTTTTCCGGAAGCTTATCCTTGTCCTGGAGGCGATCGGATTCGAACCGACGACCCCCTGCTTGCAAAGCAGGCGCTCTCCCGCTGAGCTACGCCCCCACGGGATGACCAGACCAGCCGTTAGAGCTGGCCCGTATGGGCCAGGGAGGACTTGAACCTCCGACCCCACGCTTATCAAGCGTGTGCTCTAACCAACTGAGCTACTGGCCCAAACCAAGCAAACCGCTTCGCCAAGCCGCGGCTTTCGCCGCAGGGGAAGGATGCGCGGCCGGCGCTCCATGCTCTCGCATGTGGCGCGGCCGGATGTGACCTTGGATCAAGTATTGGCGTCTGGCCCTGGCATCCACCGGGGCCGAAATCTTGGAGACGGTATCTTATCGGAGCTTCGCAACCGGAGAGGAGACCTCTCCACCTCGCGATGCTTCCTTGAAAGGAGGTGATCCA